>NZ_JBHYFK010000001.1:0-531335 GCF_051859565.1 Glycocaulis sp.
CCCTCAGTGGCGATTTCCTCGCCGGTTTCCTGGTTCACGACCTTCATGGAAAGTTTCACCTTACCCCGGTCGTCAAAGCCCATCAGCTTCACCCATACAAGGTCGCCTTCCTTGACGACGTCGTTCGGGTGATTGACGCGCTCGGCTTTCAGCTGCGAGACGTGAACGAGGCCGTCACGCGCGCCGAAGAAGTTCACAAAGGCGCCAAAGTCCATGACCTTGACCACCTTGCCCTGATAGACCGCGCCCTGCTCCGGCTCGGCCGTCAGGGAGTGAATCCAGTCGCGGGCCGCCTTGATCGACGCGGCATCAGACGAGGCGATCTTGATCGTGCCATCGTCTTCGACATTCACCTTGGCGCCGGTCTTCTCCACGATCTCGCGGATCACCTTGCCGCCCGTGCCGATAACATCGCGGATCTTGTCGACCGGGATTTTCATCTGCTCGATGCGCGGCGCAGTATCAGCCAGTTCGCCGCGGGCGCCAGTAAGCGCCTTGTTCATCTCGGCAAGGATATGGGCGCGCCCGGCATGAGCCTGACTAAGGGCGGTTTCCATGATCTCCTTGGTGATGCCGGCGATCTTGATGTCCATCTGCAGCGAGGTGATGCCGACTTCCGTACCGGCCACCTTGAAGTCCATATCGCCGAGATGATCTTCATCACCGAGAATATCGGAGAGAACAGCAATGCCTTCCGGGTCCTTGATAAGGCCCATGGCGATACCCGAAACCGGACGCTTGATCGGCACACCGGCATCCATCAGCGCGAGGGATGAACCACACACCGTCGCCATCGAGGACGAACCATTGGACTCGGTGATCTCGGAGACCAGACGGATCGTGTAGGGGAAATCCTCTGCGCTCGGCAGAACCGCGCGCATGGCCCGCCAGGCCAGCTTGCCGTGGCCGATTTCGCGGCGGCCCGGAGCCAGGCGGAACGAGGTTTCACCGACCGAATAGGGCGGGAAGTTATAGTGGAGCATGAAGCGCTCCTTATACATCCCCGTCAGATCGTCGATCATCTGCTCGTCTTCACCGGTGCCGAGCGTGGCGACGCACAGCGCCTGCGTTTCACCGCGGGTGAAGAGTGCCGAACCGTGCGTGCGCGGCAAAATGCCCGCTTCCGACACGATGGCGCGCACATCATCGAGCTTACGGCCGTCAATGCGCTTGCCGGTCTTGATGATGCCGCCGCGCACGACAGACGCTTCCACGTCTTTGAGCACGCCTTTGAGCACCACTGGATCAGCACCGTCCGGATTGGCTTCCGACAGGGCGAGTTCAGCAAGCGCCTTTTCCTTGGCAAGGCCAACAGCGGCGTAGCGCTCTGCCTTGTTCTGGATGGTGTAGGCCTTGGCGATGTCCTTGCCGACGAGCTTCTGGACTTTGGCTTCCAGCTCGGAATGGTCTTCCGGCACGAAGTCCCACGGCTCCTTGGCGGCTTTTTCCGCCAGGCGGATGATCATGTCGATCACGGGCTGGAAGGCCTCGTGGCCAGCCATCACCGCGCCGAGCATGATTTCTTCGGTCAGTTCTTTCGCTTCGGACTCGACCATCATCACGGCGTCGCCCGTACCGGCGACAACCAGGTCAAGATCGGACTCTTTCATCTCGTCAATGGTCGGATTGATGACATAGCCGCCATCCTTGTAACCCACGCGCGCAGCGCCGATGGGGCCAAGGAAAGGCAGGCCGGACAGCACCAGCGCCGCCGACGCGCCGACCATGGCCACGATATCGGGATCGTTTTCCATGTCGTGCGACAGCACGGTCAGCATGACCTGCGTGTCGTTCTTGAAGCCTTTGGGGAAGAGCGGGCGGATCGGCCGGTCGATGAGGCGCGAGGTCAGCGTCTCCTTGTCGGTCGGGCGGCCTTCGCGCTTGAAGAAGCCACCGGGGATTTTCCCGGCTGCGAAGTATTTTTCCTGGTAGTTCACGGTCAGCGGGAAGAAGTCGATCCCGTCCTTGACCTGTTTCATCGCCACGGCGGTCGCGAGCACACTTGTCTCGCCGTAAGTGACCAGAACCGATCCGGTTGCCTGGCGGGCCATGCGGCCGGTTTCAATGGTGAGCTGGCGTCCAGCCCAGTCGATCGTCTCTTTTTGAATATTGAACATGTTCTCTCGTACGTACGGACAGGGCCGTGACCATCACGGCCCCTAAGGAAACGCCGGTCACCAGGGGGTGACCGGCGTTGAAGGGAAGCAGAGCCTAGCGGCGCAGGCCCAGCTTTGCGATCAGGACCCGGTAACGCGGTTCGTCAATACGGGCCAGATAGTCAAGAAGGCGGCGGCGCTGGGAGACGAGCTTGAGCAGGCCCCGGCGCGAGTGATTGTCCTTCTTGTGAGTCTTGAAATGCTCGGTGAGGTTGGCGATGCGCTCGGAGAGCACGGCCACCTGGACTTCCGGCGAGCCGGTGTCGTTGGCCTCACGGGCATATTCCTTGATGAGCGCAGCTTTGCGCTCTGCAGTGATCGACATATGTCATCTCCTCAGTGCCGGTCATTTCCGGCCTTGCCAGGGCACCGTCCAGCAAGGTCGGCAGTCATGCGCGGTGCTTATGGACGCAAAGTGTGCCGATAGCAAGGCATGTAAGGCGAATACACGCTCACATGCGCGCGAGGATCAGGCCCCGGACGGCACAAATACCCGCCAGGGCGAAAGCTTGCCCGCCTGCAGGTCGCCAATGGCAACCGGCTCATCGCCGTCCATCGCCAGTACCGAGCGCGAACAGTCCCGGTCGCCTATCCAGCGCTCACAGCGCAAGGCCCGCAAAGCCTCGACCCGGCGGGGCGGCACTACAATGGCCCGGCCCTGGCGCAAATAAGCCACCTGATCAGGGGTTACATCCAGTACCGGCAGATCGCTGGCAGCGGCGTGGACGGGATCGAGCGCTTCGCTTTCGCGGCCCTCAGATTTCAGCGCATCGAGATCAGCCAGCGTGATGGCGTCCGCGATATCAAACGGCCCGACCGCCACCCGGCGCAGCGCGGCGACATGGCCCTCCGCGCCCAGCGCCGCCGCAATGTCGCGCACCAGAGAGCGCACATAGGTGCCTTTACCACAATGCATTTCCAGAACGGCAAGGTCTGCGGACGGCGTATCGAGCAGGGAGACCGCATCAATGCGCACAGTGCGCGCTTCCAGCTCCACAATCTCGCCGGCACGCGCCAGATCATAGGCGCGCGCGCCATCCACACGAATGGCCGAGAAGGCAGGCGGTATCTGGCCGATCTCGCCAACAAATTGCGGCAGGACAGCCTCGATGGCCGCGCGCGCAGGGCGTACATCGCTTTTCGCTGTCTCTTCGCCTTCGGCGTCCAGCGTATCGGTGGAGATGCCCCAGCGAATGGTGAAGCGGTAGGTTTTCATGCCGTCCTGCGCGAACGGCACGGTCTTGGTGGCCTCACCCAGCGCAATCGGCAACAGGCCCGTCGCCAGCGGGTCCAGCGTGCCGGCATGCCCGGCCTTGCGGGCATCGAAAATGCGCCGCACCGCAGACACGGCCTGCGTCGAGGTCATCTCGGCGGGCTTGTCCAGCAAGACCCAGCCATCGACCGGATTACCCTTTTTCCTGCGTGCCATTATGTTTCCGGTCCTGCCTGATAATTAACTCCGTTTCGTCGTTCCCGCGCAGGCGGGAGCCCAGAGCTGGCTTTCAACGTCCTCGCAAAACAAACTCTGGACCCCCGCCTGCGCGGGGGTGACGAGAGAAAGAAGCGCCTTCCTAATCCAGATCGCGTTTCACCTGAGGGCGTGAGAGCACCTCGTCCACATGGGCGGCGTCATCAAAGCGGTCATCGGCTTCAAAGCGCAGCTTGGGCGTAAAGCGCAGATCAATCCGGCGGGCCAGCTCGCGCTGGAGATAGCCAGATGCGTGATCGAGCGCCTTTGCCAGCTTCACCCGGTCAGCCTGGCCCATGGCGGCGACGAACACGGTCGCATGGCGCAGATCGGGGCTCATGCGCGCCTCGGTGACGGTCACCGGCACGCCTGCCACCGCCGGATCATGGATCGCGCCTTCGGCGATGATATCGGCCAGCGCCCGGCGCACCAGCTCACCGGCGCGCAGCTGCCTCTGGGATTGGGCTTTCATGGGTCTGCACCTCGTTTCCGCGCAGGACGGGCCGGGATTGAACCGGGACGCCCTTGAGAAGGGGGCGGGTGATACGCGCTTGTACGCCCGCTGGCAAGCCGCTCAGCCGCGCACGACCATGATGGCACCGGCCATCAGAAGAAGAACACCGCCAATGCGCATCAGATTGGCCGGACGCACATCAAGGCCCAGAAGACCGAAATGGTCCATCACCAGCGCCGCGATAAGCTGCGCGGCGATGAGCACGGAGAAGAAGGCCCCTACCCCGATCTTGGGTGTCGCCCATGCCGATGTGGTGACGAACAGCGCACCGAGCGCACCGCCTGCAATCCAAAGATAAGGAGGCACAGAGACCATGGTTTCGCGGGCAGGCAATCCGTTGCGCAGGGCGAAGACCAGTACCAGGCTGAGCAGTATCAGCGCGCCCGCCGTAAAGTTCACCAGCGCGGCACGCAAAGGGGAATGCAGCAGCGCGGCAAGCTGGGCATTGAACGCCGGCTGCGTCGCAACCGCAGCACCTGCGATAACGACCATGATAACGGGCAAGACAAGAGAGGCGTTCATCCGGGATCCTTCAATTCAGGCATCCCCGCTTCAACCCTGCCGGACCCGCGCGTGTTCCCCGGCCGCCTGCGCCTTCCCTGCCGCAAACAAAAACCCCGGCTGTTTCCAGCCGGGGTTTGTCACTCTGCGGTCTGGTGCGAGATGATCAGAGCTTGCGCTCGATCTCCTCCACGGTGAAGCACTCGATCTGGTCGCCCTTTTGCAGGTCCTGATAGCCGACAAAGCCCATGCCGCATTCGGTGCCGGCACGCACTTCATTGACCTCGTCCTTGAAGCGTTTGAGCGTGGAGAGCTCGCCTTCATGGATGACGGTGTCATTGCGCAGCAGGCGCACACCGCAGCCGCGGCGCACCACGCCTTCGGTCACGCGGCAACCGGCCACCTTGCCAAGCTTGGTGATGTTGAAGACTTCCAGAATCTCGGCGTAACCGATGAAGGTTTCGCGTTTCTCAGGTGCCAGAAGGCCTTCCAGCGTCTTCTTCACGTCGTCGATCACGTCATAGATGATCGAGTAATAACGGATCTCGACCTTTTCCTGCTCGGCCAGATCACGCGCCTGCTTGTTGGCGCGCACATTGAAGGCAAAGATCGGAGCGCCGGAGGCTTTCGCCAGCTGCACATCGGCCTCTGACACACCGCCCGGGGCCGCATGAATGACGCGGGCACGCACTTCCTCATTGCCCACTTTTTCCAGCGCGCCGGTCAGCGCCTCGGCAGAGCCCTGAACGTCCGCCTTGATGAGGACGGGCAGTTCCTGCACTTCGTTCTGCTGCAGGCGGGCCATCATCTGTTCCAGCGATGTGCCGCCACCGCCCGTGCCGCCCGACTTGTCGCGGCGCTGACGCATGCGGTAATCGACGATTTCACGCGCGCGTGCCTCGCTCTCAACCACCGAGAAGGCCTCGCCCGGCTCCGGCGCGCCATCAAGGCCGAGAATCTCGGCTGGCAGTGACGGACCGGCTTCGCTCATCTGCGCACCGCGCTCATTGGTCAGCGCACGCACCTTGCCCCATTGAACACCGGCGACAACGATATCGGCACGTTTCAGCGTGCCGCGCTTGACCAGAACGGTCGCGACCGGGCCGCGGCCCTTGTCGATCTGGCTCTCGATCACGATGCCTTCGGCAGAGCGGTCTGGATTGGCTTTGAGCTCCAGCATTTCCGCCTGCAGCGAAATCGCGTCAGTCAGCTCATCAAGACCGATCTTCTTCAGCGCGGAGACCGGCACGAACTGGACGTCACCGCCCATGGATTCGGTCACGATCTCGTGCTGGAGAAGCTCGTTGAGCACCTTGTCCGGCGTCGCATCGGGCTTGTCGATCTTGTTGACCGCCACAATCATCGGCACGCCGGCCGCCTTGGCATGATTGATGGCTTCCGCCGTCTGCGGCATCACGCCGTCATCAGCGGCCACCACCAGGATCACAATATCGGTGGCTTGCGCCCCGCGGGCACGCATTGCCGAGAAGGCGGCGTGGCCAGGCGTATCCAGGAAGGTGATCTTCTCGCCGGATTTCAGCTGCACCTGATAGGCGCCGATATGCTGCGTGATGCCACCGGCCTCGCCGCCAGCAACGTCGGTGGAGCGCAGGGCATCGAGAAGCGAGGTCTTGCCGTGGTCAACGTGGCCCATAATGGTCACGACCGGCGGGCGCGGCTGTTTGGTCTCTTCAGCATCATCTGCAGAGATGAAGCCTTCTTCCACATCCGCGTCCGACACGCGCTTCACGCGGTGACCAAACTCTTCAACGATCAGCTCGGCATCATCGGCGTCAAGGAAGTCCACAGCACGGACCATCTGGCCCTGCTTCATCAGGAATTTCACCACATCGGCGGCGCGTTCCGCCATCCGGTTGGCCAGTTCCTGCACGGTGATGCTTTCCGGCACGACAACGTCGCGCGCAACCTTCTCGCGCTCGGTGCCGCCTTGCGTGCGGCGCTGCTTCTCGCGTTCACGGGCGCGGCGCATCGAGGCGAGTGAGCGCTGGCGCCCCTCATCGTCCTCGACGAGATTCTGGATGGTCAGGCGCCCCTTGTGGCGGCGCTCGCCAGCATCCTTGGACCGTGACGGCGCAGCCTTGGCAGCCGGAGCCAGCTTCTTCTTGGCGCGGCCCTCGTCATCCTCAACGTCACCGCCGCGCGCCTCGTCCTTGGCGCGGGCGTCCTTGTCGACAACCTTGCGCAGGGGTTTGGCCGTGTCGGGATCGACGGGAACAGGAATGTCAGCCGGATCAGGCGCCGCGGCCCGTTCGGCCTCGGCCTTTTTGCGGGCCTCAGCCTCCTTGCGGGCCTCTTCCTCACGCCGGCGCTGGTCTTCGAGAGCCTTACGGTCCTCTTCGGCCTTGCGGGCGTGCTCGGCCTCTTCAGCCTTCTTCTTCGCGTCACGCTCTTCGGCCTCGGCCCGCGCACGCGCAATCGCCCGCTGGCGGCGGATCAGCTCTTCTTCGGAAAGCCCGAGCTGCTTGGCCTTGGCGGCCAGCGCTGCACGCGCCTTGTCAGCGTCGCTGGCAGCAGGCTTGCCAGCCGGTGTGCCGGCATCCTTGCCCGCAGGCGCACCTGAAGCGCCTGGAGCAATCCGCTTGCGTTTCTTCTCAACCACAACCGCCTTGGAGCGGCCGCGCGCAAAGCTCTGCTGCACGGTACCCGATCCGGTACGGGCGCCGAGGGTGAGGGGCTTGCGGCCCGAAGGATTGCGTTCGTCAGCGTCGCTCATAAACGTCTTTCATCGCGGCTCTGCATAAAAGGCCTGTCGAAGCACTGCGCCGCAGCAATGCTTACTGCCCTGTCCATCCGGCTCTGGCGAAAGGTCCGCTAAACTAGCGGTCCTGCCTGCCGTTTCAACTCTCTCGTGCCGGGCCGTCCGGCGTTTGCGGGCCTGTGGCCCTGAAACCGGCCAGCTTGCCCATCAACACTCCGAACGCCGCAGCCTCCGGTCCCGGTGACAGCACAAGATGCACCACACCGGAGCGCCCAAGCGCCGCGCCAAGTTCCCCGGCGCTGAAACACATCGCCACAGGAACACCCGGCGCCGCACCGTGCGCCAGCTGGTCCAGCTTGCGCCGCCCGTCCGCCGCGCCGTCACTGGCCTCGATGCGCCAGGCCGGCGGCGGCGATGCGGTGATGGCACCTCTGGAGCCATCATACCCCATTGCGAGCCGTCCTGCGCGCCTTGCGAGACCTAAAATTGACAGTGCCCGTGCGGCAAGCTGTCTTTCGATCTCGTCAGCAAGCCCCTCAGGCACCGTTACCGGCCCCTCGAAAGCCCGCTGAAAGGCCTTGCGCCTTATGGCGGTGGCAACCGCCTCCCGGCTGGCGCTGATCCAGGCCCCGCGTCCGGGCAGCTTGGCCGCAATATCCGGCACCACCATCCCGTCAGGACTGGCCACCACACGGATCAGGCTGGCCTCGTGAGCGGTCTCACCGCTCGCGATGCAGCGCCGTGTCCGGGGCGTCTTCACGCGGGTTTCCCGTACGCCGCGGCTCACCTGTCTTCGTCTTCCTCCGCCGTCTCAGCTTCCTCACCCGCATTGATGAGGGTTTCAAGGTCCACGCCCAGGCGCTCGGCCTCGGCCTCCAGCGCGGCAAGGTCAAACTCGCCATCCTCGGCGAGCGCGTCCTCGACGGCCTCGTCGATGTCCGCCCCTGCGTCCGCCTCGGCTTCTTCGGGCTCCTCGGCAGGCAGGTCCTCTTCGGAAATCCAGCCAGCGGCCACGCGGGCCTTCATGATGAGGCGTTCAGCGTCGGCGGCCTCGATATCAAAGCCATCAAGAATGCCCGGCTCACGCACGCGCTCGCCATCGCGGGTTTCGTACCAGCCACGCAGATCGTCCGGCGTCATGCCGGCCAGATCGTCGACCGTGAACACCTCGTTCTCGCCGAACTTCACCGCCATCGGCAGGGTGACGCCGTCAATCTCCAGAAGCGCGTCGTCCACGCCCAGCTCCTTGCGGCGGGCATCCTGCTCGGTAGCCCGCTTGTCGAGGAATTCGCGCGCGCGCGTCTGGATTTCTTCAGCCGTTTCATCATCAAAGCCTTCAATGACGGCGATTTCATCCAGCTCGACAAAGGCGAGGTCTTCCACATCAGTGAAGCCCTCTGTTGCCAGAAGCTGGGCAATCACCTCGTCCACATCAAGGGCTTCGATGAAGAGGGCCGTGCGCTCGGTGAACTCTTTCTGGCGGCGCTCGCTCTCTTCAACCTCGGTCAGGATGTCGATCGACCAGCCGGTCAGCTGGCTGGCAAGGCGCACATTCTGGCCCCGGCGGCCAATGGCCAGCGACAGCTGGTCATCAGGGACCACCACCTCGATGCGCTGGCTTTCCTCGTCCAGCACCACCTTGGCGACTTCCGCCGGCTGCAGCGCGTTGACGATGAAGGTCGCGGGATCCGGATTCCACGGAATGATGTCGATCTTCTCGCCCGCCAGCTCATTCACCACCGCCTGGACGCGGCTGCCGCGCATGCCGACGCACGCGCCCACAGGATCGATGGAGCTGTCATTGGAAATGACGGCGATCTTGGCGCGGCTGCCCGGGTCACGCGCCACGCGGGGAATTTCGATAATGCCTTCATAGACTTCCGGCACTTCCTGCGCGAACAGGGCGGCCATGAAGTCCGGGTGTGCGCGCGACAGGAATATCTGCGGCCCGCGCACTTCGGTGCGCACATCGTAGATATAGGCGCGCACGCGGTCATTGGGCTGCAGCGCCTCGCGCGGAATCGCGTCATTGCGCCGGATAATGCCTTCGGCCTTGCCCAGATCGATAATCGCATTGCCGTATTCGACGCGCTTGACGATGCCGTTGATGATCTCGCCGATACGGTCCTTGTACTCTTCGTACTGACGCTCGCGCTCGGCCTCGCGCACTTTCTGCGTGATCACCTGCTTGGCGGTCTGCGAAGCGACGCGGCCAAACTCGATCGGCGGCAGCTCTTCCTCGAACACGGTGCCGATCTCGGCATTCGGGTCCATTTTCTTAGCTTCTTCCAGGCTGATTTCCTGGGAGTCGTTCTCGACTTCCTCAACCACTGTGGTGTGGCGGGTCAGCTTCATCTCGCCGGTCTTGGGATGGATCGAGCAGCGTATGTCCAGCTCGCTGCCATAGCGCGAGCGCGCCGCTTTCTGGATCGCTTCCTCGATTGCGGCGAGCACCAGCGGCTCGTCAATCATCTTTTCCTGCGCAACCGCGCGGGCAATCTGCAGAAGTTCCAGCCTGTTGGCGCTGACCCCGATGGCCATGATGAGTATCCTGTTATCTGTTGGTCTTTGAGGTTTTGTCGGTTTGGGTGTCGTCAGTCACGGTTTCGGCCCCGTCTGTCCAGACCGGGGCTTCCCCGCCGCGCCCTTTTAGGGACTCGGCGATCAGCGCATCGGTCAGCACAAGGCGGGCCTCGGCAATCCATTCAAACGGCAACATGGCCGTCTCTTCCTCGCCCTCGAGGTCGATCAGCACGTTTTCGCCCTCGATCCCGGCCAGAATGCCCCGGAAGCGCTTGCGGTTCTCTACCAGCCGGTCGAGCTCGATCTTGGCTTCAAACCCCTCCCAGCGTTCAAAATGGGCGAGCATGGTCAGCGGGCGGTCAATGCCGGGCGAGGAGACTTCCAGCACATATTCGCCCGAAATCGGATCGTTTGTTTCAAACACTTCGGACAGGGCGCGCGACAGCTTCGCGCAATCTTCCACATCCATCGTGCCGTCGGCCTTTTCCGCCATGATCTGCACGGTCTGGCGCTTGCCCGACAACACGCGGATGCGCACGATCTCATAGCCGATCGCGTCAGCGACCGGGTCCGCGAGCGCGGCAATGATCTCGTCCTGGCGGTTGCGTGTTCTCAAAGAGGGCTCCGAAGCGGCAAACTGGCCAAAAAAGGCAATGAAAAAGGCGGCCCCCGATGAGAGCCGCCCGATAGTGCCATCCGGCACATCGAACCTGATGAGCGCGCTTATACGCCTGTTGGCTGCACATTGCAATGGGGCGGGGCCTTGACCCTCCACCCGGCGCAGGGCGCTAATGGGCCATGGCCTTACGTGTCTTTGCCGCCCTGCCTGTGCCGGAGGAAATCGCCGAGCGGGTAAGCCCGCTCCTCAAAGGCGTGCCCGGCGCGAAATGGCGCCCGGAGGAAAACTTCCACATCACCCTCGCCTTCTATGGCGAATGGCCCGAAGACATGATCGCAGAGCTCGATCACGAGCTGTCCCTCATACGCATTGCCCCGTTCGAGCTGCGCCTGAAAGGCACTGGCCATTTTGGCAAGGCGAGCCCGCATGCGCTGTGGCTGGGTGTGGATGGCGGCGAACCGCTCGAACGCCTTGCCCGTCAGTGTCACCGCGCCGGGGTGAAGGCCGGGATGGACATGGAAAAGCGCAATTACACGCCGCACCTGACGGTCGCTTATCTCAACATGGCCGAGATAGTGCGGGTGCAGAAATTCCAGGAGCGGCTGAACTTATGGAAGTCGCAGCCCTTTCTGGCCGACCGCTTCCACCTCTATTCCAGCCACAGCCGTAGCCGTGGCCCCAATACCTATGAGATCGAGGCGGAATATCCGCTGGAGGCGTGAGACTTCCTAACCCGCCAGCCTCTCCAGCGCCTTGCGCCAGCTTTCGGGCAGGGAAACCGGGCGGCGGGTTTTACGGTCGACATAGACATGGGTGAAATGGCCCTCGGCAATGGCCTCCTCCCCGCCTTCGTGGAAAATCGCGATCTCGTAGCGCACAGAGGAATTACCCAGCCGCCCCACGCGTATCCCCGCCTCCAGCCGGTCGGGGAAGGCCGCCGGCGCGTGATAGCGGCAGCCGGTTTCGACCACGAGGCCGATGGGATCGCCAGCGGCAATGTCCAGCAATCCTGCCTTCACCAGCCAGCGGTTCACCGCCGTGTCGAAATAGGCGTAATAGGTGACATTGTTGATGTGGCCGTAGACATCATTGTCGGCCCAGCGCGTCTCGATGCGCTCGAACGCCGCGTAATCGGGCCGCCGCGCAGGCGGTTCACGCCCGCTCACAGGATTTCCTCATACATGGCAACGATATCACCATAGGCCATGGGCCGCGGATTATTGGGCAATAGCCGGTCATTGGCCGCCACATCCTCGGCCATGGCGGGAATATCGTTGTGGCTGATGCCCAGCTGTGAGAGGCGGCGCTCAATCCCCACCGCATCGGCAATGCGCTCCATTTCCGCGATCAGCCCGGCAGAGCTGGCCTGCAAGCCGATATGACCCGCAATCTCGGCATAGAGGTTTTCGGCTGCGCTGGCATTGAAGCGCAGAACGGGCGGCAGCACGACCGAGTTGGAAAGCCCGTGCGGCACGTGGAACATGCCGCCCAGCGGATAGGCCATGGCATGCACCCCGCCCACCGGCGAGTTGGAGAAGGCCTGTCCCGCCAGCATGGCGCCAAGCAGCATGCCGGCCCTTGCCTCGCGGTCCGAACCGTCCTTGCACACCCGTTCCAGATTGACGTGGAGCATCTTTAGCGCCGCCAGCGCCAGCGCATCAGAGACCGGGTTTTTAAACCGCTTGCCAGTAAAGGCCTCGATGGCGTGAACCATGGCATCAATGCCGGTCGCCGCCGTGATATGCTTGGGAAGGCCCAGCGTCAGATCCGCGTCAAGCACCGCCATGTCTCCATAAAGCGGCGCAGCGGCAATACCGCGCTTGGATGTCGCCCCCGTCGTGATGACGGCCACGCTCGTCACCTCCGAGCCGGTACCGGCCGTGGTGGGAATGAGGATAAGCGGCAGGCGCGGCCCCTTCACACGGTCCATGCCATACATGTCGGAAAGCGGCTGGTCGGAGCCGAGTAGCAGGGCGACCACCTTGGCAGTGTCCATCGGACTGCCGCCGCCAAAGCCGATCACAGCCTCGGCCCCGAATTCGCGCCCCTCGGCCACGGCCTCTTGGATCACGCTCTCAGGCGGGTCGGCCACCACCTTGTCATACACATGGACCTGAAAACCGTCCGCTTTCAGCCCTTCCAGAGCGCCCTTGAGCAGGCCCAGCCCCATCACACCCTTGTCGGTGACAACCAGCAGGCGTCTGGCGCCTTTCAGGGCAGGCGCGGCATGGCGGGCCAGTTGAGTAGCTGCGCCGGGCGCGGAAACGATGTGGGGAACAGTTCTGAACTGGAATGGAGTCATGGCGCGGCCCTGATGCTGAACGGTGCGAGTTCAGCAAGGCTGGCCGCTTGAGCCTTTCAGTTCAAGCAGAACGTGAAGTGCAGCGCGCCTTAAGCCACACCGATCCGCGGCGGACCGCCATGAGCGGCTTCCGACGGGCCGAAGGCACGGTCCAGAAGATGGGTGGAGTCCTGCGCCAGCTCGATCGCTGCCGACAAATGCTCCAGTATCTTCATGTTGTTGCCCATCACGTGCAGGGCTTCGGGCCGCGTGTCCTCGGAGATTTTCGTCGAACGCGTCAGCACTTCGGCGCGCAGCTGGATGAGAATATCCTCCAGCTTGCGTCCGCCAGGATTGGTTTCGGATACGAGAAAGCGGGTCATGTCTGCCGCCTCCTTTCTTGTTTCACCGGAACCGACTATGCCAGCGATGAGTCTTTTTTGTGTAAACGGCGAAGGAGCGATAAATGGCCCCGCAGAAAATTGGCGCTGATGCCGCCCTGAAGCAGGTGGACGGCTGGACGAAGGCGCAAGGATCGCGAGACGCCATCACGCGCACGGTGAAATTCGATGATTTCAACGCGGCGTTCGGCTTCATGACGCGCGTCGCCCTGAAAGCCGACAAGATGGACCATCATCCTGAATGGTTCAATGTTTACAACAAGGTGGAAATCGTTCTGACGACGCATGATTGCGACGGGGTCAGCGCGCTGGACGTCGAAATGGCCAGATTCATCAATGAAGCCGCTTCCGCCTGAGCCGGGCTTTGGTTAAGCTCCCGTTAACCATGCCGGGACGGGGCCAGACGGCCCCGTTGTCACAACAGGGCATGGGCAATCGAAGGGAGATGTATTCATGCTGACCATGCTTGCTGCCAGCCTTGCGCTGTTTGGCGCGGACGATCATGGCGCGTCTGTTGATGCGCTGCTTGAACATGCGCTTCAGGTCCAGTCCGACAGCGTCACCTACACGGTGATGCTGAACGAGGACGGCACCTATTCCAGCGATGTCGGCATTTCCGGCACCTGGGAGGTTCAGGGCGGCGAACTGTGTACCAGCCGCGCGAGCGGCGAAACCAATTGCCAGCCCATTCAGGAGGGCTTGAGCCTCGGTGATAGCTGGGAAGGCGAGAATACCGCCGGCGAGACCGTCACCTTCACCATCGTGCCGCGCGGCTGACGGGCGCGGCAGGGTACGGGCCTATGGCTCGTGCAGCGCAATCGAACGGATAAGGACCTCGGCGCCGCGTGCGCCGAGCGTCCTGTCGGTCGATTGCTGCAACAGACGTGTGATACGGACGAAGTCGGGCACATCGCCTGCCCGGTAGCCAAGCCCGCCATAGCTGGTCAGCGCCGTGACATAGCCATCGCGCAGGCGAAGCGTGCTGGCGCGCGCCTGCTCGCGCAGGGCCTCGTCGGGAATATCCAGCGAGAACTGGACCTCCAGCACACCCCCCATATAGGCGCCGGCACGCACCGAAGCCGAAACCGGCTCCATACGCACATAGCTTGACGATGTGGACAGCACCCGGTCAGAGACGGGCGCAGCCGTTTCCTCAGCCGGCGGCGGCGGACCGGCAAGCGCAAGGGCGGCAGCCGCCAGAAGGGTTGCAAACAGGGTTTCCATGACAGGGATATTAGCCCGTCATGCGTAAACAAGCGGTTGGCGAGACGCGGCTAGAAATCAGCGCTGAGGCGAGACAGTTCCGGGTCGAGGCTGACGGCCTGGCGGTAATAATCGCGCGCGCTGGCGGTTTCACCACTGGCCCGGCTGGCATAGGCCAGCGAGACAAGGATATTGGCATTATCCGGCGCACCCTCATGGGCCAGCACCAGCGCATGGGCCGCTGAACGGTGCATGCCAAGCGCCGTCATCACCACGCCCTGTTCATAGCGCCGCCACGGCGTGTCTTCTGCGGCAATCGCCTGGTCGATATGCGACAGGGCTTCACGGTTACGCCCGGCCAGGCGCGCATGGCTTGCCTGCTCGTCATGCCAGATGGCTGCAAATTGCGCTGGTAAAGCCCCGGGGCTCAGGCTGGCAAGCCCTGCGCGGGCCACATCATGGTCTCCGTCAAGCCGGGCCGCGCGCGCCGCCATCAGCCGGTCCTGTGCAGCGCCCGACAGCGCCGCTGCATCACGCCATGCCTGGCGCGTGCCCGACCGGTCACCAGCCGCTTCAGCGCGATAGCCATAGCTGCGCAGGGCAAAAAGCTGCTCATCAAGGGTGAGTGTGTGGCGCTCGGCCAGTACGGCCTGCAGCGCCGTCACCGCCCGGTCATGGTCCCCAGCTTCGATGGCGCAAGTGGCGGCTGCCAGCCAGTCGCGCACATTTCCGCTGGAACGGGCAAGTTCGGCAAAGGCGCTGTGCGCGGCGCGGCACTGCCCGCTTCCGGCCAGCGCATAGGCGCGCTCGCGCAAGGCATAATCCTCTGCAACCCGTCCCGATACTGAAAGGCCAGCCGCCACAAGAACCGCGCCGAGCGCAGTCTTGATAACACTGCCTGCCTGTATGGAAGCGAGAAGCGCCATGCCCTGCCTGTGCCAATAACCATACCAGGGCAAGGTTTATACGCCTGGCGGCCCTCAGCTTCCAGTTAAATCGGGCATAGGCATTGAGATCACGTGAATTGTCAGAAATTGACCACCACACGGCCAATCACGCTGTGATCGGGCGTGTCGCCTGTACCCGCCCGGTATTCCAGCTCGAAATCGACCCGGTGGCGGTAGGCGCGGTACTGATCTTCACCAAACCAGCGCGAGACCATCACCCCGGCGCCTGCCTCCAGCCGCTCACGCGTGACAAAGCTGTCATCGGAAATCTGACCCACGGCGGTGAGATAGGGCGTGACGGCCCAGCCCTCTCCGGCCCGGAAGCGCAGGCCATGGCGCACCGAGGCATAGGCGGACATGAATTGCGGATCGTCCGGTATCCAGGCGAGGTCGCCATAAAGGCTGGTATAGACCCAGCGGTCAGCAACCGGGTTCCAGTCGCCCCCTTGCGTCCAGCCATAGGAGGCCCGCAGGAGCCAGGCATCGCGCGCCAGATCACCGCCCGCGATCAGGCGTTCACCGGCAAGGCTGAAATCATGGTCGGCTAACGGCCTCCAGCGCGCACCGAGACCAAGCTGCAACGTATCATCGGCAAGCGAGAGCGATCCGGCCTCAAGGCTCTGGTAAGCGCGCCCATAGAGGGTAAGGCCCCGGCCTGCCCGGTACAGCGCCTCCGGGCGCCAGCCCGCCTCCATGCCGATCTGGCTTTCAAAACTGCCCTGTTCAGGCAGGGTGAACCCGCTGAAAACCGCGTCATTTCGATAGGTCAGATAGCCGGTGAAATAGGTGGTGCGCTCCAGCGTCTCCACCTCGCGGCGCAAGCGATAGAGGCGCGCCGGATCATCATTGCCCGTGCCCGCCTCGCCATGACGGTCAATGGCATCACGAAAGGCGGTGGCGGCGGCGCTGCGTTGTCCGGCCGCCGCACGGGCATAGCCTTCCTCTTCGCGTACGCTGAGATTGAGCTGCTCGCGCCCCGCCACATCGGCAAAGATCAGCGCGGCCTCATCATGGCGGCCAGCGCGCCGGTAGGCATAGGCGTTTGCCAGCGCAATATCGCGGTTGTGCGGGTCCGCCGCATGGGCTGCTTCCAGCGCGATCAGCGCCCCCGCATGATCACCCGCCGCCTGCAGCCAGAGGCCCTTGTCGAAATGCCGGAAAGCGGCCGGCTCGATGGCTATTGCCCTGTCCATCCACATGGCCGCCTCGAGCGGCTGATCAGCGGCAATCGTGCGTGCGCGTTCTTCATAAAAGAGCGCCCGTTCGCTGCCGTCAAAAGCCGTTTCATCAAGTGTGGCCAGCCGGGCGCGCGCTGCACCCTCTTCGCCCGCCAGCCGCAGCGCCCGCGCCGCCCGCAGACGGTCGCTGGCAGATTGTGACAGGCTGGCCGCCTCCACCCACGCCCAGCGCGAGCGGTTCAGATCACCGGCGGCTTCCGCCTGGAAGCCGATGGAACGCAGCACATAGAGGGTCTCGTCCCCAGTCATGCCGCCAATCGTGTGCGCGTAGAGATAGGCTTCCAGCGCCGTCGCCGGATCGCCCAGCGTCACGGCACAATCACCGGCCATCATCCAGCCTTGGGCCGTGCCGGCATTGACGGCCTGCGCGCGCAAATGCTCATAGCCGCAGGCCATCTGGCCAGAATTGCTGGCGAACGCCGAAACGGCGCGGTCCAGATCCACCCCGGACTCAAACAGCAGACCGGCAGCAAGAAGGCCAAGCGCCGTATTGAACCGAAGGCGCGTCAGGCGTGGGCGGGCATGAATCATGACATTGTCTCCGCGATACGGGCCGGAACAGGCATGGGCGGCGGGGCTGGCACTCTTTGCATCAGCACACCGGCCCGTCTGTCCAGATCAAAATTAAAGGGTATGTCCGCTGGCACAGGCGAGGCAGAAGACGCCGCCACAGGGCTGGCAAGGCTTGCCGTCAGCGTCTCGGGCAGCGGGCGGCGGGCGGCAGGCCTCTCATGCGAGGCAAAGCTCGACTGGGTGCGGCGTATCTCCTCGGGAGATGGATAGGAGTGCATGGTCTTGTCCCAGGTGATCGCCACGCCGGTAATCAGGTGGACGATCCAGCGCCGGTTGGCGCGCGCCGCGGCGAGAAAGCCGATATAATTGCCGACCACCATGCGCACCGGCACCAGTGCCATGTATTTGAACCCGTGCGTGATGCCGGTGAAGATGAGCCGGTGAACCAGCCGGTTCACAAGGAACCAGAAATTGATCAGCACAATCGCCCAGACCCAGCTTTTGGGATCAATCAGGGGCGGCAGGCCACCCGCTTCGGGAATGGTAGCCGAAACAAGCCAGTACAGCGCCCACTGCAGGGTGATGAAATAGGCCAGCATGCCGGTCGGCGCGGTCCAGATCGCCTTGCGGTCGCGATAGAGGAAATAGCGGTGCACGAGCGGGCCCACCCAGCCCAGCTGGCGCCAGCCCATATAGGAAATGCCCAGCATCCAGCGTGATTTCTGCTTCACCGACACCTTCATCTGGTCAGGAAAGAACTCGCGCGTACAGACCAGCTCGCGGCGGGTGCGGCGCTTGCCTTTGGGCGTTGTCACGCGCACGCGGGCAAAATAGCGCACGAAAGCCGACTTGAACCCGGCCTCATACAGGCGGTGGCCAATATCATAGTCCTCGGTCAGGCTATCAGTGTTGAAAGGCAGGTTCTCGCGCTCGGTATTGAGCAGATCAATGACGCGCCGTGACAGGGCGGTGGCCACCCCGGCAGAGGGCACTTGTGCAGTCAGGTGAGAGCGCGCGACCAGATCCTTGGTGTGCCACTCGGCAAACTCGTCCATGTAATGGCCTGCCACCAGCGCATTCCAGGCGCGCGGCATCGACAGGACAGGCAATTGCACCATGTCGGCCCGGTCCAGCCACGCATTCATCACCTTGAACGACAGAGGATGGATGACGTCCTCGCTGTCGTGCATGACAAAAGCGTCATAGCGCCTGCCGGTCTGGAACTCGCGGGCAATCGCGTTCTGGATGATCCAGTTCAGGCAATCGGCTTTCGAGGTAGGCCCTGGATGGCCGACATTGGCGCGGTAGACATTACCATGGCGGGCCACCAGCGCGTCGGCCTCGCGGATCGTGTCCGCATCATTGGGATAGACCCCGATGAAGATGTCATAGGCGGTGTAATCAAGCTCCTGAATGGTGTGATCGACCATGCGGGCGATAACATCCGCCTCCTGCCAGGCCGGGACCAGTATGGCGAGCCGCTTCTCCGGCATGGCGCGCAGCTTTTCCACTGACGGGATGCGGCGGAAGGGGCTCAAGACGAGGTTCTGCGCCGTCATCACCCAGTAATAAAGATCCAGAAACGCGTCATCGATGGAGGAGACGAAAATCACCAGCGCGGCATAGACCGTCGCCCAGGACAGCACGGTCCAGTATATGCGCACAGCCTCGCCGAGTTCGGCCCGGATGGCCGGATCGGCAAACCAGTCGCCCAGCCCCCCGATCAGGCCCGCAACCGCCTCTTGAAGAGAAAACCAGTCCATCCCCGCCCCGCTACTCCGATGCCGGGGACATGCCCGGCACGCTCTACGGGTAGGGGCGGAGTTTGCTGAAAATTAATCCTGATTAAGGCTATAAAAGGCCAACAAATACAGTCAGATGGCGTTCATCTCCCGTTCATATTGGGGGGGTTGTGTCTGTTAAGTGGTTGAATTTGTGCGGCGCGGCATGATCCGTCTGCTTCAGTAGTCACAAGCCCCACTGCCTTATTGATGCCGTCTTGGCGGGGCGCGGCCACATTGACGCCTCATACCGCAGCATGGCGGACGCAGCACGCCGGCAGATTGCCCGGCGTCTCAGATATCGAGAGGAAATGGTGGAGCCGAGCGGGATCGAACCGCTGACCTCGTCATTGCGAACGACGCGCTCTCCCAACTGAGCTACGGCCCCACTTCGCGAAGAGGTCAGGGAGGTAGTGCCCGGCCCCGCATCTTGTCAAGCACATGATGGAGCCGCGTCGAAAATCGCTGGCCGTCCGCTTGACGCCCGTCCCGGCGCATAGATAGTGCGCTAGAAACAGGGAGAGGCTTGCCGCGCATGGGCTCCATGACGCATTCGCTATCGACGCACGGCTTCATGCCTCACGGCATGTGCTATCTGTGGGAGCCCTCCATTCTGTGGACCCATGTGCTGTCCGACGCAGTTATCGCCCTGGCCTATTTTTCTATTCCCGCCGCGCTGGCCATATTCTCCATACGCCGGCCGGATCTGGTGTACCGGCCGGTCATGTGGCTGTTCGTGGCCTTCATTCTACTGTGCGGCATGACACACCTGTTCTCGATCTGGACGGTGTGGAACCCGCACTATCAGCTCGAGGGCCTGCTAAAAGCCGCCACGGCGGCGGTCTCGCTGGCTACCGCTATCGCCCTGTGGCCATTATTGCCGCGCGCGCTCGCCTTGCCATCAACCAGCCAGCTGCAACGCTCCAACCAGGCGCTGCAGGCCGAGATTGGCCGGCGCGACGAGGCTGAGGCGCGCCTGATGGCTGTTACCGGCCAGCTGGAGCATCGCGTCCGCCAGCGTACGCGCGACCTTGAACGGGCCAATACGGCGCTGCGCCAGTTTGCCGCCGCAGCTGCTCATGATCTGCAGGCGCCCTTGCGTCACATCCAGATATTTTCCCAGCTCCTCGAGCAGGAAGAGGCAGATGTCATGAGCGCAGACGGCCAGAAGTATCTGGCCAAGGTGCGCGAAGGCGCACTGCGCGCGCAGACTCTCATCAGCGTCCTGCAGGAATATGCCCAGCTGGTGAACCGGCCACCTCAGTCCCAGACGCTTGAATTGTCGCGGGTCATCACCGGCGTGATGTCGGCACTGGAAGATGAGATAGAGGCAAGCGGCGCAACGCTGGATATCGCGGACCTGCCCGAAATCGAGGGCGACCCAGTGCTTCTCACCCAACTTTTTCAGAATCTGGTTTCCAACGCGATAAAATACCGATCTGCCCTGGCACCAGTCATCACCATCCGCGCATCGCAGGGCGAAGACGGTATGGTGGCGATTTCCATAGCAGACAATGGAATCGGGATTGATCCGGCCCACGCCGAGACGATTTTCCAGATGATGAAACGACTGCACGACGATACCCGCTATCCGGGCATGGGCGTGGGTCTGGCCTTCTGCCGGGAGATTGTTGAAAGCCATGGCGGCGAGATTTGGCTGGACGAAACCCACCTTGACGGCGCACGCTTCTGCCTGACTCTGCCATCACCCGGCGCAACGCCCGCCGGCGGGGTCACCCAGTAAGCCAGCGAGCCCACACGGCCCGGGGAGAAAAAAATGGCGAAAACAATCCGCCTCCTGCTTGTCGAGGATGACGAAAGCGACGCCTTTCTGACCAAGCGTGCCTTTGCCGACATGAAAGGCGCCAATCTCATGCACGTGCCCGGCGGGCAGGCGGCGCTGGATGCTCTGCGCTCCAGCCGTTTTGACGCCATGCTTCTCGACCTGAACATGCCCGGCCTTTCCGGCCATGAGGTGATCGAGGCGCTGCGCGAGCGCGAGGACCCTGAACTGGTCCCGATCATCGTATTCTCGTCCTCCAGCCAGCCGGGCGATATCGACAAGGCTTACGAAGCCGGAGCGAACGCCTATGTCCGCAAGCCCGACAGCCTGGGGGGCTATCAGCAGGTAGCCGACGCAGTGTGCCGCTTCTGGCGCGACCATGCAGAGATACCCGGACGGCACTGACCACGTCCTTGCGCGGCACGCTTGCGTGAAAGGGTGGTGCGCGTCTAGACAGGCGCCACCCCTTGCACGGCTGCGGCGTGCGTCCAGACGGAGACAGTGATGACCTTCGGTCAGGCCCTGATTATCTATTTCATCATTCCGGTACTGAATATTCTCGTACTGCTCATCTTCGTGAACGTGGTGCTGAGCTGGCTGGTTGCGTTCAACGTGGTCAATCCGCGCAACCAGTTCGTCAATACGATCTGGCGCGCCACCAATGCCCTGACCGAGCCGGTCCTCTCTCCCATCCGCCGTATCCTGCCGCCGCTGGGCGGGATTGACCTGTCGCCTCTGGTCCTGCTGCTGATCATCTTCTTCGTGCGTGAGTGGGTGATCATGGGGCAGATTTTCCCTCTTCTGGGCTAGCATCCGTGACCACACCTGATTTCATCCGGCATCGCGAAGGGCTTGCCAGCCTGATTGATGGCAAGCTGGCCTCGGCCGCGCTTGACGCCGCCGTTGCCGCCCAGAGCGCAGCACTGGCTGCCCGCATCGGACGCAAGCCTTGCCTCGCCGTGGTGCTGGTCGGCGATGATCCGGCCAGCCATGTCTATGTCCGCAACAAAGTGCGCCGCACCGAAGCGGCCGGCATGATCTCTCAGGAATTCCGCCGCCCCGATGACCTGCCCGAAGCCGAGCTGATCGCTCTGGTGGAAACCCTCAATGCCGACCCGGCAGTGGACGGCATTCTGGTGCAGATGCCCCTGCCCGCCCACATTGATGCCCGCCGCGTTGTGGAAGCCATCGACCCGGCCAAGGATGTGGACGGGCTGACCGCCACCAGCGCAGGCCGGCTGGTGCTGGGGGCCGATGGCTTGCGCCCGTGCACACCGTCGGGCTGCGTGTGGCTCGCCCGGCAGGCGCTGGGCGATCTGTCAGGCCTCCACACGGTGATGATCGGGCGCTCCATCCTGGTCGGCAAGCCCGCCGCCCTGCTGTTTCTGGAGCAGAACTGCACCGTCACGCTGGCCCATTCGCGCACCCGCGATCTGCCGGAAGTCTGCCGCTCGGCGGACATTCTGGTCGCTGCAGTGGGCAGGCCGGAAATGGTGAAGGCTGACTGGATAAAGCCGGGTGCATGCGTGCTCGATGTCGGCATCAACCGCACCGATGCGGGACTGGTCGGCGATGTCGCCTTTGAGGCGAGCGAGAAGACCGCCGGCCATATAACACCCGTGCCCGGCGGGATCGGCCCCATGACCATCGCCGTCCTGCTGGCCAATACACTGAAAGCGGCAGCCGCGCGCACCGGCGAAAAAATCATCGATCCCCTCTGCTGATAATGCAGAAATTTACGCTTTGCTAAGCGCGGGCCAATAGCGTGAAAGCATGAGCGCTGTTGCACAAACCACCCAGATTTTGCGTGTCCTCCACGTCGAGGATGACTTCGCCGATGCCATGCTGCTGCAGCAGGCGCTTTGCGATGCTGGCGGCTATGAATTTGAACTGGAAGTTGTGCGCACGCTGAACGACGCCAAGCGCAAGCTGGCCCGGCGGCAATATGATCTGATCATCGTCGATCTGCGACTGCCTGACTCTATAGACCCCACCGACACGGTGCGTACGGCCGAAAAGATCGCGCGCGGCACGCCGGTTCTCGTCCTGACCGGATCGGCGCGGGTAGATGCCGAGGCATTGGGGCCGCACCTGACGATTCTGGACAAGAACGAGTTCTTCAACGGCAAGGACCGTACGGCCAGCTTCCGCCTGATGCGCAAGGTCCAGGACGCGGCCAACGACGCGCTGCACCTCTAGACGGCCGGTCAGCCCTTTCCGTAAAGCATCGGCGCTCTAGCTCATCTCGTCATGAGCAACACTCTTGAATCCCTGCCTGAGCACTACCGCGCGATCGTAGTCGGCGCGTCCGGCGGCATTGGCGGCGCGTTCGTACGCCAGCTTGCAGACGATCCGCGCTGCGGCGATGTGATCGCCCTGTCGCGGTCAGGCAGCGCGCCACAAGGGCCGAAGATCACCTCCGGCACCATCGACCTGGAAGACCCGGCCAGCATCAGGGGCGCGCTGGAGCCGATTGCCGGTGATGGCCCCATACATCTGGTGATCGTGGCCAGCGGCGTCCTGCATGGCGAGGGTTTCGGCCCGGAGAAGACATGGCGCCATCTGGATGCGTCCAGCATGGCCCGGCTCTTCGCCATCAACACCACCGGGCCGGCTCTGGCCGCCGCCGCCCTGCTGGACGCCCTGCCGCGCGAGGGAAAGTCGGTGTTTGCCGCCCTCTCGGCGCGCGTCGGCTCTATCTCCGACAACCGGCTGGGGGGCTGGCACGCCTATCGCGCATCCAAGGCGGCGCTGAACCAGATCATCCGCACACTATCGATAGAACTCGCCCGCAAGCGCCGCGACGCCCTGATCGTCAGCCTGCATCCCGGCACGGTGGAGACGGCCCTCTCAGAGCCCTTCCGGGGCAATGTGCCAGAGGGAAAGCTCTTCACGCCGGAATACAGCGCCGGACGCCTCCTGAAGGTAATCGACACGCTGACCCCTGACCACTCCGGACGTTGCTTTGATTTTGCAGGCGAAGAAGTCGCGCCCTAGCTCACGGCCCGGTCGCGGCCCTTCCAGTAAGGCTCGCGAAGCACGCGTTTGAGTATCTTGCCCGTGGGGTTGCGCGGCAGGGCGTCAATGAAATCGACCGTTTTGGGCACTTTGTAGGCGGCGATCCGCTCCCTTGCGTGCGCGATCAGGGCTTCGGGCGTCACGTCCGAACCCGGCGCCTTCACCACCACGGCCTTCACCGCCTCGCCCCAGCGCTCATCCGGCACGCCGATCACGGCGACATCCGCCACGCCCGGATGGGAGAAGAGCGCGTTTTCCACCTCTGCCGGATAGATATTCTCGCCGCCGGAAATGATCATGTCCTTCACCCTGTCATGGATGAAGAGATAGCCATCCTTGTCCAGATACCCGGCATCGCCAGACTTGAACCAGCCATCTGAATTGATCGCCTCTGCCGTGGCATCGGGCCGGTTCCAATAGCCTTTCATCAGGCTGGTGCCGCGTATCCACACCTCGCCCACCTCGCCTTGCGGGGCCGGCTTGCCGTCCTCGCCCGCGACGCGGATCTCGATACCGGCATTCGGCTTGCCGGCCGCGCGCAGCTTGCCGCGCGCGGGGTCATGGTCGGCCGGCGGCAGGTGCACTGCCGCGCCATTGGTCTCGGTAAGGCCATAAAATTGCAAAAAGCCGCAATCGAAAATCTTTGCCGCTTTGAGCAGCAATTCTTCCGCAATCGGTGAGGCGCCATAGGCGACAAGCCTGAGCGACGAGAAATCGCGCGGTTTCGCCGCGCTCGCCTGCACCAGAAACAATATCACCGCCGGCACGAAGAAGCTGGTCTGCACCTTGTGCTGCTCGATGAGATCAAGGATCGCGACCGGATCGACTTCCTTCACGATGATATTCGTCGCCGCCTGATAGAAGCCCAGGAGCGCCCAGTTCGTGCCCGCCACATGGAAATAGGGCATGGCGATGAGGTTGGTATCACCCGGCTCCCACCGCACGAACCCGTCTTTCAGACCCTGCTCGAAGAGGGAGAGATACGCGCCGTGCGACAGCACCACGCCCTTGGGATGGCCCGTCGTGCCGGATGTGTAGAGCTGGAGCACGTCCTCTTTCGGGTCCGTCTTAAGCATCGGATCGGTGTCGGACTGCCCATCCCGCCAGCTGGTATAGCCCTTCCATCTGGCATGCCCGCCATCAAGCGCGATGACCGTGCGAAGCGAAGGCCGAGCAGGCAGAAGGCTCTCGACAAGGGGATAGTATTCCGCATCAACAAACAGCGTGGTGACGCCCGCATCCTTCAGGATGAAAAGGATTTCCGGCCCGGCGAGGCGCCAGTTCACGCCCGTCAGCACGCATCGCGCCTTGGCCGCGCCAAAAAGAAGCTCGGCGAAATAGTCGCTATTCTTGCCCAGATGGCCGATGCGCATGCCCGGCTCGCACCCCAGCGCGATCAGCCCGTTGGCGACCCGGCTCGCCGCCGTGTCCAGCGCGGCATAACTCGTGGTGCGATCCTGGAATACTTGCGCCGCTACATGGCCGTTCACGCGCGCCTGCTGGCGCACGACATCGGCCATGGATACGAGCTTGCCCGCATCGATCATTCGCGTCTCCTCCCTCATTGCGCGCGGGAGCTTTGCCCCTCACGCCCCGGCCACTGACGGGCCTTTTGTGCGAGCGATGATAGGCAAAGCGGGGAGAAGGGGAAGGGGGTGTCAGGCGACCATCTCGAACAGCAACCAGGCAGGCGACCGGCCTCCCCCGACCCGGAAAGCGTACCGCCCAGTTGCAGCACTCTGCCTATCAAGACGATCAATAATGCTCTGATCAGGCGTCTCGCTCTGCGTGGCAATGATGAGGCATCCAGCCCGATATTCTGCTTCATAGCCGGGAACGGCTCTGGCATCATTGACGGCGGCCTCCAGGCGGCTCTCGATTGTGTTCGCCGTACCATTCGAAGACGCGAAAAGATACTTGAACTCGATGGCATAGGAACCGCCGGTAGCCGTATCGCCGACCCATAGATCACAGCGTCCCAGGCCATACGGCCTGCCCCGGCCGGGTTTGCGCTTGTACGCAACATATTCGGTCAACGCGACAAAGCGGGCGCGAACGGCGGCATTTGCCAATGCGCTGACACTGGCGGTTTCGTTGAGCCGGAAAGGGTCAAACTCCCCTTCCCAGCCAGCCTTCAATGCCCAATCCATCAGTCGCCTTCTGATTGGGGGAACAGACCCCATCCATTCGGCCAGAAACGCTGAATGCGTCGTCCGGCCATCACCCGACAGTTTAACGATGTCCCGTTTGCTCATCTTCCCGCCCCACCGCTGGACAACCAAATCTGGCGGACAAACACCAGCAGGTCGATACACACAAGATGGTCGGAGAAAAATGGTGCCGCTTGCGTGACTCGAACACGCGACCTACGCATTACGAATGCGTTGCTCTACCAGCTGAGCTAAAGCGGCTTTGCCACGTCGTTTAACGGGCGGGTGCGGGGGCGAGGCGGTCGGCCCCTTCCCGGCGGCGCGCAAACTATCCGCGAACGCGTGTCTTCGCAAGCGCGCTTGTGCGTGTGGTCTGGATGGCGCGGTTTCGCACCTGACTGCCTCAGGTGACGACCTGTCATCCTCCGGTCGCGAAGCGATCCGGGGGACCCATGCCTCTTTAGTTCCGCAACGCATTCCCCGCCTGCGCGGGGACAGGCCGCGTTGCGATGTTCCGCAAAAAGTCGCGAGCGCGCGTTCGCGCTTGCGGGCCGCTAATGCGCCCCGAAATACAAGCTCTCAGGCATGGGTGGCCCGGACAAGCCGGGCCATGACAACTTGAGAGACTATTGGTGATGCCCCGTTTCCCCGACGAAAGTCGGGGCCTAGAAAAGACTGGGCACCGGCGTGCGCCGGTGAAACGAAATCTGGGTTCCGGGTGTCGCTGCGCTCCCCCGGATTGACGAGGCGTAGTGTAGCTGTGGGGTCCCACTACCCCGCCTTCGCGCGTATCGCCTCCACGACCGGCTTTGCCAGCGCGTCGAAAAACGCTTCGAGATGGTCGGCCGGGCGGGCGGCGGCGGCGTCATTGCGGATCACGATATGGGCGCAAGCCGCATTCGGGTGCGTCCACTCATGGTGCATGGGCCGCACCGTCCCCAGATACTGGCCGACGACCGACTGGGCCGTGCGCCCGCGCTCGTTCACATCGCGTAAAAGGCGCCGGGCGAGGCGTATATCGTCGGGCGCATCGACATAGACGCGGATATCAAACAGCTCTTTCAGCCGCGCATCGCAGAAGAGGTGAATGCCCTCCACCAGCACGACATCCGCCGGCGCGATGCGGCGCGTATCGGCGCGCCGGCGGTGAATGGTGAAATCATAAATCGGCGCATCCACGCTCTCGCCGCGCCTGAGCGCGTCCAGATGATCGGCCAGAAGCGCATGATCACGAGAGGCCGGATGATCGAAATTGAAGCGGGCGGCATCAAAATCGGGCGAGGCACCGTGATCGCCGTAATAATCATCTTCGGCCATGACGAGCGCGCTCAGGGGCGCAATGGCGCGGGCGGCGGCACGCGCAATCTCCGTCTTGCCGGAGGCTGACCCCCCGCTTACCCCCACGATCAGCCGTGCCATCCGCTAGTCCCTTAGCCCTTATCGTCGTCATCGACGCCCGGATCATCGGGCGCGAAGCGCGGACCCGCAGCCGGGGTCTCCTCGCGCTGTCTCGTTTCCCGGTCTGGTAAAGGCGCAGGCGCGATGATGACAGGAGCCGTGTCAGTGGCAGGCGTTTCTTTTGCAGCCGGTTTGGGCGCTTCCAGCAGCACGCGGTCCGGGATGGCCTCGGCGATCATCTCGAAGCGCTCATGGCGCGGATGGATCAGCCGCTCTTCATCGCCCCACGCATAGACCAGGCGCTGCCAGTCGCTCTCGGCAAAATTGAAGGCTTCCCCATCCCCGTCAATATCCGACCAGTCTGGTTCCCCCGGCGCATGGGCCGCGCGGGCGAGATAACGCTGGGCAGCGTCCTCATCGCCCTCCAGACGCGTCAGGCGGGCGGCCAGCGTACACACGCGCGCCGAGAGCGGCGCTTCAGCCAGTAGCGGCGTAATGGCGCTGCGCGCGGCCTCGATATTGCGCTGCTGCAGGGCAATGCCGGTGAGCAGCAGGCGCGATTCCCGGTTGTCTGGATTGAACTCGGCGAGCGTACGCAGACGCGCCGCCTTCTTCGCCGCCGTATCGGATTTGCGAAGCTCGCCATAGGCCCGTGCAATCGCCGGGTGGGGCCGCAGCCGCCAGGCAGTTTCGAGGATGTCCGCCGCCTTGCGATGGCGGCGGCGCGCGGGCAGCAAATCGCCTGCCAGCACGGCGGCGGGCGCAAAGCCGGGCGAGGCATTGGCCGCCTTCTCGGCCAGCTCTGCGGCCTTCTCAGCGTCGCTCTGGCGGATCTGGCGCGCCTTCACGGTCAGGATCACCGCCCGGCGGCGCGCGGCGCTGTCCGGCGCGATATGGCGGCGTTTTTCGCCCTCGGAGAGGGTTTCCAGCGCTTCGTCCCAGCGCGCGGCGGCAATTTGCGCATTAAAGAGGCTGTCAAACGCCCAGCGTGCGGTGCGCGCTTCCGCAAACGCCTTGCCCGCGTGGGTTATGACATTGCCGGTCTCGCCTTGCGTTTCGGCCAGCACGGAGAGGCCCCGATGGGCAACGAGACGCGTTTTCGGGTCTTCCAGCAGGGCTTCATAATGCCCGCGCGCGGCCAGAAGATTGCCGGCGGCCTCGGCGGCTCTGGCAGCCAGCAGACGCGACAAAGCCGGCCGCTCCAGCAGGGCATCGGCGCGTGCCGCCTGACGCACGGCGAGTTCGCCTTCACCGGCAGCAGCGGCAATCAGCGCGCGTTCCAGCGCATCAACGCCCTGTTCGCGGCGGCGGCGCTGGCGCAGCTTGCGCCACGCGTCGGGCGCGCCCCACATCTTGGCGATCAGCCACCACAAGACGGTCAGCAGGAAGGCGGCAACGATCAGCACGCCCATGAAGAGCGCAAAGCTGGTTTCGGCCTGCCAGCCAAGGAACTCAAAGCTGGCCGTGCCGGGGTTCAAGGTCAGCCAGACAGCGAGGATCGCCGTGATGACGCACAAGGCAACAGTGAGGATAAGGCGGATCATGGCGTGCTCCTGCCCGCAGTGGCATCGCTGCTGAGCGCATTGCGCAGTGTGATGAGGGCGGCCTCGATTTCAAGGCGGGCGCGCGCGCGAACCAGCCAGTCAGAGGCGGCTTC
The DNA here is from genome assembly GCF_051859565.1 of Glycocaulis sp. Taxonomy (GTDB): domain Bacteria; phylum Pseudomonadota; class Alphaproteobacteria; order Caulobacterales; family Maricaulaceae; genus Glycocaulis. The sequence continues at coordinate 28,871 of NZ_JBHYFK010000001.1, forward strand.
AGCTGCCGGGCCTTCCAGCCGCCCTGCCGCCTCTACCGCGCCGGACAGATCGCCGCGCGCAAGGCGGTTTTCAGCCTGCCCGACCAGAGCCAGCGCGCTATCAGGGCTGGTATCGGCGGGGCGGATTTCAAACAGACCCAGAAAGCGGCGCGTCTCGCCAGATGCCGAACGTATCGCCGCTGCGGGGAAGCTGTCTGCCAGCTCATCAGACGATGGCACGCCCCGGCGCGCATGAGGCTGCAGGGCGGCAAGGCCCGGCGCGTTTGGCCAGAGCCGGGCCATATTGGCGCGCTCGGCCTCAAAACTCTCTGAAGTCTGAGCCGCTTCGCGCAAAGCCGTGAAGGCCAGAATGCGCGCCGCCGACCGCTCGACGGCCTCGGCCTCGCCGCCAGCGCTGGCTTCGGCCTCGCTCAGCCGGGCTTCAAGGGCATCAAGCCGGGCCTGCACGCTCTCATCACGCGAGGCCAAGGCATCGCGCATCTGCTCTGACAACGCCCCGGACGCTTCGTCCTGCCGCGCCGACAGGGCCGCCAGGCCTGCCTCAGCCTGTTGTGCAGTTTCGTTCAGACGCCTCTCAAGGGCCGCAACCGCCTCTTCCAGCGGGGCGAGGTCAACCTCCCCGCCGCCAGCCACAGGCCGGTTTTCAATGGCCCTGCGCAGACCATCGATCTCGGCGCGCAGCCCCCCTTCGCGCTCATCCAGCAGCGCTTCCAGCGCGGCCTCATCAAGCCCGGCGCCCGTCTCTCCCGCCGAGCGCGCCTCCACCGCCTCCACACGTTCTTCCAGCGCGCGTATCTCGCTGTCGAATGTGCGCAAGGCTTCGGTGGGGACCATTTCGGTCAGCGGCCGGTCTTCTGCCGCGTTCAGGCGCGCGTCCAGCCCTGCCAGCTGGCTTTCCAGCCGGGCGATCTCCGCGCTAGCGCCTGCGTCATCGGTGGCGTTCAAACCGGCAGCAAACCAGCCCGCTACCCCGCCAACACCGCCTGCCAGCACCAGCAGCAATACAAAGCCGGCAAGACGCATCGCTGCCTTGCCGCCGCTGACACGCTTTTCAGGCTTTGCCGGTTCAAATTCGGCATCAATCGGCTCTGCCTCGCCGGGCGGAGGGGTATTTTCAGGAGAGTCCGCTTGCATGATCAGGTCTTCGCGCCTTTTCTGGGTCGGCTTCCTGCGCAGTCTAGGGTGCGCCGCGCCGCTTCGCCAGTTCATCCAGTGCGGCCAGAAGACTGTCTTCAGCCGGTTGGGCGGCGATATGTGCCTGCAGGCCGCGCGTGTGCAGCGGCACCGCGGCACGCTCCGATATGGCGATGAACTCCAGACGCGCGAGGGTGGCAGTCCGTTCCGCCGCGTCCACAAGCGCCAGAAAGCGCTCCGCACCGCGCGCCGAATGGATGAGCACGATGGCCGGGCCGTCTGCAAGCGCCGCTCTGGCACGCGCGGTCAGGCCGCGCGCCAGCCGTGTGCGGTAGACGATGTGGGTCGTAACGTTGAGGCCGAGAACCTCCAGCATGCCGGCCAGATCGCCCGCCCTGTCCTCCCCGCTCAAATGAAGGACATGACCGCCTGCGGGCAGAGCTCGCGCGATTACCCGCGCCAGCGCTTCGGCATCGCCATCGGCACTGGTAACGGACGAGAAGCCGGCATCACGCGCAGCCTGCGCCGTACCTTCACCCACCGCGAACACCGGTAGGTGAAGCAGCGGGCCGGTATTGCGGACGGCCTGCAGCGCATTGGCGCTGGTCAGGGCCAGAGCATCAGTGCCATTAGCGCCAATCACCGCTCGCGAGCGAACGACTTGCGAAACCGGGCAGGCTATCGCGGCAAAACCCATTGCCCGGACGGCCCGGACGGTGCGGGCATTGCCCGGCTGGGTGCGCGTCACAAGGACTGGCGCATGCGCGGTCATGATCCCGTGCCGGTGAGGATGGCTTCCACCGCCGCCCCTCCATCCTTGCGCAGGGTCTCTCCCAAAGACAGGCCGAAGGCCCGCGCCGCTTCAATCGTATCGATCCCGGTTCGCGCATCATTCATGCGCCAGCGCTGTGATCCGTCAGGTTTCAGCACTTCGGCTGTCAGATGGAGCGTATCGCCCTCAAACACGCCATGCGCCGCCAGCGGCGTGCGGCAGGACCCGTCCAGCGCTTCCAGCACGCCGCGCTCGGCTGCGATGGCAAGGGTGGTGGGGGCATGGTTCAGCGGGGCGAGGGCCACGCGGGCCGCATCATCATCGCTGCGGATCGTCACACCGATAGCGCCCTGCGCCGGGGCAGGCAGGCTGTGTGCGAAATCAAGGCCCGGCCAGTCCCCTTCCGGGCGGCCCAGCCGTTTCAGTCCCGCCTTGGCGAGGAAGGTCGCGGCAATGGGGCCCTCATTCAGCTTTTGCAGGCGTGTGCCGACATTGCCGCGCAGAAGCGTGATCTGAAGGTCTGGCCGGGCGTGAAGCGCCTGTGCCTGACGGCGCAAGGAGGCTGTGCCGATCAGCGCCCCTTGGGGCAGGCTCTTCAGCGTGCCGGGGCCGGTCGCGGTCAGTAATATGTCTGACGGGTCTTCACGTTCGAGCACACAAGCCAGCTCCAGCCCGTCCGGCAGATGGGTGGGAACGTCCTTCATGGAATGGACAGCAAACGCCGCCTCGCCGTCCAGCTGCGCGCGGTCGAGCTCTCGGGTGAAGAGCCCCTTGCCGCCGGCATCCAGCAGCGCCCGGTCCGTGATCTGGTCGCCCGTGGTGACAAGGCCGAGGATCGGGAAGCCTGCTTCGATGTCCTCCACACCGTGCGCGGCCGCCAGCTGTACTTGCACCATCAGCGCCTGCGCCATGGCCAGCGGAGAGGTGCGGGTGGCTAGCGCCATGACGGGCAGGGAAGCGGTCAAGATGATCTCCGTGAGTTGTCAGCCTGCCGGAGCGGCGCTAACGGATGGGTATGGCGTTATCCCATACCCACCCCGGCGCGCAAGAAGGCCAGCCCGTTACCGTGCTGGGCCTTGAATCGAGCTGCGATGACAGCGCGGCGGCAATCGTGCGCCTGAACCCTGACGGAAGCACGCAAGTTCTGGCCGAGCGCGTCGTCAACCAGAATAGCGATCATGCCCCCTTTGGCGGTGTGGTGCCGGAGATTGCCGCGCGCAGCCACGCCGAGCGCATGGACCATCTCGCGCGCGAGGTGATGGAGCAAGCCGGGCTGGAATTCGGCACGCTCGACGCCATCGCCGCCACCGCCGGTCCCGGCCTGATTGGTGGGGTGATGGCCGCGCTGATGACCGCAAAAGGGCTGGCACTCGGTTCGGGCAAGCCGCTGATCGCCGTCAATCATCTCGAAGGCCACGCGCTCTCCCCGCGCCTTGTCGAACCGCTTCCCTTTCCCTGGCTGCTCTTGCTGGTCTCTGGCGGGCATACCCAGCTTTTGAGCGTGGACGGCGTGGGACAGATGACCCGGCTCGGCTCCACCATCGATGATGCGGCAGGCGAAGCCTTCGACAAATCGGCCAAGGTGCTGGGCCTTGGCTTTCCCGGCGGGCCGGCGCTGGAAAAGCTCGCCGCGCAAGCAACCGACCCGTCACGCTTCCCCCTGCCGCGCATGCTGGCCCACGACAAAAGCTGCAATTTCTCGTTTGCGGGCCTGAAAACAGCCGTGAAGCGCAGCTTTGACGCGCTGGACGCACCGGCAGACGCTGACAAGGCCGATCTCGCCGCCGCTGCGCAGTCTGCCATCGCGGCGCATCTGGCCGAGCGCACGGGCCGCGCGCTCGATCTGTATGCCGAGCAAAATCCTCAAGGCCGGGTGCTGGTCGCGGCGGGCGGTGTAGCCGCCAACCGGGCCGTGCGCGACGCACTGGTGAAAGAGGCCGAGGCACGAGGCTTCCGCACGCTCTTCCCGCCTCTGAGATACTGCACGGATAATGCCGCGATGATTGCGCTGGCGGGCGCAGAGCGTTTCCGGCTGGGCATCACCGATGATCTGGAGGTGCCGGCACGCGCGCGCTGGCCGCTGGATTCCGGTGCAGCCAGCGATGATCCGCTGCTAGGGTCTGGCAAGAAGGGACCAAAGGCATGAGCGCAAGACTGGGCATTATCGGGGCGGGCGCATGGGGCACGGCGCTGGCGCAAGCAGCCGCGCGCGCTGGCACGCCCTCTATCCTCTGGGCGTTCGAGCCGGAAGTGGCAAAAGCCATCAACGAAACCCGTGAAAACCCGGCCTTCCTCAAAGGCGTGGCGCTCGACGCGTCCATCCGCGCCACCAATGATGCCGCAGACCTCTCGGCCTGCGATGCCTGGCTGGTCGTCACCCCTGCCCAGCACATGCGCGCCAGCCTTGAGGCGTTCGGCACGCATCTCAAACCCGGCACGCCGGTCGCCCTGTGCTCGAAAGGCATTGAGCGCGGCACATTGAAACTAATGAGCGATGTGCTGGCCGAAACCCTCCCCTCAGCCATTCCCGCCGTCCTCTCCGGCCCGTCCTTTGCCGCCGATGTGGCGCGCGGCCTGCCGACCGCCGTGACGCTGGCCTGCACCGATGCGGGCTCGGGCGAGAAGCTCATCGCCATGATCGGTTCAGCCAGCTTTCGGCCCTATCTGGCTGATGATCTCATCGGCGCGGAGATTGGCGGCTCGGTGAAGAACGTGCTCGCCATCGCCGCCGGGATCGTGGAAGGGCGCGGGCTTGGCAAATCAGCCCATGCCGCCCTGATTGCGCGCGGATTTGCCGAGATGACGCGCCTCGCCGTAGCGCTGGGCGCGCAGCGTGAAACCCTCACCGGGCTTTGCGGGCTGGGCGATCTGGTGCTCACCTGCTCCTCACCGCAATCGCGCAACATGTCGTGCGGGCTGGCGCTGGGCCGGGGCGAGGCGCTGGCAGACATCATGGCGGCGCGCAATTCGGTGACCGAAGGCGTCGCGACGGCCCCGGCCGTGATGGAACTTGCTGCGCGCCACGGCGTCGACATGCCCATCTGTGAGGCGGTGGCCGCGATTGTGGGCGGCACGGCCAGCGTTGATGACGCCATCAACGCCCTGCTCTCACGTCCCTTCACCAGCGAGGGCGCGTGAGTATGAGCGACATGCCCCCACCCGGCACGGTGCTGGGCCGTCTCGATGCGCTTGGCGATCCGGGCGCCTTCCCGTCAGACTATGAAGCGCTGCCGATCCTGCTGGTGCGCAAGGGCGATGAAGCCTTTGCCTATGTGAATGTGTGCCCGCATCAGGGCCGCCCGCTCTGCCTGCCTTCAGGACGGACACTCATCAGCGAGGAAAGCTTCATCGTCTGCCCGTTTCACGGGGCAAGCTTTGCCATTGAGAGCGGCGCCTGCACCGGTGGGCCGGCAGGCAGGGCCGGGCTCAAACCTGTGCCGGTGAAGGTATCAGGCGGCGAAATCATCGCCGCCTGAACCTTTTCTCTAGTCCTTAGCCGCGTTCTGCGCCAGTTCACGCAGCTCGGTCGAGGCAATGGCGATCTTGGAAAGAGTCCACCCGCCAGACGCTGACAACTGTTCGATCAGGTGATCAGTGCGGTCAACCTCGTGGGCGTGGGTCACCTGCCAGGACGAGACCAGCTCTTCGGCCCATTCCTCTGACGGCTCTTCCGCGCCGGCTTTCAGCTTGCCGCCCGCCGCATCAGCATAGCGGGCAATGGCGGTGGAGATGGCCAGCTGGCTGGCAAACAGATCTTCCACCAGACGGCGCGTGGCCAGCCGGTCCCAGTGCTGGTCCGAGGTCAGATAGCTGGCGGCAGAGCGCAAAGGATCGAACCCGAAACGTTCCCCGATGGCATGATAGGCGCGCGCCGCCGCCGCCAGCGGCCAACCCGCACTCGTGGCCAGATCGATAATGTCCGTAGCGGGAATCAGCGGCTGCAGCAGCGCCGCCGCGCCCGCCAGCTTTGCCGGTGCGCCCTCCTCGGTCAGACGCGACCGGCGGCCGGCCACACCTGCCCGCTCATGGCTGGATAGGATGCTTTCGCCCCATTCACGCAGCTGGTCTGCGCCTTCCTGGTAGCGCGCGATCATGTCACCGACCGGCGTGGTCTTGCCCGCTTCCTCAGCTCGCGACCGGCGGGCCAGCCAGACCGTCTGCTTGAAGAGCAGGCGGCGCACCTCCTGGTGCAGACTCGTCTGGGCGCTGGCAGGCACCTTGTTGTCGAGCGCATTTATCTTCGCGGTCAGATCGTCAATGCGGAAAATCTCCCGCGCGGCGGCAAAGGCCCTTGCGATGGCCGGGGCATCCGCCCCGCTCAGCTCCAGTGCGCGCTGGAGGAAGTCCGGCCCGCCCATATTCACCAGATCATTGGCAATCCGCGTTGCAATGATCTCCCTTTTCAGCCGGTGCCCGTCCATGGCATCGGCAAATTTGTGCAGGGCTTTCGGGAAATAGGTGACCAGCGTGTCCTTGAAGTGCGGGTCGTCCGGCACGTCACACGCCACGATCTTGTCGAACAGGGCGATCTTCACATAGCTGGTGATAATTGCGATTTCCGGCCGCGAAAGCCCGTCATTCTGGTCTTTGAGCTCGCGGATCGTCTCCTTGCCGGGAAGCCCCTCCACGGCCCGGTCCAGACGCCCTTCAGATTCCAGGCTCTCCATGACACGCTCGTGCACATCAAGGTCCTCTGCCGCCCGCTCGCGCGCCAGCGTCAGGGTGAGCGTCTGGTCGTAATTGTGGCGCAGCACATGCTGGGCCACATCGTCGGTCATGGATTCCAGCAGTTTGTTGCGGTCCTCCCGGCTCATATCGCCCGAACGCATCATCGGGTTGAGCAGGATCTTGATATTCACCTCATGGTCAGAACTGTCGACACCGGCCGAGTTGTCGATGAAGTCGCCATTCACGCTGCCGCCCCCGCGCGCAAAGGCAATGCGGGCCGCCTGCGTCATGGCCAGATTTGCCCCCTCGCCCACCACACAGGCCTTCATCTCTTCGGCATCGACCCGGATGGCATCGTTATTCTTGTCGCCTACTTGGTAGTTCTGTTCAGACGCCGCCTTCACATAGGTGCCAATGCCGCCGAACCAGAGAAGCTCGGTCTCAGCCTTGAGAAGGGCATGCATGAGCTCACTTGGCGTCGCGCTCTTACCTTCAAGGCCGGTCAGGGCCCGGATCTCGTCATTGAGCTGGATGGCTTTGGCAGAGCGCGAGAATACGCCCCCGCCCTTTGAGATCAGCTTGGAATCGTAATCCTGCCAGCTGGAACGGTCCATCTCGAACAGGTGCTTGCGCTCCTTCCAGCTGGCTTCCGTGTCCTGCGGATCGGGATCAATGAAGATATCGCGATGGTCGAATGCCGCCAGAAGGCGGATCTGCTTCGACAAGAGCATGCCATTGCCGAACACATCGCCAGACATGTCGCCCACGCCAATCACCGTGAAGGGCTCGCTCTGGATGTCCTTGCCCCGCTCGCGGAAGTGGCGCTTGACCGATTCCCACCCGCCGCGCGCGGTGATCGCCATTTTCTTGTGGTCATAGCCGGCTGACCCGCCAGAGGCGAAGGCATCGCCTAGCCAGAAATCATACTCGTCCGTGGCGACACCATTGGCGATGTCGGAGAAACTCGCCGTACCCTTGTCGGCCGCGACAACGAGATAGGGATCTTCCCCGTCCCAGCGCACGACGTTGTCCGGCGCCACGACATTACCGTCCGCGTCGAGATTATCGGTGATGTCGAGAAGACCGCGCAGGAAGGTGCGGTAGCTCTCCTTGCCTTCGGCCATGAAGGCTTCCCGGTCAGACGGCTTGGGCAATTGCTTGGGATAGAACCCGCCCTTGGAGCCGACCGGCACAATGACGGCATTCTTCACCTGCTGGGCCTTCACAAGGCCCAGAACCTCGGTGCGGAAATCTTCACGCCGGTCAGACCAGCGGAGCCCGCCGCGCGCCACAGGTCCGAAACGCAGATGCACGCCCTCCACGCGCGGGCTCCACACGAATATCTCGCGATAGGGCTTGGGCGCAGGCAGGTCGCGGATCTTGCGGCTGGCAATCTTCAGCGAAATCCAGGGCTTGGGCTGACCGTCCTCATCGGTCTGGTAGAAATTGGTCCGCAGCGTATATTTGATGAGCTTGACCAGCCGGCGCAGGGCCTTGTCGTGGTCCAGGCTGGAGACCGCATCGAGCTTGCCGCGCAATTCCTTCTCCAGCGCATTGGCCTTTTCCTCACGCACCTTGTGGTCAAGATCGAGCGAAGGATCAAAGCGCAGGCGGGCAAACTCCAGAAGGCAGCGCGCGATTTCAGGATGCCCGGCAAGGGCTTCTTCCTGGATGGATTGCGACGGGTCTAGCCCGGACTGCTGGCGGTAGCGCGCGCAGGTACGCAGGAATGCCGCCTCGCGCCAGCTGACCCCGATCGCGGGCACCAGCGTGTTGAAACCGTCATCTTCGGTTCGCCCGTCCAGAACGGCCAGAACCGCGTCCTCAAACAGCGGCGCCAGGGTTTCCAGCTCGGCAAACTCACCCGAACGCGCGCCTACCTCGAACTCATGCACCCACAGCGTCTCGCGCTCCTCGCCATCACGCTGGCGCTGGACCGGATAGCCAGCCTCCGCCTCGACATGCAGGCCGAGATTCTCAAGAACCGGCAGCACATCCGACAGCGCCAGCATCCGGCCATGGCTGTAGAGCTTCACACGCAGATGCGCATCGTCATCTTCCGATTCGCGGTACACACGCGCACCGCGGGGATTGTCTGCCGACAGGGTCTCCAGCCGCGCGATGTCAGCCAGTGCCGACAAGGGCTGGTAGCGCTCGCGGTAGCCGGCCGTATAGCCATCAAGATAAGTGCGCACCGCGCGCAAGGAATCAGCATCGCCATCACGGCGCGCCTCAGCTTCCAGCTCGTCCTCCCAGGTGCGCGCCAGAAGCGCGATCTCGCGCTCCAGCTCGGCCGGATCAGGCTCGGGGTGGTTGAACGGGTCCAGCCCGATAATGAAGTGGACGCGCGCCAGAGCGCCATCGCCAAACATGGGGTAGAAGGCCGACAGGCGGCCATTGAAGGCCTTGCGGATCAGCTCGCCCGCCTCGATGCGCACGCGCGTATTATAGCGGTCACGCGGCACGTAGAGCAGCACCGAGACAAAGCGGTCAAACTGGTCGCGGCGCAGGAAAAGGCGCGTGCGGGGCCGGTCGAACAGGTGCAAAATGCCCTGGCTGATCTTCAGCAGATCCTCTTCGGAGGTCTGGAACAGCTCGTCGCGGGGATAGTTCTCGACGATGTGCTGGAGCTTTTTGGCCGAGTGGGAGCCTGGCGCCTTGCCGGCCTTGTCGAGCACGCGGCGCACTTTTCGCCGGATCAGCGGCACATCGCGCGCCATCTGGTCATAGGCCTCTGCCGTGAACAGGCCGACAAAGCGCGTCTCGCCCACCACCGCGCCATCATCGCGGTAACGCTTGACCCCGATATAATCCATGTAGACGCGCCGGTGGACGCGGCTTTTCATATTGGCCTTGGCCACGATGACTGGGCTCGGCGCGCGCAGGAAAGCCTCAATGGCCGGTACAATGACCAGCGGCTCGGAGGTGCGGCGCAGCACGGTGCGGTCAGGATCGCGCAGAATGCCCTTGCCACTGTCCTTGAGAATTTCCGGCTCGCGCGAGCGCAGATTGCCCTCCTCGTCAACGTCGAACGCGTAAGCGCGGCAGCCGATGAACGCGAAATGGTCGTCGCGCAGCCAGCTCAGGAAGGCGAGCGATTCTTCCACCTCCTCGCGCGGCGCGCGGGTATTGGCAGCCTTGAGGTGCTCCAGGCACTCATCCATGCGCGCGCGCATGTCGCGCCAGTCCTCGACCGCCTCGCGCACATCGCTCAGCGTCGCGCGCACCTCTGATTCCAGAGTTTCGCGTGCGGACGGATCAAGCAGATCCACATGCACCTGGATCATGGACTCGGCGGCAACGCGCCCGTCCTTGCCGTTGCGCTTGCCATCCTCGTTCCGGCGCACCTGCACGATCGGGTGCACCATGGCTAGCACGTCCAGCCCGTGAGAGGCGATCTCGCCCATCACCGAATCAACCAGGAAAGGCCGGTCCTGCCCGATAACCTCGACGATATCGCGCCCCAGCGGCTTGCCGTCGCTGCCCGCGCCTTCGCGCACACGCACCTTGATCTTGTCGCTGGCACGTTCGGCCGCGAACTCCCAGAAATCGCCAAAGACCGTCAGCGCATCATCCTGCGTGATGCCTTGCAGATCATCAGACAGGGAATCTTCCCAGACCTGTTCGGCAAAGCTCGCCGCGGCATCATCCAGTCCGCCAAAGCGGGCCTTCCAGTGCTTGCGGGCTGCTTTGAGAAACTCATCGCGGTCAAAGGCATGGGCGGAACTGACGACAGCGGTCATGCTCGGGGGCGCTCCGTTTCGGACTTGCGGGTACGCGCCGGGGGCGGCGCGCCGCTATTGATGACGCCAGCCTAGCTGCACTGCTGCGCCGTTCAAGCGATGAACGCCACTGCGGCATGATGAACACCGAGACTGGACCAATTGGCGCGCGGTGTGGTTCGTTGCGTGACTGAAAACAAGTCCTTTTTCTGCGGAGACTGTCGAACCATGCCCCACATGCTCATTACCGGCGCCAACCGTGGCATTGGCCTGGAACACACGCGTGTTCTTTTGTCACGTGGCTGGCATGTCAGCGCAGCCTGCCGCAACCCCGGCAAGGCCAGTGAGCTAAAAGCGCTCGATCCCGGTGACGGACGCCTGACCCTGCTGGAATATGACGCCGCCCGGCCCGATGGCGGCAAGGCTCTGGCCGGCGCGGTGAAGGGCCCGATCGACATTCTGTTCGCCAATGCCGGCATGTTTGGCCCGCGCGAACAGGGCTTCGGCCAGACCGACTATGCCGGCATGGCTGAAATCGCGCAGGTAAACGCCTTTGCAGCGCTGGAGCTGGCGGAAACCTTCGCCGGTCAGGTCGCGCAGTCCCAGCTAAAGGTGATTGCCCTTCAATCGAGCCGTATGGGCTCCATCGCCGACAATACCAGCGGCGGCTATTACGCCTACCGCATGTCCAAGGCAGCGCTGAACGCGATTGGCAAGTCACTGAGCATCGACCTCAAGCCAAAGGGCATTGTGACGCTCATCTTCCACCCCGGCTGGGTGAAGACCGATATGGGCGGCGCAGGCGGCACCCTGACCGTCAATGAATGTGTGGAAGGCCAGCTCGATCTCATTGCACGCGCCAACCCGGCAATGAATGGCCGCTTCTTCCATGTCAGCGGCGAAGATCTCGACTGGTAAAAAAGGAAAGGCGGGCGCTGCCAGACGGGGACAGGACAGTCCGGCAGCGCCCTTCGGGTCTCACGATGGCAGGCTGGGGACGCGCAAACGGAGACCCGTCTTTCTAATACGCCAGTAACGCACGAGCGGATCAGCGGCGGAACAGGAAACCGGGTTGACGGGTTTCCAAGGCAGACACCGCCGACAGGAGCCTGACATGGCAGATCGCAACCCAAACCCCGTGCCGCCCCCAAAAACCGTTACGCCCTCGCAAAGGCGTCCGCGTAAGTCCGCTCGTGAAGAGGCGCTCGACGAAGCGCTGGAAGAAAGCTTTCCGGCCTCCGACCCGCCCGCTCCGGTGCAGCCGGACAAGCGCTGACACAGAGTCCCGACAGCATGAAGAGCGGGAGGTAGGCTAAGGCCGCCGCAACACGCTTATACCCGGTTTGCACAACCAGGTATAAAGGCTGGCGCCAATGCGCTGCCCAAGGCTGCCGGCAAAACAGGGCAGCCGGCAAAATCACAGATTATCGGGATCTGGTCCGGAAAATGGAGCGGGCGATGAGATTCGAACTCACGACCCTCACCTTGGCAAGGTGATGCTCTACCCCTGAGCTACGCCCGCTCATTTGCGTTACCGGGGCTGGTCACATGGACCAGAGGGCGCGGTATATCGCGCATCGCGAATGGTTTGGCAAGCCTTCACTGCGGCGCTCATTTCATCTCTTGCATCCGGGCGCTTGCGCGGGGCAGGAAGGAAGCCATGACAGTTTCAGACCCGGCCCCGCCACTGCCCGCCCCGCCCGTCACCCGCGAGAGCCTGCTGGGCTTTCTCGATGCGCTGGGCATTGCCCACACCACGCACGATCACGCGCCGGTCTTCACCGTTGCCGAGAGCGACGAGATCAAGGCGCACATGCCCGGCGGGCACACCAAGAACCTGTTTCTCAAAGATAAAAAAGACAATCTCGTCCTGATCTCGGCCGAGCATTCGACGACAATCAAGCTGAAGCGCCTGCACGAGCGTCTGGGCTGCGGGCGGCTCTCCTTCGGGTCGGCAGAGCGGCTGGAAGAGGCACTGGGTGTAACCCCCGGATCGGTAACAGCCTTTGCGCTCGCCAATGATCCTGAACGCCGGGTGCGCTTCATCCTCGATGCCGCGCTGATGGCGCACGAGACCATGAATTTTCATCCGCTGAAGAATGACGCCACCACCGCCATATCGCGCGACGGCCTGCTGGCCTTTCTGGCGGCGCTTGGGCGCGAACCGGAAATCATGGATTTCACGGCCGGGGCCTGACCGCCTACTTGCAGTCTTGCCTCTGCCAGTCCACCTAAGGCGCAACATATCAGACATTCCGGGATGCCCCTCCTGCGCCCCGGACAGGAACTCCAGGGATCAGACGTCATGCAGATTTTCGGCAAGCAGCCCGCCAGCACCCCGGCCAGCAATCCCGGCGGTGGCCATGTGAAGGACTCCACCGACCAGAATTTCATGGCCGACGTGGTGGAGGTCTCAAAGCAGGTTCCGGTTCTGGTCGATTTCTGGGCGCCCTGGTGCGGCCCGTGCCGCCAGCTCGGCCCCGTCATCGAGAAGGCCGTCAATGCGGCTGGCGGCAAGGTGAAGCTGGTCAAGATCAATATCGACGAGAACCCGCAAGTGGCCGGCCAGCTGCGCATCCAGTCCATCCCCGCCGTGCTGGCCTTCGTGAACGGGCAGCCCGTGGACGGCTTCATGGGCGCACTGCCCGAAAGCCAGATCAACGACTTCATCAAGCGCGTTAGCGGCGACATCGACGAGGCCGCGCTGGACGATGTGCTCGAACAGGCAGAACAGGCGCTTGCAAGAGGCGATGCGGGCGGCGCAGCGCAGGATTTTGCCGCCGTCCTGCAGGCGGCCCCGGACAATACCCGCGCTCTGGCAGGCATGGCACGGGTATTTCTCTCGCAGGGCGACCGGGAAGGCGCTGAAGGCGTTCTGGCACAAGTGCCCCCGGCCAAGGCGGGTGATCCGGCCATAGCGGGTGTGCGCGCCGCCATGGAGCTGGCCAGCGAAGGCGAGGATGCCGGTGATCCGGCTGATGCGCGGGCTGCCCTTGAGAAAGCCGGCGGCAAGGGCGCAGCCCTGCATTACGAACTTGCCCGCGCCCTGATCGGTGCAGGCGATCTGGAAGGCGCCGCCACTGAACTTCTCGACAGCATCTCGGAAGACCGCGAATGGAACGAAGGGGCGGCGCGCCAGTTATTGCTGCGCGTGTTCGAGGCCGCCGGGCAGACATCCGAGCTGACAAAGGCCGGACGCAAACGCCTCTCCTCCATCCTGTTCAGCTAGAGAACTGGCTGCGGGGCGGCTGAGGCCTATCTCTTTGGAGGGGACACGCCACGACTATCAGGAGGCCCGCGAAAACACATGACCGTTCACCCCGCCTTGCCGGACACGCTGCCGCTCTTCCCGATCCGCGGCTGCATATTGCTGCCTGGCGAGGCTCTGCCTCTGAACGTGTTTGAACCGCGCTATCTGAACATGGTCGACGACGCCATGAGCGGAAACGGCTTTCTGGGCATCATCCAGCCACGCGAGACCGGCCCGCGTGACCATCCAGACCTCGAGCGGGTCGGCACGGCAGGGCGCATCGCCAAACATTCCGAAACCACTGACGGGCGCTATCTGATCGTGCTGGTGGGCGTTTCTCGCTTCACCCTGACCGCCCAGCCCCAGATGAAGACCCCCTATCGCGTCGGGCGCGCCGACTATGCCGGGTTCGAGCGCGATATTGACGGACCCGAAGCCGACGGTCCGGGTGCCGACCGGGCCGGCTTCCTCGCACTCCTGAAACGCTTTTTCCAACATGCCGGGATTGATGCAGACTGGGCATCGATGGACCACGCGCCCCTGTCGGCGATCACCAGCAAGGTCGCCATGGCAGCGCCCTTTGACGCGGCCTGCAAGCAGGCACTCCTGCAGGCCTCGAGGCCCTGCGTGCGCCGCGAACTTCTGGCCACCTTGATGGAAGGCGCGCTGGAGCACGCCTTGCGCGGACCGTCATCGGGTCCGGCGGACCGGCTGCACTAGGCTTGCCTGACCCGCGGGCGATGCCGTAAAGACGCTAGCCATGAGCACCGAGACACCCACCGACACGCCCAATCCGCGCCGCTCCGCCCATGTGGACCCGAAGCTGCTGGAAATCCTTGTCTGCCCGGTCACCCGCCAGACGCTGGAATATGACCGCGAGGCAGGCGAGCTGATCTCGCGCGCGGCGGGGCTCGCCTATCCGGTGCGCGAAGGCGTGCCGGTCATGCTGCCCGAAGAAGCCCGCCAGCTAGATGGCTGAGCCCAGGCAGACGCCCTGGCCCGTCCGCCTCGCCTTTCAGGCATCGCACAGGCGTTTGCGGGCGAGCTTTGATGATGGCGCGGTGTTCGACATCCCCTATGCCCTCCTGCGCCGCGAGAGCCCGTCTGCCGAGGTGCAGGGCCATGGCCCCGGCCAGAAGCGCGGCGTCCCCCACGCTGACAGTGTCATGGTTGCAGCGGCCGAGCCTGTCGGACGCTATGCCGTGCGTCTCGTGTTTGATGACGGCCATGATAGCGGCATCTATGCCTGGACCCTCCTGCGCACGCTGGGCGAGGCAGCAGCAGGCCCGGCCTTGAGCCGCTGATTGCCAGCAATGGCCTGACACGCCACACTCCGGGCTGAAATGGTTTTTGAGGGACATTCAGATGAAAACGGTTCTCCGCGCCGGTATGGCGCTCGCATCGGGCTGCCTGCTGGCGGCGCCTGCTGGCGCTCAGGCCACCGGGCCAGTGATCGAGCACATTGATGCGCAGGGCTTGCGCGCACTGGTGACGGGGCTTGGCCACGAGATCACCAATGAGGCCGTATCCGAGGAAGGCCAGCCAATCGTGACGGCCACGACCGGCACCATGAACTATCTGGTGGCCGGCACGGTGTGCGAGAACGGGCAATGCCAGGGCCTGCTGACCGAGCTGGTTTTCACCAACACACCGGCCACACTGGAAATAGCCAATCACGTCAACCAGAGCTATGCGGCCATCAAGCTGGTGGTTCTGGATGGCGATAACGTAGTGTTTTCGCGCTATGACGTGCTCAATGGCGGTACGACACTGGGGGCGCTATCGACCTCGGTCAGCACATTGCTGGAAATCGCGGGCACGATCGTTCAATCGAACGGCGAGTAACGCACTACACTTTTCGCTCTAGGCCTGGTCCCCGGCGGGTACGGGATCTGCGATCTCGGCAGGAGCAGATGGCCGGGGGGCGGGCTGTATCCGCGCTAGCAGGCCTTGCAATTCCTGCAGCTTGGCGGGGCCGTTTTCGGCGCGCGCTTCGGCCCGGCCCATTTCCGAGGACAAGAGCCGCATGGCGCGTGCCTGCGCGTCCTGCTGGCAGCGTCCCAGTGGCAGTATGTCCTGCGCGGCAAGCCGCAATAGTCCCGCAGCCCGGTCGAGGGCGGGCAGGTTTGAGGCCGTGATACGTTCAAAGAGCTTGTTATCGTGAATAATGGCCACGCCCAGCTGGTCAAATGCATCACTCATTTCCAGCTTCGCCGCTTCGGGAAATGTCCCTTTCAGGGCCCGCTTTTGCAGTGATGCCAGCGTGGCCAGGCGTTCAAACGGCTGGCCGGGGCCCTTCACAAACCAGCTTACCGATTTCTGTGATGAGAGCTTTGCCCGCACGTAGGTAGCCAGCTTCACCTTGTTCTGCTCACCGACCAGATTGTCTTCCATCGACAGGAGGCGGGTAATTTCCTCGGCGGGTGTCGCGGCGTCCTTCAAGGCCTCCTCGACCGATTCAGGCGATAACAGGCGCGCCGAGCGCACCGTGAACGCCTCCACCAGGGCCTGCGGATTGAGATGGTCACCTGACGCCGCGATGAGGCGCTGGGCGAGCGAGCGGGCGAGCGCAATTTCTTCAAGCACGTTGTCCGGCTTGAAGCGCTTGGGCTGACGCAGGGCCTCCAGCACACGCCGCGCGATCTCGCCCTTGCTGTCGGGCAGCTGGCTTGCTGCAAATTTTGACGCCAGCCGGCGCGCATTGTCGGGTGCGGCGGTCATGCTGGGATGAGTCTGGGTGCCGGCAAACACGCTGGTCAGACGTTCGACATGACTGCCCAGATCCCGGCTCTGGCCGAGAATCTGGTTCAGCGCACGATCAAAGGAGAGCATTTCGGCCAGAAAGGCATCCGCCTCCTTTGCCGCAAAGGCGCGCGCGTCCGGATCGTCGGGCAGGTCATCATGGAAATCGAGCAGCATTTCGGCCTTGCGCGCCATGCCGGACGCATTGGCCAGCCGCTCGGCTATAGCCCGGCGCAGGCGTGTTTCGGCGCTGCCTTCAGCATGAATTTTCTCGGTCAGCTCCCGGAAGCTGGCATTTCTCGGGTCCTGCGCCTTGCGTTTGGCATCCTTGCGCGCCTTTTCGATCGCCCGCTCAACCAGCTCGGTAAGAAGGCGGACATAGGCATGAACCGATGCATCGGAGTTTTGCGAGCGGGCAATCGCCACTTTCTGGATGGCGTGCTGCAGATCGCTTTCGCACGCATCCAGCGCCTCGGCCATGTCCGGCCGGTACAGCAGTTCCAGCGGGCAGATTTCCTGACGTTCCAGCCATGGGGCGAGAGCGCGGCGCACCGTATCGCGCGCAGCAGGCCCGGCCAGATCCTCCGGCGTCACGCAAGGCAGTGTTGCCTCGCCAGTCTTGGCATCGGGAACGCTGAAGCGTTCTGCGCCTACCTCATGAATGGTGACGGTGCTGAACGTGCCGCTGGCATCATTCCATGTTTCACGCGCCACCCGGGCCGAGCCGCGGGGCATCTTGGCGACAAGCCGGTCAGCCAGATTGATCGCGTCGGAACGTTCGTTGAGCGCTTCCACCAGCACCCATTCCGCCTTTGGATGCTTCTTGAGGAAGACCTCGAAATGGACTTTTCCCGAAGCCATGGAGCCCGCCCGCACCCTGATTGTTTCCCCGCTGCGTCCCACACTGGCGTGTTATGCTTAACCGCTCGTAACCATGAGGCTCGCTCAACCCCCTTGCTCCGGGCGGGCAGCGCTGTAGGTTTGCTCAGACCTGTCCTGATCAGAGGATCAAAATACGCATGGCCCAGATAGCCCTTGTCGATGATGACGAGAACATTCTCACCTCCGTCTCCCTTTTCCTTGAAGGTGAAGGCTATCAGGTGCAGACCTTCACCGACGGGGTGGAGGCCTTGAATGTCCTCTCCGACAACCCGCCGGACCTTGCCATATTCGACATCAAGATGCCGCGCATGGACGGGCTGGAACTGCTGCGCCGCGTGCGCCAGAGCTCCAACCTGCCGGTCATATTCCTGACCTCCAAGGATGGCGAGTTCGACGAGGCGCTGGGGCTGGATCTGGGCGCTGACGACTATATAGCCAAGCCGTTCTCCCACCAGCTTCTGGCCAAGCGGATCAAGGCGGTGCTGCGGCGCGCCCAGCCCGACGATGCCGACCTGCCGGCCAACGAAGCCGACCAGAAAGCGCTGGTGCGCGGCTCGCTGACCCTCGACCCCAACCGGCACGCGTGTCTATGGAATGGCAAGCCGGTGCGCCTGACCGTCACCGAGTTCCTGATCCTGCAGGCGCTGGCCAACCGCCCCGGCTATGTGAAGAGCCGGGACAATCTCATGGACGCGGCCTATGACGATCAGGTCTATGTCGATGACCGCACGATTGACAGCCACATAAAGCGCATCCGCAAGAAATTCCGCGTCGTCGACGACAGCTTTGACGGGATCGAGACCCTTTATGGCGTCGGATACCGCTACAAGGAGGCGTGAGCCGGGCCGCCTGAAGGCGCGGCTGGCAGGGCTCACCTCCACTCTGCGTCAGGCGCTATTTTCGCGCCTTGCTGCCAGCATCCTGGTCGCCAATCTGTTCGCGCTCGGGCTTCTGGCGCTGGGCACGCTCGCCCTGATCGAGAACCGCACCGGCCTGATCGATGCCAAGGTCGACTCGCTGACCCAGCAGGCCGACATAATCCGCAATGTCATCACCGAGACAGCGGTGGAAGGCTCGCCTGAGCCCGCCCTCAATGCGCGCATAGCCGCCGAAGTGCTCGCCCGGCTCTACGTGCCCGAGGGCACGCGGGCCATGATCCACGGGCCTGAAGGACGCCTCGCCGCCGACAGCTATCTGAGCGCCGGACGTGTCAGCGTGGAGCTTCTGCCACCGCCGGGTGAACGCGATATTGAAGGCTTTTTCACCGGCCTCTGGCGGGCCGTGCGCGACTTCGTCGGCGGCTTCTTCCTGTCTGCCGAGGAACGCGAGACCCGCGAGCGCTCACTCACCGAGGAGATTGCGCTAGCCCAGACAACCGGCGAAGCCGTGGCAGGGGTGAGGCGCGGCCGCTATGGCGAGCGCGTCGTGTCGGTGACACTGGCCATAGCGCCCGTACAGACCATTGTCGGCTCGGTGACGTACGAATCCTATGATTATGACGCCCTGATCGCCGCTGACCGCGTGGCGATCCTGCCCTATCTGGGCTTTGCTGCGCTCATCATCGTTGCTTTCGGTGCTCTTCTGGCCTTGCGCATTGCCGGCCCGGTCAAGCGCCTGTCGGATGCGGCGCGCAGCGTGCAACTTGCAGGCGGCCGGCGCGTGCCTCTGCCGGACTTCTCGCGCCGGGGCGACGAGATTGGGGATCTGGAACAGGCCTTCCGGGCCATGACGGATGCGCTTTATGACCGGCTGGACGCGATTGAAAGCTTCGCCGCCGATGTAGCCCACGAGATCAAGAACCCGCTCACCTCCATCCGCTCTGCCGCCGAGGTATTGGTACGCGCCCGCGACGATAGCGCCCGCGAGCGTCTGGTCAGCGTGATCCAGAAGGATGTGCAGCGCCTCGACCGCCTCATCACCGACATTTCCAACGCCTCAAGGCTCGATGCCGAGCTGGCGCGTGATCAGGTCACGCCGGTCGATCTGGTCCGCCTGATCCGCGATATTGTGCGCGTCTATATCGATGGGGAGCGGGCATCGCCCGGACAGCTGGAGCTGCAGACCAGTCTCGGCGAGGCCTTTGTCGCCGCGCGCGAGGAACCGCTAGGGCGGGTCTTCACCAATCTGATCGACAATGCGCTGACCTTCTCTCCGCCAGACGGCAAGGTGCGCATTTTTATCAAACGTAAGCACGGCAATGCCCGGGAGCGCTACATCGTCACGGTGGAAGATGACGGTCCCGGTATTCCGCCCGAAGCGCTGGAAACCATTTTCAACCGCTTTTACACCCAGCGTCCTGCCGGTGCGGCATTTGGCACCCATTCAGGGCTGGGGCTGGCGATTGCCCGCCAGATCATCTCGGCCCATGGCGGCACAATCCACGCGGAAAACCGCACCGGCCCGGCGAGCGGCGCACGTTTTGTCATCGAGCTGACGGGCGTGTCCTGAAAGGCACTGCTGTGGCCTCTTTGCAAGACGCCCCTTTCACATATCTGAAATGCAAGGTTACATGGCGGTCACAAATCGTCCCGCCCCGCTCTTCAGAGTCTCCATGATCGGCCTAGTCATCGTCACCCATGGTCAGCTTGCCCAGGAACTGGTGGCAGCAACCGAGCACGTCGTTGGCCGTCTGGCGGCATGTGTGGCCGTCTCCATCGGCGCCGATGACGATATGGAGCAACGCCGGGGCGATATCCGAGCGGCGGTAGAGGCCGCAGACAGCGGCGATGGCGTCATCATCGTGACCGACATTTTTGGCGGCACCCCTTCCAACCTCTCCATGTCCCTTCTCGAGAAATGCAAGGTAGAGGTGATCGCCGGCGCCAACCTGCCCATGATGATCACGCTGGCCGAGGCGCGCGGGCGCATGAGCCTCTCCGACCTCGCCGCCAATGCCTCAAGCGCAGGCAGGCGTTATATCACTGTCGGCTCCCATCTGATTGACGGGCTGTCGTGAGCACATATACGGCGGACGTCACGATCGTGAACAAGCGGGGTCTGCATGCCCGCGCGGCTGCAAAATTCGTCGGTCTGGCCAGAGAATTCGAGGCCACGGTAACCGTGGAGCGCGATGGCGAGCAGGCCGATGGCCGCTCCATCATGGACCTGCTCATGCTGGGCGCCGGGCCGGGCACCCAGCTGACGCTGAGCGCAGAAGGCACCGACGCTGAGGCGCTGACCGCAGCCCTCCGCACGCTTGTCGAGAGCGGGTTCGGCGAAAGCGAGTAATCAGCCCTCGCGCGGACGCTCGCCCGTTTCGCTGCCCGTGACCCCGGCGCCCGCATCGTCGGCGTCCACTTCGCCGTCACCGGCAACCGCGTTGTCCTGACCGCCAAACGCATCGCCGGCCGTCAGCGAGGCATCTTCCGATGCGTCAATTTCCAGCGGGGTAGCGGCATCGCCGGCTGCCGGCGGAACCATACCGGCTGCCTCGACAGGTGCTTCAGGCCGCAGGGTTTCGGTTTCGGTGATCACCGGACCTGGCTCGGTCTCCACACCCGCTTCCACACTTTCAGCATCACGATTGACGCGCTCAGCCGAAGCATCGCCAGAGAGGGCCTCCGACGGCATGGGCGGTGGCGGCGGAATGTCCATGGACCGGGCTTCGGCGCGCGGATCGTGCACAGCCTGCGCTCCGGCGCTGGCGGCGCCGTGCGCCTCAAACGCGGCCGGGTGTACCGCGTCCTCGCTGGCCGCCATGGCCAGCTCTGGCTCGGTACGGGCTTCCTCTCCGCCTTCCGTTTCTGCCGTCACTTCGGCCAGCGCAGAGCTCGGGCCATCATTATCGCCTGAATGGGCAATGCTGGCGGTCGCAGCAGCAACAGGCGCCGCGACCATTGCGGCCGGTACACCTTGCGCCTCTTCCTCCTCTGGTGTTTCGGCCTGCGCCCCGCCAGCATCGCTAAGCGCGGCAGGTGTCTCACGGCGGGTCACCATTTCCTGCGGGGGGTGGCGCAGCACATGATCGGCCAGACGCGCAATGCGCGCTTCGAGACGCGCAGCGTCCCGCCAGCGATTGATGACGCCTGCAAACAGGAACAGGGTCACGCTGCCTGCCAGAGCCAGCAAGGCGGGAATGGCCGCGGCTTCAGCGCCATTGATGGCCACCGCACCGGCCAGCGTGATGACCAGGAAGGCCGGTACCCAGGCGAACCGCCAGGAACGCGCGCCAGGCGCCAGAAGCGCGCCCGCGAGCGTGATCGCGGCGAAGATCACCGCCCCTTCAAAGCCTGACAATTGTGGCGCCAGCTCCACAAGACTGTCCGATACGGCAGGCACCGCTTCGGCAAGCCGGGCATCGGCCAGACCCGGCTGAACCGCAACCAGCGCCGAAAACACGTCAAATGCGGGAAGGCCGTTAGCCAGACCGGGCGCCAAAAGGGCCAGCAGGGCGAGCATTTGCGGCCAGACAATAACAAGCGCAAGAACCGTGAGCGCGAGAACCGTCAGTAGCCAGTTTGCATTACGCGAGACGCCGGCGCGTGACAGGATGCTGGTATTGTCCTGGCTGGTGCGCGTCCAGCTATTGGTGCGGTAATTGACCACCGCGACCGGGCTGGAGCGCCGTTTCGGGCCGGGCTGCAGGCGGATCACGGCGGCATAGTCACCGGCATCGAGCGCAAAATCGCGCTTGCCGATCCGCACAGGGTGACGTTCGCCGTCCAGATCCTGAATACGGCGCTCGTCAGCGCGGGCACGCGGATCCGAGCCGATCACCTGTCCCGGCGCTACGTAGAAATCGATCGCGCGGCTTCCAAATCGCTGGGTAGCGTGAGCTGTCGGCAGTATCGCCATGCCTGGTATTCCCCTCATCACGCGCCATATTCGTGCTCGTCACGGCTGTAAGCCAATGGCACAGACGCCCCTCGTTAAAAGAGTGTATACAAAAAACGGGCCGGTTTAACCTCTTGTTTGCAAATTCCCTGTGTCAGAGCCGTGACAGCGCTCAGCGCGCCGTTTGCGCTGCACCCGCGCGGGGGCTATACACCGCGCATATCAAGCACTCCCGCTTTTGAATTCCGCGAAAGAAGGATCATCCATGACCCTGCTGTTCAACACGCCCGACGGCAAAGACTATCTCGTCAAGGACCTCTCTCTGGCCCGCTGGGGCCGGATCGAGCTGGACATGGCCGAGATCGAGATGCCGGGCCTGATGGCGCTGCGTGAGGAATTCGGCAAATCCAAGCCCCTGAAAGGCGCCCGCATCGCCGGCTCACTGCACATGACCGTGCAGACCGCCGTGCTGATCGAGACGCTGACGGCTCTGGGCGCCGACGTGCGCTGGGCCTCGTGCAACATCTTCTCCACGCAGGACCATGCCGCCGCCGCCATTGCCGAAACCGGCGTGCCGGTCTTCGCGGTAAAGGGCGAGACGCTGAAAGAATACTGGGATTATGCCGACGCCATCTTCCACTGGCCGAATGGCGAAACCGCCAACATGATCCTGGATGATGGCGGCGATGCCACCATGTATCTCCAGCTCGGCGAAAAAGCCGAAAAAGACCCCTCCGTGCTCGGCGAGCCGAAATCGGAAGAAGAGCGCTGGCTCTTTGACGCGATTCAACGCCGCATCAAGGCGAGCCCGGGCTGGTTTGCCAAGGCCAAGGCCAGCATCAAGGGCGTGTCCGAAGAGACCACCACGGGCGTGATGCGCCTCTACCAGATGGCCAAGCGCGGCGAGCTGGCCTTCCCGGCGATCAACGTCAATGACTCTGTCACCAAGTCGAAATTCGACAACCGCTATGGCTGCCGCGAAAGCCTGGTGGACGCCATCCGGCGCGGCACCGACGTGATGATGGCCGGCAAGACGGCCGTCGTGTGCGGCTATGGCGATGTCGGCAAGGGCTCGGCCGAATCCCTGTCACAGGCGGGTTGCCGGGTTTCCGTGACTGAAATCGACCCGATCTGCGCCCTGCAGGCGGCGATGGACGGCTATGGCGTTGTCCGCCTTGAGGACGTGATCGGCGAAGTGGACATCGTCGTCACCGCCACCGGCAACAAGGACGTCATCACCGTCGACCATATGCGCGCCATGAAGAACATGGCCATCGTCTGCAATATCGGCCATTTCGATAACGAAATTCAGGTCGAGGCCCTGCGCAATTTCCAGTGGACCAATGTGAAGCCGCAGGTCGATCTGGTCGAGTTCCCCGAAGGCCACAAGATCATCCTCCTGTCCGAAGGCCGCCTCGTAAATCTGGGCAATGCCAATGGCCATCCGAGCTTTGTGATGTCGGCCAGCTTCACCAATCAGGTGCTGGCCCAGATCGAGCTGTGGACCAGAGGCGATCAGTACAAGAACGATGTCTACATCCTGCCCAAGCATCTCGACGAGAAGGTGGCGGCGCTTCATCTCGACAAGCTGGGCGCGAAACTGACCACGCTTTCGACCGAACAGGCCGACTATATCGGCGTGGAGCAGAAAGGCCCGTTCAAGGCCGAGCATTACCGCTACTAGGCGTTCAGCCTTCTGCGCATGAAAAAGCCCCGGCGGATCGCTCCGCCGGGGGTTCTTTTACTGCCGGCCCCAGGCGAGCGCCTCGGCCTGCTGGAGGATTGAAGCGGTGGCTTCCGCCTCGCTGCCCGGTATCTCGCGGGCGGGGACAGGGTCTGAAAAGCGCATACGATAGGTCTTGCCGCGCTGGCGCATCAGCCCGTGGAAGAGCGTTATATCGCGCAGCTCCTCATGGATCTGGTCCAGCGCATAAAAGGCGACCGGCATGGACTGGCGCACGCCCAGCGTCACCACCGGCGTATTGAAGCGCCGGGCGAGCGAGATCGCCGTCGGTGCCCACGGCTCCTCCACCAGACCCCAGCGTCTCCAGCGCCAGCGCGCCATGCGCCCGGAGGGGAAGATGGCCAGGCACCGGCCATGATTGAGCGCTTCCATCGACCCACGCAGCGTATCGCGGGCATTGGCCCGGCTGCGCGCATTCTTGCGCCATTCAACCGGGATCAGCATGTCTTCTAGGCCCGGACAGACGCGCAGCGCATCCCGGTTGGCCAGAAAGCAAAGATCAGGGCGCTTTTCCCGGATCGCCTGCCACAGCGCGATGCCGTCCGCGATGCCGCCGGGATGATTGCCGATAATCACCACCGGGCCGGTGTCTGGAATGGCATCAAGCCCGTGCGTTTTCACCGTCAGGTCCAGATAGTCTGCCGCCCAGTCGAACGCCTCTCGCGCGCGCATCGGCCTCACCGTATCGACCATACGGATGGCCTCGCGATAGCCCATCAGCGCGCCCGCCGTGGGCCGGACGACATTCCACAGCCGGGGATGTTTTCTCAGGCGCGGCGCGCGCTCATCGATCAGCTGATCGACAAGTTCCTTCGCCGACCGGGGCGGCGCAGGGGGGATGGGATAAAGGTCGGCGGGGTATTGGCTCATCGCGCCTAGTTCAAACGGGTTTACGTCAGTTGCAAGCCCTTAGCGCGGATACGGCCAGCTTGGCCGTCACATCCCGGCACAGTGCCGGATCCCCGCCGCAGCAATCGGCAATGAGAAAGCTCACGAGCTCCGCCGTCGCCACCAGATTGGCGGCATAAATGCGCTGACGGCCAGCTTTCTCCACCTGCGCGAGACCCGCCCCGGTCAGCACCGCCAGCTGGGCGGAAAGATTGCTGGGACTGATAGCTAGCTGTTCGGCCAGCCTGCCTGCGGCAAGCCCTTTGGGACCTGCAGCGACAAGAGCACGGAATATGCGCAGCCTGCCCTCATGGGCGAGGGCGGAGAGTTGGGCGCAGGCTTGCGCTTCGGCAAGTTCGGGACGATCTGACATTTCATTTCAATACTTCTTGAAATATTGAAATGTCAAGGCTAGAAATCGGGAAAACCCGCGCCCCGGAAAGCCGCCCATGATCCGCATTCTTGTCCTGTGCACCGGAAACTCCGCCCGCTCCATCCTTGGAGAGGCCCTGTTCAATGCGCTGGGCGCAGGAAAAATCACCGCCATCTCTGCCGGGTCGAAGCCCAAGGGCGAACCACACCCGGTAGCGCTGGAAACACTTGCCCGCCACGGCCATGCCGTGGACGGTCTAAGATCAAAAAGCTGGGACGTGTTCGCCGCAACGCAAGCACCAGAGATTCACGGCGTGATCACGGTGTGCGATTCAGCCGCCAGCGAGACCTGTCCCATCTGGCCCGGCGCGCCGGTACAGGTCCATTGGGGCCTGCCGGACCCCGCCTATGTGACCCCGGATGCCGCCTGCCGGGAGGCGTTCGAGCAGGTCTTTCAGGCCCTTAAAGCCCGCGTGGAAGCGGTAATGGCGTTCGACGGTGATCTGTCTGATCCCGCCAGTCTAAAAGCCGCCCTGAAGGCCGCGCATGACGGCGCAGCCCTGCCAGACTTTCAGCCCTGAAGGACATGTCCATGACCGCACAGAAGGACGTTGCGCCTGCCGGTATTGGCCCATTTGAAAAATGGCTCTCGGTCTGGGTGGGCCTTGCGATTATTGCCGGTATCGCGCTCGGCGCGCTTGTACCGGGCGCGTTCGGCTTTCTGGCCGGGCTGGAATACGCCTCTGTCAATCTGGCGGTGGCCGTCCTCATCTGGGCGATGGTCTCCCCGATGATGGTGAATGTCGATTTCGGCGCGCTGATGCGTGTGGGCGAGAGGCCCAAGGGCCTCATCATCACCTTGGTGGTAAACTGGCTCATCAAGCCCTTCACCATGGCGCTGCTGGCGGTTGTGTTCTTTGAGGGTGTCTTCGCCCGCTTCATCGAGCCCGAGAATGCCGAGCAGTATATTGCGGGCCTCATCATTCTCGGCGCCGCGCCCTGCACCGCCATGGTGTTTGTCTGGTCGCAACTCACCAAGGGCGATCCGGCCTACACCCTCGTTCAGGTGTCGGTGAATGACGCGATCATGGTCGTAGCCTTTGCGCCCATCGTGGCCCTGCTGCTGGGCGTCACCTCCATCTCGGTACCGTGGGAGACGCTTGTTCTCTCCGTGGTGCTCTATGTGGTGATCCCGCTGGCCGCTGGCATTGCTGTGCGCCGCTGGCTGATCCGCTCTGGTGGCACGGCGCGGCTGGACGGGTTCAATGCCCGGATCAAGCCGGTTTCCATATCCGCGCTCATCGCCACCGTCGTGCTACTTTTCGGCTTTCAGGGTGGGACCATACTCGCCCAGCCACTGGTCATCGCCATGATCGCAGTGCCCATCATCATCCAGTCCTACGCCATTTTCGCGCTCGCCTATGGCGCAGCCTGGATGTGGAAAGTGCCGCATAACGTGGCCGCGCCCTGCGCCCTCATCGGCACCTCCAACTTCTTCGAGCTGGCGGTCGCCGTCGCCATCGGGCTCTTTGGGCTCAATTCCGGCGCAGCGCTGGCGACGGTCGTGGGCGTGCTGGTGGAGGTCCCAGTCATGCTCTCGCTGGTGGCGCTCGCCAACCGGACACGCGCGAAATTCCCGACGGAGCAACCCCGATGAGCCTTGATCCCTCCACGCCCCATCTGGACGAGGATTGCTACCGCGATGTGGAGCCGGAGCGGCTCTTCCCCTCGGCGCGCGCCACGCACAGGCCGCGTATCCTGCTGCTCTGCGGCTCGGTCCGCGACCGCTCATTCAGCCGCATGGCCACAGAAGAAGCTGCCCGCATACTTGAGCGGCTTGGCGCGGAAACGCGCATCTATAACCCGTCCGGCCTGCCTCTGCCCGACGATGCGGAAGCAACTCATCCCAAGGTCGCCGAGCTGCGCGATCTCGTGGTGTGGTCGGAAGGCATGGTGTGGTGCTCGCCTGAACGCCATGGCGCGATGACGGGCATCATGAAGGCGCAGATCGACTGGATACCGCTTTCGCTCGGCGGGGTGCGGCCCACACAAGGAAAGACGCTGGCCGTGATGCAGATTTCCGGCGGCTCGCAGAGCTTCAACACCGTCAACCAGCTGCGCGTGCTGGGGCGCTGGATGCGCCTCATCACCATCCCCAACCAGTCTTCGGTCCCGAAAGCCTGGCTGGAGTTTGACGAGCACGACCGGATGAAGCCCTCCTCCCTCTATGACCGCATTGTCGACGTGATGGAGGAGCTGGTGAAATTCACCCTGCTGACCCGTGATTGCGCCGATTATCTTGTCGACCGCTATAGCGAGCGCAAGGAAAGCGCCGCCGAAGTATCAAAGCGGGTCGGCCAGCGCTCCATGTAGTATGCAAGACCGTGGGGGGCGACGTGGCGGCAAACCGGCGCTAGGCTGGAGACGCACGCTGACCTAAGCAGAGGATCTGGCCGTCATGAGCATACTTCTCGCCCTCCTGCTTGCCGCCCAGACGCCGCAAGCCTCAGCCATAGCCGGAAACTACACCGCCACCAGCGAGGCCGGCACGCAGTGCGCGCTCGTCCTGATGCCGCCCGCCCGCCGCCCGCAAGGGGCAATGGCGCTGATGACCGGCGCTGCGGGCCTCGCCGCCGTGTCGCCCGAGTGCGAGCTGGCAATCGCTGAAACCATGTTCTGGCAGTTCGACGAGGAGGGTGGCGGGCGCCTTCTCTTCGTGGACGCTGCCGGCAACACACTTTTTGCCGGCGAGCGGGCGAGCGCGGACAGTCCCTGGCAAGGCGCCATGACCGATGGCGCGCGCATCCGCCTGGAACGCAGCCGCTAGCTTTTGTAGAGCCTGAATGCAAAAAGGCCGCCCCGGGATGTCGAGGCGGCCTTTCTGTTTACGGCCCTGGCGCCCTAGAAGCGCGTGCGCAGACCAAGCATGAACACGTCCACATCCCGGATACGGTCATTCCCGGCGCGGGTCTCATACGAGAACGAGACGTCAAACCCGTTATCCATCCGGGCGATGCCGCCAATCGATAGCTCGTACCATCCGCTTTCCGCGTCCAGACCGCTGGCGAGCGCAAAGCCCTGGCTGCCCGGCGTCCCGGCGAAATCACCGCTGATCGTCTCGCTTTCATCGCTCAGACGGCTGGCAATACCGGCGTAGGCACGCGGCTCGAACGTATAACCCGGACCGGAGAGGATATAGCCCACATCCAGTCCGGCACGTGCTGTGGTGAAGGAGTCCGTATAGCTCGCCAGGTCAAAGGCAGCGGGCGAACCGGCCATGCTGCCTGCGTCCATCTCTATGCGCTGCCAGGTGATCCCGGCAACCGGCGTGGCGCGCAAGGCTCCGCTGGTGACAGTGTAACCAATCTGCGCCGTCAGATCATAGCTGGTGGCGCCCAGAGAGCCTGAGACAGGCAGCGAGACACCGCCAACGACGGCCGTGCGGCCCGCTCTCGCAGTATGGTCGCCATAGCTGGCCGCAAGCAGGGCCTGGACGGTGTCGCTGCGATAGGCCGCATAGCCGGTCACCTGCACGCTCTCGACCCGGCTGGAAGCCGAGCCGCCACCAGCAAGAACCTGTTCGCTTTCCGATGTGGCAAAGCCGATGGCGCCGCCAAACCGCCAGCCCACGGACCGGCCGTAATCCACGCCGGCCAGGGCAAACCCGCCCTCGGTCGATGCATTGGCCGAGCTTGCGGTGGTCGGCGCTGACCCGTCCACGAGACCGCCAGCGAAGAACACTTCGAACCCGTTGCCGAGATCCTGTGCCTGATCCTGTACGGCAGAACCGTTCATGCGCATGGCATCAGCGATGGCCATGCCTGTCATTCCGGCCGACGCCTCTGAACCCATCAGGCTGAACATGGCCTGACCGCTGCCGGTTGGCGTGCCTGTCGGTGCTCCCTGCAGCATCCGTCCCCGCAGGGCATCGCTGAGCAGGTCGCTATGTCCGCTCAAGGCACGCCGGAACTGGAAGCCCTCATGCGGCACCAGATTCTCGAACGCGTTTTCCAGCGGTCCATTCGGCAGAAGGTCGATGATCTGGTAGAGCTGGGCCACCGGACCGGCTTGCGGATTGCCGCGCAGCTCATCGAAACGATTGCCCAGAGCGGCCTGGGACGGGTTGGCGAAGTTGGCAAAGCTGGTGAAGTCTTCCGCTTCAATCACCAGCTCCACTTCTCCGGCACCGTAGACCGGCGTGACGAAGAGCACGCCGGGCAGGTCCATCACCGCGTCAAATTCACCGACAAGCTCGCCCGTATAGCCAAGCACGGTGCGGCGGTCGCCGAACTGCGGCACGTAACCATCGACCGGGTTCACCGCCACGCCGCCAGCCAGCGATACATCGCCATTCACCAGCAGAAGGCTGTTCGTGGTGGCGTTCCAGTCAACCGCAAGGACACCGCCAGAGGTCTGGATATAGTCACCATTGACGAGAAGGCCGCCAGCGCTGGCAAGACCCGGATTGACGATGCCCGCGACATTGAAGAATGCGCCCGACATGATCTGGCCATTGCCAAACAGGAAGTTGGGGTCAAACAGGTCGATCGTGCCTGTACCGCGGACCACCCCGCCCCAGTTCACCAGCTCACGCGTGATGAAACCGCCATCAATCGTCAGCGTGCCGGCAAAAAGCTCGGCAGAGATCAGGCTCCACATATCGGCATCGGCCGCAATGGTAAGACCGGCACCGGACCCGGCAAGGGTCAGCCGGTCAATCTCCACGAAAGCACCCGACAGAGTCACTTCACTGTCGGAAGCCAGCGTCACGTCGTAGAAGCGGGGCGCCTCCACACCCTGGTTGCCATAGAAATTGTCCGGCACGAAGCCGGTGGAGCCCGGGCCGGCATTCTGTGTTGTCATCTCGCCATCATCGACGGCTTCAGGCGCTTCGGAGGCATTGGCAGTATCGCCGGACCCCGGCACCGTGCGCTGCAGGTCGCCGCCCACAGTGGCAACAATGCCGTCAGCGGCAAAATTCGTGGTGATCGACAAGCCGCCGGCAAGGCCCCCGGGCGCTTCAGCCGATGCGGCCAGTTCGATATCCGCAACGTCAGTATCAAACACCACGCCCCACGGGGTGCCAGTGCCGGTTTCAAGGTCCGGACCGTCCGGTAGGCCGTTCACGATTTCTCCGTCCTGGTAGACAAAATAGTTCGGATCGAGCGCCTGCACCCAGATCGTCTCGTCAAACCAGTCACCGCCACCCGTATTGGTGACGTATTTGTAGGGGTTGTTCTCCGCAATCCAGTTCGCATAGGCGTAGAGCGGATTATAGTAGCTGACACCGCCATAATCCTGCCCGGCAGCCTGCAGCGAGCCATCGACAAATCCGCCTGACAGCACGCCGAGGATCAGCGGGTTGGAGAAGATGTTCATGGCCATGAGCGGACCGCCGGAATCCCCGCCAGCGGTACCGACCTCATTGGGTAGCGCATCGCCGGGGAAAATATCGAGTGACGGTCCGGGGATAATCAGCGTGTCACCATCGATTAATGCGCCGCTGATACCATCCTCGTCAGAGCAGACGATTGAATTGGTGAAGCCAAAAAAGTCCTCGCGGCCGCATTCGCCGGTGCGGTCTGGCTGATCAAAATCGATCCAGTACATCATCTGCGTGTTCGGGCCGCCGGGGAACGAATTGTCCTGCTGGCCCAGCGCGCTGAAGAACTGATTGAAATTGCCCAGGAAGCCCAGCATGTTTTCGCCAGCCCTGCGGCGGCCATTGATGGCGGATACCGTATTGTCCGAGCCCGGATTGAACGTGCCATAGCCGATCATGTTGACGTGCACGCCTTCGCTGAGCACGTCTTGCGGGATCGGGCTGAACAGCATGCCATAGGTCGGCAGGGTGAAAAGCGGATCGAAGGTGGTCAGCATGGCCACATCGGCCGCCGGGAAGGGATCACCGCCGAACGCGCCCGCCTCCGGCGTCATCACGTTGAGCGCGAAAGTCAGGCCATTGCGGTCATCAATGAACTGGTTGTCGGTATCGATCCAGTTGAACAACGCATCAAATGTGTCGGGGCCGTAGGCGATGATCGGTGTCAGCGGGCCGCCCTGGAGGCCGTAGAAATCATTCGGCAGGCCGTTGAAGCAGTGCGCGGCGCTGATCACGGTGCGCGGATTGATCATCGAGCCGGTACAGTTGAAGCCGATATTGCCGTTAGTCCGGTTCCACATGAAAATCTGGATGACACCGTCCCATTCGGCGGCAAAAGCCTGCGCGCCCTCGTCCCCGACATCGTCACGATACGGAATGGCAGCGGCTGGCGCCGTCATTGCCAGCGCAAGCGTGCTTGCAGACGCAGCGGCATAAAGGCTGCCCTTGATCCCTTTGATCATTGGAGTTTCCCCTTTTTGATTTTCTGGCGCAGGCTTGGAAGTAGCTTCGACATCAGCCCGCAAGACGGCTAAGATTAGGCTGGAACCTCACTTAGACAAACACTTTAGTAATGAATCGCACCCGGTTTTTTTCCGCCTGTGTCCTTCTGGTCTGGATCGCGTCTGGCTGCGCGCCGGCCCCGTCGGCCGATTCCAGCCACGCGCCGCGGCCCTTTCTGGATCTGGAATCGCAGCCCCCCTCCAACCGGATTGCTCCCCCGCAAATGGTCCGTATTTCCGGCATGGTGTCACCCGTCCGGGCAGACCAGATCACCGGCAGCTGGCATGCAGGAACGTGTGAACTGACTCTTTCTGGTGACGGGCTGCAGGGTCAGGCGGCTGTATCCGGTGAGTGCCCGCATGGTCTTGATGCGGTTTCGGGCTGGGTGATTGAGGCGGAGCACCGCGCACGTTTGAGCCTGACGGATCAGAACGGCAATGAGCTGTGGGCGGGTATCTATACCCGTACCGGCCTGCTCAGCGGCATTGCAGCCGGTAGCGGGGCGCTGGAGTTTGCCCGCTAGCACTGGCAGGACACGCCTCGACACCCGCCGCCTGAGCCGTTAATCCCGTCGCCAAAGATGATACCGAGCGGGCCGGTCATGGCCTGCCATCAGGAGGACAGTTCGATGAGCGCCGATATCCGCACCATCCCGCACTTCATCAAGGGCAAGCATGAGGCGGGCGCCTCTGACCGCTTCGGCGATGTGTTCGATCCGAGCGCTGGCGAGGTGCAGGCGCGCGTTCCGCTGGCCACGAAAGCCGAGCTGGCCGCCGCCGTGGAGATCGCACGGGACGCGCAGATCGGCTGGGCGGCAACCAATCCGCAGCGCCGCGCGCGCGTCATGTTCCGCTTCAAGGCGCTGGTCGAAGAGAATATGGAAGAGCTGGCCCGTATGCTCGCCTCCGAGCACGGCAAGGTGGTTGCCGACGCCAAGGGCGACATCCAACGCGGCCTTGAAGTGATCGAGTTTGCCTGCGGCGTGCCTCACCTGCTCAAAGGCGAGTACACCGAAGGCGCTGGCCCCGGCATCGATGTCTATTCCATGCGCCAGCCTCTGGGCGTGGTCGCGGGCATCACCCCGTTCAACTTCCCGGCCATGATCCCGATGTGGATGTTTGGCGTCGCCATTGCCTGCGGCAATGCCTTCATTCTGAAACCCTCCGAGCGTGATCCGTCCGTGCCGCTGCGCCTGGCCGAGCTGATGCAAGAAGCCGGTCTGCCGGACGGCGTGCTGAACGTCGTGCATGGCGACAAGGAAGTCGTCGATGCGCTTCTGGAACACCCGGATGTGAAAGCCATCAGCTTTGTCGGCTCATCCGACATCGCCCAGTACGTCTATGTGAAGGGCGCGGAGAACGGCAAGCGCGTGCAGGCCATGGGCGGCGCGAAAAACCACGGCATCGTCATGCCGGACGCCGACATGGATCAGGTCGTGAAAGACCTTGTGGGTTCCGCCTTCGGGTCGGCTGGCGAGCGCTGCATGGCGCTGCCTGTCGCTGTTCCGGTCGGCGAGGACACCGCCAACCGCCTGATCGAGGCGCTGATCCCCGAGATCGAGAAACTCACACCCGGCCATTCCCTCGACCCGGATGCCATCTACGGCCCCGTCGTCACCGCCGCCCACAAGGCGCGCATTGAGAGCTATATCGAGATGGGCGTGAAAGAAGGCGCCGAGCTTCTCATCGATGGACGCGGTTTTGAACTGCAGGGCCACGAGAAGGGCTTCTTCGTCGGCCCGTCGCTCTTCGACCGGGTACGCCCGGACATGCGCTCCTACAGGGAAGAAATCTTTGGCCCGGTCCTGCAGATTGTGCGGGCGAAAGATCTGGAAGAGGCCGCACGCCTGCCGAGCGAACACCAGTACGGCAATGGCGTGGCCATCTTCACCCGCAATGGTCTCGCCGCGCGCGAGTTTGCCGCCAAGGTGAATGTGGGCATGGTCGGCATCAATGTGCCGATCCCGGTGCCGGTCGCCTACCACACCTTTGGTGGCTGGAAGCGCTCGGCCTTTGGCGATTCCAACCAGCACGGCATGGAGGGGGTGCGCTTCTTCACCAAAATCAAGACGGTCACCCAGCGCTGGCCGTCTGGCGAGGTTGCCGACCAGTCCTTCATCATCCCGACCATGGGGTAGGGTCTACTCCGCAGGCGCGCCGGGCGGGCGGGTATCCTTGCCCGAGCCGGCCGTGGCTGCGGACGCATCAAACTGACGCGAGAATTTTTCAAGCTGGCGCGAGGTCCATTCGGGCGTCTTCGTGTAGCGGCCGAGTACGGCGTAGCTCGCCGGGATCACGATCAGGGTGAAAATCGTCGCCACCAGCACACCGGTAAAGATCACCACGCCGATCGTGCCGCGGCTTTCCGAACCCGGCCCGGATGACACGATGAGCGGGATGGCGCCCGCGGCGGTGGAGATGCCCGTCATCAATATGGGGCGGAAACGGGTTTCGGCGGCGGTGAGCGTAGCTTCGGCCAGCTCCATGCCCTCATCGCGCAGCTGGTTGGCAAATTCGACGATCAGAATGCCGTTCTTCGCCGCCAGCCCGACAAGGATGATCAACCCGATCTGCGAATAGATATTGAGCGAAGAGCCTGCGATGTAGAGCCCGAACAGACCGCCAGCGATCGCCAGCGGCACGGTGAGCATGATGATGAGCGGCTGGATCAGGCTTTCAAACTGTGCCGCCAGCACCAGAAACACGATCAGCAGGGCCATGGCAAAAGCGAACAGGGCAGCCTGATTGGCTTCCAGAAACTCCTGCGCGCCGCCCAGATAGGAGGTCTGGACTGTCTCCGGCAGATTCTCTGCCGCATAATTGTCCAGCCAGTCCACGGCGGCACCCAGCGGGTATCCATCGGCCAGCGTCGCCGAAACAGTGACTGACCGGAAGCGGTTTACCCGGCGGCGCTCTGAAGACTCGCCAGTCTCCGTCAGCGTGACAAGATTCGACAGGGGCACGATCGAGCCACCTGTCCCGCGCACATAGAGGCCTTCCAGATCAATGGCCGAGGCGCGGGCGTCACGCCGGTTCTGCAAGACCACATCATAGGCTTCGCCGCGGTCGATGAACTGGCCCACCCGGCGCGAACCCAGATGGGTCTCCAGCGTACGGGCCACCTGCTCGTCGGTCACGCCCAGCTCCGCCGCACGGTCAATATCCACGTCGACCACAAGGCGCGGCGAGGTCGGCCGGTAATCGGATGCCAGCTGAAGAAAGCCCCGATTACTCGCCATCGCCTCAGCGACGAGATCATCGGCAAACGCACCGAGCTCGGCGTAATCATCGCCGCTCAGGATAAACTCGAGATCTGATCCCGCCCCTTCCCCTGCGAGGGTGGAGCGCATGGTGGCAAATGCCCGCAAGCCGGGAATCTCAGCAAGGCGCGCATTGATCTCCGCCACCACGGCCGGGCCGTTGCGGCGGCGCTCATTCCAGTGGGTCAAAGTACCGAAAACGACGCCCGAGCCGAAGCCGGAACCGCCAAACCCCGGTATGCGGATAATGGCGCGCTCGATCTCTCCGGCCTCGACATACTCCATCAATATGGCCTCGACCTGATCTGCCTGGGCGCGCGTGTAATCGAACCCGGCGCCCTCCTGCGCGGTAAAGGAGGCAAAGAAGCTGCCGCGGTCCTCTGCAGGGGTAAGCTCGCCCGGCAGCCGCGCGAAAAAGAACAAAGCCCCCAGCACCGCTGCCAGGACCAGCGGAAGCACCAGCAAAGGGCGGCGCAGGACCACGTCCAGTGACCGCCTGTAATGCAGCTTCGCGCCATCCAGCACATCATTGACCCGGCGGTTGAGCCCGGTCGCCTCTCCGCCCGGACGGATCAGCTTGGATGCCATCATCGGCGACAGCGTCAGCGCAACCAGCGAGGACAGTATCACGGCCCCGCACATGGTAACGGCAAGCTCGATAAAGATGCGCCCCGTCACCCCCGGCAGGAATATGAGCGGAACAAACACCGAGACCAGCACGGCAGTGGTCGCCACCACGGCAAAGAAAACCTGATTGCCACCGCGCAGGGCCGCCAGCATGGGCGGCTCGCCAAGATCGGCCCGGCGCTGGATGTTTTCCAGCACCACAATGGAATCGTCCACCACCAGCCCGATACACAAGACCAGAGCCAGCAGCGTCACGATATTGATGGAGTATCCAAACGCCGCCAGCACGGCGAATGTACCTGTCAGGCAGACCGGCACGACGATCGCCGGTATCGCCGCCGCCCGGAATGAGCCGAGAAAGAGCCAGATTACAGCAACGACCAGAAAGGCGGCGATCAGCAGGGTGGTCCAGACCTCGCGGATGGATTCTGCAACAAATATGGTGTTGTCACTGGACAGGGTAAGTTCCATGCCGTCGGGCAATACCGCGCGAATGCGCTCGGCTTCCTCATTGGCAGCACGCGACAGAGCCAGATCATTGGCCTGACTTTGGCGCACCAGCCCGATACCAACCTGCGAAACGCCATTACCGCGAAATACGTTACGCGGCTCCAGAGCGGACAGTTCAACATCTGCCAGCTCCCCGAGCCGGATAACGGTTCCGCCCACATTGGCGACCGGCATGCGCTCAAAATCCTGCGGCGAGGCATACGAACGCTGGATACGGACCGTCAGATCGCTTTCAGGCGTCTCCACAAACCCGCCGGGCAACTCGACATTGCGCGAGCGCAAGGCTGACTCGATGTCACTCACGGTCAGCTCGCGCGCCGCAAGCGCCGCCGGATCCAGCCAGATGCGGATCGCATAGCGCAGATTCCCGCCGGTCAGCACCTGGCTGACCCCGTCAATCACGGCAAAGCGGTCGCGGATGTAGCGTTCATTGAAGTCGGTCAGTTCTTCTATGGTCAGCCGGTCAGACGATAATGCAAACCAGATGATCGGACGCGCATCGGCTTCCTGCTTGCGGACCAGCGGCGGATTGACCTCATCGGGAAGGCTTTCGCGTGCCCGCTCCACGGCGCCGCGCACATCGTTGGCGGCAGCATCGATATCCCGCCCCATCGAGAAGGTGATGTCGATATTCGAGCGTCCGTCACGGCTGGCGGAAATGATCTCGTCAACGCCGGCAATGCCTGAAAGCGCATCCTCGATCACTTGCGTGACCCGGTTCTCCACCACTTCGGCATTCGCTCCGCGATAGGTGACGATGACCGACACGACCGGACGGTCCACATCGGGCAGTTCGCGCAAGGGTAGCGACTGGAAACCCAGAATGCCGAACAGGACGATCAGCGCCGAGAATACGGCGGCCATGACAGGCCGCTTGACGGCCAGGCTGGAAAGCGTCACCGGCCCGCCTCCCCGTCCGCGGCTGCATCAAGGGGTGCTGTATCGCCCGTGGAATCCGGCACCGGCGCAGATTCTGCCTCTCGCCCGGCGCCTGTATCAGCCTCCGGATCATCGGCAACTTCGCCAGCATCACCCTCGGCTTCGCTAGCGCCGCCTTGCTCATGCACAGCAGTGCTAAGGCGGCTCGAGGGCAGAACAAAACTTTCCTGCGCAGCGTCGGCTGGCGCCGCAGCTACTTCGTCCGGCCCGGCCTCAGGCAAGGCCACGGCGCGCTGGCGCACGGGCAGCTCCGGCTGTGGCGTCAGGGTGCGAAGCCGCTCGGGCGGGGCAGGGCGTTCGCTGGCAACTCGTACCGCCCCGCCATCGCGCGTGCGGTGCGTGCCATCGACGATGATGCGCTCGCCATCCTCCAGCCCGGAAAGTATCTCGATATAACCAAAGCTGCGTAGACCCGTCACCACATCACGCCGCTGTGCGATCGTGTGCCCTTCCTCGCCTTCGCCGGCCACGAATACATAGGACTGGTCAGCCAGGCGCATCAGCGCAGCTTCGGGGATGCCTGCCTGCATACGCTCGTCCCGTCGAACCTCCACGCGCATCAGCATGCCGGGAACCAGACGGCCGTCATCATTGGGAATCTCCGCGCGGACCGTAACCGTGCGGCTGACCGGGTCGATCTGATTGTCGATATTGGTGACGAGCCCCGTAAACACGTCTTCAGGCCAAGCCGACACACGCGCATTGACCAGCTGTCCTGCCCGGACGCTGGAAACAAATCTCTCAGGCACGGCAAAGTCCAGCTTGATGATAGTTACATCGTTCAGCGT
This sequence comes from Glycocaulis sp., assembly GCF_051859565.1. Lineage (GTDB taxonomy): Bacteria > Pseudomonadota > Alphaproteobacteria > Caulobacterales > Maricaulaceae > Glycocaulis. The sequence continues at coordinate 66,326 of NZ_JBHYFK010000001.1, forward strand.
CGCGATCACCGTGCCAGTGGAGATCAGCTCGCCTGCCGATATGTTGCGAAGCCCGACCTCGCCTGCAAACGGCGCCCGGATGATCCGGTCCGCCATGCGTGCCTCAATCGCGCTGACCTGTGCAGCGGCGCGCTGATAGGCCGATTCCGCCTCGTCCCGGCGCTGTGCCGGCGCCACACCGCGCTCTGCCAGCGCAGCGACGCGCACGCGTTCACGGCGGGCTTCTTCCAGCGTGGCGCGAGCCGCGTTGAGACCGGCCGCCTCCTCGGCATCAACCAGCTCGGCAAGCACCTGCCCTGCCTCTACCTGATCTCCGGACTCAAACATGACGCGGCTGATCGTGTCGGAAATCTTGGATGTAACCGCGACTGACTCATTGGCGCGCGCCGTACCCACCGCCGTGATCGTGTCGGCAAACACCATGGGGGTAACTTCGGCCACCACCACTGGGCTGGCCTGCGGAGGCGGGCTTCCCGATGTCACCAGCATGAAGAGTTCACGCACGATGACGGCAAGCACCATGAGCACGAATATCGCCACGATGACGGCGAGGAAGCTGCCCCGCCGCCCCGCAGCCATAAGCCGTGTCCGGTATGCCGCCATCCGGGCACGCATATCTGTGTTGGTTCTGGTCAATCGCTGCTACCCTTCCTGCCAGTTCCCGCGCAATCAAGACTGGCTTCCCGCAGACCATACGGCCCACGAGGCAGTCCTGTTCCGCGCGATGCACATGCCGGGGTAACAATTGTGTGTTTCGGTAAATGAAATGCCCCGCCGCTGATCAGCGGCGGGGCACGGTTCTTATGACCCGATTAGGTCTGGACTACTCTTCACCATCCATCAGGTTCTGCATGAGGAAGGTGTATTCCAGCGCGAGCCTATTGGCTGTCTCGCGCAGATTTGCCGCCGCCGAGTGGCCGCCTTCCATGTTCTCGTAATAGAGCATGTCGAGGCCGAGCGCGTCGGTGAGATAGGCGAGCTTCCTCGCGTGAGCGGGATGCACCCGGTCGTCCTTGGTCGAGGTCAGAAGGAAGAGTGGCGGGTAGTCCCGGTCCGGGTTCACATTGTGAAGCGGCGAGATCGAGCGCAGGAAGTCGCGCTCCTCCGGGTTCTCGTCCGGGAAGCCGTATTCGGCCTGCCAGCTGGCACCTGCGAGCATGGTATGGAAGCGCATCATGTCCAGCAGCGGCACCTGGCTGATGACGGCGCCAAACAGATCCGGGCGCTGGGTATACATCACGCCGGTCAGAAGCCCGCCATTGGAGCCGCCCATCACGCCGAGCTGGCCAGTGGTGGTGACGCCATCCTCGACAAGGGCTTCGGCCACCGCGATCAGATCATCATAGATGCGCTGGCGGTTAGTGGTCAGGCCCGCCTGGTGCCAGGCAGGGCCGAACTCGCCGCCGCCCCGGATATTGGCCAGCACATAGGTGCCGCCATTTTCCAGCCAGAGCCGGCCCATCGTGCCCGAATAGGACGGGTTCAGGCTGACCTGGAAACCGCCATAGGCATAAAGCAGGGTTGGCCCCGGCTCGGCGCCCGAGCGTGCCGGATTGTGGATGATGAAATAGGGGATTTGCGTCCCGTCCGCGCTCGTCGCCTCGCGTTGCTCGACCACCAGCCCGGTCGTGTCAAACCAGCTCGGCATGGACTTGGCCGGCGAGAGCGAGGTCGCATCCGCGCTGACGCGGTAGAGCGTGTTGGGCGTCAGATAGCCCTGCGCCGAGACGAAGGCGAGGTCAGACTGATCATCGGCCGTGGTGATGGAGACCGAGGTGTTCTCCGGTGTCTCGATCTGGCGGCGCTGCCAGCCATTTTCATCACGGGTAAAGACCCACAATCCCCCGACAACATTCTCGTCGATCACGGCCAGCAAATGATTGGCCGTCGCGGCAAACCCGCCAACCGACTGGCGCTCGCCCGGCACAAACACGGTCTCGATGGCGGGAAGCTCGCCGGTTGCGGCCAGCTCAGACATGGAAAGCGAGAGCACGGCGCCCTGGGGATAGGTCTCGCCGCCTTCCACGGGCGTCCAGTCTTCCTCGATGGAGAAGACAAGCTGGTCGCCGAATAGCGCCTGCGGGCTGACCCGGCGGGGCAGGGTGAGCCGGATCGGTTCACCTTGCGCATTGTCGGGCAGCAGCCAGTAGACGCTCTCAAAGAAGGTCTCTGCCTGCGTGGCCAGAAGATAGAAGGTGCCGTCGGCCTGCTGGTAGCGGGCCGGCCACACGCCGACATCGCTGGCCGCGCCCGTGAACACGACTTCTGCCTCTTCAATCGGCGTGCCGCGCGTCCAGCGCTTGACGACGAAAGGATAGCCGGACGTGGTGGTTTCCGCCGGATCAAGCGCGGTCGCGATCAGCAGCGTGTCTTCATCGATCCACGCAGTTGAGCCCTTGGTGGCGTCGATCTCGAAACCGCCTTCAACGAAGCTGCGCGTCTCCATGTCCCATTCGCGCCGGACCGCCGCGTCAGAGCCGCCATCGGAGAGCGTCAGTATGCAGCGATTATAATCGGGCGACAGGCAGGACGATCCACGCCAGACCCAGTTGCGCCCTTCGGCGTCCGCCAGCGCATCAAGATCAAGCACGACATCCCACTCAGGCGCGTCGGTCTCATAGCTTTCCAGCGTGGTGCGGCGCCACAGGCCGTGCGTGTTGTTGGCGTCCTGCCAGAAATTCCACAACTCGCCGCCGCGCACCCCGACAAACGGAATGCGGTCCGTGCTCTCGAGTACTTCCAGTGCGCGGTCATAAAGCTGCTGATAGCGTGGATCGGCCTGCAAATGGCCCAGCGAGCGCTCGTTCTGCGCCGCGGCAAAGGCAAGGGCTTCCTCGCCTTCCACCTCTTCCAGCCACAGCAATTCTTCGGAGCCGGACTGGATCGCCGCATTCAGCGCGCGCGATTCAGCATCCGGGCTGGCACGCTGACCGTCGCGGGCATCAGAGGCGGACGCAGACTGGTTCACAATGACGTCTCCGGAATTGGCAGGTTCACAGGCGGCCAGCAAAAGGCCCGAGCCAGCAGCCATCAGGGCAGCTTTGTACATCTTCATGGATTTATGATCCCCCATAGGAAAAGCTGTCCGCATTGAACTCTGACCGGGTGCCAAGGTCAAAGCCCGCTACATTACAAACCTGACATAAGCGCGGTGCTTGCGCACCGCGGCGATGACGCGTATCGGCTTGTGCCATGAGAGCCTGGGCCATGAACGGGGCGGGAAACGCCTTTATCGTGATCGACGCGCGCGGGCGCGGGCGGCCTCTGGAGCTATCGCCCGCACAGCTCGCCGCGCTGCATGCCCGCCACCCGTTCGACCAGATCATGGGACTGGAAGACCATGGCGTGGCAGATGCCACCTTGCGGGTCTGGAACGCGGATGGCGGCGAGGTCGGTGCCTGCGGTAACGGCACGCGGGCAGCTGCCTGGCTGTTGTTCCGGGACGACGGCCGCTCCCGGCTGACATTCGCAGCCAGAGGCGGCGTGCTCAGCGCGCGGCAGCTGGACAATGGCGCGGTGGAAGTTGATCTCGGCCAGCCCGGCCTCAGCTGGCGCGATATTCCGCTGGCGCGGGAAATGGATACGGTCAGGCTCGACTATACCGTCCCCCTGCCCGGCGGCGGACGCCTTGAGGGGCCGGGCGCCGTATCCATGGGCAATCCGCACGCGGTCTTTTTCGTCGATGATCTGGCCGCGTTGCCGCTGGCCGAAATCGGCCCGGCCATTGAGCACGACCCGCTTTTCCCCGAGCGCGTGAATGCGGGTTTTGCGCAAGTGATTGACCGCCAGACGATCCGGCTGAGGGTCTGGGAACGCGGCGCAGGGCTGACGCTGGCTTGCGGCACGGGCGCCTGCGCGGCGCTGGTCGCTGCGCACCGGCGCGGCCTGACAGGGCGCGAAGCGGTGATCATCGCCGATGGCGGCGAGCTGCCCGTCCGCTGGGACGCGGACGGCCATGTACACCTGTCCGGCCCGGTGGAGATGGAAGGCGGGCTGGATATTGCGGGGCTGGCCTAGCCTTCGGTCTCGCGCAACAGGCTCATCTCGTAGACGAAGCGGTTGCCCGGATGGACCGTATCGGACAACGCAATCACCCGCCCGCTCTTGTCATAATAGCGCCGTCTTGTACGCAGAGCCGCTGTCCCCGCCTCGCAGTCGAGCTTCCCGGCCTCACGCTCGGTCATGGCACCTGCCAGGATGGCCTGATCGACGCGCGCCGTGGAAACACCGCGCACGCTGGCGATCCACTCGATGATAAGCCCGTTCATCTCCACGAGCTTTTCCACCGGCGGGGCAAGGTCGGCGCGGATATAGATGTCGGTCAGCGCCAGGGGCGGCTCGCCCGGCACGGCCCTCAAGCCGGATACGCGCATATACTCCCCGCCCGGCGCTATGCCGAACGTGCGCGCCAGATGGGACTCCAGCGAAACCATTGCCGTGGCATCAGGGGTCAGGCGCGCATCGCGCGCATACTGCATCAGATCGTCCACATTGCCGAGGCGCTGGGAAAAGGCGGCCTTGCTCTCCGTAGCGATGACCAGCGTGCCCGCCCCGCGGCGGCGCACGATCAGCCCGGCCTCGGCCAGCAGGCGCAAGGCCTCACGCGCGGTATGACGCGAGACATTATACGCCTCGCACAGCGCATGCTCGGTCGGCAGCAGCTTGCCGACCGGCGGATCGCCCGCCGCGATGCGTTTTTTCAGCGTTTCAGCCAGCCACACATAGCGCGGTGCGGCGCTGTCCTCGCCCCTGTCCTGTCCGGTCTGGGTCAAACAGGCTCTCCTGACGGCGTTCTGATTCCGCCCGCTCATACCATAGACTGGCGCGATTCCGTCAGCATTTGTCAGGGCAAACAAGGGCCGGCGGACAGGGCGCACCCTTGCAACGGGCGCAGGGTCAGGCTGGAATGGCCCGGACAAGCCGGAGACCTGCCATGATCGCGCTATTGCTGGCCACCCTCGCCTTTGCCGAGCCGGAAACCGCGCCGCAAGCGCAGGCTGAGCCGGTCTATGGCACCGCCGCCTACAGGGCCAGCTTTCTCACCGGACGCTTTTCCAATGCCCAGCAGTACGAGGCGTGGCAGAACGACGCCCAGCCGGATGTCCCCGCCTACGAGTTCGAGCTGTACTACGCCACGCATGCGCGCGTGGAGGCGCCCGGACTTGGCGAGCACGTTATCTATGTGGAATGGCGTTCCGGCGCAGCGGACGGCCCCGTCAGCCGCCAGCGGCTCTGGGTGTTTCGCGACGGCGAGGAACAATGGTCAACCGGGTTTGACGTTTTCAAATTCCGCGATTCCGAAGCTTTTGCCGGCCGCGCGGATGAAGATGGCGCATTTGCATCCCTTACCGCAGAGGACCTGATCGGCTACCCGGAGGCGTGTCTGGTGGAGACCCAGTCGCCAGCCCATGCGGGCTATTACTTCACCATCGAGAGCAATGATTGCGTCGTGACGGCCGAAACGGGGGATGAGATACGGCTGCGTGCCAGCCTGCGCGGTCATCGCCACTTCTTCACCTATCGCGAATGGGCCAGTACGCTGGAAGGCGAGCTCGTATACCAGTTCCCTGATGCGCCCTACCCCTACAGCTTCCGCCGCCTGCCCGATGAGGACTGACACCTCGCAATGACACAGCGCCCCCGCCCGCTCGTCATGGGCATTGTCAATGTGACGCCCGACAGCTTCTCCGATGGCGGTCAGCATTTTGATGCCGCCCGCGCCATCGCGCATGGCCATGCCCTGATCGATGCGGGCGCAGACTGGCTGGATATTGGCGGGGAAAGCACCAGGCCCGGCGCGCAGCCGGTCAGCGAAGCGGATGAGCTGACCCGCATCATCCCTGTGATCGAAGGGCTCGCGGGTACTGGCATTCCCCTCTCCATCGACACGATGAAGCCGGGCGTGGCGCGCGCCGCCGTGCAGGCAGGCGCGAGCCTCTGGAATGATGTGAACGCCCTGCAGGCCGATGACGCGCTGGAAACGGCCGCGGAGCTGGGCTGCAAGGTATGCCTCATGCACATGCAGGGCGCACCGCAGACCATGCAGGCCGACCCCGTTTACGGCGATGTCGTGGCCGAGGTGGAAGCTTTCCTGCTCGCGCGCGTCGAAGCCGCAGTGCAGGCGGGCGTTTCACGCGAAAATATCTGGCTTGATCCCGGCATAGGGTTCGGCAAGACACTCACCCATAATCTGGCGCTGATGGCAGTCCTGCCACGCCTTGCAGGCCATGGCTTCCCGCTCCTCTTTGGCGCGTCTCGCAAGCGCTTCATCGCCGCGCTGGACGGCGATGCGCCCGCAGACCAGCGCCTTGGCGGGTCACTGGCGGCGGCGCTGCACGCGGCCCGGTCAAAAGCCGGGATGATCCGCGTGCATGATGTGCGCGAAACCGTGCAGGCGCTGAAAATTCAGGCCGCCATCGCCAGCGCGCTCTAGCTGTCCTTGCGCGGCTTGCGCTTGATGCGCTTCAGGGTCTGATCACCGCCTGACGGGCCATCGCCCTTATAGGGCTTTTTGCCGGCCTGCGGTTTGCCATCCTTGCCGGGCTTGCCAGCGCGGAACGGTTTCTCGCCGCCCGCCGGCTTGTCCTTCCGGAAAGGCTTGTCGCCCTTGAAGGATTTGCCGCCCTTGTGCGGCCCCTTGTGCGCTCCATCCGGCTTCTTCCCGCCGGACAGCGGCTTGATATTCACACTCGGCGCGGGCGGCTTGTCCTCATAGAGGGCATCTTCCTCGCGCTCTGTCTTGCGGGCAAAGCGCTCCCGGCGGCCCGGACGGTCATCGCGCGGCGGGCGCTGACGGGCGGGCGGCGCATCCGGATTGGCAGGCTGCAAGGGCGTATCGCCCGCGCGCCGGACCACCACGTTCTGGTCACGCTCGCGCGGCTCCAGAAGTGATTTTTCGAAATGCTCGACCTGCGCGCCGGTGATTTCAAAGCGGGTGGCCACCTCGCCAATATCAATCGCGCCAATATCGCGGCCCGTGACATCGCCCAGACGGCAGATCATCGGCACCAGCCAGCGCGGCTCGGCGCGTTGACGCCGGCCCATATCCACTTCGAACCAGACACTGCCCTCAAACCCGGCGCGCGGCGTGCGTTCACGCCGCTCGCGCCGCTCAAACGGCTCATTGCGGTCGCGCGGAGCTCGCTCCTCGCGCCGGACCGGGCCGCTATCCACGCCCAGCTCTTCTGGCGCGGGCAGGCGGCGCTCCAGCTCGGCCAGAAAGCCCAGCGCGACGCGTTCAGCGCCAAAGCGCTCAATGATCTCGCGCGCTTCGCTGAGCCGGTCTTCGTCGATCTCGCCAGCAAAGGCGGGATGTTCACCAAGACGCTCGCGGTCTTTTGCCCGCACGGCCTCCGCGTCCGGCGCGTCGGACCACTCCGCATCGAGGCGCGCATCGCGTAAAAGCCTCGTCGCCCGGCCGCGCTGATTGAACCCGGTGACCAGCACGCTGATACCCTTCGCGCCCGCGCGGCCCGTACGCCCTGAACGGTGCAGCAGGGTCTCTGAATTGTTGGGAAGATCGGCATGGATAACCAGATCCAGGCCCGGCAAATCAATCCCGCGCGCAGCCACATCCGTCGCCACGCACACAGCCGCCCGGCCATCGCGCAGCGATTGCAGCGCCTTGGTGCGCTCTGCCTGGCTCAGCTCGCCTGAGAGGGCCACCGAAGCAAATCCGCGATTGGCAAGACGTGCCGCCATGCGGTTCACGCCTTCGCGCGTGCCGCAGAACACCAGAGCGCGCGGCGCGCCATGATAGCGCAGCACGTTGATGACAGCGTTTTCCCGGTCGCGCGGCGGCACGGCATGCACGACATAGCTGATATCGGCGTGCTGGCTGCCATGACTGATCGTGGAGATACGTACCGCATCTGACTGATAGGTCTGGGCGATGCGCGCGATCTCTTTCGACACCGTAGCCGAGAACAGCAGCGTGCGGCGCTCTTCAGGGGCAGACCCCAGAATGAATTCAAGGTCTTCGCGGAAGCCGAAATCGAGCATCTCGTCGGCTTCATCGAGCACGATGGCGCGAATGGCAGACAGGTCCAGCGCGCCCCGCTCGATGTGATCCTTCAGACGGCCCGGCGTGCCGACAATGATGTGTGCGCCGCGCTCCATGGCCCGGCGCTCGGCACGAGGATCCATACCCCCGACCGCAGAAGCAATACGCGCGCCCGCATCAGCATAAAGCCAGGTGAGCTCGCGCTGGACCTGCAGGGCCAGCTCGCGCGTGGGCGCGATCACAAGAGCCAGCGGGCTTTGCGAAAAGGGCAGTTTTTCGTCCTCGCCCAGAAGGTCAGGGGCCATCGCGATGCCGAAGGCCACCGTCTTGCCAGAGCCGGTCTGGGCGGAAACCAGCAGATCCTGCCCGAAAGCGTCCTCGGCCAGCACCGCGCCCTGAACGTCGGTAAGGGTCTCATAGCCCTTGCGCGCCAGCGCTGCGCGCAGCGCGGGGTGGATAGTGTCAGGCAGCGTCATGAAAAGGCCTCGCAGGCGCGCGCTCAGACACAATCTGGCAGCGCGACACAAAAAACATCAGGCGCGCAAATCCTCCGGCGCCCATACAGCGCGGCGCTATAGCAGCTTCCCCGTGATAAGGGAACTGATCTGGCTTTGAGGGCTTACAACCCCTCAAAGACGCTGTCGAAGCGCACCATGCCTTTCACCCCTTTCATCGCCGCCCGGTCCAGCCGCGAAATCATGAAGGCTTCCTCCGGAACGCCCTCATAGGGGCACGTGATTCCCAGCGGCCCCGCCGGGACGAAACCGAAGCGCGGATAGTAGGCCGGGTGGCCGATCAGCACGACATAAGGCGCGCCGCGCGCCTGCGCACATGACAGTGCCGAGCGGCAGAGCGCCGACCCGACACCGCTGCGCTGGCCGGCCGGGTCAACACTGACAGGCGCCAGCGCCAGCCCGTCCCTGACCACCCCGCCCGCCTCGTCGACGATGGGCGCGGGCGAGAGCATGATATGCCCGGCAAGCCCATTGCCCGGTATCTCGGCGACCAGCGAAATCACCTCATCGCCATGCTTGTCACGCAACAGATCGACCAGCCTTGCCTCGTCATCGCGCTGGAAGGCGGCATGGGTGAGCCGGTGAACAGCCGTCTGGTCCTGTTTTGTCTCAGGTCTGATCAGCATGACCCGCCCCTATTCCGCCACTGCCAGCGCCGCGAGGCGCGCATAGACGCCCTCGCCTTGCGCGCGCAGCTCGCCATGCGTGCCCTGCTCGACGATCCGGCCTTCATTGAAGACCAGAATCCGGTCTGCGTCCCGGATAGTGGACAGGCGGTGCGCGATCACGATAGCCGTGCGGCCCGCCATCACATCGGCCATCGCCTCCTGCACCTCGCGCTCGGTCTCGTTATCGAGGCTGGACGTGGCTTCATCGAAGATGAGGATCGGCGCATCGGCGAGCACCGCGCGGGCAATCGCCACACGCTGACGCTCCCCGCCCGACAGCTTCACACCGCGCTCTCCCACCAGCGTGTCATAACCGGCGGGCAGGCGCGTGATGAAATCATGGGCGCGGGCACGCTTTGCCGCCGCGACAATCTCCTCCATGGAGGCATCGGCGCGCGCATAGGCGATATTCTCCGCAATCGTGCGGTGAAACAGGGCCGGATCCTGCGGCACGAGCGCTATGGAACGTCGCAGGCTTGCCTGCTTCACGGCGCGCACATCCTGCCCGTCAATGAGGATAGCGCCCTCATCAACATCGTAGAGCCGCTGGACCAGCTTCACGAAGGTCGACTTGCCAGAGCCTGTCGGACCGACCAGCGCCACTTTCTCGCCAGCGGGAACCTCCAGCGAGAAATCCTCGTAGAGCGGGCGGTTCTGCCCGGCATAGGTGAAGCGCACGCGGTCAAAACTGATTGCCCCGGGACCCGGCACAAAGTCCGGTGCATCCACAGCATCGGCGATTTGCGTTTCCTGCAGCGCGTAGGCGGCGATGTCCTGGATCTCATCGAGACCACGCTGGACGTTCTGCACTTCCTCGCCAAAGCGGCGCATATAGCCCGCCATCAGCATGAAGGCGGTGATCGCAAACACCACCGCGCCGGGGCTTGCCTCACCGCGCTGCCACAGATTGATGAGCAGCCCCGTCAGGCCCGCCTGCAGGGCGAGCACGGCAATGATCTGCACCAGCCAGGTGTTCACAAAGCGCAGCCAGGTCTTCTTCACTTCCGCCCGCCAGCGCCAGGCCAGCGTATGAAAGCGCTGGTCCTCACGCGCTTCTGCGCCAAAGCTCTTCACCGTGGCGATGCCCGATACGGCGTCGGCAACCGCCCCGCCAAGCTCGGAATCGATACGGTTGGAACGGATATTCTGCGGGCGCACATAAAGCGCGGACATCAGCACCGAGGCCACGATGAAAATGGCGGTGACGCTCAGCGCATAGAGCCCGACCAGCGGCCAGGTGAACAGCATGTAGACACCCAGCCCCGCCATCACGAGGACAGAGGGGATCAGCCCGAACCAGAGCGTCGCGGTGATCGTGTCATACGCCCACATGCCGCGCGTGATCTTGCGCACGACCGAGCCGGCGAACGTGCTGGCATGCCAGTCGAGCGCGAAGCGCTGTACGCGTGCAAACGATTCCGTCGTCATGTCGGCCATGTTGGCGCTGGAAAAGCGTATCTCGAAGCGCACCGCGATCTGGCGCATGGCGTTGAACGCAATGGCGAGGCCCAGAAACAGCGCGAACGCCGCCCAGTGGCCGCCATCACCGTCCGTTGTCATGGAATCAATGAGTCTCCCCGCGGCGACGGGGATGAATACGTCAATCACCGTGGCAATGAGCGTGAAACCCACCAGCGCAGCGAAGAACCACGGGCGGCGCATCCATTGCCGCCAGAGGAAAGCCAGAACGGCAGAATTGGAAAGCACGCGCGGTGCATGCGCGTCGTCATCAAATTGTTCGGTCATGATCGTCTCGAATGCTTTGGCCCGCATGGCCCGGTAACGGGCGCGGACCAAGGGTCTGAAAATGGGAGCGTGGCTGTGCGGCAGGGGAAAGCGTTACGCAGGACAGCAGCCTTTCGGCCGGTGGTCCCGGTGCCCTCCAGATGCCGCGCTACCGCGTGCGCGTGAGGGCGCTCCAGATTTCAGATCGCATGGGTCGGACGAGACCTCCTTTGGACGGCTTAACGCCGCCGGTGAGACGATCCTGTTACACCTGCCCGGTAGCCGGGCCAAGCGCGCAGACGGAAAACTGTGGCATTGTGGTTAACAGGTGTGGCGATGAAGGCACAGGGATCGCATCCTTCGAGACGCTCGCTTCGCTCGCCCTCAGGATGAGGGATCGAGCTTTATGCCCTCATCCTGAGGGGCTTCGTAAGAAGCCGTCTCGAAGGACGAGGGCATAAGCGAACAGTGAAGATCAACGCCTTAGAAATCCAGATCGGCATACCACCGGGCAGGCGGCAGGCCGGGCAGGCGGTCATCCAGGAGCGAGCGGAAGGCCGGGCGGCACTTGATGCGCTCATACCAGGCTTTTGCCGCCGGGAAGCTGTCCCAGGGCACATCGCCGAGATAATCGACGCAGGAGAGATGCGCCGCCGCCACCAGATCGGCCATGGAGTAGCGCGGCCCCGCCAGCCCGTCGCGGCGCTCCAGAAGCATGCTCATATAATCAAGATGCGCCCGCAGGAAATCGCGCCCCGCCCGGATGACCGAAGCATCGGGAGAACCCAGATTCTGCATGCGCTTTTCCAGCTTCTCATGCAGCAGATAGGCGTTCACCTCGGCGTCAAACTTGCGGTCAAACCAGGTGACCAGCCGGCGCACCTCCGCGCGGCCCGCCGGTTCTGATGGCAGAAGCGGCGGTTCGGGCCGGGTCTCTTCAAGATGGGCCAGAATGGCATCGGCCTGCACGATGACCAGCGGCGTCTCGCCGCTACGGTCTTCAAGCACGGGCGTCAGCCCTGCGGGATTGAGGTCGAAAAACGCATCTTCCGGTTCCCATACCCGCTGGAAGCGCAGCTCCACGGCGCACTTCTTCTCGGCCAGCGCAATACGCGCCTGCCGGGACCAGGGATCAAGGGGCCAGTGGTGCAGAATAAACATCGGCCAAAACGCTAATGCGCTTCGCGCGGCGGTTTAAGCGCGTATTCAGCGCGCGCCGCCATCATGGGGCTCCGGGTCGGCGTCGAAAAAGCCCCGCCCGTGCGCCTCGCCATAGCCTTTGGGATCGGAATGGATCAGCAGGTCCGCGGCCGGATAGTGTTTGAGGACCCGCAGCTCGGCCGCCACCACGACGTCATGAGCCTCTTTGAGCGTCTGGAACGGCTCCAGATCCATGTGAACCTGAATGTGGATAAGCGGCCCGGCCGCGCGGGTACGTAGCTCATGCACGCCCAGCACGCGCGGATCGTCTGTCAGGAGAGCCTCGATATGCGCGCGGGTTGCGTCCGGCAATTCCCGGTCGAGCAGCTGGTTGACGGACTCCCGTCCCAGCTCAAACGCCGACTTTGCCAGCAGAACACCAACAAACAGCGCCAGAATCGGGTCTGCCCGCTCCAGCCCGGCAAAGACCGCCAGCGCAATCCCGCCCATCACGGCCAGGTTGGACAATACATCGGCAGAATAATGCGCACGGTCGCCTGTTACGGCGATGGAGCCGGTGCGCCGGATCACCAGCGTCTGCATGCGGATAAGGCCCAGAGTCAGCACCAGCGACAGCGCCATCACCGCCAGCGCCCAGCCGCCCGCCTCGACGGGCTGCGGATCAATGAGGCGGCGCGTGCCTTCCACGAAGAGGAAGAGGGCAGACGCCGCCACCAGCACCGCCTGCAGAAGACTGGAGAATGCCTCCGCTTTGCCATGGCCGAAGCGGTGCTCGTTATCGGCAGGACGGGCCGCATAGCGCACAGCCAGAAACGCCGTCACAGAGGCCGCAAGGTCCAGAAGCGAATCGAAGAAGCTCGCCAGCAGGGCGATCGACCCGGAGCCTATCCAGCCCGCGAGCTTGGCGCCCACCAGAATCAGCGCCACGCTTACCGAAAGCGCCGTCGCCATCGTATTGATGCGCTGGGACTTGGCCGGATCCATACGGCCCGGCCCCGCCGGGCTGGCAGGCTGGATATCCGTTTCGGGGGCGGGCGCGGGATTAGTCATGGCGCCGATATAGGCGCACACCGTTACCTTGTCACCAACGCCCGCTAGCGCAGATCAGCTCGCAAAATAGGCCTCAACCTCGCGGATCAGCGCCTTCTTCGCCACTTCCACGATGCGCTTGCCCTTCTCGGGCGTCGCCTGTGAGGGATCAGAGCCGATCCGGCCATCGGGGAAGTTCTTGCGGTAGTCTGCCGCGTCGGTGAACCGGCCCTCTGGCGCGGTTTTGGGTGTCATCACCACATCTTTCACCGCTTCCGGGTAGGCGTAATAGGTGACGGCCACTTCAGAGGCCGTCGCATGGCTGCCATCGCCTTCAGGGAACAGCTCCTTGCAGACCTGTGCCACCTCGTCAAACATCCACCAGGAGGTCTGTTTGAGCTTGTAGGGGCAGGCCTCGCCATCCAGCGACCAGGCCGCATAGCTTTCCACGAACGCGGCATCAATGGTGGTGATATTCCCGCCATGGCCATTGAGGAAGAAGATGCGCTTGAAGCCGTGCCGGTGCAGGCTGTCGATCCAGTCATTGAGCGCGGCAATCATGGTTGTCGGGCGCAGCGTGATGGTGCCGGTAAAGCCTAGATGGTGCTGGGCAGAGCCAACCGAGAAGGTCGGCCCGACCAGAAAACCCGCCTCATCGCCGGCGGCCTTGGCGATCACTTCAGGGCAGATCGCATCGGTGCCGAGAAGGCCATTGGGGCCATGCTGCTCGACAGAGCCGATCGGGATGATGATGCCCTTGGACTTCTTCAGATAGGCTTCGACTTCGGGCCAGCTGGCCTGGTTGAGCTGCATGCCGGTATGTCTCCCGCAAATGAGGGGTAAATCATTCGCGACGGAGATCAGCCGATCACGCACCGTCTTGCAAGGGGATAGGCGCAGATAGGTTTAAGCTAACCCCGCCCGGCGCCGGAATTTGGCAATGAAGGCAGACTGGTCCGCGCTCTGCATTTCGGTGCGGTCGGCGCTCGCCTGAAGAACAGGCGACAAGGATGACAGCGCCTCGTTACCAGCGTTTTCCGCCACTATGTCTGTCAGCCGGTTTACCGCATTCAGCGGATCAACCATCCCGCCGACATGCCATGCCGCCCGGGCGGCCAGCTCGGTAGCGTCGGCCTCGCTTATCTCGAAAAGCCGGGCCATGTCGTGCGTCATCGCCGCCCGGTCTGCCTCGGTTATCGGTCCTGCGCATGCCGCGACACCAAAAATCAGGACCGCCGCCGCCTCGCGCGGATCATCGATGGTCTCCACGGCGCGCCGGTTCGCCTTGGAGCGGAACCGCATTTTGCGCGGCAAGTTGGCCGCCTCTCCGGCCAGATCTGCGAGGTTGCGGGCAGCCTGCGAAGCGATGTGAATCCGCCAGAGAATGAAGGCCGCAGTCCCCAGAACGCCCAGTATCGCCATGACTATGTGCATTGCCCGCCTCCATGCCGGGCTGAATATTACTGGCAGGCGCATCTGGTACAAGCTGGAATTGATCGGTGCGGGCAAGATGGTCCGCCCGCTTGCGCCAGCCCGCACCCTTCGGCCAAGCTCCGCCCGTCAGATGAGAGCCGAACGCGGAGCAGCACAGCCATGACAGACGAGATCATCCCGGTAGCCTCCAGCTTCTCAGGCTCGGACATGGGCGCAGAACGCTACAAGGCCCGGTATGCACGCTCCGTTGAAGAACCCGAAGCATTCTGGCGCGAGGAGCTGGGCCGGCTCGACTGGATCAAGCGGCCGGAAAAAATCTCCGACGTCTCGTTCAACAGGGATGATTTCCGCATTCGCTGGTTTGAGGACGGCATTCTCAATGTTTCGGTCAACTGCATTGACCGGCATCTGGAGACCCGCGCCAACAAGCCCGCCCTGATCTGGGAGGGCGATCACCCCGCCCACCACCATTCCATAACCTACCGCCAGCTGCACGACCATGTGTGCCGATTTGCCAACGTGCTCAAAATGCTGGGCGTGAAGAAGGGCGACCGCGTCACGCTCTACATGCCGATGATCCCGCAGGCCGTCTTTGCCATGCTCGCCTGCACGCGCATTGGCGCAGTGCATTCGGTCGTGTTTGGCGGCTTTTCAGCCGAGGCCCTGTCAGGCCGGATCAATGACTGCCAGAGCGAGTTTGTCATCACCGCCGATCAGGGCGTGCGCGGCGGCAAGGCAGTGCCCTTGAAAGACAATGTGGACGCGGCCCTGAAACATGCGCCCGGCGTCAAACGCGTGCTGTGCGTGAAGCATACGGGCGCGAACGTACACTGGGAGGAGGGCCGCGATTACTGGTATCATGACCTGTCCATCCAGGTGGACGCCCATTGCGCGCCTGAGCCCATGGGCGCGGAAGATCCGCTCTTCATCCTCTACACCTCAGGCTCCACCGGAAAGCCCAAGGGCGTGCTGCACACGACCGGCGGATATCTTCTGTGGGCCACCATGACCCACGCCCTCACCTTCGATGCCAAGGAAAACGATATTTTCTGGTGCACAGCCGATATCGGCTGGGTGACGGGCCATTCCTATATCGTCTACGGCCCGCTCGCGAACGGCGCGACCAGCCTGATGTTCGAGGGCGTGCCGACCTGGCCGGATGCCTCGCGCTTCTGGGAGGTGATCGAGAAGCACAAGGTTTCTGTCTTCTACACCGCGCCCACCGCCATCCGCGCCCTGATGCGCCTGGGCGATGATCCGGTGACGAAGCATGACCGCTCCTCCTTGCGCCTTCTGGGCAGTGTGGGCGAGCCGATCAATCCCGAAGCCTGGCGCTGGTATCACAAGACGGTCGGCAATGGACATTGCCCCATCGTGGACACCTGGTGGCAGACCGAAACTGGCGGGCATCTCATTACGCCGCTTCCCGGCGCCCATGGCCTCAAACCCGGCTCGGCCAGCTTTCCCATGTTTGGCGTCCAGCCCGCCCTTGTCGATAATGACGGCAAGCGCCTGCCCGATAGCGGCGCGGCAGAAGGCAATCTGGTGCTGCTGGGTTCATGGCCGGGGCAGATGCGCACCGTCTATGGCGATGACCAGCGCTTCTTCGACACCTATTTCTCCACTTATCCCGGCTATTATTTCACCGGCGACGGCGCCCGGCGCGACGAGGACGGCTACTGGTGGATTACCGGCCGGGTGGACGACGTGCTCAATGTCTCCGGCCACCGGCTGGGCACCGCCGAGATCGAAAGCGCGCTCGTGCTCCACCCGGATGTCGCGGAGGCTGCTGTCGTGGGCTATCCGCATGACATCAAGGGCCAGGGCGTGTGGTGCTATGTGACGCTGAATGAGGGCGTTGAGGCTGGCGAAACGCTGGAAAAGGCGCTGAAAGACCAGGTGCGCAAGGAAATAGGCCCCGTCGCCAGCCCGGACGTGATCCAGTTCACGCCCGGCCTGCCCAAGACGCGTTCGGGCAAGATCATGCGGCGCATCTTGCGCAAGATTGCAGAAAATGAGCTGGGGTCACTGGGTGATACCTCGACGCTCGCCGATCCCGGTGTCGTCCAGTCCCTGATCGAAGGGCGGGTAAAGGCAGGCGGTTAGTGAGGCGCTAACCCAAAGGACCGCTTTGGCTGGCACGCCCGCATGCGGGGTTTATCCTGCACATCACATCGCAAGGCTCTCGAGGGGTTTAAAGAGTCGCCATGAACCGCAGGACCGTCTCCGTCCTTTTTGTCTGTACGGGTAATATATGCCGCTCGCCCATGGCACAGGGCGTGGCCGAAATCATGGCTGCAAAGCTCAACAAATCCATGATGTTTGATTCCGCCGGCACCGGCGACTGGCATGCGGGCGAGGCACCCGATCCACGCGCGGTCGAGGCGGCGGCCCGGCGCGGCTATGACATCGCCGACCAGCGCGCCCGCGCGCTGAGCGATGAGGATTTCGCGCGCTTTGACCACATTATCGGCATGGATGCCGGTCACAAGCGCTGGCTGGTCACGGCGCGCGATGTGCGCCGGCTGGAGGAACGCCCTGTCTCCATGCTGATGGACTGGTCGGTGGGCCTGGCGGGCAAGGGCGTGCCCGATCCCTATTATAGCGATGACGCGGCTTTCGAGCACGCGCTGGACCTGATCGAAAAGGGTGTGGACGGACTGCTCAGGAGAGTGTGAACAACACCGCGCCCTTGGCACGCCCGCCCGCGCCGCGCTAGACGGGACACATGCGCACCATCCGCCGCCCGGCCCTGTTCGTCATTGCGATTCTCATCAGCTTCGGGTTGGCAGTAGCCGCCATGATTGCCCTTGCCCTGAAAGGTCTGGCGTGAGGCCATCGCAAGCACTCGAAGCAGGCATTGCGCACGGAAAGCTCGCCGATGATGCCGGGCAGCGGGCCATAGCGCGCCATCTCGATGCACTCGTCACCGATATTGAAAGCTGGAATGGCGGCAGGTCCGGCCTGTTCGCGCGCTCCCGGCCTGCGCCGAGGGGCCTTTATCTATGGGGCGGGGTGGGCACGGGCAAATCGCTGCTGATGGACCTCTTCCACGACGCGGTGCGCCTCAAGGCCAAGCGCCGCGCGCATTTCCACGCCTTCATGCAGGACGTGCATGCCCGCATCGCCCGCGAACGCGAAACCAGAAAGGGCGAACCGCTCATCGCCGTGGCTGACGAGATTGCGCGCGAAACACGGCTTTTATGCTTTGACGAGCTGCAGGTGACCAATGTCGCCGATGCGATGATCCTTGGCCGCCTGTTCGAGCGCCTGTTCGAGAAGGGCGTAGTCGTGATCGCCACCTCCAACCGGCACCCATCAGAACTCTACAAGAATGGCCTCAACCGCCAGCTCTTCGAGCCCTTCATCGCCATGATCGAGGCAAAACTGGAGGTGATGCGTCTCGATAGCGGGCGCGATTACCGTCTGGAACGCCTGACCGCTGCGCCGGTCTACTACACGCCGCTGGATGAAGAGGCCGATGCGGCCATGGACGCGGCCTTCGACCGCCTGACGCTCGGCGCGCGCGCGCAAAGCTGCGCGCTTGCCATTCAGGGCCGCACGCTGGAGGTGAAGCGCGAGGCGGCGGGCGTTGCCCGTTTCAGCTTCGCTGAGCTGTGCGCAAGGCCGCTGGGCGCCGCCGACTATCTCGCCCTCGCCGACACCTTCCACACCCTCCTCATCGACCATGTGCCGGTCATGAGCCCGGCAAAGCGCGACGAGGCTGCCCGCTTCGTCACCCTTATTGATGCGCTTTATGATACGCGCGCCAAGCTGGTGATGAGCGCCGAAGCCCCGCCCCAACGGCTCTATCCTGCAGGCGATGGCGCCTTCGAGTTCGAGCGCACCGCCTCGCGCCTGATGGAGATGCAAAGCGCGGAGTATCTGGCCGCCGAACGGCGCAGCGCAGCCAACTGACGGTCCCGGCCCGGCGGGTTGTGCCACCTTGCCAATCTGTAACTTGGCTGTTTGATAAGGCAGCCGGACAGTGCCCCGGCAAGCCGCAAGTATAGCGGCGTCTTTTTATTGAGGTCGATAATGCTCAAGGCTTTCAGCTCTGCCGCCTGCGCAGTTGCGGCGCTCTCTACCCCTTCCTTCGCGTCGGACCCGGACTGGCGTGAGGTGTATCTTGCTGATCTGGCAGCGATCCGCACAACCATCGAGACCCAGCATCCCGGGCCCGTCGACACGCTGAACCCCGCCTTCTCTAGCTGGCTGGACGAGGGATATGAACGCGCGCTCGGACGCGCTGACCAGGTTGATAGCCAGCTAGCCTATTTCTACGGCCTGAGCGCCTTCGTGGACGGTTTTCGCGATGGCCATCTCGGCCTCTCCTACAATCTTGATAACCCCTATTTTGCCTGGCCGGGCTTTGTTGCGACCTGGCGCGGGGGCGAAGTCATTGTACTGGACGCCGACCCGTCTTTTGCCGGGGCCCCGCCCGCTGGCGCGCAGATCACTGCTTGCGATGGCCGTCCGGTCAGGGACTGGATCCACGCGCGTGTGTTCGATTTCATGATGAACCCGGACCTGCCCGGCGACTGGTACAGAGCTGTGCCGCGCGCTTTTCTCAGCCGGGGCAACCCGCTGGCGCCGCTGCCGGCAAGCTGCACGTTTGTAGCCGGCGGCGAAGCGCGTGACATCGCGCTCGACTGGCAGATCACGAACGCCCAGACCTATATGGCCGCATTCCGTGCCGGCGGGTTTGGCGAGGCCAATGATCTGGGCATGACGCAGATTGGCGAGCATCGCTACTGGATCAGCCTGCCTACTTTCGGGCCGGACGGCGATCTGGCCGAGACCATGGCCGTCCTTGCAGATGATATGCGCGAGCGCGCCGAAACCTACCGCAACGCGGAACTGGTTGTCTTTGACCTGCGCGGAAATACCGGCGGTTCCAGCATGTGGGGCGATGCCTTTGACACGGCATTGTTTGGCGGCCGGGTGGAGCAGACACCGGACGAGACCTATGTCGACTGGCGCGTCACACAGGAAAACCGCGACCATATCGCGGATGCCGCCGACGGCTTTATTCTCGAACAGTTCGGCGAGGATTCCGATGCGATGCGCTGGGCACGCCGGATCATTGCCGGGATGGACGAGGCGCTGGCCAATGGAGACGCGTTGTGGACACAGCGCTCCGATCCGGCAGACCTGCCCCCAGAGGATGCCCTGCCGCCGGCGGAACTGACAGCCCGTGTGGTGGTGCTGACCGATGGATATTGCGCAAGCGCCTGCCTGGATTTCATGGACCGGCTGATGGACCGGCCCGGCGTCATTCATGTCGGCGCGCCCACAAGCGCGGATACCGACTATATGGAGGTGCGCACCATCACCCTGCCGTCAGGCGCGGCAAGACTGACCTTTGCGCTGAAGGTCTATCGCGGGCGCCCGCGCGGTTCGGGCGTCTACTACGTGCCTGATATCGTGTTCGACGGCCAGCACTGGACCACGCAGGCACTGAACGCCTGGGTTAACGGGCTTTACGAATCCGGCCAGCTGGACCGCTGATCTGACATTTCCTGTGGGTCCATGGGCAAGTCCTCCCGGCGGCGCTAGCGTCTCTGCCGGGAGGGCTTTGCTATGACAGGTCTGCGCGGGTTGTTCGGCGGCATCACCACACTGGTCGCGGGCGTCATCGTTCCGCTCATCGTGCTGGGGGCGTTGTTTCTGATCGGTGATCCACCGGCCATCATCGCGGCGTGGGAGCGCGGTGAAGTGCGCGTGATCGGCGTTAATGAGGTCGAGGTGGACACCGGCTATGGCGTCACGAGGCGCCATGTCGTGAGCGGGCTGGGCCCCGATGATGAAATGCGCGAGCTGCGCATCGCCGATGATCCACTGGGCGACGGCGCTGTGAACCTTTTTCAGGCCGGCACGGTGCACATGGCGCGCCTGTCGCCGGGCGGAAACCTGGCTTATCCCGATGGCGAGACGGGCAGGTTCACCTTCGCGGCCTTCACGGCGGCACCGCTGATCCTGTTTGTCGTTCTGGGGATTGTCTTCCGGCCCGTGATCACAGCTTTGGCACTGATCGTCCCCGCGGTCGCGGCGCGCGCAAACCTCGTCCGCTCGGCGCTTGGCACCGGCACAGCGCTGATGAGCTTCATCACCATTCCGCTATTCGTGATGGGCCTGTTCTGGAGCCTTGGCGAAGCCCCCGCCTTGCGCTGGTTTTCGCCGGTTGAAAATGCGCAGATAGTCGGGGTCACCACACAGGAATATGCCGATGGCGAGCGCCGGATTACAGGTATCGGCGTCTATACGCCTCGCATTGCCTTTTTCGAAGTGATTGGCTTCCCCGCAACACCCCTTGGCGAGGCGGAGGAGGCCGTCGACAGGATGGGCAGCACTTACCCGGTCCGCGTTTACCGTCACCGGCCCTATGCGCTGGGATGGCGGTGGTTTGATGGGGCGGTTATCGGCGTGACCGCGGTCTGCCTCTTGGTCATGGTGGCAGGGATCGCCGCCATCGGACGCACCATCCTGACTGGCCGCCCGCTGCGCAGCTAGCTGCCTGGATCCGGAACATCCATATCGAGAATATCACCGGGGCGGCACTCCAGCGCGGCGCAGATGCGCGCCAGCGTTTCAAAGCGCACACCCTTCACCTTGCCGGACCTCAACAAGGAGAGATTGGCTTCGGTGATACCTACAAAGGCGGCCAGATCCTTCGCCTTCATCTTGCGGCGGGCGAGCATGACATCGAGCGTCACAACGATATCGGGAACGGGGCCGGTGTCGTTCATCACACGAAGCTGTCACTGTCTTCCTTGATGGCGACTGCTTCAGCCATGACACGCGCCATCACGAAGACGAACACACCCGCGCAGAACAGCGCGACCGGGGCCTCGTTGAGCTGCAGGTCAATGCCACGATCCACACCGCCAATCCAGTCCAGCAAGGTGGGGCGGAAGATGACAAATGCGCCCGCAGCCAGAACAAGCGCGCTGCCGAACTGTTCGATCAGACCGGCATTGCGGCGGGTAAACACCTCTCCGCGCCGGTAATGAGCACCAAGCCTCACGAGCGCCACCAGACCGGGTATCAGGAACACGAAGGGCATGATGTGAACCAGCCCGACAAGGCCCGCATTGAGATAACCCAGAGCGCCGTCAGCCCCCAGAGGCCCGTTAGCCAGCACCTCCACCCACTCGCGGCCCGCATGGATGACAAGAAGCGCCAGCGATAGCAGGCTGACGACATAAAGCATCGAATCCCAACGTGTTTTCATCTCAGGGCTCCCCCGGTGCTGTAACTGATGCATTCTATAATACAGAAAAATCTTTCTGTAAAACAATAATTTTTGCGCAAAGCGCCCCATCACCCGCTTTCGCGTCGACACCGCGTGCGGACATTGCGGAAATCCTCATGCAGCGCTAGACACGCGGCCATCGGTTTTGCGCCGCAGCACGGCCCTGTGTTTTCCGGCGCTCCCTAACAGACGAGGAGAGGCTCATGGCCCGCAAGAAGATTGCCCTTATCGGCGCCGGCATGATCGGCGGCACGCTTGCCCATATTGCTGCGCGCGAGGAGCTGGGCGATGTCGTCCTGATGGACCTGGCGGAAGGCACCGCCAAGGGCAAGGCGCTCGACATCGCTGAAGCCAGCCCCGTGTTCGGCAAGGACAGCCATCTCTCCGGCGGTTCGGTGGAAGACTACTCCCCGATCAAAGGCGCCGATGTGTGCATTGTCACCGCAGGCGTGCCGCGCAAGCCCGGCATGAGCCGTGATGATCTTCTGGGTATCAACCTCAAAGTCATGAAATCGGTCGGTGAAGGCATCAAGAAATTCGCCCCAAACGCCTTCGTGATCTGCATCACCAATCCGCTGGACGCGATGGTGTGGGCGCTGCGCGAGTTCTCCGGCCTGCCGCACAACATGGTGGTCGGCATGGCGGGCGTCCTGGATTCGGCCCGCTTCCGCTGGTTCCTGGCTGAAGAATTCAAGGTGTCGGTTGAAGACGTCACCGCCTTCGTGATGGGCGGTCATGGCGACACCATGGTGCCGCTCACGCGCTATTCGACTGTCGCTGGCATTCCGGTGCCGGACATGATCGCGATGGGCTGGACCACGCAAGAAAAGATGGACGCCATCGTGGACCGCACCCGCTCTGGCGGCGGCGAGATCGTCCAGCTTCTGGGCAATGGCTCGGCCTTCTACGCACCGGCTGAAAGCGCGATTGCCATGGCCAAGTCCTATCTCAACGACAAGAAGCGCGTCCTGCCCTGCGCGGTGCATCTGAACGGCGAGTTCGGCGTGAAGGACATGTATGTCGGCGTGCCGGTGGTGATCGGTGCGGGCGGCGCGGAGAAGATCGTCGAGATCAGCCTCAATGCCGACGAACAGAAAATGTTCGATCACTCGGTCGACGCCGTGAAGGGCCTCGTGAAGGCCTGCAAGGACATCGATCCGAGCCTGGCGTAACCACACCTGTCATCCTCCGGCCGCTTTAGCGGTCCGGGGGATCCATGCCTGCAACGATACCGCTAGCTCGCCTCTCTCAGGCATGGGTGGCCCGGACAAGCCGGGCCATGACACCGATAAAGAATGCATTTCAAGGACCACTTCCATGGCACTCAATATCGCAGTCGTTGGCGCAACCGGCGCGGTGGGCAAGGAAATGCTCACCATTCTGGCCGAGCGCCTGTTCCCGGCTGGCGAGGTCCACGCCCTCGCCTCGCGCCGCTCGGTCGGCACCGAGCTGAGCTATGGCGACAAGACCCTGAAATGCAAGGATCTGGAGACGTTCGATTTCTCGTCGGTCGATCTCGTCCTGATGAGCGCGGGCGGGGATGTATCGAAGGAATGGTCCCCGAAAATCGCCAAGGCAGGCGCCATTGTGGTCGATAATTCCTCGGCCTGGCGGATGGACCCGGATGTGCCGCTGATCGTGCCGGAAGTGAACGCCGATGCGCTCGATGACGGCATAAAGAAGGGCATTATCGCCAATCCCAACTGCTCCACCATCCAGACGGTTGTGGCGCTGAAACCCCTGCACGATGCGGCCGTGATCAACCGCGTATCGGTTGCCACCTACCAGTCCACCTCCGGGGCAGGCGCGGAAGGCATGGACGAGCTGTGGAAGCAGACCCGCGCCATCTATGTGAACGATCCGATTGAACCGCAGGCCTTCATCAAGCAGATCGCCTTCAACGTGATCCCCAAAATCGACGTCTTCATGGAGGACGGCTCCACCAAGGAAGAGTGGAAAATGGTGGTCGAGACCAAGAAAATCCTCGACCCCAAGATCAAGCTCTTCGCCACCTGCGCGCGCGTGCCGGTCTTTGTCGGCCATTGCGTGGCGGCGCATATCGAGTTTGAAAACGAGATCAGCGCCAAGAAGGCCCGCACGATATTGCGCGAGGCGCCCGGCATCATGCTGATCGACCGCGCCGACGAGGAAGACCCGGCCTTCGTCACGCCGGTGGAAAGCGTTGGCGAGTTTGCGACCTTCGTAAGCCGCGTACGCGAAGACCCGACGGTAGAGAATGGCCTCGCCCTGTGGATCGTCTCGGATAATCTCAGGAAAGGCGCGGCGCTCAACGCCGTCCAGATCGCCGAACTGCTGCTCAACAAGGGTATCGTGAAGGCCTGATGCAGAACCCGTTCGATACAGCCGAACGCAAGGCCTTCCGGGAATCGGTGGAGGCCTTCGTGGCGCGCGAGATCGCGCCTTTTGCCAATGAATGGGACGAGGCGGGCGATTTCCCCTGGGAACTGCATGAGAAAGCCGGCGCGCTCGGCCTGTTCGGCTTTGCCATTGACGAGGCGTATGGCGGGCTTGGTTTTGACGATGCCTTCATGCGCATGGATAGCGGCGTAGCCCTCTCATACTGCGGCGCGGGCGGGGTCAATGCCTCGCTCGGCTGCCGCAATATCATGACCGGGCCTATCGCGAAGCTGGCGTCTGAAGAGATCAAACTGGCTGTCCTGCCGGAGATCATTTCAGGGCGCGAAGGCGGGGCGCTCGCCATGACCGAGCCGTCTGGCGGCTCTGACCTGTCGCGCATCAGGACCCGCGCGGTAAAGGACGGCGATGGCTGGCGTATAACGGGCGAGAAGACCTTCATCACCGGCGGCATGAAGGCGCGCTGGTATGTGGTGGGCGCGCGCACGGGCGGGGAAGGCTTTGGCGGCATCTCGCTCTTCCTTGTGGAGGCAGGCTCTGAAGGCTTCAGCCGCACCGCCATAAAGAACAAGATGGGCTGGTGGGCGTCTGACACTGCCACGCTCCATTTTGATGACTGCTATGTCCCGGCGGGCCATCAGCTGGGTGAGGAGGGCCTCTGCCTCCTCGCGATTATGGAAAACTTCAATTATGAGCGCCTCGCGCTCGCTTCGGGCTGCCTTGGCATGGCGAAGCGCTGCCTTGACGATGCGGTGGCCTGGGCGAAGGAGCGTGAGACCTTCGGCAAGCCGCTCATCAAGCATCAGGTCATCCGCCACAAGATCGCGGACATGAGCATGCGCATCGACGCGCTCGAAGCTTACCTGCGCGCCATCGCCTGGAGCATGAATGAGGGCGAGATGCCGGTCGCCGAGCTGTCCAAGGTGAAAGTGCTTGCCTCCACCACGGCCGAGTTCTGCGCCAGCGAGGCCATGCAGATCCTCGGCGGGGCGGGCTATCTACGCGGCCAGGCCATCGAGCGCATCTACCGCGAGGTGAAGGTAATGGCGATTGGCGGTGGCTCTGAAGAGATCATGCGCGATCTGGCCGTGAAACAGATGGGGCTTTAGCCTGTGCGTGCTTCGAGACGCGCTTCGCGCTCCTCAGCATGAGGGAAGCATGGGGTGTTCGGCCCTCATCCTGAGGGTGAGCGTAGCGAACGTCTCGAAGGACGAGGGCCGGTTGTGCTACTCCCCCGGCGCCCTTGCCCGTATTACCAGCGCGTGGATGGGCCCCGTCAGTTCCGCAGCCAAAGCCTGATTGACGAGGCGATGGCGCGCAATGCGGCTCTGGCCTGCGAACGCCTCTGACACGATCTCGACGGTGAAATGGCTCTGCCCGCCGGGCCGCGAGCCCGCATGACCGGCATGGGCGGCGCTATCGTCAGTGATGGTCAGCTCGAGCGGAGCCAGTGCCGCTTTCAGCTTGTCTTCGATCACCCGGCGCATCTCTGTCATTTCACCTGTATCCTTCATTGCCCGATAACCCGCGCGGCACCATACTCTGTACCATGGATTCCGGCTTCAAATACCGCCCGCGCTTCAAGGATATCCGCATCCGTCCGCCCGGCGGCAAGCCGGCCGAGGAAGTGGTCTTGTGCGAATATCCGCGCTGCAACGAGCACGCCACCGCCAAGGCGCCCAAATCGCGCGAGCGGCTGAACGAGCATTATCATTTCTGCCAGAAGCATGCCGCAGAGTACAATAAGAGCTGGAACTTCTTTGAAGGTATGAGCGAGGGCGCGGCGCAAGCCTATACCCAGAGCGCGGCCTGGGGCCACCGGCCCACCTGGAATTTCCGCGCAGGCGGCACGGCGCGCGCCAAGGCCCAGCAGGCCAGCACAGACTGGCAGTCCGCCTTCATTGATCCCTTCACCCTGTTTGGCGAACGCCCGCCGCCACGCCATGGCGAAGGCGCAGCCGCCCCGAAGGGTCCGCAGCTTGGCCGCCTGCAGCAAAAGGCGCTCGATACGCTGGGGCTGGAGGCCGAGGCCAGCAAGGGCGATGTGCGCAAGCGCTATGCCGAGCTGGTGCGCGCCTATCACCCCGATGCCAATGGCGGGGACCGCTCCCGCGAGGAAGCCCTGCAGCGCGTCGTCGCCAGCTACCAGATTCTCAAGAGCGCAGGCATGGCGTGAGGGCTTTCCCTCAACGCCCGCGATTACAAAGACTTCACGATTTCCCCATGCTGGAGACAGGGTAGGCGCTCTAGGCCGGTGGTCTGTCTGTTTCGGGGGTTATCATGCTGATTTTTTCCGCTGTCATCGCACTTTCTATCGCACCGTGCCCACCATCTGCCACCTGTCTGGAGGAAGAGGGGCTGCTGGTTATTGCCTCTGGTGAAGCTGAAGCCGCCGCCACGCTGGAGACAGCGATTTCCGCGCGCCAGCGCTTCTACAGCGTGTTTGGCGAGACGCCCGTGCCAACCGCCATCGTCGAGGATATCGCGCTCTATCCCGGCATTGCGCTTGAGCTTCGCTCTGCCGGTTACACGATCAAGCCATGGATCTCGCCTGGCGCGATGCGTACGGCGCTGGAAACCCAGTTGCGGCCCGTGCTGCAGGCGTCCATGGCCGATGCCGGCCCGGAAGCGGTGGAGAACGCCGTTCAGGCGGCAGTGGCGCGCCGTCTGGACCAGAACGAGCAGGTCCGGCACGCAGATGCCATCATCGCCCATGAGCTGGGCCATATCTGGCTGATCCATGGCTTTGACTGGCCTGAAGCATCGGTTCCGGGGGAGCGAGCCTATGGCGCTGCGGGCGCGCCGGACTGGATGGATGAAACGGCGGCTGTCCTCATGGAAAGCGAGGCCCTGACCGCAGAACGGCATACCGCTTTGTGCGAGGCGGTGCCGGAGAATATGGAGGCCACACTCTCGCGCTATTTCGCCATGGAACATCCGATGATCAACATGGCCCGGCAGGCTGCCGCCCAGCGTGAAGCGGCCTTAAGGGAAACCGGAAACGACAGCTCTGCGCCCCATATCATGGTGATGACTAGGGAGGCGCGCAGCGCTGATGACGCGCTGATGACCGACGCAGGCTATTACTACGCCCTGACCCGGGCCTTCGTTGACTATGTCGTGGCCGAAACTGGCTCTGAAGCGGTATTTGCCAGCCTGGCCCGCGCCCTTGCGGACGGTCAGACGCTGGATGACTGGCTGACGGCCGGCGTTGACGGTCTTCCGGGCAGTGACAGGGCGCTGATCCACGGTCTTGGCAGGCACATCACGGCGCAGTGCGCCGCCTGAGTGAACCGGCTTGCAGGTGCTGGCGGGATGGCCAATGCTGCGCATGCGCGCTAGTTAGCACGACAGAGTGAATTTCCCTGATTAGAGACCGGACTGACATGACCGACACGCTCATCGCCGCCAAGCCTGATACCACTGCCGACTGCAAGGCCCTGTTCGGCTTTGATCCCGGCTTTGAGGTGCCTGCCTTTTCCATGCGCGACGAGCACGTGCCCGCGATTGACGAGACCTATGTGTTCGATCCGGCCACCACGCGCGCCATTCTGGCAGGGTTTGCCTTCAACAGGCGGGTGATGGTGCAGGGCTATCACGGCACCGGCAAATCCACCCATGTCGAGCAGGTCGCCGCGCGCCTGAACTGGCCGATGATCCGCGTCAATCTGGACAGCCATATCAGCCGGATCGACATGGTCGGCAAGGATGCCATCGTGGTGCGTGACGGCCAGCAGGTGACCGAGTTTCAGGAAGGCATCCTTCCCTGGGCCGTGCAGCGCCCCGTCGCCCTCCTGTTTGACGAATATGATGCAGGCCGCCCGGACGTGATGTTCGTCATCCAGCGCGTACTGGAAGCCTCCGGCTCGCTGACCCTGCTCGACCAGACGCGCGTCATCCGCCCGCACCCGCATTTCCGCCTGTTTGCCACCACCAACACGGTGGGGCTTGGCGATACGACCGGGCTCTATCACGGCACCCAGCAGATCAATCAGGGCCAGATGGACCGCTGGTCGCTGGTGGTGACGCTGAACTATCTGCCTGCAGAGACCGAGCGCGCCATCGTGGAAGCCAAGCTGGGCGAGTACGGCAAGACCGAAGAGGGCAAGGCCCGCATCGCCGACATGGTGAAAGTCGCTGACCTCACCCGCGAGGCCTTCATCAACGGCGATCTTTCTACCGTGATGAGCCCCCGCACCGTCCTCACCTGGGCAGAGAACACGGCGATTTTTGGCGATCCGGGTACCGCCTTCCGCCTCACCTTCATCAACAAGTGCGATGAGCTGGAGCGGCCCATCGTCGCCGAATTCTACCAGCGCGTTTTTGGCGAAACCCTCGCCGAAAGCCCGGTGAAGGGCACCAGCCCCGGCCGGGCGGCTTGAGCCTACCAGATGCGGGTCACGCCATAGGCGTCAAGTGCTCTATCGGTACTGACGATAGGTAAGTTGCGATTCAGCGCCTGAGCGATCAAGAGTCTGTCGAACGGGTCGGCATGATGGCGAGGTAGAAGGCCTGCGTCTATATAATCGTCAATGGTGGGTGCCAACAGCTCAAAACCTTCTGCAAATTTGCCGACTTTGAGCATTTTGAAGAGCCGATCCATCTCTGTTGAGCGATTAGCGCCTAACTTCCCAATCTTGATGCTCATCTCCCAAACGCTGGCGAAGCTGAGGAAAACGGTATCCGCCTTCTCAATGCGCCGCTGCGCCTGGATACTGAGTTGAGGCACACCAGCGAACCACCAAACAGCAGAGTGGGTGTCACATAACAGTTGGTTCAAGATTGGTCGCCTTCGATAAGAAGGGGCGAGCCTTCAAACTCTTCAATCTCTTCATCAGTCAGAGGCGTCGCCAGAATTTCGAGCTCTTGGTCACTCAAACTAAGGCCGCCGGGCTTGCGTTTCGGTTTGGTGACGGGCTTTTCCGCGATCAGGCGCGCGACCGGCTCCTTCCCACGGCGGATGATAATCTCTCCGCCCGCCTCGATCTCGCGGATCAGGCGCGAAAGCTGGGTCTTGGCCTCATGTATCGTGACATATTTCATGGCGCGCCCTTCACTTGGCTAACTGGCCTTAGCTAAGTTAGCTAAATCCAGTGGAAATGTCCAGAAAATCGCGCTGGCAGGGTTTGCGCACAAACCCCCTTCGCCTCGCGGCGCAGCGCCTCTAGGTTAGTCCCCATGACCTCTTCGTCCGACACAGCCGCCGAGACCTTCAAGCGCGCGCTTACAGCGGCAACGCGGGCCATGGCGCGTGACCGGGAGCTGGAGGTGGCGTTCTCCGGCGACACGGCCACGCTGAGCGGCGGCAAGGCGATCCTGCCCGCCCTGTCGCCTGATCCCGGCCCGCTGGAGGCGGCCCGCCTGCGCGGCAAGGCCGATGCGCTGGCGCTCAAACGCGCCCTGCATGATACCGATGCTCACAGTGCCGCCCTGCCGCCGGGCAGCGAGGCGCGCCGCATATTCGACGCCGTCGAGCAGGCGCGCTGCGAGGCGCTGGGCGCGCGCGCCATGAAGGGCGTCGGCGAGAATATCAATGCCATGCTGGAGGAGCGCTATAGCCGCGCCGGTTTCCAGCAGGCCGAAGACCGCCAGAACGCCCCCTTGTCCGAAGCTTTGGCCATGCTGGTGCGCGAGCGCATCACCGGCATGAGCACACCTGACGCCGCCAGGGGGGTAATGAAGGTCTGGCGCGAGGACATTGAAAAATCTGCCGGAACCGCGCTGGACCAGCTGGCCGAAGCTGCGCAGGACCAGCGCGCCTTTGCAAAAGCCCTGCGGGAAGTAATCCGCGATCTCGATCTGGCTGACGAGCTGGGCGATGAGGCCGAAGAAGACCAGCCCGACGAGACCGAGGATTCCGGCCTCGAAAACCCGCCCGAAGAGGGCGATAGCGATGATGAGGATGGCAGCGAGGGCGAGGACAGTCAGGAGCGCTCTGACGCGTCCGGCACAGCCGCCGACGAGGAGGACATCTCCTTTGCCGAGGACAGCCAGACCCGCATTGATGCCGAGGACGAGCCCGGCGAGACCATGGAAGCGGCCCGGCCCAACTGGGTGCCGCCAAAGGGCGATGATCCCAATGCCTACAAGGTCTTCACCACCCGCCATGACGAGATAATCGCCGCCGACACCTTGTGCGATGGCGAGGAGCTGTCCCGCCTGCGGCGCACGCTGGACCAGCACCTCAAAGGCCTTGAGGGCGCGGTTGGCCGCCTCGCCAACCGGCTGCAGCGCAAGCTCATGGCCCAGCAGAGCCGGTCATGGGCGTTCGATCAGGAGGAAGGGATACTCGATCCCGCCCGCCTGCCGCGCGTCATCATGGACCCGATGCTGCCGCTCTCCTTCAAGCAGGAGCGCGATACCGAATTCCGCGACACTATCGTCACGCTTCTCATCGACAATTCCGGCTCCATGCGCGGACGCCCCATTCTGGTGGCGGCTGCCTGCGCCGATATTCTCGCGCGCACGCTGGAACGCTGCGGGGTGAAGACCGAAATCCTGGGCTTTACCACCCGCGCGTGGAAGGGCGGGCGCTCGAAGGAGGACTGGCTGGCCGCCGGCAAGCCGCCAAATCCCGGCCGTCTCAATGATTTGCGTCACATCATCTATAAGGGCGCCGACGCGCCCTGGCGGCGCACGCGCAATAATCTGGGCCTGATGCTGCGCGATGGCCTCCTGAAGGAAAATATCGACGGCGAAGCCCTGCAATGGGCGTGGAAGCGGCTGCTGGCGCGGCCTGAACAGCGCCGCATCCTCATGGTCATTTCCGATGGCGCGCCGGTTGATGATGGCACGCAGTCGGCCAACTCGCCCGCTTACCTCGAAAAGCATTTGCGCGAGATGATCCGCCTGATCGAAACCCGCTCGGAAGTGGAACTCCTCGCCATCGGCATCGGCCATGATGTGACGCGCTATTACAAGCGCGCCGTCACCATCGTCGATGTGGAACAGCTGGCAGGGGCCATGACCGACCAGCTGGCCAGCCTCTTTGACGAAAAACCGCGTACCCGGACCAAAAGCGAACCGCGCAAACCCTCCGGCGATGGCCTCTCCGCGCTGAAGCGCGCCGTCCGCGCGGATAGGTAGCGTTAGACGCTCTTTTTGAACCTCCGGACGCGCAGCGATCCGGGGCCTGCTTCCTGAGAGGCTTTTCCCGCGACAGGTCCCGGATGGCCCTCCGGGCCTCCGGGAGTTCAGAAAATGTAGTCACTGAAACCCCGGAACGCCGGAGGCGTATCCGGGGCCTCTCTCAGGACTATTCTGCAAATAGGTCCCGGCTCTGCGCTTCGCTTGGCCGGGAGTTCAGCCCAATTTTGCGTCACCCCCCCGCCAGACGATTTCCCCGCCAATCACCGTCATCACCGGCCTTGCGTGGCGCAAATCGAGATCGTCTGCCGTCATCAGATCCATGTCGAAGACGGAGAAGTCGGCGAGCATGCCGGGCTGGATCGTGCCCAGCTCCTCCTCGCGGAAGGCGGCAAAGGCCGCATTGCTGGTGAAGAGGGCGAGCGCCTCATCGCGTGAAAGCGCCTGTTCGAGATGCCAGGTCGCAGGGTCAGCAAAGCCATCAAGATCGCGCCGGACGGTGGCCGCATAGAACTCGATGCGCGCCTCCCCGCGCTCCACCGGCGCATCAGACCCGCCCGCGATCACCGCGCCGCTGTCTGTAATGTCGCGCCACGCATAGGCCCCTGAAAGCCGCTGCAGGCCGAGACGGGCAGGCGCAAAGTGCAGATCACCAATGGCGTGGGAGGGCTGCATGGAGGCGATGAGGCCGAGCTCCGCAATGCGCGGCAGGTCTGAAGGGCTGACGACTTGCGTATGCTCGATCCGCCAGCGGGGCTCATCTATCGCGCGGTCCTCCACCGGCACGCGGGCATAAGCCGCCTCCACCCAGTCCAGCACTGACCGGTTTCCCAGATCGCCAATGGCGTGGATGGCCAGCTGCACTCCATCGCGCAGGGCATCATCCATCATCGCGCCTGCAGCTTCCGCCTGCATCAGCATCAGGCCACGGTTGGCCGGATCATCGGCGTAAGGATTGAGGAGCGCTGCGCCGCGTGAACCCAGCGCGCCGTCTGCATAGAGCTTTACCGCCCGCGCGGTGACCTGCCCTGATGCGTGCTGGCGCGGCGCGTTGGCCGCGACGTCGGCGTAATCACCCGGATTGGCCGAGACATGGACACGAAGCGGTAGCCGGCCTTCATCGGCGAGGCGTTCAAGGATCGCGACATCCCGGTAAGGCACGCTCATATCGTGCACACCGGTCCAGCCATAGCTGGCCATCACGCGCGCACCGGCGGCGTAAATCTCCACCCGTTCGGCCTCTGTCGGTTCGCCCAGCAGCGCGCGGAACGGGGCCATGGCGGTGTCGATAATCATGCCGGTCGCCCGGCCATCCTCGCCCCGCAATATCGCCCCGCCATCAGGATCAGGCGTCTCATCGGTCACGCCCGCCGCCTCAATCGCGGCTGTGTTGGCAACCAGCGCATGACCATCGGCGCGGATCAGGATGACGGGCCGGTCCGCCACCACTGCATCGAGATCAGCGGCACCCGGAAAGCGCGCTTCAGGCCAGTGCGTCTCGATCCAGCCGCGCCCGAACACCACGCCTTCGCTGTTGGTTTCAGCATAGGCCGCCACACGCGCCTGCAGGTCCGCGATGGACGCAGTTTCCTCAAGGTTCAGCGTGCGCTCGCGCTGGCCGATCCCGATGAGGTGGGCGTGGGAGTCGGTAAAGCCCGGAAACATGGCCGCGCCGGCCAGATCAACCGTTTCGGTATAGCTGCCGGTGAACTCTGCCAGCCCCGCCGCATCGCCCGCATAGACGATCCGGCCCTCACGCACCGCGACGGCCTCAACTGTGTTACCAAGCCCGGTATGAATGGTGCCGCCGGTGAAGATGCGCTCCGCCGCTTCGCTGGGCGCCGGCCCGTTTTCAGACGTGCCATTGCAGGCCCCTAGAAGCCCCACAGAAACGATTGTCATGAGTGTGATGGTGCGGATCATCTGGCCCTCCCGAAGCGCTTCAGCGGGCAAGCTAGGCCGTTTAGCGGAAGGGATCAAAGCCTGCCGCACTGCTGCATGCCAGCTTGACGATATATTCCCCGATGGTTATTGATCTGCCAATGCATAACCAGATGATTATGAGTTTATGAAACAGACACCAGATCCGCTCTTTCGTTCGCTCGCCGATCCCACGCGAAGGGAGATCTTTGAGCGCCTGTGCCGCGAAGGCGAACAGACAGTGGGTACGCTCACCCGCCACGCGGGCATTTCTCAGCCCGCCGTGTCCAAGCACTTACGCGTCCTGACAGAAGCCGATCTCGTTTCCGGCCGGCCGCAGGGGCGTGAGGTCTATTACAGCGTCCGGCAGGGCGCATTGGACCCGCTGGTCCACTGGACCGAGCAGATGAAGACGGTCTGGGAGGCGCGGATCGACCGTCTGGAGGAGCTTTTGAACAGGATGGACCAATGATGCAGCCCGAAACGGCGCCCCGCAGCGTTATCGTGGAACGTCATCTGCCGCATCCGCCCGAAAAAGTATGGCGCGCGCTGACGACAAATCACCTGATCGCAGAATGGCTGATGGAAACCGATTTCAAGCCGGAACCGGGGCACCGCTTCACGTTCACGCAAAGCTGGGGGAGCATCAGCTGCGAGGTGCTCAGCGCCGAACCGCTGCGCGCGCTTGCCTATAGCTGGAACAGTCAAGACTTGGAAACGGTGGTGAGCTGGACGCTGACCCCTGTTCCGGGCGGCACGCATCTGCGCATGGAACAGACCGGCTTCCGCAAAGGACAGGCGCGCTATTTTGGCGGTGCCCAGGCCGGATGGCCCCGTTTCCTCGACGCCCTCGAACAACTTCTCGATCAGACGCACCAGTAAGGGAGTTTTGCATGACCACCAGCATCTTCATCCGCCAGAGTCATCGATGGGTGGCCGTGTTCTTCACCCTCACGGTGATTGGCAATTTTGCCGCCATCGCAGCTATCGGTGAGCCACCGGCTTGGATCACCTACGCGCCCTTGCCGCCACTATTCCTATTGCTGGCCAGCGGCATGTATCTGTTCGTGTTGCCCTATGTCACGAAGCGGAAGCCTGCATAACCGGGCTTGCTTCAGGATATATTGGCCGGAAAAAGAAAACGCCCGCCTCTAGCGAGACGGGCGTTTGATCTTTCCAAGGCAGGAAGAAAGGGGCTTAGGCCGCCGCTTCGCCTTGCGCCTTTTTCAGCTCGCGCTTCACTTTCAGCGCGCCAGCCGAGAGATTCTCGTCGCGGGCTTTGAGCAGGAACGGGTCGAGACCGCCCACATGGTCCACGCTGCGCAGGGCTTTCGCCGCAATGCGGAATTTGAACGCGCGGCCCAGAGCCTCCGACGCCAGCGTGACGTCGATCAGGTTCGGCAGGAAGCGCCGGCGGGTCTTGTTATTGGCGTGGGACACGTTGTTGCCCGACATTGGGCCGGTCCCGGTCAGTTCGCAGCGGCGCGCCATGGCTTCCACCTTCTCTTGCAAAGTCGCGTTCTAGAATATTGTCTCGCGCAAGGAAGAGCCTCCAGCGCAAGGAGCGCGGGTGTTAGCCGAGAGGGCGCGCAACGTCAAGCCGGGCCTGTATATGAGCGCGCTGCCTGAACCGGATGCCACAACACTGCCGTGTTCATCGTGCAGACAGCTTGGGAACGCGATAGAATATCTGTGCAATCATCCTGCTGGAGCGAACCATGCGATTGAAAGCCCTTCTGGCCATGACGGCCCTGGCCGTTCTGCCCGCCCTGCCAGCCAGCGCAGACACGGGAACCCGGCTCGCCGCACCCCCGGAAAGCCTGTTTGTCCAGTATTCCGGGTCATTATTGCTGATCCCGGTCGCGAACATCTCCATCAACGCGGTCTGGCCCGGCGACACCTATTCGGCAACCGCCACCTTCCAGTCGGGCGGACTGCTGCGCTGGTTCGACGACACCAATATCGAGGCCGGCGTGTCGGGCTATGTCCGTGAAGACGGGCTGGACCCATGGCGCTATCAGCACCTCAACCATGCCAGCGGCAAGGGCCGCATCGTGGCCGTGAACTTCGTTGAAGGCATGGCCGTGCCCGATATCAACCCGCCTTTCGGCTCGATGGGTGATCCGGCGGCCAGCGATGAAGACCGCGCGGGCGCGATTGATCCCATTTCGGGCATTCTCAACATGATGCTGACCGCACCGATGACGGCCAATGGCGAGCCCTGCTCCGGCCGGGTCCCGATCTTTGACGGCCGGGCACGCTATAATCTGCGTCTGGAAAATGGCGGTATGAGCAACGTGAACACACGCGCCTGGTCTGGTGAAGCGCTGGTCTGCCGCGCTTATGTCGAACCGATCAGCGGCTATGAGGAAGGCAAGCGCCCGACCGAGGAAGACACCAACCGCCCGGTAACGATGTGGCTGGCCCAGCACGGTGATGTCTGGGTGCCGGTGCGCTACCGCGCCAACACCCGCATTGGCAACCTGACGATCAACGCCACGCATCTGCGCGTGGGCGGTTAGGCGAAATCCACAGCCAGGCCTAGCCGGTCAAGGACCCGCGCCAGACGCCTGTCGCGGGTCCATAAGCCTTGTAGCGCACCCAGCTTTGCCGATGCGGCGAGATGTGCGTCAAGATAACCGATACCGCTGCCCGCAAGACCGTGCTGATCGATAAGGCGGCGCACCTCCTCATCAGCAGCCAGGGGCGCGATGGGCAGGTTTTCCATATCAGCCAGAATATCCGCCCGGTCTGACAGGTTTCCGAGCGCCAGCTCACCAATGATGAAGGGATGGCACACGGCCTGCCCATTCATCAGCAGGCCAGCCAGCAGCGGTTCGCCGGAACGTAGATGATCTACCCACACCGATGTATCGACGAGGATCAAGCAGGTTCGCCCTGCCGCCGGGGAACGGGCCGCAAATCTGGCTGCGTGCCCCCCAGCCGGGCGAGGCGGCGCGCGCTCTCGCGCTCGATCAGGGCCTTCATGGCCTCTCGGACAAGAGCGGCGCGCTCTTCAATACCTGTAAGCTTTACGGCCTTTTCGAGCAGATCATCATCAAGGTTCAAGGTCGTACGCATGGCAGACGCTCCGGTTCAGGCATCCATTTTAGCATCAATCGATGCCAGTATCCATGCCTGCCATCCGCCCTTAAACCGGCGCGCGCTACACCCTATCTTTCAGGCTTGAAAGCGAGGCGGTCATGCCCACGCAAGGCGAGATCACGGCGGTTCTCGGGCCGACCAATACCGGCAAGACCCATCTTGCCCTGACGCGCATGCTGGGGCGCTCCTCCGGCGTGATGGGCCTGCCTTTGCGCCTGCTGGCCCGTGAGCTTTACGACCGCGTGGTCAAGGCCAAGGGGCCGGGGGCGGCGGCGCTCATCACCGGCGAGGAAAAGATCGTGCCGAAAAGCGCGCGCTATTTCCTGTGCACGGTGGAGGCCATGCCGCTCGATCTGCGCCCCGCCTTCCTCGCGATCGACGAGATCCAGCTCGCCGCAGACCCGGACCGTGGTCATGTCTTTACCGACCGGCTTCTGCATGCGCGCGGGAGTGAGGAGACCATGCTGCTGGGCGCCTCCACCATGGCGCCCATGCTGTCGCGGCTGGTGCCCGATGCGCAAAGAGTAGAGCGCGAACGCTTTTCCACCCTCACCTATTCTGGCCCGAAAAAGCTCGGCAAGCTGCCGCGCCGCTCCGCCATTGTCGCCTTCTCGGCAGAAGATGTGTACGCGATTGCAGAGCTGATACGCCGCCAGCGCGGCGGGGCCGCTGTGGTGATGGGCGCACTCTCACCGCGCACCCGCAACGCGCAAGTTGAGCTCTACCAGTCCGGCGAGGTGGACTATCTCATCGCCACTGACGCTATCGGCATGGGCCTCAACATGGATGTGGACCATGTCGCCTTTGCCGCCTTCTCCAAATTCGACGGCCATCGCCGCCGCCGCTTGCGGCCCGACGAGATCGGCCAGATTGCCGGGCGCGCAGGCCGCTTCCGCTCCGATGGCACGTTTGGCGAGACGGGCGATGCACGCGCGCTCGATGCCGAGACCATTCAGGCTGTGGAGAACCATGAGTTCGCGCCGGTAACAAAGCTGACCTGGCGCAACAGCGCGCTGGATTTTTCGTCGCTGGAAGCCCTTCGCAATTCGCTGGCAAGGCCCTGCCCCGCCAAAGGGCTGGAACGGGTGCGCGGCGCACTGGACGAGCAGGTGCTTGAAACCCTGAGCGCGGATGGCGAGGTGCGTGGCTGGACGCGTACGCGCGGCGGACTGGAAACCCTGTGGGATGTCTGCCGCATCCCTGATTTCCGCAAGACCACCGTGGACGAGCATGCCCGCCTGTCGCGCCAGATATACGCCTATCTGATGAGCCGTGAGGGGGTGTTGCCCGATGCCTGGCTGGACGGTCAGCTGGCGCGTGTGTCCGGTACGGCCGGTGATGTCGCCACCCTGTCCCAGCGTCTCGCCCATGTGCGCACCTGGGCCTATGCGGCCAACCGTCCCGGCTGGACACGCGACCCGGCCCACTGGCAGGCACGCACACGCGAGGTGGAAGATGCGCTGTCGGACGCCCTGCACGAAGCCCTGATGACCCGTTTCATCGACCGGCGCACCTCAGCCCTTGTGAAGGGTCTGCGCGACAAGACCGATCTGGCCGCCGGGGTGGACCATCGCGGTGAGGTGACGGTGGAGGGCCATTTTGTCGGCCGCCTCAAGGGCCTTCGCTTTGCACCCGACCATGCGGGCGGGCCGCTGGCCCAGCGCGCGGTCACCGGCGCGGCACTCAAGGCTGTGCGCCCGGAGATCAACCGGCGCCTCGGCGAGTTGGCGCGGGCGGACGCGGCCGATCTGGAGCTGGATGGCGATGGCTATCTGGTCTGGCAGGGCGAGCGGACGGGAAAGCTCGCCCGGTCGGCAGACCGGCTGAACCCGGATGTCGTGCTGGTCGGCGGAGAGCTGGGCGCGGCTGAAGCGATTGCCAGGGCGGCGCAGCGCCTGCAGCGCCACGTTGCCGGAGAGGTGTCGCGTCATCTGGGCGCCCTTGTCGCGCTCAAAAACCGGACCGGCGCCGATTCCGGCCTTGACGGGCTGGCGCGCGGCATCGCCTGGCGGCTTGTGGAAGCAGGCGGCGCCATGCCGCGCCACGAACTGGCCAGTGACATAGCCCAGCTGTCCGCCCATGAGCGCCGCCAGCTGCGCAGCGCCGGGGTGCGTATCGGAGAGCACGCGGTCTTCCTGCCCGCTCTGCTCAAACCCCGCGCTGCCGGCCTCAACACGCTCCTTCATGCCCTGCATGCAGGCGAAGCCGAGGCGCGTTTCCGCCCGGCCCCCGGACGGGTATGCCTGCCCGCCCCGCAGGGCCGGCCGGCAACGGAAATGGCATCAGCCGGCTATCTCGTCTGCGGGTCGCTGGCGGTGCGCATCGATATGCTGGAGCGCCTGGCCGATGCGGTGCGCGAAGCAAGAAAACCGCATCCGCGCGGCTGGTTCGCTCTTGATGACACCATGATGGCCCTGCTGGGCCTGCCGATGGACGGTCTGGAGGAAATTGTCCGCGCCCTTGGGTATACCCGCGTGAAAAAGGCGGCTGACAGCACGCCGGACCTCTGGTCAGCAACCCGCAAGGCGCGCAGCAAGCCCGCAGACATCACCCGGCCTGCCACGCCGCCTGACGCCGCCAGCCCCTTCGCCCGGCTTGCCGAACTCGACCTGCCGCGCGCTCCGGCCCGGCGGCCTGCAAACAGCGGCAGAAAGCCCCGGCGCAGACGCAACGCCCGTGCCGCAAAGGGATCGGGACCCACATGACAGGGCCAGCCTCCGGCGACGAAGCGCCAGAGCGTATCCGTATTGATATCTGGCTGTTTCGCGCGCGCTTCCTCAAATCGCGCGCGCTGGCTGCCGATCTCGTCAATCGCGGCCATGTCAGGCTGGAACGCGGTGGCCAGATCGTCAAAATTGCCAAGGCGGCCCACATCATCCAGCCCGGTGACATCCTCACATTGCCGCTCCGGCCGGTCCCTGCACGCATTGAGGTCTGTGCCATCGGCGAGCGGCGCGGCCCCCCTGCCGAGGCCAGAACGCTATACCGGACGCTGGATATCGCAGGACCGTGATTGACAAACCCCTTTGCGGGTTCCATCTCCGGCGCGCCGCCTGTCCGCCGTCCATGCCAACCGGAAACCTGACGCTGCCATGACCTATATCGTCACTGACGCCTGCATACGCTGCAAGTTCACCGACTGCGTGGAAGTCTGTCCGGTGGACTGCTTCTATGAAGGCGAGAACATGCTCGTCATTCATCCCGACGAGTGCATTGACTGCGGCGTATGTGAGCCGGAATGTCCTGTAGAGGCCATCAAGCCAGACACTGAAGACGATCCAGATGGCAAGTGGCTTGCCCTGAATTCAAAGTACGCCACTGCCTGGCCAAACATTACCGTCCGCAAGGACCCGCCTGCAGATGCCGCTGAATTCGAGACGGTGTCTGGCAAGCTGGACAAGTACTTTTCCGACAAGCCGGGGTCTGGCGATTAACTTTGTATTTACTGTTGTGGCGAAACCGTTAAACATTCACAAACGCAGCAATTGAATTTCTGTCACGATTGTGGTAGCTTGAACGCCTTCGATAACCGCGCCTGAAGCGGACCCCTCAGGGAATTGCTTTGATCTGATCTATTGTCTTCACCATCACTTCCCCGGTTCTCACCGGCGGGAGGGCTGTTGACAATTATCAGTGCCCCGAAGGCTCCGTGCGCGCTGGCCAAGAGAGTGTCGATGACCAAGAAAACCGCCAATGACAACAAGTCCTTCAAAAAGGGTGATTACATCGTCTATCCGGCTCACGGCGTAGGCCGCGTGACCGGGGTGGAGAAGGAAACCGTGGCAGGCTTCGATATTGAAGTTTATGTCGTTTCCTTCGAGCAGGACAAAATGACACTGCGTGTGCCGACCGCAAAAGCCATCGCGTCAGGCATGCGTCCGCTGGCCAATGACAAGGTGCTGGCCGACGCCCTGAAAACCCTGCGTGGCAAGGCCAAGGTGAAGCGTACCATGTGGAGCCGCCGCGCCCAGGAATATGAAGCCAAGATCAATTCCGGCGACCTGATCTCCATCGCCGAAGTGGTGCGCGACCTGCACCGGCACGAAGACCAGCCCGAACCCTCCTATTCCGAGCGCCAGCTTTATGAATCCGCGCTGGACCGGATGGTGCGCGAGGTTGCTGCCGTGGAGAAGGTCGACCGTGACAAGGCGCTGGAAATCCTCTCCACCTCCTTGCAGAAGAAAGCCGCCTAAGGCGCACGCTTCCTTCCCGATCTGACGAAACGCCCCGCCCTTGCCGGCGGGGTGTTTTCGTTTGCGCCCGGCCCGGCTGCACAGAATGAGGCACAAATATGATCCGGTGAACGCGGTTCACCGTAAAGGCTGGTGAAATCCGATGCCGCCCTTGCCGGAGTAGCGTCCATGTCCACCCAGCCTTCTGCCCGCCGCAGCGCCGATCCTGACCGTCAATACATGAAAGCCGCGATGGCGGTACCCTTGCTGGAGCGCGAGGAGGAACTGGCGCTGGCAACAGCCTGGCGCGAGGAGGGTGACGAGCAGGCCCTGCACAAGCTCACCACGGCCTATATGCGCCTCGTCATCGCGGTGGCCGCACGTTTCCGCCAGTACGGCCTGCCTTTTCCGGACCTCGTACAGGAAGGCAATATCGGCCTCATGCAGGCGGCGGCCCGCTTTGAGCCGGAGCGCGGCGTGCGCTTCTCCACTTACGCCACCTGGTGGATACGCTCTTCGATCCAGGATTATGTGCTGCGCAACTGGTCGATCGTGCGCACCGGCACCACGGCAGCCCAGAAATCGCTGTTCTTCAATCTGCGCCGCCTGCGCGCCCTGATCAGCGATGTGAGCGGGGGCGCACTGACGCCCGAAAACCGCGCTTATGTCGCCGAAGCGCTCAAAGTCGGTGAAGACGATGTGGACGCGATGGCCGCACGCCTGGCTGCTGTTGACCGCTCGCTGAATGCGCCCTTTACCGAAGAGGGTGAAGGCGAGTGGCAGGATCTGCTCGCTGATGACCGCCCCGATCCTGAAGCGGCTGTGATGGATGCGCGCGACACGGCCACACGCCAGAGCTGGATCAGCGAGGCCATGGGCCGCCTGAGCGAGCGCGAGCGTCACATCATCACGCAGCGCCGCCTTACCGAGGAATCCGTCACGCTGGAAAAGCTCGGCGAGGAGCTGGGTATCTCCAAGGAGAGGGTGCGCCAGATCGAACATCAGGCGCTGATGAAGCTGAAAAAATCCCTGACCGAAATTGTCGGCGATCCTGAAGAGGCCGGACTGGTTCCGGCAGGGTAGCCTGTTGGGCCAGCCTTACCGGCCGGGCAGGCGCGCTGCCTCGGGCGCGTCCACCAGCTCCAGCGCCTCCGGGTGATTGAGCGAGATCATCGGGCCGTTCTCGGCATACATCCAGCCACGTACCCGCACCACGGCGCCTTCCAGCGCACGCAGATCAATGCCTTGCGCCTCGAAGCGGCGCTGGTCGCGGCGCATGACCTGCACGGTGAAATCCGTCCGCCAGTCCGTGCCGAAATTGAGATAGATGCGCCCATCGCGGGCCTGCCCGGTGGAGATCACCCGCCCCTCCACGATCTGAACACTGTCCAGCCAGGGCGCGAGCGCGTTGGGATCGGTGGAGTGAACCAGAAGATCGCGCAAACCCCACGCGCCGAGCCCTGCCAGCCTTGCCTCCTCCTCCAGCACGAGAAGCCGGGCGGTGTGCGCCGTGTTGTCGCCATGGCTGTCGACAGCGGCCAGCCCCTCGCCCACGAGGATTTCCTGCAGAGTAGAGCCGTCACCGCGCGTGGCGGTCACCAGAAGCGCGCCATAGCGATTGCGGCCGGGTCCGGCAGGGGTAAGCACCAGATTGCCGCCAGCCTCGTCCAGCAGGGCCTGTAGCCGTGCCAGCGCCAGCTCTGCAGACGGGCCGGAGCGCGGCGCGCGTATACCGGCAAGGCGCACATCGGCCACCTCGCCCTCAATCTCCAGCGTGAAGCGATCCCCGCTGATGGCGCGGGCGCCTGAAGTGTCCTCAGCCAGCGGCAGCGCGTCCGGTTCCGCGTCGGGCAGCGCACCGCAGGCAGCAAGGCAGAAAGTGGCAAATGCCGCTGCGATTATCCTTCCCACCTGGCCCTTCCCCGTCCCGCTTCACCCCAGTCTGACAAGACATCAGAGCGGAGTGAAGCGTAAACGGGTGCCGCTAGAAGAAGAGCGCGGCGGCAAAGAAGGCAAAGAAGAAGCCGATCACCCATACGATTGCCGCGGCGATCAGCACGATCCCGCCCCACCGGCGCAGCCGCGCACAGGCTGCCGCCTGCTTCGGGTCCGCCGGACAGGGCGCATTGCGGGTGAACCAGCGCATGGCGAACGCCCCCAGCAATAGCGCTCCCGACAGGGCAAAGAGCGGCCCCTTCCAGGCGGTGAACGCCACCAGACCCGGCACATTGGCCACCAGCCCCGCCATCACCGCGCCCGCCCCGACGGTCACCAGCAGGGCTGGCAGGGCGCAGCAGATGAGGGTGGATAGGCTAGCGAAAAGGGCGAGGGCCGGAGCCCCCGCCTCGCGGAAGACAAGCCGCATTACAACGCCTCCGGCCGGGTTATGCCATTGGCCTGATAGCCGGCGCGGCGGATCAGGTCGGTAATCGTGGCATCATCAAGCGTCTGGTCTTCATGGACCACGAAGGTCAGCGTCTTGGCATCAAGATCAACTGTAGCGGCGGCGACTTCGGCGCGGCGTTCGAACGTGCGCGTCATGGCGAGCGCGCAGAAATCGCACACCGCACCCAGCACATCGACCACGACCAGCGAGCCACCCTCATCGAGGGCGCTTCTCATGGCGGGCGTGATCTGGCTTTCCGACAGGGCGGTTTCCTGAGCCAGCGCATGGGGCGCAGCGCTCAGCGCCGGGGTGACGGCAAGGGCGAAAGCAAGCGTGATTTGGCGAATAGACATGGAATGTCTCCTTTTAATCGGGAATGGCCGCTTCAGAAGCGGTACTGGAACTGGAGGAAAGGCTTGTCATCGGTGACCGACCAGCCGAACTCGGCCATGAGCGGTCCTTGGAAGAAGCGCACGAGCGGTGTCACACCGACGGGGTTCTCGGCCTGCGGATTGTGCTCCAC
This sequence comes from Glycocaulis sp., assembly GCF_051859565.1. Lineage (GTDB taxonomy): Bacteria > Pseudomonadota > Alphaproteobacteria > Caulobacterales > Maricaulaceae > Glycocaulis. The sequence continues at coordinate 109,683 of NZ_JBHYFK010000001.1, forward strand.
CTGAACCATCAGCCAGGTGTGGAGCGCGCCGTAATTGGCCACGTAAGGGGCAACGCCTGCCCTCGCGGACTGCATGGCCTTTTCACCGACCGTTTCACCGGCAAAGCCTCTGGCCATGTAGGAGACGAACCAGCGGCGCGTCTCCCAGTCGGCCATCAGCCCCAGCGAGCCGGCCGCACCGCTGCCTGCCGGGTTATCGTCCACGCCAGATGCAATACCGGCCGCGCCAAACAGGTAAAGATTGGCCTGATAGTCCTCGCCAAACCAGCGATTGGCGAGCCATGTGGCTTGCACGCCGTGGAAGACATGATCATCCTCGCGGTGCCATTCGCCGCGATAGCCGATGGAATAGCGGTGATGGGGCGTGTAGTGCGCCCAGATGGCGCTCATATCGCGGTCATGTTCCACGATGAGCGTTCTGCCGCCCTCATAGGATACCGGACGGGCATCTGCGATGCCGCCGGATGCAAGCGCCAGCAAGGCGCCTGCGAAGATATATGCTCTCAAGGGATTATCCTTCCCGTCTGATCAATTCCGAAGAGGCGCGGACAGAGCCGCGCCGGTTCAAGGAAGGATCAGATCCGGGGAGGGGGCGGGTCGTGCGCAGGCGCAGACGAGAGGACCGTCTTCACGGCGAACAGGCGCGGCGCGCCGTGCAGAGCTACGCCGTCAAGAAAAGCGGCATCCACCGACAACCCGGACGCCAGCGCGCAATCAATACACGCTGCGCCGCCCTGACAGGCTTCATCGCCATGCAGGGCAGGATGCAGGTCGTCGTGAGACACCGGCGCCGGTTCGTGACAGGGCGGGTGGCTTGCCGGAGCAGCGTGAGACGCCGTTTCGGCAGCCTCCACAACCGGCATGGCAAGCGCGCAATTGGCCGAGCCGGTAACGGCAAGGCCAAGCATGACAAGGCTGGCAAGAAGCGCGCGCATGCAGCCTTGATACCCGTTTGCCCCGCTTTGCGCCAGTCACAGACCGGTGATGGGCCGGAAAGACACCGCAAAAAGACAAGGGGCGCGAGGTTTCCCTCGCACCCCTGGCTTTAGGCATTCAGGCTATATGGCCTAATAGTTGAAGCGCAGGCCAACAAACACGCTGCGGCCGAACTCTTCGTACTCATAGACACGCTGACGCTCGCCGAAATAGCGCACGCCGGGCGTGTTGGTCAGGTTCTTGGCTTCCAGGAAGAGCTCGAACTGGCTCGTCACCTCGAACGCTGCCGTAAAGTCGAGCTGCTCGCGGCCTTCCCAGTAGAGATCACGGCCCGGCTCTTCGATGTCGAGCGCATCGAGATAATCTGAGCGGTCATTGTAGGAGAGGCGGGCACTGAACCGGTCGGCCTCGTAGAAGAGGGCAACGTTATAGGCATAGTCTGACTGGCCCTGCAGCGGCACCACGGAGCGGCCCGCAATGGTGCGGCCCAGCTCCATCTCGGAGTCCGTCCAGGTGTAATTCGCGAACACACCGAAATTGCTCATCATGCCGGGCAGGAAATCGAAAGTCTGCTGCCAGGTCAGCTCAACGCCGCGGATGAAACCGCCAGGCGCATTTTCCGGACGGGTGAAGTTTGCCGGATCGCCCTCGAACGTGCCTGATGAGCGCAAGGTGTACTCATAGTCCTCCAGGTCCTTGTAGAACGCGTTGAGCGCGATCAGGCCGAGCGGACGCAGATAGTATTCAAGGCCTGCATCGAAATTGTTGGCGATAGTCGGACGCAGGTCCGGATTGCCAAGGCTTACCGTGCGGGTGCCCGGACCGTCATTGGCGCTGATCCGCGGGACAATATCATCATAGTCCGGACGCGAGATCGCGCGGGTCAGGGCAAGGCGGCCCACCAGATTCTCGTTGAACTCGTGGCGCACAGTCAGGTTCGGGAACCAGTTGGTATAGGACTGGCTGGCCGATACTGGTGTTGCGGTCTGGGTGGTGGTGGAGAAGCGGTTGCCCGTGCCGTCAAACTCGGTGTGCTCCACGCGCAGACCCGCGATGACGGTGGTGTTGGCCATTTCCACACGGGTCATGCCATAGCCGGCATAGATGCTTTCCTCGCCCGTATAATCGCCTTGCAGGGAGGCCGGGCGCAGGAGACGCGCCGGATCATTGCGCAGGGCCGGACGCACGGAATTGAAATAGGCATCCACGAGGCGCGGATCAAACTTGACGCCAAGATTATAGTTGAAGTTCAGCGACGGCTCGGTGCCCAGGAGATCGGACATCGGCACACCCGGTCCGTAAAGACCGGCCTGCGCGGCGGCGGCGCGGTAGCGCTCGTCGTCGAACGAGACATCACGGTTGCGGTAGGCGCCACCGAAACGGTGCGTGGCGCTACGGCCAAAGAGCGAACCGGCAAACTGCGCATTGGCGCGGAAGGCCCATTCCTCCTGCCGCGTATCTGCCCCGCGCTCGTCAAGGCGCTGGAAGTTGTAGGCACCAAGATTGAGGTGCTCTGCGGTCTGGAAGATCGTGATCGCAGGCTGGTCGGGATTGGAATAGTCGTAGGAAACCGTCGGGCGCAGCGTGGAGCGGAACTGCAGCTGGTTACGCTGCGGATAGCTCTGTTCAGACAGCGCCCATGACAGGGTGTAGTCCAGCTCGACACCGCCAAAATCATGCTCGCCGCCAGCGGCCAGCGTGGTGATGGTGTTTTCAACCGTGCGGTGACGCAGCTCTTTCTCAAAGCGGGTGTTGGCCCAGGTCGCGGTGTTGTCGGTCGCAGTGACAATCGAACCGGCATCGTAGGTCAGCAGGAAGAGATTGCGGTATTCATCGTCGCGGAAGCGCGAATGCGAACCACGCACGAAAAAGCGCGTGGCGTCGTCCGGGCGATACTCCAGCGAGCCGGTGAACGCGGTGCGGGTGCGTTCGGTGTCGTAATCCTTGAACTGGTTCTCGGTCACGACCCAGGTGTCGACCCCGCCGACATTCTCCAGTTCCCACTCGCTCTCGATATTGTCGACCTGACGGTCGGTGCGCGAATAGCTGGCGGAGAGAAGCGCGCCGAACTGGCCGTTCGCGCCGAACACGTTGGAGATGACGAGCGAGGAGCGGTAATCATTCGTGCCGCCAAACTCGTTATAGCTCGCACCGCCAGACGCATTGATACGCAGGCGCGGCGTGTCAAACGGCGAACGGGTGACAAGGTTCACCGCACCGGCGATAGAGTCCGCATCCTGATCAGGGAGAAGAGTCTTGAATACCTCGATAGTGTTCACGACGTCAGACGGGATGGTGTCGAGATCAATCGCGCGGGTGGAACCGTCCGGCGAGGGCAGGTTGGTGCCGTCAACGCTGACGGCGGTAAACTCGCTCGGCGCGCCGCGCAGATTGATATAGCGGCCTTCGCCCTGGTCGCGCGCGATACCAAAGCCTGGCACGCGCTGCAGCGCTTCGGCGATATTGGCATCCGGGAAGCGGCCAATAGCGTCCGACGACACGATACTGGTCGTGCCGTCAGCAGTGCGTTGCTGGTTGAGCGCGCGGGCCGTGCCGTCGAGGATAGAGCCGGTAATGACAATACGGTCCACCCCGTCGGCATCAGCGGCCAGCGTGAGGGTGATGGTATTGGCTTCACTGGCCGATATGTTCACACCGCGCACGCCGGTCGGCAGACCAAGATAATCTACCTCAAGCCGGGCCTCACCGGCAGGAAGGGACGGGAAGGTAAACTCGCCCTGACGTCCGGTAGAGGTGGTCAGGCCCAGCTCCGGCACGCTGACGCGGGCGCCCGGAAGGCTGTTGCCGCGCTCGTCCACCACGCGGCCGGTCAGCTGGTGTTGTGCAAGCGCCTCGGCGCCAAAAGCGCTCACGCCAAGAGCGAGCACGAGGCCCGATACGCCCAGAAGGCGTTGATTGCGGATGGTCATCGGTGAAGTCCCCCTGAAAAACAACCAGAAACCGTCTTGCGCGCGCGCAAGCCGGGTCTTGCTCGTTAGACCCGGGATTGGTGACAGACAGATCACGCCGGGTTGAAGCATTGGTGATGTTTTGATGACGGGACCGTCACCAGTGCGCGTCGGTTTGATGACAGGTGCTGCTGGCGTCAGTGAGCTGTCCGCCACCGCCAGGCCAGCATGACAGCGCTGCGGGCTTTGGCTATTGTCCGCTCCAGTGTCCCCGTAGCTCAGCAGGATAGAGCATCAGATTCCTAATCTGGGGGCCACAGGTTCGAATCCTGTCGGGGACACCGTTGCAGCCTTGCTGCCCGGACAAGCAATAGAATGCCCTACCGATTTCGCGCTGCAGCACGCAATTAAAGATTGCCCGCGCGCGCCTTCCACCCCTAGGCTCCGATCATAGAGCTTGCAGGGCGGATCACGCATGGGCGACACCACGCAACCGGCACGGATACTTCTGATCGAGGACGACGACACCGAAGCAGAACTGTTTGCCGGCATGCTCGTGCGCAAATCACCTGAGTGCACGGTTTCCCGCGCCGCCAGCGGCCGTGCGGCACTTGCGCAGCTGGCCTCAAGCCCGCTGCCTGACTGCGTGGTTCTCGATTTGCGCCTGCCAGGCGAAGATGGAATCTGGATACTCGAACGCCTGCTGGAATCGCCCGAGTGGCGCGCCATACCGGTGATCGTGTTTTCAGGCGATGTTTCACGCCTTGGACCGGCTTCCAGCCAGTATCCCAATGTTGCCTCGAGTGTACGCAAGCCCCATAGCGTCGAAGAGTATGAAGCCGCCTTGCTGATCGTGTGTGCTATTGTCGGCGCTACAGTGTCAGCTGCGGCCTGACGGCTTCAGGCCCGCTTCTGGACGGACGCTTCGGCGGGCAAATGGGTGTCCTGGCTGGAAAGCCGGCGCCGCAATTCCCTGAGCTCCAGCCGTTCGCGATGCGCATCAATGGCGTGCATCACAGCATCCGCCATGTGTCCAAGCAGGCGGATATTGCTTTCGCTCAACGACCGCGGCCGGGTGTCCAGCACACAAAGCGTGCCGACGGCATACCCATTGCCTTCAATAAGGGGCGCGCCGGCGTAAAAGCGCACATGGGGAGCGCCAGACACCAGCGGATTTCGGGCAAAGCGCGGATCGCGCACCGTGTCCGGGACCACCAGGGGTTCATAACCCTTGATGGTGTGGCTGCAGAACGAGATCGAGCGGGCGGTCTCACGCACATTAACGCCGAACGCGGACTTGAACCATTGGCGGTCGGCATCAACCAGAGCCACCAGCGCAATCGGCATATCGAGCGCAAGCGCCGCCGTTCGCGTCAGGCAGTCAAACGCCGGATGCGGTGCGGTGTCGAGTATGGCGCAGGCGCGAAGCGCTGCGAGACGCTGGAGCTCAAGAGACAATGTATAAATCCACTGAATCGATTCAGTGAACAACACTATAGATAGAGTGTTGCACAACCGTAAAGGCCCGGCATTGGCAGGGCGCGTTCACGTCAGGCTTCAATGATTGCCAACCAGCGCGCACCGTCTAGTCTGGCCAGAGATCAGGGTTAGGAGAGTATGAACATGGATCTGCGCGGCAAAGTCGCCATTGTGACCGGCGGGGCAAGCGGCATAGGGCTCGCCGTCGCAGAGGCCTTGCATGCAAAGGGGGCAATGATCGCTATTGCTGACCTGAATGCCGGTGCGGCGGCGGAGGCGGGCAAGTCACTCGCCGGGTTCGGCGAGGCGGTCGATGTTGGCGATGAGGCCGCTCTGGTGCGCTTCATCAACAAGGTCGAGCGTACGCTGGGTCCGGTGGACATCTATGTGTCCAATGCAGGTCTTGGCGTCACGGACGGGCCGGGCTGGGGCGCAGGCGATGCGCCCAATGCCGCCTGGGATCTCTGCTGGCAGGTCAATGTGATGGGCAGCGTGTTTGCAGCCCGTCACCTCGCCCGCAAAATCGCCGCTCGGGGCGGCCATTTCGTCATCACAGCGTCAGCCGCGGGCCTGCTGGCCCAGATCGGCGATGCGCCCTATTCGGCCACCAAGGCTGCGGCCGTATCCTTTGCCGAATGCCTGGCCATCACCCATGGTGACGAAGGCATGAACGTCCATTGCCTGTGCCCGGAAGGGGTGAACACGCCGCTGGTGCAGGGCATTGAAGGCGGCGCGCAGGGGCTGGGCGGCTATCTGGAAGCTGACGAGGTCGCGCAAATTCTGCTCAAGGCTATGGAAGACAAGCGCTTCCTCGTCATGACCCACGCCAATACGCCCGGCTATGTCGCCACCAAAGGGCAGGACCGCGACCGCTGGGTTGGCGGCATGCGCAAGCTGCGCCGCATGCTGGTGGAAAAGCTCGGCCGTCCGATGTGATGTGGCTCAGGCCTGCAGGCGGTAACCGCCTGTATCGGTGACCAGCAGGCGCGTCTTGCCCGGATCCGGCTCGATCTTTTGGCGCAGGCGGTAAATATGCGTTTCCAGCGTGTGGGTGTTGGCCTCGCGGTGATAGCCCCACACCCGGTCCAGCAATTCCTCGCGGGCAACAGGCTGGCCGCCCGCCCGGTAGAGATATTTCAATATGCTGGTTTCCTTTTCCGTCAGGCGGATACGCTTGCCATCCTGATTGACCAGCTGCTTCATGCCCGGCGTGAAGACATAAGGCCCGATATTGAGCACAGCATCTTCAGAAGATTCATAGCGCCGGAGCTGGGTGCGTACCCGCTCCAGCAGGACCCGGAAGGCGATCGGCTTGGCCAGAAAGTCGCTGGCGCCAGATTGCAGCCCCTTCACATGGTCTTCATCGCCTGACTGAGCGGTCAGAAGGATGATCGGGACGCTCTCGCCTTCCTCACGCAAGGCCGCGCAGGCATCGCGCCCGTCCATGTCCGGCAGGCCGACATCGAAAATGACGATATCAGGATTGTCCTCCCGCACACGCTCCATGCCTTGGCTGGCATTGACCGCTGTAATGACGGCAAACCCGTCCTCCAGGGCAAACTGTTCGGCCAGCGCCTCACGCAGATCGGTATCGTCATCGATAATGAGAACGGTCTTTTCACCGGCCATGGCGGGCCAAGCCTCCCTGATAGGCGTTCCCCGTAAACATAGGGCGCGTTGCGCCTGACCGCCAACTGCCTCAAGCCGCTTGCGGGCGGCGGCGGCATGACGGCAGTCTGGCGATATGAAAATGACCGCTCACAGTAATGGGATCCTGCTGGCCGGCGGCCAGCGCTTTCGATGCGCTCTGGGCCGCTCCGGCATTGTTCCCGCAGATGCCAAGCGCGAGGGGGATGGGGCAAGCCCGGCCGGTATATGGCCTGTCCGCCGTGCCCTCTGGCGCGCAGACAGGCTGGAAAAACCGCTAACCGCCCTGCCCCTGCAGATGATCACGAGCGATGATGGCTGGTGCGATGCGCCCGGCGATCCGGCCTATAACCGGCCGGTCCGCATGCCCTGGCCGTCCAGCCACGAGGTGATGACGCGCGAAGACGGGCTTTATGATGTCGTTGTGGTGCTCGGCCATAATGACAATCCGCCCGTGCCGGGGCTGGGCTCGGCCATCTTCCTGCATTGCGCCAGCGAGGACTACAAGCCCACCGAAGGCTGTATCGCGATTGCCCGCGTTGAGCTGGTGGCGCTCCTCAAGGACATGAGCACGGCCAGCACGCTGGAGATCAGCCTGGCCGCCTCGCCCTAGAGAATAAATTTCGACAGATCGGCGTTGGAAGCCAGCGCCTTGACCCGCTCATGCACATAGGCGGCATCAATCACCAGCGTCTCGCCAGAGCGGTCTGAGGCGGTATAGCTGATCTCCTCCACCAGCCGCTCCAGTATCGTGTGCAGGCGGCGCGCGCCGATATTCTCAACGCTGGCATTCACCTCGGCTGCATAATCGGCAATCGCCTCGATCGCGCTGTCATCAAGGCTGAGATCAAACCCTTCGGTCGCCATCAGGGCCACATATTGCGTGACGAGGCTCGCCTCCGGCTCGGTCAAAATGGCGCGGAAATCCTCGCGGGTCAGCGCTTTGAGCTCGACACGGATCGGCAGGCGGCCCTGCAGCTCGGGCAGAAGATCGCTCGGCTTGGTGACGTGGAAGGCGCCTGAGGCAATGAAAAGCACATGGTCGGTCTTCACCGGGCCGTACTTGGTAGCCACGGTCGCCCCCTCGATGAGGGGCAAAAGATCGCGCTGCACGCCTTCGCGTGACACGTCGGCCCCGCGCGCCTCTGCGCGGGCGGCAATCTTGTCGACCTCGTCGAGAAAGACGATGCCGTCATTTTCTGCGAGCCGCACCGCCTCGGCCTGAATCTGGCTGTCATCAAGCAAGCGGTCGGCCTCTTCCTGCAGCAGAGGTTCATAAGCCTCGCGAACCGTCGTGCGGATCGTCTTGCGGCGGCGGCCCATGCCTTTGCCCAGCATGTCACCGAGATTGATCATGCCGACGCCGCCCATGCCCGGCAGGTCCAGCCCTTGCAGCGGGTTGGCATCGTCCAGGAGCTCTATCTCGATCTCCTTGTCATCCAGCTCGCCTGCATGCAGCTTGCGGCGGAAGCTATCGCGCGTCGTGGTGCTCGCCCCCGGCCCCACCAGCGCGTCCAGAACACGTTTTTCTGCCGCTTCCTGCGCGCGTGGACGCACCTCTTCGCGGCGGCGCTCGCGCACCAGCGAGATCGCAATCTCGACCAGATCACGCACGATGGAGTCCACATCCCGCCCGACATAGCCAACTTCGGTAAACTTGGTGGCTTCCACTTTCAGGAAGGGCGCGCCTGCCAGCTTGGCCAGGCGCCGGGAAATCTCGGTCTTGCCGACACCAGTAGGGCCGATCATCAGAATGTTCTTCGGCGTTATCTCGGCCCGCAGGGACTCATCAACGCGCTTCCTGCGCCAGCGATTGCGCAGCGCAATGGCCACCGCCTTCTTGGCGTCATGCTGACCGATAATGTGGCGGTCCAGTTCGGAGACAATTTCGCGCGGCGACAATTCGGTCATGCACAGCCCTTGAAAAGTGTTTTGAGATCAGACAACCGCGCTCATGTAGGCAGTGGCACGCACATGGGAAACCCTTGCATCAGAACCGCTAGCAGGGACCAGTGTTCCACTCTGCGGAAACATCGCTATCGGTCTCGCCGGCAAGCCGCACCTCACGCTCTGCCTGAAAGCGTGCCTGGTCCAGCCGGGACAGCGCCCAGACAGCCGCCCCGCGCACCAGAGCGTTTGCATCATCCAGCCGCTCCAGCACCGCCTCCAGCGCGTCCGGGCCGGTATCATTGCCCAGCGCAATCAGCACATTGCGCACAAACCGGTCCCGGCCGATGCGCTTGACCGGAGAGGCAGTAAAGAGCGCACGGAAACCCGCATCATCGAGGCGTGAAAGCGCGCCCAGCAAGGGCGCTTCCAGCTCGGCGCGAGCGTGAAAGGCGGTCTCTTCGGTGCGCGCGGCGAACTTGTTCCACGGACACACGGCGAGGCAGTCATCACAGCCATAGATGCGATTGCCCATGGCGGCCCGGAATTCGCGCGGTATGGGGCCTTTATGCTCGATGGTGAGGTAGGAGATGCAGCGGCGCGCATCGAGCCTGTAGGGGCCAGGAAACGCGTCTGTGGGGCAGATGTCGAGGCAGGCCCGGCACGATCCGCAATGATCGGTTTCGGGCGCGTCAGGAACCAGCTCCGCCTCGGTCAGCATCACGCCCAGAAACAGCCAGCTGCCCCAGTCCCGGCTGACCAGATTGGTATGCTTGCCCTGCCAGCCCAGCCCGGAGCGCGCCGCCAGCGGCTTTTCCATCAGGGGCGCGGTATCGACAAAAACCTTCACGCCCTCACCCGTCTCGCCATGGAAGGCGCGCGCCATCTGTTTCAGGCGTTTTTTGAGAAGATCGTGATAGTCCCGGTTGCGCGCATAGACCGAAATGACAGCGCGGTCCGTGTGCGCAAGATCATCCAGCGGATTGTGCTCCGGCCCGTAATTGAGCCCCACCACGACAGCCGAGCGGGCCTCTGCCCACATGGCCGTCGGGTGGACGCGCCGGTCCAGCGTCTCTTCCATCCAGCCCATACTGCCATGATGCCCCGCCTCGACGAAGGCGCGCAGCCGCTCGCCTGCCTCCCAGGGCGCATCGGCGCGGGTTATGCGCACGGCGTCAAACCCGGCTTCTCGCGCCAGCGCGCGCGCTCTGTCGGAAAGCTCAGCCTTCATCATGCCCGCAGCATGACATAAAAGGCGCCGGAGCCGCCATGACGGGCATGGGCGGGCGCATAGCCGCTGACCAGAACGGCAAAGTCCGGCTCGGCGAGCCATAAGGGCAGACTGCGGCGCAAGACCCCCGGCAGGGAGGGTGCATCCGGCGTCCAGGGCTCAAACCGGCGGGAATCCTCCGCCCGCCCGGCAGCCCCCTTGCCGGTGATGACGAGGATGGTTTGATGGCCTTTCATGGCCGCGCGGGACAGAAAAGCCAGCAACATCTGGCGGGCATGGTCGGCCGTCTCGCCATGCAGATCAATGCGCGCATCAATCTCCACGCGCCCGCGGCGCACCTTGCGCTCGGCGCCGCGCTCTACCGGCGCGCTTCTCGGTACAGTCCCGGCGTTGAGCGCGGCAGGCGCAGTGCCGCTCCGGCCTCTGAGCAGGGCAGCAAACACTTCCTCATTCACAGGCGGCTGAACGCGCATTCCGCCTGCGGGCAGCGGCCGGGCCGTGCGCGACACCTTGCGCCAGAGGGCACGTTCTTCCGGTGTCAGGGTGCGCTTCGGCCCGCTCATGGCCTGTCACGATACCCGGCGCAACCGGGCCGCCAGCGCGTGAGGGAGCAGCAAGTGCCAGCGCGCAAAACTGTTCTGGCGCCCGGCGGTCTGTCCGGCCTCGTCACCCCAGCCGAAGAAGAGATCGCCGCGCACCGGGCCAGTAATGGCCCCGCCCGCATCCTGGGCGATGACAAGCCCGTTCCAACGGCCCTGTCCTGATACTTCGCCATCGATGAATACCGGCACGCCCCAGGCATGGAAGGCCGGATCGACTGCCAGGCTCGCCATTGGCGTCAACGGCACGCCCTGCGACCCCATCGGGCCGGTATTGGGATCGGCAATCTCCTGCAGATCAAAGAACACATAGCGCGGGTTTTCATTGAAGAGCGGCGTCCACGCCGCCGGACCATTACGCACCAGCCAGCTTTCAATGTGGTGCTTGGACGCCTGTCCCGGCGGCAGCTCGCCCCGGTCCAGAAGCAGCCGGCCTATAGACACGTAAGGATGGCCATTATGGGCTGCGAAGGCAGCACGGCGCTGGCTGCCATCATCAAACACCAGACGGCCAGAACCCTGAATCTGCATGAAGAACACGTCGATCGGGCGGCCCCAGGCCAGCGGCACGCCGATATTCATCGCCTCGATCTCGGCGCGCGGGCGCGCCTCGTCCGCGCCGCTGAACCGATCCGCATCGAGGCCAGCGATGAGCTGGGACATATCCCCGCGCGGGGAAAGCCCCGGACGCGCGCGGATCGCCATGGAAAACTCGTTATCGGGATAATAGCGCGCCTGCACCATGGGCTCATAATAGCCGGTCAGCCGCCCCTCACCACCCAGAGCCACCGGCGTAAAGCGCGCTTCAAAGAAGCTGCGGGCCATCTGGGCCGTTGCGCCGCGCGCGATCAGGGTAAGCGCCTCGCCGCACACCGCATGCCAGTCGCCGGCCCGGCCCGCATAGGGCGCGCGCTCGTTGAGCGGCCGGTCGGCCGGACGGCGCTGGATAGCCTCGCAGCTCTGCCCGAAAGAGCGCAAGGCCGCACTGACATCATGCCGGGCCCAGCCTTCAAGCGCGCCAAACCCGGAAAGCGGGCGCAGATCGAGTGACGATACGGCAGGGGGTTGCGGTGTAGCGGACGGCGTGTCCGGCACACTAGCGCAGGCAGAAAGGATTAGCGCAAGGCAGAGCGCGGCTAGGGTGCTAGGCCGGGCGCACGGCAGAAAGCCGCCAGTTCGGGTTGTCGCTCGTGACATCGCGCTCAAAGCTCCAGATCTCCGCTACCGGGTGCAGCGCCGCGATATCGCCCGACACCACGCTGCCATCGCTGGCGCGCGTTTCGTGGGCAATCTCGGCGACGAATCGCACCTTGATCTTGGCCTTTGGCCCGTTAAGGGAAGCTTCCTGCAGGCGCGTTTCCTTGATGCGGTCGATCTCGGTGGTCAGGGTTTCGCCTTTCGCAGCCCGCGCCTCAATGGCATCGCGGTAAGCGCTCATCACGCGCGGAGCCAGCAAAGGCTCCAGCGCTTCCACGTCTCCGCGCGCAAACGCGCCGGCAATCATCCCATAAGCGGCACGCGCGCCCTGGATGAACACCGCTGCATCAAAACCGGTATCAGCCTGCGCAATGGCCTCGAGGCCATCATAGGCAGCTTCATCGACATCAACGGCGCTGAATGCAGTTTGCGGGCGCCCGGATGGGTCCTGCACGCTGGCTGTTTCGCGGGCCGGCGCAGCCGCCTCACGCGCTACGGCCTTCTCGGCCTCTTCGCGCGCATGCTCTTCCGGGGAGCGCCCCACAGGACGGCCAAGCGCCATGTAAAGGCGTATGCCGATGAACACGGCCAAGCCTGCAAAAAAGAGTATCTGCAACAATTCCACGCGCATGCACCTCTTGGCCGCCCGGCTTTCGGGCGGGTTGATGGCCATCCCTGCCTACTCATATAGGCCGTCAGCCGCCTCAGGTCAGCCCGTACAATGCAGGCTGCGCTTTGGCATGGCGGCCCGGAACACCGGCTTGCCCGCTATCGCGCGCCATGCTACCCGCCCAGACCTTGCACAGGAAGCGGGCGCATTCCAGCCCTGCTGCCGGCCTTCAATGCCAAGGCTGGAAAACGTCCACAGGAGCTTGCACCGATCATGGCTGATACCCCCAATACACCTGACCAGAACGCAAACCCGGCCGCCGGGCCGAGCGTAAGAATACTGGGGCAGTATGTGAAGGATCTCTCCTTTGAGAATCCCGGCGCGCCCGACACGCTGCGCGGTAGCGCCTCCCAGCCCAATATCGATCTGGGCATTGATGTGCGCGTGCGCGCGCTGGATGCGGAGAGTTTCGAGGTCGAGCTGCTTCTCTCGGCCAAGGCGCAGCGCGACAACGCCACCCTGTTTGTCTGCGAGCTGAGCTATGCAGGCCTGTTCCAGATCCGCGGCATGGACGAGCAGGCGCGCGAAGCCTTCCTGTTGGTCGAGGCGCCTCGCCTGACCTTCCCCTTCGCCCGCGAAATCGTGGCCAGCGCGACGCAAAACGGCGGCTTCCCGCCGCTCATGCTCGAGCCTGTCGATTTTGCCAGCCTCTACCGCCAGCAGCTCGCCCAGCGCGCACAAGGCGGCTCCAACCCGCCGGCAGGCAACGCCTGATCAGGCTAGACGCCGAACCTCTTCCAGACGCGTGCCTCTCCCATCTCGGCCACAAAAGCCGCGTGGAGGGCACGCTCTTCGGGCGTGCTTGAAAGCTGTAACGGGGCCGGGCGCGGCGGGCGGGGCGCATAGCGCACCGTCCGGTCCGTGCCCTCCAGCCCGGCAAAGTCCAGCGCGCGCGTGCGCCCGCCATTAAGCTCCAGATACACTTCTGCCAGCAGATAGGCATCGATAAGCGCGCCGTGCTTGGTGCGGCTTTCCAGTGAAATATCAAATCGTTTGCACAAGGCGTCGAGATTGGCCGGCGAGCCGGGAAAGCGCTCGCGCGCCATCGCCGCCGTGTCCTTGAACCGGCTGTCGGGATAAGGGTCCAGGCCTGCGCGCGTCAGCTCCATATTGATGAAGCCGCGGTCAAAGGGCGCATTGTGCGCCACCATCACCGCATCCCCGACAAAGGCGATGAAATCCTTTGCCACCTCTTCAAACCGGGGCTTGTCGCGCAGCATTTCGCGCGTATAGCCGGTAATCGCCGTTACCTCGGCAGGGATATCGCGGTCCGGATTGATGAGCGCGTGGAACTCGCGTCCCGTCGGGATCATGTTGAACACTTCCACACAGCCAAGCTCGGTGACCCGGTCGCCTTCGAGCGGGTAGAGGCCAGTGGTTTCGGTATCGAATATGATCTCTCTCATGGGCGCGGATTTTGCGGGCGTTCGCGCAAGGCATCCAGAACCGCGCGCACCTGGAGGCGGGCTTCATCCACACCTTTTGACGTGTCGATAACGAAATCGGCCCGCTCGCGCTTGTGCGCATCGGGTGTCTGGCGAGCCAGGATCATGTCGAGCTTGTCTGCATGCATGCCGTCACGGGCCAGCACCCGCGTCCGTTGCAACTCTTCCGGAGCGGACACCACGACGATCACATCGACATGCCCCTCCATGCCGGTCTCGAACAGGAGAGGTATATCGAACAGAACGCACCAGGCCCCGTCCTTGCGCGCCTGCTGCAGAAAGCCCGCGCGCCGCGCCGCCACCAGCGGATGCACGATGGCCTCAAGACGGGCGAAATCCTGTGGCTTGTCTTTCAGATGGACGCTGAGCGCATCGCGGTCCACGCGCCCAGCTGTAATCACATCGGGAAACACGGTACCGACCGGCTCAACCGCCTCACCGCCCGGCGCATACATCGCCGCCACCGCCGCATCGGCGTCAAAGACCGGCACGCCTTCAGCGGCGAACAGGGAGGCCGTGGTGCTTTTGCCCATACCGATGGAGCCGGTGAGGCCAATCGTGATCATGCCCTCTCCTCCAGCGCGGCTTCCAGCAAGGCCCTGACCTGCGTACCGGCAGGCGCAGGCTGGCCGAAGAACGCCTCAAAGGCCGGGCGGGCCTGGCCGATCAGCATGGAAAGCCCGTCGGCCGTGCGCAGGCCAAGCGCCCGGGCCTGTTTCAGCAGAGGCGTCTCGAGCGGCGCGTACACCATGTCAAAGACAGCGGCGCCGGGCGGCAATGCATCCAGCGGCACGCAGAGCTCCGGTTGTCCCTTCATGCCAAGTGAGGTGGCGTTGATGACAAGGCGGGCGCCCTCTAGCGCAGCCGCCGCTTCGTCCAGCCCGTGGATCCGGGCCGCGCAGCCCATGGAACGGACCAGTTCGCCTGCCCTGTCCCGGCTGCGATTGATGATCCGCACTGGCGCGCCCGACGCATTAAGCACATGAAGCGCCGCACGGGCCGCGCCGCCAGCCCCGATAAGGACAGCCGGGCCCACACCGGCCTGCCAGCCGCTTTCTGCCAGCGCTGCTTTCACCCCCACAATATCGGTATTGTCCGCCACAATGCCGTCTGGAGTGAAAAGAAGAAGGTTTGCCGCGCCGCAGGCGCGCGCGCCCTCGCTCGCCTCGTCGGCCAGTGCCAGAGCGGCCTGCTTGTGCGGCAAGGTAACATTGATCCCGCGATAACCCCCATCGCGCAGGCGCGATATGGTGGCGGCAAACGCGTCTGGCTGCACGCCGATACGGTCATAGCTGCCGGCAAGCCCCGCATCGGTCAGCCAGGCCTGCATCATCAGCGGCGAAAGCGAGTGATCGACCGGCCAGCCTGCGACACCGGCTTTCATGACAATCAACCCTCCAGCACGCTGTGCTGGCGCAGCACATCCAGCAGCGGCAGGAGCGGCAGGCCCAGAACCGAGAAGAAATCGCCTTCTACCCCCTCAAACAGCTGCGCGCCCAGCCCTTCATAGGCATAACCGCCGACGCCAGCTGTCAGGATAGACCCGGCATCGCGCATATAGCGGTCGAGAAAGCTGTCCGAGACATTGCGGACATGCATCTCGCACCGGCTTTGATGCTGCCACACAATCTGGCCATCACAGGCCAGTACCAGCCCGCCAACCAGCGCATGCGTCCTGCCGCGCAGCATTATCAGGCGCGCACGGGCCTCTGCCTCATCCCGCGACTTGTCATAGGCGCGGCCTTCAAATTCCAGCACCTGATCGGCGCCGAGTACCAGCTTTCCCGCCTGCCGGGGCGAAACCGCCAGGGCTTTCTGCCGGGCAAGCTCTAGTGCCAGTTCAGCGGGCGTGCCGGCAAAGCCTGCTTTCACGGCGCCCTCATCAATATCCGCCGGATCAATCGTGAAAGGCACGCAGGCCTTATCCAGAATCGCGCGGCGCGACGCCGAACCGGACGCCAGAACAAGCGCGGTCATAGCTTGCCTCCCGTCATCTTGCCCCGGTGTTCGGTGAGAAGATTGATGATCTTGGCTGCCGTTTCCTCGATGGAGCGCCGTGTGACATCGATGGACGGCACGTTGTGGCGGGCAAACAGGCGCTTGGCAAAAATAAGCTCATCCTTCACCGCGCCTTCATCGACATATTCGGTCGAGCGGTCCTCATTCAGATTCAGGAGCCGGTTGCGGCGTATCTGGACTATGCGTTCAGGCGTCGCGTAAAGCCCTACAATGACAGGTTTTTTATGTGAAAACAGATCGGGGGGAAGCGGCGCTTCGGGCACAAGCGGAATATTGGCCGCGCGCACGCCGCGATTGCCCAGATAGATGGAGGTCGGGGTTTTCGACGTCCGGCTGATCCCCAGAAGGATTACATCTGCGCTCGCCAGATCATCGCCCTGCCCGTCATCATGGGCCATGCAGTAATTCATCGCCTCGATACGCCGGTAATAATCGGCATCGAGCGTTCGCTGGGCTCCGGCACGGCCCGTCATCGGCGCGCCCAGGTAGGCCGAGAGCGTTGTCTCTATCGGGTCCAGCAGGGCAATGGCGGGAATGGACAGCTCCGCACAACGCGTTTCAAGAGCCTCCCGGAGCTCCTGATTGACGACCGTGTACATGACCACGCCCGGGAAAGCTTCGACATGCTCCAGCGCACGCGTCATCTGGCGTGGTGAGCGTACAAGCGCAAACAGGTGTTCGATCGGCTGGCCACGGTCAAACTGCGCGGCGGAGGCACGCATGGCGCTCATCAGCGTTTCGCCCGTGGAATCAGAGATCATATGGACATGAAAATAGATCTTTATGTCCGGTGCGCGTTGGGAAGTGGGCATGATATCCTTCTTGAAGACCGCGTGATCTGAGCGCTGGCGGGCTGCAGCTCAAGCGTTAGCCCGTTCTGCCCCGCCTGTGAACAAGCTGTCAGCAAACATGTCAGCCTGTCCCCGCTCACCCCGCTGGTGGCAAGATCACAGGCGAAGTGGCCATCGTCACCCACATCCCATCCCCGGTCATCCACCGGACAGCCCGTTCCGGGAAATGGCAAATCATGCGCTGTCGACGAAGGGCGCAAAGGCTCATTGGCCGCACCACACTATCCCCGGCACCCTCACGCATTAATGTTTTGTTAAAAAAGATGAATTTTGAGTTAATATCCAAATCAACAGCCGCGGCAGAGCGGCTGGTGCGGCACATTTGCCCACAGGGTGTGAAATACGCGGATAACAGGGTAAGGAACCTGCGTTTTCCACGATGCTGACAGGCCTACGACTCATCTCCTTCCAAATTTTCTTTTTCATTTGAGAAAGAAGAGTGTGGAGGAAAGCATACCCGAGGCCCGTCAGCTGCCAGTGATATCAGAGGGTAACGGCCGATGACCGAACGCGCGCTTTTGAAGGTTCTTGCCGGAGAGAGCTTGAAGACTCCTCCGGTATGGCTGATGCGTCAGGCCGGGCGTTACCTGCCTGAATACCGCGCGGTGCGTGCCCAGCAGCCCGATTTCATTGCCTTCTGCCTGAACCCTCAGGCCGCAGCCGAAGTCACCCTGCAGCCGATCCGCCGATACGGGTTTGATGCCTCCATCGTGTTTGCCGACATTTTGCTGATCCCCCATGCGATGGGCCAGAAAGTGTGGTTCGAGAAGGGTGAGGGTCCAAGGCTGGCGGCGATGTCGCTCGATACGCTTTCAGCACTTCGCCCGGATGGGGCAGCGCAGAAGCTTTCCGCGGTCTGTGAGACTTTGCGCCTCGTACGCGCTGGCCTGCCGGACAGCTGCACGCTGATCGGCTTTGCTGGCGCGCCCTGGACGGTGGCGACCTACATGATCGAGGGCGGTGGATCGAAAGACCGCTGGAAGGCCCGCACCGCCGCCTGGAGCGAACCGGAAACGTTTGACCGGCTGCTGGCCAATCTGGCTGATGCGACCGCCGACTATTTGATCGCGCAGGCAAAAGCCGGCGCAGACGTGCTGAAAATCTTTGAAAGCTGGGCTGAAGGCCTGCCTGCGCCCTTGTTCAACCGTGTCGTCATCGCGCCCACACGGCGCATAGTCGAGCGTGTGCGGGCAGCGGGCATCACCGCCCCCATTATCGGTTTTCCCAAAGGCGCGGGGCCGCACTATGTCCGCTACGCCGAAGAGACCGGGATTGATGCCATCGCCACCGATCACGGCCTTGATACCGACTGGGCCGTGGCCAATCTGCCGCGCTCCATGCCGGTTCAGGGTCAGCTCGATCCTGCCGTGTTGAAAGCAGGCGGGGCCGCGCTGAAATCGGAGGTCAGCCGTCTGCTCGACGCATGGGGGGGGCGGCCCTATGTCTTCAATCTCGGACACGGGATCAATCCTGATGTGCCGCCTGAACATGTGAGCGAGCTGCTGGCCCATATACGCGGGCGCTAGCACGCGCCTTAAGACAAGCCGGAGTAGACTCTATGGGCCGTAAAATCGCTGTTGTGCTGTTCAATCTGGGCGGGCCGGACGGGCAGGCAAGCGTAAAGCCCTTTCTGCGCAACCTGTTCAATGATCCGGCCATCATCTATGCGCCCTGGCCCGTCCGCCCCCTGCTGGCCTGGCTGATTTCCACAACGCGTGGACCCAAGGCTGCCAAGGAATACGCCAAGATGGGCGGCGGCTCTCCCATAGTGCCGGAGACCGAAAAACAGGCGGCAGCCCTCACCTCCGCTCTGCAGGCTGCTCTGCCCGGCGACGAGATCCGCTGCTTCCTGGCCATGCGCTACTGGCATCCTTTCACTCATGAAGCGGCCGAGGCGGTAAAGGCCTGGGGCGCGGATGAAGTGGTGCTTTTGCCGCTCTATCCGCAGTTTTCGACCACCACGACGGCCAGCTCGCTCAAGGCCTGGCGCGATGCGGGCGGCGGGGAAGCGCGCACGATCTGCTGCTTCCCGCGCGAGGCCGACTTCATAGCCGCCCATGCAGGCCTGATCCGCGACGCTTGGCAGAAGGCCGGAAAGCCAGACAATGTACGCGTGCTGCATTCCGCCCATGGCCTGCCAGAGATCACCATCCAGCGCGGGGATCCCTATCAGTGGCAGGTGGAGGAGACGGTGAAGGTGGTAACCGCGCTTCTGCCGGAGCTGAGCGATCATATCACCTGCTTCCAGTCGAAAGTCGGCCCATTGAAATGGATCGGGCCTTCAACTGAAGACATGGTGGAAGAGGGGGCGAAAGAGGGAAAACACATCATCCTGTCGCCCATTGCCTTTGTGTCCGAGCATATCGAGACGCTTGTGGAGCTGGATGAGGAATATGCCGAGCTGGCGCACGAACACGGCGCGGCTGGCTACACCCGCGTGCCAGCGCTGGGTGTAACACCAGACTTCATCAAGGCGCTGGCCGGGCTGGTCGTGGATGCGCTCGAGGGCTCGGCCGGGCTGAAGCCGCCATCGGGTACGCCCATATGCCCGGCTGAATTTGGCCGCTGCCCGTGCCGCGAAGCAGGTTATAAGGGCGTGGCAAGCCAGCCAGAGGCCGCCTGATGGATTTTCTCCTGCCCTATTATGATGTGCTCAAAGCCCTGCACATCGTGTCGGTGATCTTCTGGATGGCCGGCATGCTCTACCTGCCACGCCTGTTTGTGTATCACCACACCGCCACGCCAGGCGGGGAGCTGGAAACCGCTCTCCTCAAGCAGGAGAAAAACCTCAATCGCATCATCATGGGCCCGGCGCTTATCGCGGTCTGGCTCTTTGCCATATTGATGATTGCGGCAAACCCCGCCCTGTTCAGCCAGGGCTGGTTTCACGGCAAGCTGGCGCTGGTGATCGCGCTGTCCGGCGTACACGGGTTTTATGCGGCCAGCGCGAAGCGCTTTGCCAAAGGCGAACGCCCGCGCAGCGAGAAGTTCTGGCGGATGCTCAATGAAGTACCGGCGGTGGCGGCGATTATCATTGTATTACTGGCAGTGCTGAAGCCTTTCGCTTGACGGCTGCGGGCGCTTGTGTCACGCCTAAGCCATAACCGCCCGCCTGCGGACGGCTTCCCCCTTTATCGTGCTGTCCTTGGCGTATAGCTTTGCGGTCTGGCACGCTCTCGAAACACAGTCTTGCCCGCCTGCAGCCCGTGAGGGCCGCGTTCGCGGGACCGGAACCAGCAGCTTGTGCCAGGCATTAGCCCTAAAGCGCATGTCTGCTCGCGCAAAGGCCGATCCCGGTCAGGCATTTCACCTTCCCGTCCGCTTCTCAAAAAGACCTCCCCATGACCGATCAGAACGACACGCCCGAAACCGATCTCGACGAGATTGCGACGCCCACCCCCGACGGTCGGCGCATGTCCTTGCAGGAGCTGAAGGAAAAGTCTCCGGCAGACCTTCTCCAGCTTGCCGAGAGCCTTGATATCGAAAATGCCGCCTCGCTGCGCAAGCAGGGCATGATGTTCGCGATCCTCAAGGCACTGGCCGAGGAAGGTGTGGAGATTCATGGCGGCGGTACGCTGGAAGTGCTGCAGGACGGGTTTGGTTTCCTGCGCTCACCGGAGGCCAATTATCTTGCCGGGCCGGATGACATCTATGTTTCGCCCAACCAGATCCGCAAGTTTGGCCTGCGCAATGGCGACACGGTGGACGGCGAGATTCGCGCCCCGCGCGATGGCGAGCGCTATTTCGCACTGCTCAAAGTCAACGCGATCAATTTCCAGCCCACCGATCAGGCCAAGCACAAGGTCCATTTCGACAATCTGACCCCGCTCTATCCCGAGAGCCGGTTCATCATGGAAAACCCGGACCCGACCAAGAAAGACCGTACGGGCCGGGTGATCGACATTGTGGCCCCGCTCGGCAAGGGCCAGCGCGCCCTTATCGTCGCCCCGCCGCGCACTGGTAAGACGATGGTCCTGCAGAATATCGCGCACGCCATCGAGACCAATCATCCCGAATGCTACCTCATGGTGCTGCTCATCGATGAGCGCCCGGAGGAAGTGACCGACATGCAGCGCACGGTGAAGGGCGAGGTTATCGCCTCCACCTTCGATGAGCCGGCGACGCGTCACGTCCAGGTCGCCGAAATGGTGATCGAGAAGGCCAAACGCCTCGTCGAGCATGGCCGCGATGTGGTGATCCTGCTGGATTCCATCACGCGCCTTGGCCGCGCCTACAACACCGTGGTGCCGAGCTCCGGCAAGGTGCTGACCGGCGGTGTCGATGCCAACGCCCTGCAACGCCCGAAACGCTTCTTCGGTGCCGCCCGCAATATCGAGGAAGGCGGCTCGCTGACCATCATCGCCACCGCGCTGATCGATACCGGCAGCCGCATGGACGAGGTGATCTTCGAGGAGTTCAAGGGCACGGGTAACTCCGAGATCGTCCTTGACCGCAAAGTCGCCGACAAGCGCGTCTTCCCGGCCATCGACATCCTCAAGTCTGGCACCCGGAAAGAAGAGCTCCTGGTCGACAAGAAGAATCTCGCCAAGACCTATGTGCTGCGCCGCATCCTCAACCCGATGGGTCCGCAGGACGCGATCGACTTCCTGCTCGGCAAGCTCAAAGAGACCAAGACCAATGACGAGTTCTTCGATTCGATGAACACCTGATACCTGGTCTTCCCTCGCATCCGCCCGGTCAGTTCCGCGCACTAGCGCGGGTGGCCGGCCGGCCTTGCGGGCCTGCGGCCCGTGACGCGAAAGTCTGTGCTTTCCAGCGGTGTAAAAGGCGCTAGTCTCCCGCAATTCTGTTGCGGGAGACTTCCATGAGCCACGACGCAAATCTGATCCTGTTCCACGCCCCCATGACCCGGTCTATCCGCGCCCGCTGGGCGATGGAGGAGATGGGGCTGGATTACCGGCTGGAGCGCGTGGCCTTTGACCGCGGCAATGTGGGCGGGGATGAATACCGCAAGATCCACCCCTTGCAGAAAATCCCGGCCCTGAAAGACGGCGACGCGGTGATTCTGGAATCGGTGGCGATCGTCGAATATCTGATCAATCGCTACGGCCCGACACCGCTGCGCGTGGATCCGTCCGAGGCTGATTATCCGCGCTATCTCGAATGGCTGCACTATGCGGAGGGCTCGATGGGGATGCCGGTCAGCCTCCTGCTCGCCCACACCACCCTCCTGCCTGAAGCCCAGCGCAATGAGGGCATCGCCAAATGGGCCAAGCGGGAGGTGGACAAGCATCTTGAGCTGATCGCCGCGCGCGGCCTTGAGGGCCGCGACTGGCTGGCGGCGGACCGCTTCACCGCGGCCGACATTTCGGTCGGTTACCTGTTGTATTTGCTGAAGATCATCCGTCAGCTGAAAGACGCCCCTGCGCCGGTGCTGGCCTATTGGGAGCGTATGACGGCGATGGAAAGCTGGCAGAAGGCAAGCGCGGAATAGGGAATCTCTGCGTGAAACCCCGGACGCGAAGCGATCCGGGGCCTTGTGCCAGTTCGGCCTGAGGTCCCGGCTCTGCGCTACGCTTGGCCGGGAGTTCAGGGGGCCTCAAGCCCCCTACCCCAGATGCTTTTCAAAGAAGGCCATCGTCCGGTTATTCGCCGTTTCGGCATCCTCGCCGTGATAATGCGCCCCGCCAACACGGGCAAAGGCATGGTCACGCTCCGGATAAAGATGCACCTCCACCTTCGGGTTGGCTTTCAGCCCGTCCAGGATCGCTTTTTGTGCCTCGGGCGGAACGAACTGGTCTTTCCCGGCAATGTGCAATAGCAGCGGACTGGTGATCTTGCCGCTTTCGCCCAGCCGGTCCTGTATCCCGACCCCGTAATAGCCAACGCTCGCATCGCAATCCGTGCGGCAGGCGGTGAGGTAAGCGAGCAGCCCGCCAAGGCAGAAACCAACAGCGCCAACCTTCTCCGCGCCTTCTCCGCGCGCATGGGCGATGGTGGCAGCTATGTCTTCGACGCCCTTGTCGGGATCGAACTTACCAAACAGTTCAAAAGCCTGTTTCCACTCGGCGTCCGTCTTGTCAGTCAGCTCGATACCCGGCTCGATCCGCCAGAACAGGTCCGGGCAGATGGCGCGGTAGCCGCTGGCGGCGAGATCATCGCAGATATCACGCATCACCTGATTGATGCCGAATATCTCCTGGATGACGATGATGGCCGGGCCTTTTCCGCGCGCATAAGCGGAAAAGCTGCCGTCGGCGGTCTTGATGGTAAGCGTTTCGGCGGACATGACGTCTCCTTTGGCATCTGGCGCGGCGCGGCTTATGGTCAGGGGACCAAGCGCGATCCCTTAGGAACCAAGACGAGGCAGGCATGAAGGTCAATATCGAAATCGACTGCACCCCGGCCGAGGCGCGTGCCTTTTTTGGCCTGCCGGACGTGACCCCGCTCAACGAGCAGCTGGTCGGCGAGATGAGCAAGCGCATGGGCGCCAATATCGAGGCGCTGGAGCCCGATGCGCTGATGCGCAACTGGATGACGATGGGCGGAGAATGGCAAAAACAGTTCATGTCGCTGATGAACCAGGCCGCTGGCGGCAAGTCTGGAAGCTAGACGCGCCGCCATGACCGACACGATTTTCGCTCTGGCCAGCGGTTCGGGCCGCGCCGGCGTCGCGATTGTGCGCGTCTCCGGCCCGGACGCAGGACCGGCGCTCGCGGCGTTGGCAGGCAGTTTGCCAGAACCACGCCGCGCCGCGCTGAGATCACTGAAAGCCCGCGATGGCGCGCTGATCGATCGCGCCCTGCTGCTCTGGTTTCCCGCGCCGCGAAGCTTTACCGGCGAGGACGTCGCCGAGTTTCACATTCACGGCGGACCCGCCGTTATCGAGGCGTTGTCTGAGGCGCTTATGGCCGAGGGCCTGCGCCCGGCCGAACCGGGCGAGTTTTCCCGGCGCGCCTTTGCCCACGGGCAGATGGATTTGACCGAAGCTGAAGGCCTCGCCGATCTGATCGATGCGGAAACGCAAACCCAGCGCCAGCAGGCACTGGCGCAGATGGGCGGCGCTCTGGGTTCGCTCTATGGGCAGTGGCGCGACGCGCTGATCGACACGCTCGCCGCCATTGAGGGCGAGATCGACTTTCCCGATGAGGATGACGTGCCTGAGGGCCTGTCGGAACGCGCCGGACCGCCGCTGGAGGCGCTGTGCGCGAGCATGCGCGCCCATCTGGCCGATAATCATCGCGGCGAGCGCGTACGCGACGGCTTCACCATTGCGGTGATCGGTGCGCCGAATGCCGGAAAGTCCAGCCTTATCAATTATATGGCGCAGCGCGATGCGGCGATTGTCAGTGATATTCCCGGCACGACGCGCGATATTATCGAGGTGCGCCTGATCCGGGCCGGTTTCGTCGTCTACATGGCCGATACAGCCGGTTTGCGTGAAGCATCGGACACGATTGAGGCTGAAGGCGTGCGCCGGGCGCTCGCCCGCGCGGAAAGCGCCGATATGCGCTGCCTGATGATTGATGTTTCACGTGAAACGCCGGATGAGGCCACTTTCGCCATGCTGCGTCCGGGCGATGTGGCGCTGCTGAACAAGACCGATCTGGCGAGCGTAGATGCCCCGGTGCCAGAGGGCGTTACGGCCTTCGCGGTGTCAGTAAAGACCGCGTCCGGTCTGGACGCCTTCAATGCCTGGCTGGATGATGAGCTGGTGGCAAGGCTGGGCGGCGCCGAGGCTGCGCCTTTGTCGCGTGCGCGCCACCGCCAGCTGGTCGAGCGGGCTCTGGCTTCGCTGGAAGAGGCATTGTCGCTTCTGTCCTCCCGCCCGGAGCTTGCAGGGGCTGAAGTGAACCGGGCGATCCGCGCGCTGGGAGAGCTGACCGGGGCGGTCGATATTGAGGATGTGCTGGACCGCGTGTTCAGCCAGTTCTGCATCGGCAAATAGGCCGGTAACTCGACTTGGCGGCGCCGATCATGTAAGGACGCGCTCCCCGGCGGGCTGGGCCGGACAAAAGAAAGCCATGACCAGAGATTTGCTCAAGCCGGCCGAGGCCGCGCAACGCCAATGGGATGTGATCGTGATCGGCGGCGGCCATGCGGGCTGCGAGGCCGCGAGCGCGGCTGCGCGCCTGGGCGCGGCCACACTGCTCCTCACCCACAAGGCCGCGACCATTGGCGAGATGAGCTGCAATCCGGCGATTGGCGGGCTCGGCAAGGGTCATCTGGTGCGCGAAGTGGATGCGCTGGACGGGCTGATGGGCCGTGTCGCCGATGCGTCCGGCATCCAGTTCCGTATGCTGAACGCCTCCAAGGGCCCGGCTGTGCGCGGCCCCCGCACCCAGTCTGATCGCAAGCTCTATCGCGAGGCCATGCAGGCCGCTCTGGCTGAACAGGTGAACTTGGCGAT
Organism: Glycocaulis sp.; assembly: GCF_051859565.1. Lineage (GTDB taxonomy): Bacteria > Pseudomonadota > Alphaproteobacteria > Caulobacterales > Maricaulaceae > Glycocaulis. The sequence continues at coordinate 134,924 of NZ_JBHYFK010000001.1, forward strand.
TACAGAGGCCGCTGCCGAGGATCTGATTGTCGAGGACGGGCGCTGTGCGGGCGTGGTGGACGGTGAAGGCCGCCATTACCGTTCTGGCGCGGTCGTTCTGACAACTGGAACCTTCCTCAAAGGCGTGATCCATCGCGGCGATGAGCGTATCCCGGCGGGCCGCGTTGGCGACGCGCCCTCTATCGGCCTGTCAGACCGGCTCTACGGGCTGGGCGTCTCCATGGGGCGGCTGAAAACCGGAACCCCGGCGCGCCTTGATGGCTCCACGATTGACTGGGCCGGGCTCGACATGCAGCCCGCCGACGATGTGCCAACGCCCTTCTCTTTCCTGAATGACCGGATCAGCGTGCCGCAGATCGCCTGCGGCATCACACGTACGACCGTTCAGACTCACAAGATCATTGAAGAGAATCTGGGGCATTCCGCCGTCTATGGCGGTAAAATCGCGGGGCGCGGCCCGCGCTACTGCCCGTCCATCGAGGACAAGGTGGTGCGCTTCGCTGACCGGACCAGCCACCAGATATTCCTGGAGCCGGAAGGGCTGGATGACGACACTGTCTATCCAAACGGCATCTCCACTTCCCTGCCCGACCATATCCAGGACGCCTTCCTGCAGACCATTCCCGGTCTGGAGCGGGTGAAAGTGCGCCGCTATGGCTATGCGATCGAGTATGATTATGTCGATCCGCGTGAGCTGGACGCCACGCTTGGCGTGAAGCGCCTGCCGGGCCTGTGGCTTGCCGGTCAGATCAATGGCACGACCGGCTACGAAGAAGCGGCCGCGCAAGGCCTGATGGCGGGCTTCAATGCGGCGCTGGCCTGCGCGGGCAACCCGGCTTTCGTGCTCGACCGTTCACAAGCCTATATCGGCGTGATGATCGATGATCTCATCACGCGCGGCGTCACCGAGCCTTATCGCATGTTCACCTCGCGCGCCGAATACCGGCTCAGCCTGCGCGCCGACAATGCCGATCAGCGCCTGACACCGTTGGCGATCAGTCTCGGCGCGACGAGTGTTTCACGTGAAACATCGTTCTCGACCCGCGCCGAAGGGCTGTCCGAAGCCCGCGCCCTTCTTGAGCGCCTGAACCTGACGCCAACCGATGCAACGAAGGCGGGCCTGTCAATCAATCAGGACGGCAAGCGGCGCTCTGCCATGGAGCTGGCCGCCCACCCCCAAGTGGGCTGGGACGCGATCTGCAAGATTTGGCCGGAGATCGCCGCACTGGACGCGCCCATAGCCACGCAGATGCAGAACGAGGCGGTCTATCACGGCTATCTCGACCGGCAGGAGGCCGATGTGATGGCCTTCCGCCGGGATGAAGGTGTGCGAATTCCGGCGAGCTTCGACTATCGGAGCGTGGGCGGGCTTTCTCACGAGGTGCGCGAGAAGCTGGAGCGCGCCCGCCCTGCCACGCTGGGTCAGGCAGGCCGGGTGGAAGGTGTGACGCCGGGCGCATTGACGGCGCTCCTCGCCAGCGTGAAGCGGCTGGACCGCCGCCGGGCGGTCTGATGAATCACGAACGGACGTACGGCGCCGAAGCCTTTCAGGCCGACACAGGTGTTTCACGTGAAACACTGGAGCGTTTCGTCATCTGGCGGCGCCTACTGTCGGAGTGGTCTGCGCACACCAATCTGGTTGGCCGCGCGACACTGGATGATTTCTGGTTCCGGCACGCGCTGGACAGTTGGCAGTTGCTTGATCTCGCGCCGGCGGGTGCAAACCGCTGGGCGGACATTGGAGCCGGCGCGGGTTTTCCCGGCCTGGCCATCGCGTTCGGGCTCGCAGACCGGGCGGTGCCAAATGCCAGGGTGACGCTCATCGAATCCATCGGGAAAAAGGCCGCTTTCCTGCGTGCCGTGCTAGCCGAGACACGCCTGACATCGCACGTCGAGGTGTTGGCAGAACGTGTCGAGGCGCTGGATGGCCTGCCGCCTTTCGACGTTGTGACGGCCCGCGCGGTCGCGCCGTTGGAGAAACTGCTGGGTCTTATGGCACCGTTTGTGGAAAACGGCGCAATTGCGCTGATTCCCAAGGGTGCGCGCCATGCAGAGGAATTGACCGCGGCGCGTAAAAGCTGGAACTTCGAGGCGAGCCTTCATCCAAGTATTACCAGCGATGAAGCCGCCATCATCCGCATTGAAAGGCTGACCCGTGTCCGTTGATCCCCGTTCCGATACAGCGCCGCGCGCTGGTGCGCCCAAAGTCATCGCTATCGCCAACCAGAAGGGCGGTGTCGGCAAGACCACGACGGCGATCAATCTGGCAACCGCCCTGGCGGCTATCGGCAAGCGAGTGATCGTGCTGGATCTCGATCCGCAGGGTAATGCCTCCACGGGTCTTGGCGTGCCGCGCACCGAGCGCAAGGCCACCAGCTATGATGTGCTGGTCAATGAGCGGCCGATCGAGGAAGCGCTGGTGGATACGGCCGTACCGGGTCTTGGTATTATCCCGTCCGATGTGGATCTCTCTGGCGCCGAGCTGGAATTGTCGGCTGCACCGCGCCGCTCCTACCGGCTGCGCCATGCCGTGGACAAGTTCCGCCGCTTTCTGGCGTCGCGCGGTGCCCATTGCGACTACATCCTCATTGACTGCCCGCCCTCGCTGAACCTGCTGACCGTCAATGCGATGACAGCAGCCGATTCCGTGCTGGTGCCGCTGCAATGTGAGTTCTTTGCGCTGGAAGGGCTTTCACAGCTTATGCGAACGGTCGATCTGGTTCGGGGCAATCTCAACAAGAATCTGGAGATTCAAGGGGTTGTGCTGACCATGTATGACCGCCGGAACAATCTGTCGTCCCAGGTCGCTGCCGATGTGCGTGCGCATTTTGGCGACCGTGTCTATGAGACGGTCATACCGCGCAATGTCCGCGTCTCCGAGGCGCCGTCCTTCGGCAAGCCGGTTCTGCTCTACGATCTCGCCTGCCCGGGATCGCAAGCCTATGTCCGCCTCGCCCGCGAGCTGGTCCGCCAGGAGCGCAAGCCCGCTGAAGCGGTGCTGGCATGAGCGCGCAGGAACGCCCGCGCGGCCTCGGCCGTGGCCTCTCCGCCCTTCTGGGTGAAGGTGAAGATGCCGACAATATGCGCGCGGATGAAAACCAGTCCGGGCAGAGTGCCGGGGCCGGGCCGCGAGCGCTTGCGCTTGATCTGATCGAGGCAAACCCGGATCAGCCCCGCAAGAGGTTTTCAGAAGACGAGCTCGCCTCCCTGTCGGCCTCGATTGCCGAGCGCGGCGTGCTCCAGCCCATTCTGGTGCGCCCGGCGCCCGGTAAGACCGGGCACTACCAGATCGTGGCGGGTGAACGGCGCTGGCGCGCGGCCCAGCGCGCCCGCCTGCACGAGATTCCAGCTGTTATTCGCGAGTTTACCGACCGTGAAACGCTGGAAATCGCCATTGTTGAGAATGTCCAGCGCCAGGATCTTAATGCAGTGGAGGAAGCCCGCGGCTACCGCCATCTGATCGAGGCATTTGGTCATACCCAGGAAGATGTGGCCCGCGCCGTCGGCAAATCACGCGCCCATATCGCCAACACGCTGCGTCTGCTCGCTTTGCCCGCGCCCGTCCTCGATCATCTGGAGGCTGGCCGCCTGTCAGCGGGCCATGCCCGCGCCATTGCCACGGCGGGTGATCCGTCTGCCCTGGCAGAAAAAATCATTGCCGATGGCCTGTCCGTGCGCGGCGCAGAGGCTCTGGCACGAAAAGAACAGGCCCCGGAGCGCAAGGCACGCGGCGGCGGGCTGGAAAAAGCGCAGAAAGACGCTGACACCCGCGCTCTGGAGGCTGATCTCGCCGAGCGCCTGGGGCTCGATGTGGAAATTTTCCATCGCGGCGAGGCTGGTGAGATACGCGTGCGCTATTCCACGCTGGAACAGCTCGACGATTTGTGCCGCAGGCTGTCCTCGCGCTAGCGCGGCTCCTGATTTTGTCGCCTTTTCGAACCGCGAAACCGGTTCCCACTTTCGCTGAAAAGGCTCTAGCGGCTTCTTGCCGGAGAGGCGGCGCGGGCGAGCCTCAGCAGGGTTTCACCTGCCAGCGCCTCGGCCGGAGAGCCTGATCGCTTGATCGCCCGCTCGGTCTCAAACGCAATATCGCGCGCACGTGCAATGCGTTGCCGGCTCCAGGCGCGCGCGGCGGCCTGAAAGCGCTGCGCAGGCGGGCCAAAGCGCGGCGCGCCGGACCGCGCCAGAGCCGCTTGGTCCCCGCCCAGCTGGTGATAACGCTCTATCTGGTCGATCTTGCGCTGCAGGGCACGCACGATGGCAACAGGGCTGGTGCCTGATTCCAGTGCGCGCTGATATTGCAGGTCGGCCTCGCCGAGCTCGCCGCACAGCGCTGCATCGACAATCTTGTCGAGCGCCGCGTCCGCGCTCTCCGTGGAGATGGCCGCCAGATCCTCCAGCGTTACCTCCCCGCCATCAAAGCCCTTGTAAAGTAACAGTTTTTCTATCTCGGAGCGGGCCAGCTCCCGATTGCCCTCCAGAATGCCGGCGAGTGTCTGACGCGCATCGCTGGAAAGCGACAGCCCGGCGGCACGAAAGCTCTCCTCGGCAAGCGCAACGAGATCGCGCGCATTGTCTTCATAACAGGCAATCGCGGCGGACTTCTTGCCGTCTTCGGCGGCCTTGCGCAGCTTTGATGCCTTGGTCAGATTTCCCGCTTCGACGATCAGCCGGCCTTCGGCTGCCATGTCCCCGGCCTCGAAATCGCTGATCCAGCGGGCGACCGATGCGTTGTCGGCAGACAGGCGGACCCGGACGAGGCGTTCACCGCCCATCAGTGACATGGCCGCCATCGCGTCCGCGAGCGCAGCGGCGTCGGCCTTGATGTCCTCATCACTCAGGCGTGTAACGTTGAACGGATCGTCCACATCGCCTGTTATGGCGAGGGCCAGAGCCTGCGCGCGCTCCCTTACCAGCCCGGAATCGGGCCCGAAAATCAGAAAGACACGCATGTCAGGTGGCGGAGATTTCAAAAGCCGGTCAACAGATCCGCCAGACGGCTTCACCACGGCTCATCGCCCTCCTCGGGCTCGTCGGTAAAGTCCGGTACGGCCTCGGGGCGTGTGCGGGCAGACCCTCTCTGGTGAAGCGTGGCAAGGATGTCGCGGACAATCGCGTCTGCAACGGCGTCGGCCGCGCGCCGCTCGGCATTGGTACGTGCGGCTATGAGGGCGTAGGGTTCCCGCGGCGTTTCAAAGACGACCCGCTCGGTCACTCTGCCTCTGACAGGGGTCGCGCCGGAAAGCTGGTAATTTGCACGTATATTCAGCGCGACGCGGGTTGCCTGCCCGTCCGTGGACCGGCCCAGCGGCTGCTGCGCGGTTCTAAGCCGGATCGAGAGCGTTCCGGCCTCTCCTCGTGAGACACCAACCCGTTCAAGAAGCGCCGTCTCGGTCAGATAGGACAAGCGCTCATCGCCGGACACGCTCACAGTGACATTGTCGAGCACTTCCGCAGCCCGGCCACCGTAAAGTGGCTGGAAGCCGCAAGCGGACAATAGCAGGCAAAAGCCAGCGATTAGAGCTGAAACCGGAAGTTTACGCATCGCCTGTCCGTCCTTGCGCACCCCCGCTGGCGGGGTCAGGAGCCGGGAAGTTGGGAAATCCGCATCTGGCGCGCCCGGGTCAGGATCGCGTTCTCCACCTGGATGCGCGTGCCCTGGTCGACGACAACGTCCGTCCAGTCGCCCGTAGACGGGTCGCGGGCCTGACGGAAGAGCTGGACGCTCAGCGCGTCGGCGCGAAGACGGCTGTCGAGCACGTAAACGGTCGCCTTGAAACGCTCTTCGGGCGCTTCCGGGTTTGCGTACCAGTCGGTGATGATGACGCCGCCAAACGGGTCGATCTGCTCAAGCGGCATGAAAGACAGCGTGTCCAGGGAGGCGCGCCATAGAAAGGCGTTCACGCCAATGCCCGCGTCCGGCGCGGTAGCGCGCGGACCGCTGCCGAGCAAACCGCCGAAAAATCCGCGATTTTCGCGTTCAGTGCTCGACCGAGATGCGCAGCCGGCCACCATGCTGGCTACGGCGACAACACTCAGAACCGTTACAAGCGGCCGTGAGAGCATGGGGCAAACCTCCAGGGAAATAGACAATGCTTGTTCGGGCGCATCCCGCCAGCCGCCACAAAAGACCAGAGCGGAGACAAGCGCAACCCGTCTCCTGCTTCTATAGCATGCGTTCACTGCGTGGCCAGAGCGATCATCCGGCCCGCCATGCGTTCCGTGAGCCCGCCAATACCGTTGCACTCTTGTGACAGTTCGCCGGGCAAGCCCGCTTCACACAGCCCGCGCAGCTTGACCGCCGCGCCAACCCTCCCGCATCCTGCCACAGCGCGTCCGGGGGAAAGCGGGGGCGCCACGGCGAGGCCGCGAGAGAAGAGCCATGATACCAGCGCTTGGCGCTCATGTTCGGGCCTTCACATTTCTCGCGGCCGCGCCTTTTTCAGCCCTCGGACTGTTTGCCTCTCCGGCGCTCGCGCAGGAGCGCACCCCTTGGTTTGACAGTGATATCGAGCTGAGCGCGGACATCGCGCTCGCTCCGGGCGCCACCGATGCTGCGCGCTCAGGGCCTTATGGCGAAATCCGTCTCGATTACACGGCCGAACGTATTCAGGAGAATATGACCAGGATCGGATTTGCCGCCGGCCTGGTCTTGCGCCGCGATTCCGGCCGGGCCGGTCTGGCGCAGGCTGTCGGTGATTGCCCCCCCGGCCTGGCCGACTGTTTCGACGCAGGCGGGCTGGCGCCTGCGGGTGCGTTCACCGGCTTTGCGGCCGCTGCCGGTATAGACAGTGACGACCCCACGATCGCTTTGGAAACCGCGTTTATGTACTGGCGCGGCGGACTGGTGGAAGTTCGCGCCGGTTACGGCCCCGGCGCTGCCGCTCTCGAAAGCGAGGCTCTGCCGGGCGCTTTCTGGCTCATGCGCGCGGATGCAGGCCGGGTTGATCCCTCGGGCCGCAATCTGGCCTCCACCGCGAACACGCTGTCGGGCCATGCGCCCAAGCTGCTGGTGAGAAGTGTGCGGCTGGCGGGCTTTCGGGCTGCGGCCTCCTTCGCGCCTGATGGTGATGTGTGCGGCGCAAGCTTTTGCCGCCCGGAAAGCCAGCCGGGCGTTCTGGCAGCGGCCAGCGTCCGTGATATTGCCGAGTTCGGCCTGTCTTTCGATCACCGCTTTGCCGCTTCGGGTGTGCGCTGGACGGCCGGTATCGGCCTGTCGCAAGGGCGCTCAGCCGGGCCTGACAGCGCGTTCTTCGATGATCCCTGGGCCGTATCGGCCCGCCTGACACGTACTGAGGGGCCGTGGAGCGCAGGCGTGAGCACCCTTCTGAGCAATGATGGCGTGTCGGGGGCCCGCTACAGCGCGCACGCCGCAAGCCTTGCCTATGAAAGCGGCGACTGGCTGTTCAGTGTGGAAATGGCGCAGGCGCGCTCTGGCCTCGTTCACGCCTACAGTCAGACCCTGCTCGCTGGCGCCTCGCGCTATTACGATTCCGGTCTGGTGCTCGGCCTGGGTGTTGCGCACACGCGGTCCGGGCAGGCGGAAACGTCCGGCCCGGCACGAATGACCCGGGTGCGGGAGGGCGCGCGCCTCTTCATCGAAGCAGGGTTGCGCTTTTGACACGCTTTGCGCGAATTCGCATTTGATACCGGGCAACCCTGTTGGGTTTGCCGCGTTGCTGGCTTATATCAAATGTCAGAGTACTGGAGAAAGCCATGCGCTTGCGCCTGTCAGCCCTGTCGGCCTTGCCGGTCGTGATGGCCCTTGCCATTGCGCCGTCGGCGTTTGCGCAGGATTCTGACGCCCGCGACGGGTTCAATCTGCGCGGCACGGCCTTTTCCGACCTCACCTCGCTTGAGCGCCTTCAGGACCTTGCCGAACAGGCCGAGGCTGAGCAGGCACGCGCCGCCCGTGAGCAAGAGGTACGCCGTGAGGCTGCCCTCCTGTCGGTACCGGACCGCCCCACCGGGTCTGCTACGGCCTGGCAGCAACGCTTCACCATGGCGCCGGCGGGCACGATGGCATCGGTCTGGGGTGAACAGGCTGAACAATTCCGCTTTTCTGCCGGTGAGCGCTGGGGCATTTCGCTTGGCATTTCCCAGCGTATGCGTGGTCAGGCCTTTGAGCTGCAGGATGTGAGCGCGGGCGCGTTTTACTCCCTGACCGACCGTGTGCGCATTGGCGGTGAATTCCGCTTCACCTCGCCTGAAGAAGACGTGTTTGGCGAAGAGGCTGACCGCCGCACGCCGCAGCTGCGCTTTGAATCGGCTTTCCGCTTCTAGTTTTAGCCAATGCTTTCAACGGCCCGGCACAGCGCTTCAACGCTGCTGACAAGCTTTTCCAGATCGGCAGGTGTGGACAGGCGGTGATCACCGCTTTTGCTGACATGCACCGAGACGTCGCCTGATGTCAGCTTGCCCGCAAGCGCCATGGCGTGTTGCCAGGGCACGTCAATATCGGCCATGCCCTGCAATATGCGTACAGGGCCCTCAAAGCCGATCTCTGTGTCCATCAGCAGCCATTGGCGCGCCTCTTCGATCAGGCCGCGCGTGATGATGAGCGGATCGCCATATTCCGATGGCTGCGCCCACTCGCCCTGGGTCAGGATCGCGGCGCGGACCTCGTCAGGAAACCCCTCCCACATCAGCTTTTCGGTAAAGTCAGGTGCCGGCGCGATCAGCACCAGCCCCGCCACCCGCTCTGGCCGCGCCAGCGCCGCCAGCAGGGCGGTCCACGCGCCCATGGACGAGCCGACCAGTATCTGCGGCCCTTCGGTTAGCGCATCTATCACCTGAAGCGCGTCCTCGCGCCACAGCCCGACGCGCGCCGCGCGCCAGTCGCCCTCTGACTGGCCATGGGCAAAATAGTCGAAGCGCACGAAGGCGCGGCCCTCGCGCTGCGCCCAGGCGTCCAGGGCAAGGGCCTTCGTCCCTTCCATGTCAGAGCGCAGCCCGCCCAGCCAGACAATGCCCGGCCCCTTGCCGGTGCGGCGTGCATAGGCGAGCCGGGATCCGTCAGCGCGGTGAAGAAATTCTGGCATCAGGGAGCCTTTGCGTGTGAGCTGGCGTTTGCGCCTTACCGCGCCCATCTTTATGAGCCACGCTGGATGGTTCAACCGTCCTGCCGCATATTCACCGGGAAAACGCCCTGCCCATGAAAATTCTCCAGCTGATACCGGAACTGGATGCCGGCGGCGCCGAGCGCACCACGATCGACGTGGCGCAGGCGATTGCCGCCTCTGGCGGTGAAGCGCTGGTGGCGAGCCTTGGCGGGCGGCTGGAAGGGGAGCTGGCGGCAGTAGGGGGAGAGCTGATCCGCCTCGACATGAAGAGCAAGAACCCGCTGACCATCGTGGCCAATTCGCGCCGCCTGACGGATATCGTTCGCGAGCGCGGGGTGGACATTATCCATGCCCGTTCGCGTGTGCCCGCCTGGAGCGGTCTGGAAGCAGCCCGCCGGACCGGCATCGCGTTCGTGACCACCTATCACGGCACCTACAATGCCCGTTCGGGCCTGAAACGCTTCTATAACTCGGTGATGGCGCGCGGCGATGCCGTAATCGCCAATTCGCACTTCATTGCAGACCATGTGCGCGCAGAGCACGGCGCGGTGCTGGCCCGTAAACGAAAAGACCTGTCACATTTGCACGTCATTCCACGCGGGGTGGATTTTTCAAGGCTCGACCCGGCCCGGACAGATCCGCTTCAGGTCGAGGGTCTGCGCGCTGTCTGGCTGGAGGGGCGCCAGGCGCCGGTCATCCTCCTGCCTGGACGCCTGACCGGATGGAAAGGCCAGATGCTGGCGGTGGATGCGGTAGCTCTGCTCGCCAGCCGCATGTCCGGTCCGCCCCCCGTTCTGGTGTGCGCGGGCGATGCGCAGGGACGGGACAATTATGTGGAGCAATTGCGCGGGCGCGCGGCAGAGTCCGGCGTCGCGCTGGTCCTTCCTGGCCACCTCTCCGACATGGCCACCGCCTACATGGCGGCCGACATCGTCATTACCCCTTCAACCGACCCGGAAGCCTTCGGGCGCACGCTGGCAGAGGCGATGGCGATGGAGCGGCCCGTGATCGCGGCTGCCCATGGCGGCGCGCTGGAAATCCTTGCTGACAGCGCAACCGGCTGGCTTTTTGCGCCCGGCAGCGCCGCCGAACTGGCCGCCCGGATCAAAATGGTGCTTGAACTTGATACGGCCGAGAAAAAAATGCGCGGGCATTTGGCGCGCCAACGTGTTATCGCCCATTATTCGCGCGAGGCGCTGCAGGGTTCCACCTTGCGGGTATATCGGGAACTTCTAGACTATCGCCCATGATTGAGCACGAGCCGCCCAAGGAACAGGTACTGGTCGTCCATGAAGGCGATCTGCGCGCTACCGTGCGCATGATGGCGGCTGCGCGCCTGATCCGGGAGCATCACCGCAAGGCGCGCATCACGTTTCTCACCACGCCCGAATATGAAGGCCTGGTGAAGTATTGCCCTTATTTCAACGCTGTCGAGACCACGCTTCGCGAGACGGCTAAGAAAGGCTTTATCGAGCGCGTAAAGCTCGCCCGCGCCTCGAAGTTCGATTTTGTCTATGATCTGTGCGCGTCGGACGCCGCCCGCAAGCTGAAGGGCGCGATGCGCCTGTCGCGCGGCCAGTGGATCGACAGCGCGCCAGACCCCAAATCACCCGACCACCCGTCAGAGCAGATTGCGGACCTGCTTGGCCGCGCAGGCATTGGCCGGACCGGGCACCGTCTGGGCGAGGCACCGCCCCCCATGCTGGACTGGGTCGATTTCGTCGCCAAGCGCTCACGCACGCTCGAGCCTGCCTATTTCGGCCTGCAGGACCGTTACGCTCTCTTTGCGCCTGCCGGCGATGAGTTCCAGCCCGCCTTCCGCTGGCCTAAGGAGCGCTGGGCCTCTCTGGCGCACGCGCTGAAGGAACAGGGCGTTGAGCCGGTGATCGTGGGCGGCCCGTCAGCGCGCGAGATTGGCCGCTATATCGCGCATGTCACGCCGGGTGCGCGCGACCTCACGGGCCGGGCCAATCTGGTTCAGCTTGCCGGTCTGGGCCGCAAGGCCAGCTTTTCTTTTGGCGAAGATGTGGATCTTTTGCATCTTCTCGTGGCCGCCGGTTCGCCCGCTGTGATGTTCCACCCCGGCGCGGAGGCACCCCACATGGCCTCTCCGCGGGGTCCGGAAAGCGTAATTCTCATGCACGCTCCGACACTTGCGCAGATTTCGGTAGCAGAAGCCGTGCAGTCCATGCGCGTTGCCGGTGGTTTTGCCCGTAGCCCCGAAGCGGCCTGAAAGTCTTGATTTTACCAGCCATCTCACGATATGCGCATGCATCGGAAACGCTGCGCCGCGCGTTGACGCCACTGAAGAGTTTTGACTGCCGGGAGCGGGAGCATGGTTTGGCTCCCCGGTCTGGCGCTGTAACAGGAGAAGACGCATAGCCCGACGCCCCCACGCCGCGCCGCCTGCCAAAAAGGATGGGCCGCGCATCAATGGAGAAATCCGCGTTCCGCGGGTGCTCCTGATTGACGAGAATGGCGAGAAGCAAGGTGAGATGCCGATCGAAGCCGCGCTCGATGCTGCGGCCGAGGCCGGACTCGACCTTATCGAAGTGTCACCGACCGCCAACCCGCCTGTCTGCAAGCTCGCTGATTTCGGCAAGCTGAAATATGCTGAGCAGAAGAAGAAGGCGGAAGCCCGCAAGAAGCAGAAGACGCAGGACATCAAAGAGATAAAGATGCGTCCCAATATCGACACGCACGATTACGAGGTGAAAACCAAATCGATGCGGCGCTTCTTCGAGGATGGCGACAAGGTGAAGATCACCCTGCGCTTCCGGGGCCGCGAGATGGCGCACCAGGATCGCGGCATGGTCATTTTTGACCGCGTGAAGGCTGATTTCGGCGATATCGCGAAAGTGGAGTTCGAGCCCAAGCTCGAAGGCCGCCAGATGATCATGGTGATGGCACCGCGCTAGCCGGGTCGTCAGCCTGACAAATGATGAAAGCCGGTATTGCACGCGTGATACCGGCTTTTTTGCGTCTAGGCAGCGCAGACCGTTTGCGCCTAGTCTCCGGCGCGAGACGGGTGCCGATGGTATCCAGACAAAGGGGGTTTTCCATGAAACATCTTGTATCCTTGGGTGCCTTGGCGGCGCTCGCCGCGGTTCCGGCCGCCTGGTCACAGACACCGGCAGCCGCCAGCGAAGGGCGCCATGGTGCGGTGACGCTCTCGGCTGGCTTTCCCGACGATCCGCGCACCTTTGCCGTTCAGGCTGGCGGGGCCATGCGCGCTTCGCGTCTGGGTAGTTCGGACTGTGTGGGCTTCATCACCGAAGATCCCACCTTCGTTCTGACCTATGAGGATGCAGGCGATGTGTTCGATCTCATGATATCGGCCGCGTCCGAGGCCGATACGGCTCTGGCGGTCCGTACGCCTGGCGGGGAGGTTCTGTGCGACGATGATGGCGGCGCCAGCGGTTTCAATCCCGGCGTCACGGTAGAAAGCCCGGCAAGCGGCCGCTACGAGATCTGGCTGGCCACTTTCTCCGCCGGAATCGGCTACCCCGAAGCGGCCCTCCACATCTCCGAACTGGCCTATTCCGATGCCAACCCGTTTGCCCGCACGGTGAACGCAGACGCCCCGGCCGGAACCACACTCTCGTTGAGGGCCGGCTTCCGCAACGATCCGGCAAGCATCGAAATTGCGCAAGGCGGCGATGTCCGCCTCGGCCCGCTCGGCACACGCTGCGTCGGTTTCGGATCGGAGGCGCCCAGCGCCCGCCTGACCTACCGGGCTGGCCGCTACCAGCTCTATATCTCCACCGAAAGTGACCGGGACGGCACTATCGCCGTGCTGGCCCCTGATGGCAGCTGGCATTGCGACGATGACAGCGCAGGCAATCTCGATCCGGGCGTCACCTTCTCCGAGCCGCAATCAGGTGATTATCTGATCTGGGCCGGCACGTTCAGCCAGATCGGTGGGCAGACCGCGACCTTGCATGTGTCGGAGATTGGTTATGCGGGAGTGGACAACTCCGTCGATGTCGCGGCGCGCCCGCTCCACGGCCAGACCCGTCTGCGCAGCGGATTCTCGCCCAACCCGTTCTCTGCCGATGTGCAGGCAGGCGGCCCGGTCGATTCAACGCTGGCGCTGGCCGGCCACACCACGGTTGAGGGCTATTGCTATGGCCAGGTGACCCGTGCGCCGTCCTTCCGCCTGACATGGAGCGGCCAGGACGGCCCGCTTTATATCTCCACGGACAGCGACACCGACACCCTGCTTCTGGTCAATGCGCCTGACGGCGGCTGGTGGTGCGATGATGACAGCGCTGGCAACCTCAATGCGGGCCTGGTGATCGATAATGCCCCGGCCGGGGTCTACGACATCTATGTCGGGTCGTTTGACACCGAACCGGCGCCTTCGCGCCTTTTCATCTCGCAGACGGGGTTTGGCCCGGAGGCGATCTCCATGCGCGCTGACCCGTCGCTGGAGCCGCGTTTTGGTGCCTTCACGCTGGACCCGGCCAGCAGCTCTGTGCCCTACGAGCAGGAGCTTGAAGCAGGTGGCCCGCTGCGCGCCTATCAGGCCGGCTTCACCTCGACCGATTTCTGCGTCGGCCATGTCAGCCGGGAGCCGAGCCTTGTCATCAACTGGGCGCCGGATGAGGCTACGGCATTTGCTGTCTATCTTGATGCCGAGCGCGACACCACGATCGCCGTACAACTGCCCGACGGCAGCTGGCGCTGTGATGATGACGGCTCGGTCGGTCTGAACGCCGGTCTCAGCCTGAACGGCGCGCCCGGCCTGTACCGCATTTATGCGGGCACGTACGGGTCTGAGCCGGCCCCGGCCCGCCTGCACATCACCACAGGTGAATTGCCGCGCTGATTGTGTAGCCGGAAGGCGCGAGACGCTTGCGTTTCGCGCCTTCTTGCGTATAACCACGCGCTCTTTAGTCCGGTCAGTCAGGCCCACGACATGCCTGCTGGCCGTTTGCCGGCTCGCCGCGCCTTGAGTGCCCGGCACCCATATCAGGAGACCGAAATGTCGAAGATGAAGACCAAGAGCGGCGCCAAGAAGCGCTTCAAGGTGACCGGGACCGGCAAAGTGCTGGCTGCCCAGTCCGGCAAACGTCACGGCATGATCAAGCGGACGCCCAAGCAGATCCGCCAGAAGCGCGGCACCGACACTCTGGCGGCGCCTGACGCGAAGATCGTGAAGCAACACTACCTGCCCTACAGCCGCTAACGCGCTGGCCGGTACGTATATCCAACGTTTGAAGGACTGATATCATGGCTCGCGTTTCCTCAGGACCCGCTACCCACGCCCGTCACCGCAAGGTGATCAAGGCCGCCAAAGGCTATTATGGCCGCCGCAAGAACACGTTCCGCGCCGCCAATCAGGCAGTGGAGAAGGCCGGCCAGTACGCTTACCGCGACCGCCGCGTCAAGAAGCGTAATTTCCGTTCGCTCTGGATCCAGCGCATCAACGCCGCTGCCCGTCTGAACGACCTCACCTATGCCACGTTTATGAACGGGCTCAAGAAGGCCGGTATCGAGCTCGACCGCAAGGTGCTCTCCGATATCGCCATTCGTGAGCCCGAAGCCTTTACCGCCCTGGCTGACCAGGCGCGTTCGGCTCTCAAGGCGTAAGTGGCAGGTCCGGGCTGGTAACCAGCCCCTTTACGGATCACAAAAGCCCGCCTGCGAGCTCCGCAGGCGGGCTTTTTGCTGTTCGCCCCACACCAGAGTTTGAACCAGACGGCGAAAACGGCTCTAACCGGCCCTTCTGACACGAGACGGAATATGGCGATGACGACGAATGATGATCTGGGGGCGCTCGAGGCGCGCTACATGGCCGCGATTCACGCGGCCGGCGACATGCCAGCGCTGGAAGAGGTGCGTGTGGCCGCGCTCGGCAAGAAGGGCGATGTCAGCCTGAAAATGCGCGATCTGGGCTCCATGAGCCCGGAGGAGCGCAAGGTCTTCGGCCCGGCGCTCAACGGCCTGAAAGACCGTCTGACCAGCGCCATTGAGGCGAAGAAATCCGCGCTGGAAGCCGATGCGCTGAACGCGGCTTTGGCTTCAGAGCGCGTCGATATCACCCTGCCTGCCGCGCGTGCGCCCAAGGGCTCGCTGCACCCGGTGAGCCAGGTGATGGAAGAGCTGGCGGTCATCTTCGCAGATATGGGCTTTGCCGTCGCCGAAGGCCCGGACGTGGAGGATGATTTTCATAACTTCACCGCGCTGAACTTCCCGGCGGACCACCCTGCGCGCGACACCCACGACACCTTCTTCATGGAGAAGGGTGAGGACGGGACAGCAAAGCTCCTGCGCACACACACCTCGCCGGTGCAGATCCGCACGTTGATGAATAGCGAGCCGCCGGTGCGCATTATCGCGCCGGGCCGGGTCTATCGCTGTGACTGGGACCAGACGCATACGCCCATGTTCCATCAGGTCGAGGGCCTTGTGATCGACAAGGATACCCATATGGGTCACCTCAAAGGGTGCCTGATCGACTTCATCGCGGCCTTTTTCGAGACCGATGAGGTGGAGGTGCGCTTCCGCCCCCACCACTTCCCCTTCACCGAGCCGAGCGCGGAGATGGATGTGCGCTATGAGCGCGTGGGCGATGCGGTAAAGGTCGGCTCCGGCGATAAATGGCTGGAAATCCTCGGCTGCGGCATGGTCCATCCCAACGTCATCAAGGCGTGCGGGCTGGACCCGGATGTCTATCAGGGCTTCGCCTTCGGCATGGGCGTCGACCGGCTCGCCATGCTGAAATACGGGATGAGCGATCTGCGCCCCTTCTTCGAGCCGGACCCGCGCTGGCTTTCCCATTACGGATTCTCGCCGCTATTGCAGGCGAACCTCGCGACCGGACTGAGCTAGGAGACAAGACCGATGAAATTCACCCTCTCCTGGCTCAAGGAACATCTTGAGACCGATAAATCGCTGACCGACATCGCCGATGCGATGACGATGGCGGGTCTCGAGATAGAGCATATCGACAATCCGGCCGACAGGCTGGCTGCGTTCACGGTCGCCCATGTGAAGGACGCGGTGCCGCACCCCGATGCGGACAAGCTGCGCGTCTGCACGGTGGAAACGGTCGATGGCGTCAAGCAGATCGTCTGCGGCGCGCCCAATGCCCGCGCAGGCATGACGGCCATCTATGCGCCGCTGGGCGCGTATATTCCCGGCCTCGACTTCGCGCTCGATGCCAAGCCGCGCAAGATCCGGGGCGTGGAAAGCCATGGCATGCTCTGCTCCACCAAGGAGCTGGAAGCGGGCGAAGACCATGACGGCATCGCCGACCTCAAAGGCGACTGGCCCGTTGGCACCCCGGCTGCCGAGGCCTTGGGCTTCAATGATCCCGTCATCGATTTTGAAGTCACCCCGAACCGGCCTGACTGGCTGGGCGTGCACGGCATTGCGCGTGATCTTGCCGCTGCCGGTGTCGGCACGTTCAAGGACGCCGAAATTGCGCCGGTGAAGGGCTCATTCCCCTGCCCGGTCACAATCGAGACTGCCTGGCCGGAAGCCTGCCCCGTCTTTGCGGGCCGGGTGGTCAAGGGCGTCAAGAATGGTCCGTCCCCGGAATGGCTGCAAAAGCGCCTTAAAAGCATTGGCCTGCGGCCTATCAATACGCTCGTCGATATCACCAATCTGATCTCGGTGGAGCGCGCCCGTCCGCTGCATGTCTATGATCTCTCAAGGATTGGAACGACCATTCGTGCGGTTCGCGGATCTGCAACGCAGCATCTTGAATCGACGTCTGCGTTACACGTCACAGCAGATGGAGATGTGCAAGCGGAGGGGATCACCCGTCTCAAGGAACGTCTGGCTCGTGCACGACCGTCATCGAGTGATAAGTCTGAGGCAGAAATAATTGACCGTTATCATGAGTTCGCGCGTCTCAATCGTGGCTTCGTGCCCCTTCACGACCCACACGTGGTTTATCCCTCGGAAAATCAATGCGTAATTGAGGACGAACACCGAGTTCTCGGCCTTGGTGGCATTATGGGCGGCGAGTATTCCGGCTGCTCCGGCACTACCACGGACGTTTTCATTGAGAGCGCCTGGTTTGAGCCGTCCATCATCCGCACGACCGGTCGTGAGACGGGTATTGTCTCGGATGCGCGCTATCGCTTCGAGCGCGGCGTGGATACCGGTTCGGTCCTCCCCGGTCTGGAGCTTGCCACCCGCCTGATCCTTGATCTGTGCGGCGGCGAGGCGTCGGACGTCTATGTCGCTGGCGAAGTGCCTGCCGATCCGGCTTCGATTGCCTTCGATCCGGTGCGCGTGGGCCGCCTCACCGGGCTCGATATCTCCCATGACCGCATCGCCAATATCCTGACCGCTCTGGGCTTTGGCGTGGACCGGACAGGGCCGGTCTGGACGGTTGCTGTACCGAGCTGGCGGCGAGACTGTACGCAAGGCGCGGACCTGATCGAGGAAGTCGCCCGCATCGAGGGCTATGACCGCCTGCCCGCCACCAGCCTGAAGCGTCCTGCCGGGCGGTTTGAAGCGCCTGCAACGCCGATGCAGAACCGGGTGCGGGCCGCGCGCCGGGCTGCGGCCAACAGAGGCTATCAGGAGGCCGTTACCTGGTCTTTCTGCCGCGAGGATCAGGCCGCGCTCTTTGGCGGACACGGGGCAGGGCTGAAGCTTGCCAACCCGATCTCGTCAGAGCTCGACGTGATGCGTCCGAGCGCACTGGTGCATCTCCTGCTGTCCTTGCAAAAAAGCCTCGACAAGGGGCTGGCCGATCCGCGCTTCTTTGAAGCGGGGCCGATCTATCTGGATGACAGCCCCATCGGACAACGAACGGTCGTTTCAGTGGTGCGCGCCGCCAGTGCGGGCCGTGACTGGAAGGGCGCTGCCCAGCCGGACGTGTTTGACGCCAAGGCCGATGCGCTTGCCATTCTTGAAGCGGCAGGCGCGCCGGTTGCCAATCTTCAGGCAGCACCCGAGGCGCGCTCCTGGTGGCATCCCGGCCGGTCGGGCGTCTTACGTCTGGGCCCGAAAAATATCCTCGCGGAGTTCGGCGAGATCCATCCCGGCGTCCTCAAAACCCTCGGCGTGGAGGGGCGGGTGCTGGCCGCTGAAGTCTTCCTTGATGCCATCCCGGCCTCGAAAGCCAAGGGGCTGAAATCGCGCCCTGCCTTGCAGGTTTCCGATCTGATGGCCGTGCGGCGCGACTTTGCGTTCCTCACGCCGGACAGCGTGCCTGCAGGCGATCTTCTGCGGGCGCTTGCCGGGGCTGACAAGCAGCTTGTCTCGGACGTGGCGCTCTTTGACCGCTATGCGGGCAAGGGCGTGCCGGAGGGCCATGTCTCGCTGGCGGTGGAGGTTACCCTCCAGCCCGCAGACAAGACCCTCACCGATGCCGAGATCGATGCGGTGTCAAAGCGCATCATCGCAGCCGCCGAGAAGCAGGGCGCAAAGCTGAGAGGCTGATTGGACAAGGCAAAGGCCATCGCCGACAGGCTTGCAAAGCCCGTCTACGCCCTCCTCCACGATGAGGATGAGGGCCGCATGTGCGCCGACATCCCCGATGAGGCCTGCGCCCATCAGCCGCGCAATTTTGTGCTGTCGGCGCTGGTCCTGTCGCTGACCAAGACCGGCGACCGTCTGATGGATCCCAAGATCGTGCTCGCCTGGATGGTGAGTGCGCTTGGGGCGCCTGCGCTGATCGTCGGCCTGCTGTCGCCGGTGCGTGAGGCCTTGGCGCTCCTGCCCCAGCTTTTCATTGCGCGCATCATCCGCCAGCGTCCGCGCCGCAAATTCTTCTGGTCGCTGGGCTCTGCCGGACAGGCTCTGGCACTCGTCCTGATGGCGCTGTGCGCCCTCACCCTGCAGGGCTGGCCGCTGGGCCTTGGCGTGCTGGCAACGCTCGCCCTCTTTGCCATCAGCCGGGGCGTATCCTCGGTTGCCTACAAGGATGTTCTGGGCAAGACCGTTTCAAAAGCCCGCCGCGGCGCGGTCGCCGGTTATGGCGCCAGCCTTGGCGGCATTGCTGCCAGCGCGCTTGGCGTGTGGCTGATGGTGATGGAGGCCAATGGCGGCGAACCGGGCCCACTCTTCTTTGCCGGCTTGCTCGTTACCGCCTCCGGCCTCTGGCTGCTCGCTGCCGCGCTCTATCTGCTGCTGGCCGAGGCGCCCGGCTCCACCGACGGCGGTGTGAACGCCCTTGATGCGGTAAGCCAGCAGTTGACACTGGTCTGGCGCGAGCCGGACTTGCGCAGTTTCCTGATCGTGCGCGCGCTGTTGATCTCCACCGCGCTTGCCACACCGTTCTATGTCGCGATCGCGCAAGGCCAGACCGGCGCAGACCTGTCCGGCCTTGGCGGCTTCCTGCTCGCTGGCGCACTGGCAAGCGCTGTCGGCGGGTGGGTGTGGGGCAAGGCGGCAGACGTCTCCAGCAGGCTCGTCATGGCCGCAGCCGGCGCGCTTGCAGCTCTGGCTGCCCTGGCGGTGTTGGCCAGCCTTCTCATGGGGGCGCCATGGGCGGACTCGGCCATTTTCTATGTGGGCATAGTCTTTGTGCTTTCGCTCGCTCATGAGGGGGTGCGCCTTGGCCGGTCCACCTATCTGGTGGACCTTGCCACGGAAGAAACCCGTGCCAGCTATACCGCTGTTTCCAATACGGTCATCGGGGCGCTGCTGCTCGTGATGGGCGCCATATCGGGCGCCGCTTTCAGCTTTGGCGCCGTATATGCCCTTGCCTTCCTCGGCGCCTGCAGCCTTGTGGCTGCAGGCATGGCAGCGAGGCTGAAACCGGTCTCCGGCGTCTAGAAGGGCAGGATATTGCGGCGGCGCGAATAGGCCAGATAGCCGACATTGGCACCTGCGCGGAAACCGACACCTGAACGGATCGGGGCCAGCGTGATGTAATCGGCCCGCTGATAGTTCACGCCCATCCCGGCCACGAAATACGCCGTGCCTTCAACGCCCGGGAAGCGCTGATAGATGCGGTCAGGATGGTCGAGATTGTAGACGAGGGTGAAGACCCGGCTGGCATTACCCCCGGCGTCGAAGCCCACCGATGGCCCCTGCCAGTAAACACGCTGGGTCCCGGTCTCACCGCGCAGCACCATGTCGCCCTGACCATAGCGCAGGCCAACTCCGACCGCGCCGGAAGCCTCTTCACCGATGATATAGCCGACCGGCTCGCCCAGATCAGAGAAGATCCGCTCCACCAGAACACCGGCCGCTTCAGCGGTAACGCCGAAGAAATCCGATACAGCCTCGACGATCTCGGTGCTGTTATAGGTTTCACGCTGGGTTTGTGGCTGGGATCCCTGTTCGCCCGCAGGCCGCTCGGCCTGGGCCTGGGCGTTACCCGCCGGCGCGGTCGCACAGGCACCCATTATGACGCCGAAAGCAGCCGCGATGGCGGCAAGCCGCGCATGACGGCTGGAAACACTGGAAAGGCGCATCGTGGCAATCTCCGAAAGACAGGCAGGACCAGAAGCGGCCCCGCCACCTGTCAGCCCCTCACTCATCCATGCTGCGCCTTGGTTAAGGCGCAATTAAGGACGTGAGGCGCTAACAGGCCTGAAGGGAGAATGCGCAGGCCTTCGTGTTCGTTCCGCTATTGCGCGGGCTGGATGTCGTCGCCTGCGGGCGGGCGGACATCGAAGGCCGACATGGTGTTGAAGCTGACCAGCAGCATGTGCAGATCGGTCGGAAGCTCTTCTGGCAGATAGGCCTTGAGTGCATCTGTGGTCAGCGCGAACGCGCCCGCGCCGTGACCGGCGCCGGTACGGGCATAGGCCATGGCCCAGCCGCCAAACACCCGTTCATCAGCCTCTGCGGACAGGACACGCACGACGCCGGTGTGGCGCCGGTCCTTGCAGATGGAGGTAAATATCCGCTCCACGCTATCTGCCGGTCCTTCGAGCAGCTGCATGAAGTTGAAACCGTTGAAAACCAGAAGTCCGGTAATGCCTTCGGCCGCATTGCGGGCACGGGCAGTCTCCAGAATGGCGTCGAGATCGGTCAACATCAGGTCCGGATGGGCCGTGCTGACATAAACCAGGCGAGAAAAGCTCATGAACATCCTCTCGGAGAGGCCCCCGCCTCACCTGTCACACCCGATCCCGGCCGCAGATAAGCCTGAAATCACGACGATTTAAAGACCCTTGTCAGGCTGGCGAGCACTTGCCGCGCAATGCGCTTGGCGCAAAGCCCTTGCAGTGCTACTTCCCCGCTCATGAGCACCAATCCCGCCAATATCCGCAATTTCTCCATCGTGGCCCATATTGACCACGGAAAGTCGACGCTCGCAGACCGTCTGATCCAGATGACGGGCGGCCTTACTGCGCGTGAGATGACCGAACAGGTCCTAGACAATATGGATATCGAGAAGGAGCGCGGCATCACCATCAAGGCGCAGACCGTGCGCCTGGACTACACCGCACGCAATGGCGAGAAATACGTCCTGAACCTCATCGATACGCCGGGCCATGTGGACTTCGCCTACGAGGTCTCGCGTTCGCTCTCGGCCTGCGAAGGCGCGCTGCTGGTGGTTGACGCGGCGCAAGGCGTGGAAGCCCAGACGCTCGCCAATGTCTATGCCGCGATCGAGGTCGATCTCGAGATCGTGCCGGTGCTCAACAAGATCGATCTGCCGGCCGCCGAACCTGACCGGGTGCGCGCCCAGATAGAGGACGTGATCGGCATTGATGCCTCAGAAGCGGTGGAAATTTCCGCCAAGACGGGCCTTGGCATTGATGAAGTGCTCGAAGCGATCGTGCATCGCCTGCCGCCGCCCAAAACCGGCGATCCGAACGCGCCGCTTAAAGCCCTGCTGGTGGACAGCTGGTATGATGCCTATCTGGGCGTCATCTGCCTGGTGCGCATCCATGAGGGCACGCTGAAAAAAGGTATGCGCGTACGCCTGATGGGTACGGGCGCGAACTATAACGTGGACGGGGTGGGCGTGTTCCGGCCCACCAAGGTGAATGTGGACTCGCTGGGTCCGGGCGAGATCGGTTTCCTCAACGCCTCGATCAAGCAGGTGCGCGATGCGCGCGTGGGTGACACGGTTACCGAGGAAAAGCGCCCCACCGCGAGCATGCTGCCGGGCTTCAAGCCCGCCATCCCGGTCGTGTTCTGCGGGCTTTTCCCGGTTGATGCCAACGACTTTGAAGATCTGCGTGATGCGGTGGAGCGCCTCGCGCTTAACGATGCCTCGTTCAGCTTCGAGATGGAGACCAGCGCCGCGCTCGGCTTCGGCTTCCGTTGCGGCTTCCTGGGGCTCTTGCACCTTGAAGTGATCCGCGAGCGGCTGGAGCGCGAGTACGATGTAGACCTCATCACCACCGCCCCGTCCGTGATCTACAAGATCGCGATGACGGACGGCTCGGTGATCGATCTTCATAATCCCGCCGATATGCCCGATCCGGTGCGGATCGACACGATTTCAGAGCCGTGGATCAAGGCCACCATTCTGGTGCCGGACGAGTATCTGGGTGGCGTCCTGAAGCTGTGTGAGGACCGTCGCGGCATCCAGCGCGAGCTCACCTATGCGGGCAGCCGGGCCATGCTGGTCTATGAGCTGCCGCTCAACGAGGTGGTGTTTGATTTCTACGACCGGCTCAAAAGCGTCACCAAAGGCTATGCCAGCTTCGATTACCAGTTCATCGAGCACCGCGAAGGCGATCTGGTAAAGATGTCGATCCTCGTCAATGAGGAGCCGGTCGACGCGCTCTCGATGATCGTCCACCGCGCCCGCGCCGAAATGCGCGGCCGGGGCATGTGCGAGAAGCTCAAAGAGCTGATCCCCCGGCACATGTTCAAAATCCCGATCCAGGCGGCCATCGGAGGCCGCGTGGTGGCGCGCGAGACCCTCTCCGCCCTGCGCAAGGACGTGACGGCGAAATGCTATGGCGGCGATGCAAGCCGCAAGCGCAAGCTTCTCGACAAGCAGAAAGCCGGCAAGAAGAAGATGCGCCAGTTCGGCCGGGTCGAAATCCCGCAGGAAGCCTTCATCGCGGCCCTCAAGATGGACGGGGATTAGGGGGAGAGGAAGCGCTTCAACTTGCCTTTGAGCGCTTCTGCATCTTTGGTTTCGCATTCCCAGATAATCAGGACGGACCAGCCTTGGCCTTCAAGCTCAGCTTGGTTCCGCTGGTCGCGGGCCACATTGCGCGAGAGCTTTTCGTTCCAATAGCCCAGATTGGATTTTGGTTTCCGGGCAATCTTGCAGGCCGGGTCCTCATGCTGGTGCCAGAAACACCCATGAACGAAGATGACCTTCCGCCGCGGGCCGAAGACCAGGTCCGGTTTGCCAGGCAGACCTTTCCGGTGAAGCCGGTAGCGGTAACCCATCCCGTGCACAAGTGACCGGACGACCCGCTCGGGTTTCATGCCCTTTGAGCGGATCGCCGCCATGTTACGGCTGCGGTGTTCCGGGGAGAGTTTATCAGTCATCGGGCCGGAAGCGGAACTTCTTGGCGTGCCGCGATTTCGACTGGATCGCTTTGAGCGCTTCTTGGGACCGGGGCCGGTATGGCATCACAAAATCCTTGCCGAGGCTCAACCCCAGCAACTTCAAGAGAGGGCCGTCTTGCGATCCATTGAGGACGATGACCCCGCGCGGATGAAGGTGGTCGCGGGCGCCTTGATTAGCTCTTATCCGTTTCATGTAGTCATGTTGCCGGGCCACTGCATGTATAGTGCTGCGATGGATTGGCTGGCCAGTGAATCGCTCAAATAGCCTCACGATGCGCTCTGTTCCGCCAGGTGGCTCAAAGATGTTCTGTGCCTCTGCCTCCGTGAGAGCTTCCCAGATATTCGGTGGAAACGGCTCATTCTCTGCGATCCAGAAAATGTTTTGTTTCCCGGAGGCGCTGACACTCAGCTTCCCGTCGCGGTTTGGCCTTGCGGTGAGATTGCCGGGTGACGCTTCAAGCAGTCCGATCCAGTAGCGCGCTGCTGTCTCACTTACCCGGCAGAGAAGGCATATGTGTCCAACGGCTTCCGGTGGAATCATCCAGTTATCCCGCATCGTGAATTTCACATCCACGTCATGCGGTCCGATCCGGAAATCGAGCTGACCTCGCGGAAAATCGAGAAAATAGCGCAATGCTGCCTCGACCTTTATGCCCAGCACCGCCTTCTCGTTCGGTTCAAGCTGGTCGAGGCGCAGCCTGCGTGTACGTGGCGCGTCTATAAGCTCATCAATAGCTTGGCGGAAAAGAAACGGGAGCTCCTTGCGGAAAGCCGTTTCGCCGCCACCGGCATCAAAAATTCGTTCGCGGACGTCAACCAGAGCGTTGCTCATCATGCTCCCCTAAGCCTTTGCCTAGGGATAAAGCTGGGCCAGTCTGGTTGACTGTGCGTTAAGCCACGGTCCTCACCTGATGCACTTGCCCCGGAGCCATGAGAGCATCAGCCAGCTTCGCAGAAACCGCCCGCGCCACCGGTGGCGGGAAGGCGTTACCAACTTGTCTGTAAGCCGCTGTCTTGCGCCCGGAAAATTGCCACTCGTCAGGGAAGCCCTGAATCCGTGCGACCATACGCACGGTGAGACGAGGCATGCCGACAAAGTCAGCTTCAGGTGCTTCTTCGGCGATGGACTTTCCATTTACACCGAGTGTTGCCCAGGCATTGCGCGCGCGTGTCGGACCCAAATCAGGCCCGCCGTGCTTTTTTGATCCGCCGACAATCGTAGGGGCGATCTCGCTTGCACGTTCCCGCCAGGCCTTTGCGCCCCGCCAGCCATTCGCGGCCATGAGATCAAACAGCGTATCACCGACCGTTGGCGGGTTTAGAGCATCAGGCGCCGGCCATGCAAAACCGTCCTTGAACGCGTGCTTTACAGCCACGATGATGACGCGCGGCCGCAGTTGCGGGACGCCGAAATCAGAGGCATTCAAAAGCCGCCAGTCGCACCAATAGCCGAGCTTTTGAAGCTGCTGTTTGAGGTCGGCGCGGTAATCTTCAAACACGGCGCCAAGAAACCCCCTTACATTCTCGATCATTACGGCTCCCGGGCGCGTCTCGTCGATAATATCAAGGGCCGCCGGAAACAAATTGCGTTCGTCCAGAGCGCCTAGCTGCTTGCCTGCAATGGAGAAAGGCGGGCAAGGAAGCCCGCCTGCTACGAGGTCCACACCCTTATAGACAGACACGTCAAACTGGCGGATGTCGCCCTCAAAAACCTTCCAGTCCGGCCGGTTAAGCCGCAATGTGGCGCATGCGTCAGCGTCAATTTCCGCTACGCACTCATGGCCAAAACCGGACTGTTCCAAGCCAAGGGCCTGCCCTCCGGCCCCCGCGCACAACTCAAGCGAAGACAGCATGTTCTTAGGTGGCTTGTACAAAACTTGGCACTCCCGGCAGGACTCACGAGACTAAGCTGATTTACCGCCCCGCCAACAGAACATTATGTGAACAAAAGCCGCTTGTCACGCTTCTCAACACAAAAAACGCCGCCGGATGATCTCCGGCGGCGTTCTGCGTTCAGCTGGCGTGTCTACTCGCCTGCGTCTTCTTCCGGTGCGGGCTCGTGATAATCGCCGCCATGATGCGCGTCTTCGGATGCAGCGTCATGGTCCATGCCGGCATGCGGATCAGCGGGGGCGGCATCGGCTTCCGGCGCGACTGCGCTCAGGGGCAGGCGCACCGTGCTGCTGGCGCCGCTGGCAAATTCCAGCGTGACTTCAACTTCGCCATCAAGAGAGGCGGTATCGACGCCGAAAATCATCAGATGATCGCCGCCCGGAGCAAGGGCGACCATTTCGCCTGCCGGCAGGTCAATGGCCTCCACCTGACGCATGCGCATCACCTCGCCATCATCCTCCATCGTGTGGAGCTCCACGCGCGATGCGATGGGCGAGCTGGCGCCGACCAGCTGGTCGTCCTCTGCGCCTGCGCGCAAGGTCACATAGCCTGCGGTCACGTCGCGTCCGCCGGGCGGGGTGCGCACCCAGCCGGAGAGGAGCTCCGGTGCAACGGCGTCCGGCGCGGCGGCCAGCTCATCGCTGTCCGGGCCCGCTTCCTGCAGGGTGGGAGCGGCTTCAGGCGCAACTTCGTTGCTCGCCGGTGTTGCGGGCTCGCCGCAGGCCGCCAGGATGAGGGCGCTTGCCGACACAATGCCGGTCAGGAGATGGGGCGTGGACAGTCTGGCAAGGGGGGCGGGGGATGTCATGGGCGCTCCGTTCAGGAAAAAGGCCGGATGCGGAGCGGTTATCGGCTAGCGGCGCGGCACGGGCACTGCCGCGCGGGAGGGCATGTGAATGCTCCGCAACAGATCACGTCCCCCCGGCTGACAAGAAGTGGCCCGTGCCGGTCCGGTAAGCAAGCCCTGCAGGAAAATTTCGTAAGCCTCGCGGCGATCAGCCGCGCCAGTAACCCACCAGATCACGCGCTTCTGCGATCACCGGCTCGGCCACCGCGCGTGCCTTCTCGGCGCCGGCGGCAAGGATACGGTCAATTTCCGCGCGGTCAGACAGAAGGCGCGCATAGGTGTCTGAAATGGGGCTGAGGAACTCCACCGCCACTTCGGCGAGGCGTGGCTTGAACACGCCAAAGCCTTGTCCGCCAAACGCGTCCAGCACGGCCTGGCTCGATGTGCCGGTCAGCGCCGCATAGATACCGACAAGATTTTTCGCTTCCGGGCGCCCCTCCAGCTCCTTGGTGCTGGCGGGCAGGGCTTCCGGATCGGTCTTGGCCTTCTTGATCTTGCGGGCGATCGTGTCGGCATCGTCAGCCAGATTGATGCGGGAATTGTCGCTGGGGTCGGATTTCGACATTTTTGCCGTGCCGTCTTTCAGCGACATGATGCGCGCGCCATCAGGCATGATGACAGGTTCGGGCAGCGGAAATACCGCCTCGCCCTTGCCAAAATCGCGGTTGAAGCGCGCGGCAATATCGCGCGATAGCTCGAGATGCTGCTTCTGGTCCTCACCCACCGGCACATGGGTTGCCTTGTAGACGAGGATGTCAGCCGCCTGCAGGACCGGATAGGTGAACAGGCCGACGCTCGCGCGCTCGGCATCCTTGCCCGCCTTGTCCTTGAACTGGGTCATGCGCTCCAGCCAGCCAAGGCGGGCGACGCAGTTGAAAATCCAGGCGAGCTCTGCGTGTTCACGCACAGACGACTGGGCAAAGACCGCGCTGCGCGACGGGTCCACGCCTACGGCGAGATAGGCGGCTGCCACATTGCGCACGGCATCGGGCAGGGCAGAAGGATCGTGCGGCATGGTCATGGCGTGCATGTCCACCACGCAGTAGAAACACGGCACACCGCGCTCCTGCAGCGCCACCCAGTTTTTCAGCGCCCCCAGATAATTGCCAAGATGCAGCGCGCCGGTCGGCTGCATGCCGGACAGGATACGCTCAGGGCCTTTGTAATCGGTCGGGGTGTCGCTCATGGATCAGGTGCTCGGATGTAAGGAGGCGAAGGACCGCAGGGAAATCTGCAGAAGGCGCCGGTTTAGCGGCGCTGACGGTCAGGCTCAAGGCGCAGGCGCGGCGTTAATCGCGGCTATCGCCAGCAGGCAGGGATTTGCCGGAACGCTGTGGCTTTAGCGCCTCGGCAAATTCCGAGGGTCTGACAGCGCCAAGGGCAAGGCAGGCAATGGCGAAGAGGCCTGCGCCCGCGCCTGCCACCACAACAAGGCTGATCAGCGTGTGCAGGCTTGCGCCGAGCATGGGCGTCATGCCCGCTACAGCAGGTGGCAGTGCGCGTGCCAGAACCCATACGGCGCCCGCCATGATGATCGAGGCCAGCAGAAGGCGCGGCGCGGTACGCACCAGCCGGGCATCAATCACAAGAAGACCTCTGGCGCGCAGGGTTATGGCCAGCAGGCCTGCATTCACCCATCCGGCGAGGCTGGAGGCAATGGCAAGCCCGACAAAGCCCAGCCCGCCAAAGAACAGCGTCATCGCAAACACGAAATTTACCGCTACGGCTGCCAGCGCGAAACGCATCGGGGTTTTCGTGTCTTCACGGGCGAAAAAGCCCGGCGCCAATACCTTCACCAGCACAAAGGCAGGCAGGCCCAGCCCGGCGATTGCCAGCGCGATGGCGGTATTGGTGGTGTCCAGCGTGGTGAACTGGCCGCGCTGGTAGAGCCCCGCTGTGATCAGCTCCGGAATGGCGATGAAGGCAAAGGACGCTGGAAGGGTGAGCGCCAGCGCGATCTCGATTGAGCGGTTCATGGCAAAATGCCCGCCCTTCTCGTCGCCGGAGCGCACTCGGCGGGTAAGGTTTGGCAACAGGGCGATGCCCATCGCGATCCCGATCATCCCCAGAGGCAGCTGGTATAGCCGCTCGGCATAGTTCAGCCAGGAGCGCGCGCCTTCTTCCAGCGTGGCGATGGACGAGGTGACAACCACGTTTACCTGCATCGCGCTGGCCGCCAGCGCGCCGGGAACGCCCAGCGCAATGAGGCGCTTCACGCGCGGGGTCAGCTTTGGCGGCAGGAGACGCAAGTGCAGCTTTGCCCGCACGGCAGCCGTCCACAGGAGCGCCACCTGCAGGACGCCGGACGCCGTTACCGACAGGGCCAGCCAGATGACCAGCTCTTCTGGCGGACCAAGATCAAACAGGAGCACGCCAATCATCGCGATATTGAGCAGGACCGGCGCACCGGCTGCTGCGGCAAACCGGCCATTACTGTTCAGACCGCCCGAAATCAGCGCCGTCACCACCATGGCCAGCAGATAGGGCATCATGATCTGCAAGAGCAGGACGGCCAGTGTCATGCCGTCCGGATCGCCTATCCGGCCGGGAAAGAAGATATAGGCGAGCCAGGGCGCAAAGATCTGAAACGCGATGACCAGTGCGGTGGTGAAGGTGGCCATGAAGGACAGGGCCTCGGAGGCGAAACGGTCGGCCTCTGCCCGGTCCTTGTCCTCCAGCTCGCGCGCATAAAGCGGCACGAATGCCGCGTTGAACGCACCCTCGGCCAGCACACGGCGGAAGGTGTTGGGAATGGTCATGGCCTGAAAGAAGGTATCGGCAATCGGCCCCGCACCCAGCCGCGCAGCGGTGAGAATCTCGCGCGCCAGCCCGGCGATGCGGCTCAGCAGGGTGAGGATGCTGATAACCCCAAGATTACGCAGCAGCCGCATCGTGTCAGCGTCCTGCGCTTGCTTCGGCGCGCAGGCGCGACGGCGCCCCGCTGGCGCCTGCCTCGCCGGAACCAAGCACGGTCATCAGCGCACTGGCGAGCGCCTTTTCCTTTTCAGGATCACTTATCTTGCGTCCCTGCTCCGTCACATAGAAGACGTCGACCGCCCGTTCGCCATACCCGTCAATGCGGGCGGCCTGTATGGAACAGCCCAGATCGGTTATCGCGCGGGCCAGATCGTGCAGCAGGCCCGGCCGGTCGCGCCCCGATGCCTCGATGACCAGCGCGCCGTCAGCCGCCTGACCTTCCAGCTTCACATAAGGGCTGACGGTGAAGGCCGCCTCGCGCCGGGCCACGCGCCGGGCCGGAATCAATATCTCGCCGCCCAGACCGCCCCGTGCGGCCTTTTCCACGCTCGCCCGCAGCCGGTCGAGCGCGGACAGGTCTGACCAGCCATAAGGCTTGCCGCCCTGTTCCTGCACGTAAAACACGTCAAACGCCGCGCCCCATGTGGTGGTGGCAACCTGCGCGCCGACCACATTGGCACCGGCGAGCGCCAGCGCGCCGGCAATGTCGGCAAACAGCCCGTCCCGGTCCGGCGCCAGTATCAGCACCTCGGCGGCGGAGCGTCGCCGGTCCACCCGCACCCCGCAGGCCACCTCGCCTCCCCGGCTTTCAGCTGCGCGTACAAAAGCGGCGTGGCGCAGCCGGTCGCTTTCGGCGAAGGACAGCCAGTAGCTGTCATCCAGGCTGGCGATCCAGCGCCGGCCGAATTCCGGATCAATCCGCTCCATCTCCTTGCGGAACAGGGTGCGCGCACGGTCCGCGCGCCCATGCAGCCGGGCGCGGGCCTCTTCC
Organism: Glycocaulis sp.; assembly: GCF_051859565.1. Taxonomy (GTDB): domain Bacteria; phylum Pseudomonadota; class Alphaproteobacteria; order Caulobacterales; family Maricaulaceae; genus Glycocaulis. Next base: position 164,883 of record NZ_JBHYFK010000001.1, read on the forward strand.
TCGTCCGCGCGCTCACCGCCTGCCAGCACGGCGGCTGTGGCCTCGTAGAGATCGCGGATCAGCTGGGCTTTCCAGCCATTCCACACGCCGGGGCCAACGGCCCGTATATCCACCACGGTCAGCACGGTCAGAAGGCGCAGACGCTCCATATTCGCCACGCGTCCGGCGAAATCGAGCACGGTGCGCGGATCGGAGAGGTCGCGGCGCTGCGCGGCATCGCTCATTTCCAGGTGATTGGCGATCAGCCAGGCAACAAGCTCTGTTTCGGCTTCCTCGATGCCCAGCCGTTCACACGCGCTGCGCGCGCGCTCCGCCCCTTCAATGCACTGATCGCCATTGCCCTTGCCGGTATCGTGCAGCAGCACGGCCAGATGCAAGGCACGGCGGTGGGTGATCTCAGGGAAAATTCGGGTCGCCAGCGGGTGATCGGCCACCAGCTTGCCCTGCTCGATCTCGCGAAGGAGGCCCAGCGCATTGAGCGTATGCTCGTCCACCGTGAAGCGGTGATACATGTTGAACTGTGTACGCGCGACAATATCGCCGAACTCGGGGATATAGGCGCCCAGAAGGCCCGCCTCGGTCATCGCCCGCAAGGTGATGCGCGGATCGTCCGACTCCAGCAATATCGCAAAGAAGCTGCGCGCGGCGCGCTCATCGCGGCGCAAGCCGTCATCCACCAGCCGCAGTGAACGCGAAACCAGCGCCACCGCGTCCGGGTGCAGATCGAGATGGCGCGCAGCCGCCAGCTCGAACAGGGTCAGCATCAGAACCGGGTCTTCCTCCACCCGCGACGGGTCAGCAAAAGCAAGCCTGCCCGAACGCACCACAAAACCGGCTTCTTCAAGGGCGTTATCACCCTTCTGGATACCATCGGCAGGCATGAAGCGGCCAATGCCTGAGGGCGGGTCTTTCAGCTCATCGGCTTCCAGCTTGGCGCAGACCAGGCGGGTCAGCGCGCCGACATCAATGGCGCGCTTGAAATAGTCGCGCATGAAGTCTTCGACGCCCAGCGTATCCTCGCTGTCGGCATAGCCCATCAGCGCGGAAATCTCCGGCTGGGTATCGAAGGTCAGCCGGTCATCCTTGCGGCCATTCAGCGTATGCAGGTGGAAGCGCACCGCCCAGTAGAAGTCTTCGGCGCGCAGATAGCGCTCCACGTCCTGAACGGTGAGAAGACCGCTCGCCACCCAGCGCTCCATCGCGTCATTGCCGTAGAGCACCTGCGCCAGCCAGCGCAGGGTCTGCAGATCGCGCAAGGCGCCCTTTCCGTCCTTGATATTGGGCTCGACCGCATAGCGGCTATCGCCCTGCCGGTCGACGCGCGTATCGCGCTCGGAGAGCTTGGCCGCGATAAAGGGCGTGATGGATTCGCGGGTGCGGTGAGCGCGGTCAAATTTCAGGCGCAGCGTGCTCACCAGCCGCTCATCGCCCGACACCCAGCGCAAATCGAGAAGCGCGGTGCGCTCCGAAACGTCGTCGCCAGCCAGTGCCAGTGCCTCGTCCACGGTACGGATCGCGCCGCCGCCAATGTTGAGGCCACAATCCCACAGCACGTAGAGCATGCGCTCCACAATGGCCTCTGCCCCTTCGCGCGGCGGTGTGCCGGTGAGGAAGAGCAGATCAATATCTGATTGCGGGGCGAGCTCGCCCGCTCCCCAGCCGCCCAGCGCACATACCGCAAGCCCGGGCGCGGTGGCGCCCGCCTCGTCAAAATCGGTGGCGACGGAATCAAACAGGGCGCGGATGGCGGCATTCATCACACCGGACAGGGCGCGCGCTGCCTCCAGCCCGCCGCCCTTGCCGGCGAGCTTGCTGGCGGCATGAGCGCGACCGGCGGCAATAAACTTTTTGAGCCTGCCAATACCGGCCTGACGCGATGCCGCCGGCTCCCAGCCCTCGCGGGTGGCAGCGGCCAGCTCTGCGCGCAGGCGCAGGCCATCAAGCGAAGCGGGAAGGGCAGATAGACGCATGGGGAGCGTCTTACGCTTTTCGAGCGCATCCGTCAGCCATCGATTTGTGTGAGGTGTTTCAAAAGACAAGCTGTATCACACCCTCGCATTGCGGCAGACTGGGGCGCAATCTGCGGCTAGCGGGTTTGCCCATCGGTGTGCGGGGAGATGGCGGGGATGTGCAGACACTTCATACTGGCTGGCATCCTGCTTGTGGCCGCGGGCTGCAGTGCGCCCTCCCAGGAGCCTGCTCCCCCGTCCTTGCAGGCCGATATAGCGTTTCCGGCCCATCCCGGAGACCAGCCCGGCGCGCCCGCGCTTGATCCGGCGGCCCTCATGATTTCCTCCAACAGGGCAGCGCGCGAACGCGCCATGGACCGCGTATTCCAGCCGCGCAGTGACTTGCCGGAATGGGAATATGCGCTCCCCCTCGACTGGAGCGCCGATCCGTTTGGTGATCTCAACTGGCAGTTTCAACTGCATGCCTGGCGCATGCTGAACCCGCTGGCGGACCAGTATGCGCGTCAGCACGATCAGGCATATTTTGACCGGGCGGTTGACATCGCGCGCGACTGGAAAGCCTCGCACACAGACCGTTCGGCCCCTTTGAGCTGGCAGGACATGGCGACGGGATTGCGGGCCTCCATGCTGGCCTATCTGATCCGCGAAGCGCGCGCCGGACGGGCCGCGATCGGTGAAGATGGCTGGAGTGATCTTCTCCAGCTGGCGCGCGCCCACGGGGAGATACTGACCCGGCCGGGCTTCATCCCCGACGATAATCACGGCATTTTCGCCGCGCACGGCCTGATGGCCCTTTGTCAGACCATTGGCGAAATGCCCGAATGTGCATCAGGTCAGCCCCTTGCCGTGCGGCGCATGGAAGAGCTGTTCGCGGGCCAGTTTCTTGAAGACGGCGTCCATGCCGAGCACTCGCCAGACTATCACTGGTTCGCGATGACGGTGTTTGAACGCGCTGCCTCGACCGGCTGGTATGCGCAAACCCGCTTTGACGCCGGGCTGGCCCGTGCCCGTGCGGCCGCACCCTTCCTGCTGCATGCAGACGGACGCCAGCCGGGCCTTGGCGATAGCGAGCGCACACTGCGCGAGAGCGATCATGCGCGCCTGCCCGCAACGCCTGACACCTGTCTGGATGAGGATGGCGATAACTGCGTCCTGCTGCGCCATTTCGATCAGGCAGGCTATGTCATTGCCCGCTCGGTGCGCGGCGCGCGCGATCCGCATTCCCTGTTCTTCACCTGTGGCTGGCACTCCACCATCCATAAACACCCTGATGAGCTGAGCTTTGAATGGTGGGCGTTTGACGGGCTGATCCTCGCCGATAGCGGCAAGTACGGTTACACGCCTGATGATACCCGCGCCTTTGTGCTCTCCCGGGCGGCGCACAACACGGTCAGCTTTGGTGGCCGTGAACCCCATCAGCCCGATGGTGGCGGGCCCTTTCCGGGCGCCTGTACGGGCGAACCCCGGCAGGAAGACGGAGCCATTATCCTGTCAGGCGCCTACGATCCGCCCGGCCCGGCGGCCCGCCATGCCCGCGAGATATATTACCGCCCCGGTGAAAGCCTTGTGGTCAGCGACCGTGTGGAGCATCGCGGCGGCTTCAGCCAGTGGTTCCACTTCGCGCCGGGCATCGACGTGTCACAGACCGGCCGGGCTGGTGAGCTGCGCGCAGACCTCGGGGCCTCCCGTCCCTCCCTCGGCATCCATACCGATCCTGCCTGCAGCACGCGCCTGCATCATGGCAGCCGCCAGCCCATGCAGGGCTGGATGAGCACCGGATACGGCGAGATGACGGCGCGCTATACGCTGGAAGTCGTCTGCCCGGCCGGCGTGGCCGGGGCCGAAGCGCGCTTCGAGGTGGTCCGCTAGCGCGCGCCCGTCTCGACAATCAGCGCTTCACTGGCTGGCACCTCGCCGCGCACCAGCGCCTGATAGGCGTCCAGCGCCGCGTCCGCGCCCTCAAGGCTGCGCCACGCCAGTAGATTGTCTGCCGCCGCAACAAAGCTGGACCAGGCCTCGCCCTGCCGCTTCGCAAACCCGTCCGGTCCCCATTCGGCAATCCGGTCACGGGCATGGTCGGGAGCAAAGAAGAACACAGGCCGGGGGCCCGGCAGGCCTTGCGCCGGCGTGCTGTCATCCCAATGGGCGCCGCCGACGCGGATATTGGCGTTCAGATTCTCGCCAAAACGGGTGTGCAGCGCGCGGTTCACCTCGGCCGAACCGGCAAAATCGACAATCAGCCGGGCGGGTTCCGGGTCCATCTGCCCGACATCCTCATAGGCGATGACGTCGTCATAGAGCCCGCTGCTCTTCACGAAAGCCGCGTTACGCGCCGAGGTCAGTCCTTCAATGCGCAAGGTTTCCGGCTGGTTGCGCTTTAACAGGAAGGCTAGCGCCAGCGCTGTCTTGCTGGACGCGCTGGTCAGCACAATGCGTTGCGCTCCTGAGAAGCCGGTATCGCGCAAATACGCATCGATGAGGAAGGAGGTGAGGAACAAGGGCTGCAGCACCATCTGCGCCGCCTCGCGCGCCGGGTCATATCCCGAAGCTGCCGCGCAGCGCTCATAGCGGTTATAGACGGGCGGCAGCTCGGCGCGGTGGGGTGCTGCATCGAAGAAGCTGTCGGGCCGGATCTTGCCCGGCGTGACGATGAGCTCACTGGCGGCGGGCAGATAGCCATAGACGCGCTCGCCCGTTTTCAGCCCATCGCAGCGGCTCTCGCTCACCTGTGCAAAGCCCCAGACCGGCAGGCGGCCGCGCCCGTCTGCGCCGGGAAAGAAGCGCCAATAGCCCATTGCCTCCCCGAACGCTGCATAGGTGATATTGTTGGCCGTCAGGGCAAAGCGGTCCACGGCTAGGCGCGCCTCGCCCGCCTGCAAGGGGCGCGGCCCGGCTTCAGCGATGCTGACATTCGCGATGTCGCTGCGATCAATGCTCAGTGCCCAGCTCATGGCCCGACTCCCCTTGTGTTATCGCATACTCAGTGATGCAGAAACGCTTCCGGCCGGTCATCTGGCGACCAGCGGCGCAGAATAGCCGGATCCGGCTCGCCGTAATCGACCGGCAGATCCGGGCAGGGCGCGCTCTGCAGGATATCGCGCATGATGGCCAGGCGTGCCGCGCGCTTGCTGTCGGCATTTACCACGCGCCAGGGCACAGGATCGCCCGTAGCCGCCAGCATGATATTGCGCGCTTTTGAATACTCGTCGAATTTTTCCAGCGCCACGGAATCCACCGGCGAGACCTTCCAGGTTTTAAGCGGATTGGTCCGGCGGTCTTCGAGCCTTTGCGCCTGCTCCTCGCGCGAGATGTCGAGATAGTATTTCAGGAGGATCAGACCATCCTGGGTCAGCATGCGCTCGAATGGACCGGCATCGCCAAGAAAGGTCCGATACTCCGCGTCGGTGCAGAAACCCATGACCGGCTCTACTCCGGCGCGGTTATACCAGGAGCGGTTGAATAGCACCGTTTCTCCACCGGCCGGCAGCAGGGCCGCCCAACGCTGGAAATACCAGCTGGTCCGGTCCCGTTCCGTGGGCTTGCCCAGTGCCACCACGCGGGTGTGACGCGGAGAGCGGTGCTTCACGATGCGCCGGATCGTACCATCCTTCCCGGCGGCGTCGCGGCCTTCCAGGATCACCAGAAGCCGCCCTTCGGTAGAAATCAGACGGCGCTGCAGGACCACCAGGCCGATCTGCAGGCGCTTCAGCTCTTTCTTGTAGGTTTTCTTGTCCATGCCACACAGAGTGGGCCTGCGTGCGGTCTCTTGTCGAGGTCTGCACGCTCTTGGGGGTGCCTAGTTGTCGCTGGCGAGGGTCTTCAGCGCATAGAGCGCGTCCAGCGCTTCGCGCGGGGTGAGTGCATCAGGATCAATGGATTTAAGCCGTTCGAGCGCTTTGGACGGTTTCGGCGCGGCCTGTACTGGCTGGGCTGAAAAAAGCGGCAGTTCGGCCAGCGCCGCCGCCGGACTGCCGTCCGACTCCAGCTTGGCCAGGATGGATTGCGCCCGGCGCACAGCCATGTCCGGCAGACCGGCGCGCTTGGCCACCTCCACCCCGTACGAACGGTCGGCAGGACCACTGCCCACCTCATGCAGGAAGACCAGCTCGCCTTTCCATTCGCGCGCTTTGAGCGACACATTGCCCGTGCCCTCCAGCTCGTCGGCGAGGCGCGTCAGCTCGTGGTAGTGCGTGGCAAAGAGCGCGCGGCAGCGATTGACGGCGTGGAGATGTTCCACCGTGGCCCAGGCAATCGACAACCCGTCCCATGTCGAGGTGCCGCGCCCGATCTCGTCAAGTATGACCAGACTTTTCGGGGTGGCTTGATTGAGTATGGCCGCGGTCTCGATCATTTCCGCCATGAATGTGGAACGTCCGCGCGCCAGATCATCGGCTGCGCCGACGCGCGAAAAGAGGCGGTCCACCAGTCCCAGCCTGACCGTTCGTGCGGGAACGAACAGGCCCGCTTGCGCCATGATGACGATAATCGCGCACTGGCGCAGGAAGGTGGATTTACCGGCCATGTTCGGCCCGGTCACCAGAAGCAGGCGGCTGGCCGCCTTCCCCTCTGCATCGAGCTGGCAGTCATTGGGCGTAAAGCGCGCCTCGCCGCTCCGGGTCAGGGCCTGTTCCACCACCGGATGGCGGCCCGCCTCGATAAAGAGGTCCGCGCCATCCGTCAGTTCAGGCCTGCAAGCCCCCGTCTCGACGGCCCAGTGCGCCGCCGCCGCCCACACATCCAGCGCGGCCAGCGCCTCGCCTGCCGCGCGAATAGCGCCGGCAAGACCTTCCACCTGGGCGCAGAAGCGCGCGAAAATCTCCAGCTCCAGCGCGATGGCGCGCGAGGCGGCGGAGGCGATCTTCGATTCCAGCTCGCCAAGCTCGGTGGTCGAGAACCGCACCGCATTGGCCATGGTCTGGCGGTGGATGAAGGGCTCCACCCCCATCATCGCCTCGCCATGGCGGGCGCTGACCTCGATGAAATAGCCCAACACATTATTGTGCTTCACTTTCAGGCCGGAAATGCCGGTCTGGTCGGCATAGGTCTTCTGCAGGCCCGCCACCACGCGGCGCGACTGGTCTTTCAGGGTGCGCAGCTCATCCAGCGCCGGGTCCCATTCGTGCGCCACGAACCCGCCATCGCGCGTCAGCAGAGGCGGCTCCTCCACCAGCGCGCGGGCCAGCTCATCAACGAGGTTTGCCAGCTCGGGCCGGGCTGCCAGCGACAGCGCGTCCAGCGCGCCCTGAATGGCTACTGGCAAGGCGTCATGGCCGAGGCGGGCAAAGGCCGCATTGATGCGCTCGCCCTCTTTCAGCGCGCGGGCCAGCGCCAGCAGATCGCGTGGCCCCCCGCGCTCCAGACACAGGCGCGACAGGGCGCGGGCCGGGTCGCCCGCACTTTTCAGGCTGTCGCGCAAGGAGTCGCGCAGGCCGGCCTGCTCGTGCAGGAAGCCCACCGCATCAAGGCGCGCCTCGATCTCGGCCCGGTGGGCAGACGGGCGTGAGAGCTGCTCTGCCAGCAGGCGCGCGCCCGGCGCGGTAACGGTGCGGTCTATCGCGTCCAGCAGCGAGCCCTTGCGCTGGCCCTGAAGGGTACGGTCGATCTCAAGGCTTGCCCGCGCCGCCGGATCGATGGCGAGCCACCCTCCGGCCTCAAAATGGCGCGGCGGCGCCAGCTTGGGCGCAGCGCCAGCCTGCGACAGCTCCAGATAATCGAGAAGACAGCCCAGCGCGCCGAGTTCCGTGCGGGAGAAATCACCAAACCCGTCAAGGCTCAGCGTGCCGAAATGCGCATTCAGACGCCGCTCAGCAGAGCCGGCCTCGAACTTCGCCTTTGGCCGCGCCGTGATCGTGGTGCCGGGCAGGATGGGCGCCAGCGCGCGGGCATCATCATCCAGCACCAGCAATTCTGCCGGCTGAAGCGCGGCCAGCTCGGCCTCCACATCGCCCGGCTCGAGCCGTATGGACCCGAAACTGCCATCGGAAATATCGGCAAAGGCGAGCGCCATATCTCCGGCTGATCCGCGCGCCAGCGCCGCCAGCCGGTTGGACTTGCGCGCATCGAGAAGATCATCCTCGCTTAACGTCCCCGGCGTGACGATGCGGGTAATCGCCCGCTCCACCACCGATTTCGATCCGCGTTTCTTGGCTTCTGCGGGGTCTTCCACCTGCTCGCCAATCGCGACCTTGAAGCCTGCCCGGATCAGGCGGGAGAGATAGATTTGCGCGTTGTGGACCGGCACCCCGCACATGGCGATCGGCTCGCCCTGATGTTCCCCGCGCTTGGTCAGCGTGATGTCGAGTGCGGCGGCGGCCCGCACCGCATCGTCAAAGAATAGCTCGTAGAAATCGCCCATGCGGTAGAAAAGCAGCGCCTCTGCAGGCACTTGCGCGCGAAGGCTGAGGAATTGCATCATCATCGGCGTCGCCCCTTCCGCGCTGGGAAAGGTGCGTGTCGCGATGTCGGATGGGGCGCTGGCGTCCGGGCTCATGGCGGCAAATTAACTTTCCGTCCCCGCCCCGCAAGGGGAGAGACCAGAGGCACGCGTTTTTGCGCTGGCTAAACAGGCTTTCGTTTTCGGCAGCGGAGCGTCTAGGCTTGGGCAAAGCCCGCAACCTGACCCGGATGACAGACGCCCCATGACAGACCGTAAACCGCGCGTGGACGATGAAGAAGCCCTGGCCTTTCACAAGCTCGCCCCGGCGGGAAAGATCGCCCTGCGCGCGACCAAGCCCATGGCCACCCAGCGCGATCTGTCGCTGGCCTACTCACCGGGCGTCGCTGCGCCGGTAAAGGCGATCCACGCCAATCCGGATGCGGTCTATGACTATACCTCCAAGGGTAATTTTGTCGCCGTCATCTCCAACGGCACGGCCATTCTGGGCCTAGGTGATCTTGGCCCTGCCGCCTCCAAGCCGGTTATGGAGGGCAAGGCGGTGCTGTTCAAGCGCTTTGCCGATATCGATGCCATCGATATCGAGGTGGAGGAAAATGACCCGGAAGCCTTCATCGAATGCGTGCGCCGCTTCGGCAATACGTTCGGCGGGATCAATCTGGAAGACATCAAGGGGCCGGACTGCTTCATCATCGAGGAGCGCCTGCGCGAGCTGCTCGACATCCCCGTCTTCCATGACGACCAGCACGGCACGGCCATCATTTCCGCCGCTGGCATCATCAATGCCTGCGAGCTGTCGGGCCGGGATCTGAAGGATCTCAAGGTCGTCGTGAACGGCGCGGGCGCAGCCGGTATCGCCGTGCTGGAGCTGATCAAGTCCATGGGCGTGGCCCATGACAATGCGATCCTGTGTGACACCAAGGGCGTCATCTACAAGGGCCGTACCGACGGCATGAACCAGTGGAAATCGGCCCATGCCGCCGAGACGGACCGGCGCACGCTGGAAGAGGCGCTCGACGGGGCGGACTGCTTTATCGGCCTCTCGGTCAAAGGCGCGGTGAACAAGGCGATGATCAAGTCGATGGCGGCCGATCCGATCATCTTCGCCATGGCCAACCCTGATCCGGAGATTACGCCCGAAGAGGTGCGCGAAGCGCGTTCAGACGCGATCATGGCAACCGGGCGTTCTGATTATCCCAATCAGGTCAATAACGTACTGGGGTTTCCTTACATCTTCCGCGGGGCGCTGGATGTCCGCGCCCGCACCATCAATGAAGAGATGAAAGTGGCCGCCGCCCGCGCTCTGGCCGAGCTGGCGCGCGAGGATGTGCCAGACGAGGTGGCCGCCGCCTATCACGGATCACGCCCCAGCTTCGGCAGGGATTACATCATCCCCGCCCCGTTTGATCCGCGCCTGATCAGCCATGTCCCCCCTTACGTGGCACAGGCCGCGATGGCTTCCGGTGTTGCCCGCCGCCCCATTGCTGACATGGAAGCCTACAAGGCGACCCTCGCCCAGCGCCTCGACCCGACCGCGGCGATTTTGCAGGCCCTGCACGAGGAGGTGCGCTCAGCCGACCGCAAGACGATTGTCTTTGCCGAAGGCGAGGAGCCGACCGTCATCCGCGCCGCCCATGCTTTCCAGACGCAAGGGCTCGGCAAGGCGGTGCTGGTCGGCCGCGAGGAAACCACCAAAGCCAATATGCGTCTTGTCGGCGTGCCTGAAGGCTCCATCGAGATCGTCAATGCGCGCCTGTCCGATCATAATGCGGTCTATGCCGACTGGCTGTTCAAGCGCCTGCAAAGGCGCGGCTATCTCAAACGCGACGTCCAGCGCATGGTCAATAATGACCGCAACGTGTTTGCCGCCTGCATGGTGGCGCTGGGTGACGCGCACGGCCTCGTCACCGGCACCACGCGCAATTACGCCCAGGCCCTGGCTGACGTGCAGATGGCGCTGGACCCCAAGCCCGGCGAGCGGGTGATGGGCATGTCTCTGGTGCTGTCACGCGGGCGCACGCTCTTCATCGCCGACACCAATGTCACCGAGTTTCCGAGCGCGCAGGCCATGGCCGACATGGCGTGCGAGGCGGCTTCTGCGGCGCGCCGCTTCGGGGTGGAGCCGCGTGTGGCGCTGCTCTCCTACTCCACTTTTGGCAATCCGGCCGGCGAACGCTCGGAGAAAATTCAGGAGGCCGTCCGCCTGCTCGACGCACGCAATCCCGATTTTGAATACGAGGGCGAGATGAATGCCGATGTGGCGCTCGACCCCGATCATACGCGGCTCTACCCGTTCTCGCGCCTGACGGGTCCGGCCAATGTGCTCATCATGCCGGCCATCCATTCGGCCTCCATCTCCACCAAGCTCTTGCGCGCCGCAGGCGGAGCAACGGTGCTGGGCCCGATGCTGGTGGGTCTGGAAAAACCGGTGCAGATCGCGCGCCTCGGCGCGGGCGTGGCCGACATCCTCACGCTTGCGGCGCTCGCCGCGCATGACCTCTCGGCGGAGCGCAGCGAAACTGGCTGATCGTCTAGCCTAGCTGATCTGGGGCTTGTGGGCGGCGACCTCGCGCGCAGCCCGCCAGCGCATCACGATCCAGACCAGCAATACCGCTGGCGCGCCGATAAGCGCGGTGGTGGTGAAGAAATTGGCATAGCCAAGACCATCCACCATGATGCCGGAAAACCCGCCAAAGAGCTTGCCCGGCAGGGCGTAGAACGAGCTGAAGAGCGCATATTGCGTCGCAGAGAAGGCCCGGTTGGTCAGGCTCGACATATAGGCAATGAGCGCTGTACCCGCCCAGCCACCAGCCACGTTTTCCGCTGTAATGGCCAGCGTCAGATAGAGGATTGAGGGGTTCTTCTCCTGCGGCCACGGGGTCATCTCGATGCCATTGACCAGGGTGATCTCGCCCGTCGGCTGGACAAGTGCCAGCCAGGTGAAAGCCAGCGCCGAGACCGCGCTGATGATCGCGCCCACCATCAGCACCGGATAGACACCCCAGCGCGTGGCGGCGACACCCGCCAGCATGGCGCCGGCCAGCATGGCAAATACGCCGTAAACCTTTGATACAGCGCCGATTTCAGACAGGGTGTAGCCCATATCCACATAGAAGGGATAGGCCATGAAGCCGAGCACGAAATCATTGAGCCGGTAGGCGCCAATCAGGGTGAGGATCAAAAGCGCGATCCAGCGATAGCGCACGATGAAATCGACAAACGGCGCAACCACCGCCGAATAGAGCCAGGCAGCGGCCTCACCCAGCGGATTGCCCTTCACCGCGCCTTCGATGGCCTCCGTCCCGCCGCCCAGCGCTTTGGGGCGCGCAGGCTCGGGCGCGAGGAACACGCCCGCCACGCCAATCAGCATGAGCGCGGCCAGTACGGTGTAGGCAAAGGAGAAGCCGCCAAAATCGGCCATCACCAGCGCGCCTGCGCCGGCGGCAATCATGCCAAAGCGGTAGCCCCACTGATAAATCGCCACCAGCAGCGCCTGATACTCGTCCTCGGCGACGTCGATACGCCAGGCATCGAGCGCAATGTCCTGAGTCGCCGAGCCGAAGGCGATCATCACCGTGGCGAGCGCAATGACGAAAAGCCCTGTGGAGGGCGTCGCGGTTGATGCGAGCAGAATGGCGCCGATGACAATGATTTGTGCGAGCAATATCCAGGAGCGCCGCCGGCCAAGCAGCCGGTCGAGCAATGGCAATGGCAGCCGGTCCACCAATGGCGACCACATGAACTTGAACGTATAGGCCATGCCTGCCCAGGCAAAAAAGCCGATCTCGGTGCGCGACACGCCCTCCAGCCGCAGCCAGGCTGACAGCGTGGAGAAGACCAGCAGGATGGGAAGCCCTGCCGAAAACCCCAAAAGCAGCATGACGGCCGAACGCCGCCAGCCCAGCGCAATGACCGAGCCCAGAAGGCTGCGGCGCTCGCCTCGGCGCTCGGCACTGATATCGGTCATGAAAAGCTCGCTCCGGCGAACGTGACTTAGGCGCTCAGCCTTGCGCGGTTTTGCCCGCCGCACAAGCCGGAGAGGACGGCGGCCAACTCATCGGGGTCCACCGGCTTGGCAAGAAAGGCGTCCATGCCGGCAGCCAGGCAGGCATCGCGATCCGCCTCGGTAGCGTTGGCAGTCAGCGCCACCAGCGGCACAGCGCCCGGCTCGCCGGGAAGGGCGCGTATCTGCGCCGCGGCATCGCGCCCGTCCAGCTCCGGCATACGCAGGTCCAGCAGTGCCGCGTCATATCCGCCCTGAGAGGCTTCCAGTACGGCTTCACGCCCTGTCCCGGCCATCACGATGCTGGCGCCCAGCCGTGACAGCAAAGTGCGCGCGATAAGGGCGTTGACGGGATCATCCTCGGCCAGGAGGATACGGTAACCGGCCAGCACGGGCCCGCTGACGCCAGTCGTCTCGCGCTTCTCGTCGCCCGAACTCCTGCCCAGCGCGAATCGGGCCAGAGAGCTGGCCCGCACCGGCGCCACAAGCCAGCCATCAATGCCTGCCGGGCGGTCCTTGCCGGTATAGCGAGCCTTGGTGCGCGGGCGGGCAAGCGCCAGTATCCGGCCCGTGCAGCCGCTTGCCGCAAGGGCAGACGCGTCTTCGGTCCAGCTGTCATCAAGGATGATGATGTCGGGCCGCACCGCTTGCGCGCGCGCCACCAGCTGGCCCTGACTGCTACAGTTTTCGGCCCAGGCTCCGAGTGTTTCGGCATGCAGGACGAGTGCATCTGATTCGATTCCACACGGTGTGGCGATGAGGATGCGGCGCCCTGCCAGCGGGCGATGGACGGGCGCGCGCTGAAGCACCTCAGGCTTGAAGGTGAACCAGAACAGCGCGCCTTCGCCCGGTTGCGACCGGACGCCGACCTCGCCATCCATCGCTTCGGCCAGCCGCTTGACCATGGCAAGGCCCAGCCCCGCGCCGGGCGCGCTGTTGTCGCGTTCGGCGGCGCCGCGCTCGAACTGTTCAAACAGGCGGGCCTGATCGGCCGGGTTGATGCCGGGTCCGGTATCGCGCACGGACAGGCGCAAATTCTGGTCTTCCGCTTCCAGCGTCACCAGCACCCCGCCATCGCGCGTGAACTTCACCGCATTGCCGGCCAGATTATAGAGAATCTGCTTTAGCCGAGCCGGATCAGCCCTGATCTGCGCCGGCACGCCCGGCCCCTGCGCGTGAGCCAGCGCCAGACCCTTTTCGGCAGCCTTCTCCGACAGGAGTTCGCACACCTCTTCCACCAGCCTGGACGGGTCGACGGGTTCAGGGCGCAGGTCAAGCTTGCCTGCTTCCAGCCGGGATAGATCGAGAATATCGTCGATCAGCTTCAACGCGTGACTGGCGCTGGCTTTCAGCGCGGCGACATAAGCAGCCTGATCAGGCTTCAGCCCGGTATCCTCCAGCAGGCGGGCCGTGCCCAGCGCGCCCGACAGAGGCGTGCGCAGCTCATGGGTAACGGCGGCAAAGAACACGCCCTTGCCCCGCGCGGCCTCGCTCTCGCGCTGCACGAGGCTGCGCTGTTCGGTGACATCGCGCCCAACGGCAATGATGGAGCCGTCGGTCGTCAGGGTTTCCGACCATTCGATCCAGACCGGTCCGGCGCGCGTGCGCATGGCTACATCATAGCGCCGCTGCGAGCTGCTCTCGCCAAAGGCCGGCGCTACCGCGAACCAGCGCCCGGTCCAGTCTTCGCGCTGGCCACCGAATGCCCGCAGGAAGGCACCGTTCACATCGCTCAGGCGCCCGTCGCGGTCACGTACGATCACCAGCTCGCCCATTGCGTCGAAAATGCTGCGCAGCGGCATCTGCGCGGCCCCGCCATACGCCGTTTCATCAGCGGCGGCTGGCTCGTGCGGTATCCCGGCAGAAAGGGGAAGAGGCGTGGTATGGGTCATGATACGACGCTAATGCCGGTCAGGTTAACGAAGCGTCGAATGCCGGAGTGATTTTTCGCTTCCCTCTGGCGCTACCGGCCAGACCGGCGGCGTGCCCGATGAACGGGTATGGCGCCTGGCGCTCAGGGCCTCCGCGATATGGATACGCCGCACCCCGTCCACGCCGTCCAGATCGGCGATGGTGCGAGCGGTACGCAGGACACGGTGATAGCTGCGCGCGGTCAGCCCCATGGCCTCCGCGGCGCGGGACAATAGCTCGCGGCCAGCAGCATCTGGCTCGGCTATCCGGTCCAGCGGCTCGCCGGACAGCCGGGCATTGAGCCCGCCGCGCTCCTCCTGCAGGCCGCGGGCATGTGCCACGCGCGCCGCGATCTCGGCGGTGCCCTCCTGCGCGGGCGGCAGCGCAAGGTCTGCCGGTGTGACCGGGGGCACCTCGATCTGCAGGTCGATACGATCCATCATCGGGCCGGAAATGCGTGCCTGATAGCTTTCCGCGCAATTTTTGCCGCGCGCGCAGGCGCGCCCGTCTGCCCCCGCCCAGCCGCAGCGGCACGGATTCATTGCCGCAACCAGCTGGAAACGCGCCGGAAACGTGATCCGGGCATTGGCGCGGGCCACCGCAATTTCGCCGGTCTCCAACGGCTGGCGCAGGGAATCGAGCACTTGCGGGTGGAACTCCGGCAGCTCATCAAGAAACAGCACGCCATTATGGGCCAGCGAGGCTTCACCAGGCCGCACCCGCGTGCCCCCGCCCACCATCGCCGCCATGGACGCGGAGTGGTGGGGCGCACGGAAGGGCCGTGTGCGGCTGAGCTCTCCGCGCTGCAACAGTCCGGCGACCGACTGCACGGTGGAGATTTCCAGCAGCTCCCTTGCCGAGAGCGGAGGCAACAGGCCGGGCGCCCGCTCTGCCAGCATGGACTTGCCGGAACCCGGCGGGCCGATAAACAAAATATTGTGGCCACCGGCCATGGCGATCTCGAGCGCGCGCTTGGCGGTTTCCTGCCCGCGCACATCACTCATGTCCCGGAAGCGCGGCCCCTCGACCAGATCACCCGGCTGCGGCCGCACCAGCGCCTGCCCGCCCTTGAAATGATTGATCAGCTGGATGAGCGATGCCGGGGCCAGGATGGCGAGATCCCCGCCCGCCCAGGCCGCTTCCGGCCCGCTATCCTTCGCACAGATAAAGCCTGTTTCCTGCTCCACGGCGAGCATGGCCGCCGGCAGGGCGCCCGGCGCAGGCGAGATCGAACCGTCAAGGCCGAGCTCCCCCATGGCCAGATACTCCGAGCCTGCCTCCGGCGGCAGGACGCCCATGGCGATCAGAATGCCAATGGCGATGGGCAGGTCGAAATGGGCGCCTTCCTTAGGCCGGTCCGCTGGGGCCAGATTGACAATCAGGCGCTGGCCGGGAAGGGAGAGACCAATTGCCGCAAACGCCGCGCGTACCCGCTCACGGCTCTCCGCTACGGCTTTGTCGGCCAGCCCGACCACGCTGAAAGCCGGTGTGCCGCCTGCAATCTGGACCTGAACATCAACCAGGCGTGCGTCAGCGCCTTCAAAGGAGGCGGAATGGGTATAAGCGCTCATCATCACCTCCAGAAAATGCGTTCACTGAACAAATTAAATTTCGTCCACGCGCCTTTACCATTTATCCACAGGAGCCATGAACAGACCTGTATAAAACCAGAACAAGAAAAGAACAAAAATGCCGCGAACGTCAAGACGTCACATTAACTTTTTGCCAAACCCTTCTAAATTAGCTCGTTTTCCGCCCCGGAATCCGCGCTGAGCACGCCGGAAAGGCGTAAAGGCCAGCGTCCGGGCGACACGCATATCAGGTCAAAACGGGTGGCCATCCGGTGCAGCGATGTCCGGCGCGCGCGCCACAGCGCCGCAGCCCGCATCAGCCGGGCCTGCTGGCGAGGATGGAAGGCTTCGCGGGCGGCCGGTTCACTGGCGCGCCACTTCACCTCGATGAACGCCAGCACGCGCCCCTTGCGCGCTATGATGTCGATCTCGCCAAGCGGGGTTTTCACGCGCCGTCCGACGATCCGCCAGCCTGTCAGGATCAGCATGGCCACGGCCAGCCACTCCCCGCGCCGTCCGCGCCGCTCTGCCCGTTGACGTGCGCGTGTCTTCATCGGGCGCGTCCGCCCGCCGGAATAGTCAGGTCCGCAGTTGCCCCTGACCGATCACGCCGGTAGCTTTGGCGCGGAGCGCATCGGGGCGCAGTGCCGGTCGCGGCGGTGATAAGGACAGGATTCATGACGCAAGCAGTGTTGCCCACCTGTGCGCTGGCGCCAATAGCCCGGCTTTCGCGCGTGGCGTTTATGGTAGCGGGTGCGGCCCTGCTCCTGTCGGCTTGCGGCGCGACCACTGGCACACCGGGACCGTCGGTCCAGCAGGGCACGGCATCGCCTGTCGTCGGCGCACCGCCCGAGCCGGCTGTGCTGGGTGTCGAGATGAGCCCGGAGCGGCTCGCCTTCACCCCGCCCCATCTGGAAGGCACTGATCTGGTGCGTGTGGGGGTGTTGCTGCCCTTCTCCGGCTCGGCGGGCGCGCTGCGCTCGGAGGCGGGGCATTTGCTGCGCGGGGCGGAACTGGCCCTCTTTGAGCGCGGCATCGGGAACGTGGTTCTGCTGCCCAAGGATACCGAAGGCACGGCGCGCGGCGCCGAGGCCGCGGCTGAGGCAGCCATTGCGGATGGCGCCGATCTGATTATCGGCCCGCTTCTGGCCGCTGAAGTGCGCGCCGTATCCGGGCCTGCCCGCCGGGCCAATGTGCCCGTGATCTCTTTCTCCACCGATACCGGTGTCGCCGGGGGGGGAGTATACCTGCTCAGCTTCCCGCCCGAGGAAGAAGTGCGCCGCGTGGTCTCCTACACGGCCTCGCTTGGCGCCAGCCGTTTTGCGATTGTTGCGCCGGCCACGCCTTACGGCCAGCTGGTCAGCGAAGCCTATCGCCGGGCCGCATCCGATGTGGGCGGGACGGTGACGGCCGAGGAGGTCTATTCGGGCGGTGTGGATTCCATGAGCCAGGCGGCGCGGCGCCTCGCGCGGGCCGGCATTGGCCGGCTGGAGGTGGGCCGGGCCCTCGCCATGACGGGCGAGGACTGGCGTCCCACCGATAGCGGCGCTTTCCAGGTGGTCATGCTCCCGGCGGGCGGTGATGATCTGCGCATGCTCGCGCCGTCCATGCTGTTTGCCGACATTGACCCCCTGCTGGTGAAGTTTGTCGGCACCGGCCTGTGGCGTAATCCCGATACGGCGCGCGAGCCCGCGCTGGCCAATGGCTGGTTTGCCGGTCCGGACGCCGAAATGCGCGCCCGGTTTGAGGCCGCCTATCAGAATGCGTTTGGCGAGGCCCCGTCGCGCCTTGCCGGCCTTGGCTATGATGCTGCATCCCTTGCGGCCCTGATGGCGGCCAATATGGGCCGTATCGACCGCTCGGTCATTGAAGATCCAAACGGGTTTCTGGGCGTGGACGGCCTGTTCCGCATGCGCGCTGACGGCACGGTTGAACGCGGCCTTGCCCTCTACACCATTCGCAATGGGCGTTTTGAGGTGCTTGACCCGGCGCCGGAACGCTTTGGCTCTGATGGCATGGCCATTGATGTGGAGCCGGGCGAATCCTGATCAGGCGACTGGCTCCTGTTCACGGCGCCAGCATGTTGGCCACCCGGTCGGCATAGAGCCGTCCTTGCCTGGTCAGGCGTATACCTGACCCGTCCATGACAATGAGCCCGTCAGCCAGCAGGGACGCCGCGGCCTCTTCATCGATATCGTGCCCGGTCAGGGCCCTCAGATGTGCCCGGTCCAGCCCTTCCGCGATGCGCAGACCCATCAACACGCGCTCCTGCGCTTCTTCCAGCGCGCTCAGGTGCTGCAGCCCAGCAAGGGGCCGCAGGCTGTCGGCGATATAGTCTGCGGGACGCAGGGGCGCTGCGTGGGCTATGCGTCCGCCTCCCGCGTGTGAGCCGATGCGGCCATGCGCGCCGGGGCCGATGCCGATCCAGTCCCCGCCCGTCCAGTAGAGCCGGTTATGGCGCGAGCGGTGGTCCGGCCCCCGTGCATGGTTGGAGATTTCATAGGCTTCAAGTCCGGCGGCGCGGGTCAATCCTTGTGTCAGTTCGAACATGTCCGCGGCGAGGTCCTCGGGCGGCGGCACCAGCGTGCCGCGCTGCAGCTGGCGGGCAAACGCCGTACCGTCCTCAATGGTAAGCTGGTAGGCCGATAAATGATCGACGCCGAGCGCCAGCACGGCGGATAGCTCACCCTCCCAGTCAGCAAGGCTCTGGCCATGACGGGCATAGATGAGGTCTGCCGATACGCGCGCCACCAGAGATCGCGCGATCTCGAGCGCATCGAGGCCTGCGCGCGCATCATGATCGCGGCCCAATCGCGCCAGAGCGGCATCATCCAGCGATTGTAAGCCGACCGACAGCCGGTTGATCCCGGCAGCCACAATATCGGCAAGCCGCGCGCGCTCTGCCGGATTGGCCTCCAGACCCAGCTCGGCCTCCGCCTCCAGCCCCCATAGGGCCTCTGCCGTTTCCAGCACGCGGGCGATATCGCCCGCCTCCATCAGGGAGGGCGTGCCGCCGCCAAAATGTATGCTGGCGAGCGTGCGCGGCCCCGTCACCGCGCGCCAGCGGGCCATGTCGGCGATCAGCGCATCGGCAAGTGCCGCGCTATCGGCGCCTTTGGCCTTGTAGACATTGAAATCGCAATACGGGCAGATGCGCGCGCAGTACGGCCAGTGGATATAAAGCCCGAGAGGGGCGGGCGCGAGGGTGCTCACGTGCCGAACACCGTGTCTGTCAGCTTCCTGAAAGCGGCGGCGCGGTGGCTCAGCGCCTTCTTCTCCGCCGTGCCCATCTCGGCAAAGGTGCGGGTTTCCCCTCTGGCCACAAACACCGGATCATAGCCAAAACCCTGATCTCCGCGCGGCGGCCAGACAAGATCACCTTTCACCTCGCCCTCGAAGACCAGCTCGGCCCCGTCCGGGTGGACCAGCGCCAGCACACAGACAAAGCGCGCGGAGCGGTCCGTGCTGCCAGAGGCGGCGAGTTTTGCCTCCACCGTCTCCATGGCGAGGCGGAAATCCTTCTCCGGTCCCGCCCAGCGGGCGGAATAAACGCCCGGCTCACCACCGAGCGCACTCACTTCCAGACCGGAATCATCGGCCAGCGCGACGGCTCCGGACGCCTTCGCGGCGGCCCGCGCCTTCAAAAGCGCATTGCCGGAAAAAGTTTTTTCAGTCTCTTCCGGCTCCTCCAGACCCATCTCGCCTGCGCCTTTGACACGGATGGAAAAGGGTGCGACGAGATCAGCTATCTCCTTGATCTTGCCTGCATTATGGCTTGCGAGCACCCACAGCGGAGCCTCCCGGAAAAGGCGGATTTTGGTTGCTACATCCATTTGTGCATATCGCCTTTCGGAAAATTCATATCGTTTTTCGATGTTTTTTTGTTGCAAAGCGATGAGAGCCTTGCTAGATGTGTTTTCGAGGCAAGGGGAACAACCCCGCTGCCTCACGGCAAAAGCCCCGGCGGAACACATGACCGGAGCAAAGGCCGAAGGTTGATCGATAACACTGGACCTCAAAGGAGACAAAGATGGTCAGGCTCGAAAACAACACCCGCCGCGTTCCGTTTGCGGCTATCATCAATGTGGTTCTGGTCGCTGCGGTAGTAGCGGGCATGGCTGCGGCGCTGTCACCGATTGTCGCGTAAGGCGGCGCCGTGAGGCAGCATGACGCCACCGGGTGCGTCTGACCTCTTCCCCCTTGGAGGCAGCAACGCGCCCGGTGTGACGTCACAGAAGGGGCAGGGATGCGTGCGCTAAGTCCGGGATTTCTGACATCCCTTCTGAAAATTTTTCTCGATGTGGCGATTATAGTGCTGTGGGGCCTTCTGGTCCTGGCCAGCCTCGTCACCCTCTCACTCATGGTTTTCGGGGTATTCAGCGTTACGGGCATGGGCCCGGACCTGCCCGAAAGCTTCGTACGCTTCCTCCAGCTTGATTTCGTCATCGCGCTGCCGCTCGGCGTGGCCGCGATCATCGCAATTTTGTTCATTACCGACCGGCTGCGCCGTATCGTCGTCACGCTTATCCAGGGCGACCCTTTTGTGCCGGAGAATGCCGGCCATCTGCGCGCTATCGCGATTGCCATCGCGATTTACCAGATCATCCGATATGGCGCGCACGGCATTATCGCGCTCATCTTCACCGTGTTTGGCCGCCCGGTGGAAAGCGGTGTGTCCATCCAGCCCCAGTTCGGCCTGAATATCGGCGCCTGGATCGCCGTCATTGCCCTTCTCGTCCTGGCAGAAGTGTTCCGTGAGGGAACGCGCCTGCGCGACGAGCAGAAGCTGACGATTTAGGGGGCGCGATACATGGCAATCCGCGTCACCCTCGACCGTATGCTGCTCGAACGGCGCATGTCGCTGACAGAGCTGTGCGACCGTGTCGGCATCACCATGGCCAATCTCTCCATCCTGAAGACCGGCAAGGCCAAGGCTGTGCGCTTTTCCACGCTGGAGGCGCTGTGCCGCGAGCTCGGCTGCCAGCCCGGCGACCTCTTGCAGTTCACCGACGAACCCGGCGATGAGGATGATGACGGGACGGAGTAGGGTTTTCAGACCGTGCTGAACTCCCGGCCAAGCGAAGCGCAGAGCCGGGACCTTGGGCAGGATAATCCTGAAAGAGGCCCCGGATACGCCTCCGGCGTTCCGGGGTTTCAGTGACTATACTCTTGAAATCCCGGAGGCCCGGAGGGCCATCCGGGACCGGGTGCAGGAAAATCCCCTCAAGAAGCAGGCCCCGGATCGCTGCGCGTCCGGGGTTTCAGACGTCCCCTACCGCCGCCCTCTCCGCCGTGACGAGAACATGTCGTCATCCAGCACGAACAGGCGCGGATCGGCGCGCTGACCAAGGCGGACCTCATCGAGCGTCACCTGCGTGAGCGAGCCCATCCCGTCGACCGCATACCAGCCCAGAAGCGCCACTTCGCCTGCAGGCGCGGCCGGGTCATCGTCGCCAAAGGCGAGCGTAACGCGGCCCTCGGCCTCGCCTTGCGGATCTTCCAGCGTCACATAGAGCTGATTGTCATAGCGCCCGACCTCCACAATCGCGCCGGAGGATTCCAGCTCCGAAGCCGGTGCGAGCAGCCAGCGCAGGGGCGTGGAGCGGATCGGCGCACGGTCAACCGTTTCCAGCGCGCTATCGGCGATGGCGACAGTGGAGCCATCAGCCACGATCAGCAGCGGCGAGGGCGCATCATAGGCAAAGCGGACCCGTCCGGGGCGCGACAGGGCAAGATCGCCATCACTGACGGAGCCATCAGGGTTCACCTGCCGGAAACGCGCCTGCAGGGTCTCAACGGCGGCAAAGATTTCCAGCGCGCGGGCGCGCTCCACCGCTTCACCTCGCCCGGCTTGTTCGACAGCCTCAGCCGGCGGCAGGGTTTCAACCTCCTGCGCCTCTTGCGCTTCCTGCACAATGACAAGGCCGGTATCGGCGCTCACATCGAACGCGGCGTTATTGGCGTCCGCCGTGCTCCAGCCGGTGGACAGCGCTGCAAGGGCGGTGGCAAGCGTGGTCAGCATTTTCAGGTCCCTTTCCTTCATGCCGGGGACAATGACTATGACCCTATGGCTAAAGGCAAATTGCGGCCCATGAAAGGCGTTTGCGTTCATCTGCGCGACAGCAATTCATAACGTGAAGAGCCTGGCAAAGTGTCATTCGCCGCACCCGCTGTCCTCGCCCGAAGCGCGCCTTTGCCCTATCTTGCGTGCCATGAAACGCCGCACGGCAATAGAGAACTGGCCGATCGAGGCCCATGGCCGTCCGCTGCGTCTGGACCATCTGGACGCGCGCGAGGACGTGCTTCTGGACGCCCATGTGCGGCCCAACCGTTCGCTCGGCGGTCCGGCATTCATCGCACTGATGGTGGCCATTGCCGTCATCAGCTTCACCGCAGGTCTGGCGTTTCTGCTGGCCGGGGCATGGCCGGTGCTGGGCTTTTTCGGGCTGGACGTGCTGATCGTCTGGCTGGCCTTCCGGCTGAACTATCGCGACGGGCGGCGTCTGGAGCGTATCCATATCACGCCAGATGCCATCCATGTCATGCGCCGCTGGCCCACGGGCTATGAGACACTCTACCGCCTGCCGTCGGCCTGGACACGGCTTGTCGTGGACCATGAGGACGATCCGGACGTGCAGCCGCGCCTCACCGCCATGGGCAAGCATGTGCTGGTCGGCTCAGTCCTCTCGCCGCGCGAACGGCGCGAGCTTGCGAGCGCGATTGGCGAAGCCTTGGATAAGGCGCGCACCAGCCCCGTGGCTCTGGCGCAAGAAACGGGTGGCGCGGCGTAAGCGCCAGCGGCACTCTTGGCCCCATGACAGATCTTGCCACCCCTTCAGAAACCCTGCCCGCCCTTGCCCTGCGCGCGAGCGATTATCCGCGCATCAACGCCGCGCTGGATTTCATCGCCGCCCATTGGGACGAGCAGCCTTCGCTGGAACGCATTGCGCAGGCTGCGGGGCTTTCCCCGCATCATTTCCAGCGCGTCTTCACACGCTGGACCGGGGCGAGCCCGAAACGCATGATCGCCGCCCTTACCCACGCCAGTGCCCGCCGCCTGATGCGTGAAGGCGCAAGCGTGCTGGAAGCCGCGCTGGAAACCGGCCTCTCCGGCCCGTCGCGCCTGCATGATGTCTTTATCGCCGAGGAGGCCGTCACGCCCGGCAATGCCCGCAGCGCTGGTATCGGACTGGAATTTGCCATCGGCCACGCGCCGACCCCCTTTGGCACTGGCGTGTTTCTTATCGCGCCGCGCGGCCTCTCTGCGCTCGCCTTTGCCGATGCGGGCCGCGAGGCCGAGGCAGAAGCCGATCTGAGATCGCGCTTTCCAGCGGCGGGCTTCACCCTCGATCACGCCGCCGCCGATCATTATGCGCAAGCGATATTTGGTGAAGGCGGCACACGGCCGGTCCCGCTCGTGCTCTACGGCACGCCCTGGCGGCGGCAGGTCTGGCGCGCCCTGCTGGCTATCCCGCCGGGCGAAACCACCTCTTACGGTGAGATCGCCCGCGATGTCTGCACCGCCAGGGCCAGCCGAGCGGTGGGCGCGGCGGTGGGCGCCAATCCGGTCAGCTGGCTAATCCCCTGTCACCGTGTACTCGCCAGCGATGGGCGGCTCAATGGCTACCATTGGGGGCTGGAGCGTAAGCGCGCCATGCTCGCCTACGAGGCCGCAACGCGCTAGATAGCGTGGCATGTATGATTTCTCGCTCCAGCTTCTCCTTGCCGTTTTTGCGGTCTTCATCCTCACGTGTCTGGGCTATGGCCTGCTGCGCTTGAGGGCGCTGCGTGCCGATGCGGCCGAGGAATATGCCGACCGCACCGCCACCAAGCCGGCAACCGTGCGCGGTGTCAGCGAGGCTGAGTTCACCCGCCTCTATGTGAACAGCTTTGCGCCGCGCTGGGCTTTCTATCTCGCTGCAGGGTGTCTGATCGCCATCGTGCTGAGCCCCGTCGCGCTGACCCTTATCCCGGCCATCTATGACCAGATCTGGCGGGCCACGGGCGCGCATGACTGGGCAGGCCGTGGCGGTTATGTCTTCATGTTCACGGTATTTTTCGGCGTTGTCGCCTTCGGCGCTCTGCCTGCCTTCGTGCTGGCCCGCCTGCACCATATCCGTGCGCCCGAACCTTTCACCCACGCGCTTGCCAGCGCGCGCGGCGAACCGATTCCGGAAGATACGGGCTGGCGCAGGCGGCCCAAATGGGCGCGCCGGGTACGGCCCGACACAGACGTGGACGCCGATGGCGGCAGCGATACCGGCCGCAAGGACTCCGCTGATGGCAGTGCAGGCGGTGGTGATGGCGGCGGCAGTGACTAACTCTCAGGCCTGACAGGCAGCAAGAGGAACTGGATATGCGATACCTCCACACCATGGTGCGCGTCAGCGATGTGGACGCGAGCCTGCGCTTTTACTGCGAGGGGCTGGGCCTCAGGGAAGTGCGCCGGATGGACAGCGAGAAGGGCCGCTTCACGCTGATTTTCCTGTGCTCGCCCGATGACATAGCCGCCGCAGGCGGGGTACCGGAGAGCGGTTCGCTGCCTGCGGGTCTGCCTTGCATCGAGCTTACCCATAACTGGGATCCGGAAACCTATTCAGGCGGGCGCAATTTCGGCCATCTCGCCTACCGGGTGAAGGATATCTACGCCCTGTGCGCGCGCCTGCAGGGTATGGGCTATACGATCAACCGCCCGCCGCGCGACGGCCACATGGCCTTTGTCCGTTCTCCCGATAATATTTCGGTCGAGCTGCTGCAGGAGGGTGAAAGCCTGCCCGCGAAAGAGCCCTGGGCCAGCATGGAAAACACCGGAAACTGGTAAGACCCAGCTCGCCCTTCGCCAACATTTTATCTGGACAGGATTCATGATTCGACCCTTCAGCCTGCCGTGGCTGGCAGTCCTTGGCCTTGCCGCTGCGTGTGCAGCCCAGCCCGCCACTCCGGCCTATGAGGGGTTTGCGCCCTGCGCGGATGCCGGTGACTATCCCGCGCTCGCTGACAGCCTGTGCCGGGTGGAGAGCGTGCCGCTGCACCCGCTGCACGAAGGCGATGAGAGCACGATAGAGCTCTTCGTCCGCCTCTTCCCCGAAAGGGATCTGCACGCGCGGCGCGGCGCAGTCTGGCTGATCGCGGGGGGACCGGGCGAGTCCGGTGCGTCCTTCTACCCCTTCCTTGATGAGTTCCGCACCGCCTTCCCCGGCTATGACCTTGTCATCCCGGATCATCGCGGGACGGGCTATTCTGCCAAGCTCTGCCCGGATCAGGAATCGCCGCAAAGCGCCGATGGTATCGCGCTCGCCGGGGAGGAGTGGGGTCCGTGCATTGGCCAGATGTTTGCCGATCCCGGCCGCGTTCACGGCTTCACCATCACCAATGCCGCCCATGACCTGTCATCCCTGATCGGCCGCCACAGGGAGCCGGGCGAGGTCCTCGTCTATGCGGTGTCCTACGGAACCCAGCTTGCCTTGCGGATGATGCAGGCCGCCCCGGTGGCGCTCGACGGGCTGGTGCTGGACGGCCTTGTTCCCGCCGAAGGTGCGGCTGGCGCTGATCTTTCCCGGCGGACGGCGATTGTCGATGCGGTGGGCCGTGATCAGCTGACAGATGACGAATTGGCGGCCTATGCCCGGGTCCTGCACGAAGACTCCGCATCGGCCAGCTGGGCCGGGAGTGTGCCGGGCGGTGATCTGCGCCGCTTCATGGGCGCTTTGCTGAACTTCCCGACGCTGCGGGAGCGCATTCCGGCGCTGATCGACACGCTGGGGCGCGGCGAGACCGGGCTTCTGGACAACACGGCCGCAGAACTGGAAGGGCTGCTGGCAACGCTGAACGCCTATCCCCAGTCGCCGCCATCCTTGCCGCTGGTCATGCTGATAAGCGGTTCGGAGAACAATGAGCGCCGGGACCTGACCGCTGACACGGTGGCGGCAGAGGCGGCAGATGCCCTGTTTACCAGCCCGCTTCCCGGCCTGCTGGTCGGCATACCCGCGCCGTTATATGAGCGCGACGCATACTTTGGCGGCGGGCCAGCCAGCCTGCCGCGCACCCTCATCATCCACGGCACGCATGACCCAAATACGCCGTATGAGGGCGCCCGCGCGCACGCTGGCATGCTGGCGCAGGCCGGTGAGGTAAGCTTCACCACCGTCGAGGGTGCGGCCCATTTCCTGCCCTTCGTTGCGCCCTCCTGCTTTGTCCAGGCGGTTTCGGCTTTCGTGGCAGGAGAACAGGCGCCGGACACATGCCGTCCCTGACAGGGCGTGGGTAAGATTTTATCCACAATCCCTTGACTTTGGTTAATGTTCCGCTTATGTTCTAGATATGAACAGGAGCGGTGCCATGAGCTATGCATCGAAATTGAAAGCAAGCGGCGGCGGTTATGTCCGCAATGCGGGCAAGCGCTGGCG
This sequence comes from Glycocaulis sp., assembly GCF_051859565.1. Classification (GTDB taxonomy): domain Bacteria; phylum Pseudomonadota; class Alphaproteobacteria; order Caulobacterales; family Maricaulaceae; genus Glycocaulis. The sequence goes on from NZ_JBHYFK010000001.1 coordinate 191,138, forward strand.
TTATGAGGATGAGCGTGAACTGCGCGATCTGGCCCGGCGCGGCGTGCCGCTGCAGCGCATTTCGCTAAAGCTCGGCCGGCCCGAAGGCGCGATCCGCGCCAAGGCGTCTGCCCTGCATCTTGATCTGGTGGAAGCACCCGAGAGTGTCCCTGTTGCCAGACCAGCGCTGAAGCCTCGCCGGCTGCAGGCGGGCCCGGCGAACATCGCCCCCTTCGCCCGCGAGGCGCGCCAGCTGGAACTCTTCAACTGATCGGCTGATCTGTACCCCGCACCAGGTCAGCGATTGCGGCCGAGCCGGTCGTGGCTCTCCACCCAGTCCCCCGCCACGACCGCGCTCGCCAGCGATATTTCGCCCGCCAGCACGGTAGCCGCACATATCTCGATAAAGCGCCCGACCTTGCCCTTGCCCCGGCAGCCCAGAATATCCAGGCACTCGCCTTGTGTGGGCAGCTGCGTGCCCCCGCCAAATGTCGCGACGATCAGGGCAGGAAGCGTGATCGACCAGTAATAGGTCTCGCCATCATCCTCCAGCCGCACAAAGGTCATGGCGGTATGGGACTCGGCGATATTGGCCGCATCCTGCCCGCAGGCGATGAAGAGCGCGGCCAGGCCATTGGCGGCATGCATGCCGTTATTGGCGCTGCCCGCCATCACCGAGCCGGCAAAGGAGTTGAGCCGGGCGCGGAAAAGATCGGCTGCGGCCACGCCCGCCCGCTCTCGCAATACCCGGTCCGGGATGCGCGCCTCCGCTATCACCCGCGCCCCGCGCGAATGCAGAACGTTGAGCTGGGAGTGCTTCTTGTCGGTATCCATCGCGCCCGAAAGAGTATAGCGCGCGCCGCCCGGATAGTTGGCCGCTATCCATTCGCACGCCGCCAGCGTGGCCTTTCCGCTCATATTCTGCCCGGCCGCGTCGCCTGTCTCATAGTTGAAGCGCAAATGGAGCATCGGGCCCACCGAGTAGCGCTCGATATGGGAGAGTTTGGCCACTGACGATGTAGATTCTGCGGCAGTGCGGATGCCGTCCAGATTCCCGTCCACCCATTTCGCGAACGATCGTGCACCGCGCGCATCGCTGAAGTGAAAAACGGGCGCGCGTTGCATGAAGCGCTCATGGATGGTGGTCTTCACCCCACCCGCTTCGGTCAGGATACGCATGCCCCGGTTATAGCTGGCAACCAGCGTTCCCTCGGTTGTCGCCAGCGGCACATAGACGTCTTCGCTCACGTGCTCGCCATTGATACGCAAGGGTCCGGCCAGACCGATGGGCACCTGGGCCACGCCGATGAAATTTTCGATATTCCCGGCAGTCACACCGGGGTCGAAGGAGAATGACCCGACATGCTCCAGCGGCAGGCCCGTACGCTCGGTCAGAAACGCCCTTCGCATACGCGCCGCATCATGCGTATGATCGTTCGTTTTATCGCGAGGCACCGGCGCGCGGGTATCATTGCGGCGGTCAGTCATGGCGTCTCTCCCTGTCTGCCCTGCGCCTCGCCTGCCCGCATTTCTGTCTAGCGGCGCGTCTGCAGGGCGGCGGTCTGAAGCGTTGCCAGTTCGCCAATGCCCTTGCGCGCCAGTGCAAAGAGCGCGTCGAACTCTTCGGGCTTCATGGGATCAGTTTCAGCCGTTGCCTGTATTTCGACAACCCCGCCATTGGCGGTCAGCACGAAATTGGCGTCCGCGTCCGCCGTGCTGTCTTCCTCATACTCAAGGTCGAGGCGTGCTTCGCCCTTGATGATGCCCGCGGAGACCGCAGCGACTTGCCCGGTAATGGGGTCGGTTTTTAAAAGGCCTTCCTCCATCAGATAGAGGCAGGCCGATTTCAGGGCGATCCATGCGCCGGTAATGGCCGCCGTGCGCGTGCCGCCATCGGCCTGCAGCACGTCGCAATCGACGATGATCTGGCGTTCGCCGAGCGCTTTGAGATCGACAACCGCCCGCAAGGAGCGTCCGATCAGGCGCTGGATTTCCTGCGTGCGGCCCGAAGGCTTGCCACTGGTCACTTCGCGGCGCGTGCGTTGATGGGTGGCGCGCGGCAGCATGGCGTATTCAGCCGTCACCCAGCCCTGTCCCCGTCCGCGCAGCCAGGGCGGTGTGGTCTCCTCCACGCTCGCCGCGCAAAGAACGCGCGTATTGCCAAACACAGCCAGGCAGGAGCCTTCCGCGTAGGGCGCGGCGCCCAGCTCGAAATGGACCACGCGCAGGGCGTCGGCGGGGCGGTTATCAGGGCGCATAGTGTCTCTCCGGATTGATCTCTTCTGCCGACCTAGCCCGAATGCCGCCGGGATGAAAGCGGGTCGGGCCGGTCGCGGGCATGAACCACGAGGCCATTGCAGCGCGCACGTGGCTCGCTTAACTGATTGTCATCATGACAGAGCCAATTTCGCCCCTTTCCTCATCGCTGGCCGAACTGGATGCGCGTTCGCGTGATATTTTCCGCGAGCTGGTCGAGGCGTATCTTGCTACCGGCGAGCCTGTGGGTTCACGCACCCTTTCAAAGCGCTCCGCGCTGAACCTCTCGCCCGCCTCCATTCGCAACACGATGGCTGATCTGGCTGGTGCAGGGCTTCTGTCCGCGCCGCACACGTCTGCCGGGCGCATGCCGACCCACGCAGGGCTGCGCCTGTTTGTGGATGGCCTGTTGCAGATTGGCGAGATCGCAGAGGAGGAGCGCCGCGAGATCGATGCCCGCGTCGGCTCGGCGGGTAAGCGCCCCGAGGACGTGCTGGCGGAGGCCTCCTCCCTCCTGTCCGGTCTGGCCGGCGGGGCGGGCCTGGTGGCCTCGCAAAAGCAGGATGTGCCGCTGCGCCATGTGGAATTTGTGCCGCTCTCGCCTGTCGAGATACTTGCCGTGCTGGTCTCGGAATCCGGTTCCGTTGAGAACCGGCTGATGACGGCGCCTGCCGGCTTGCCGCCTGCCGCTCTGGTGGAGGCCGGCAATTACCTGTCCTCCCGGCTCAGGGGCCGCACGCTGGCCGAGGCCCTGAAGGCTATCCAGAGCGAGATCGCCGAAAAGCGCGCCCAGCTGGACGAGACCGCCGCCAGCCTTGTTGAGGCGGGGCTTGCCGACTGGAGCGGGTCGGAGAACCGTTCGCTGATTGTGCGCGGTCAGGCAAAGCTGCTGGAATCGGTCGAGGCCAGCGAGGATCTGGAACGCATCCGCCTGTTGTTTGATGATATTGAGCGCAAGGAAGATCTTCTGGCCCTGCTGGATGAAGCGCGCGGCGCGCAAGGCGTGCGCCTCTTCATCGGTTCGGAGAACCCGCTCTTTTCGCTCTCCGGCTCCAGCGTGATCGTTGCGCCCTACCGCAATCGCGACCAGCGCATTCTGGGCGCGCTCGGGGTCATTGGTCCGACCCGCCTGAACTATGCGCGCGTGATCCCGCTGGTTGATTATACAGCTCAGCTTGTGGGGCGCCTCCTCGACGGGCGCAGCTAGTCTCCCTATGTGTCGGGCAACCCGATACCTCTCAGAACTGACGACAGGACGTATTTCATGAGTGATGACAGCAAGAACGCCCCGGCCGAAGACGCCGCCGACATTCGGCCTGAGGAGGGTGTGGAGATGGCTGCAGAGGCGGGCGAACAGTCAGACGAAGACGGGCTGGACGCTCTGCACGCACAGGTAAACGATTTGCGCGACCGGCTTCTGCGCGCTGTGGCGGATGCGGATAATACCCGCAAGCGTGCCGCCCGCGAGGTAAAGGAAACCCGCGAATACGCCGTCACAGGCTTTGCGCGCGACATGCTCGATATCGCTGACAATCTGGAGCGCGCTCTGGGGCTTCTTGGCGAGGACGTACGTGCCAGCCTGCCGGATAATTTCAAGCCGCTGGTTGAAGGCGTGGAGATGACCCAGCGCCGCCTGATGAGCACGCTGGAGCGTCATGGCGTGAAACGTGTGGCACCCGAACCAGGCGATCCGCTCGATCCGAACCTGCATCAGGCCGCCGCGCAGATACCGGCTGACCAGCCCAAAGGCCGCATCGCCCACATCATGCAGCCCGGCTATGTGATTGGCGAACGGACCTTGCGCGCCGCGATGGTGGTGGTATCGGCCGGTCCGGCAGAAGGCGCGGCGCCTGCCGGTGCCAAACCGGCGTCAGAGCAGCAAACACCCGGTCACAAGCCCGGAAGCGGGCTCGACGTCGAGGCCTAGCTGGCGATGACATCAAAAAGGGCGGCTCCTAGGAGCCGCCCTTTTCATTTCCGGTCCGGTCCGGCCGTTTAACGGCGCGGCGCGCGCGTGCGCGGTTCACCATTCTGCCAGTACGTATTGCCGGTCTGGAGATCGGTATACCAGTACCGGCCCGTATGCTGGTCATAGTTCAGCGCGGAATGGCGTCCGCTGTTCGGATTGTGCTGGCATCCGCCCTGCTGGTTACAGGCAATAGCTGCGCCAACAGCTGCGCCACCAACCGCGCCGATGGCGGCGCCGGTGGCCGGGCTGCCGACCTGATTACCGATTACGGCGCCGCCAACACCACCCACAGCAGCGCCCGCGGCGCCGCCGCGAACAGCAGGTGTCGTGGCACAGGCAGTGGCCAGCAGCGGCACACTCAATACCGTGGCAATAAGAATTTTGCGGTTCATGACATTACTCTCCCATAGATCGCTTCTGGAAAACTAACCGCCCGAAGGGCCATGCGGTTCCGCAGATTCGTGACCCGTGCTGTTTATACAGGCATGAAAAAACCCCGGCGGTGTGTGCCGGGGCTCTCTCATTGGCCGATCCGCAAGGGGTCAGCGGATCACGCTGCCAGCAGGGGAACTAGCCGCGATATTCGCCGTTCTGCCAGTAGGTTACGCCGGTACGCTGGTCGACATAGTAATACCGGCCGGCACGCTGGTCGTAATAAAGCTGGGAATGGTTCTGATTATTCTGGTTCCAGCGGCAGCCGCCATCTTCACGGCAGCCTGCATAGGCACCGACCGCACCGCCGACCACAGCGCCGATAATGGCACCCTGGCGCGCGTCGCCGCTGCCGGTATTGTTACCGATAACCGCGCCGGCAAGGCCGCCGGCCGCAGCGCCGCCAGCTGCGTGGGTCATCGTGTTGTTGGCCGTGCAGCCAGCCAGGATAATGGCGGGCGCAGCCATGGCAAGGATTACAAGCTTCCGCATGGGATGCCTCCATTGTTTGCCGGCGGCTCGAACCCTCATGGTGCCGCCTTCTGACACTAAATCAGGCGAAAGCTATACGCGCGATGAACGAAGCCAGTTCCCCATCGCGATAATTTCCCTGTCCGGTCATCGTACCCGTCTGAGAGTGAGGTTGATCCGCCCCGGGCGGAAGGGCGCGGGCAATAGCGTGGACGTGCCGGGATATATCCGGTCTACGCCATGGAAAAAACGCCGCGAGGCGCCGCCGAGCACGACAACATCGCCAGACGACAGGACCAGCGAACGGCTGGGACTGTTGCGCAATGGCCCGCCCAGCCGGAAGCGCGCCCGGTCGCCTAGACTCACAGACACGACAGGCGCATCGCGCGCGTCCTCATCTGCGTCCACATGCAGACCAAGGCGTGAATCGGGTCCGTAAACGTTTATCAGGCAGGCCTGCGGTGGCTGGTGCCAGCCCGACACCGCTGCCCACAGTTCCAGAAGCGCTGGCGGCATGGCCGGCCAGGGCGCGCCGGTGACGGGATGCTCAGGTTCATAACGATAGCCCGTCTGGTCCGCCACCCAGCCCAGAGGGCCAAAATTGCTCATCTGCACGCTTAAGGGTTTGCCGGTGCGCGGCATTGAGGGGGTGAAAAGCGGGGCGGCCTGCAGGCTTTCAACCACGCTTTGCACCAGCCCGCCCTGCTGCTGGCGGGAGAAATACCCAGGCAGGAGGCGGAAACCGGTCTCTCCAGCGGCGCCCAAGTCAGTGCCGGGATTGTCCAGGGCCGGCCTCCTGAAGTGTTCTCAACGCATCGGTGTGCCCGGCATACATATCATAGGCTTCATGCCTCTGCTCGCAGGCGAGAAAGAACGAGGACGGGAGTGTCGCGCTCAGGTGTTCGTGCAAAGCCTCCGCCGTGCCGGCGTCCAGCCAGCCGGGCGGGTTGCCGCGATCAAGACTGGAAATGTACGTCGCCAGCCGCATGGCGTGCCGCTGTTCGGGCCGCTGCGTGCAGTCGCGCGTCAGCGCTTCGAGCGCCACTTCCTCCCCATCAGCGGGGAAAACCATCACCACCACGCTGTACTCGGCCTGCGCGGGGCCGAGTCCGTTGATGAAACCGGCGCTAGCGTAGCCGGTTGCCCGGTCTGGCGTGGCGGCCTCAATCTGCGTGGAATCACGGAATACGCCGCCGACCGGCAGGGCGATGATCGTGCGTTTCTCGGTGCGGCCATCCAGCACAAAACGGCCATCAGGGCCGGTAATGACGGGCCGTACGTCTTCCAGACCTGAAAACCGCACCCGCGCGCCTTCGACCGGCTGCCCGGTTGCGGCATCGACCACCATGCCGTGCGCATCAGGAGCCAGAACGTGCTCGCGCTCGGTCAGGCAACCGGCCAGACAGAGGCTTGCTGCTGTCGTTGCCAAAAGCTTCGCTGTCACACCTGTCATCTCAGCCTCTGGCCTGTCTGCGTGAGGGACAGGTTACGCCCGTGGGGCGGCGGCGCAAGGCGTTGGCGTGAGGTATCGGGTGTCTCCCCGGCCAAACCGGACGGTGAATTCCTTTCAACTCAAACCGCACCTGGCCCTTGCGGCTGCGTCCCGGCCTCCCTAAATCGCCCCGTATCAAGAGGGGTTATTTCCTGACCGCCTCAAAGGGTTAAAGCAAGACCAGAGAAGAAACCTGCACGGGGGGCGGATGACCGGCGAGCCGCCGCAAACGCTTTTAAAGGTTTACGGACCGCGCACCCCGCCCTGCCAATAAGTGGAGAGAACAAGACTATGAGCAAAGTTATCGGTATCGACCTTGGCACCACCAATTCGTGTGTCGCGGTCATGGAGGGCGGCCAGGCCCGCGTCATCGAGAACACCGAAGGCATGCGTACCACCCCGTCGGTCGTGGCGTTCACGGAGGACGGCGAGCGCCTGATCGGTCAGCCCGCGCGCCGTCAGGCGGTGACGAACCCTGAACAGACCTTCTTTGCCATCAAGCGCCTGATTGGCCGCAACATGAACGACCCGACGGTCAAGAAGGACGCCGCCATGGTGCCCTACAAGATCGTTCCGGGCGATAATGGCGATGCCTGGGTTGAGGGGCGTGACAAGAAATACGCGCCGGCCGAAATCTCTGCCTTCATCCTGCAGAAGATGAAAGAGACCGCCGAGAGCTATCTTGGCGAAAAGGTGGAAAAGGCCGTCATCACGGTCCCGGCTTACTTCAACGACGCCCAGCGTCAGGCCACCAAGGATGCCGGTAAAATCGCCGGTCTTGAAGTGCTGCGTATCATCAACGAGCCGACAGCGGCCGCGCTGGCCTATGGCCTCGACAAGTCCGACCAGTCGAAAACCATTGCTGTCTACGACCTTGGCGGCGGCACGTTCGACATCTCCATCCTGGAGATCGGTGACGGTGTGTTCGAGGTGAAGGCCACCAATGGCGATACCTTCCTTGGCGGTGAAGATTTCGACATGCGCATTGTCGATTACCTTGCCGACGAGTTCAAAAAGGAAAACGGGATTGACCTGCGCAAGGACAAGCTCGCCCTGCAACGCCTGAAGGAAGAGGCTGAGAAAGCCAAGAAGGAGCTGTCCAGCGCGGCTTCCTACGAGGTCAACCTGCCCTTCATCACGGCGGACGCCTCCGGCCCGAAACACCTCAATCTGAAGCTTTCCCGCGCCAAGCTGGAAGCGCTGGTTGAAGATCTCATCAAGCGCACGATCGAGCCGTGCAAGGCGGCGCTGAAGGATTCCGGCCTCTCCACCGGCCAGATCGACGAGATCGTGCTGGTCGGCGGCATGACCCGCATGCCCAAAGTGCAGGAAGCCGTGAAAGCCTTCTTTGGCAAGGAGCCCCATCGCGGTGTGAACCCCGATGAAGTCGTCGCCATGGGCGCGGCCATCCAGGCCGGTGTGCTGCAGGGCGATGTGAAGGACGTGCTGCTGCTCGATGTCACCCCGCTTTCGCTGGGCATCGAGACGCTGGGCGGCGTGTTCACCCGCCTCATAGACCGCAACACCACCATCCCGACCAAGAAGAGCCAGACCTTCTCCACCGCGGACGACAATCAGACCGCTGTGACGATCCGCTGCTTCCAGGGCGAGCGGGAAATGGCCGCCGACAACAAGCTGCTCGGCCAGTTTGATCTGGTTGGCATTCCGCCCGCCCCGCGCGGCATGCCGCAGATCGAGGTGACGTTCGATATCGACGCCAACGGCATCGTGAACGTCTCCGCGAAGGATCAGGCAACCGGCAAGGAGCAGGCGATCCGCATCCAGGCCTCCGGCGGTCTTTCCGACGCTGACATCGAGAAAATGGTGAAAGACGCCGAAGCCAACGCGGAAGCCGACAAGCAGCGCCGCGCGCTGGCCGAGGCCCGCAATAATGCCGAGGCTCTGGTCCACCAGACCGAAAAGCAGCTTGAAGAGTTTGGCGACAAGGTATCGGCGGAGGACAAATCTTCCATCGAGACCGCCATTGCCGAGCTGAAAGAGGTCAAGGATGGCGAAGACGTGGAAGCCATCCAGCAGAAGACGCAAGCTGTCCTGCAGGCGGCCATGAAGCTGGGTGAGGCCATGTACGCCCAGCAGCAATCGGCTGGCGGTGATGATGGCGGCTCCGACAACACCCCGGACGGGGATGATGTGGTCGATGCCGAGTTCACCGAAGTGGACGGCGACGACAAGAAGAAGAGCGCCTGATAACGGCGCGCAGACGCTGACAGCCCCGGCTCCTTGATGCGGGCCGGGGCTTTTACCTGATACCAGCAAGCATTCAGACCGGCGGATCATGGCCAAGCGCGATTATTATGAAATCCTGGGTGTTGAACGCACCGCCGATGCAGGTGCGATCAAGAGCGCCTATCGCAAGCTCGCCATGCAATTCCACCCTGACCGCAATCCGGGTGATGCGGAAGCCGAAGCCAAGTTTAAGGAAGTTGGCGAGGCCTACGCCATCCTCTCGGACGCTGACAAGCGCGCCGCCTATGACCGTATGGGCCATGCCGCCTTTCAGAATGGCGGCAGCGGTGCAGGCGGCCCCTTCGGTCCGGGCGGGTTTGGCGGCGCAGCCGACTTTGCCGACATTTTCGAGCAGGTGTTCGGCGATGCGTTTGCCGGGCGTGGCGGCGGGCGCAGACGCGCCGGACCGGCGCGTGGCTCTGACCTGCGCTATGACATGGAAATCTCGCTGGAAGAGGCGTTCAACGGCAAGGATGCCAAGATACGCGTCCCCACCACCGTCTCCTGCGGCCATTGCGAGGGATCGGGCGCCGAACCCGGCTCCAAGATCATCACCTGCGAGACTTGTAACGGCGCGGGCCGCATCCGCCGCACCCAGGGCTTCTTCACCATGGAGCAGACCTGCCCCACCTGTGGCGGGCGCGGCCAGTACGTCGAAACGCCCTGCCGGGAATGTGACGGCGTAGGCCGGGTGCGCAAGAATCGCGAGCTGCAGGTGCAGGTGCCGCCGGGCGTCGAGGATGGCATGCGTATCCGTCTTGCCGGCGAAGGCGAGGCGGGCGGGCGCGGCGGACCGCCGGGCGATCTCTACATCTTCATTTCGGTGAAGCCACACGACATTTTCGAGCGCGACGGGCCCAATCTCTATTGCCGCGCGACCGTGCCCATGGTGACAGCGGCGCTGGGCGGCGAGATACAGGCCCCCACAATCGAGGGCGGGCGCGCTGAAATGCACATTCCCGCGGGCTCCCAGACCGGGCGGCGCATGCGCCTAAAAGGCAAGGGCATGGCGCGCCTCAAAGGCGGCGGCGCGCGCGGCGACATGTTTGTCGAACTGTTCGTCGAGACCCCGCAAAAGCTTTGCGAACGCCAGAAAGAGCTCTTGCGCGAGTTCTGTGAGCTTTCCGGCGATGGCTGCAATCCCGACAGCGACGGTTTCTTCAAGAAGGTCAAGCGCTTCTGGGATGATGTGCGCGGCGAGGATGAAGCGCGCCCCGGCGCCGGGCACTGACACCCGCGTTCACCCCCTGCTAACCGAATAGGCCTGCTATGACAGGCTTGATGGCGGGCGGGAGTGAAAGCAGTGACGATAGCACCGGGTAAGGTTCTCAAGATTGCGGTTTTGGGCGCGTCAGGACGGCTTGGCCGCCTGATCATGGCCGAAATCATGCGCCGCCCCGATATGGAGCTGGTGGCGGGCGTTGTGCGCCACGATTCGGTGATGCTGGGCGCGGATCTCGGCGAACTGGCGGAAACCTCCCTGGCCGGCATCGAAACCAGCGTCTCCATGCGCGATGCCGCAGACGCGGCCGATCTGGTGATCGATGTCTCTGCGCCGCAGGCTAGCGCCGCCTTTGCCCGCCAGATCACCGAGCGGGGCGGGCCGCCTTTCGTGTGCGGCGTTACAGGGCTTGGCGCTGACGACATGGCAGCGCTGGAAGCAGCGGCGCAGTCAGTGCCGGTGCTCTACGCCCGTAATTTCTCTCTTGGAGCCGCGGTCATGCGATGGCTGACGGCTGAAGCCGCCCGCCTTATGCCTGCAGAGCAGTTCGATCTGGAGATCGTCGAGACGCACCACCGCCGCAAGGTGGATGCGCCGTCAGGCACCGCGCTCGCCATTGGCGAGGCGGCCGCACAAGCACGCGGACTGGAGCTTGGGACGCAGGCGATTTTCGACCGTCCGCGTCAGGGCGCCGCCCGCCCTGTCGGCGCGATAGGCTTCTCTGCCATCCGCGGCGGCGGCGCGATTGGCGAGCATTCCGCCCTGTTTCTGGGCGCGTTCGAGGAGCTGGAGATCCGCCACCGCGCCAATGACCGCTTCATCTTCGCACGCGGCGCACTGGAAGCGGGCAAATGGCTAACTGGCCAGAAGCCGGGTTTTTACGGCATCGAGGATGTGCTGGGGTTGAACTGACCCTAATGCGCCTGCCCCCAGGTGAGGGCGGCCTTGGCCTCTACCACCAGCGGGACGGAGAGGTGAACAGCAGGCAGGGCCGCCTTGCCCATCACGTCCTGCACCAGCGGGATCAGCGCGCCGGCCTCGCCTTCAGGGCATTCAAACACCAGCTCGTCATGCACCTGAAGGAGCATGCGCGCTTTCAGGCCCGCCTCTTCAATAGCCGCGTCCATGCGCGCCATGGCACGCCGGATGATGTCAGCCGCTGAGCCCTGAATGGGCGCGTTGATGGCCTGACGCTCGGCGAACTGGCGCATTTGCGGGTTCTTGTCGCGAATGCCGGGGAAGTGGCAGCGCCGCCCGAACACGGTCTCGATATAGCCCTTCTCGCGCGCGGTTTCCTTCATCGCTTCCATATAGGCGGCGATGCCGGGAAACTTCTCGAAATAGGCCTCGATATAGGCTTTCGCCTCATCGCGCTTGATGCCGAGATTATTGGCGAGGCCGAAGGCGGAAATCCCGTAAATGATGCCGAAATTGATGGCTTTCGCCTTGCGGCGGGTCATCGGGTCCATCTGGTCGAGCGGCACGCCGAACATTTCGGACGCCGTCATGGCGTGAATGTCATGGCCCGCCTTGAAGGCATCTTTCAAAGCGTCGACCCCGGCAATATGGGCCAACAGCCTGAGCTCGATCTGGGAATAGTCGGCAGCGACCAGCACATGGCCCTTCTCGGCGACGAAGGCTTCGCGGATCAGGCGGCCTTCCTCGGTACGGATCGGAATGTTCTGCAAATTGGGGTCAGAACTCGACAGCCGCCCGGTCGTCGTCGCGGCCAGTGAGAAGCTGGTATGCACTCGGCCCGTATGCGGATTGATCGCGGCTTTGAGGGCGTCGGAATAGGTCGATTTCAGCTTGGCAAACTGCCGCCAGGTCAGCAGCGCGCGCGGCAGGGCATGACCCTCATTGGCGAGCTCTTCGAGCACGCTGGCATCAGTGGACCAGGCGCCGGTCTTGGTCTTCTTGCCGCCTGGCAGGCCCATATCACCAAAGATGATATCGCCGATCTGCTTGGGACTGCCGAGATTGAAGCGCGTGCCTGCGGCTTCAAACGCTTCTTCCTCGGCCTCAGCCATGCGCTGGGCAAATTCCGAAGACAGCCTTGAGAGCTGGGCGACATCGACCTTGATGCCATTGAGCTCCATGCGTGCCAGCACGGCGGGCATGGGGCGCTCCAGCGTCTCGTAGACGGTCGCCAGCCCCTTGCCCGCCAGGCCGGGCTTTAAAAGCTCGTAGAGGCGCAGCGTGATGTCGGCGTCCTCGGCGGCGTATTCGGTCGCGCGCTTAAGATCGATTTCGCCGAAAGATTTCTGGTTTTTGCCTGTGCCCGCCACCTCCTTGAAGGCGACCGGCTTGTGGCCGAGATACAGCTCGGAGAGCTCGTCCATGCCGTGCCCGTGCAGGCCCGCCTCCTGCACATAGGAGATCAGCATGGTGTCATCGACCGGGGCCATATTGATGCCCTGACGTGCCAGCACCGCCAGATCATACTTGATGTTCTGGCCGACTTTCAGGACCGCCTTGTCTTCCAGCAGTGGTTTGAGAAGCCCGATGGCCTGCGCCATCTCGATCTGCTCAGGCCGCCCCCCGCCATCGGCAAGGTCCCCGCCTAAGTGAGCCAGCGGGATATAGCAGGCTTCGCCCGGCTTCACCGCGATGGAAATGCCCACCAGCCCTGCCGCCGTCGCGGACAGGGCATCGGTCTCGGTATCAACCGCGATCACGCGCATGCGCTTGGCCCTGGCGATCCAGTCCTTTAGCGCCTCGACCGTCTGCACGCAGGCATAGCCGGAACGGTCCACGGGCGCGGTGGCATCGCCAGTCTCGTCGGCAGGCCCGGCCCCCAGCGCCTCCTCGACACGCCGTGTGATGGTGCGGAACTCCATGGAGCGCAGGAATGCGATCAGCTTTTCGCCGTCCGGGTCCGCCGCGCCGAAATCCTCCAGCGGATCAGGCGTTTCGATGTCGTCTTTCAGCGTAACCAGCAGCTTGGAGATGCGCGCATTCTCCGCATTCTCGATCAGCTTGGTGCGCCGTGCGGGCTGCTTGATCTCCTCTGCCCTTGCGAGAAGGGTTTCAAGATCGCCATAGGTGTTGATGAGCTCAGCCGCCGTCTTGATGCCGATGCCCGGCACGCCCGGCACATTGTCCACGCTGTCGCCAGCAAGCGCCTGCACGTCGATCACGCGCTCCGGGCCAACGCCGAACTTCTCGCGCACTTCGGCCTCGCGAATCCGGCGCACTTTCATCGGGTCCAGCAGCGTCACCTGCCCGTTGACCAGCTGCATCAGATCCTTGTCGGAGGAGGCGATGGTGACGCGCGCGCCTTTCTCGGCGGCCTGGCGGGCATAGGTGGCGATCAGATCATCGGCCTCGAACCCGTCCATCTCGATGCAGGGCAGGTCGAACGCCTTGGTGGCGTCGCGGATGATGGCGAACTGGGGCCGCAAATCCTCAGGCGGTTCGGGCCGGTGGGCCTTGTATTCAGGATAAAGATCATTGCGGAAGGTCTTGGCCGAATGATCGAAAATCACGGCCAGATGCGTCGGCTGGTCCTCGCCCTTCAAATCCTCCAGGAGCTTCCACAGCATGTTGCAAAAGCCCTGCACCGCGCCGACCGGCGTGCCGTCAGAGCGCGTGAGCGGCGGCAGGGCGTGATAGGCGCGGAAGATATAGCCCGACCCGTCGACCAGATAGACATGGGAGTCCTTGGTAACCGGGCGTGTCGTGGCCATGAGATGCGTCCTTGGGAAGCGGGCGAGGGAATACCGTGCCGCAAACTAGGCCCGCTTCGGTTCAGGGGCAATCAGGCGGGGTGTGAGCGATCCACCATTGAGAGAATCGTGTCAGCTTCTGAGATATCTTTGAATAGGTGACCGGGCATGGACGATTTTGAACGGCAAAGACTAAAAGATGTTGCGCGCGAAACCTGGTGGCGTTCGTGGGAAGAAGAAGACTTTAGCTGGGATGCCTTGGGTGCCTTGGTCGGTGGGCAGCCTAGATGGCCGTGGAATGGTGTGTACGTGGAGGAAGATGGTCTTATCGCCTATGAGGGCAATCAATCCAAGAATGCTCGCCGCGCCACGGTACAAGATTACTGGGCTACAAACTTCGAGACGATGAAAATAAGAGAAAAAAACGACCTTATAGAATCTCGCATTATTATAAAAATAGATAATAAATATAAGCATTTTTTAAATGTTAAAGGTTTCCGCCCAAACAAATCGAGTGATGTGTATAAATTATATAAAAGCGAATTGCAAATTCGAGAAAAATTGTCTTTTGCTAATTCTCGTGCTGTAAAAAATAATAAACATGTTGGGTTCGATGGCCGAATACAGTTAGTTGGGGCGACATCGAGCTTCCTTCATGTACTTTCTCATGCGCCATTTATTAATGCGATAAATTCAGAGATAAGTTATTTAATTTTTAATGATGCAGATTCAGTCGATCTGGGTTTCCTAAATTGCATTATTAATATAATACATAGTGCATCAACAACTAGTTCCGGCATTAGAATTTCAAGTAGCTATTTAATGGAAGATTTAAGAATTTTATCTGCAACAGAAAGCTTGAATCTCAATTTATCAAATTCCAAAATTTTTAAAATGATAGATATACAAAACTGCAATGGATGTGAGATAATTGTTCACAATTCTGAGTTTTATAGAGATTTTTGGGTCGTGAGATCTCGTTTTTCTTCTAAATTTCATTTAACTAGCAGCCGGGTGCATGGACACGTTTTTATGGAGGAGGCGCACGCTTTAGGTAAAATCGACATGTCATACTCGAAATTTTTTAGTTCATTTCAAATGGAAGGTGCGAAGGTTGAAGGAGATATAGTTGCAAGAGGGACGGAATTCGGAGGTGATTTTAGTGTTGGCCCCGCTCGTCAGATAAACGGCGACAGCGCAACGTCTAAGTTCAATGGTAGAATTGATTTCAGCGATGCGAAATTTAATTCCAGAGCCGGCTTCGATGACGCATTTTTCCCAGAAGAGAAAAGCTGCCGTGGTGGATTCAGGCGCGTTCAATTCAAATCTAACGTTTCTTGGTCGAAAGACGCCCTGCACGCCGTTTCGATTTTCGCCTCCGCCAGAATTGAAGGGACACTTAGCCTTCCTTGGTTGAACGAACTTAGCGAGCGAAAGCTTCTCCGTGAGAAGACACTACGGGAGGCGCAGAGAAACGGGGAAGACGCAATCCAAGCGGTAATCGAAGGGGCGCAAACCTTGAAGAAGGCATTGCTTCAGCAAGGCGATTTCCTGCGGGCGCAGCTCTATCACAAGCTTGAACTTCAAGCGAAGGCCGTGAGCAACGGCACCCCATGTGGTGAGCGGCTGGCGGGCCGCGCTTACGGCGCGCTAAGCGATTGGGGCCTGTCCTGGCACCTTCCGCTATTGTGGCTGATCGCAGGAGGCATTCTCTTCGCCGGCATCTACAACTGGCTTATTCTGCTTGCTCTGGGCAACCAGTTTGGCCCCGTAACGTTCGGCTTCGACCTGCCCGTACATTCCGCGATTGCGGCAGGTATCGAGCTGTCCATGAGCAACGCGCTGGGGCCTATCAAGTACTTGATCGGTAATGACGGCCCGCCTGCCTTGAGCTCCGCTGAAATACCCTTTGCGGCCCGGTTTTGGTTGGGCCTGCTGTCCATTCTCCAGCAGATCGGTTCGCTCGCCCTTTTGTTTCTGTCAGCGCTTGCCCTGCGCCGCCGATTCCAGATCGGGTAGTGTCGCCGCCGCCACTGCCCCGCGCGCTTTGCGATGCCGTGCGGCGGCGCTAATCCACACGCCATGACCCTTGCCTCGCTGGCCGCCTTTGGCGGCGCGCTTTTCATCCTGTTCTTCACGCCGGGGCCGGGCAATGCCGCCATGGTCGCGCGCACGATTGATGCGGGGCCGGTGCATGGCTGGCTTTATGGCAGCGGCATCATTACCGGCGACATTGTCTGGCTGACGGTGGCGGTGACGGGGCTGGCCGCGCTGGCAGAGCGGGCAGGGCCCTATGTCTGGATCGGCAAGGCGATTGGCGTGGCGATCCTGTTATGGATGGCGTGGGGCAGTCTGCGCTCCGGCCTGTGGCCAAAACCGCCCGTGTCCGTCACCTCCGGCCTGAAGCGCAGTGCGGGCTATGGCGCGACCTATCTGGCAGGCGTCGCCATGCCGCTGACCAACCCCAAGGCGATCCTCTTCTATCTGGCCTTCCTGCCTGCTTTCTTTGATCTTTCCACCGTGCGCATGGGCGATTATGCGGTGATGGTGACGATGATGCTGGCACTCTACGCGCTGACCACAGCGGTCCATGTGACGCTGGCAGAGCGGGCGCGCGGCTGGCTGGTGGCGAATGGTGTGAAATCGCGCGCTGACCTTGCCACGGCTTTTGTCATGGCAAGCGTGGCGGTATGGCTCGCTATCAGCTAGAAAAAACCCATGAGCGAGAACACGAATCAGGAATATGGCGCGGACAGCATCAAGGTCCTCAAAGGGCTTGATGCCGTACGCAAACGTCCGGGCATGTATATCGGGGATACCGATGACGGTTCGGGCCTGCACCACATGGTCTATGAGGTGGTCGACAACGCCATTGACGAGGCGCTGGCGGGCCACTGCACGGAGGTGCGCGTAACGCTGCATGCGGACGGTTCGGCGAGCGTTTCCGATGACGGGCGCGGCGTGCCGACCGCCATCCATGAGGGCGAGGGCGTTTCCGCCGCTCAGGTCATCATGACCCAGCTCCATGCTGGCGGTAAGTTCGACCAGAATTCCTATAAAGTGTCCGGCGGTCTGCACGGCGTTGGCGTGTCTGTGGTGAACGCACTGTCCGAATGGCTGGATCTCACCATCTGGCGTGATGGCAAGACGCACCATATGCGCTTCATCCATGGCGAGCCAAAGGATGGCGAGGATCTCAAAGTCATCGGCGAGGCGCCCTTGCGCGCCAATGGCAAGCCGTTGACCGGCACCGAGGTGCGCTTCCTTCCTTCAGACAAGACCTTCTCCGAGATCGTGTTCGAGCGCGCGCGCCTGCATCACCGCTTAAGGGAGCTCGCCTTCCTCAATTCGGGTGTGCGCATTGTCCTGCGCGATGAGCGCGAGGCGGAAGCCTTTGAGGAAGTGCTGCAATATGATGGCGGGGTGGCCGCCTTCGTGAAGCATCTCGACCGCGCCAAATCCCCGATCTTCCCCGAACCGATCGTGATTCTGGGTGATCGCGATGGCGTGACGGTAGAGGCCGCGCTGCAGTGGAATGACAGCTATCACGAGAACATGCTGTGCTTCACCAACAACATCCCCCAGAGGGATGGCGGCACACACCTTGCTGGTTTCCGCGGCGCGCTGACGCGCATCATCAATAATTACGCGGCAAGCTCCGGCCTGGCCTCCAAGGCCAAGGTCGCCATTACCGGCGATGATGCGCGCGAGGGTCTGACCTGCGTGCTCTCGGTGAAGGTGCCGGACCCGAAATTCTCCTCGCAGACCAAGGACAAGCTGGTCAGCTCCGAAGTGCGCCCGGCCGTTGAGGGCGCGGTGTTTGAGCAGCTTTCTGAATGGTTTGAGGAACACCCGGCCGAGGCCAAGGGCATTGTCTCGAAAATCATCGAGGCCGCCGCCGCCCGCGAAGCGGCGCGCAAGGCGCGTGAGCTGACCCGGCGCAAGAGCGCGCTCGACATCACCTCCCTGCCCGGCAAGCTGGCGGACTGTCAGGAGAAGGACCCGGCCAAGTCGGAACTCTTCATCGTCGAGGGTGATTCCGCTGGCGGCTCAGCCAAACAGGGCCGTAACCGTGAGAATCAGGCCGTGCTGCCGCTGCGCGGTAAAATCCTCAATGTGGAGCGCGCGCGTTTTGACAAGATGCTCTCCTCTGACCAGGTCGGCACGCTGATTACCGCCCTTGGCACCGGCATCGGCCGCGACCAGATCGACTATAACAAGCTGCGCTACCACAAGGTCGTCATCATGACGGACGCCGACGTGGACGGCGCGCATATCCGCACGCTCCTGCTCACCTTCTTCTACCGGCAGATGCCGGAGCTGATCGAGCGCGGCCATCTCTATATCGCCCAGCCGCCGCTCTACAAGGTCACGCGCGGGCGCTCCGAGCGCTACATGACCGATCAGGCCGAGATGGACGCCTCCCTCATCGAGGAAGGCTCGGCCGAAGCCACGCTGCGCCTTGGCACGGGCGAGACGGTGACGGGCACAGACCTTGCCGAACGGGTGAAATCGGCGCGGGGCGTGGTGCTGGCTACCGCCCGCCTGACCGCGCGCGCGCCGGCCTTCGCGCTGGAGGCCGCGGCCCTTGAAGGGGCGCTGAGCCCGGAGGTAACGACCGAACTCGCCGAGAAGGTCGCCGTGCGCCTCAACCGCGCCGCAGACGAGGGCGAGGATGGCTGGATGGGGCTGGTGCCGCCTGAAGGCGGTCTGGTGCTCAAACGCGAAGTGCGCGGCGTGACCGAGGCCGTGGTGCTCGACGATACGATCCTGGCCAGCCCCGATGCGCGCCGCCTGTCAGAGCGCGCTGCCGCCATTGCCGAGGACTATGCCGGTCCGCTTCTCTTTACCCGCAAGGGCGAGGAGACGGTGATCCATGGCGCCTGGCAGCTTATGGACACGGTGATCCGCGCCGGGGCCAAGGGCATGAAAATCCAGCGCTATAAGGGTCTGGGCGAGATGAATCCCGGCCAGCTCTGGGAAACCACGCTCGATCCCGATGCGCGCTCTCTCCTGCGGGTTTCCGTGAAGGAAGCCGATACGGCGGACGATCTCTTCGCCAAGCTGATGGGCGATGTGGTGGAACCACGCCGCGAGTTCATCCAGGAATTCGCCCTCGAAGCCGAGGTGGATGCTTAGGCCATCTTCTCTCGTCACCCCCGCGCAGGCGGGGGTCCAGAGATCATGAGGCTCAGGCAGTTGCCAGTGGCTCTGGGTTCCCGCCTGCGCGGGAACGACGAAGTTGGAAGGTAACGGCTGACCCGGTTAGTAGGTCAGGGTCTCGAACAGATCATTCCAGCGTGGATTGGCTTCTTCAATCAGCCGCAGCTTCCAAGCCCGGTTCCACTTCTTGATCTGCTTTTTCGCGAAGTATTGCTGCGTCCATGGTCGCGTGGTGCTCAAACCACACGAGGCGAAGCACGTTGTACTTGCCGGCAAAGCGCGAGCCATGTCCTTCGCGATGCTCCCAGATACGCCGGACGAGATCGCTGGTGACGCCGCAATAGAGCGTTCCGTTGCGATCGCTCGCCATAAGATAGACGCATGGTTGAAAGGGGCGGTCACGCATAGAGGCAGGATGGGTATTTCTCGCCAGCCTGTCACCCTTTCCCTCTCGTCACCCCCGCCTGCGCGGGAACGACGAAATTGTGGAACCTAGCCCCCCAGCTCCATGAACGCCTCGTACTGGCTCAGATAAACCTTGCCGGTGAGGTGATTGAGGAAGCCGGAGCGTTTGAGCCGGTCCATGACCGGGCCCTTGACCTCGGAGAGATGGAAGGAGAGCCCGCCCTCCTTCAGGCGCTGGTTGATGACCTCAAGGCTTTCCAGCGCGCTGGCATCAATCGCGTTCACCGCCGGGCACATCAGCACGAAATGCTTGGCTTCGGGCTGTGCGGCGACCAGCTCCAGCACGCGGTCTTCCAGATAGCGGGCATTGGGAAAATAGAGGCTTTCATCCACGCGCAGCGTTATCAGCCTTGGCGATAGCGTGACGGCGTGGCGGTCCACATTGCGGAAATGCTCGGTGCCTGGAACCAGGCCGACAATGGCCGTATGCGGGCGGCTGGTCTTGTAGAGATGCAGGCCGATGGAGAGCACCACGCCGGTGAGAATGCCCGCCTCCACACCCACCAGCAGCGTGGCGAGTATGGTGCCGGTCATGGCCGCGCCATCGCTCTTGGAATAGCGCCAGGTGCGCCGGATGATCGGGAAGTCAGCCAGCGAGAGTACCGCCACGATGATCGTGGCCGCCAGCACGGCCACGGGCAGATCGGCGAGCCATGGCGTCAGGAAGAGACTGGCAAGGCCAATGCCGATAGCGGTAAACGCGCCGGCAGCGGGTGTCGCCGCCCCGGCATCGAAATTGACCACTGAGCGGGCAAATCCGCCGGTGACCGGAAAGCCGCCGGAGAAACCGGCGCCGATATTGGCGGCGCCAAGCCCGATCAACTCCTGATCAGGATCAATGCGCTGGCGGCGCTTGGCGGCCAGCGTCTGCGCGACGGAAACCGATTCCACGAAACCCACCGCCGACAGGAGCAGCGCCGGGCCAATGAGGGCGGAGATCAGCGCCGGATCGACAGACGGCAGGGTGAAGGGCGGCAGCCCGGCCGGAATATCACCCACTGTCGCCACCCCGCGCGCGGAGAGATCGAAAATCTTCACCGCCGCGATGGAGGCCGCGACCGCCAGCAGCGGCGCGGCGCGCCCGATCAGGTTGGCATAGAATTTCGGCAGGCCCAGCCGCCAGAGCAGATCGGCTGCGCCTTTCCTCGCCCACGCGAGGAACGCAAGGGCGGGAATGGCAACGGCGAGCGTCCACAGATTGGCCTCGCCAATGGTCGTGACGAGGCTGGCCACTATCTCGACGCCGGTATGCCCGCCGGCTTGCGTCCCCAGAACATGGCGCATCTGCCCGGCGGCGATCAGAAGCCCCGCCGCCGTGATGAAGCCGGAAATGACCGGGTGGGAGAGGAAATTGGCGATAAAGCCCAGCCGGAACAGGCCCATCGCCACCAGGATCACGCCGGAGAGCACGGCGAGGGTAAGCGCGGCGGTGATATAGCCCATGGAGCCTTCATCGGCGACGCGGCCCACGGCCACCGCCGTCATCAGCGAGATCACCGCCACCGGCCCGACGGCCAGCGTCCGGCCCGTCCCGAAGATCGCGTAGAGCACAAGCGGCGCCATGGAGGCGTAAAGCCCGGTCTCGGGCGGTAGCCCCGCCAGCATCGCATAGGCCAGCGATTGCGGGATCAGCATGATGGTCACGATCACCGCCGCCATCAGGTCGCTGACAAGCGTTTCGCGCCGGTATTCCCGGCCCCATTCCAGAATGGGCAGATAGCGGGAGAGCTTCACCTCCGCCGGTCCTTACGCGTTGTCGCCATGGCGCGCGGCAAGCGCCGGAGCCAGCGGGGCAAGATCATAGCCAGCGCGCGCGCCCGCCTCGATGAGGCTCGCCGGTTCACTCTTGCGCGCCTGCGAGAGCGCCCACAGGCAGGTCGAACGCGTGCCGGACCGGCAATAGGCCATCACCTTGCCATCCGCGCCCTCAAGCGCATCTGCAAAGGCGGAGATGGCACTTTCAGGGAACTGTCCGCCGGAGACGGGAATGTGGTGGAAGGCTATGCCCGCCTCTTTCGCTGCCGCCTGCAGCTCGGACAGAGGCGGCTGGCCCGGCTCCTCACCATCAGGCCGGTTGCAGATCACATCGGTGAAGCCTTGTCCGGCCAGATCACGGATGTCGTCTGCGCTCAGCTGGCCTGCAACCGAAACCGTGGGCGTGAGGGTTTTATGGGGCATGGGAGTGTCCTTGGAAGGGGTGAGCGGTGCGGAGAGGTGGTTTCTCCCCCCGTTTACGGGGGGAGTGGTCCGAAGGACCGAGGGGGGGTGAAAAGAAAAGTTTCCCCCCTCCGTCAGCTGCGCTGACACCTCCCCCGTAAACGGGGGAGGAAAAGACGCCTAAAGCGCATCCACCGGGATTTTCAGATAGGTCGTGCCGTTATCCTCCGCTGGCGGCATGTGCCCGGCGCGCATATTCACCTGCACGCTCGGCAGGATCAGGGTGGGCATGGCCAGCGTCGCGTCGCGCTCGTTGCGCATCTTCACGAATTCTTCCTCTGAAACACCCTCGTGAACATGGATGTTGGCGCGCTTCTGTTCGCCCACGCTGGTCTCCCATTCAAACGTGTCGCGCCCCGGTGCCTTGTAGTCATGGCACAGGAACATGCGTGTCTCGTCAGGGAGCGCATAGATCTTCTGGATCGAGCGGTAAAGCGTACCGGCATGGCCGCCGGGGAAGTCACAGCGCGCCGTGCCATAGTCCGGCATGAACAGCGTGTCGCCGACAAAGGCCGCGTCCCCGATGACATAGGTCATGCAGGCGGGTGTATGGCCGGGCGTGTGTATGGCCTGCACATCAATTCCGCCCAGCTTGAATGTGTCGCCATCCTCGACCAGCCGGTCGAACTGGGAACCATCGCGCTGGAATTCGGTGCCCGCATTGAAGATCTTGCCGAACACGTCCTGCACGGTGCGGATATAGGAGCCGATGGCGAGGGTCCCGCCCACCTTCTCTTTCAGATAGGGGGCAGCGGAGAGATGATCGGCATGGACATGGGTTTCCAAAAGCCACTCCACTTCAAAGCCCTGTTCCTTCACATAGGCGATGATGGCATCGGCGCTGTCGCGCGAGGTGCGCCCGGATTTCGGATCATAATCGAGCACCGAGTCGACAATCGCCGCCTTCTTGGTGGCCGGGTCGGAGACGACATAGCTGACCGTGTTGGTCGGCTCGTCGAAAAAGGCTTTCACGTCAGGAATAGCGGTCATCATACAGTTTCCTTCTGCGGGGTTTGGGCCGCATCGCCTGCCGGTGCGAACGCGTCACACAGGGCGCGCATCACGGCGAGGATGCGGGGGTCTTTGAGGGAATAGAATATCTGTTTGGACTGACGGCGCGTGGAGACAATGCCTTCCGCTCGCAGCCGCGCCAGATCACGCGATAGATTGGGCTGGGCAACGCCGGTACGCGCCTCGATCTCGGATACGGAGAGCTCGCCATCGGCCAGCTCGCACGTCACCAGCAGCCGGTTGGGGTGGGAGAGCAGCTTTAACAGCCCTGCCACTTCATCGGCGCGGGCGCGCACCATCTCCAGATCAAGACCTGCCTGCATGCCTGGCTCCCTATCCATGCCCCTGTCGGAGAAAAATATCACGCCGGGGCTTGCCTTGTCATCACATATATATCATTTTTGATAAATGACAAGTGTGGGGTGGTGACATCTCGCCGCCCCAATAAAAGGACGACAGGGAAAATGGACGCACCTACCGCCTTCACGCCCCTTTCCGCACTCGCGGGCGGGGTTCTGATCGGGCTGTCAGCGGTGATGCTGATGGCGCTCAATGGCCGCATCGCCGGTATCGCAGGCATAGTCGGCGGGCTGCTCGGCCCGGCACCGTTCAATGGCCTGGACCGTTTCTGGCGGCTGGCATTCGTCGCGGGCCTTGTTGCCGCGCCTGCCCTCTGGTTTGCGGCGACGGGGACTATGCCGGAAGTGGCCGTCACCGATAGCTGGCCGCTTCTGATTGTCGCCGGGCTGATCGTGGGCGTGGGCACGCAGATCGGTTCGGGCTGCACGTCTGGCCACGGCGTATGCGGGCTGGCCCGGCTGTCACCGCGTTCTGCCGTGGCGACCGGCGTCTTCATGGCCGCGGCGCTGCTCACCGTCTTTGTCACCAGACATCTTGTATAGGATCAGACCGATGAAAGCTGTTCTTTCTGCCCTGGGTGCCGGTCTTGTTTTCGGGCTGGGCCTTATCGTCTCTGGCATGGTCAATCCGGCCAAGGTGCTGAACTTTCTGGATATTGCAGGCCAGTGGGATCCCAGCCTTGCCTTCGTGATGGCGGGCGCCGCCGGTACCGTCTTTATCGGCTACCGCTTCGTCCTCAAACGTCCGGCCCCGCTCTTTGCCGAGCGCTTCAACGTCCCGACGGCGACGAAGCTGGATGCCCGCCTTATCGGCGGCGCAGCCATGTTCGGCGTAGGCTGGGGGTTGGTGGGCTTCTGCCCCGGACCGGCTTTGACCGCTCTCGGCACGGGCGCGCTGCCAGCACTGCTGTTTACTGCGGCCATGCTGGCGGGCATGGCAGGCTGGCGCTGGCTGGTACGCGATTAATTACTAGCCCCCTCTCGCCCTTCCTCGCGGCGCACGCTAGGTTTCCTTTTGAAAGCCAGCTGTGCCCGCGAGGACGCCCATGCCTCTAGCCATTATCCTGATCGTCAATTTTCTGGTGATTGCCGCCGTGTTCGCGGGGTTGTGGCTGTGGAGCCGCAAAATCAAGGACCCCAGCTTTGTCGATGCTTTCTGGGCATTCGGCATGGTCATACTGGCGCTGACGACCTTCATCATGGCCGGTGATGGCTGGCTGGAGCGCAAGCTGGTGCTGGCAGGCCTGACCATCGCCTGGGGCATGCGCCTCGGCCTGCACCTCTTCCATCGCTGGGGCCGCGAAGGGCCGGACCGGCGCTATAAGGCCCTCATTGGCCGGCTGCAGGACAAGCGTGGCTGGGATTATGACAAGGCGACGGGCCTGGCTGTCTTCGGTCCGCAGGCCATATTGCTGTTCGTTGTCTGCCTGCCTGTGCAGCTCGGCCAGATCAGCGCCGTGCCGGTGGGATTTGGCATTGTCGCCCTTCTGGGCTTTGCGCTGGCGGTCTTTGGCATCGCCTATGAGGCCATTGCCGACTGGCAGCTTTCGGTCTTCAAGGAAAACCCCGCCAACAAGGGCAAGGTCATGGATCAGGGCCTGTGGGCCTGGTCGCGCCATCCCAATTATTTTGGCGAGATGTGCGCCTGGTGGGGTATCTGGCTGATTGCGGCCGAAACCGCTCTTGGCTTCTGGTCCTTCATTGGCCCGGCCTTCCTGACCTTCACCCTCCTGCGCTGGTCAGGCGTGCCGCTGCTGGAGAAGGGCATGAAGACCTCGCGTCCGGGCTATGCGGACTATGCCACGCGCACCAGCGCCGTCTTCCCCTGGCCGCCAAAGGCGCGCGCCAGCGATGAGCCGGTGATCGACGATGAGGATGACACGACTGAATATGACAGCGCGGTCTGAAGGTCTGGCGTCAGTGCCCCTGGCGCCTGCTTTCGCCGCTCTCATCGCTTAAGTCCGGCGCGCGTATGGCCAGCGCCGCGGCGATGATTTCCGTGCCTGCGCGCATGTCTTCGACCGTTTCCGCGTCCGGTATTACTGTCCGGGCCATGTGATCGCGCAGCTCTACCGGGCATACCGCCCAGCCGGCGCAGATGATGATGGCTGCGATCAGACCGAAAACAATGCGCATGGTTGCCTCCCCAGACCCCATTCACGGGAAGGCTAACATTACTTCGCCGTAATGTTGAAGGGGAAAATTGCGATCAGGCCGCGTGCCGCCCTTGCGTGTCCAGCAGTCTGGACCCGGTGCTCTGGCGTTCCAGCCCCTCCACCGCCTTTAGCAGCAGTTTCAGGCTTTCCTGCAGACCGTTGGTGATAAGAGCCGCAGACGCATCATTGCGCGTCAGGGCCAGCTCCAGCCGGTCGGCATCGGGCAGGCGGGCGGTGGCAAGGTCTATCCGCTCGGCGGCTCCTTCAACCCGGCCGGCCGCTTCGGAAATGCCCGATTCCATGCGCCGGGCCAGACCATCAAGGTCAGCGCGGAACGTATCCAGCGTGCTACCGAGATCCATGCCGTGAAGGCTTGATGCGATCTCGCGCATATCGGCGCGGAAGGCGGCCAGTTCCTCTTGCAGTGAGGCGCTCATGGCGGTCTCAGGCCCGGCTGCGGGAGCGGCGGACAGATCAGACCCGCCCAGATCGCCAGCGGCTGCGGGAATATATTCTTCTGTCTCGGGATCGACCGGGATTTCCACCAGTACGGCCTGTCCGCGCGAATCGGCGGGGCTCGAACCGAACAGGGTCACTTCCAGCTCGGCCCGCACTTTTTCCATCTCGGCCATTCTCTGCGAGCCGGAGACGAGCATCCAGCGCAGCGGGCCCGTGCGCGCCGCACGCGTCGAGCGGGCGTCAAACCGGGTAAGGTAAAGCCGGACAAAACTGTCTATGTGCTCGGCCAGAGCCTCGTCCTGACGCGTGTCGCGATTGACCGGCAGCGTGAACCGCAGGGCATAGGCGTGCTCCCCTGAAAGGGGCTCGAGACGATCGCGGCTGGTAATCAGCATGGCGGGAATCCTTCCGGCTTCCCTGCCATCTCGCGCTGATTGCGTTTATGACACGTTAACCTTTCAGCGCGGGCGCTGGTTTTGGTGCGCGTATGCCGAAGAACAGGGCGTAGAGCACCGGCGCAGCCACCAGGGTGAGAACCGTGGCAAAGGCCAGCCCGCCAATGATCGTGACCGCCATGCCCTGGAAGAACGCGTCGGCAACCAGCGGCATCATGCCCAGTATGGTCGTCGCCGAAGCCAGGAAAACCGGGCGCAGGCGGCTTACCGAGCCTTCGCGCACCGCGTCGAACGGTTCATCACCGTTGGCGATGCGCTGATCAAGCTCGTCCACCAGCACGATGGCGTTCTTGATCAGCATGCCAGAGAGCGACAGAAAGCCCAGTAATGCCGTGAAGGAGAAGGCGATATTGGTAATCAGCAACCCGGCCGTGACCCCGCAAATGCTCATCGGCACGATGGCCCAGATGATGAGCGGCTGGCGCACCTTCTGGAACAGGAGGAAGCTGACGACCAGCATGACGATGAGGCTCAGCGGGAGCACCTGACCCAGCGACTCGTTCGCCTCCTGATTGGCTTCGATCTCCCCGCCCCATTCCACCGAATAGCCGCGCGGCAGATCGATCGAATTGATCACGCCGGAAAAGCGCGAAAAGGCTGAGGCGGCCGTCTCGCCTTCGGGCGGATTGGCCTGCACTGTCAGCGTACGTACCCGGTCGCGCCGCCGGATCAGTGTGTCGCGCGCCACCAGCTCGAAGCGCTCCACTGCCTGCGTGATCGGCACATAGCTATTCTGGGACGGACTCCAGATCAGCCGGTCCTCAAGGGCGGACGGATTCTCCCGCTCGGTTAGCGGCGCGCGCGCAATGATCGGGATCAGAAGATCGCCTTCGCGGTAGAGGCCCACCCGGGTGCCTTCCGTGGCAAATTGCAGGGCTTCGCCGATATCCTCACGTGTGACGCCGGTCGCGCGGGCACGGTCGGTGGAAATGACAGGCTCCAGCATCAGTTCGCGGTTGCGCCAGGTATGACGCACATCGGCGAGCGTGCCGGTGTCGTTCAGGCCCGCCACGGCCTGTTCGCCCAGCGCCCGCAATACTTCGGCATCAGGACCGGAGAAGCGCGCTTCCAGACGGGCACCTGCGGGGGGACCGAACACGATGCGCTCGCCGCGCACATCTGCCTCGGGCAGTGTCTCGCGCACATGATTGACGATGCGTTCCGACAGGGCAGGTATCACGTCGGTGGAATGCGCGCGCACCACCAGCTGGCCATAGGCGGTATTGGGCTGTTCGGAAGAATAGGTGAGCATGAAGCGCGTGCCGCCGCGCCCCACGAAGGTGGTCACGCCGTCGGTTTCCGGCTGGACAAGCGCAAATCCGGCGGCCTCGCGCACGGCCCGGTCGGTTGCAAGAATGTCCGTGCCCTGAGGAAGTTCAATATTGATGTAGAATAGCGGGGTATCGGAGTCCGGGAAGAAGGCGGCCCGTACGAAGCCGAAACCCCAGAAGCTGGCCAATGTGATGGTGACAAGCGCCATCAGCGTCAGCCAGCGGCGGCGCAGCGCCCCGGTGAGGATGGCCCGGTAGGCCGAATAGGTCCGCCCGCCATAGGGGTTGGGCTTGGATCCGCGTTCGGACTTGAACAGCGAATAGGCGATCATCGGCGACACTGTGATGGCCAGAAGCCAGGACAGTCCCAGTGATATGCCGATCACGGCGAACATGGAGAACATGAACTCGCCGGTGGAGTCCTGTGACAGGCCCATGCCCGAAAACGCCATGATGCCGATAATGGTCGCGCCCAGCAGCGGGAATTGCGTGGTCTTCACCGCCCGCTCCGCGGCGATCTGGCGGCGTACGCCGCGCTGCACGTCAATCTGCATGCTCTCGGTAACGACGATCGCATTGTCGACCAGCATGCCCATGGCGATGATGAGCGCACCCAGCGAGATGCGCTGCATGGTGATGTCGAACACCGACATGAAGAACAGCGTACCAAGCACGGTCAGGAGCAGGGTGGCCCCCACGGTCACCCCGGCGCGCCACCCCATGAACACGCACAGCATCACGATCACGATGCCCAGCGACATGGCGAGATTGACCAGAAAGCCGCCAATGGCCTCATTGACCACCACGTGCTGTTCGTAGATCGGGCTGAGCTCGACGCCGACGGGAAGGTCCGCCTCTAGCTGGCGCAGGCGCTCCTCCACCCGGTGGCCAACATCGACAATATTGGCGTCCGGCAGGGCGGCAATGCCCAGCGTGAATACCCGCTCGCCATTATGATAGGCGTAGAAGCTTTCCCGCTCGAGGGGTTCACGCCTTACGGTAGCAATGTCGGACAGGCGCAATACGCCGCCAGCCGCGCGCGGATTGATCAGGATGTTTTCCAGCGCCTGAACCCCGTCAACCCGCTGGGGTACCGTCACGCGCAAGAGACGGTCGCCTGCGGGCGTCTCGCCAGCCTGTACCACGGCGTTTTCGTTGCTCACTGCCTGCAGGACCGCGTCAAAGGGCAGGCCCAGCCGGGCAAGCTGTTCCTGCGCGATCTCTATATAGATCCGCTCGTCGGGAAGGCCTGCGACCTCAACCCGCGACACACCCCGCACCACCAGCAGCTCGCGGCGCAGATTGCGCGCCATGTCGCGCCACTCCCGGTCCGAATAGCCCGGAGCCGTTACCGCGTAGAGAATGCCGTATACGTCGGCGAAATCGTCAATCACTTGTGGATCAGCCACACCTGGCGGCAGGCCGGCCGAGGCGTCACGCACCCGCTTTCTCAACTCGTCCCAGACCTGTGGCAGCTGATGGCCCAGAATGTCATCACGGATCGAGACCTGAATCTCCGACATGCCCGGCATGGACTTTGACGTGACGCGGTCCAGCTGGCCCATCTGCTGGATGGCCGCTTCGAGAAGCTCGGTCACCTCGGCCTCCACCTCTTCGGCGGTGGCGCCGGGATAGGCGGTGAAGATGATGGCTTCCTTGATGGTGAAGTCAGGGTCTTCCAGCTGGCCGACCGTGTTGAAGCCCCACAGCCCGCCCAGCAGGCAGGCCAGGATGATCAGCCAGCTGATGACAGGTTTTTCAATGGAAATGCGCGCCAGATTGAAGGCATCATCGGTGCGCGCGGGCTCGGCCGGCGCCTGCTGGGAAGTGTCCGTCATGATAACAGTCCTGCCGGTTTATAGACTAGCGGGCAGCGCCGTTGGCGGCCATCGCACCTGAAGCGGCCATGGGCCGTACGCGCATGCCTTCGCGCAGCGCATTGACGCCGGCGGTCACGATCTGTTCGCCTGCCTGAACGCCTTCCAGCACCAGCGCACTATTACCCTCCACGCCGCGCGTGCGCACCGGCCGGGCGCTGACCTCGCTGGTGTCCGGATCGAACACCCAGACCTGAAAACCGCCTTCTGGCAGAGCCGCCAGCGCGGTTACCGGAATGCGCACCGCATCGCCACCAGGCAGGGATTCCTGATCGAGTTGAACACGCACATTCACCGTCATGCCGGGCAATATGTTGCCGGGCAGATTTTCGGGCAGCGCGAACATCACCTTGTAGGTCTGGGATGCGGCGTCAGGCTCCGCGATAAGCTCACGGAATTCCAGAGGAAATTCGCGGTCGGCCATAAACGGGAAACGGGCCGAGATCGCGTAGCTGTCCGGCCGCTCAAGCGTCGCGATCAGGCTTTCGGGCACGGCGATCGCAACGCGCAGCTCCGACAGGTCCTGCAGGCGAGCCACCGGCTGGCCGGCGTTCAGCGTGGTGAAATTATCAACCAGCCTGCGGCTCATAAGCCCAGTAAACGGGGCTTCAATAGTGGCGTAGGAGAGGTTCTGACGCATCGTATCAAGCGCCACCGAGCGCAGTTCGAACGCGGTGCGGGCATCTTCCAGCGCTGCGTCGGAGGCGATGCCGCGCTCATGCAGTGTCTGCTGGCGGTCAAGATTCGTGCGTGCCTGCTGCAGCTGGACTCGCGCCTCGCGCAAGGCTCGCTCGTAATCCTGGTCTTCCAGCCTGGCGATCAGCGTGCCTTCTTGCACCATCTGGCCTTCGGGAATGGCAAATTCGGCCAGCCGGCCAGAGACCTGAAAGGCCAGATCCACACTATAGCGGGCCTCGACACGGCCGACGAACTCCCGCCGGGCAAGGCCGGTGGGCGCCGCAACCGTCTCGATGCGCGCGGTGCGCAGCGTTTCTTCAGGGGTGGCCGCGACATCAGAGCACGCCGCCAGCAGGGCAGCGGAAACCAGCGCGGCAGCGGGGAGGAGGTAGCGCGTCATCATGACTTGGGCTCCGAAATGAGATCGACCAGCCGGGCCTCTACGCGGGCCCGTTCATCAGGGGAAAGAAAGTCCATGCCGAGCAGATCGGCAAAATGCAGCCCATCCACCGCCAGGAAGACGATGCGGGCAAGGTCGGGATCGGCAGCGTTGGCAAGCAGATCATCGCGCATCTGTGTCATCAGCCCGCGTACCGGGTCCAGCAATTCAGGATGCTCGGCAGCGGCGGCCAGCAGGCCCATCATGAATTTCTGGCTGTGGGGCTCTTTCTCGCAGGCCGTGCGGATCAGTGCCGAAAGCTCGGACTGCCCCTGCTCGCGCGCATCCTTGCGGGCCATTTCCACATCGCAGTGCACGGCATCGACGATGCGCGCCACCATGCCCTTGATGAGGTCCAGCTTGGATGGGAAGTTGTACAGTACGCCGCCCTTGGAAAACCCGCTTTCGCGTACCACCGCGTCAATGGTCAGCCGGCCTGCCCCTTCGCGTTCCACCACGCGCTCGGCGGCGTCAAGAATGACGTCGCGGGCAGAGGCACGGGCTTCCTTGGCGGCAGTTTTCGGCATGATGTGTACTCACAAGGCCTGACGGCGGGGTCCGTCCAGACGGTATGCTGCAGTGCAACGAGGCCGGGGGAGCTAATTGTGCAGCGCATCTATACCGTCTGGACGGTTTTGACGAAATAGCGCGTTCAACACGGCCGTTCAAGAGGTGGCGATGAAAATTTGTTCCTGGCGCCGGGCAGGTCATGAAATGTGACGGTTCGATGAAGATTCAGCGCCGAAGGCCGCCCGGCAGGCGCTTTTCTTTGCACTGATGAACGAAACGGGATAAGGGGCGCCCTGAACAGGTTCGGTCCAGCAAAGGCTCTGTTGCATGGATATGGTCATTCTCGGCGTGCCGCTTCTCGCGCTCGCCGGATTCCTGTTTGCCTCCTATGCGATTGTCGCCAATGACGTCATCCAGACGCTGGGGACCTTCCTGTCTTCGAATGCCAAGCGCCCCTGGCTGCTGCTCTGGGCGTTTGCCTCCTCCATCATTGTGGCCGTGATGATCTATGGCTGGTTCGCCTATGACGGCGATATTGCCTTCGGCCGCCTCAACCGCATTCCCTATCCGGAGCTGGGAATTCAGTGGTGGCATGTG
The DNA here is from genome assembly GCF_051859565.1 of Glycocaulis sp. Classification (GTDB taxonomy): domain Bacteria; phylum Pseudomonadota; class Alphaproteobacteria; order Caulobacterales; family Maricaulaceae; genus Glycocaulis. The sequence goes on from NZ_JBHYFK010000001.1 coordinate 222,531, forward strand.
CTGCCGCCTCTGGTCCTGCTCGTGCTGACGCGTTTTGGCATCCCGGTTTCGACAACATTCCTTGTGCTGACGATTTTTACGCTTACCGGCGGCGCCTCGACCGAAGGCGTGCTGGGTTCCATGCTGCTGAAAAGCTTTGCTGGCTATGTCGTCGCTTTCGCGGCAGGTGCGGTGGTATTTCTCGTGGTGGCCCGCTTTTTTGAGCGCTGGGTCGCACGCACGCGCGGCCAGCCCATCTCGCCGGCCTGGTTCATCGCCCAATGGTGCTCCACTGCCTTCCTGTGGTCGCAATGGCTGATGCAGGACCTGGCCAATATCTTCATCTTCCTGCCGCGCGAGACCGTTATCACTGCCGACGGCTCGGTACAGGTCACGTTCTCACTGGGCCTTGTCGTGTTTGCGACACTGCTGATGGTTGCCCTGCACGGCATCATTTTTGCCACGCGCGGCGGCGAGATACAAAAAATAGTCCTTACAAAGACAAATACTGTGGACCCGCGCTCGGCCACCTTTGTCGACCTGATCTACGCGTTCATCCTGCTGTTTTTCAAGGAACTCAACGATGTGCCCATGAGCACGACCTGGGTGTTCCTCGGGCTTCTGGCTGGCCGCGAGATCGCGATCACCTATGTCGCTTCCCTGCGCTCCAAGGGCGAGGCCATGTTCGACGTGGCGACCGATATTGGCCGGGCCGGTATTGGCCTTGCGGTGTCCGTCGCGATGGCGCTGGCCCTGCCCTTCATGGCGACGGGCTCAATGCCCGACATACGCCAGCAGATTTTCGGATCGGCAGAGGCACAAACCCGGCTTGCCGATACGCCGGACCCTCTGTCTGCCGAAACCGGCCCGACCATGCGGGCTCGCGGCGCACCCTGATACGGCGCGATGCGCGCGTCAGTCGTATTCGCGCCGCCAGGTCAGGGCGACGCCGGTATCGCCGTCCGGCGCAATGCGTGACAAGAGGGTCAGGTTCTGGGTCAGCGCCCATTCAATGCGGGTTGTGGCACTCGCCGATCCGCCGCCCGTCTCCACCTCCAGATAAACGTCCTCGGTGAGATAGCGCCCGCCTGCAACGACCGTTTCGCCCGTCCGGCTGGAGCTGACCGAGAGCTGGTCGAGGCCCAGCCCGCTGCGCAGCGCTCCGAACGGATCGAACCCGCCCCCCGATGACATGCTGGCCACCGCGCCAGCCAGCTGGGCGGCCTGCACACCGCTGAGCTGCCCGGCGCCCTGATCGAACAGGAGCCGTGCTGCAATCTCGTCCTGCGGCAGGCTGGGGGTCGAGGCCAGCGTGATTTCCGGCGCGCTTACCACACCGCCTACGCGTATTTCCGCTGTGATATCCCGGGCCTGCCGGGCGGCCACCAGATTGATCGCTGCGTTCATCGGGTCACCGGCGAAGACGACCGAGCCGGAGCGCATTTCGAAGGGACGGCCCAGCAGGTCTGCGCGCCCGCGCAGCAGGGTTGCCCGGCCCCGCAGGCTTATCGCGTTGGTGGGGCCGCGCGCCGTCACATCCATCGACCATTCAGAGTCAAATTGCGGGCCGCGTACAAAGATGCGCCCCGGCGCCCGGATGCGGTAGTCTAGGACGATGTCCGGCCCCCGGCGAAGGTCTGCGAAGTCATCGCGGGCGCCAGCGGCATTGACGTGTACTACCTCCACCAGGGGGATGGACGGACGGCTGGCCTCAGGCGGGCGCACCTCGGCGCGTGCAATCCGGGTCTCACCGCTGATCTCGATGCGGTTATCGCCCACACCAATGTCCACATTGCCCCCGCCCACGACGGTGAGATCGGGGCGCTCGATAATCAGGAAGTCGGTGAACCGCAGCGCCGCCTCGCCCTGAAGGCGGGCACCGGCCAGGCTGAAACTGCCATTGCCGGTCAGTTCCCCGCCTTCGGCGCTTTGCGCCCGCAAGCTATCTATCTCCAGCCCGTCCTCGGCGAAGCGTGCGTCGAGGCGCAGGTTCTGGACAGAAATGCCGATTGCCGGGTCATCAAAACGGCCGTCTTCAAGCACGAGGGTGCCATCAAGGTCCGGTGCGCCTACACTGCCGCCGAGCACCGCTTCCAGACGGGCTGTCCCTGAGAGGCTCTGGCCTTCGGCGAGCCGGAACGCGGCCAGCGTGCCTATCTCGCCTGTTACCCTTGCGGCGCCTGCCAGTCCCGTCTCCGGCGCGGTCAGCCTGTCAGGGCTGGTAACGGGCCCTGAGAGCAGCTGTATACTGGCCGTTGCCTGCAGGTCCGATCCGCGTGCCCGCGCCTCCAGCTGTGCCCCGGCCTCGTTGAGTATCATGGTCAGGGTGCCGTTCAGGGTGATGTCGGCGCCGTCGGGCCGCTGGCTCTCGGGCGGGGAGATGCCTTCGGCCTCAAGCCGCATGGTGCCGGTCCAGGCACCGTCCGCCTGAGACAGGGCGAGATTGCCCGACATGGTGCCGCCCACAGGCTCGCGCCCGGATGGATAGCTGGCCAGCGCGGCGGGAATGTTGGCGGCCTCCAGCGCCACCTCAATATTGTCATTGCTGGTGTCCACACGCGCGTCGAGCGTGCCCCTGTTCAGCCCCAGCGAAAGGCGTGCCCGCGTGCCATCTGGCCCGAAGCGGAAATCGGCGGCCTCGCGCGTGGCGATACGTACACCGCCATAGCGGCCGATGAGGGAAAACCCGAGCGCGGTCCCATCCTCGCCTGATGCCACCCGCCCATTGACGGACACAAGCGCACGTGCGCCGTACGCGCCTTCGGCCTCCAGCGTGAAGCCGATATTGTCCACAGGGCCTTCGGCATCAAACTCCAGCCTGTCGAGATAGGTCAGGTTTTCGCCCACCATGTCCTCGGCCCGGATCCGCGCGGAAAGATGGCCGTCGGCAAGCCGGAAGGCGATCGCTGCCGACCCGAAGCCGTTGACAGGCATCGCGCGCAGCGCACCGCCCACACGGCTGCCTTCGGCCTGCAGCCCCCCGGTGAAATTGAACCCGCCAAACCGGCCTTCGATACCGCTCAGATCGGCCCGCTCGCCCTCGCGTGATGCCCGGCCTCCAATATCGACGGGGCCCGTGCCCGTGGCGCCGGTCAGCCGCCATGCGCCGTCAAAGGCATCGGGGGGCCCTTCGCCCTCAAGGCGCAGCCGCGCATTCTCCACCACGACCGGGCCGGCGCCGGCGCGCGGCGCGGTCATGTCGGCGCGGATGCGCAGCGTGTCATTGCGGTCACGCGCTTCAAAGGCGAGGCTCGCCGTGCCCTCCAGCACCATGGCCGCCAGCGGCGCGCCGCCAGACCATGCGGCCTGTCCGGCTATGTCCCAGCCCTGTTCGTCGGAGCTGCCTTGCGCTTCAGCCACCAGATTGGGGGCTTCAATGTCCAGTGCTTCCAGCGCTATGGCACCGTCCGCGCGCCGCTCCCCGCGTGCACTGAAGCGCGCTTCCCCGCCGATACGCGTGCCCAGCTCGCGTCCCAGGCTCTGCGCCCTGCCGCTCGCCGAGAACTGGCCCGTCCCGTCAAAGCCCAGCGCCAGATCGGCGGTGCCCGAGGCGCGCCCGGACAATTGTTCGGTCAGGCGTTCAATGGCCAGCCCGTCATAGCGCAGCGACAGGGCAATGCGTTCGCGCGCCGTGTCCACACGGCCGCTGGCCGTCAGCACCAGGGCGGAGGCGCCCTCCAGCCGTGCGGACACGATTTCCAGCTCGCGCTGCTCACTGTCCCAGACAAGTCCGGCCTCCAGCGAAGGTTCGGCCCCGGCCAATGTCTGCAGAATGTCCGGCTCCAGAGCGCTGGAGCGGGTCTGCAGGGATGCATCCACGCGTATCGTGTCCAGAGGGCCCTCCACGCGCACCGGGCCTGTTGCGCGGGCGATATTGCCGATGGGAAGCGTGATGCCTTCAGCGCCAATCCGGCCTTCAAACACAAGCGGACTACCCTCACTGGCCGGTATGAGGATGCCGTCAGCCGCCAGGGATGCGAACTGCATGGTCTCGGGCAGCAGCGCGTTTACCAGGCCCGCCGCCTCGCGGACTTGCACGGCGATGCCGTCTGCCCGGCGCGCTGCTGTCAGTGACAGGCGCGGCGCGCGCACCTCGCCGGAGACTGCGTCCAGCTGAGGCGCGGTCACACCCGCTTCGCCGAGCGGCAGCTGCAGGGCGAACTCCAGCGCGCCACCGATCAGCGTGTCGATCGGCTCGAAATTTTCCCAGGCGCGGGCGTTCAGCTGCCCCTGAGCTGAAAGCATGGCACCGGACCAGCTCAGCGTGCTGGCGCCCGCGCGCGCATCGCCGATGAAAAAGACCAGATCGCCGCCACCGGCCTGCGGTGTGCCCTCTGCGCTCAGCCGCGCGGTAGCACCCTGTTCGGGCGCCTGCAACAGAGCCGCCAGAGGCCCGCCCGGCGCGGCATCAATGTCTGCGCGCAAGCTGATATCGCCGTCCGTGACCAGCGATAGCGACACCCGGTCGCCGGGCGCATCAATCCGGTCGGCGTCCAGCTGCGCATTCCACTGGACGCCCTGTCCGCGCGCGCGCCCCAGCACCGAAATGACAGCCGCATCCCCGGCCACTCCTTCAGCGAGGGAAAGCGCGTTAATCTCAAAGCGCGCAAGATTTACTGCGAGGTCGGGCAGCCCGCCTCCGCCGGGCGCCTGCTCCCCCCTCGCTGGCAGGCGCAATATGTTGGCGCGCTGCACAGACAGCTCGGCAATATCGAGCGTGTTGGCCAGCAGGGAGGCAGGCGTCCATTCAAACACGGCCTCTTCCAGCTCGAGCCAGACGCCCTCTTCATCAGACAGGGTGATGCGTCTGGCAGTGAGACGGTCAAACAGATTGCCCTCAAGCCCCGAAATGGAGAGCCGTCCATAACCTGCCACCTGACGGCCATCGGCCAGCCGGACAACCAGGTCACGGCCCGTCTGGCCGGTCAGGGTGACGACCGCGATGCCCGCCGTGACGACCGTCAGCAGCGTCAGTATCCCGAGCGTCCAGGCCAGGATCAGGGCAATCAGCCGTATGCGTGAGGATGAGACCGCAGACATCAGAAGGCCTGCCCGATACTGATATAGAGGTGAATGGAGGCATCGCCGGAGCGCCGGTTCAGCGGCGCAGCGACATCCACCCGCAACGGGCCAAAGCCGGGATAATAGCGCACCCCCGCTCCGATGCCGAAGCGCATCTCGTCAAAATCTGGCTCGATACCACCGCTTGCCACACCGCCATCCAGAAAACCGACAAATCCGAGCCGCTCCGAGTACCGCCAGCGTGCCTCGATGCTGGTTTCCACCAGAGAGCGTCCGCCAAACGGTTCCAGTTCTCCGGTATTTATGCCGATGACCCGCGGTGATAGGGCCTGATAGCCATACCCGCGCACAGAGCCGCCGCCGCCGGCATAGAACCGCAGATCGGCGGGCACGGACTGCGCATCAACGCCAAACAGCGCCCCCACCCGTCCACGCACGGCAATCAGCATGCGCTCGCTCACCGGGAAATATGTGCGTGCCCCCAGAACGGCGCGCACATACTGGCTTTGCGTATCGCCAAACGTCAGGCCGGGCCGGATTTCCATATCAGCGCCGATACCCGATTGCGGATCCAGCACATCGTCGCGGTCATCATAGGCAAGGCTGAGCGGGAAGGTGATCGAGTTCAGCGTGCGTTCGCCCGCTGCGTCGGTAATCCGGGCGATCTGCCCGGACAGGCCTGCCGACGCGAAAAGCTGTTCGGTAACAGGGCGTGACAGGGTAGCGCGCGCGCTGATCGAGTCCTGCTCAAAGGCGTCGGTATTTTCCAGCGCCAGTCCGGCGCCGACTTCCAGCGTCTGCGCAAACCGGCGCCAATGGGGAAAGAGCAGGCTCGCCTCGCCGCCCGTATTGAGCTCGGATGCGCGCCCGATCAGCGTCAGTGTCTCGTCCCGCCGGAACAGGTTGCGGCGTGCCCATTCGACCCCCGCCCCTGCGCCTTCCGTCGTGGCATAGCGCGCTGAAAGCTGGATGCGGTGGCGAGGCGTCGGCTCCATACGCACATCAACGGCGCGTATATTGCCCGCCCCTTCCTCTTCCGGGGCCAGCCGGGCCTCGGCCAGTGCCACGCTGCCCAGTGCTTGCAGGCGCTGGGTGTAGATGTTGAGCTGGCGGGTGCTGACCGGGTCACCGGGGCTGAAAGGCGCCAGGCTGGCCACATAGTCCTCGCGCAGATCGGCCAGGCCACCGGCCAGCTGCGGATCACCAAAGCGCAGGAACGGGCCGGTATCGAAGCGCATTTCCACCGTAACCGACGCATCAAGATGGTCTGCCGTGAACGCATGTTCTCCGGCGCGCGCCAGAGGCCAGCCATTATTGCGCAGCGCTTCCACAACAGCGGCTTCCGCATCAATGATATCCTGCGAGCGCATGGCCTGCCCGGTGCGCAAGGCCACCGCTGACCGGATTTCCTCTCCTGGCTGCGCGCTGCCTTCAGGCGTGTCAAAGAAGATGCCGAGCGTAGCGATGGTGAAGCGTTCACCCGGGCGCACGCGCACCAGCGGACGCTGGTCGTCATCAAGGCGCGGATCAATCAGGGCCGCAAAATAACCTTGCGAATCCAGGTAGCGCCGGATCTGCTCGCCCGCATCACGTGCGCGTTCCCGGTTGCGCCAGCGATTGTCCGTATGGGCCGGGGCTTCGCCGACAATGCGCGCTATGGCGGCATCCAGCGCCGGGTCTTCCACGCCTTCCACGCGCGCCAGCGGCACCGCCGACACCGGGGCGCCGGCCAGGAAAAGCGCGCTGGCTGCAAGAAGAATGTGCCGCCGTATGGGAAAGACTGCTCTCAATTCATCATTCCGTTTCGCCCCATCCCAGCACCATTCACCATATGGCTTCAAGGTGCGGGCGTCACTACGGGTTGCAGCCGGTCACCAATGGCGCACGGGCTTAAAAAGCTAACCGGAATTTCATGTTTGTGCGGCGACGCGCCCACTGTGCAAATGCAGTAAAGGCGCTAGGTTAGGCCTCACCGGCGAGGGGCAGACAGTCACCATGGACCAAGACAGGCAGGATGTTCGCGAAGAGCGCGGTTGGCTGGGCTGGGTGCAGCTGGCCATCATCCTCGGGATCATCATCTTCTCTCTTGCCTTGACGGCCTGGCTGGCGGCGGGCAGTTCCGGTGGCGCATCCAATGGCAATGGTGCTCAGGTAACGGCGGCGCCCGTCGAGATCGTGCGCCCGCGCGCGGCCTCGCACACCGTGCAGGTACGCACGACCGGGACAGTGCGTGCCAGGGCGCTGGTCAGCCTGACACCTGAGGTCGGCGGGCAGGTGGTGGAGGTCTCCGACTCGGTGCGTCAGGGCGCGCGGTTCGAGGCTGGTGAAACGCTGGCGGTCATCGATCCGCGCAATTACCGCCTTGCGGTTGACCGGGCCGGTGCTGCCTATGCCGATGCGCAAAGTGCCCTCCAGCGCCTCGAGGCCGAGGCCGGGCTTGCCAGAGAGGAATGGGAGGCACTCTATCCCGGCCAGCCCATTGCACCCCTGACAGCGCTCGAACCGCAGCTGGAGGCCGCCCGTGCGCGTGTCACGTCTGCGCGCGCGGATCTGGAGCAGGCCCGCCTCAATCTCGACCGGACACGCCTTCGCCTGCCGTTTGACGGGCGTATTGCTGAAGCGCGCATAGAGCTGGGCCAGACGCTCGGCGCCGGCCAGCCCTATGGTGAGGTCTACGCCATTGATGCGCTGGAGATCGCCGTCCCTCTGAGCCCGGAGGAGCTGGCGAGGATTTCGCCCGCGCAGGGGCGCCCGGTTACGCTGACCTTCGAGGCCGGTGCGGCGCCCGGCATGACGGGTACGATCGTGCGCGAAGGCGCGCGGCTGGATGACAGGTCGCGCCTGATCACGGTCTTCATTCTCCCGGATGATCCTGAAACCCTGCGGCCGGGTCTGTTTGCCAATGTCGCCATAGAAGGCGCTACCATGGCTGAAGCGCTCAGCCTTCCGGCCTCCGCGCTCGCCGGACTGTCAGAGGTGCGTACCGTCCGCGATGGCCGGATCGTTCCTGTGACGATCACCGTGCTTGACCGTTCCGGCGACAGAGTGATTGCCGCGCCGTTCGACGCCGGTGAAGGTGTTATCGTCTCGCCCCTGCCGGAATCGGTACTTGGCGGGCCCGTCACCATTATCGCGGAGCGTGAGAATTGAGCGGCGCGCGCCCTTCCGGTTCGCCTGACACGCCAGCCGATCACGGCCTGCCCGGCGCGGGCCTGATCCGCTGGTTTGCCGACAATCCGGTAGCGGCCAATCTGGTGATGATCCTGCTCCTGCTCAGCGGGGCGATCAGCGCGGCCACCATGCGCACCGAGGTTTTCCCGGCTTTCACGCCGCGCACCATCATCGTGTCGGTACTCTATCCGGGGGCGACACCGGAAGATGTCGAACAGTCCATCACGCGGCGCGTGGAAGAGGCCGTGATCGGCCTTGATGGTGTGCGTGAGGTGCGTGCCACCGCATCAGAGAATGTTGGCACCGTCACCATCGAGATCAGCGAGTTCGCCAATCCGCGCATTGTACGCGACGATGTGCAGACGGCCGTCGACTCGCTGGTGAGCTTCCCGCCCGCCGATGCCGAGCAGCCCCAGATACGCATCCCCCAGCCAACGACCACGGTCCTCACCCTGGTTCTGACCGGCGCGGTGGATGAAGGAACCCTCAGGCGCGCCGCGGAGCAGGTCGAGCGTGATCTGATGGCGGTCAACGGCATCTCCACCGTGCAACTGCGCGGGGTGCGTCCCTACGAAATCGCCATCTCCGTTTCCGAGGAGGCGTTGCGCGCCTATGGCCTCACCTTTGGCGATGTCGCCCAGGCCTTGCGCGCTGCATCCATCGACCTGTCCGGCGGTCAGATACGCACAGGTGCAGGCGAGTTCCTCTTGCGCACCAATGCGCGCGCCGAGACGGGCGAAGCGTTTGAAGAGATCATCCTGCGCGCCCTTCCCGATGGATCGCGCATCCGGGTACGTGACGTGGCGACAGTCACGGACGGATTTGCCGAAGACCCGCTCATCAGCCTGTTCAATGGCCGGCCGGCCGCCCTTGTCGATGTGCAGCTGCGCGGCAATGAGGACCTTTTGCGCGTCCGGGCACGTGCCATTGATTATGTCGAGAGCGCGGTCCTGCCGCCGGGCATATCCTTGAGCGTGGCCAGCGATCAGAGCCAGGTTTTCCGCGACCGCGTATCATTGCTGGCACGCAACGCGATTCTGGGTTTTACCCTCGTATTCCTGCTGCTGGTGCTGCTTCTCGATCTGCGTCTTGCCTTCTGGGTGGCGCTGGGCGTGCCGATCGCGTTTCTCGGCGGTTTCACCCTGTTTGGCGCAGCCGGGGTAACGCTCAACTTCATCACCACGTTCGGACTTATCATCGTGCTCGGCATCGTGGTCGATGCTGCCATTGTGGTGGGCGAAAACACCGACCGGGAACGCATGAAGGGCCGCTCCAACAAGGACGCGGCCATTGCGGGCGTCACCGGCGTGGCTGCGCCCGTGTTGGTCGGCGTGCTGACAACGGTTGCCGCGTTCGGGCCGCTGGTTTTCATCACGGGGACGTTTGGCGAGATCACCCGGCCGATCCCGATTCTGGTGATTTCCATCCTGGTCGTCTCGCTGATCGTCGCCTTCTTCGTGCTGCCGACCCAGCTGGCGGGCGGGTCCACCTGGTCACGCGGGCCCATGCGCTCGATCCAGACCTGGGTGGACGGCTATGTGGCCGGCTTTGCCGATAACGTCTTGCGCGGCTGGACGCGCTTTGCGGGCCGCATGCGCTATCTCGTTGCCGTGGCGGGATTCTGCATCCTGATCGCCTGTTTCACCTTGCTGGGCACGGGCACGGTGCGCTTTGTGTTCTTCCCGAACATCGAGGCCGATTCCATCACCGCCAGCCTTGCCTTGCCGACAGGTGCGCCCTTCGAGGCGACGCGCGCGGCCGCCACGCGCATGCTGGACGAGGCCGAAGCCATGCAGGCCGAATACGCAGAGCGCGGCGAACCCGTATTTGAGTCTGTTTCGGCTGTCATTGGCGGGCGCACCAGCCTGTTTGGCGGACCCGGCTCCGTCAGTTCAACATCGCTGGCATCGCATCTGGCCCAGATCGAGATACGCCTGACCCCGTCCTCCCAGCGCCGCCTGTCGTCAACCCAGCTGGAGCGTGAATGGCGCACCCGCATCGGCCAGCTGGCAGGGGTCGAACGCCTGACCTTCACCGCCTCTGCCGGTCCGCAAAACCCCGACATCGCCTACCAGCTCTCCCATCCGGATAATGACGAGCTGGAGCGCGCCGTGAACCGGCTGGTGGCGGGCCTGCGCGATGTTGAGGCCTTGAGCGGTATTGATAGCGGCTACGAGCTCGGCAAGCGCCAGCTGGATTTTGCGCTGACCCCGGCAGGCGATGCGGCCGGTTTGCGGGCCTCCGACATTGCCCGTCAGGCCCGCCAGGCCTTCTTTGGCGAGGAAATCCAGCGCATCCAGCGCGGCAGCGAGGAAGTGCGCGTCTTCGTGCGCTACCCGCAAGGCGAGCGCACCAGCCTTGATGACCTCTCGCAATTCCGGGTACGCACCGCCGATGGCACGGCCATACCCTTGAGCGTGGCCGCCAGCATGACCGAGACACGCTCGCTGACCTCGATCAATTCGGTCGATGGCCGCCGCGTGATCGAGGTGACGGCGGATGTGGACCGCTCCATCCTCACGCCGGACGATGCGCGCGCCATCGTTGAAAACCGGCTGCTTGCAGACCTTGTATCGCAGTTTCCCCAACTGCGCTGGGAGCTCTCCGGTGCGGGCCGCGATCAGGCCGAGGATTTTGCCTCCATCGGGCAGGGCTTCCTCTTTGCCATCATCATCATGTACGCCCTTCTGGCGACACAGCTGGGCAGCTATGTCCAGCCGCTGGTCATCCTGATCGCCATTCCCTTTGGCGTGGGCGGCGCGATTTTCGGCCATTTCCTGATGGGTTATGATGTCTCCTTCCCGTCCCTGTTCGGGATGGTGGCGCTCTCCGGCGTGGTCGTGAACGCGTCAATCGTGCTGATGGACCGCTACAACATGAATGTCGCGCGCGGCTACACACCTGCAGAAGCGATTTCGGAGGCCACCTCCCGGCGCTTCCGGCCCATCCTCATCACCACGCTGACCACCGCTTTTGGCCTCCTCCCCATCATGCTGGAGACCAGCCCGCAGGCGCAATTCCTGGTGCCGATGACCATTTCACTTGGCATCGGCCTAATGTTCGCTTCGGCGCTCATCCTGCTGCTCCTGCCCGCCTATGTGCTGATTGTGGAGGATCTGCGCGGGGTAAAAGTGCGTGCGGTCCAGCCCCACGCCGAACCGGCCGAATAGGCTGCGCGCGCACTGCCCGGCTTGACCCGTGGCCTCTCGAGGCTCACTTATCCCGGCCATGAGCGCCCCCGGCCCCGATAACGCGATGCTTGAGCCTGCCGATCCGGCAGCACCCGCCCGTGAGGGCGGGGCCGAAGGCGTGGAGATTGTCACCTTCGGCTGCCGTCTCAACGCCTGGGAAAGCGAGGTCATGCGCGATCATGCGCGCGAGGCAGGGCTTTCCGGCGCGATCATCATCAATACCTGCGCGGTGACGAACGAGGCCGTGCGTCAGGCCCGCCAGACGATACGCCGCATGAAGCGCGACAACCCGTCCGCACAAATGATCGTGACGGGCTGCGCCGCCCAGATTGACCCGAAGCGCTTTGCCGCCATGCCGGAAGTGGACCGGGTCATCGGCAACGCAGAAAAGCTGAAAAGCGATACCTTCCGCGCCAGCGCCATCTCCGGCGGCGAGACCGTCTCGGTCGGTGACATCATGGCGGTCAAGGAGATCGCCGGGCATCTGGTGGACGGGCTGGAGGGCCGCGCGCGCGCCTATGTGCAGGTGCAGACGGGTTGCGATCATCGCTGTACTTTCTGCATCATCCCTTACGGTCGCGGCAATGCGCGCTCGGCGCCTGTAGGCGATGTGGTCGATCAGGTGCGCCGCCTTGTCGAGACCGGCCATACCGAAGTCGTGCTTACTGGCGTCGATATGACCAGCTGGGGCAATGATCTGCCCGGCACGCCAAAGCTTGGCCGCCTCGTAAAGGCGGTGCTCAAACTGGTGCCGGACCTGAAACGCCTGCGCCTGTCCTCCATCGATGCCATCGAGATCGATGATGATCTGATGGACGTGATCGCCAGCGAGGAGCGTTTCTGCCCCTATCTGCACCTGTCCTTGCAGGCGGGCGATGACATGATCCTGAAACGCATGAAGCGCCGTCATTTGCGCGCCGATGCCATCGCGCTGACCGACAGGCTCAAAGCCCTTCGCCCTGACATCGCGTTCGGGGCAGACCTCATCGCCGGTTTCCCGACCGAGACCGATGAGATGTTTGAAAACTCTCTGCGCCTCGTGGATGAGTGCCAGCTGGCTTACCTGCACGTCTTTCCCTATTCGCCCCGCCCCGGCACGCCAGCTGCGCGCATGCCGCAGGTCGATGGCACTATCATCAAGGAGCGCGCGCGCACCTTGCGCGAAAAGGGTGAGGCAGCGCTCGCCGCGCATCTCACCTCCATGGTGGGGCGCGAAGAGGTGCTGCTGGTTGAGAAAGACGGTCTGGCGCGCGCGGGTAATTTCGCGCCCGCCCGCATGGAGAGCCCGGCCCGGCCCGGCGCGCTGGTGCGCGCGGCCATTACGGGCCATGACGGCACCCATCTCATCGCAGACGCGCTGGAGGCGGTATGAACTGGTTCGGCTTTGGCAAGAAGAAGAGCAAGCCCGAAGAGGCCGCGCCGGAACAGCCTGCCGAAGCTCCGGCAGAGCAGTCTGACGCGCCTGCCCCGGCCCCGGTGGGGGAGACACCTGCGCCGGTTGCCGGTCCCGTACAGGGTGATGCGCTGACGCCGGTACCCGATCCGGCGATGGAGCCCGCGCCCGCGCCGGCGCCAGCACCCGAACCCGAAGCGCCGCCTGCCGCGCCGGTTCCGGCCAAGCCTGAAGGTTTCTTCAAGCGGCTCTCATCCGGCCTCTCCAAATCCTCCGCCCAGCTGTCTGGCGTGTTCACAAAGCGCAAGCTGGACAGCGAGGCGCTGGACGAGCTGGAGGAATTGCTGATCGCGGCTGATCTCGGCGCCGCCACAGCCGCCAAGGTGATCGACCGGCTGGCAAAGGACCGCTTCGACAAGGACGTTACCGACACCGAAATCCGTCAGGCGCTGGCCGATGTCATCACCGAGACGCTGGAACCCTTTCAGGCCCCGCTCGATATTTCCGGCTCCGCCCCGCAAGTCCTGCTCTTCGTGGGCGTCAACGGGTCCGGCAAGACGACGACGCTCGGCAAGCTGGCGGTGAAGATGACGCGCGAGGGCGCGAATATCATCACCGCAGCGGGAGACACCTTCCGCGCAGCGGCGGTGGAGCAGCTGGAAGTCTGGTCAAAGCGCGCAGGCGCGCACTTCCTCTCCCGGCCCCACGGGGCGGACGCGGCGGGCCTTGCCTATGATGCCGTGCAGGAAGGTCGGCGCATTGGCGCCGACGCCGTCCTCATCGACACGGCAGGCCGCCTACAGAACAAGGCCGAGCTGATGGAGGAGCTGCGCAAGATCCTGCGCGTGATCGCCAAGGTGGACGAGGCGGCGCCCCATCATGTCGTGCTGGTGCTGGACGGCACGGTCGGCTCCAACGCCATCTCGCAGGCCGAAGCCTTCATGGAAGCGGCAAAAGTCACGGGGCTCGTGATGACCAAGCTGGATGGGACAGCGAAAGGCGGCGCGCTGGTGCAGGTGGCCGAGAAATTCGCCCTGCCCATCCATTTCATCGGCGTGGGCGAGGGAGAGGACGATCTCCAGCCCTTCATCGCGCGTGATTTCGCGCGGGCGCTCGCGGGGCTTGAGGCCTGATGGAGCCAACAGCGCTGGCCGCGCTTGCCATGATCGGCTCGGCCATGGCGCATTCGGTGATGACGCTGTTCACCAAGCAGGCAAAGGACACGCTGGTCTTCCGCGCGGTAACGATCGTGCTGTGCGTGCCGGTCTGCCTGCCGCTGGCGATTATCCTGCCCTTTCCTGAGTGGGAGGTATGGCGCTTCCTGCTCCTGGGTGCCGCCATCATCTGGGCGTTCAACATGTTCCTCATCGCCGCCTTCCAGCGCGGCGAGATGAATCTGGTCTACCCGGTGATGCGCGGGGCCGCGCCCGCCATGGCGGGGCTGTTCGCCTTTTTCTTTCTCGATGAGACGCTGAGCCTCATTGCCATTATCAGTCTTGCCACGGCCTCTGGCGCCATCGTCGCTTTCGCCTGGCCGGAGAAAAACGGCGTGCCCAAGGCGGCGGCGCTGGGCTTTGCGCTGTCAGCCGCCGTGATGACGGCGGGCTATACGGTGGTCGACGCATCGGGCGTGCGCGCTGCCGGTGATCCGATCCTCTATGCGGTCTGGTTCTTCCTGCTCTCTGCCGTAACGATGTCGGTAACGGCCATTGCCCGGCGTGGACCGCGCATCATGACAGCTGCGCTGCAGGAGCTTCCCGGCTCCGCCAAAAGCATGGTCTTCAATCTCGCCACCTACACGCTCGCCCTCTACGCCTATTCTGTCGCGCCCGTGGCACCGATGGCGGCTTTGCGCGAAACCTCCATCGTGTTCGGCGCGGTTCTGGCGGCCCTCGTGCTGAAAGAACCCTTTGGCCTGCGTAGAGGCGTGCTGGCCCTCATCCTCGCAGGCGGTCTGGCACTGTTGCAGCTGGGCTAGCTACCAATCCGGCTGGCCAAGGCTTGCGTAATCAGGCAAGGCTGCTGCCAGCAGACGAAGATGCCCCGGAGGCAAGGACACGCATGAGCACCAACGGCAAGACACTCTCCCAAGGGTCCAGACTGCTGGTTGATGTCGGCCCGGCTGCGGTCTTCATGATCAGCTATAATATCGCCAACCGTGTGCTGGACGAGGGCGCGATCTACTGGTCGACCGGGCTGTTCATGGCCGCAACGGCGATAGCGCTCGCCTATGCGGCTATCTCCCAGAAGCGCTTTCCCCCGATGCTGATTGTCACCTTCGTGATCGTCACGCTCTTTGGCGCGATGACGATCTATCTGCAGGACCCGATCTTCATCTTCATCAAGCCGACCATCATCAACCTCTTGTTTGCGTTCACGATCCTGTTCAGCTTCGCTTTCGGCTTCAATGTGTGGAAGGCGCTGTTCTCGTCCGTGTTCGAGATGCCAGAGCGCATCTGGACCATTCTGGCGATCCGCTGGGCGCTGTTCTTCATCTTCCTGGCCGCGGTCAACGAAGTGCTGTGGCGCCACATCACCGACAGCGTGGTGGTGGACTCCGCGCGCATGTTCGACTGGCTGGAGCTGTCGGAAGCCTTCTGGGTCAATTTCCGGCTTCTGGGCACCTATCCGATCTTCGCGGTCTTTGTGGCCCTCAATATCCCGATCACGCTGAAATGGGCGCGCGCACCCGGTGAAGGCGATGATGAAGGTGTGGGTGGCGAGGCCGATGAAAGCCCTGACGCCGACGCCGCAGAGCCTGAGCCCCGCCCGGCGCAGTAGCGGTTGCGCAATCGCGCCAGCGCTCTTGACTATGGTCACGGCGAGTTGATTGTGCAGGTGCGAGTCTCCCGCATTACAGTTCGTTCATGATGTTGACCCCGATCCTTCTCGCCCTGTCACTTGCTGCTGTGGACGGCCACTATCCCGCCGGTATCGGCGAGACGCCCAACCCGGATCATTCCGAGGACCGGCCGGTCGTGGTGGAGCTGTTTACCAGCCAGGGCTGCCCGCCTTGCGTGGAAGCCAATCGCCGTTTCGGCGACTTCGCGGCGCGCGACGGTGTGATCGCGCTCTCCTACGGGGTCGACTACTGGGACATGTTCGGCTGGGAAGACCAGTTCGCCCAGCCTGCCTTTGCTGACCGCCAGAAGGATTATATCCGCGCGGGCGAGGCCAGCCGGGTGTTCACGCCCCATTTTGTCATCAATGGAGGGCCGGAGCGTCTGCGCTTCACCCGTGACGATGTGCCGGGGCGCGTAGCCAGAACCCTGCCTTTGTCAGGCACCATCAGCCTGACCCCGCTTTCCGGCGGGCGTGTCCAGCTGCAGCTTGAAGGCCCGGTGCGTGCCAGCCCCGCTGAGGTCTGGGCGATCACCTACCGGCCCGGCCTCATCGTGGTGCCAATTGAGGGCGGGCGTAATGAGGGCGCACAGATGGAGCACCACAACACGGTGGCCTCGCTAGAGCGCCTCGAGGACTGGCATGGCGGCGATTACAGCCTTGAATTTGCCGGTCCGGCGGAGGATTTCGGCCTCGCTGTGCTGGTGCAGGATGGCCCCGGCGGGCGGCTGGTCGCAGCCTCGCGCCTGCGCGACTAGCTTAATCGATTATCGGTGATACAGACCGCGTGGCGGCCTGCTCAAGCGGCCGGGTCATGCGCTCATAGGCGTCCTCGCTGACGGTGAACCAGAAACCTTGCGCATTGCGGCGCAAGCCCGACGCCTCGTCCATCACATCGTGATCGCTGGCATCGATGTTGATCCGGGCCCGGATGGCGCCCTCTTCCCGGTAAAAGCGGTACTCATAGACTAGCCCGTCAAACGTGGAGGCGCGGTGAAGCGCAACCGGCGCGCCGGCATCGCCGCTGGCCTCGCCCACATCGCGGAAGCGCACGCGCGCGCCGGCGCTGGCGACCCCGTTGGCGGCGCCCGCCGTAATCAGCTGCCATGTGCGCGGGCTGGCAAGGTCGAAATTGCGCGTTGCCGGGCTTTCGCGTTCCAGAATATAGGCCGGGCCGCTCTCCGGCACGATATAGGCCCGCGCAATGCGTGACGGCTCCACATTGAAGAAATCAAGGCCCAGCCAGCGGCCCGGATCGGCAATGTCCGGCAGGCTGCCCTGCACGGCGAAGGCGCGCTCCTGTCTGCCGGTGCGGATATAGAGCCGGTCGTCTCCGCGCGTATGGCCCACGATCAGCGAGGCGAGCCGGTTCCCGTCCGCATCGGTGATGACCAGGCTGGTGCCCGATCCGCCTGTCGCCGGATCATCCACGCCCAGCCGGTCAAACCGGCCGGCATCATTGGTCAGCGCTGCCGCATAGCTCAGTGATGACAGGCCTGCATCAAGCTCGGCCAGATGTTCCGCCCGGACCGGATAATTGCCCCGCGACGGCATGGTCCAGCCCTCTGGTGTGCGCTCCATGCGGAACAGAGTGTCAGGCGTGATGATCTCTATCGCTGCGGCCTGCCCCGCCATCTCGCTCCAGCCCGGCAGAACCGGCCCGGACACGTCCGGGCGGGCATCGCGCACCGCATCGGCCACCAGTGCAACAGTCCCGGCAGCCAGAAGTACGAAGCCGCCCCCGGCGATGATGAAGGCGCGGCGGGCGCGCCGCCCGAACAGGCGATAACGGATCATGGGCGCCGCCTCCGCCGTAACAGGGTTGTCAGTATGGCCAGGCCGATCACCAGCAAGGGCGGCACCCAGATGGTCCAGAATTGCAGACGGCTTTCCAGCGCCACGATCTCACGCCGGAAACCGCGCTCCACATCGCGCAGCGCCGCGCGGGCCGCAACAATACGCTCCCTGAGAGCCTCCGCGCGCGCGGCGCTTGCCGGAGCGGCTCCGCCGAGCGTGGAGGCCTCTCCGGCGGCACTCAGGCGCGCCAGGGAGCCTTCCGCATCGGAAAGCTCGGCACGCAGCGCGTCCTGCAGCTCCCGGAAGCGCGTCTCGGCTTCGCTGCGCAAGGCCTCCACCCGCAGCATGGGCCGCGCAGATCCGGTGCGCGAGCGCAGATTGACCAGTGCCGGATCACCGGCCAGCGCGTCAGCCAGATTCAGCATCAGGGCCAGATTGTCAGCCACCATCTGCTCGCCGCCTGCGCCGTCAGCGCGCAGATAGAAGGCCGGATCAAGCCAGTCGGCATCAGCGATCACGATAATCTCCGCGTCCGCCGGCCCTGTAATGTGCTGCGAGGCTTCAAAGCGGATGTCGCCAGTGGGCGGACCGTCCGGGAAGGCGGTGCTGACAGGGCCGCTCAGCCGCGCGGCAAGGGCCAGCGGCGCGTTGCTGTCCGGTGTGTAGTCACGCTGCAGCACATCCGGCGACGGCGAGGTGGCGGCGATATCGCTGTCGATGCGCGCACCTTCCTGCCCGGTCGCGGCCAGTACGGTGAAATCGGCCTCCCCGCCGAGATGTTGCACGATGCCGGGCGATCCGAAATTCACCCCCTGGGACAGAGCCGCCGTCGCAGGCATCGTGCCGGACAGTCCTGATGGCGGCACGGAGAACCAGAGCGGGTAGGCGCGTGTGCGCGTCCGGCCCGCCTCATTCACCTGTACCGGCAGGCCGTGCTCGCGGTCCATGGCGGTATAGGTCGGATCATAGCCAATGCCCCAGCGCGACAGGAGGCGCGGCAGGCGTGAGGTGCGAAGCGCATTCACCGGCGGCAGGCCGTCCGGCCCTGTGCGCAGCGCCAGATGGGCCAGAGGGTCGATACTGACAAATACCCGGCCGCGGCGCAGGACATGCTGGTCGACCAGATAGAGCTGCTCTTCGGTCAGGTTGGGCGGATGCAGCAGGAAGAGAGCATCGGCGTCGGGAATGGCGCTGAAGCGCTCATCCAGCCAGCGCACATCATAGGTCTGCGCGAGGGCATCGATCATGGGATTGGCAGAGCGCCCGTCCTGTCCCGGCGCGAAGGGCAGGGAGGAAATGATGGCGATGACAGGGGTGCGCGCGCGCTCCAGCTCGGCAATCACCCGCACGATCTCATATTCCAGCCGGGCTTCTTCTGCCGGATCGAAAAAGGCGATGATGCGCGTGCCGTCCAGCGTATTGGTGCCGGCCAGACCGAAGAATAGCTGCCCGCCATCTTCTGTCGGCACCGCTTCAAGACCGGCGGCAATGGCGGCGTCTTCTGCCGTGCTGAAGGGCTGCGGGTCTATTTCTGAAAGCTGGATACGTCCGCCGGAGCGCGCCGCGACACCGCGCAAAAGCTCGCGCACGCGCGCGCCATAGGCGCGCAGCGCCGGATAGCGGGCCGCCGCCCCGCGCGAATAGTAGAAATTCAGGGTTATCGGCTCTTCCAGCCGGTTGATGACCTCTATCGTGCCGGGGCTGAGCTGGTAGAGCCGCCCTTCGGTGAGGTCCAGACGCACCCCGTCGGCAAACAGGCTCGCCAGAAGGTTCAGGCCCAGAAAACCCGCCACCAGACCGGATACGACCAGAGCCAGAAGACGCGCCGGATTCATCGCCCGCCTCCGCGCCGCGTATCGATCAGCGCCATGGCAAGGGCGAGGCCCGTGGCGATGAGCGATATGAAATAGATGAGGTCAGCCAGGCTGATGACGCCGCGCCGCAGGGAGTCAAAGCGCGACAGCGCGGACAGGCCTGCCATGGCCTCGGCAAACACGCCGGGCAGGCGTGAGGCGACGGCGTCCAGCACCAGCGGCAGGCCGGCCGCTGTGAGGACAAGGCAAACCCCCATGGCCAGCACGAAGGCGACAACCTGGTTGGAGGTGGTGCCGGACAGAGCCTGCGAGATCGCCAGATACCCGCCAGCCAGCAGCAGCCCGCCAAAATAGGCGGTCGCAATGGCGGCATTGTCGGGATTGCCCAGATAATTGACCGCCATCCACAAAGGAAAAGTCAGTGCCAGTGCCAGCGCGGCGATGGTCCAGGCGGCCAGGAACTTCGCCAGCGCGGCCGCCCATAGCGGTATGGGCGCGGCCAGCAGCATTTCCAGCGTGCCGGTTTCACGCTCCTCCGCCCAGGCGCGCATGGCCAGCGCGGGCATCAGTACCATCAAAAGCCAGGGCAGATAGTCAAAAAGCGGTGTCAGATCGGCGCGCCCGGACTCAAACAACCCGCCCACATGCCAGGCAAAGCTGGGTGCAGCGATCGAGAAGGCGGTCAGGAACACCCAGGCCAGCGGCGTTTCAAAATAGGCGGCGAGCTCACGCCGGTAGACAGCCCATAATGGCGTCATGGCAACGCCTCCTTGCGGCTGCGTCCCGGCTTTTGCGTTGCCTGTTCCTCGCTATGGCGCGTCAGCAGGCGGAAAGCCCCTGCCAGGCTCTGGTCCGGCGCGGTGCTGATGAGGCCGGCAGGCGTCGTATCGCTGACAATCCGGCCGCCGGTGATGAGAATTGCGCGGGTACAGATCGCCTCCACCTCATCGAGCAGGTGGGTGGAGATCAAAATGGTCTTCTCTGGCGCCATCATGCGGATCAGGGCGCGCACCCCATCCTTCTGGTTGGGGTCCAGACCGTCGGTCGGCTCATCAAGGACGAGGACCGCCGGGTCATGGGCAATCGCGGCGGCCAGCGCGGCGCGGCGCTTGAAGCCTTTGGACAGCATGCCGATGGGCCGGTCTGCCGCTTCGCCCATGCGCGCGCGCTCCAGCGCCAGCTCGGCCGCATCACGAAGCGCTTTGCCGGTGAAGCCGCGCACGCGCAGATGAAAGCGGGCAAAGGCCCGCGGTGTCATGGCCGGATAGGCGGGGGCGCCCTCGGGCAGATAGCCAAGCGCGCTCTGGGCGGCGTGGCGCGCACGCACCGCATCATGGCCGGCAATCAGGGCGTTGCCCGAATCCGGTTCAAGACACCCGGTCAGCATGCGCATGGTGGTGGATTTGCCTGCCCCGTTAGGGCCGAGCAGGGCAACGACCTCGCCCTTCTGCGCGGAAAAGCTGATCCCGTCGACGGCGCGCGTGGAGCCGAAATGTTTCACGAGGTCATGCGCGTCGATCATGGGCGGGCAAGAACCTGAGTGGCAGGAAAGGGATGAGCCAAATCCATAGCGTGCCTTGCGCGCCGCGGCTAGCGGATCATGCGTTCTGGCTGCAGGTTCTGCGTCGGAATTTTTGGGTGTACCGGCCAGCCCGGCAGGCCCGGATCCGGGGGGCTGGGGGGGCTGAAATCCAGATCAGGCCTGTGGCCCGGAACCGGCCGGCAGGGTCAAAATGGGCACGCGGTGAGGCGCGCGGACGGCGGGAATAAGGCGGGACTGTGGCATAGCATGAAATCTTTGTAAGCCGCGCCGAATTCGCGCAGTGTGTGGGGACTCGCAATCCGGACCCCGCCATGACCCCACTGGACGCGCAGGCCTCGAGCCCGAAGGTGATGTTTGATCGCCGCGAGCTGGATACGATTTTGCGTGTCTATGGAATGATGGTGGCAGCGGGCGAATGGCGCGACTACGCGATTGATGGTCTCAAAGACCGCGCGGAGTTTTCCGTCTTCCGCCACGCCGCCGAGTTTCCCCTCTACCGTATCGTCAAGACACCCGCCGATGCGCGAAAGCAGGGCGCGTGGAAGATAGTGTCGGCCACGGGCGTGATCCTCAAGCGCGGCCACGAGCTGCATCTGGTGCTCAAGGTTTTCGACAAGGCGCGCCTGCGTCTGGCGTGAGGCAAAACAAAAAACGCCCCGGCCAGATGACCGGGGCGTTTCGAGTTAGAAAGGCGTTTGAAGCCTAGTCGCGATTGCCCAGCAGCATCAGGATGACCTGGAACATGTTCACGAACGCGATGTAGAGGTTCAGCGCGCCGTAATTGGTCATCACCGCCATGGAGCGCTGGTCACCGGCAATGCTGGCATAGGTGAGCTTCAGGCTCTGCGTTTGCCAGGCAGTAACGCCCGCCATCAGAACCAGAACCGCCAGCTGGATCAGCATTTCCATGCCGCTCGACTGGATAAAGAAGCTGTTGATGATGCCGATGGCGAGCACACCCAGTACGCCCATGAACAGGAAGACGCGCAAGGGCTGCAGGTTCGTCTTCGTGGTATAGCCATAAAGCGACAGGCCCAGGAAGGCCGCCGCCGTGATGGCAAAGGCCTGTGCGATGGTGCCGAAGCTGATGTTCAGCGTCGTGCCCGACATGGTCTCGCCGGTCACACCGCTCATGGCGAGCGCGACCCAGATCGAAAGGCCCGACCCGATAAGGGCGACAATCGCCCAGTAGAGAACGGCCGATCCGATGGGCGAGGGATTACGCATGAAGAACATCGAGCCGAAGAGCAGCGCGATGGGACCGAACTGGATGACGAAGATCAGCGGCGGGGTCAGCACCGCCTGCGTCAGGGCCGGAATGGCCGCGCTGCCGATCAGGAAGGCCAGTGCGCCCGACACAAGGAGGCCAAGGGCCATCTTGTTGTAGACGCCCAGCATGAAGCTGCGAAGCCCGGCATCGACAGATGTGTCGAGCGTGCCTGCGCCATAGGCGGGTCTGGAAAACTGGTTCATGGGTGTCTCACTAACCTCATTGCAAACAGGGGCAGCGGACGGGTGCGAAGGCACCCACGCTTGGAGCTATATATCAGGGTGAAACCCGCGCAGTTCAAGGAAAACCGGCTGATATTGTGCGTCAGGCGGTCCGGCGCACAGCGCCGCAAGGGCGATCCCCGATCAAGTCGAGGACAGGCCGCCCGCCCGAGCCTATGCGAGGCGTGAAGCCCGGCCTGCCCCCGCGGAGGCGGGGGATGAGCTGAGCGTTCAGAAAAACTGCGTCAGGCGGCTTTGCGCTCGAAATCCATGAAGACCGGGTCGATATCGCCCAGATGCTTGGACTGGTAGCGCGTCGTGATGTGGTCGGCGGGCGCGACACGCCAGTCATCGGCGCCGCTGGCCGTCCAGCTGAACTCTGGCACGTCCAGAAGCAGGGGCAGCGCCCAGTCGGCATAGACGCGCACATCGGTGGCGACACGCAAAGTGCCACCGGGCTTGAGGATACGCGCCAGCTGCGCTGCCGTATCTTCCTGCACAAACCGGCGGACGGCGTGGCGCTTTTTCGGCCAGGGATCAGGAAAGAGCAGGAATACCCGGTCAAATGAGGCATCGGGCATGCGCTCGATCTCGTCACGCGCATCGGCGCGCTTCACGCGAACATTGGAAAGCCCGTGCTCCTGAATGCCCGCCAGCGCCTTGGCGACGCCATTGAGGAAGGGCTCAATGCCCAGAAATCCGGTATCCGGCGCACGCGCCGCCTGTCCGGTCAGGTGTTCAGCGGCGCCAAAGCCAATCTCCAGCACATGGGTGTCAAAGCCCGCCAGCAGGGCGCGCGGATCAAGCGCGCCCTCATCGGCCCAGCTCAGCCCCGGCAACATCGTGTCGACAAGCTGCTGCTGGCGCGCGGACAGGGGATGGCCCTTCGCCCGCCCGTAAAGGCGGCGCGACTGGGGGTGCGGCGCGTCACTCATGGCGTCAGGCAAGGCCCTTGAGCTGGTCAACGAGGTCGGTCTTCTCCCAGGAGAAGCCGCCATCAGCGTCCGGCGTGCGGCCGAAATGGCCATAGGCCGCCGTGCGCGCATAGATGGGCTTGTTGAGCTGGAGATGGGTGCGGATGCCGCGCGGCGACAAATTCATCAGCTGCGGCAGGACGCTCTCCAGCCTGGCTTCATCAATCTGCCCGGTCCCGTGCAGATCAACATAGACCGCCAGAGGCTTGGCCACGCCGATGGCATAGGCGAGCTGGATGGTGCATTTGCGTGCCAGGCCTGCAGCCACGACATTCTTGGCCAGATAGCGCGCGGCATAGGCCGCCGAGCGGTCCACCTTGGTCGGATCCTTGCCGGAGAACGCGCCGCCGCCATGGGGGGCCGCGCCGCCATAAGTGTCCACGATGATCTTGCGGCCCGTCAGGCCGGCATCGCCGTCAGGCCCGCCAATGACGAACTTGCCGGTCGGGTTCACATAGAACTCGTCCTCGGGCGGGAACCAGCCCTCGGGCAGGACCGACTTTACCACCGGACGTACCAGCTCACGCACCTCATCGAGCGAGGTGGAGGCGGTGTGCTGGGTGGAGACGACCACGCTGGTCACACCGACAGGGCGGCCATTCTCATAACGCAGCGAAACCTGCGACTTGGCGTCCGGCTCGAACTGCCTGACGGCGCCCGTTTTGCGCAGGCGCGCCATCTCTTTCAGTATCTGGTGGGAATAGAGGATGGGGGCAGGCATCAGCTCGGGCGTCTCGTCGGTGGCAAAGCCGAACATGATGCCCTGATCGCCCGCGCCTTCCTCGGTGTAGGAGCCGGTGCCCTCATCCACACCGGCCGCGATGTCGGCGGACTGTTCGTGGAGATAGTTGGAGAAGGCCGCCGTTTCCCAGTGGAAGCCGTCCTGCTCGTAGCCGATATCCTTTACCGCCGCGCGCACCGCCGCCTCGATCTCGTCGCTGGAGACGTCATGGGCGCTGCGCACCTCGCCTGCCAGAACAATCCGGTTGGTCGTGGTCAGCGTCTCGCAAGCCACCCGGGCAACCGGGTCCTTGGCCAGGTAGAGGTCGACAATCGTGTCGGAAATCCGGTCACAGACCTTGTCAGGATGGCCTTCGGATACACTCTCGCTGGTAAAGATATAGGATGAACGCGCCACTAGCGACCTCATATAAAGCTTCCTTTATATGCGGGCTTAAAGACCATCTGGGCCGCGAACGCAAGCGTGTAAGTGTGTGCTCGCCCTATTCGCCGGCCTGATCGCTGTCGGCCAGAGAGCGGACGAGCTCCAGTACGCGGCGGCGCACCTTGGGGTCGGTGATCTTCGAGAAGGCCTGCGCGAGCGCAACGCCATCCGGCGATTGCAGGAAGTCGTTGACGATCGGGGTCTGGTCGCCTTCGGCAAAGCCTGTGGGCTGCTGGGCGGTGCTGGTTGCTCCCTCATAGAAGAAGGCCACCGGAACTTCGAGAACCCGCGCCAGATGCCAGAGCCGCCCTGCGCCAATGCGGTTGGCCCCGCGCTCATACTTCTGCACCTGCTGAAAGGTGACGCCGAGTTCCTCGCCAAGCTTCTCCTGGCTCATCTCCATCATCTGCCGGCGCAGGCGGACGCGCGAACCGACATGACGGTCAATCGGGTTGGGTTCTCGCGGATTGGGCGACATGACAAACTATCCTCGAATAAACAGGCCCGCATGTCCTTGATAACAATAGCACAGTGGGTTTCACAAACGAAGTGAAAACAATCTCCGGTGTTACTGTCTCTGGTTTCGGGCAGAGGCAATGAAAACGGCAAGTTGCAGGCAACCAAGTAATAGAAGCCCACACACAATCCATGGGATATTCCCGTAAATTGCATATGTCACTGGTTGGAGCGCTGAAGGCACGTTTATGTCAAGCGTTTCGTTCATTTGCGGATCGCTCAACCGGACCGCGCGGCCATAGGCATCAATCAGGCCCGATGCTCCTAGCGAGGCCGAGCGCACCATGGGCAGGCCTTCTTCGATGGCCCGGTAGCGCGCCTGATTGAGATGTTGGCGCGGACCTGCCGAATTTCCATACCAGGCGTCGTTGGAAATGTTCAAAAGGAAGCCAGGCCGGTTTTCTCCGCGTGGGGCGAAGCGCGGAAAAATCACCTCATAGCAGATCAGGGGCGCGAAGGCAGGAGTGCCGGCTATCTGCAAGGTCTGCGCTCCCGGCCCCGGCGTGTAATAGGGCGCGTTCATGGACAGGGTGGTGAAGCCGAACAGCCCGGTGATCAGCTGGACCGGATTGCCCTCACCAAACGGCACCAGACGCACCTTGTCATAAATCGCCTCGACCGCCCCGGCTCCGCCCTCGAAATGCAGCGCGGCCAGCGAGTTGTAGTAAAGCTCGCCCTCGGGGAAGCGCTCGCGGCGGGTGACGCCGCTCCACAGCCGCGTGCCGTGCGGCAGCGTGTCCTCGATTCTCATGAGAACGGAGCTGTCTTCCAGCATCACGGTAGGAATGGCGCCTTCGGGCCAGATGACCGCGTCCACATCTTCAAGGCCGGGCTGCATCGTCAGGTCCAGATAGGTCTGGAGAATGGGCAGCCGGTTGGCGAAGCGCTTTTCGCGCTGATCGACATTGACCTGCACGATGCGCAGCCGTGTATCGGTGAGGCTGTCTTCAGCTCCGGCCAGCCGCGCACTACCCCAGCCCCACATGCCCGCCAGCATCACGGTACTCAGGGCCAGTGGCGCCGCGCGCACCAGCCAGTGACCGCGCCCGGAGAGGGCCGCCGGGCTGGCAAAGGCGAAAAGCACGAAGGCTGAAAGGCCCAGCGCGCCAATAAGGCTTGCCATCTGGCTGACAGGTGTACCTGCCTCGAACACATGGCCGGGCAGATTCCACGGGAAGCCCGAGAACAGCACCGAGCGGGCAAACTCAACGAGGGTGAACAGCGCGGCGAACAGGCCGATGCGCATCGGGCCCTCGGGGGCAAAGCGGACATAGAGGCTCGCCGCCAGCCCCCAGAACAGGGCAAGCCCGCCCGGCAGCAGGGTCAAAGGCGCCCAGATCAGCCAGGCATGTTCCTCCGCGCTGACGAGGAAGGCATTGGCGACCCACCAAGTGCTGCCAAGGAAATAACCGGCGGCAAATGTCCAGCCCCGCCAGAAGCCGGCGCGCAAGCGCCGCTCCCGCCGCCGCGCCGCGTCCAGAGAGAGGACCAGCAGGACAAGACCGAAAATCAGTGCTGGAACGGAGTGGAAGGGTGCATGGGCCAGCGTGGAGAGAAAGCCGAGTACAAACAGGGCAAGCCCGATGCGCCAGCCGCGCGCGGCCTGCCACCAGTCAAGCAGTGCCACGCTGACGCGTGCTCCGCGGCGGACCATGTCAGCTGCGCGCATTATTGCAGATTTCCGGCGTCTCCCGCGCCGTCCTTGCGCGAACGGATACGTACCCGTCGGATGCGCCGCGGATCGGAATCGAGAATCTCGAACTCCAGCCCGGTTGAGTGGGCGATCACCTCACCGCGTTCAGGCACACGTCCTGTCAGCATGAAGACAAGTCCGCCCAGCGTATCGACATCCTCGATCTCGTCTTCGGTGGCAACCGGACGGCCGATTGCCTCGGCCAGCTCATCAAGCGACGTGCGTGCGTCCGCTTCCCAGACATGGGGGCCGCGCGCCCGGATCAGCGGGCCTTCGGCCTCGTCATGTTCGTCATCAATCTCGCCAACGATCGGCTCCAGCAGGTCTTCCAGCGTCACCAGCCCGTCCGTGCCGCCAAATTCATCGACGACCAGCGCCATGTGCATGCGGCGTGACTTCATCCGCACCAGCAGGTCGGCGGCGCGCATTGAGGGCGGGACATAGAGCAGGGGACGGCGTACCTGCGGCAGGATTTTTGCCGCCGCCCAGTCTTCCGGGCGCTGGCCATCGGGATTGCCGGCCAGATGCGCGATGAGATCCTTGATGTGAACCACGCCGACCGGATCGTCGAGCGTTTCACGATAGACCGGCAGGCGCGAATGGGATGCGTCGGCGAACAGGCGCGCTGCATCGCCCAGCGCAGTGTCGATCTCCATGGCCACGATATCGGCGCGCGGCACCATCACATCGGCCACACGCAGCGCATCCAGTGCGTTCACATTGAAGGAGAGTTCCCGGTCAACAGTCTGGCCCGCCTGGTTTGTGCCGGCCTCGTGGGTCTCCGTATGGAGAGCTGCCGCGAGGTCCGGGACGGGGCGCCGGTGAATGGCGCCTTTCAGCCGGGCCATGAGACTTCGTCTTGGCGGATCGTCACTCATCACGCTCATATGCGTTCTTTATAGGGATTCGCGATGCCCAGCCGGGCCAGAGCCGCGATTTCCACTGCCTCCATCTGTTCTGCCTCGGCCTCTTCCTTATGGTCAAAACCGTTAAGATGAAGAACGCCGTGTACCGCAAGATGGGCCGCGTGATCCACAAGCGCAATGGCGCGCGTGTTCGCTTCCGCCTGACAGGTCTCGAAAGCAAGAGCAATATCGCCCGGATACTGTTCCGATTCCGGCGCCGGGAAGGACAATACATTGGTCGGCTTGTCCTTGCCCCGGAAGCGCTGGTTCAGCGATTGCAGTTCGCCATCGCCGGTAAACAGGATCACGGCCGGGCCGGGGCGGGGGTCTTCGATCATTGCAAGGACGGCTGACACCGCCTCAAGGCAGCGCGCCTCCAGCCCGGCCACCGCCTGCCAGCCTTCGTGCTCGATCACGATCTCGCAGGTGCCCTCATCCGCCATGCTTGGCATCCGCACGTTCATAGGCATCGACGATCATCCCAACGAGATCGTGGCGGACCACATCGGCGCGGGTAAACCGTGTGACCGCAATGCGCGGCACGCCAGAGAGGATGTCGAGCGCATCGGCCAGCCCGGACGGTTCGCGCGGGCCCAGATCAACCTGTGAGGGATCGCCGGTAACCGCCATGCGCGACCCCTGACCCAGCCGGGTCAGCATCATGCGCATCTGGGCGCGGGTGGTGTTCTGGGCCTCGTCACAGACTATGAAGGCCCGGTTGAGCGTGCGCCCGCGCATGAAGGCGAGCGGGGCTACCTCGATACGGCGCTCCTCACGCATCTTGTCGACCACCTTCTGGGTCAGCGCATCGCGTAAGGAATCCCAGATCGGCAGGAGATAAGGATCGATCTTCTCGTTGAGATCGCCCGGCAGGAAGCCGAGGCGCTCACCAGCTTCCACCGCAGGACGGGTGATGACCAGGCGGTCGATCTCGCCGCGCGCGAGCTTTGCCGCGCCCCACGCAACTGCGAGCAAGGTCTTGCCGGTGCCGGCAGGCCCGACACCAAAAATCATGTCGTAGCGGTCTTCATCCTTCAGCGCGCGCACATAGTCTGCCTGGCCATTGGTGCGGGCAGCAAAGCTCACCCCGCGCGGCACGCGGATAATGGTTTCGTCGCCGGCGCTGACGGGCGTGTCGTCCATACGGCAGGCCGCGCGCACGGTTTCAGGGTCGATGACCAGCCCGGATTCGGCGCGCGCATAGAGCGCATGGACCACGCGGGAGGCATCAGTTCTCGCGCGCTTGTCTCCGCCCGACAGCAATAGCTGGCCGCCACCAGGCGCCTCGACATGCACGCCAAGCTCGGTTTCCAGCGCGATCAGATTGGCATGGCCGGGGCCTGCCAGCGCACGCACATGGGCCGCTTCATCGAAATGCAGGGTCTCTGCAGGTGCGCGCTCTGTGCGCTTGGGTCGCGGGGTCCGGCTCACGCGGCGCAGCTCTCCCCGCTCAGCAGGCGGCCGCCAAGTGCGTTCTTCGAGGCAGAGACGATCTCTACCATGGCGATCTGGCCGATAAGGCTCGCAGGGCCATCACAGTGGACACCTTGCAGATACGGGCTGCGCCCGCCCAGCTGGCCGGGATTGCGCCCCTTACGTTCAAAGAGCACGGGCAGGCTCTTGCCCACCATCGACGCGTTGAAGGCCTGCTGCTGGGTGTCCAGCAGGGCCTGCAGGCGGGCAAGGCGCTCGGTCTTCACCGCTTCATCCACCTGGCCTGCCATGGCCGCGCCCGGCGTGCCGGGACGGCGCGAATACTTGAAGGAGAAGGCCGATGCATAGCCAACCGTCTCGACCAGCTTCATCGTATCGGCAAAATCGCTTTCCTGCTCGCCGGGGAAGCCGACAATGAAATCTCCGGAGAGGGCGATGTCGGGGCGCAGGACACGCAGCCGCTCGATGAGCGCTATATAATCCGCCGCTGTGTGCTTGCGGTTCATGGCCTTGAGGATGCGGTCAGAGCCCGCCTGTACCGGCAGGTGCAGATAGGGCATCAGCTTTTCTTCTGATGCGAAAGCCTCGATCAGATCCTCATCCATGTCGTTCGGGTGGGAGGTGGTGAAGCGGATGCGGTCAATCCCGCCAATCATCGCCAGGTGCCGGATCAGGCGCGCCAGTCCCCAGCGCCCGCCTGCCTCCTCGCCTGCAGGCGCTTCGCCCGAATAGGCGTTGACGTTCTGGCCCAGCAGGGTGATCTCGCGCACGCCTTGGGCTGCCAGCGCGCGCACTTCGGCGGTGATCTGGGCGGCGGGACGCGAATATTCCGCGCCGCGCGTATAGGGCACCACGCAGAAGGAGCAGAACTTGTCGCAGCCCTCCTGCACCGTCACGAAGGCGCTATAACCCTCCACATGACGCTTGGGGGCCGCCAGCGCGTCGAACTTTTCCTCGACCTCGAACTCGGTCTCCAGCGCCTCGCCGCGCTCGCGATGGACCCGCGCGATCAGTTCGGGCAGGCGGTGATAGGTCTGCGGGCCGACGACCAGATCGACGACCGGCGCGCGGCGCTGGATTTCCGCGCCTTCGGCCTGCGCCACGCAGCCAGCGACCGTCACGGTCATCTGCCCGCCAGCGGCTTCCTTCTCGGCTTTCAGCGGCTTCAGACGCCCCAGCTCGGAATAGACCTTCTCGGCGGCCTTCTCGCGGATATGGCAGGTATTGAGGATGACAAGGTCGGCGCCCTCGGGCGCATCCGCCGGCTCATAGCCGAGCGGGACCAGCAGATCGCGCATGCGCTCTGAATCATACACATTCATCTGGCACCCATAGGTGCGGATGAAGAGGCGTTTGCGAGCCGTTTTGGCCGTCTCGATGGTCATGGTCTCTGCGGTCATCAGGTGGTCCTGAAAGGCGAATGCGCGCTGTGGATATCCTCGGCGCGCTTCTCAGGCGGTTATGGGTGAAATGCCCAGCGCGCGCAAGGCCGGGCGCCTTCGTGTCAGGTGTAGCTCTTGATTTTCGCCAGACGGTTTGCCTTCACGCTGGTGAACTCCAGCATATGGCTGAACCGGCGTATGCGGCCGTCCTCGAAGCGCGCCTCACCGCTGGCGGCACCCACCTTGCCGTGAGCAATAGCGTGCTCAATCACGATCAGCGAGGGCTTAGCCTGCTGTGCAAGCCATGCCTGTGCAGCGTCTCTGCCTTCAAGAAGATTGTCAGCGGCTTCATGCCAGATGACGTCGTCGTCCAAGACATCCGGTTTGCCGGGACCCGCTTCGAGAAGTACCGCCACATCCTGAACGAAGCTGTTCTTGGGTGAGTTCCCGCAGTCCTTGCTTCCGTGAACACGCGTCACGCGGGTCTACTCGCCGTCTTTCAGCTTTACTGCGTAAAGCTCCAGCCGGTGATCGACGAGCTTGTAGCCGAGGCGGCGCGCAATGGCTTCCTTCATCTTCTCGATCTCTTCGTCATAGAACTCGACGATATCGCCGGATTTGAGATCGATCAGGTGATCGTGGTGATCCTCGGTGGCTTCCTCATAGCGCGAGCGCCCGTCGCGGAAATCATGGCGCTCGATAATCCCGGCATCCTCAAACAGACGCACCGTGCGGTAAACGGTTGCCAGAGAGATACGGTTATCGACGCTGGCGGCGCGGCGATGCACTTCCTCGGCGTCGGGATGATCTTCAGCTTCCGACAGCACGCGCGCGATCACGCGGCGCTGCTCGGTCATGCGCAGACCTTTTTCGATGCACAATTGTTCAATGCGATCTGACATGGGTCAGCCTCCATGAAGCGCTTGTCTGCGCAAGGCCATTACACTCTGTCCTTAGCCCTGCAGGCCAAATCTGTCCATTCCTGCTACAGGCTGCGCGACATAATGAGCGCATCCGAGCCGTCGCGATAATAGCGTGTCCGGTGCCCCGCTTCACGCCAGCCGTCAGAGCGGTAAAGCGCGATTGCCGCCATACTGTTCACCGACACTTCAAGAAAAGCGTTTGCCGCGCCGCGCCGCTGCGCGGCCTCCAGTCCCGCCTTGACCAGCGCCCGGCCAGCGCCCGCCCGGCGCGCCGATGGCAGGACGGCAAGGGTGAGCATCTCTGCCTCATCGGCTATCGTGCGCATCAGGATGAAGCCCAGCGGCGTGCCGCCTCTGGCCGCCAGCAGCGCATCCATGCCCGGTCCCGCCAGCAGGGCCTCGAAGGCCGCCGCGTCCCAGACCTCCCCGCCGTCAAAGGCTTTCGCGTGCAGGGCGGCGAGCAGTTCGCTGCTCTCAGGGCCGGCAGCGAGAATGTCCGCGCTCATGGGACGATGCCGCCAGGCAGCGCCGCGTCCGGCGGGCGGGCATAGTGCGGGCTGGGCAGGGGCGTGTCGCCGCCTGCTTCACGCGTCAGCGCCAGCAGCGCCATCAGAGGGGAATGATCCACCCATGGCGAGGCTGGGTCCAGAAGATGTGCGCCAGACCCGGCAAGGTGGGCTGCGCCGCTGGCGGTAAAGGCCGCTCTGGCATCTGCCACATCGCTGCGAACCGGCTCGCCCTGCGCAGCACCGCGGCTGAACACCTGCCAGACCAGCTCGCTGCGGCGGGCGTCATGGACGGCAAACACCGCCGCGCGACTTTCAGGGTCTGCTTCGTGCGCCATCGCCGCCAGGCTGGATACGCCGACCGCCTGCGCGCCGCTCGCCAGTGCCAGCCCGCGCGCAAAGGCAGTGCCAGCGCGCGTGCCGGCAAAGCTGCCCGGCCCTGTCGCTACGCCAATGCGCCAGAGTTCGCGAGGCGCAATACCCGCCTCATCAAGCAGTTCGCCCACCAGAGGCGCCAGCCTTTCAGCCTGTCCGCGCTCCATCGCCTCGTCGCGCTGGAGGATCCGGCCATTGGCCAGCTGCAGCGCAGCCGCGCACCATCGCCCGGTCGTGTCGATGACCAGAACCGGGCGATGGAGGGGGTCACTTGCCATGAAGAGTCTATTTCAGAATGCGCGCAGCCTCGTCGAAGGAGAGGCGCGGCAGGCGCGGGAACAGCTTCTCGGTCGTTCCATAGCCGATATTGACCAGAAAGTTCGAGCGCCAGTGCTTCATTTTCGGGTCGGAGGCGAAAAACTCTTCATCGACCTTGGCGTTGTCGAACCCGCTCATCGGGCCGCAATCAAGGCCCAGCGCACGGGCCGCCAGGATCAGATAAGCGCCCTGCAGCGTGCCATTGCGCACACCATTGGCCTTGCGCGCGTCGTCAGAAGCAAACCATTCCTTGGCACCGGGATCATGCGGGAAGAGCTCCGGCACTTTCTGGTGAAATTCCCAGTCCCACGCCACAATGGCCGTCACAGGCGCGCTCATCGTCTTGTCGACATTGGACGGGATCAGGAAGGGCTTGAGCCGTTCCTTGGCCGCGCCTTTGAGGAAGATGAAGCGCGCGGGCGAGTTGTTGGCGCTGGTCGGGCCGTATTTGAGAAGGTCGTAGAGCGCCTGGATCGTCGTGTCGGACACATCCTTGTCCTCCCACGTGTAGAAGGTGCGCGCACCCCGGAACAGCTGGTCCAGCGCGTGGTCGGGCAGGGTCTTGTGGCGGTCGGCAAGGGCAAGCTCGCTCATGGCAGGGCTCCTCATTCTTGTCGTGCGCCAGCTCTCGCTGGCAGGAAGGGCTTCGACACGAGATAAGCCGGATAGGCCAGGGACGCTATGGCCGGTGCGGAAAAACCGCTGTGCCGAAGTCTCCAGCGTATGAAATCCCGGCCAAGCGTAGCGCGAGCCGGGACCTCGGGCAGAACTGGCATCAGGCCCCGGATACCGCTTCGCGGTTCCGGGGTTTCAAGCGTGGCTAGACCACCGCCTCGACGCCCAGAACCTCCGGCACATAGTGTTTGAGCAGATTCTCGATCCCGCTCTTCAGCGTCATGGTCGAGGACGGGCAGCCCGCGCACGCGCCGCGCATATGCAGGCTGACAATGCCGGTTTTCTCGTCATAGGCGTGAAACACGATATCGCCGCCATCCTGTGCCACGGCCGGGCGCACGCGCGTATCGATGACCTCGCGGATTTCCTTCACGATGGCCGCTGTCTCGCCCTGATAGACGGTTTCGGCCTCTTCGCCGGAGCCGGAGAAAAGCGCCTTGCCCGATTGCAGCACATCCATGATCGCGCCCAGCACGGCAGGCTTGATATGGACCCATTCCACGCCCTCGCCCTTGGTGACAGAGACGAAATCGGACCCGGCAAACACGCGCACCACACCCTCGACCGCGAATAGTTCGCGCGCCAGCAGCGAGGATTGCGCCTCTTCGGGCGTTGCGAAATCGCGCGGGGTTTCCGGCGCAATTTCCTGACCGGGCAGGAATTTCAGCGTGTCGGGATTGGGGGTGGCTTCGGTCTGGATAAACATGACGGGTCGGGCCTTCTTCAAAGCCTGGGCAGGGCTGTGCCGGGATCAGCCCTTCACTTGGCCTTGAACGCGCGTCCTTTCAACCCTGCAGGCATCAGGGTTACCCGTCAGGTCAGTGCCTTTATCGTCTCTTCGGAGAGATCGCCCGGTACCACGGTGACCGGGATGGCTCGCTCGCCAAACAGGCCGCGCCCGCGCGATAGCGAGGTGACAAGCGGACCGGGGCCATCGCCCTTGACGGCGGAGCCGAGCACCAGAATCGAGATGCTCTCATCGTCCTCGATCAGCTTGCGGATGCAGTGTATCGCCTCGCCCTCACGTACCAGCAGTTCGGGCCGCTCACCAGTGACGCCTTCAATGTCCTCGGCAAGGCTCTCCAGTGCGGCCTCGGCTTCCTCCATTGCCTCGCGGCGCATGGTCTCGCCTACACCCAGCCACGGCTCGACGGTCGTGGGCTCAATCACGGCCAGCACGGCCACCTTGCCGCCGGTATTGTTCGCCCGGTGCGCGGCATAGCGCGCAGCGGCAGCGGACTCTTCGCTGCCATCACCGATCAGAAGGAATTTTCTCATGTTCGCCATGGTCTGACCGTGACGCTTTCTTGACGCGGCGGCAAGAGGGCGTCATCTGCCTTGCATGGCCAGACCCCGCAAAACCTCACCAACCGCCCCAAAGCCGCTCGACCGGCTGGACGATTGCCGCTCCGTTGCCTCGCCTTCGCGCCAGATCACGCTCTGGCCCGACCGGCTGGAGGAAACAGCGGAAGGCGCGCTGGTGCGCCGTATCGCCATTGAGGCGATAGAGGAGGTACGCCTGAGCGTGGAGCCGTCAGGCATTGGCGCGAAAGACCCCGCCCAGATCATCTGCCGGGTCAGTGCAGGCGACAGGACGATCAGCTTTTCCTCGCTGCGCTCCACCGGCATCCTCAAATGGGAAAATCAGGCCGACCGCTTCGCCCTGTTTCTGCGCGAGGTCCACGGCGCGCTCAAGGACCGCGAGGATGTCGCCTATGTCGAGGGCGCACCGCTCGCGGCGAAACTGAAGGCTTTCCTGCCTGCGCTCGGCGTGGGTATTGCGGGGACGGTGCTGGCGGGATGGGCGTTTACCGCCGGCCAGATCGTTATCGGCCTGATCGGTCTGGTGCTGGCCGTTACCGGCGGCTACTCCGCCTGGATATTCCGTCCCTTGGGTGAAAAGCCCTACGACCCCGCAAAATTCGGCTAGCCCAGAAGCGTCCTGAGGCCCGCTGCAAACAATGGCCCGCAGCGCTCTGCATTGGCCGGATAGTAGAAGGGCTCGATCAGCTCGATCTCCATCAGTTTGAGATGGCCTTCCTGTCCGCGCACCATGTCGACGCGTGCATAGAGCAGCGCCTCCACACCGCAATGGGTGCAGGCGGCATTCAGGCACTGGCGGGCAAGGGCAATGTCGGCAGACGAGGGCTGATAGGGCGTGTCCACACCGCCATACATGCCCTGAATCCGGTAATCGCCCTTGGCGGCGCGCTTGATGACGGCGTGGGAAAACTCACCCCCGAAGAAGAGTAGCGAGTATTCACCCTCTTCCTGAATGGCGGGCAGGAATGCCTGGATCATGGCCCGGCCGGGCGGCAAGGCTTCTGCTGGCGGCAGCGCGTCGCCGCGCTTCACCCGCGCCTGACGCCACGCGCCTGCACCTACCACCGGCTTGATGACCAGATCATCACTGGCGAGCGTGTCGAAGGCCGGCGCGATGGTCTCCGGCGTGGCCAGATCGGTCCAGACCGTCTCGATCACGGGCGCGCCAAGCGCTGCCAGATCGCGCAAATAGGTTTTGTCCATATTCCAGCGCACGACATTGAGCTGGTTCAGCAGCGGCACGGTTGCGCTGGCCGCTGACAGCACCTGAAGGAAGCGCTCCGTCTTGTCCCAGTAATCCCAGGTCGGGCCAACCACCACGCCGTCAAAGCTCTCCGGGTCAAACCCTTCGTCCCAGACCACCGGCTCCAGCGCGAACCCGGCTTCCCGGCAGGGCGCATCAATGGCGGCGAATTGCTCGGTGAACTCGTGCGCGTCACCGCGCGCTTCACGGCGATGGGCCAGCACATTGGCCGAGACAAGATAGGCTATGGCGCGCATGAAACTCCCCGTTTTCCCTCGTGCTGACGGTCCGGCTCTAGCGTCACCGCATTTTGCGTCAAGGGCCGGGCGGCAGCGCCGGCCTGAATCCGCAGCCGGGCTTGAGTGTATGCCGTGCAGGCGTTAAGCCCACGCCCGCACCGCAACCGGAAGGATTACCGCCCATGGCCACCCCCAGCTTCGACATTATCGGTGTCGGCAACGCGATCGTAGACGTGATCGCGACGGCCGATGACGCTTTTCTCGGCCAGCACGGTATCGAGAAAGGTGCCATGACGCTGATTGACGAGGATCGGGCGAAAGCGATCTACGCCGCGATGGGCCCGGGCCAGGAAGTCTCTGGCGGGTCAGCGGCCAACACGCTGGCAGGGGTGGCGAGCCTGGGCGGGCGCGGGGCCTATATCGGCAAGGTGGCCGACGACCAGCTGGGCGAGATTTTCGCCCACGATCTGCGTGCCACCGGCGTTGATTACTCGACGGCGCCGCTGACAGGCGGACCGGCGACTGCGCGCTGCCTCATTCTGGTGACGCCCGATGCCCAGCGCTCGATGAACACCTTCCTGGGTGCATCGACCCTGTTCTCCGGTGAGGATGTCGATGCGGCCCGCATTGCAGATGCCCACATCACCTATCTGGAAGGCTATCTTTTCGACCGGGACGAGGCGAAAGCTGCTTTCGTGGCGGCCGCCGAGATCGCCCGCAAGGCAGGCCGCAAGGTGGCGCTGACCCTGTCTGACCCCTTCTGCGTGGATCGCCACCGCGCCAGCTTCCGCCAGCTGATTGCAGGCCATGTTGATGTGGTATTCGCCAATGAGGCAGAGCTGAAATCGCTCTACCAGCTCGATGATTTTGATGCGGCTCTGGCACAGCTGAGGACGCAGACGCGCATCGCGGCCATCACGCGCTCGGAAAAGGGTGCCGTCATCATCTGCGGAGAGGAGAGTGTTGCGGTTCCGGCTGACCCGGTCGAACGGCTGGTCGATACGACGGGAGCGGGCGATCTTTTTGCTGCCGGCTTCCTGCTGGGGCTTGCGCGCAGCGCGGATCTTGAGACGTGTGGCCGTCTGGGCGTGCTGGCCGCCGCCGAAGTGATCTCCCATGTCGGTGCGCGGCCCCTCGTCAGCCTGGCAGGGCTGGCCGCCCGGCGCGGCATCACCATCCCCGCCGCCGCCTGACGATTACAAGAAGCGGTTTCAACAGGTTAACAGTCTCTATGCGGGTGCTTAACGCGATTTTCAGCAAGCTCTGAAAATCTGCGTCTACCTGCCGCACCATCCGGTACGACAACCGGACAGGTGTGGCCTTGCCCCGTGAGGACTGATGGCTCCGCTTCGCCACGCCCTGTCACGCATGATGCGTTCGCTCGTGATGAAATTCACGGTGCTGTGCGCGTTCGTGCTGATTGCTGCCACATCGGTAATGACCGGCATCGGTTATGTGTCCAAGTCGCACGATAACCGCGTTACCGCGCTTGCCCATGCCGAGTTGATGTCACAGGTGCTTGCATCCAATCTCGCTGAACAGGCCTCCCAGCGCGATGCCCGCCGCCTGACAATGGGGCTGGGCGCGTTCGGCGAGCGCGGCGATGTCCAGGGCGCGTATATTGTCGACCCGGCCCGAGAGGTGCTGGTCAGTGCCGGCAATGTGGAGTTCGCGCCCGGTGAACGCAGCACTGACGCCCTGGTCCACGGTGCGCTTGGCTCTGTTGATACCCGGGTGGAAATTGTTGGCGAGCTGATCCGTGTCGCTCACCCTGTCATGCACCAGGGGCGCCTTGCCGGCGCCATCGTGATTGATGTGCCGATCGCGGCTGTCTCGCGTCCCGCGGCCGAGATTTTCCAGCGCCAGATTCTCGTCGGCCTTGTCGCGCTGCTCATCTTCCTGCCTCTCGTCGCCTACGTCGTGCGGACGGCTCTTGGCCCTATCCACAAGTTGACCGAAGCGGCACGCCTCGCCTCCTCGCGCAAGCTGGACATGCGCATCGACGTGCGCACGGGTGACGAGCTTGAAGTGCTGGCTAATGCCTTCAACCGCATGTTTGCCCGCCTTGATGCGTCCATGAAACGCATTCACCGCCTTGCCTATGTCGACATGGTCACCGAGCTGCCCAATCGCGAGCGCTTCCGCAAGGAAGTCGAGCGCGTGACCCGGCGCGCTGAAGACACAGGCACGGCCGGAGCGGTCTTGTTCCTTGATCTCGACCGCTTCAAGCGCGTGAACGACTCGCTGGGTCTGGGTGAAGGGGACCGCCTGCTGGAAGCAGTTGCCCGGCGCCTGCGCGAAACCGCCCGCGGCTGGGATCTGCGACAGGGCGAAGATGGCGCCGAGCCATCGCTGGTCGCGCGTCTTGGCGGCGACGAATTCACCATCCTTCTGCCCGCTTTGCGCGATCCGGCTGATGCGGCTCGCGTAGCACGCCTGGTGATCGATGCGGTCCGCCGCCCGTTCGAGATTTCGGGCCACCGTGTCTTCCTGGGCGTATCGGTTGGTGTGGCGGTCTTCCCGCGTGATGGCGGTGACCCTGAAACCTTGCTGCGTCATGCCGACCTTGCCATGGCGGCTGCCAAGTGCGCGGGCGGCAATGCGTACGAGTTTTTTGAAGCCAGCATGAACCAGACAGCCTTTGAACGGCTGGTGCTGGAAGGCGAGCTGCGTGAAGCGGTACGCGACGACCAGCTGGTGGTCTTCTACCAGCCCAAGATTTCCATCAAGGACGGCTCGATTGCGGGTGTTGAAGCGCTGGTGCGCTGGAACCACCCCACGGCCGGCCTCCTGTCTCCCGGTACGTTCATCCAGGCAGCTGAAGAATGCGGTCTGATCGGCGAGATTGGCGACTGGGTCATGCGCCGCGCCTGCACCGAAATCGCGGACTTAAACCGTCGCGGCTACAGCGTGCCCGTGGCCGTCAACGTCTCGGCCGTCCAGTTCGAGGATGAAGGCTTCGCCGACAGCGTGCTCGACACGCTGCGCGAAACCGGCCTGCCAGCCTCCCTGCTGGAGCTGGAGCTGACCGAGTCGGTCGCCATGCGCCAGCCTGAGCGTGTGCTGGAACAGATCGAACCGCTGCGCGCGCGCGGCGTCGGCTTTGCCATTGACGATTTCGGCACCGGCCATTCCAGCCTGTCCTACCTGACCCGCATGCCGTTTGACGTGTTCAAGATCGACCAGAGCTTTGTGCGCGATATGTCAAAAGACCCGCACGCCCGCATCGTGGTCGAGACAATTCTGGCCATGGCAAAGGCCCTGAAGCTGCAGACCGTGGCCGAAGGCGTGGAAACCAGCGAACAGCTTGCCTTCCTGCGCGAACAGGGCGCCACGCTGGCGCAAGGCTATCTCTTTGCCCGTCCGATGCCGCTGGCCGACCTTGTGCGCTTTGCCGATGACGACAAATCCAGGATGCAGCTCGCCAGCGCCTGAGGGCACGAAATCATCGATTCGGCATGCCTCAGCATGTGGCGAATTGGCAACGCACAACACCTTTCTACAATTTAATTGAACAACGCCCCTCACTTGTGGCATAAATACACGTGCGGGCCGCAAGCACTCTGACCCGCTCGCTCTGGCACGGCGTCGTCCCCCGCAAACCGTCCAGGGTCAGGCCCGCTCCGGTTGATCCCCTCCCGGTGCAGCATGTGGCAGTCAAGCGGTCCCGATCGGCGCCCGATGGTCCCCTCACCATCGGGCGCCATAGTTTTTGCGGTTGTGCCCTGTTCGGGCATTCGTCAGCGCGCTAGACAGCAGGCATGGCACCGTCTGACTCCCCCGATTCCAGCGATGATGTGATCGCCCGCCTGCTCGAGGAGATACCGCTCCTCTACAAGGCGCGCGCCTTTGCCGAGAGCATAGCTGATCCGGCTTTCTTCTCGCGGCTTGGCGAGCGGCTAGACCCGCGCGAAAAGGCCCTGGCGCGCGCCTATCTTGATGGTCTGGGATTTCCCGATGCCGAGCCTGCGCCGCTGGGCAGCTGGGAAGATGCCGCGATTGCCGCTGAAAGCCTCGACACGGACCCGCTCGCCTGGGAGGCCGAGGAGATGCTGCGTGCAGGACTGGTCGAGAGGGCGCTCGAACGGCTCGACCCGGAGGGTCTTGAGGCCGCCCTGACGCTTGTCGCCTCGTCCATCGGGGAGCTGGCGCGCGAGGCGGCCGAGGCAGCTGCCGCGATGGACGACATGTATGATGAGAGCGTGGTCAACATCGCTGCAGGCGGGCTGATCCAGGCCGCCAATGGCGCGGTGCTGGTTCTGCTCGCCGAGGCCGAGGACGAAGAGCCGACCCACCCCTTCCTGGCCCGCTGGCGGCTTTATGTGCGCGGGCGCTGGCCGGTGGGCGTTGCTGGCTCCACCTATAATATTCTGTGATCCACTATCCGCAGGAAGGAGCCGTGATGGCCGCCCTGACCCTTGCCACCTGGAATATCAACTCGGTCCGCCTGCGCATCGAACAGGTCGCGCGCTTTGCTGATACGGCAAAGCCGGATGTGATCTGCCTGCAGGAAATCAAGTGCATGGAGGATCAGTTCCCCGCCAAAGCCTTCAAGGATATGGGCTATCCGTATTTCCACGTGAGCGGTCAGAAGGGTATGCATGGCGTGGCCACTGTCTCGCGCACACCCCTTGACGTGCTGGAGGACTGCGAGGTGTGTCCCAAGGGGGAGGCGCGCCACCATGTCGTGCGCGTCGACGGGGTAGAGATCCAGAATTACTACATCCCCGCTGGCGGCGATGAGCCGGATATCGCGATCAATCCGCGCTTTGCCCACAAGCTGGATTTCCTGGACCGGTTTGGTGCCTATCTGGAAAAGCGCGGCCAGAAGGGTGGCGATGTGGTGCTGGTGGGTGATCTCAACATCGCGCCGCGCGAGCACGATGTCTGGTCACACAAGCAGCTCTTGAAAGTGATCTCGCATACGCCGGTGGAAACTGAAGGGCTGGAAGCCGCGCGCACGAGAGCGGGCTATCTCGATGTCGCGCGCGAGCTGATCGCCGAGCCGGAAAAGATCTACACTTGGTGGAGCTATCGCAATCGCGACTGGCGCAAATCCAATCGGGGCCGGCGGCTCGACCATATCTGGGTCTCCCCTTCGCTACAGGCCGCGGCAACCGCCCATGGCCGCGAGGGCTTCACCATCTGGGATGAAACCCGCGACTGGGAAAAACCGTCCGATCACGTGCCGGTGACGCTGAAGCTGGGGTAAGGTGGATCGTTCGCGCGTATCGATAGGCGGTACATTTTCTTGACAAGCGTATCGTGCGCCGATACCTTAGGCCAAGATTCGGGCGGTCCGCATGATCAAGAGCTTTGCCGACAAGATCACAGAGACCGTCTTTCTGGGTTCCTGTCCGAAAGGCTTCCCCGCCGAGTTGTTTGGCCGTACCCGGCGAGCGCTTGAGCGGATACACGCCGCCTCTGATGTTTCGGATTTGCGTGTTCCGCCATCCTTCCGACTGCATCAGCTCAAAGGCGATCAGGCGGGGCGGTGGTCGATTTCGGTGAATGACCAGTTTCGCATCACTTTTGCATTCGCAAATGGTGATGCCCGGAATGTTCGTTTTGAAGACTACCACTAACCTGACATGCCGTCCCGATGAGGTTCCCCATGTCCTATAAGTTTCAGGCCCCTGCCAGCACGGTCGGGGAACATCTCAAGGAAGACTTCATGGCGGAGTACGCCATCAAGGCACCGACGCTCGCAAAGAAGCTGGGTGTGCCGCGCGCGCGCGTTGTGCGCCTGCTGGAGGGTGCAGCGTGTGACGGTGATATGGCGCTTCGTCTCGCGCGGGTGTTCGGTACGACGCCGGAGTTCTGGATGAATCTGCAGATGCTCCGCGACCTCTCACTGGCTCAGGTGGAACGCGGCGCTGTCATAGAAGCTGAAGCGACGCCTCTGCAGATGGCGTAGAGGTCTGGCTCACCCTTTCAGCGCGATGATGCCGCACTGGCCGCCAAACTGGCCGGCATGCCCGTCGCGTGCGGCCCGTCTCGACGAGAAAAAGCGGTCCTCATCGGCGAAGGTACAGGCGCGGATGCGGCTGATCCGGTCTTGCGCCACACCGGCTGACAGGAGCTGGCGGTGGACGCCTTCAGCCACGTCCAGCCCCGCGCCGCCTTCGGCATCCTTCGGCCCGATCAGCGGCTCATCAAGCGTGCCGAAGAGCCCTTCAAAGGCCTCCAGCACTTCTGGTCCCACCCGGTAGTTCGCTTTCGAGATTGCTGGGCCGATAGCGGCGCGCAAGTTTTCCGCCCGGCTGCCATAGACCTCGCCCATCGCCTCGATCGTGCGCGCGGTGATGTTCTTCACCGTGCTGCGCCAGCCCGAATGAATGGCGGCTATGGCGTGATTGACCGGATCATGCAGCAGCACCGGCACGCAGTCGGCAACCTGCGTACATAGCGCAAAGCCGCTCTGGCTGGTGATGAGCGCGTCGCCTTCACCCACTGACCAGCCTTCAGGCGGCCCATCGGCTTTCAGCACGGTGTCGGCATGCACCTGATTGGCAAAGACCAGCCGCGTGACACCCAGCGCCCGGGCCACCCGCGCGCGGTTTTCAGAGACATGATCCTTGTCATCGCCGCGCGACCAGGTGAGGTTTAAACTTGCATAAGGGCCTTCGCTGACCCCGCCACTGCGCGTGGTGAAGGCGTGAACAATGCCTTCGCCCAGACTGTCCGCGAAGAGGAATTCCAGCCTGCTCATGACGTGGCCCCATCGAGAAAACCGCTGCGGCCGCGCCCCAGATCATAGGCCTCATGAGCGTCAGAGACCCGGCCCAGCAGGGTGTGCAGCGCGGACCAGTCATCGCTCTGCGCAATCGGCGCCCAGGCCGCTTCCATCGTTTCGAACACCATGTCCGTCGGCTCATCTTGCGCAAAATAGCGGTGGGACAGGCGCTCAGGGCGCACGGGCGCGCGCGCGTCAAATCCCTCCAGCACGCTCTCAAACCCGTCAGCGCGGTAATGTTTCCCGCGTGGACCTGCAAAAGCCCGGTCCTTCGAGCCCGCGCCGCCAAACCAGTCGAACACCACCGCTTCAAAGGGCAGCTGGCTCTGGTGCATGAAGCGCAGCAGGGATGTGAGGAAGGCCCCGTCCGCCTCGCCGCCCAGCGGCGCTATGCCAAGCCGCCGATGCCAGGCTTCGTAAAGCGCGGCGCGGTACTGGTCCGGGAAGGTCATCAGCGCCTTGACGAGGCTGTCTTCCTCGCCGATGAGCAATAAGGCCCCTGCCAGCTGCTCCAGCGCCCACAGGACCGATTCCGGCTGGCGGCCATAGGCATAAAGCCCGCCCTCATCGAAATAGGCGGCTGTAAAGCCCGGCTCGAAGACGGGCAGGAAGCGCCACGGCCCGTAATCAAAGCTCTCGCCCGTCACGACCAGATTATCGGTATTAAGCACGCCATGGACAAAGCCTGCCGCCATCCATTCAGCGCTAAGCCGGGCCAGCGCCGCAGTGGTGTGTTCGAGAAACGCCGCCGCACGCGCGGGCGTATCGCCGCCTGCCGCGCCGGGGTGAAAATGCTCAATCGCATAGTCCATCAGCGCTTCAATCAGGTCCGGCCGGTTGAAATAGGCATGGCGCTGGAACATGCCGATGCGCACATGGGAGTGCGACAGGCGCGTCATCACCGCAGAGCGCGTGGGGCTCGGCTCATCGCCCCGGTGCAGCGCTTCTCCGGTCTCGAAAATGGCGAATGTCTTGGAGGTGTAGACGCCGAGCGCCTCCAGCATTTCCGATGCCAGCAGCTCGCGCACCGCGCCTTTCAGCGTCAGACGGCCATCGCCGGTGCGCGAAAACGGCGTCTGGCCCGACCCCTTTGTGCCGAAGTCCAGCAGGCGGCCCTCGTTATCGCGCACTTGCCCGAACAGGAAGCCCCGCCCGTCGCCGATCTGCGGGTTATAGGTGCGGAACTGGTGGCCGTGATAGCGTAGCGCCAGCGGCTTTTCCTGATTGCCGGGCAAAGCCTCGAAACGGTGAAAATGCGCCGCGCGCGCGGCCCCGTCCAGATCGCCCAGTCCCACCGCTTCGGCCCATCGCGTGTTCCACCAGCGCTCTATGCCTGCGGGGAAGCCCGCTGGCTCCACCGGATCGGCAAATTCACCGCCCAGCGCGGAAAAGCGCGGATCGGGCTGGTAGCGTGCGGCCATCAGGCCAGCCCCTTCTCAAGCGCCTTTGCTGCCCTCACAACCGCCTCCGCGGCCTGAGGCAATATGCGCGTCATATTGAGGAAACCATGGGGCACAGTATTGATGACCACCCTTTCCACCGGCACGCCCGATGCGGCCAGCCGGTCGGCATAGGCTGCACCCTCATTGAGGAGCGGATCAAGCTCTGCGGCCAGAAGGAAGGTAGGCGCAATGCCTTTAAGGTCGTCAGCCAGCAAGGGCGAGACACGGACGTCGCGCACATCATCGAGGCTGCGCAGATAGCTTTTCTGAACACGCTTGAGCACTTCGCGGGACAGGAGTGGGCCTTCCTGCCAAGGCTGACGCGCGCGCCTGATTTCCACGAGTTGCAGCAGCGGATAGAAAAGCAGCTGGAAGGCCACCTTGCCGCGCCGGTGCTGCGCGATGACAGCGGCCAGATTGCCGCCCGCCGAGTCCCCGCCAACGGCCAGCCTGTCAGCGGAAAACCCGCAATCGGCCAGCGCACCGTCCCGCACGGCATCAAATGCGGCCAGTGCGTCGTTCACGGCTGCCGGGAAGGCGTGTTCCGGTGCCTTGCGGTAATCCACCGACACCACAC
Organism: Glycocaulis sp.; assembly: GCF_051859565.1. GTDB lineage: Bacteria > Pseudomonadota > Alphaproteobacteria > Caulobacterales > Maricaulaceae > Glycocaulis. The sequence continues at coordinate 267,199 of NZ_JBHYFK010000001.1, forward strand.
GCACACCCGACGCCGCCGCGAGGCGCTGGCAGAGCGGCGCATGGGTGTCGATATCACCGACCACGAACCCGCCACCGTGGAAATAGACCAGTCCGGCGCCATTCTCGGCCGCATCGAACGGTACCCAGACGCGCACCGGAATTGGCTCGGACGGGCCGGGCAAAGTCAGGTTCTCGATCCTTTCAACGCCCGGCGGCTCAAGCTCTGCAATGGGAATCATGCGCCGTAACGCTTCACGCATGCCCGGCGCAGTGCGCTCAGGCGTGAAATGCGCTGCCAGATCAGCAAAGGCTTTTTCAGGGGTCAGCATGGAAGCTGCATAGTTCGGCGCGCGGGGCCTCAATGGCAAGCGCCAAACGATGCGGCCCGGACAGCCTAGTGCAGCTGCACAGGGCTTGCGGCATGGATGCGCCCGGACAGGGCATCCTCGATCTCGCTTTTGAGCGCCCGCCACGCGGCGGCGCTCTCCGCCTCGCCCTTGTCTTCCATTTCGCTAATCGCTTCACACGCATAGCCGAGCGCGCGCGGGCCGTGGCGGTCCACCAGCGTGAACGCAATCTGGCGGATATCATCAGGCGTAATGCGTGAGCGGCGCTGGGTGGCTATCGGATGCAAGGGCTGGGTCTCCGGGGCTGGCAGGCGGCTAGTCGGTGGAGATATGGCAAAGGGCGGGCCACTCTGTCGCGTTCCGCAATATATTGAATTAATTTGCATATTCCTGACAGGGGCGACAGGTGGAAGGAGGAGGTGCCCGCCGACCGGCCATTCTTGCCGGGCATACTTGTCCGGCGCGCAGCTGGACAGATCCGCAGCCATTGCAGGCCCTGCTTCGGGTGTTGTTCCTTGCCTGAAAGCCGTATTGCGGGCATTACGCAGATCAGAAGCGGAAGATATGACGGAGTGCCCTTCCCATGCGCGTGGCAATGATCGGTACAGGCTATGTCGGCCTGGTCTCTGGAGCCTGTTTTGCCGATTTCGGCCATCAGGTGACCTGCATCGACAAGAACGAGGAAAAAATCGCTCTGCTGCGTTCCGGCGGCGTGCCGATCTATGAGCCGGGCCTCGACCAGCTGGTTCAGCGCAATGTGCGTGAGGGCCGCCTCGACTTTGCCACCGACCTGACCGAAGCCGTGCGCGCAGCCGATGTGGTCTTCATTGCCGTGGGCACGCCCTCACGCCGGGGCGATGGCCATGCCGATCTGTCCTATGTCCATGCGGCTGCCGAAGAAATTGGCCAGGTCATGGACGGTTTCACGGTCGTGGTGAACAAGTCGACGGTCCCGGTAGGTACCGGCGACGAGGTGGAAGCGCTGATCCGCAAGGTGCGCCCGGACGGGGACTTTGCCGTGGTGTCGAACCCGGAATTCCTGCGCGAGGGCGCGGCGATCGATGACTTCAAGCGTCCTGACCGGGTGGTCGTCGGCACCGAGAATGCGCGCGCGCGCGACATCATGAGAGAGCTCTACCGGCCGCTTTTCCTCAACGAGACGCCGATCGTGTTCACATCGCGCCGGACATCCGAGCTGATCAAGTATGCCGCCAATGCCTTCCTGGCCATGAAGATCACCTTCATCAACGAGATGGCCGATCTGTGCGAGGCCGTGAGCGCGAACGTGCAGGAAGTTTCCAAGGGTATCGGCCTTGATGGCCGTATCGGAGCGAAATTCCTCCATGCGGGCCCCGGCTATGGTGGTTCGTGCTTCCCCAAGGATACGCTGGCTCTGGTGCGTACCGCGCAGGAGGCCGATGCGCCCTTGCAGCTGGTCGAGGCTACCGTGCGGGTCAATGATGCCCGCAAGCGGGCGATGGCCGACAAGGTGATCGCCGCCTGCGGCGGGGACGTATCGGGCAAGACGATCGCGGTGCTGGGCCTGACCTTCAAGCCCAATACCGACGATATGCGTGAGGCACCGAGCCTCGACATCATTCCCGCGCTTCAGGCCAAGGGCGCACGTGTTCGCGCCTATGATCCTGCCGGGATCGAGGAAGCCGAGAAGCTGCTGAAGGATGTCGAGTACACGACCGGCCCGTATCTGGCGCTGGAAGGCGCCGACGCGGTGGTTATCATCACCGAGTGGAACGAGTTCCGGGCCCTCGACCTTGACCGCGTCAAGACGGCTCTGAAGTCGCCGGTCGTAGTGGATCTGCGCAATATCTATGATCCGGCCGAGATGAAGGAAGCCGGCTTGTCCTATACCAGCGTCGGACGGCCGTAAGGCTCCCCGCTAGCGGGCTGCCAGCGGTCCGATGGCCGTCATGATGTGATAGAGCATGCTGGCAGGGATATCCTTTGCCAGCGGCGCTCCGTCCGGGTCATAGGCGTCCATCCAGCCGCCTTTGCAGGCATCGGCGAGATAGGTGGCGCGAAGCCGCTCCAGCAGGCGTTCTGCTTCCCCCGGGGCCGCCGTTTCAGGGTGGCGCAGGCGCGCGCGCAGCATTTCCAGCTGCGGCCACAGGCGACGGTTCTCATCAAGAACAGTGCCTTGCGTGTCCACGCTGTTATGCGCAAACCCGCTCGCGCGGTCACGTCCCTTATTGTCAGCAAACCCGATCAGGCGCCTGCGCCAGCTGATGAGATCATGGCCGGTCCGCGCTTCGTATTCGGCCAGCAGCCAGGCCCATTCATGGCAATGGCCGGGCTCGGCGCGCCACGGCCCGCTTCCCCTTGACCAGTCTGCGTGCAAATCCTCGACCACTGCCCCGCTGGCCGGATGGAAGAAGCTGTCTTCAAAGCGCTCTACGCAAAGGCGCGCGCAGTCCAGCGCATCGGCAGAGCCACTGGCGGCCTCGAGTGCCAGGCACGCTTCGAGAAGGTGCATGTGCGGGTTTGCGGCGCGCACATCGGGTGCCATTTCCGGATCGTAAAATCCTTCGCCGGACCTGTCCGCCATCCGGCTTGTCACGAAATCCAGTGCTTCCAGCGCCAGTTCCAGTGCCCGCGCCTCGCCAAAGGCCTGAAAAGCGGCAGCACCGGCCAGAATGACGAACGCATGGTCATAAAGCCCGCGTCTTGGGTCCAGAGGGGTGCCTGAACGGTCCAGACGGTGAACCCATCCGCCAGCCGATGCACGGGCCGGGCCATCAAGATACTCAAGGCCCAGCATCGCGATGTGGCGCGCCTCGTCTTTGTTCCAGCCCAGCAGGGCGGCCTGTGAGAAGGCGAAAATCTGGCGCGGGATCACCCGCATGCGCCGTTCGCGCTCCGGCTGGGACGTGCCATCCAGTGACAGGGTTTCAACAAACCCGCCTCTGTCGGCGTCCCAGGCAGTGCGCGCCCATAAGGGCAGACAGTCATCGAACAGCCAGCGGCGCGCCCAGTCCGCCGCCGCCGGTGAAAGAGGGGACACCGACTGCGCAGCGCTGACGAGCGGCTTGATGCCGGCCGCCTCGTCAAGGCGGGTCACGATGACCGCCTCGCGGGTTGCGGCAACGGCCAGTCCGTCCACGCCTTTCACCGCGATGACAGGGCCCTCGCTGCGGACATAGCTTCCGGTGACGCCATGCAGGACGGCAGGGCCGTGCACCATGTTTCCGTTCGCGTCTGGCTCTGACAGGGCTTTGAGCGCGGCATAGTCACCCACATCACTCCAGCCCATATCGACCGGGACCAGGCTTGCCAGAGGCGTTTTCTCCATCACGGCATAATCTATGCTGATGGCCGGGGCCGCCGCAAAGGCAGAGCGTGCTACGATGCGCGCGCCGCTAACCGTGTCCGTTTTTGCGCCTGCCAGTGCCTCGCGCGCTGCCGACAGCACAGACGGTGCCTCGCGCCCCAGCTCGCCCAGCATCACATCCGCCCGGAACAGGAAAATGCCCGCATTCCAGAAGTATTCGCCCGACGCGAGATAGTCCCTGGCGGTGGCGAGGTCCGGTTTCTCGACGAAGGCTTCGACCTTGCGTACCGCCCCGGCTTCACAGGCACGGATATAGCCATAGCCGGTCGCCGGGTGGTCAGGCGTGATGCCGAAAACGACGATGCGCCCGCTCGCGGCGGCCTCTGCACCGCTGGCGATGGCCTGAAGGAAGCGTTCAGGCCGGGCAATATGATGATCGGCCGGCAGGATCAGCACCAGCGCGTGAGGCGAGGCTGACAGGGCCGCCAGCGCCACGGCTGGCGCAGAATCGCGTGCAACCGGCTCCAGAATGAGGGCGGCATCCGGCAACTGAGCGCGCAGCAGGGCGCCATGACGCGTAGACCCGATTGCCGTCACGGGCAGAAAGCCGATATTGCTGCGCTCTCCGGCGTCGAGGCGCGAAGCCGTTTCGGCCAGCATGGTGCGTCCCGAAGGCAGGCTCAGAAACGGTTTGGGACGCAGACCGTCTGACAGGGGCCAGAGCCGGCTGCCGGCCCCGCCGCACAGGATGAAGGGCATGATCGTGTGCGCACTCATCGACAGCCCTGCCCCCTTCTTCCCTCACGGCCAGACATGCATGCCGGCATGCGCGCTCTTTGCCCTTAGCCCGCTTCGCCCTGACATGACCAGTTCGTGCCGGCTGGCTTTGCCCGGCCGGTCCCTTGCGGGCATTGATGACGATACGGATGAAAGACTGCTTAAGGGGCCGTTGCAAACCAGATCGTGTGCATCGGTCCCTTGCCGTTTTCCCGCGCGCGCACCTTCACCTCCTCGACACGAAAGCCGATTTGTTTGAGCCTCTGGGTGAAGGCCCGGTCCGGGCTTGCAGACCACACAGCGAGCACACCGCCGCTCTTCAGCGCCGCGTGGGCGCGGGCAAGCCCCTGCATGCTGTAAAGGCCATCATTGGCGGGGCGGGTCAGACCGTCGGGCCCGTTATCGACATCCAGCAGGATTGCATCATAGCTCTGCCTGCCGGCCGCGATTTCTGCGCCGACATCACCAATGCGCAGCTCGACACGGCGGTCATCAAGACACCCCTCAGTCATCGCCTGCATGGGGCCGCGTGCCCATTCGATAATGCCGGGAACCAGCTCTGCCACCACAAGGCGTGCATCGCTGCCAAGCTCTGCCAGGGCTGCCCGCAAGGTAAAGCCCATCCCATAGCCGCCAATCAGCAGCCGGGGCGCGGGCCGTGCGCCCAGCCTCTGGCATGTCAGACTGGCGAGCGCCTTCTCAGAGCCGCTCATGCGGCTGCTCATCAGCTCGTTGCGGTCCAGCATGATGATGAAGGCATTGTCGTGCCGGACCAGTCGCAGCGGCGGGCCGCCGGGAACCTCGGCCTCGCCAATCAGCTCGCGTGGTTTCATTTTTGCCGGGCTTTACGCGCCGCATAGCGGGCATCACGCGCGGCCTTCAGTTCAGCTTCGGTCCGCTGCGCTGCTTCGGCCTCTGCCGCCGCCTGTGCCTTGTCTGCCTCTGCCTTGGCAATCCTGGCCGCAGCCGCCTCCGCCTTTCTGGCCGCCCGGCGTTCTTCGCGTTCCGCTTGGGCGGCCTTGCGCGCTGCCAGAACGGCCGGATCGGGCGCGGGCTTGTTACGCAACTGCTCGACCGCAGCCTGTTTTGCGGCGCGCGCAGCTGCTCTGCGTTCGTTGAAATCGGGAGCCTTGAAGCCTGACATTACTGATCCACTGTGTTGCGGCGCGCATGATGGACGCCTTCAGGCCTGCATATAACCTGATCGGCATCCGCATTCTTCTGCGCGTAGCAGGTTCTGTGCGTCAATGGCTACCGGCCTCGCAACGGCGCACCCCCTGAAACCTAACTGGCCGGTTTCAGGGGGTGCCTGTCTGACCGATCTAGAACGCCCATCTTGCGCGGAATTCTGCGCCATGATTGCGGGCGTTGGAGCCGATCTCGCCAGCATAGCCGAGCTCAAGGCTCATCCGGTTCATCGGTTCGATCGTGATGCCTGCCTCGATGGCGGCAGCTTCGCGGTCGACACCATTGCCTTCGAAATAGACCGGAGCGCCTGACAGATCGCCGGAGACGAACTGGCGATGGCCGCTGAATACGCGACGCCAGCCAAGCGAGCCGTCAAAGCGCACATTCGTCCCGCCTGTCTGCCAGTCATGGCTCAACCGGGTGCCTAGTGTGCCTTGCGTCATCTGGCGGGTCTCGCTGTCGATGGCTAGTGCCGCTGCGCCGCCCGCTTCGCCAAACCCGCCCGTATCAAGGCGGACATGGGCCAGCGAGAGGAAGGGCTCGAGCCCCGCCGGTCCGGCAAGTCTGGCCTCGCCGAACACCTGCACGCTGTCGGCGCTGTGGCTGGAGCGCATATACTCGTCAAAGCCCGGGAAAATGATGGCCCGGCGGGTGGTCAGATCATGCCAGCCATAGATCGCGCCGGCGCTGAGGCCAAAGCCGGCGAACTGACCGCCGGCATAGACGCCCAGCGAACGGCTTTCAGTACTGCCTGACGCGCCGCGTCCGGTCAGACTGAAGCTGTTTTCGCCAAATCCGGCCATGACGCCGATGCGCGCCCGCTCGCTTACAGGCGTGTCGATGCCGAAGATTACGCCGGACGTGTCTGCCGAGGCGCGCGACACGCCGGTGCGGCTGCCAAATTGCGCACCGCCGAAATGCCCGCTGATCCAGGCAGAACCGGCCTCTTCGCTGCGCGCTGCGGCAAGGCGCGAGCTGACGGCCCGGCGGGTGTGGATTGTATCATCCATCACCAGCTGGCGGTGGGTGGCGTGGATCTCGCCATTGAGCGCTTCAAAGGCGAGGGGCGCGGCGGCTTCCTCTAGCAGCACAAGGGCTTCCCAGACCGGATTGCCGGCGCCCAGGCTGTCTGCGGCGTTGGCAACCGAGCGCTGGTTACGGGTCTGCGCGAACTGGGCGAAATCGAGAATGTTGCGCTCCAGCTGCAGGGTCAGGGTTCCCCCCGTCAGCGACAGGTTCGGGGTCAGGAAGGCAAAATTGCTGGTGATGGCGTCGAACTCGCCGGTAATGCCGCCGGCCGCCGAAAGGATGGTGTAGTTGGTATTGGCAGCAAACCCGCTATCTGTACCGACCACCAGGACCGACCCGCCATTGATGGTGATCGTGCCGGTAGCATTAATCAGGTCAGACTGGCCATCGGGCAGGGCGGTAGCTTCATAGAGCGAACCGCTCTCGAATACGAGATCACCATTGATGGTGAGCGTGCCGACAGAATTGCCCGGCGCGATGGTCGAGCCCGCCAGCAGCCGGGTGGAGCCCAGCGTGCCAAAGCCGCGCAATACACCGCCATCGGCCACGTCGACCGTGCCGCCAAGCGTGCCGTTCATCAGCACATTGCCGGTAATGATAGTGTTGCCGGTAAAGGCCGAACCATTGCCGGTGAAGATGAGCGTGCCCGCCCCGGTAAGGCCCAGATCTCCCCCGCCGGTCACATGGCCTGCATGGGTGGCTGTGCCTGAACGCACCTGCAGCTCGTTCGTGCCGGAGAAGGTCAGGGTGTTGGATACGGTGATCGCGTCATCATAGGCGATATTGGAGTTGTTGAGCGTGACCGCGCCGGTGCCCGCACTATTGTTGGCGGTCAGCACAAGCTGCGAGCCGAAGACCTGTGTGCCGCCCGTATAGCTATTGCCGGAGCCAAGCGTGAACTCGGCCCCGCCGGTGAAGCGGAAGAGGCCATTACCCGACAATGACTGGCTCAGGCTGGCATCGCCCGCCTGATCGAACACCACCACGCCATTATTGGCGATATCGCCAATGACCGAAGCGGTGGAGCCGATGAGCGTGCCGGCGCGCACCTCTGTCCCGCCAGTATAGCTGTTATGGCCGGTCAGGGTCAGCGTGCCGAGATCGGTCTTGACCAGAGCCGCATCGCCGGAGAGGTCCGACCCGATGGTGGCGGTAAAGGCTGCGCCTGCGCCCGTACCGTTACCGACCCGGAAGATGGCATCGCCATCGCCATTGCCGGCAAGCGTAATGCCATCGCCGTCAATGAGATAGCCATCGACCGCGAACTGCGCCCCGGCAATCTCGATCCCGCCTTCGCTGCCATCGACCGTGACATTGCCAGCAGCGCCGGAGAACACGATGAAGCCGGGCGCCGGCCGGGACGGGCCGGACACCAGACCGTCAGCATCGGTGAAGGTGAAGGAAGTCGCGCTCCACACACCGTCCCCGCCATCAATCACGCCATTAAGCGCATTGGCAGGATCATCCCCGTCCCAGAACAGGAGATCGACGCCGATATTGGAGACGAGGTTCACCTCGCCCGCCACGCTCGTCTGGAGCTGCAACTCGCCCGGCAAGACGCCCGGTGCCGCACCAATCGCAAAGCCGTTATCGGTCAGCGATCCGCCATAGGTGAAGAGTCCATAAAGGCCGGGGCCGAACCCTCCCATATCGATCACGTCCAGCGTGCCATCCAGCGTCAGATCGCCGCCTACGGCGAACAGCTCTCCATCGCCCGGCGCACCAAGGGCCGCGATCACCTGTGCGCCCGCGGCCAATCCCAGATCGCCCGTAATGGTGAGGGTGGAACCCGACACACCAACAAGCGTGCCGCCGCCAGCGACCAGAACATCCCCGCCGACCGTGCCGCTGCCTGTGAGGAAGCCCGACCCATCCACGCCCAGCTCCACCCCGCCCGAACCCAGCGTGCCGTCGACAGACAGCGCGCCGCCGCCTACCAGGACGCCGCCGGCAAACCCGGCGCTGTTGCCTGTCAGGTGGGTGATCCCTTCGGCGTGGAGGATAAATGCCTGCCCCAGCGGGTCGCTGGAGATATCGGCGTCAAAGAATAACCCGCAGCAATTGGTGTGGTTGAACACCAGTGCGCCGGTGCCCGCGCCGAATGTGAGCGTTTGGGTGTTGAGAATGCCTGCGCCAGACGGCGCAACGCCGTCCGAGCCGATATAGACGATACCGGTCGAGCTTGCGCTATGCGCGATTATGACCTCATCGGCGCTCACCTCGCCGCCATCGGAAAGGGTCAGCGTGCCGTCGCCGGATGTCCCAACGTACAGAAGGCCGCTATTAATCCAGCCGGACCCTGAACCGGTGACGATCGCAGCTCCCGTGGAACCTGCCTGTTCGCCGATATAGCCGGTCGTGTTGCGCACCTCGCCGCCGCCCGCAATCGTCAGCGTGCCTGCACCAATCCGCCCGACGCTAAACAGGTCCGTCATGGTCCAGTTGCTGCCCGTGCCGGTAACGAGCACATGGCCGTCGCCGTCCGGATAATAGCCAAGCCGCCCCGTCGCGCTGGTCACTGTCCCGCCATCGGCAATGGTCAGATATCCGGTATCGAAGTCACCCACATCCAGATAGTTGGTTGTGGTCCAGCTCGAACCTGTTCCGGTCACGGTCGCGCTGCCGCTCGACCCTGCCTGCGCTGCCACGATGGCGTTCACGCTCGTCAGACTGCCGCCATTGGAAACGGTCAGCGTGCCTGCGCCAAACCGGCCAATACGGAGTGCCCCGGTATTGTTCCAGGTGGAGCCCGTTCCGGAGATCGTCACCGTCCCGCTGGACCCGGCCTCCGCGCCCACAAGGCCGCCATTGCTGTTGACCACACCGCCATCGGCTATGGTGAGCGTGCCGGTGCCGCTGCTGCCGATGCGCAGCTCGGATGAATTGGTCCATATGCTGCCTGCGCCGGTGACAATGGCTGAGCCATTGCTGGTTGCACCACTGCCAATGATGCCGGATGTATTGCTCACTTCACCACCGCCGGAGATTGTCAGTTCGCCATCACGATTAAAACCGACAGTGAACTGGCCCGAGCTGGTCCATTGAGAGTGCGCGCCATCAACCGTGACAGAGCCAACGCCTGAACCCACAGCTCCCAATATTGCCGCGCCGCTGTCGATCCGTCCGCCATTGGTAATCACCACAGCGCCTGCATCATTGGTGCCCACCCAGACCTGATTGCTGGCCGTCAGCAATGACCCTGCGCCATCGATGGTCAGCAGGCCTGTCGAGCCGGTGACATCGGCAATGCTGACCGTGTCGGTTGCCGTGACTTCGGCCCCGCTCTCAATGAGCATTTCGCCATGATCAACTTCGCCGATGATCAAATTGCTGCCAGTGCTGATCTGCGCGCCATTGCGCGCGATGATGCTGGCGGTCGGTGATCCAGCCGCCGAGGCGGTGAGGCGCCCGGCAATGCTAAGGCTCCCGCCATCAAAGGTCAGCGTGCCTCCGCTTACCCGCGTGGCGCCTGTGAACGTATTGGCCGCCGTCAGAATGAGCTCGCCATCGCCGATTTTCTGGAAGGGGCGCGGGCCGTTATTTTCCGAGATCACCCCCGACTGGGTGGCCGAGCCGGAAAGCACCTGGAACTGGGTAGTATTGGAATCGATGATGATGGAGTTGGCGATATTCACGCCGTTCGCATAGTCCACCACCGAGCCCGTCGTGCGCAGCGTCGAGCCACCCAGCGCATTATTGTGGCCAAGTGTCAGCGTGCCGCCTTCCAGCAAAGTACTGCCGGTATAGGTGTTGTTGCCACTCAGAGTGGTGCGGCCAGACAGGATGCGCACCGTGCCATTGCCGATAATCCTGGTGGCCAGCTGGAAATTATCATCGGTATGATTGAACACGATGGTGCTGGTGCCCACGCCGAACTGGATGTCGGGTGTGCTCAGCGTCCCCGCCGCCACGGCCGCATCTCCCGCCGCCGCGCCGAAATTAAGCGTGCCGGTGGCTGAGCCAGATGCCGCAATCACGAATTCCTCGGCGCTCACATGGCCGCCATCAGAAATCGTCAGCGTACCGGTTCCGAACCTGCCGACGTTGAGAGTCTCCAAAATGGTCCATGTGCTGCCCGCGCCAGTGATTGTGACAGCGCCTGAACCTGAGGCGTTGAAGCCTAGAAACCCTTCCGTGCTGTGTACCCGGCCCCCATCGGCAATCGTCAGCGTGCCAGTTCCGCTATTGGCGACGCGCAGCTCGACTGAATTGTTCCAGAAACTATCGGCGCCGGTGACGGTGACCTCGCCGGTTGAGCCAGCGTTTACCGCAATATTGCCGATCAGGTTCGATACCGTAGCACCATCGGCAATGGTGAGCGTGCCGGCGCCGGACTGGCCGACGGCCAGGGTGCTCGAATTAATCCATTGCGATCCTGCGCCGGTGACGGTGACGGTACCGGTGGAGCCAGCCGCGTCACCGATCCTGCCGGTCCGGTTGCTGACCGAGCCGCCATTCATGATCTGAAGCGTAGCGTTATCACCATCCGCGCGGCCAACATAGAAGTCCTGCCCCGCCCCCAGAGCCACCGAGCCGCCATCCAAGGTCAGCGTGCCGCCCTCCAGCAGGGTGTTGCCGGTATAGGTGTTGTTGCCTGAAAGGACGAAATGGCCGCCACCATTGAAGGTGAGCCCGCCAGCTCCGGACAAGACGCCGGCCATGATGTGCGTGCCGGCCGAGTTGATCGTGGCGCTCTGGTTCAGGACCAGAGTTGAATCCTCACTCATGTTCAACCCGCCAAGGGTGAGGGCGTGATTGGCTGTCACAGCGCCGTCATTGGTCAGGGTGAGGACATTGCCGGACGGCAGGGCATTGGCATGGGCCAGGGTGAGGCTGCCGCCCGACACATTCAGCCCGCCGTCAAATGTGTTGCTGCCGCCCAGCGTGATGTTGCCGCCAGTAACATTCACAGCACCGTTTGCGCCGGAAATATTTGAATTGACGGTCAGGCCCCCGCCGGCCAGCGTTATCGTGCCGCCTCCAATAAAGGAGATGCCGCCCGCCAACGCAGCGCTTTCATCGGCAGCGGTCTGCAGGGTGAAGTTCCCAATAGCAAAAATTGACGACACCGCAGAAACGCCATCGCCGAGTTCCAGTACGCTTTCCATCTCGGCAAAAATGTCTGCGAACACGCCCCCCTCGGCCCTCAGACGGCTGTTGCTGCCGAGTTGCAGACTTAGGCCATCGCTGATCGCGCCCGTTGTGGTGACGTCCGACCCGCCTTGGATGTCCACAATTCCCGAGCCGCTCATATCGCCGTTCAGCGTCAGCGCGTGAGTGGTGGCGTCGAGGGTCAGATAGGCAGCAAATGGCAGCGCTCCGGGCCGGTCGAACACGATATCGTTGTTGACAGTTCGTGCCGCGCCTTCAGCCCTCAGCGCCGGCCGGCCTTGTTGAAATGCGCCTGTAACGGTCAGCGTGCTCGTGCCAAGCGCGCTGTCTGATCCCAGCGCAATCGTGCCGCCGTCAAAGAAGGTGTCGCCGCCATAGGTGCTATTGCCGTTCAGTGTGGTACGCCCCGACAGGATACGCACCGTGCCATTGCCGGAAATGTCGGCATCCAGCTCGAAATCATTGCTGGTATGGTTGAAGACGATAGTGCCGGTGCCTGGGCCGAACGCGATGGTGGGTGTGTCCAGCGTGCCCGCCGCCACGGCGGCATCGCCCGCCGCTGCGCCGAAATTGAGCGTGCCATTGCCAGCAGCAAACATGCCGAGATTCACGCCGGCGGCGCTGACCTCACCGCCATCGGCAATGGTCAGGGCGCCGGTGCCAAACAGGCCAATGCGAAGCGCGTCGGTGTTGATCCATTGGCTACCGGCGCCTGTAACCAGCACACTGCTGCTGACCGCCGGTGTATCCACACCAAGCTCACCGCGCACGTTTTGAACCAGGCCGCCATCGGAAATGGTCATGTTGGCAGAGCCCGAGCCGCCAACCATCAGAGTACTGGTACTGATCCACTCGCTGCCCGCACCGCTCACCGATACGGTAGCAGTTGATCCCGTTTCGTAGGCGATATAGCCGATGCCCGAGTGCACCGAGCCACCCTCGAGAATGGTCAGTGTTCCGGCGCCAAGACCGCCGATCCGTATCTCTCCGGGATTATTCCATCTGCTGCCCGCGCCGGTCACGGTCACCGCGCCTGTGCTTCCCGCCCTGCGCCCCACAAAGCCGGATGTGCTGCTGACAACCGCGCCATCGGAGATGGTCAGCGTGCTGTCACCAAAATCACCCACGATCAAGGAGTTGCCGATATTCCACGGATCGGGCCGGTCGCCTGGAACAACGACGTCGTCGTTCTCGATCACGTGCTGAGCCATTGCCTGCTGCGGCAACGCGGTAATCAGCGCCGCCGCGCCCGCCAGCATGGTCGCGCCCATCAGGGCGGCGCGTAGCCTGGACGCTGGCCTGCGGGAGTTAAAAACAGGCGCAAAAAGGCTAACATTGCGGCTTGCGCCGCAAGTACCGGGCTGGCGATCAGACATTTGGGATACCTCTGTATATCGGCGGCCCGCAGGCCGCACTTCCCCACAGATCTGTCTGGCCGCCACCCCGGCAAGACGTCGATGCGTAAATTAATGGCTAACCAAATGGATCTGCACAACCCAAAAGCGCGAATTGGCTGCAAAACGGACGCTTGTGCCGGGTAGTGACGTCAGGCAGGCGCGAAGACGGCGGTATCCGGACCTGCCGCAAGGTGCGCCATGACGGGCTGGCAAGCACGTGCTTCCACGTCATGGACGCGGGTTCAGGCGGAAATGGCGCACCCGACAAGATTCGAACTTGTGACCTCTGCCTTCGGAGGGCAAAGGTATAGGAATTTTGGCTTCCAGCGTGCGCTAGTGATATCCTGTCTTTTTCATTATATAACAATGAGATGATGTGTTAGTGCTTTGATATCGAGTGCGATTGAGTTAGACGGACTTTGCTCTTGTGATTGGGATATGATTGGGATAATTCCAATCGGAGTGACTTTTGCCCGCTGCGCCCCTTGGGTGCCTTCAAGCCTCCCGGAGCACGTTCCGATGCCCAGACAAGCCTCCCGTAAAGCCAAGCTGACCAAGACCTACATTGAGAGCCTTAAGCCTGAGGTGAAGCGCTATCGGGTGTTGGACACCGTCCAGCCCGGCTTCTGTGTTTTTGTGGCGAAGACCGGCAGATGCACCTTTGCCGTTCGCTATGTGACCGCAGAGGGCAAGAACTCTGACAAAGTGCTGGGCGACTACCCGTCCCTGCTCCCGGACAGGGCAAGGGAGCTCGCCGCAGAGGCCCGCACGGACGTAAGGGCGAAGGGCGCAGACCCCGTCATTCAAGCGCGTTCCAAGCGCAAGGAAGGCACGGAGCGCCGCCAGCGGACACTGGAAGCCCTCGTCGAGGTATACCTGAAGGACGCAGAAGCTCGTGGCAAGAAGCGGCCCAGCACCCTCGCCAAGGAGCGGGCGCACCTCAATAAGAACATCCTGCCCCGGCTGGGCAACCTCCCGGTGGACAAGATCACCGCCATGGACGTCACGGAGGCGCTGGCGGATATCAAGGCCTCAGCCGCCAGACGGGGTAGCGGCGACGGCAACGCAGCAGCGAATGACTGCAGGAAATACCTGATGCTCATCCTAAAGTTTGGGGGCAAGCGTGGTTGGTTGGCTGCCAACCCGGTAGTGGACGTTGAGAAATACCCGGAGAAGCCCCGGACGCGGATAGCCACCGATGCGGAGCTGCGGGCCTTGTGGAACCAATGGGAGGCTCAGAAGGCACCCAAAAGCTCCTCAAAGCGTCTGGCAGGCGAGGGCGAAGCGCGGGGTAAGGGTTGGGTCTCGGCCAGTGCGCTTCAGTTCCTGACGCTTACCCTGCAGCGGGGCGAGGAAGTGGCCAGCATGCGCTGGAGTGAAGTCGACTTCGAGGCGCGCCGGTGGACCATACCGGCTGAGCGCAAGAAGGAAAACCGCAGCGCGATTGTGCCGCTGTCCCCTCAGGCCTTGGCGATCCTCGAGTATGCACGTGAAGTCAACAAGGATGAGGAGGGGCCTTTCATGGGCAGGGCGGGGGAAGCTGGCCAAGACACAATTGAACGGGACAGCATGACCCAAGCCTTCGAACGCGCCTGCATCAAGCTGGGTATTGAAGGCCTCAAAGCCCATGACATGCGCCGCACGGGGCGCACCCGGCTGACGGATGGCGAGCGGCTGGGTTTCCCGATCCACGTTGGAGAGGTCGTCCTGAACCACAAGCACGGCGATAGTCTGGTGCGAAACTACGACATTAACGCCTACCTCCCGGAGAAGCGCGCCGCTCTAGAGGCTTGGGCAGCCTATGTGGAGCGCGTGGCCAGAGGCGAGCCGGGCGTGGTGCGGCCTGAGGGGAACGTTGTGGCTCTTAGCAAAGCGAAGATGCACGTTTAACTATTCAAGCTCTTGATGCCCCCGCGCCGTTCACCTGCTCGGCCTGACAGACCCGCCGCCGCAGACCGCAAGAGCGCGGCTTCTGGATCGGCTGAACGTCGCCGCAGCCGCGCTGACGGACGAGGAACGGCGAACCATCGTCACCCAGACCGAGGCGCTCGCAATTCAGCGCCCGAAGAAAACTGGCAAGAAAATCGCTCCAATTTCAGGGGTCTAGGCTTTCCGTTCCGAAGGCCAAACCGTCGCCGCACCGAAATTAATGGGGGCAAGCTACTCCGCTGCTTTCGCGGCCTGTGCCATCAGCTTCATGCGGGCGTGCTCTATGCGATGGCAGGTTGGGCAAAGCAGGGCGAAATCTCTGACGGTCGTGTATCTGACACCTTCCTCTAGGGGGTGCTTGTGATGCACGTCGATCAGGCTACGCGGTCGAACACCGCTACCGGGAAAGCAACGGGCGGGGTCAAAACCGCAAGCATCGCAGATCAGCGTTTCGGCTCTAATTCTGTCTCGAACAAACCGATCTGCAAGCCATGCGGCGCGTTTCCTCACTTTTGCCTTTCGCTCTTCGGTCATGCCTTCAAGGGCATTGCCCGCCATGTCCCTTTCGATCTCACGCTCGGTTCGCTTCGGAATATCGCTCAGTTCGGCGTTCTGAAACTCGTCCTCGATGGCAATCCAAGCATTACTAGCGGCCACAGGCTCAAGGTCCAGATCGGCAAGCGAGGCCCGTTCGGCGTCATTGAGCGGGCGAAGGGTGGCTGAGGAATGGGCGAACAGGCGTCGATAACCCTCTTCGCCCAGAACGTCCTTGGCCTTTGGCTGGCCAACGATCCGGTAAGTCTCGACGATGGGGAAGGCCACGGACCAGCGCCACCGATTTTGCCCCCGCGCCCACATGTCTTGCAGCCGCTGATACTCGGCCGGGCCAAGGATCGTGGCTAGCGACCGGGATGAATATCTCAGCTTGTGCACTGCAATGAAGCGGCCAGCTTGCTCCTTGTGGGTTTGCCGTTCAGCCAAATAGTCGGGGTCGTTTTCAAATCCGGGGTTCGGTTTCTCGTGCGTTTTGACGATGTATTCGATGATGTAGCCGTCATCCGCCTGCCGCTGGATGGTCTTGGCGCACTTGTTGCGCGTATCCTGACTGTCAGTCCCGGGCGTGAAGCCGATCCAAGTTGTCGCTGCCAGCCAGTCGGCCTTGGCGGCTTTGATCGGCGCAGGCAGGTCTTTGACCTTGATCGTCTTCGCCACTGATTACCTCACACAATTCAGGAAACGCATAACAACGCGATATGCGGGCTCGTATGCCCTGAAAGCACGTTCGTCCGGCTGTAATTCGCCGTGAAGCAAGGAGTTTCGCAGCGCGTAGATCACCTCGATAAGGCCAAAGAACAACTCCTCCTTAGTGCAGCGAAACTCAAACTCACCTGCTACAATCGGGGGCTCGTCCCCCACGAATAGGTTGCTCAAGGGGCGAGGGCAGCAGTCTTGATAGAGGCCGCGCAGGTGCGCCTGCATAGTTGCAGAAAGAGCGGTGAATTCCGGATGTGCGACAAGGTTCGCTTCGTCATAGTCTGCCTGAGGAATTGTCGCCGTAACATGACCAGCTCGATTGGTTACCGTCGAAAGCCACTGTCCGTTCTGCCTGTCCACAGTGAAGGTGATCGAACGGCTGACCGCTGATTGTGGGAGTTGGACGCGCGGTCGAATAGCAACCGAAGTGAAGGTTATGCGCTCCAAAACGTCATTTTCGCGAACGACCTCGATCTGGTAGTTCTCGAGAAAGCGGTGCAGTTCAGCGATCATCAGCTTCAGTTCCAGCGCCTCCTCGCTGTCTGGACGCGGGCGGCCATCTGGTCTGTTTTCGCGAGGACGCAAGAGCGGAATAATCTCTGCTCGAACCGGATTGACCCGAGTTTTCACAAACTCCAGCCCCTCTCGATCCCGCCGAGTGCCTGCCTCTTCGCGAAACCATGCATTGAACGCGGCCCAGGCCTTAACGAAGGGGCCGATGTAGTCGATCTCCGCCCGCTCTTTCCAAAGCCGGGCGTTGTTGGGCAGGCGGGCCATCAGATCGCCTCCTCTGCTTGGTCAAGGTAGGCCATGGCGGCGGGTTCCCCGTCTTCAATCGCAATCTCGACGGCGCGTTTTGCCGCCTCCAACAGGCTGGCAGCACGGGCCTTTGCCGCCTTCGCTGCAATCACGTTCTGCGTCACCTGATCGGCCACAGCGTCCGGGATATGGGGCAGCGGCAGGTTGAAGATGTCGGCGTCGGTGATGGCCGGATACATGCTGGCGCTGGCGAACAGGTCCAGAAGTTCGCAGATCACCGGCAGGCGCAGGTAGGTCAGCAGAACCTCGGGCGCTATGTCGCGGGGCGTCACCACGACGAACCCAGACGAGCAGACGTAACCATCCTGCTCCGGAGTGATCTGGGCCGACAGGCGGCGGATCGGGCGCACGGTGGAGGTGATGATATCCCCCGCCCGCACATGCCATGTGGCGCGGCTGGGCGCGCCTTCCGAGGTAAGGCGGGTGCTGGTAGCCGCCCCGGCCCCGTCGATATCGCTGATCTCAATATAGTCGAAGGCAGCGCAGGCATCGGGGCGGAACTTCTCGCGCCGGGGGGCCGCCACGTCTGCGATTGTGCGCCCGTCCACGGCCAGCAGGTCAAGCAGGGCCTGAATGCGTGGGGCGAAAAAGCGGGCATCGAACCGGCCCGAGGCGAAGACATCCGACGCACGGGCGGTGTAGGCGAGCGGTTCCGGCGGGGTCCAGTTGGCAAGGCCGAGGAACCCCAAGAGGCTTTGCTCTGCCTCCGAAGCATTACTACGGGCTTGTCTCCGCTGAGACAGTGCCTGTTTCACTGTGCTCTTGATGCGCGACTGGAGCGCATCGCTCAAAATCGGGATGGGGATTTCACGAACCTTGGCGAGCGACATTCCCTGTTGGACCATTCCCGAAGAGTGCCGCGCAATGTGATCTTGGCCAAACTTGCTGTTCAGGTAGGTCAAGACGAATTGCGGCAGCAGGCCACTGCCCTCGGAGAGTGAAATTCGAGCGACATCTTGGTCTATGATCGAGGGGAGGGCTTCATCTGTGACGATCGCGCAGTTTCCGACAGTCCCTCTGGTCGAGAGGATCAGATCGTCATTTTCCAAAAATGACCGCTTATTTGCTTCGACAACCCAATCCGCCACGGTTTCCGCAGGTGAGCGATCAGCAAACCACGATCCGGCGCATTTTGCGGTCAACATTGCCGTTGGGGCATGTTCATCAACTTCGTGGTAGCCATGAGGCCCGTCAGTGACGAAGGCGGCCTTGCCAACGCGCTTTAGCTGATGTCGGTGTAGGGCTTGGTCTTCTGCGATGTATGCCTTTTGGAAGAACTGTGCATCAAAGCGCAGGTCTTGGGGCAATTCGATTGAGGAAACGACGGCGGCTTCAAGCCCCTCCAACAGACCGCTCAAGCGGCCTTGGTTGAAGGGGCGTCCCGAAAAAAACTGAAGCCTTCCTTGCGGGCGAACTCCTCGAAGGCCTCCGCGATCCCGTCCTCAGTTTGTCCATCGTGGTTGAAGAGGTCATGCGACACAACGAAATGGCCGTGTGTGTCGCGCATGAAGGTGCCGTCCGGGCTCTTGCGATAGACCTTGCGCCCTGAGTTATCGACGCTTTCCACCTGTTGCGTGGCAAAGAAGATGTCGTAGTCCTCGACTTTCGGGCACAGCGGCCCCTTGGCCGGATCGTCATTCCACTTCTGCACCAGCAAGACGCTGGTCTTGGTGCCGGTGTGCGGCTTGAAGGTGTTCGGGTGCAGCCCCACCACGGCAAGGATGCGGCAGCGTTCCATGATGAACTCACGTAGCCGCTTGTCTGACGAGTTGTTGAACCGCCCCTGCGGCAGGACAACGGCCATCCGACCGCCGGGTTTGAGAAAATCCAGATTGCGTTCAATGAACAGCAAGTCGCGTGCGACGGCTTTTTCCAGTTTGCCGTTCGTCTTGTGCGCGAGCTCATAGGGCGACAGCATGTCTGATTGCTTGATGTCGCCCGCAAAGGGCGGGTTTGCCATCAGCACATCGAAGCTAAAGCTGCGGTAGTCGGTCTGCCGAGTGCTCTCACGATGTTTGCGCAACCGTCGCCAGCCGTCGCCGTAAGTATCGAGCCATTCGTTCTGCTTGGCAGTCTCGTCCCACTTCGTCCAGTCGAGCGTATTGAGGTGCAGGACGTTGGTTTCGCCGTCGCCCGCGATCAGGTTCAGGCAGCGCGAGACCCGGACACTTTTCTCGTCAAAGTCGACGGCAAATACATTGTCGCGCACATAGTCGATGCAGCGCGGCGGTTTGGCGTCCATGGTGAACAGGTGGCTTTCCTCAAGCCCCAGCGCTCGAATGATCTGTCGCCAGACATGAAACATGCTGTGCACCGTGAACCCCGCCGAGCCGCAGGCGGTGTCGATCACCGTCTCGCCCTCTTGCGGGTTCATCATCTTGACGCACATATCGATCACCCAGCGCGGGGTGAAATACTGGCCCTTTTCGCCCTTTGAGGATTTGGACACCAGGTATTCAAAGGCGTCGTCGATCACGTCGAGGTTCGAATTGAACAGCTTCCATTCCTCTAGCGAACCGACACAAACTTGCAGATGGTCCGGCGACAGCCGGATGCGTTCATCTTCAAGAAACACGCCCGGCCACTTCTTCTTGGCCTCATCGAATAGGTTCTGGATCGCTGCCTTCAGTTGCGCCGCTGTGTTCTGGTTGCGGAACCGCAGGGCATTGCCCAGCCGGTGCGAGGTCATCTCGTCATAGAGCTTGGTGAAGATCAGCTTGAAGACTTCCTCGAAAACATCGACCCCGGCATTGGCCAGAACCTCGTCTTCCATATCCTCGATCAGGTCGCGCAGGGAGCGGGCAAACTTGCCCTCTTTCACCCGCTCCTCCTCAAGGTCGATCAGGGTCTGAATGGTCCACGGCTGATCCACGACCTGTTCGATGGTCTGGTCTGCGCGGGGCAGCTCGTGGATCGGCATGAAGTAGTTGGGGTTCTTGCGGTGCCAGACCTCGGCAAGAATGCCGTCACTCCAGAGTGCAAGAGGTGCGCCGGTAGCATGGGCGTAGGACCGGAGCTGCTCCTTGCCGTCTTTAAGCTTCTTCTGCTTCACCTCGATGATGATATAGGGCACGGTTGAACGATGTTCATCGAACACTACGATGTCAGCACGCTTCGAGGTGTCACGCCCGAAGGTTATTGGATACTCGACCGCTATCCTTGAGCGCCCGTAGCCGAGCTTGTCGATGAGCCGGTTGAGCCATAACTGACGCACTCGCTCCTCGGGCTTGAGCTGGACCTCCTTGCCGCGAACCCTGCACTCGATGACATCCACGGATTTGCCGCGAATTTCCTTCCTCTGGGCTCGACTATCGAGTGCGTCGTTCTCAGCCTCCGAAAAGAGAACAAATTCGTTGAACTCCGCTGCAGGCTTCTTCATCGCTGCCATCTTTTCCCCGTTTCAAACTCTAGAGCCCGGCCTCAACTCGCCATCGTAGCAAGCGGTTTGTTGGCCGCCTCGGCGCTTGAGTAACTGTCTCGTTTCGCGGGCAGGCTAGGGCGCGTTGCCGCGCCGCTCAACGATTAACGGCGCTAGCTGGCTAACTCGCTTCACCGGGCCGGGGTGGGCTGCGGAACGAATGCGCCGAAAGGGACCGTTGGTGCAGAGAACTTGCCTGCCGGTCTCCCCAGCCGCGAGTGCGTGGCGGAGCGAAACCGTCAGATAGTAGCGTTAGTGCAGAAGTATCTGCTTGTGTCCCTGCCGTGACGGCTGGGGCGTCTTGACCCTTCGCGGGGTGTAGCGCCTGACGGGGCGCAAGGGAACCTCAAGGCCCCCATCGGTTCGCCCGGTGGGGGTCTTGGCGTTTCTGAAGGCCACCGCGAGGGAAAACTTCAACCCGCGAACGAGAGCACAGACATGACCGATGCCTTGAACACACCGACCGACCTTGTCAGGGGCCAGGAAGCCAAAATCCCGCTTGATTGGATAGTCGCGGACCCGTCCATATCGGCGAGGAGTAAGGGTCTAAACCCTCAGCACCTCGGGGACCTTGTTGAGGCCCGGAAGAACGAAAAGCCATGGCCGCCTCTGAGCGTGGCGCTTGTGGGCGGCGAGGTGATCCTGATTGATGGATACCATCGCCATGCCGCCGCCTTGGAAGCAGAGGGAGCGAACGAGGATGAAGTGATCCTCAACGCGCTGGTGCATGTGACCGTTCACCCCGAAGCCGACACCTTGGAGGCCGCCCGCTACGCCGCGTGGCAACTCAACCGTGAAACCAAGCTGCCCCTGACGAAGGCAGAGCGGCAAGAGGAAGGCATCCGCCGATACTTCGCTGCGAACCAGCACAGGCTTGGCGACAGGCAGAGGGGAAACCCCAAGGCCATCCGGCAGATAGCGAGAGAGCTCGACCTCCCATATTCAACGTGCCGCAGGCTCATAAAGACGCTCGAGGCGGGCCGGTATTGGAAAATGATGCAGGACGACGCCCCCGAGGCCAAGAACACCGACGCGCCGGGCCGACATTGGCGGGCCAAGCGGAAGGCAGCAATCACGGAGGCGTCACGCATAATCGCCGCACTTGGCCGAAAGGAGCCGGAGCACGCTCGCGCTGCCCTTGAGCAGGCTTGGAGCCGTCTCCCGCCTGCCCCCCGAGGTGCCGCAGGGGAGACCCTTGGCGAATACGCTACGCGGCGGGAGGCGGACCCCTACGGTTTCCTCAACTAGGAGGCAGTCTGGGGAGCCGAACGTCCAGCTATAGCGGCGCTTCAGGCCCGGAAGTGGTTCATTTGGATCACCCTATAATCAAGGAGACGTGCGCCGCCGCGTTGGCATAGGCGATAAGGCGGGGGTGGTGCGCAACGGGAACCGGCTGAGAAACCAGAAGCGGACCCCAACATCGCCTTACGGTGAAGGGGTCCAAAACTGGCAAAAAAATGTGAGGCCCCCTGCAAGAGAGGGGCGGCTTCAATTACCCCCCATGGGGGTGCCAGCGCGGCGGTCATCGCCAAGGAAACCCGCGCCTTCTTCTCGATGCGCTTAGGCGCGGGGGCGATGGCTGTTTGGCACCCCGAGCCGCCGCCCTTCCTGCTTGTGGCTGCGCACCGGCCAAACAACAGGGCTCAATAGCCCTCTTCCAATATCAATCTTCGTGAGCCCGCCCGGTAATGCCGTGGCGGGTTTCTCGCGTTCAAGAGAGACAGACCATGCACCAACAGATCAACACGCCCCGCAAGGCTGCCCCAGCGGCCCCTGAGCCGTTCGTGGGTATCGAGGCGGTGGCAGAGTTCCTAGACGTTACCACCGCTGCGCTGCGCAAGTGGCGGGATCGAGGAGAGATGCCTTTCCCGTCCTATGCCATTGGCCGTCGGATCAAGTTCCGCCTGTCAGAGGTGGAGGCCTATGCGCTGGCCAGAGCGCACCGCAACGCCCCTGAGGCCCGCCGATTGGGATGGTCCTGAGTTCCTTCGGGATTGGGATATGATTGGGATAATTCGAAAACAGGCCTTTGATCGGCCCTTTCAAAATCACCTAACCTATTGAAAATAAATGGCGCACCCGACAAGATTCGAACTTGTGACCTCTGCCTTCGGAGGGCAGCGCTCTATCCAGCTGAGCTACGGGTGCGTCGAACCGCTCTCTTACAGGGCCGGGCGGGACTATTCAATGGACAGACGCCGCACAAGGCGCCGGGTATTCTGCCCGCGTTTGCAGCAGGGGTGTGTCTGCCGCCCATGACGGGCGGTGATCGCGCTTCCCTGCCTTGCCCCGACCGCCTATATCGGATCCATCATGGATACAGCCGAGCTCATCTTGCTGGCCGCCGCAGGCCTTGTCCTGCTGGCCATTGCAGGGGCTGCCGCCACGCGGCAGGCCGGGGCTCCGCTATTGCTGATCTTCCTGGTCATCGGAATGCTGGCAGGAGAGGAGGGGCCGGGCGGCATTGCCTTCCATGCCCACGATACGGCCTATCTCTTTGGCTCGCTGGCCCTTGCGCTGATCCTGTTTGATGGCGGCCTGGGCACCAAGCTGCGCCGGCTGCGCAGCGTGCTGCGCCCCGCGCTCAGCCTTGCCACGCTGGGCGTCATCATCACCGCAGGCATCACCGCTCTTGCGGCCAAATACCTGTTCGGGCTGGGCTGGGTCGAAGCAGCCCTGATGGGCGCTATTGTTTCCTCGACAGATGCCGCAGCCGTGCTGATGCTGATCGCGGGCAAGGACATCAAGGCGCGCCCGCGGGTCGCCACCACGCTGGAAGCGGAGTCCGGCTTTAACGACCCCATGGCCGTGATTCTTGTGGTCACTTTCGTGGCCTGGCTGACCGGGCAGGGCATTCCTGATCCCCTGATTGCAACCCTGTCGATCGTCTGGGCGATTGTGGCGGGCGGTGCAATTGGCTGGTTCGGCGGCCGCCTGATCGCCTATGTCGAGCGCAAGATCGGCCTGCCCATCGGGCTTTATCCCATCTTCGCTTCGGCCGGTGCGGTCTTCCTGTTTGCCTTTGCCGAAGTGGTTGGCGGTTCGGGCTTTCTGGCGGCCTATCTCGCTGGCGTGGCGATGGCCTCTGCGCCCAAGCGCCGCGCGGCGGAAGCCACGGCGCGCTTTTCCGACGGGCTCGCCTGGATCGCCCAGATCGGCCTGTTCCTGATGCTGGGGCTGCTGGTCACGCCCAGCCACGCCGCAGAGGTGGCGCTGCCCGCCCTCGGGCTTGCCTTTGTGCTCATTCTCATTGCGCGCCCGGTGGCAGTGCTTGTTTGTCTCGCGCCGGAGCGTTTCAGGATCAATGAGCGCGCCTTTATCGGCTGGATGGGCCTGCGCGGGGCGGTGCCCATCTTTCTTGGTGCCTTTCCGGTTCTGGCCGGGGTGGAAAACGCGAACCTGTACTTTTCCGCCGCCTTCGCGGTGGTTATTGCCTCTCTGGTCATCCAGGGCTGGACGGCCGGCCCGGTGGCGCGCCTGTTTAACGTGGCGCCGCCACTGGAGCGCGGCGGCAATCTGGCCAATGCCGGCATGATCGCGGCTGTGGCCATCGGGTTCACGCTGGCAAGCGCGCTGGTTTCGTTTGGCGCCAATGAGCGCGATGCGGGCCGCGAAGCCATTTCGCCGTTAAACATGCGCGAGCTGCTGGCCGTTCTGGGCCCGGACGGCTCCATGCGTGCGGTACGGCTGGAAAGCTTCCCGTCGGACTGGGACGCGATGGATCCGGCCGAGCGCCGCGAGACGTTCGGCCGGATTGCCGCCGGACTGGTGGCCGCCCAGAACGAGCGCATCATGGAAGAGCGCGAGCAATTACTGGTCATGCGTGCGCAGGAGGAGGCAGGCATCCCCTTGAGCCTGCCCCAGCAGGCCCGGCGCGATACGCTGGCACGGCGCTATGGCGGGCGGTATGACGACCTCGACGATCTGCTGGCGCGCGTCGATATTGTTCCGCCCTCTCTGGGCGCGGCCCAAGCCGCGCTCGCCACGGGTTGGGGCTCCAGCGCGGCGGCTCTCGAACGCAATGCGCTCTACGGCCGCACACCGCGCGAGGGCCGTTTCTCCAGCCTCACCAGCGCGGCAGCAGATTATGTTGACGTCTTCAACACGCACCGCGACTTCGCCAGCTTTCGCGCCGAACGTGCCCGGCTGCGCGAGCAGGGCGATCTGCTTGTTGGCCCGGCCCTGGTGGGCCAGATCGGCCCCTATGCAGAGAGCGGAGATGCGTACGCGGCGCAGGTCCGTGCTGTCATGAACAGTGGCGGCCTGACACGCTTTGATCCGGCCCGGGATGCAGGCTTCATCGAGGAAAGCTAGGGCGGCTCGCGCTAGGTTATCACGCGGGCGAGAATGAAACCGGCCAGCCCGCCCGCAATGATCAGCCCCCACAACCACCAGCGTACGCCCGGCTTGCGGGCCGGTTCGCTGTCGAGTTCCTCATCGGCGAACTCGTGGGCGATGTCAGGCATTGTCCAGGCCAGATAGGCGGTGGGCAGCGTGAAGCAGTAAAGCAGCACTCCCCAGAAGACCGTGTTCCAGTGGCTGTAGGTGGACGGCGCCCACAAGGCCAGACGCGTGTCATCATTGGCAACAGCGAGGTAGAAAATGAAAGCGGCCACCAGCCCTGTCAGCACGTGATAGGCAAACGCATAGGCTTTCTGGCGCAGATCGCGTTCCAGATCGTCCAGCTCGCACACCTGCTCGCCGATAATGCGCTGCATGTAGGATGGCGCAATGTAGAAGAAGGCGAGGACAGCCATCGCGATGATGCCAAGCCCGGCCATGGAAACCGCAAAGCTGGGCGAACCCGCCCCGGCCAGCGGAGCGTTCAGCATGACCAGGCCGCCAAGCGGATAGCCAAAGAGCGTGAGGCTTGTGGCCAGGCGCATCGCATTGCGGCTGCGCCGGGGAGTCTTGCCGTTGGCCGTACGCATATAGAAGGACATGTCACTGATCCCGTTGGTTCGCGATCCGCGAAAGCGGCTCGAACGGCTTGAGCGAAAAGATCATTTCTATCGGCAGGTCGAAATACTCGGCGAGCTTGAGGGCAAGCTCGAGTGAGGGGCTGTAATCGCCGCGTTCCAGATACCCGATCGTCTGGAAGTTGACGCCCACCGCATCGGCCAGCGCCTTGCGCGACAGGCTGCGTTCGGCGCGCAGCACGGGCAGGCGGTTATAGATGGGCGAACTCATCGGGGGACCTTCACACGAAACGCCGGACTCTCATGACGGCAAGCTATAATCGCGCCCTGTGCAGATCACAAGCGTTTTGTTGTATATGTATAACATTTCATATATCGGCAATTCTGTTCAGAGCAAGCCGTCTTCACCGCCGCTATCGTCGACGCCGCCGCTGCCACGCCGCAAGGACGCGTCGGGGTCATCCTCCTCGTCGCGCCGCCGCCGTGAAGCGCGGCCAAATCCGACGCCGGTGGCATAGCCTTCACCGTGGCTGCCTTCGCTGTCCTTGGGATAAAATTCTGCGCCCATCATCCAGCGATAGGCAATGAGGGCCGTGGCAAAAGCGGCAAGTGCCAGAAGGCCGAGCACGGCCCATCCTGCGAGCGAGACCGGCTGGATGTGGAAGATCAGGACAAATGCAAGCCCCAGTCCAATAGCGCACAGGCTCGCGGCTCCGACGGATTTGAAAAAGCGCATCATGGCCGGTTCTCCCGGATGGCTAGGCCCCCGTCAGCACTGCTGGTCAGCGCGCCGCCTTGGCCTCCTGCGCCCCAGCTTGCCCGCTATTATACGTAAGGGCGAGGAAAACATCCTCCAGGTCGGGTTCTTCGGTTCTCAGGTCGCGGATGCGCTGGCCGCTTTCATTGAAGCGCGCGATGAGATCGCCCACCGATGTCTGTCCGGCCCGGTAGGTAATGGTCAGCGCGCCATCGCGCAGATCAGCATCCAGCCTTTCAAACCCGGCCGGAATGGCTGACAACGCGTCCTCGGCCTCGATAATCAGCGTCTTGCGGTCCAGACGGCGCAGCAGGCTGTGCTTGGGTTCGCACGCGACGACGCGGCCCTGGTCGATAATGGCGATCTCGTCGCACAGCTCTTGAGCCTCTTCGAGATAGTGTGTGGTCAGGACGATGGTAACGCCCAGCCCGTTCAGCTTGACCACATACTCCCAGAGCTGGCGGCGCAGCTCGATATCCACGCCTGCCGTCGGCTCATCGAGCACCAGTACGGGCGGGTTATGCACCAGCGCCTTGGCGATCAGGAGGCGCCGCTTCATGCCGCCCGATAGCTGGCGCACATAGGCATTGCGCTTGTCGGCAAGGCCCATCACCTCAAGCAGTTCATCGGAGCGCCGCTCGCTCTTGGGTACGCCGTAAAACCCCGCCATCAGCTCCAGCGTCTCAAAGGGCGTGAAGAACACGTCCATATTGATTTCCTGCGGCACGACGCCGATCGAGGCACGGGCCTGACGCGCGGCTGCGGTGATGTCATGACCCCAGATGCTGGCCGTGCCGCCAGTCTTGTTGGTCAGCCCGGCGAGGATGTTGATGAAGGTCGATTTGCCCGCGCCATTGGGTCCCAGCAACCCGAAGATCGAGCCGCGGCGCACTTTCAGGTCAATGCCTTTGAGGGCCTGCTTGGGCTCGCGCTTTTTCGATCCGGCATAGGTCTTTTCAAGGCCTTCGGCGATGATGGCAAAATCGGGCAGGTTGGGCTGGGTCATGGCATTGAGGCCTTGGATGTGTGAGCCGGGCGCGGGCGTGATGATTGACGCGCGTAGCGGCTAAAACTAAAGCAGAGTGAACTTAAGGGGCTTGCGCACTGGCGTCCACGCTGGCGCACGCCTGAACTGCCATCAGGGGATATACATGGCCCGTACGCGCGAAAAGGCTCCTGCGGAAAAGGTGAAGTCACCCGTGGCTGCGCGGGCGGCTTTTCCTGCACCTGAAGTGATCGAGGTCACGTCCAAGCGCGTCATGTGCGATGGCGGCGGCGGTGCGCTCGGCCATCCGCGCGTCTGGTACGATATGGGTGATGATGATTTCGTCGAGTGCGGCTATTGCGACCGCCGCTTCGTGCTGAAAGCCGGATCAGACGGTCATTAGCGTCGCGCGCACTGTTGCCCTGACAGCGCCAAACCGGCTTAACTCCTGACGGGATGCGCCCGCGAGAAGAGGCGCGAGGTTAAACCGGGGGAGTTCATCACGTGAATTTTGCGTGGACACCGCGCCGTATCGGGCTGGTGACGGGGCTGGTGCTGGCCGTTGGCCTGCAGTGCATCCCTCTTCCTGACGGCCTTTCGCGCGAAGCCTGGCTGTGCCTGTCTCTGGCCCTGATGATGGCAAGCTGGTGGGCCAGCGAGGCTATTCCGATTGCTGCCACCGCCCTTGTTCCGCTTGCATTGTTTCCCCTGTTCGGCATTGCCAGCGCCCGCGATGCCGCCTTCCCCTACGCCGACCCCATCGTACTGCTATTGCTGGGCGGGTTTATCGTCGCGCTGGGCATAGAGCGCTGGAATTTGCACGCGCGTATCGCGTTGAATGTGGTGGCGGCCTTCGGCTCGCGCCCCTCGCTTATGCTTCTGGGCTTCATGATCGCGTCGGGCGTTCTGTCAATGTGGATATCCAACACCGCGACCACGCTGATGATGATCCCCATCGCGCTGAAAGTCGCCGAAGCGGTGGAGAAAGAAGGCGTCGACGCGAAAATGTTCGCGCCCGCACTGGCACTGGCGATTGCCTACTCAGCCTCCATTGGCGGATTGGCCACGCCTGTCGGCACGCCTTCCAACCTCATCGCCATCGGCTATCTGGAGCGCACTGTAGAGCGCTCGATCAGCTTTCCTGAGTGGATGATGCTGGGCCTGCCGGCTGCCGCGCTCATCATTCCTGCAGCGTGGATCATCCTGACGCGCTTCGCCTTCAAGATTCCCTCCCGTGCCGGCAGTGGTGATGGCCATGCGCTGGTCATCGCCGAGAAGAAGGCGCTAGGGCGCATGACAACGCCCGAACGGCGTGTCGCCATGGCGTTTGGCACGGTCGCGCTGCTCTGGATGGGGCGTGACCTGCCGGGCGTGCTGATTGGCATGCCCGATATAAGCTTTGGCTGGAATCCGCTCCTGTCATGGCTCTCGGCAGCGCTGAACCTGCCCATCACGCTCAGCCTGAATGACATGCAGATCGCCATGATGGGCGCGCTGGCCATGTTCCTCATCCCTGCCGGAGGGCCCGATGGCAAAGGCCGCGCCCTGATGGACTGGGAGACGACCCAGCGCCTGCCCTGGGGCGTGCTCATCCTGTTCGGGGGCGGCCTCTCACTGGCAGCGGCCATGGACGCGACGGGGCTGTCGGCATGGATCGGCTCTCATCTGGCGATCGTCGCGGCGTTGCCCTTGCCCATCGTCGTGCTGATCCTTGCCTTCATGGTCGTCTTCCTGACCGAGCTGACCTCCAACGTCGCCACCACGACGGCCTTTCTCCCCGTGCTGGGCGGTGTCGCGGCGGCGGCGGGTGTGCCAGCAGAGCATCTCATCCTGCCGGTGGCGCTGGCGGCGAGCTGTTCCTTCATGTTGCCGGTGGCGACCGCGCCCAATGCCATTGTCTATGCGTCCGGCGCGGTGACGATGGGGCAGATGATCAAGGCCGGTTTTCGTATCAACCTGGTGGCCGCGCCGCTCATCGCGATGCTGGCCAGCTTCCTGGCGCCCTTTGTCTTTCCCGCCTGATTACTCGCCCACGAGCTTTTTCAGATCATCAAGATAGGCGATCCAGGCCTTGCGTCCGGCATCGGTCAGGGCCGCATCGGTACGCGGCTTGCGGTCGACAAAGCGCTTGGTGATGGCGACATAGCCAGCGTCCTCCAGCTTTCTGAGGTGCGTGGACAGATTGCCGTCGGTCGCCCCGGTGCGGTCTTTCAGCTCGCCAAAGCTCGCCGCCTCGACGCTGGCCAGATACGCCATCAGTCCCAGGCGCATGCGCCCGTGAATGACGTCATCGAGGTCTGAGGAGTTGAAATCGGCCATGGCGCTACACCAGGTCCTTCGGTTCCCTGGTCATCACCCACAGGCCGGGCAGGAAGGTGCCAAGGAACATGCCCGCTGATGCAACCAGATAGGTTTCGACAGTCATCATCAGGGCGGCGCAGGCGAACGTGGCGGCGAACGATATGATCGCGGGTACCAGAAGCATACGTTGGCGCGAGATCAGCGCATCAATCATCCATCCCATGCCGTAACCGGCAAACCCTACGGCCAGCATGCTGTTGAAGAAGACGGCTGGCAGCCCGCCCACATAAACTCCGGCCAGTATCCCGAAAAAATAGGCCATCAGGGCGGCGCCCACGGACGGCCAGACGACGGCCTGCACACGGTTTCCCATTGAGCCTGCGCCCGGCTTGCGGCGTACCGTCCGGACCAACAGGAACTGACCGAAGCTGCCCACTACCATGAAGCCGACCCACATCGGAAGCAGTACGCCCCAGCCCAACGGCAGAATGTCGGCAATGACGGCCCAATGGGTCAGGAAGGTCAGGCTTGCCAGTCCGCCCCACCAGACCATGAAGCGCCCGCCCAGAAGGGGCGCCTTCGCACCGGCTTCTGCCATCTCGCGTAAGTAAGCCAGATCGGCGCTGGCGGCGGTCTTGCGGTCGGTATTCATGGGTGCGCCTCCTTCACACGGCGAATGCGCTGATTCGGGTCAGCTCGCTCTTTCATGGCACAGAACAAATTACTTTGCAATGCAAAGTTTGTGGGAAAGGATGTGACAAGAAGGTCGGAAGGGGAAGAAGGGCGGGAAATTGTTTCGTTGCGCGCAGGGCTGGAATGACGAAGGGAGCCGCGGCAGAGCACTACCCGCCAGCCGCCCGCCTCGCCCTTGGATGCGTGGCCGCGTGCACCGACAAAAGGCGCGCTGTATCCACCTCGGCATAGATTTGCGTGGTCGAGAGCGAGGCGTGACCCAGCAATTCCTGTATCGCGCGCAGATCCCCGCCCCCAGCCAGCAAATGCGTAGCGAAAGCGTGGCGCAGGGCATGGGGTGTAGCCGTCGAGGGCAGGCCAAGAGCGCCGCGCATACGCTCGACACAGCGCTGCACCGCGCGCGCATTCAGCGCCCCGCCGCGCGCACCCTTAAAGAGCGGCTGGTCTGCGGCCAGCGGAAAAGGGCAGACGGTGACATAGGCATCCACCACCTCGCGTACTGGTCTCAGCACCGGCACCAGCCGCGTGCGTCCGCCCTTGCCGGTGATACGCAAGGCATCCGCCAGCGGATAATCACGGCCCATAAGCGAAAGCGCTTCGGACACGCGAAGCCCCGCCCCGTAGAGCAGGGCCAGCACGGCCGTATCGCGTGCGCCATGCCAGGCTTCGCTATGGGCAGTCCCTGCATCGTCCAGCATCGCCTTTGCCGCCGCTTCGCTGACGGGCCTTGGCAGGCGGCGCGGCGCGCGCGGCGCTTCGACCAGAGCCAACGCTGCATTGTCGATACCGTGGCGGGCGCGCACGAAGGCGTAGAAGCTGCGCACGGCGGAGAGAGCCCGTTGCAGCGTGCGCGGACCAGCCCCGTCCCTGCGCCGGTCAGCCAGCCAGGCCCGCCAGTCTGTGCCGGAGAGTTCAGAGAGGTCTTTTGAGGTAACAGCGCGGCCCTTGTGAGCGGTCAGGAAGGCGAGCCACTGGCCCAGATCGCGCTCATAAGCCTTTACCGTGTGGGCGCTATAGCGCCGCCCGCCCTCAATATGCGTGAGGAAACCGGCCACAAGGGCCGTGGGGGCAGCGCCTTGCGTCATCGCGGCAGAAGGGCCTCCAGCCGGCGTTCGAGAATACGGGCCAGGAAATGAGCCAGATCGGCCGCATCGCTGGGCCGGAAGGCGTCCCGGCGGGCAGAGCCAAGGCACACAATGCCGGAGAAGCCGCGCCCCTCAAGTGCAATGACGGCTTCGCTCGCCACACGGCTGGCCTGCACACCATAAATCGGCCCGGAAAGGCGTGGATCAGGCGCGCCAAGGCGTTCGGACATCTCTCCCAGCATGGTCATTTTCAGGCCCGGCGCAGCAGGCAGTATCGCAATCGCGCGCGGCAGGGCGGTGATACCCTCAAGACATACCCGCACAGCCTCAAGGCCCAGCGTGGTCGCCGTATGGCCCGCAAGGCGGCGGTCGAGCGCGGCCAGTGTCGGCTCGTCCATCAGGCCCATCACAGCAGCATGTGCGCTTGCCTGAGCGGCCAGATTGCCCCGCAGCATGTCCTGCAAATCTTCCTTGGCTGCTTTCAGCAGGGTGATTTCGCTCTGCAGGCGCGCGCGGGCCGCCGCATTGAGATCGGCGATATTCCCGTCATGGCGTACGCCCAGCAGCGCATTCATCAGCTCGCCATCAGCCAGCACGCGCGACGGATCGGCCAGTATGGCGCTGCGCCAGTCCGGCGTGTCGTCTGCATTGCAGGTTGTGGGCATAGCGTTGCTGCGCATGCGTTTCATGCCGATCATTATCCATCCATCCTGTTTGTCTGCCCCTCTTGGCGGGGGCGCTTGTCTATGCAGGCACTTTTGCATGAGACCGGTTCCAGATGCGTTAACTCACCTGCACGAACTGCGCGGCGCCGCTAGGATGGCCGGATGAGCGCGAATCGAGACCCGTCCACCCCTCAGATCGCTACCGTCCTGCTGCCCCTGCCCTTGCCGGAGGCATTCGACTACGCCGTGCCGGAAGGCATGGAGCTGAGCGAAGGCGATCATGTCGTGGTGCCGCTAGGCAAACGGCTCAGCCATGGCGTCGTCTGGGGAGTGCGTGACGGAACCGGCGGCAACCGGCCCCTGAAGCCCGTGGCCGAGCGCCTGGACGCGCCGCCCTTTACCGCCGCCATGCGCGATTTTGTCGACTGGACGGCGCGCTATCTCGCTGAAAACCCCGGCCTCGTCCTGCAGGCGACATTGCGCAGCCGGGGCGGCCTCGCGCCATCTCCCACCGAGACGCTTTACCATCCTACAGGCGCAATACCGGATCGGATGACGCCTGCGCGTCAGGCCGTGCTGGATGCGGCCACGCAAGAACCGGCCAGCGGCGCCGAACTCGCCCGGCGCGCAGGCGTATCGCCCGGCGTGGTGAAGGGACTCGCCGATGCTGGCGCGCTGCGCGCCGAAGCGCGCGATGTCGACCAGCCTTTTCCTGCGCCTGACCCCTATCGCGATGGCCTCACGCTCAATGACGGGCAGGAGGCAGCGGCCAGCCAGCTGCGCCGTCTTGTTGCCGCGGGTGGCTTTCAGGCGGCGCTTCTTGATGGCGTGACGGGCTCAGGCAAGACGGAAGTCTATCTGGAAGCCATAGCCGAGCTGCTGCGCCGTGAGCCCGATGCGCAAGTGCTGGTGCTCCTGCCGGAAATCGCTCTGACACAGGCCGTTACCGCCCGGTTTGAAGAGCGTTTCGGGGTGCCGCCTGCGCTCTGGCATTCGGCTATCGGGCCAACGGAGCGCCGCCGGGCCTGGCGCGAGATCACGGCGGGGCGCGCCCGTATCATTGCAGGCGCGCGCTCGGCCATCTTCCTGCCCTATCGCAATCTGCGCCTGATCGTGGTCGATGAGGAGCATGACCCGACCTACAAGCAGGATGAGGGCCTGTCCTATCACGCCCGCGATCTGGCCGTGGCGCGCGCCAAGATCGAAGGCGCCGTGGCGATCCTTGCCAGCGCCACGCCCAGCCTTGAAACCCTCGTCAATGCCCGCGCGGGCCGCTACGGCCATATCCGGCTGGCGGCGCGGGCAGGCTCTGCGGTCTTGCCACAGATCGAGACGATTGATCTGCGCGAGCATCCGCCAGAGCAGGGCCACTGGCTGTCCCCGCCTCTGACCGCCGCCATGGCGGACACGATAGCGCGCGGCGAGCAGGTATTGCTTTATCTCAACCGGCGCGGCTATGCGCCGCTGGTCCTGTGCCGGGCCTGCGGGCACAAGATGAAAAGCCCGGATACCGACCGCTGGCTGGTGGAACACCGCTATACCGGGCGGCTCATCTGCCACACGACCGGGTTTTCCATGCCCAAACCGAAGGCTTGCCCGGAATGCGGCGCGATTGATTCGCTGACCAGCGTCGGCCCCGGTGTCGAGCGCGTGGCGGAAGAAGCCACCTTGCGCTTTCCTGAGGCGCGCGTGGAGGTGTTTTCCTCCGACAGTGCCGCCGGGCCCAATGGCGTGCGCGAGCTGATTGCCCGCATGGAGGCTGGCGAGATCGATATTCTGGTCGGCACCCAGATTGCCGCCAAGGGCCATAACTTCCCAAAACTGACGCTGGTCGGCGTGGTCGATGCTGATCTGGGCCTTAAAGGCGGTGATCTGCGCGCAGGGGAGCGCACCTATCAGACTTTGGTGCAAGTGGCGGGCAGGGCCGGGCGCGCCGACCGTCCGGGCCGGGCACTGCTGCAGACCCATGAACCGGAGCACGAGGCGATACAGGCGCTACTGGCAGGAGACCGCGACAGCTTCCTCGATCTGGAAGCGATGATGCGTGAGCAGCTCGGCCTGCCACCCTTCGGGCGGCTGGCGGCTCTGGTGATGTCCGGCACCGATGAGCGCCTGCTGGCCGAGACCGCGAAAATCGCGGCTGCAGCAGCGCCCTTGAGCGATGATGTGAAACTCTTCGGGCCAGCCGAACCGCCGCTGGCGGTTGTGCGCGGGCGCTACCGGCGGCGCTTTCTGGTGCAGGCCCAGCGCAATGTGGATGTGTCCGCCTTCATGGCGACCTGGATGGCGCGCTTCAAACTGCCTTCATCGATCCGCGCCCGTGTCGATATCGAGCCGTACTCGTTTTTATGAGACGGCATAAACGCGACATGATCTGACATTTTGTGTATCATTCCTGTCAGATCATGGAGGCAGACATGCATATCTCGCTCACCGAAACGCTCGAAAAATGGGTCCGCGAGAAGGTGGAAAGCGGCCTTTATTCGAACGCCAGCGAGGTGATCCGCGAGGCTCTGCGCGAACGCATCCGCGCTGAACGCACCGAGGCCGAGGATATCGAAGCCCTGCGCGCCCAGATCGATATCGGCCTGCAACAGGCCGAACGCGGGGAGCTGCTGGACTGGAACGCGAAGGACTTTATCGCCGAGCTGGACCGTGAGCGGCGTGGCTGAGCTTCGTCTCTCAGCTGAAGCCAAGGCCGATTTGCGCGATATTGCACTCTACACCGAGGCGATGTGGGGCCGGGATCAGCGCAACGCCTACATTTTCGAACTTGAAGCCGTGTTTGTGAGGCTGGCCAGCATGCCCGGCCTTGGCCGTCAGCGCGGCGATGTCCGGCCCGGTGTGTTCAGCTTTCCGGCTGGCCGCCATGACGTCTGGTACCGGCAGATGCCTCCAGGCATCGAAATATTGCGCGTCCTGCACACCCGTCAGAGCAGCCGGGATGCATTTTCCTGAAGCGCCGCCTGCGCCGTTTGCGCGCGGGCAGGTTGCCGCCCTCAAACCCTTGTGCTAGGTGGGCGCCGGACTGAACGGGACTGTCCTTGCACGGCCAAGGTGGTCTTTTGAAAAACCTCAATATCTCAAGTGCTTGGGTCTGATCTTTCGGCCAGACCCTATTTGGCGCTAACCACAGAGAAGAGAGCGGGCGAAAAACGGTGACAAGCGCCGGTAACGCAATTTCAAACGAAGCCGCGCAGCGCTATGCGCGCGCGCTGTTCGATCTGGCCCTTGAAACCAAGGCGCTGGCGAAGGCCGAGGCCGACATGGCGTCTTTGGCTGAAGCTTTTGCCGAATCGGGCGAGCTCGCCCGCGCGGTTGCCAGCCCGATGCACAAGGCTGACGACAAGGTGAAGGCGCTTGGCGCACTGGCCAAAGCGCTCAAACTGTCGCCGCTCGGCACCAAATTCATCGGCGTCGTGGCCCGCAATGGCCGCGCGGGCGATCTGCCGGCCATGACGGTTGCTTTCGCCGCGCTGGCCGCCGCGCATCGCGGCGCCGTTACCGCAGATATTGCCAGCGCTGACGCGCTGACCGCCACGCAGCTCAAGGAGCTGACGACGGCACTGAAAACCGCCCTCGGGCGGGAAGTTGAGATCCGGGCCGAAGTGCGGCCGGAACTCATTGGCGGGCTTACCGTGAAGGTAGGTTCGCGCATGTTCGATTCTTCACTCCGGACCAAGCTGGACGGCGTGAAACAGGCGATGAAAGAGGCTTGAGAACCGCCATGGACATCCGGGCAGCTGAGATTTCTGCGATCCTGAAGGATCAGATCAAGAATTACGGTGCGGAAGCGGACGTCTCTGACGTCGGCCAGGTGCTCTCCGTCGGTGACGGTATTGCGCGCGTTTACGGCCTCGACGAGGTGCGCGCTGGCGAGCTGGTGGAATTCCCCGGCGGCGTCAAGGGCATGGCCCTGAACCTGGAAAGCGACAATGTCGGCTGCGTGATCTTCGGCGATGACCGGGGCATCAAGGAAGGCGACACCGTCAAGCGTCTGGGCTCCATCGTTGACGCCCCCGTCGGCAAGGGCCTTCTGGGCCGCGTCGTTAACGCGCTGGGCGAGCCGATTGACGGCAAGGGTCCGATCAAGGACGTGGCCGAGCGCCGCCGCGTGGACGTGAAAGCGCCGGGCATCCTGCCCCGCAAATCCGTGCACGAGCCGATGGCAACCGGCATCAAGGCCATCGATGCGATGATCCCGGTCGGCCGTGGCCAGCGCGAGCTGATCATTGGCGACCGCCAGACCGGCAAGACCGCCATTGCGCTCGACACGATCCTGAACCAGAAGCAGATCAACGAAGGCGATGACGAGAGCAAGAAGCTCTACTGCGTCTATGTCGCCATCGGCCAGAAGCGCTCCACGGTCGCCCAGATCGTGAAGACGCTGGAAGAAAACGGCGCGATGGAATACTCCATTGTTGTCGCCGCGACGGCCTCTGACCCGGCGCCGATGCAGTTCCTCGCGCCCTTCACCGCCTGCGCCATGGGCGAGTATTTCCGCGATAACGGCATGCATGCTCTGATCGTGTATGATGACCTCTCCAAGCAGGCCGTCGCCTACCGTCAGATGTCGCTGCTGCTGCGCCGCCCGCCGGGCCGCGAAGCCTATCCTGGCGACGTGTTCTACCTGCATTCCCGCCTCCTGGAGCGCGCCGCGAAGCTCAACGAGAACCACGGTTCGGGCTCCCTCACCGCTCTGCCGATCATCGAGACGCAGGCCAATGACGTGTCGGCCTACATCCCGACCAACGTGATCTCGATCACGGACGGCCAGATCTTCCTGGAAACGACGCTCTTCTATCAGGGCATCCGTCCTGCCGTGAACGTCGGCCTCTCGGTCAGCCGCGTGGGTTCCGCCGCGCAGACCAAGGCCATGAAGCAGGTTGCCGGCAAGATGAAGGGCGAGCTTGCCCAGTATCGCGAGATGGCGGCCTTTGCCCAGTTCGGCTCTGATCTCGATGCCGCTACCCAGCGCCTTCTGGCCCGTGGTGAGCGCCTGACCGAGCTCTTGAAGCAGCCGCAATTCTCGCCGCTGTCCATGGACGAGCAGGTCTGCGTGATCTTCGCCGGTACGCGCGGCTATCTCGACAAGATCGCCACGAAGGATATCGGCCGCTTTGAGACGGAACTGCTCCAGCACCTGCACGCCGACAAGGCCAAGCTGCTTGATGCAATCCGTTCAGAACAGAAGCTGTCGGATGCGTCGGAAGCAGAGCTGGTCAAGACGCTTGAAGCGTTCGTCACCCGGTTCGCGGGCTAGGGTGCAGGGGCAAGGCTGACCGAGGCATAATCGATGGCGAGCTTGAAAGAACTGCGCAGCCGGATTTCCTCCGTGAAATCCACGCAGAAGATCACCAAGGCCATGCAGATGGTGGCCGCAGCCAAGCTGCGCCGCGCGCAGGACAGCGCGCAGGCAGCGCGCCCCTATGCGCAGAAAATGGCGCAGGTCATGGCCAATCTCGCCAATGGCGTTGTGGCCGGCCCGGAAACGCCGCGCCTGCTTACCGGCACGGGCAAGTCCGATACGGTGCTTCTGCTGGTGCTCAGCGCTGACCGTGGCCTGTGTGGCGGCTTCAACACCAATATTGCCCGTCTGGCGCGCGAACGTGTCGCGACGCTCGTCAGCGAAGGCAAGGACGTGAAGATCATCACGGTCGGCAAGAAGGGGTTTGATGCCCTCAAGCGCCTGCATCGTGACCGGATCGTCAGCGCAATTGAGCTGAAAGATGCCGCCAGCCCGGCAGCGCTCGCCGCACGCGTCGGCGACGAGCTGCGCAAACTTTTTGAGGCGGACGGGTTTGACGTGTGTGAGCTGGTCTCTTCGGAGTTCATCTCGGTCATCAGCCAGAAGCCGAAGGCCCGCACGCTCATTCCGGCCCGTGAAGCCATTGATCCCGATGCGCCTGCCCCTGATCTCAAGGGCGCCATCTATGAGTACGAGCCGGACGAAGAGGCCATTCTGGCCGCTCTCCTGCCGCGCTATGTCGACACCGTGATCCTCTCCGCCCTGCTGGAGAATGCGGCGGGCGAGATGGGCGCGCGGATGGCCGCAATGGACAACGCCACGCGTAATGCCGGCGAGCTCATCAACAAGCTGAACCTACAATACAACCGTACCCGCCAGGCCAAGATCACCACCGAGCTTACGGAGATCATCTCCGGGGCCGAGGCGGTCTAGGGCAGCGGGTCACACACATTAGAGAACGCCTCCTGCAAAGCGCAGGGGATTGGTAAAAGAGGCTGAGACGATCATGAGCAATCTCAAGGGCCGTATCGCACAGGTGACAGGCGCTGTTGTCGACGTGAAGTTCGAAGGCGGTCTGCCCCCCATCCTGAACGCGCTGGAAACCATGAATGGTGACCAGAAGCTGGTTCTGGAAGTGGCCCAGCACCTCGGCGAGAGCATGGTGCGCACTATCGCGATGGACGCCACTGAAGGCCTGCAGCGCGGCGGTGAGGTCGTGGACCTCGGCTCGCCGATCACCGTGCCGGTCGGTCCGGGCACGCTCGGCCGCATCCTCAACGTCACCGGCGAGCCGATCGACGAGGCAGGCGATGTCGTGTTCGACCAGCGCGCCCCGATCCACCGTCCGGCCCCGGAATTTGACGAGCAGTCCACCGAGGCTGAAATCCTGCCGACCGGCATCAAGGTCATCGACCTGCTCTGCCCCTACGCCAAGGGCGGCAAGATCGGCCTGTTCGGCGGCGCGGGCGTCGGCAAGACCGTGCTGATCCAGGAACTCATCAACAATATCGCCAAACTGTTCGGCGGCTACTCCGTGTTTGCCGGCGTCGGCGAGCGTACCCGTGAAGGTAACGACCTTTACTGGGAGATGATCGAGTCCGGCGTGAACAAGGACCCGAAGGAAAACAACGGCTCCACCGAAGGTTCGCGTTGCGCCCTCGTGTTCGGCCAGATGAACGAGCCTCCGGGCGCGCGTGCCCGCGTGGCGCTCTCCGGCCTCGCACAGGCAGAATATTTCCGCGATGAAGAGGGCAAGGACGTGCTCTTCTTCGTCGATAACATCTTCCGCTTTACGCAAGCTGGCGCCGAAGTGTCCGCGCTTCTGGGCCGTATCCCGTCGGCGGTGGGCTATCAGCCGACGCTGGCCACCGACATGGGCGCGCTGCAGGAGCGTATCACCTCGACCAAGAAAGGCTCGATCACGTCTGTGCAGGCCGTTTACGTGCCCGCCGACGACCTGACCGACCCGGCACCGGCCACCACCTTCTCCCACCTTGATGCGACGACGGTGCTCAACCGCGCCATCTCGGAAAAAGGTATCTACCCGGCCGTGGACCCGCTCGATTCCACCTCGCGCATTCTTGAGCCGCGCATCGTGGGTGAAGAGCACTACGCCACCGCCCGCCGCGTGCAGGAAATCCTTCAGCGCTACAAGGCTCTGCAGGACATCATCGCGATCCTGGGCATGGACGAGCTGTCTGAAGAGGACAAGCTGACCGTGGCCCGCGCCCGCAAGATCGAGCGCTTCCTCAGCCAGCCCTTCGACGTCGCCGAAGTGTTCACCGGCTCGCCGGGCATCCAGGTGCCGGTCGAGGAGACCGTGAAAGGCTTCAAGGCGATCTGCGATGGTGAGTATG
This sequence comes from Glycocaulis sp., assembly GCF_051859565.1. Lineage (GTDB taxonomy): Bacteria > Pseudomonadota > Alphaproteobacteria > Caulobacterales > Maricaulaceae > Glycocaulis. The sequence continues at coordinate 306,746 of NZ_JBHYFK010000001.1, forward strand.
ACCACCTGCCGGAGCCTGCCTTCTACATGGTCGGCACGATCGAGGACGCGGTGAAGAAGGCGCAGAAACTGGCCGCCGAGGCCGCGTAGGCGTAAAATGGCCACTGGCCGCCCCACGCTGCGGATTGAGGATTGCGTCAATGACGTATGTCCATGGTCGGGCAAGCCGGTGAGCGAAGACTCGCTCACCGTCTATCGCGGGGCGGTTATGGGCTTCTGCAATCCCGGCTGCCGGGACAAGTTTGAAGCGGCGGCCGGCGCGTTCGATCGCGCTCTTGCTGCAAGGGACGATGATAATGGCTGACAAGCTGCAATTCGACCTCGTTTCGCCCGAGGCCCGTGTGTTTTCCGGGGCGGTGGACATGGTCGTGGTGCCGGGCACGGAAGGCGATTTCGGCGTGCTGCCCGATCACGCGCCGTTCATGGCGACAATCCGCACCGGCGCGATCGAGGTCCACAATGATGGTGTGGTCAGCCGCATTTTCATCCATGGCGGCTTTGCCGAGGTGACGCCTCAGGGCCTGACCATCCTCGCCGAGGAAACTGCAGAACTCGCCACGCTTGATGCCGCTGACATCCGCCAGAAGCTGGAAGCGGCGCGCCTGCGTGCCAAGGATGCCGGTGACGACATCACACGCGATCAGGCTGAGGCCGAGATCGCCAAGCTGGAAGCGATGCAGGCAGCCATGGAGCTGACGCACTAGAGGCGTTGAGGTGCTCGAAGTTTCAAAAGGCCCCGGTCTCCAGACCGGGGCCTTTTTGCGTTACGGGATCATCGCTGGCCGAAGCTGGAAAACGCCTGCACCACGTCCTCATAGACAGCGCGTTTCCACGGAATGATGAGCTCCGGCACGCGCTCCAGCTTCTCCCAGCGGAAAGCTTCAAACTCCTGCGGGGGCACGGCGGTCAGGTCAAAGTCGGCATCGGTGCCCAGAAAGCGGAAAGCAAACCAGCGCTGGCGCTGTCCTTTCCAGTTCTTCTTGCGCAGAGCGAGGACTTCCGGCGGGAAGTCATAGGCCAGCCAGTCCGCGATGGTGCCGAGCAGCTCCACCTGATCGCTGCGGATCCCGGTTTCCTCATATAGCTCGCGATAGGCGGCCGCCTGCGGGTCTTCGCCCGCATCCATGCCCCCTTGCGGCCATTGCCACACCCATCGTCCGGCTTCGCGGTAGCGGCGGCCGATCCAGGTCAGGCCCTCGCGGTTGAACAGGACAATCCCGGCATTGGGCCGGTAAGCAGCAAGCGCCGCCGGGTCATTCAGCGTGCTCATGTGTCCTGGCCGGTGCGCCCGGCCCGGATATTGGCGACATGCGAGGCAGGTGCCAGCTGATAGCCACGCCGTTCAAGGCCCTCAGCCCAGCTCTGCAGCGCGCTGACGGTCACAGGATAGGCAAAGCCGGAACCCAGTGAATGGCCGTTCTGGATGGCCAGTGCCTCCAGCTCAAGAAGCCGGGCGTCGATCGCCCGGGTGCTGGGGTCGCCATCAATGACCCGATCGGCAAGGGCCAGCGGCGCACCAGCGCGCGCGGCTGCTGCTGAGGCAGCGCCCGGACGCCCGGCCCCGTCATGGAAAATGGCAAGCCCGCGCCGTTCAACCTCGCCATAGATGCGCGCCAATGCGGCTTCCGAGCCGGTCAGGCGCGCGCCCAGATAGTTCGTGACCGCGAAATAGCCAGATGCCCGCGACAGCAGCCAGTGCAGCCGGCGCATGTTCTCCGCCTCGCCCGCATCGGCCAGCAGGGTATGGGGGCCGGGATCGTTATTGGGATAATCAAACGGCTCCATGGGCAGCTCGATCATCACCTCATGCCCGGCGGCCCGTGCGCGGTTCATCCAGCTCTGCAGGTCCCGCGCATAAGGCACGAAAGACAGGGTGATCTCGGGCGGCAGCGTGTCTATGGCGGCCTGGGTGAGGGACTCACTCACCCCCAGACCGCCGACAATCACGGCGATGACCGGCACTCCCGGCTCTCCCTCAAAGGGGCGTGCATAGGCCGAGGAGGGGCGGCGTCCATCAGACGCGATGACGGGAAGCGGTCCGCCCGGACCCTCCTCGAAGAGGCCGGCATAGGGAACATTGGATGCCCGCTGGAGGGCCAATGCACGCGCCGCATTGCTGCCAGGAGGCGGCTCCACCTCGCCGCCCAGCACATCGTGCGTTTCGCGCACGCCCGGAAGGCTTAAGGTTTCATCCGCCTCGCCTTCAGCGAACACGAGCGGGCTGGCGGGCGGCACCGCGGCGACCTCGATAACTGCCTCCTCCTCGCCGGGCATGTCCAGCGCGGTCCGTGCGGCCGAGCCGGTCTGCGGTGCCGGCGCCAGGAATACAATGGCTGCGAAAGCCAGCCCGGCCACAAAAAACAGGCAGGCAGCCGCAATCAGGGGGTTACGCAAGGGCGGCGTGTCGGATGTCTGGCGGGCGGGCATGGTGTCCGGTTTGGCCTGAACAGGTGAAGGCGTGCCGGAGAGCAGAACTCACTGGCACACTGACGCGCAAGACCATTCAATGCGCCGGGGTAAGGAAAGGTTAACGCACCCGCCGTCAGGCGTGTGGCGATTAGCCTACCGGTTGCCGCCGCCTGACCGAACGCGGGCCTCCCGCCGCTCCATCATGCTGGAAAGCTGTTCAATGGCCCGGTGGAGCTGATAGTCCTCGTCCTCGGCCCAGTCTTCTGGCGGATACTCCATATCCTCACGCTCGCGACGCTCGGCGCCTGCCTCATTGGTCAGCGCATTGCGCAGATTGGCTTCGCTGAAGCGCGCAATTTCGCCTTCACGCGGGCGGCGGAAGGCCACCGCAATATCCGGTTCGACGCCTGTGGCCTGGATCGACGTGCCAGAGGGCGTGTAATAGCGCGCCGTCGTCAAGCGCAGCGCCCCGTCGCGCCCCCCCCGCAGCGGTATCACCGTCTGCATGGAGCCTTTGCCAAAGCTGTTGGTGCCCATCAGCACGGCGCGCTCACGGTCGCGTAGCGCGCCCGCCACAATCTCCGACGCGCTGGCAGAGCCCGCATTGATCAGTACCACGATAGGGGCGCCGTTCAACACATCACCCGGCCGGGCATTGAAGCGATAGGTGTTGCGCGCATCGCGCCCGCGGGTGGATACCACCTCGCCGCCGCTCAGGAACAGGTCGGAGATTGAAACCGACTGGTCCAGCAAGCCACCAGGATTGGAGCGCAGGTCGAGCACAAGGCCCGGCAAGGGGCCGCCATTGGCTTCGCGCAGATCATTGAGCGCGCGCACGGCAGCCTCGGTCGTGTGTTCGTTGAACGTGGTGATGCGCAGGTAAGGCGTGTTGTTCGCTTCCATGCGGTAAATCACCGAGCGTACCTCAATGATGGCGCGCACAATGGTGACATCGAAGGGTTCCACCCCGTCGCGCGCAATGGTGATGGTGACAGGCTCGCCGGCTGGTCCGCGCATGCGCTCCACGGCCACATCAATGCCGGCGCCGATCATGGACTCGCCGTCCACCGCGATAATGCGGTCTTCAGGTTCGATCCCCGCCCGGTCGGCGGGGGTTTCCGCGATGGGGGAGACGACGGTGACAAAATCGTCGCGCAGCGTCACTTCAATGCCGAGCCCGCCATACTCGCCGCGCGTGCTGACCTGCATATCCTGAAACGCCTGGGCGTTGAGATAGGTTGAGTGAGGGTCAAGCGAGCCCAGCATGCCGTTAATGGCCGCCTCGATCAGCTCAACCTGGTCCGGATCGCTGACATAGTCGGACTCGATACGGCTCAATATGTCGCCGAACAGCTCAAGCTGCCGGAAGGTGGCATCCCGGCCGCGGTCATCACCCTGCGCCGAAACGGCCAGTGCCGCAGCGCCGATACCAAAGGCGATGGCCGAAGCGATAATGTGCAAGCGCATGTATGTGTCCTGTCTGTCAGCGGCCCCGGTATTCGTCTCTCAACCAGTTTGCGGGGTTTTCGGCAGTCCCGTTACCCCGTCTTACCTCATAATATAGGTGTGGCGGCGGAATTTCACGCTCCGGCATGAGTCCGACAGGTTCCCCTGCCAGCACACTTTGCCCTTCTTCAGCATAAAGCAGGCCAATTCCGCCAAGAATAAGGGTGTATCCGTCACTCGTATTGATCATCACCACCGCTTCAAAGCTCTGGAACGGTCCTGCAAAAACCACCACGCCGTCAAATGGCGCTGACACCTGTCCGCTGCTGCGCGCGTCCAGCCACAGGCCTTCGCGGCGGATTCCATCCGGTCCGGGCGTGCCGGCCGGGCTTGCCACACGGCCCTCCACAGGCGGCCTCAGGCGCCCACGCATATCGCCAAACCCGGGTCCTGCAGAGACGGTTTCCACTGGCAGCGCCGAGAGCAGGGTTTCACCTTCCAGCATCGCGACATCGGCCATCATGGCGGCCCGCCGTTCACGTAAAGGTGACAGGCGAGGCGATATGTCAGCGAGCTGCGTGATCTCCTCCCAGAGCTGGCGCAGGGACCGGGCCTCGGCGGCTATCCGCGCGGCCTGGCTGGCGAGGTCGCCCGCCTCGCGCCGCAAGGCGGCTTCCGCCTGACGCCGCTCTGCGATCAGGGTCTCAACCTGTGCCCGGACGGTGGCGAGTGCTTCGCGGGCGGTTTCAACCGTTTCACGCTGCCCCGAAAGCTCTTCACGCAAGCGTTCCAGCGCCTCTATATCGCTGCGCACGGCGCGGGCCCGCCGCTCAAGTTCCGGCGCGATGGCGGCCAGCAGTCCGGCAGCGCGTGCCGCCTCGCTGGCATCATCCGGGCTGACGGCCAGCGCTGGCGGCGCGTTCATCTCCAGCCTTTGCAGGGCAGCCAGCACTTCGGCAAGGCTGGCGCGTTCCCGGGCCAGGCGTGTACGCAGCTCGCCTTCTTCGGTCTCCAGTTCCGAAAGCCTCGCTTCGGCCGCGCCCGCATCGGCCTCACGTGCTTGCACGCGCGAGCCAGCCTCCACCAGCCTTGCCTGCAATTCCGCGATTTCCTGCCGCAGGGCATTGGCTTCAGCTTCGCGTGCCTCACTGATCGCCCGCGTTTCACGGGCGGTTTCCTCCATCGCCTCGATCTCCTGCGGATCAGGCGGTGTCTGCAACAGGGCGATGGCAAGGAGAAGCGCGCTCATGGTGCCAGCCTTCAGTCCCGGTGATAGGGCGCGCCAGACAATAGCGCGCTGGCCCGGTAAATCTGCTCGGCCAGCATGACCCGCACCAGCTTGTGCGGCCAGACCATGCGCCCGAAGGACAAAAGCCTGACATTGCCGGGCAACAGGCTATGGTCAAATCCGTCTGCGCCGCCGATCAGAAAGTACATCTCCCGTGTGCCCTGATCGCGCTCGCGCCCGATCATCTGCGCAAACTCGCGTGAATCCATCTGCTTGCCGCGCTCATCAAGCGCGATGACAATGCCGGAGCCCAGCCCTTCGATGAGCGCGCGGGTTTCTGCTGCCGCGCCGGACAGGGAACGTGTATCGAACTCGCGCTCGCCAACCGGGCCAAGCCCGGTGGCGCGCCCATGATGGTTTGCGCGCTCGATATAGGTGTCGGCAAGGCTGCGTTCCGGACCCGGCCGGATGCGGGAAATGGCCCGGATCTCGATGCGCAAGGCTGGATCAGGCCGCCGTTTCCGGCGCCCCGCCCCACATCTTCTCCAGATCATAGAAGCTGCGCACTTCCGGGCGGAAGAGGTGGACGACCACATCCCCGGCATCGATAAGCACCCAGTCGGCGGCCTGCAGGCCTTCGACCTTTACATGGGCGTGCCCGCTCTCCTTGAGAGCCTGCAGCAAATGGTCGGCAAGGGCGCCGACATGGCGGTTCGACCGTCCGCTCGCGATCACCACGAAATCGGTAACGGACGACTTGCCGGTCAGGTCGATGGATACGATTTCCTCTGCCTTGTCATCATCAAGCGTTTTGACGACGAGGGCTTCGAGGGCTTCACTTTGCTCCCGGCCGCCTTTGAGGCTTACCGGGGCGGGCGCAGTATCATTGCGTTGGCGTTCGACGGGCAGTGCCGGAGCTCCTGTTGAATGGACTAAAACCAGATAGGTCAGTCTAGCACGCTTCGTCCGCCGGTTCGAGCCAGTGCATGGAAAAGGGTTCACGGCCCGAAACCCAGGCCTTGCGCGACTTCAGACCGGCCTTTGCCGCCAGATCATGAAACGTGTCCAGCGTGAATTTGTGGGAATTCTCCATGTGGATGGTCTCGTGCTTGCGGATCACGAAGCGTTCGCCAGCAACCGTGAAATGCATGTCGCGCACGGCCATGAGATACATCTCTACGCGCGAGCGGTACGGGTTCCAGAACGCCTGGTACTGCAGGCCGTCGGCGTCGATATCTCCGTCCAGCTCGCGATTGATCCGGGCGATGAGGTTGAGATTGAAGGCGGCTGTAACGCCTGCCTTGTCGTCATAGGCGGCCTCAAGCGTTTCGGACGCTTTGCGCATGTCCGTGCCGATCAGGAGCGCATCGCCTTCGCGCAGCCAGCTGCGCAGGGTTTTGAGAAGCCCAAGCGCGTCTATCAGCTCGAAATTGCCAATGGTCGATCCGGGGAAGAACACCACCCGCCGCCCTGCGTGGGCCTTTTCTGACAGGGGCAGGGCGTCCACATCCAGTTTTTGAGTAAAGTCGTGGCAGAGCGCGCCGATCTCCAGCTCCGGGTAGTCAGCCGCGAGCTCTTCGCATGCCGCGCGCACATGATCGCCTGAAATGTCCATCCCGACAAAGGCGGCCGGACGCTCCAGCGCGTCCAGCAGTGTGCGGATCTTCACGCTTGACCCCGCACCCGGCTCCAGAACAACTGCGCCCTCGCCCGCCAGTGCCGCCAGTTCCGGGCCGATCGCGCGCAGCAATTCCAGCTCCGTTCCGGTGACATAGTATTCGGGCTGTTCGGTGATGGCATCGAACAGGCGCGAGCCTTCCTCGTCATAATAGTATTTGGGGGGCAGCGCCTTTTGCGGCTTTGACAGGCCAGCCAGAATATCGGACCGGAAATCGGCCGCCGGCGGATGCATGTCCTCATAGAAGGACAGGCTGGGCGTCTGGCCCGTCTTCAGGCTGGTATCGGTCATGGCGGATACTAGGGGGCGGCTTCGGACGAGTGGGCTGGCGAGGCGCATGAGAGACAGGAATGCCAGCGGAGAACGCCGGGTCGCAGCTTACCGTTCCCGGCGCAGGATCGAGGATGCTTCAGCATGTAATGGCGCGGTGATATATGTCCACCCCGGCGCGCCGCGTTCTACGAGGGCTCTGGCGGCAACCGGCTGGACACGCGCATGCGCCAGATGACGGGCTGCCCGGCCCAGCCGCCATTTCAGCGGCGTGCCGCCGCGCGCGATCACGCATATTGGCACCCGCGCGGCAATCTCGCGCCAATGCCCCCAGCGATGAAAACTGCCAAGCCCGTCTGCGCCCATGATCCAGACAAAGCGGACTTGCGGATGGCGCTTTGCCAGATGACGGATAATGTCGATCGTGTAGCGGGTGCCGAGACGGCTCTCGATCGTGGTCACGACATGGCCCGGTTCCGGGATCAGCGCACGGATCGCGGCAACGCGCGCTTCAAGTTCGCCGGGCGCATGGCGTTTGAGCGGGTTGTGTGGCGAGACCAGCCACCATACCGCATCAAGGCCGAGGCGTTTGCTCGCTGTCAGCGCCACATGGCGGTGCCCGGCATGGGGCGGATCGAAACTGCCCCCGTACAGCCCGACGGTCATGCCCGGCGCAAGCATCTCCGCCTTGCCGGCGGCGAAGCGGGGCGTCGCTGGCATCGGGTTCATGGTGTCCAGCTATCGTCCTCATCGCCGCGTGCGAGGCGCTCGGCCTTGGCCTTGTCGGCGGCGCGCTGGCCCTCGATGGCGGCCTCGATCCGGTAAAGCAGCGGACGCATGTTCTCGCCGGTAACGGCCGACACCACAGCAATCTCGCCTTGGCTGCGGCTCTCAAGCTCTGCTTTCAGCTCTTCCAGACGTTCCGGGCTGACCGTTTCCATCTTGGAGAGAACCAGTATCTCCGATTTCTCCGTCAGCCCTGCGCCATAGGCTTCCAGCTCGCCGCGCACGACATCATACGCCGCGACGGGGTCTTCCCCGCCCGCATCGACCAGATGGACCAGCGTGGCGCAACGCTCGATATGGCCAAGGAAACGGTCGCCAATACCGGCGCCTTCGTGTGCGCCTTCGATCAGGCCTGGAATATCCGCGAGCACAAAGCGTTTGCCTTCGCCTGTATCCACAACGCCCAGATTGGGGTGCAGCGTGGTGAAGGGATAGGCTGCGATCTTCGGGTTGGCCCGGCTGCAGGCCGACAGGAAGGTCGACTTGCCCGCATTGGGCAAACCCACCAGCCCCGCGTCCGCGATGAGTTTCAGGCGCAGCCACAGCCAGCGCTCCTCGCCCTCCTCGCCGGGCTGGGCGTGGCGCGGGGCCTGCTGGCGCGATGTCTTGAAATGGGCATTGCCCTTGCCGCCGCGTCCACCGCGCGCCAGCAACACCTTCATGCCCTCTTCGGTCATGTCGGCGAGCACTTCCTCGTTGTTCTCGTCGAGGATCTGCGTGCCCACCGGCACTTTCAGGATGACATCCTCGCCATCGGCGCCGGTGCGGTTTGCGCCCGCGCCATTAATGCCGCGCTGAGCCTTGAAATGCTGCTTGTAGCGGTAGTCGATGAGCGTGTTGAGCCCGTCCACGGCCTCTGCCCATACATCGCCGCCCTTGCCGCCATCCCCGCCATCGGGACCGCCAAACTCGACATATTTCTCCCGCCGGAACGAAACACATCCCGGCCCGCCATAACCAGACGCGATGAAGACTTTGACCTGATCGAGAAATTTCATGGGATGTGTGCACTCTGAAATTGGGACTTTGAGGTCCGGTTATAACGTGCTGGCGCCGTTGCGCACCATGCGCGGGCAGGGGGCCGATGCCATGCGGCCAGATGAGAACAGCACTGGCACCTCGCCATTATAGATAAAGCCGCATTTCTGCAGAACGCGGCCTGAAGCCGGATTATCGGCATAATGCCCGGCGACGATAGGTGCGATGCCGGCCAAGTCGGCCGCAGCGAGAAGGCATTGCGCCGCTTCGCTGGCATAGCCTTGCCCCCAGAAGGGTTCTGCCAGCCAGTAGCCGAACTCGAAGGCGCCGTCTTTTCGCGGGTGCAGGCCGATCATGCCGATGCCCTGCCCGGTGCCTTTGAGCGTAATCGCCCGCACCCGGTCACCCCTGTTGGCCTCTGCCGCCTGGCAGGTGAGCACGTAAAGCTCGGCCCCCAGCGGGGGATTGGGATAGGGGATGCGCCCGGTCATGTCGGTGACCTTGCGGTTGGTCGTGCCGGCCGAAATCCAGCCCGCATCACCAAGCTGCAGGGGGCGCAGTTGCAGCCGCGCCGTCTCCAGCGTCCTCGTCCAGTCCAGTTCTTCGGCATCGGCGTGCATGGCCGTCTCCGGACGCTGGCCGGGAAAGGGTCCGGCGCAACGAAAAAAGGGGAGCGGGATGATCCCGCTCCCCTTTCAGAGCTCTTGCAGCCAGTGCTGCCCGGGATCACCTTTTCTTGCGAAGGGCGATCCCGGCTTGAAGCGTGGGAAGGCCCCTATTCGGCGGCGTCGCTAAGCGGGGCGACCGACACATACATGCGGTCATCGCGCTTGCGGCGGAACTCCACCTTGCCTTCGGTAAGGGCGAACAGGGTGTGATCCTTGCCCATGCCGACATTGGCGCCGGGATAATACTTCGTGCCGCGCTGGCGAATGATGATATTGCCCGGAATCACGGCCTGACCGCCGGCCTTCTTGACGCCAAGGCGCCGGCCTTCACTGTCGCGTCCGTTGCGGGATGAACCGCCTGCCTTTTTGTGAGCCATTGTCTGCTCTCCTCAGATTCTGTCTGCTATCAGAACGGCGCGGGGGCTTAGCCCTTCGCCAGTTCCTTGGCCTGTTCCACCCAGTCGCCGGTCTCGGCTTTCGCCTTGATGCCGGGGATTTCCGCGTCCAGCGCGTCCAGATCGGCCGCCTTCCAGGCAGCGACCTGCGCAAAGCTCGTCACGCCCGCCTCGTTCAGCTTCTTGGCATAGGCCGGGCCCACACCATTGAGCTGGGTCAGATCGTCATTGCCTGCGGCCTTGGCTTTCGGCGCGGCTTTCGCGGCGGGCTTTTCAGCCTTCGGGGCGGCTTCGTCAGCTTTGGCCTTGGGCGCAGCTTTCGCCTTGGCAGCCGTTTTCGGCTTGGCGCCCGGCAGCACGATCTCGGAGATCGCAACGAACGCTTCCCACTGGCGGTGGCCTTTGGTGCGGCGGTAGTTCTGACGGCGGCGCTTCTTGAAGACGATGACTTTCTCGCCCTTGCGCACTTCCACCAGCTCGCCGATCACCTGCGCGCCGTCGATGAGGGGGCTGCCGACGGTCACGCCGTCCGTGCCGCCCAGCATCAGCACTTCGCCGAACACGATCTGATCGCCGGCTTCGCCTTCAATTTTTTCAACGGCGAGGCGGTCGCCTTCGGCAACCTTGTACTGCTTCCCGCCGGTCTTGATTACCGCATACATCTCTCAATCACCTTTTCTACGGCCAGATCTCCCAAACCCTTTGGAAGCCTTGCCCTTTTTCTTCGCCAGCTTCTTTGCAAGATGGCGTTGTCAAAACAAAGCGCCCGCGCTCAAGGCCTGAGGCGGGCATCAGAGGCGCGGACTTATACCCATGAGCGCGCGTGAGTCAATCGCGCGAGGGCGCTGCCAGGCCTGTACATGCACGGCTGGAAGGCCCTCTGGGGCGGGCGTGCAGGGGCGTCCGGGCCTTGCCGCTTCTCATGCACATTACCCGCTTGCAGGGGGCAAAGCTTGTCGCTAGGTTCCGCGCCTTCGCGGAGAGGTGCCGGAGTGGTCGAACGGGGCGGTCTCGAAAACCGTTGAGCGCGCAAGCGTTCCGAGGGTTCGAATCCCTCCCTCTCCGCCAGTTCCTTCAAAACAAGTCCATGCAGCCCGGCGCGCGGCGCGTGAACCCGCTTGGCATAACGCGCTTGCGCGGATTGGGCTGTTGATTCCGCTATACGCCCTCTCCCCTCACGAACGCCGCGATTTCATCGGCCAGCTCATCATTGCGGCCGAGCCAGATATGGCCGCCCGTGGGATAGATGATGAGCCGGGCAACAGCGATCCGCGCCGCAATGATACGCGCCGTGCCGGCGGTCCCGAAGCGGTCGTCCTCCGCTGACACGATGAGGGTAGGGGTGGTGATGGCATTCAGATCAATGTCCGCAGGGCTGCCTGCATAGTGGCCGTCATTGAGCATGCCGCGCGTGCGTGCACTGACAGGCATGATCTCGTGCAGGATGAGCCGTGCCCGCTCACGCTCGGCCTGAGATACGGTCCGCAGGAGTCTGGGATCGGTAGCCAGAAGCGAGCCGATAAGCTGGTCTGGCGTGGCCCGCGAAAGCAGCCAGAACCAGACGTCCGAGGTGAGCAGCTGGTTGACAACAAGGCGCTGGAGCGGCGTGAATTCGACCGGGTCCTCGCCGGTCAGGTTCATGGCGGGGACCAGCAGGATCAGGGCCGAGCAACGGTCGGGATGGCGCAGTGCGAACTGCGCTGCGCTTAATGCTCCTGCCGATCCGCCCGCTACCGGCAGGCGCTCGATCCCCAGATGATCGAGCAGCGCGGCAAGCGCATCAGCCTGACGGGCGGGCGATGGGTCTGAGGGATAATCGCTACGCAGATAGCCAAAGCGCGACGGCGCGATGATATTGAAGCCTTGTGCCATGACGGCCTGCCCAAAGCGTAAACCTTGGTCGAACCCTCCGCCTGTGCCGTGAATCATGAGGAATGGATCGCCATGACCGGCCGCCGCGTACTCCAGGCCCCCGAAAGGTGTGCCGATCAGCTCGCTGACTTGCGTCACACGTTGTCTGGCAGTGCCAAGAGCGGCTTTGTATGAAGCAAAAGCGTAACCGCTTGCTCCAAGCAGCGCGGCACCTGCCGCCCCCAGCAAGACTGAGCGCCGAGATAATCCAGCCATGCCTTCCCTGCCCTCGATTGCCATAAGGCGGAAACTACGCCGCCGCAACAAAGCCGGCGAGAGGGCCCGGTGGCGGGCCACGCGAGCCTATTTCGCGCCGATATGGACCAGGCTCTCCACGTCGATGCGCTCATCACCCCCGCACACGCCGATAATCAGGGCCTCATCACACCCCTCTCCGACCAGGTAAGCATGGCCCATCGAGCTGTCGAGATAGAAGGATTCCCATTTCTCCAGCACGACCGGGTCATAGAACTCGGTGTGCACTTCCACGCGGCCTTCCAGCACGAAGATGAACTCTTCCCCGCCATGGCGTATCAGTTCGCCGAACTCTTCGACGGAGCGGGCGCGCACCTTGGTGAAAATGGGGATCATGCTCTTCTTGCGCAGCTCGGTGCACAGATAGAAATAGTCATAATTGTCTGTCTCGACGCGCATGCCGGTATCCAGCGTGCCCTTGGCGCGCCGCCCGGTCACCGGGCCGGAGGCGGGCACGCTGTCCTGCGCGGGCACGCTGAACAGGTCTGACAGCGGAATGTCCAGCCGCTGGCTGAGCTGCAAGAGCTTGTCATAGGTCAGGGTCAGCCTGTCATGCTCGATCTTGGACAGGGTTGAGAGCGGAATGCCGGAGCGCTCGCTCATCTCTTTCAGGGTCCAGCCATTACGCTGCCGTATGGCGCGCACGACCTGACCGAGTGTCGTGTGGGTGTCGGCGGCGGAATTGTTCATTGCAGGCCCCTGATTGATCTGATTCTCAAAATAACCAGAACAGACCCGTTCGGAAAACCGATTTCCATCCGGGACTTGCAAATGTCCGGTCAAATTCGCTGTGCCGTCCTGCGGCGACCCTGACGGGGCGAGGCGTTCACCCGAGACGACAAAAACCATCCTGATTAGAAAATTTCGTTGACAATTCTCTTATCGGGATCGACGTTGGGTTCACAGGCCTGATCTGATAGCTGCGGGCTTCTGATCGCGGCCATCAGTCTGTCAGGGCGCAACCATGAACGCAAAGTTCAGGAGGGGAGAGTATATCATGATCAGGAATTCACTGCGTACGGGGCTTCTGGGCACGGCCGCCATGGCCATGTGTGCGCCGGCGCTCGCGCTTCAGGACGCGCCGGAGGAAGAGGCGGTCGCCACCTCGCAGGGGCGCGAGGTCATCACCGTCACCGCGCGTTTCCGGGAGGAGTCAGTCCAGAATATCGGTGCCAGTATCGCCGGTCTTTCGGAAGCCCAGATCCGCGAGCAGGGCATCTATGATATTGAGGATCTGGCACGTACAGTCGCCGGTCTGGAAAATGTCAGGTCGCGCCCGAACGCCAACAATATCGCCATCCGCGGCGTACGTACGGCGGGCAGCGGCTATGAAACCAGCTCCGTGTTCAGCGTGTTCCTGGACGATGTCTCGGTGACCGGCGCGGGCAGCATCCGCGATTTCAGCTCGGTTGACCTCAACCGTATCGAGGTTATCCGAGGGCCTCAGCCTACCCTGTTTGGTGAAGGCGCGGTTGGCGGCGTCATCCGCTACTTTACCAACGATCCTGATCTGGACGGGCCGACCTTCGAGGGCGTGGCCTCTGGGCGGTATGAGACGATTACCGATGGCGGCTTTGCACACAGCGTGGACAATGCACTGTCGGCAATCCTTGTTCCCGGGCGTCTGGGTATCCGCGTTTCGGGCTTCCATCGTCAGGATGACGGGTTCATCGACAATCCCAGCGAAGGCTCTGACGTCAACGACTTCCAGTCCTATGGCGGACGTGCGGTTTTGCTGGCGCGCTTTTCGGACGATCTCGAGCTCCGGCTCTCCGCGTTCGTGACGCGCGACGAGGCAGGTGAAGCAACGCAGGTGGATCCGGGGTCTGACCCCCGCGACCTGACATATTCCGCTTCGCCGCTCTCTGGCACCTATATCGATGATTTCGATCTTTACTCGGCTCGGGTTTCCTATAGCGGGCTGGACTGGCTCGATATCACCTCGATCACCGGCTATTATAACAGGCGCACCAGTTCCGCGCTGTTTAGCGCCGGCAATTCCTTTGGTCTCGCCCCGTTCTTCCCGACCGTCGATACGACTACCTACAATACGGGTTCGGGTAACACCCGGCAGTGGTCGCAGGAATTCCGGTTCGTCTCCAATCTTGACGGCCCGCTCAACTTCACATCGGGCCTCTACTACCGCGACCGTGAGAGCAGCAGCGGCCAGTTTTTGACCTGTGTGGGGTGCGCGGCTGTGACCACGCCCCAAAGCGAGAGTCTCGCAAGCCGTCTTTCGACCACGCATACCGAGCAGTATTCTGCGTTCGTGGAGCTGACCTATGAGCTGACGGACCGCCTGCGCCTTATCGGTGGCGTGCGCTATGTGAACGATACCGTCACCAGCGTCCTGCAGCTGGACAACACGGTGAACCTCGTTCCGCAATTTGACGGCAGCGGCAATCTCATCCCGTGGACGGAGACCAATCCGATCGGTTTCGTCAGCACGCTGGACGTCCTCAGGGGCGCGGGCGTTGGCACGGAGTTCCGTTTTGATCTGGAAGAATTCCTGCCACGCGTCGGGATAGAGTTCGATCTGTCCGATTCCATCCTGCTTTATGCGAACTATGCTCGCGGCGTGCGTAATGGCGGCATCGGCAATGCGCTGGCGGCGCTAGGCGCGTCCGGTGGCAATCAGGATGTTTTCCTGGCCAACCTGTCCTTTGATGCCGATGAGGTGATCTCCATCGATGGCGGCGTGAAAGCGTCCTGGTTCGGTGGCAGTCTCGTCACCAATCTGGGTGTGTTCCACACTACCTATAACGACACCCAGATCCAGGTGAACACGCCGGCGAACAACACCGTGAACGGTCCGCAGCAGACCATTCTCGGGCTGGAGTTTGAAACCACCTTCCAGGTCAATAGCGACCTTTCCACCTTCTTCAACGCGTCAGTTATTGATGCGGAATTCCAGGAGGGCATGCTCATCACCTCCGCACCGGGCGGCGTGGTTGGGCCATTTGATCTGCGCAAGGGCAACAGCCCGTCCAACATTCCGGGCCTTACCCTGACTGCCGGCTATTCCTACTCGCGCCCGGTTGGCGGCGGAGAGTGGTCGTTCAACTCGAGCGGCTCGTTCCAGTTCATCGATGAGCGTTATTCCAACGTTCAGAACTACCGCTCAGCCCGGCTGAACACGCTCGAATACCTCAATCTGCGTGCCGGCTTCTCGAACGATGTCTGGTCGATTGATCTGTATGGCGCGAACCTGCTGAACGACGTCGAAGCTGTGAATATTGGCTCAAACGCGCTCCAGCAATTCATCACGCCCGAAGGCGAACTGGATGCGCCGATTATCGCGACGAGTGTCAACCGGCCGCGCAGCGTCGGTATAAGCGTCCGCCTTCGCTACTAGGCCTCGCGGGTGTTCCGGTGTGCGGCGGAGGGCTCCGGCCTTTCGCCGCACACTGGCCAACAGCCTGCGTTAACGCAACGATACGCGAAGCGGCCGGCAGCTGCCGGAATCGGGACAGGGAAGGAAACACGATGATCAAGAACGCGATGCGGGGCGCCTTGGCGGCGCTGCTGGCCAGTTTCGGCCTGGCGGCGGCCAGTGCCCAGGTGCCGGATATCGATCCGCGTGAGGAAGAGCAGATCGAGCTGCCGGAGCTTCCTGAACAGGAATCGCCGTTAGCCGCACCGGGCGTCATCGACCGGGCCGATCTTGAAGCCTGGCTGGACGGTTTCATGCCCTACGCGCTGGCACAAGGCGACATCGCCGGAGCTATCGTGACAGTTGTGGCGGACGGGGAAATCCTGCTTTCGCGCGGGTTTGGCTATGCGGACGTTGAAACCCGCAGGGCCATTGATCCCGAAACGACGCTCTTCCGCCCTGGCTCAATCTCCAAGCTCGTCACCTGGACGGCCGTCATGCAGCTCGTCGAGCAAGGGCTGATCGATCTGGATGCTGATATCAACACCTATCTCGATTTCGAAGTCACGGGTGTCGAACGCCCGATCACCATGCGCCATCTGCTTACCCATACACCGGGCTGGGGCGAGCAGGTGCGTGCCCTCATCATGGATGACCCGGAGCGTCTGCAGCCGCTGGACGAATATGTCCGCAACAACATCCCCGCGGCGGTTTACCCGGCGGGAGAGGTGCCTGCGTATTCCAACTACGGCACGGCGCTGGCCGGTCATGTCGTGGCACAAGTATCAGGCCAGTCATTCGACGATTATGTCGACGAACATATCTTCGCACCGCTTGGCATGCAGCACTCCTCCATGCGTCAGCCTCTGCCCGAACACCTGCAAGGCCTGATGTCCTCGGGCTATATGCGCGGTTCGGATGGCGAAGGACGTGCTTTCGAGATCGTGACGGCTGCGCCCGCAGGTTCCATGTCGGCCAGTGGCAATGACATGGCCCGCTTCATGATCGCCCACCTCAATCGCGGCGAAGGGTTGCTGTCACCGGAAACGGCTGAGCAGATGCACACAACCGCCGACCGCAAGCTGCCGGGCGTCAATGCCATGCTGCTCGGCTTTTACGAGCAGAACCGCAACGGCCAGCGCATTATCGGCCATGGCGGCGACACCACGCTCTTCCACTCGAACCTGCACCTGTATCTCGACCATGGTGTCGGGCTCTATATCTCGATGAACAGCACCGGGCGCGGCGGAGCCACGGGCCGTGTCCGTCAGGCGCTGTTTGAAGGCTTCACGGACCGCTATTTCCCGGCAGACGCTCAAGACCTGCCCACCCTCGGCACCGCCGAAGAGCATGGCCGCATGCTGGTTGGCAATTACGTGATATCTCGCCGTGCCCATCAGAACTTCGTGGCCGCGACCGCGCTTCTGGGCCAGCCCAGCGTGTCGATGAACGAAGACCATGAAATCAGCCTGTCCATCCTGACCGATGCGTCGGGCACGCCGTTGCGTTTCCGCGAGGTGGAGCCTTTTGTCTGGCAACAGGTGAATGGTGGCGAACGCCTGTCTGCCCGGGTGAACGAAAATGGCGAGGTGGAGATGTTCTCCGCCGCCTTCTTCGCGCCCTTCATGATGTTTACGCCGGTCGAGTGGTGGCGCAATGGCGCGCTTCTCATGCCGCTGGCGGGTATTGCCGCCGCCGCGCTTCTGCTGACCGTTCTGTTCTGGCCGGTCCGCGCGATCGTCCGCTGGCGGTTCAAGACGCGTTTCGCGCTTACTGGCCGTCAGGCAATGGCCTACCGGCTCTCCAATATCGGTGCGTTATTGCCTCTGGTCTATGCGGCCGGCTGGCTGGTCCTCATCACTCACATGATGGGTGAACTGCACAGGCTTGATGGCCGGCTGGATGGCGTGATCGTCTTCATGCAGTTCATGGCCGTCCTGCCGATGCTCGCCCTGCTGATCGCCCTGTGGAATGCCTTTGTGGTGTGGACGGGCGGTGCAAGCTGGTTTGCCCGGCTCTGGAGCCTGGTGCTCGTTGCTTCCACGCTGGTGATGATCTGGTTCGTGATAGCCGCCGGCTTCTTCAATTTCGGTCTGACCTATTAGGAAGGGGCACTGCACATCATGTCCGTCGCCAAGCCGCTATCTATGTCGGCCCGGATCGATCCGGTCCGCCTGAAAACACCGTTCCGCATCACGGGCCATGTGATGGACAAGGTCGACCTGGTGGTCTGTACGCTGGCGCGTGCCGGTCGTGAGGGGCGCGGCGAGGCGACAGGCGTCTATTATCACGCCGAGACCGGGGCCAGCATGCTGGCCCAGATCGAGGCTGTGCGCTCGCAGATCGAGGCCGGCATTACCCGCGAGGCGCTGCAAACGCTGCTGCCCGCTGGCGGGGCCCGCAACGCGGTAGATTGCGCGCTCTGGGACCTGGAGTGTGCCGAGTCTGGGGAAGCGGCGTGGAAACGGGCCGGCTTGCCTGCGCCGTCCAACCTGTTGACCACCTTTACGCTGGGTGCCGACACGCCTGACGCCATGGGCTCGAAGGCGGCCGGTCTGAAAGAGGTGAAAGCGCTCAAGCTCAAGCTTATTGGCGACGGGCTCGATGCCGAGCGCGTTCGGGCCGTGCGGGCAGCAGCGCCCGATGTCTGGATCGGTGTGGACGCCAATCAGGCGTTTGACCGCGCAGGCACGGAAGCCTTGATGCCGGTGCTGGTCGAGGAGAAGGTAAGCCTGCTGGAACAGCCCTGTGCGATTGGCGCCGATGAAAGCCTTATCGGGCTTAACTCGCCCATCCCGCTGGCCGCAGACGAAAGCGCGCAGACCAGCGCCGATATCGCCCGGCTTGCGCCCATCTACGACATTATCAATATCAAGCTCGACAAGTCCGGTGGCCTTACTGAAGGGCTGAAAATGGCGCATCTCGCGCGCGAGCACGGGCTGGGTGTCATGGTCGGCAACATGGTCGGCACCTCGCTCTCATGCGGTCCGGCGGCCATTGTCGGGCAACTCTGCGATGTGGTGGACCTTGATGGTCCCTGGCATCTGTCTGCCGACCGTGACCCGGCGGCTATTTACGAGAATGGCTATCTCTTGTGCCCGCCTCGCGGCTGGGGCCTCCCGGAAAGGAAAGCGGCCTGATGAGTGTTCTCTCCCTTCCACGGCCCTATCTGCTGTTTCTGGGCGATGTGACTGATCTGTCCTACGCCAAGACGGCGGCGGGCCTGCGTGACTGGGTGCCAGACCAGTGCGTCGCGGAGTGGGCCCTGCCGGGCAATCCGCTGCGTCTGGGGCTGCCCGTCATGAACCCGGCGGAGGCTGCGCGGGCAGGTGCACGCGCGCTGGTAATCGGCGCAGCGACCATGGGCGGCGCCTTGCGTCCGGCCTGGGTGCCCGCCCTTCTGGAGGCCATGGAAGCCGGTCTCGACATCATTTCCGGCATGCACATGCCGCTGGCCAGCATTCCGGCTCTTAAAAGCGCCGCCGAGCGGCTTGGGCGCCAGCTCATTGATGTCCGGCGCCCGCCGGCTGACCTCCCGCTTGGCACGGGCCGCAAACGCACCGGCAAGCGGCTGCTGACCGTCGGTACCGATTGCGCGCTGGGCAAGAAATACACCGCTCTGGCATTGGCCCAGGGGTTCACGCGCGCCGGAGCCAAGGCAACCTTCCGCGCCACCGGCCAGACCGGCATTCTCATTGCGGGCGGCGGTGTACCGATGGACGCGGTGATCAGTGATTTTCTGGCAGGCGCCGCCGAGGCCTTGTCACCGGACGCGCCAGCCGACCACTGGGACATTGTCGAAGGACAGGGCTCGCTCTTTCACCCCTCCTATGCGGGTGTGTCGCTGGGCCTTCTCCATGGCAGCCAGCCCGATGTGCTGGTGATCTGCCATGAGTTTGGCCGCAAACGGATCATCGGTCTCGACGCGCACTACCCCATCCCCTCCATTGAGGAGGTGATAGAGCTCAACCTCCTGCACGCCCGCCGGGTGAACCCGGATGTGCGGGTGGGCGGGATCAGCCTTAACACCTCCAAGCTGTCAGAAGACGAGGCCCGGCGCGCCATCGAGACTGAAAGCCGCCGGACCGGCCTTCCTTGCGCCGATCCGATCCGCGGCGGCGCAGCCTTCGACCGGCTTGTCGAGGCTTGCCTGGAACCAGAAGCCGCCCTCGCCCAATGAGCGTGAGCCCCAGCCTCTTTCAGCGCCTGATCCTGCCGGGTCTTGCCTTCAAGGCAGTGGTCATCGGCGGAGGCTATGCTACGGGGCGCGAACTGGTTGAGTATTTCATGCCATCCGGCCCGGTGGGCGGATTGCTGGGGCTCATCCTCGTCACGGCTCTGTGGAGCGGCATTTGCGCCCTCACGTTCGTTTTCGCGCACGCTACGCGCAGCGGGAACTATCTAACCTTCTTCAAGGCGCTGCTCGGCCCGTTCTGGCCGCTCTTCGAGATCGCCTATCTGCTCTTTCTGTTCCTGATCCTCGCCGTGTTCGGCGCGGCGGCAGGCGAGATCGGCGCAGCGCTGTTCGGCCTGCCCAACCTTGTCGGATCGGTGGCGCTCGCGCTCTCCATCCTTGTCTTTACAGCGCTGGGGCAGGAGAGCGTGGAACGGCTGTTCAAATACGCCTCGCTCTTCCTGTATCTGGTCTATCTCGTCTTTGTGGTGATGTGCTTCACCCAATTTGGCGGGGACATTCTCGCCGGTCTTGATGCCAGCATTCCGGCAACGGGCTGGGTGTCCGGCGGCATCACCTATGCGGGCTATAATGTGATCGGTGCTGTGGTGATCCTGCCCATGCTGCGCCATCTGACCAGCCGCCAGGACGCAATTGTTGCAGGCGCGCTGGCCGGACCTCTGGCCGCGCTTCCGGCCATTCTCTTCTTTGCCTGCATGATCGCCTTCTACCCGGAGATTTCTGGCGCGGCCCTGCCGTCAAACTATATCCTCGAACGCCTCGGCTCGCCGGTCTTCCAGATGGCGTTCCAGTTCATGGTGTTCGTGGCCCTGGTGGAAACCAGCGTCAGCGCGGTCCACGCTGTCAATGAACGTATCTCGGCGGTGCGGCCACGTCCCATCGGGATACGTACCCGTCTTGCAGTCACTGGGGCGCTGCTGCTCGCCGCCATGGTGGTCGCGGACCGGTTCGGTCTGATCGCTCTTATCGCCAATGGCTACCGCATGCTGGCGTTCGCGATCATCGCCGTCTTCGTGCTGCCACTTCTGACGCTCGGCGTCTGGAAGCTGGTGCGGTTACGGCGGGAGGCGGAGTAATCCCTACTCCGCCCCGCTTGCCACGGTTCCCCGGACCGGGCGGCCGGGCAGGACGGAGGTGTCCAGCTCCCCGCCATCGACCAGCACCGTGCCGTTCACGATCACATAGTCAAAGCCGACGCTCGCCTGAGCGGGCCGCTCGAACGTCGCCTGGTCAGCCACCGTTTCGGGGTCGAACACCACGATATCGGCGTCCATGCCCGGCTGCAGGCGGCCCTTGCGGCGCATCTGCGGCACGGCGTCTGAAAGGATGCGGGCAGGATAGAAGCTCGCCTTGGCGACGGCTTCCGGCCAGTCGATCACGCCGCGCTCTCGCGCATAGATGCGCAGGAAGCGGGCGTAGGTGCCCGCGCTGCGCGGGTGGGAATGGGCGTCCTCCGGAATTGGCCAGATATCGCCGGTCAGGCGCTCGCTGCCCAGTGCCCACGGCCCGCCGTCAGAGGCTATTGCCCCGCCCGGGAAGAGGATGGAACGGTCAAGGTAAGCCTGATGCTCGGGGCGTTCATCGGGGTTCAGGAAGTGGACGACAATGCCGGTGCCAGGCGCATTTTCCTGCAGATCGTTAAAGCGCTCCTCGTCCAGCGGCACGCCTTGAACGGTGAAGTCGGAATACTCGATACCGCCCATGCGGTCGCGCCAGTTATCGCCCCGGAACATGGCCGCACCAATGCCGGTTGCGCCTGCGCCATAGGGATAGGCTTCCACGGTGATGTTCACGCCATTGGCCTGCGCGCCCTCGATCATCTCGGCAATGCGGTCAATGTCGGACAGGCTGATCGAGTTCAGGTGGCTGATATGCATGTGCGCGCCGGTGCTGGCGGCCACGGCGACCATTTCCTGAAAGCCCTCATAGGAGCTCTGCGGCTCGATGGCGCTCAGGAAGCGTGCATGGGTGAAGGTGGGAACATCGCGCGCTGCGGCCAGCGCGTTGACGGCGTGATACTCGCCCCGGCTGATGCCTGGCGCATAGCCCAGAAGAATGCCGACGCCCAGCCCGCCTTCTTCCAACCCGGTATTGATGTGGCGCAGGATCGCCGACAGGCGCTGATCGTCCGCCAGCTCGGTCTGCCAGCGCGGATCGCCGATATAGCGGAAGAACCAGTATGTGTCGGCGTCGGGCTCGACATCCATAACGGCGGCGATGCGCGCATGCGCCCAGCTGGCTGCCGCGCCGTAATTGATCGGGCGGCCTTCCTCGGCGGCGCGGGCGTAGAAGTCCGACACAGGCAGCACACCGGATTCCAGTTCCAGCGTGGTCGTCACCCCGTCCAGCGCCTGCATGCGCCCGGAAGGCGTGTTCTGGCCATGTCCGTGCAGATCAATGAAGCCCGGCGCCACGATGCGGCCCGTGGCGTCAATCGTACGCGCGCCTTCCAGCGGGGTTTCGGAGATGATTGCGATCTCGTCGTCCCGGATCCCGACATGGCGGATCGCGTCCAGCCCGGTTTCCGGATCAATGACCCGGCCATTATTCAGAACAAGGTCATAATCCTGCGCCAACGCGGCCGGGCTGAGCGCCAGAGCGCCTGCCAGGGCCAGCTTCGTGATGATACCAGTCATGGCCGGTCTCCCCATTTTCATTTTCTCTATCAATTCTCTTATCAGAGAAAATTAGCCCTGTCAGGTTTGTTTGCGCAAGGGGCGTGGCGGGAACCCGATTGCACGCGGCGCGTTTTCACCGCATGAAAAAGCCAGTCGTGATTATCCCCTACGCCCGCAGCCTCATGTCGTTGACGGTGGCGGAATCCTGCCGCGAGCTTGCGGGGCGCATCGTCGCGGTCGACAGTGTTGACCTCACGCCGCTGGGCTTCTCGAAGAATTGTGATGAGGCGGCTGTCACAGCCGATTGCCGCAGCGATCCGCAAGGCTTTATCGACGACCTTGTTGAGGTGTGTGGCCGCTTTGCCGGCGAACCGGTCGTCATCATGCCTGTATTCGAAGAGATGGAGCTACTGGCGCGCGAGCGGCATCGGTTTCCTGCCAACGTCACAATCGCCGCGCCTGAGGCAGAGGCTATCGCCAAGGTCACGCCCAAGCACAAACTGGCCGAGACCATTTCCGGCACGGACATTCCTGCCCCTGCTACCGAGATCATAGGAGATGGCAAATCCGGGCTGAAAGAGCCGGAGGGCTTCACCTATCCCTTCCTCGTCAAACCGTCCGAAGGGGCCGGCGGGCGCGGCATCAGCAAGGTGGAAAGCCGCGATGAGCTGGACGCCTATGCGGCAGGCCTTCGTGAGAAGGACGTAATCCTGGCCCAATCCCTCGCTCCGGGTGAGGACTATTGTGTGTCCGCTCTTTGCCGGAAGGGCGAGCTGGTCATCTGCTCGGCCTACACCAATCTGGAGCAATTTCCCAAAGAGCACGGGGCCGGTGTGGTGCGTGAAACGGTGGATGCCGCGCCCTTTGTGGAAGCGGTACGCAGAATTGCGCGCGAAACCGGGTGGGACGGCATCTTCGAGGCCGATTTCATGTGGACAGGCGAGGAGGCGGACACGCCTTTGCTGATCGAGATCAATGCCCGCTTCTGGGCAGGCGTGCGACATTCCAAACTGTCCGGCGTTGACTATCCCCGCCTGCTGCTGGAGCAAACCCTGTTTGGCGAGATCCGTTCCGACCCCGGAGCGCCGGAAATCGGTCACCGCTCCAAAGTGCCCATGATCT
Source organism: Glycocaulis sp. (assembly GCF_051859565.1). Lineage (GTDB taxonomy): Bacteria > Pseudomonadota > Alphaproteobacteria > Caulobacterales > Maricaulaceae > Glycocaulis. Next base: position 330,077 of record NZ_JBHYFK010000001.1, read on the forward strand.
GGATGCCCTCGGCTGTCACAGAAGCCTTTTCCGAGACGGAGTATGCCGAGAAGCTGTCCGATGCCTGGGAACATCTTCAGACATCGGATGGAAGCCTGCTTGAGCGCGTGGGCCGTTTTCTTGGAACGCTGGGCAGCGCCAAATCGGCCGGTGAAGCGATCGACGATATCATGTTCCGGCTCACCGACAGGTCTGACCTTGATATCGATCTGATCGCCGAAGATGATCCGCGTTCCGCATTGGGAGTGCTGTTCATTGCCTCCCATCTCGCGCGCCACGGCAAGCTGCCGCCGGAAATTTCCTACAAGCCCATGGACTAGTCCCTGTTGAAACCTGTTATCGGATATATCGGCGCTCCGGACGGTGACCGGCTGGTCGGCGCCCTGACCTCACTCGTCATCCGCTTTTCGGGTGGCAAGCCAGTACGCCTGCGCAAACCGCCCGGTACGCGAGAGCGCCATATTGACGGGCTGATCCTGCTGGGCGGTCTGGACATACATCCCAGCCGTTACAACGCTGAGATCGAGGTCGAAAGCCAGTTCGACCTGCAGCGGGACGAGCTCGAGCTGGCGTGGCTGGATGTTGCGTTTGAGAGGTCCATACCCGTGATGGGCATTTGCCGCGGGCTGCAAATGCTCAATGTGAAGGCGGGCGGCGACCTTCATCAACGCCTCGACCCTGAGGTAACGAAAAACTGGCCGAGCGGCCCGGTCGGCTATGCGCTGTTCCGCAAGCCGGTCGAGGTGTTACCTGAAACCTTCCTGGCCCGCGTGTTTGGTCCAGGGTCGCTGCGGGTGAACAGCCTGCACCGGCGAGCCGTACGTAATGTGGCGCCGGGCTTCAGGGCGGCCGCCTGCGGAGAAGGGGGCGGCGTGCAGGCCATCGAAGCGCACGGGGACGTGCTGCGCTTCGGTGTTCAGTTTCATCCCGAGCTTTTGCCCCATCGCAAGGATATGCGCCGTCTGTTCCGGCGGTTTGTGGATGCCTGCAGGCCCTCGAACCAGACAGATAATTGAAACCTGATGGCGGCAGGCGCGTTTACCTCCACATTGGAGGTATAGCGCGATGCACATGGCTATCGGATCGACAATCGCCGCAGCGCTGACAGGTCTTGCCGCCAGCACAGCGGTGATGCTCGCTGACCCGCAAACCGGGCGCAGCGGCGTCCTGGCTGCGTCTGCAGCGCCTGCAGATGCGCTCGAGGGCATGCGCGTCCAGCTTGCCGAAGGGCGCGCCTATATCGATCAGGTGCATTATGGCGAGGCAGGTTCGCCTGTCGCATTTACCGTGCGCGTTGGCGCCGGTTCGCGCACCGCAGCGCGGTTCGTACCTACACTCCCTGCCCGTGTCGATGCAGCCGACATCCATATCGATCCCGAACGCGGCATCGCTCTTGCCGCCTACAGTGAGGGCGCCCTGCTGGCACAGCAGATGTCATCAAGCGTGGAGATTGCCGATAGCGACCAGGCGGCGCTTGCTGGCGCTCCGGTCATCACCGACCGGGGCCATCGGTTCGGAGAGGTGGAAAGTCTCGCGGCAGAGCCGGGCGCCGGGCTGGTGCTGATGGTTCGCCTTGGTGGCGCTGGCGGCGGTATGCAGCCTGTCCCGTCCTCGTGCGCTGCTTTTGTCCGAGAGACAGGGCTGGTCATCGTGCGCACCTGCAATCTCGGCACCATCTGAGTAAGGGCTAGTCGTCCCAACTCTTGCTTATGGGGAAGTCCACGGCAGCCTCATAGCCGCCCAGCTCGCTGACACGGGTTTCAAATTGGCCGCCCAACTGCTGGGCAAAAGCGTGCATCAGGGATGAACCCGTGCCGGCACTGGCCGAAGGATTAACGCCGGTGCCGTCATCGCCAATCGAAATCAGGCACTGATCGTCTTCTCCGCACGTCAGGCGCACCAGGATGCGCCCCGAATCCCGGCCCGAGAAAGCGTGTTTGAAGGCATTGGTGACCGCTTCGGTCACGAACAGGGCCAAGGGTGCTGCCTGGTCGGGGCTCAATGCCAGCTCCTCGCAATCCACATCCACCCTGATCTTGCTGTCATGTCCGCCCAGAACGTCGCCGAGATTGCGGATCAGATCATTCAGGAACGGGGCAACCTCAATGAATCGCAGGTCATCGGTCTCGTAGAGACTGCGGTGAACCAGGGCGAGCGCATTGATTCGCCGGCGTGCATCCATCAGTGCCTCTGCCGCTGCCGGATCGCTTATCCGGCCAGATTGCAGGTTCAGAAGGCTGACAATGACCTGGAGGTTATTCTTGACCCGGTGATGAATTTCCCGGAGCAGGCCCGAGCGCTGGTCAACGGCGTCTGCAAGCTCCGTACGTTGCTCGTCCAGCGAGGCTGCCATCTGTTCCATCACTGCTGCAAGCCGCGCCACCTCCCGCGGGGCCTTGCGCGCACGCTGCGGCACCAGATCCAGACGCCCTGCAGCGTATAGCTGTGCGATACGCTGCAGATAGGTCAGCCAGCGCAGGATGAAGTAGTCCACCGCCACCCAGACACACACCAGCACCAGCAAGGTCATGAGGGCCGGTATCGCGAACGTGCTGATGACGCTGATCCCGCTCCAGTTCTCAAACACGCGCGCCGGTGCCGCGATAGCGACGCCGAGCCGTTCGGGGATCAGCGAGGCAACGATCACTTCATAACCGGACCGCACGCCTGTGCCTTGCGCGCGGATCGCCTCACCGGGCCGGGCCTGTTCCAGAAGTGTGCCGACAGCAACATTCTCGAACAGGTCATCATTGATGCCGCTGCCTTCTAGTTTCAACGCGCCCTGGCGGCTGATCAGCGCGATCTGTGCGTCTGCGCTGAGCCGTTCGCGCCGGACAAGGCGTGCCGCGGCATTCATGTCCGTTGCAACCGCAACTACACCGGCAAACGTGTCTGACTCTGTCCCGTCAATCGCAGGGGCTGCGCGCAGGCGCCGTACGGTCAACACGACCTGGCGCTGGGACATTGCGCCAAAAACGACATCGCTATGGGTCCTGTCCGCGCCGTCACGTAACGCCTGAAACCAGTCCCTCGAGCTGAAATTGCGTTCGTTATTGGCAGGCGGCACGGCAGAGCAGACTAGCCCGCCCTCCGCATCCAGAACGGCGATGTTCGAGACCGTGTCGTCTGCCTGCGTCATGTGCTGGAGTGTCCGTTCGCACGCGGCCGGGTCGTCCATCAGCGCAAAAGACCAGGAGGCAATGGCCCCTGCCTTGCCATCGGCACGCGAAAAGGCTGCCGTGATGGCTTCTGATGCGGTAAGGGCTGCTGCATGCAGGCGGTCAATTTCGCGTTCGCGCTGCTGCTCATACTCCATCAGGCCCTGGACGCTCGACAGGACGAGCAAGGGCATGAGCGCGAGGACCAGGACAGCCAGCAGCTGTATCCGCAGACCTCTGCGCGATCCGTTTTCCAGTGCTTCCGAGACGCCCCCCAGCAATACCGTCAGGCCCCCGACGTGAGGGATTTGACCTCGGCCATGATCAGATCAGCCGATTCAGAGGGCTTTATGTCGTCGCCTGCAGAGCGCTGCTTGGGTCCAGATTCCAGTATAGCGGCCAATGCAGCGCGCGCCCGGCTGACCCGGCTTTTCACGGTTCCGACCGCGCAGCCGCAGATATTGGCAGCTTCTTCGTAGGAAAAGCCGCCCGCTCCGACCAGGATGATCGCCTCGCGCTGGTCGTCGGGAAGCTCGAGCAGGGCGCGGCGCGTTTCGTCCAGCTCCATTACGCCGTTCATTGACGAGGGGCCTGTCAGCGTGCGGTCCGCCTGTTCCTGGTCCCAGGCCACCTGGCGCCAGCTCCTCCTGCAATTCGAGTAAAACTGGTTACGAACAATCGTGAATATCCATGCCCGGAAGTTTGATCCTGCGCGAAAGCGCTTGCGCGCATTCCAGGCTTTCATCAGCGCATCCTGGGTCAGATCGTCTGCCGCGCTGTCATCGCCTGTCAGCGACCGCGCAAAAGCGCGCATATAGGGAATGGCTTCAGCCATTTCCCGCTTGAATTCAGCGACGGGCAAGGGTTCGGCAGGCGCGTCTGCGGCCGTATCGCTATCAGGGCTAACCATGTGTCAGCCCTCATTCCCGTTGGAGCCGTTCTTCACCGAGCCGCTCTGCTCGTCCAGCTCGTCCAGCGCCGCCAGCATCTGCTCGAAATCGTCCGGCACGCCTTGACGCACGACATCGTCGTATACGGCCTGGAGGCGCGCACCTATGACACGCTGACGGCTCTTGACCGCCTGCGCATCCGGTTTGTCATCAGACTTGTTCATTGCACTCATACTTGCTCTTTGCGGTTATGCTTGATTCCGGCTGCACGGCAGTACCGCATAGCGCCTGAAGCATCTTGTTGTATCGTCCCCATCGAGGCACACAACGCGCCTGCATGAAAGGGGTTCCGTTGATCAGCTGCAATTGTCAGCTGCGATGGAACGGGTATCGGCCGCGCGCGTTATCAGCACAGGTTCCGTCCGGAGGAGACTGATGAGTTTTTCGAATGCTATTCGCCCGCATCTGCCATATTTGCGGCGCTATGCCCGTATTCTGACCGGGTCCCAGACAAGCGGGGATGCTTACGTACGCGCTTGCCTGGAGGCTGTTCTGGCCAATCCGCAGGGTTTTGACCGGGAGCAAAGTCCGAAGATCGCGCTCTATCAGCTTTTCCACGCCACCTGGGATAGCTCGGGAGGCTCGGAGTTCACGTCGACGCTGGACAGGCGCCTGTCTGAGATAACCCCCCTTCATCGTCAGGTGATGCTGCTCACCTCGGTCGAGGGGTTCAGCGTTGAAGATGCCGCCACCATCATGCGCATTAGCAAGGAGCAGGCGGAGGGCGCTCTGGTAAGCGCGCAGAAAGAGCTGGAGCAGGGGCTTGCAACCTCGGTACTCATTATTGAGGACGAGCCGATTATCGCCCTCGATCTTGCCACCGTGGTCGAGCGCCTGGGTCACCGCGTCTGTGATACCGCCCGCACACGCAGCGAGGCCGTGCAAAAGGCGCAGCAGCATCGCCCCGGCCTGGTGCTCGCCGACATTCAGCTGGCCGATAATTCTTCAGGCATTGATGCGGTACGTGACATACTCGCCGCTCAGGACGTACCCGTGATCTTCATCACCGCGTATCCTGAGCGTCTGCTCACCGGCGAGCGCCCGGAGCCGACCTATCTCATTACCAAGCCGTTTATGCCGGAAACCGTCGCCGCGACGATCAGCCAGGCGCTGTTTTTTGCGGCGGAACCCGCTGAAGCCTCTTGAGCTGGAAGGGATAAGACCATGTTTGGCTGGGCCCTACTGTTCCTGATAATCGCCATTGTGTGCGCGGTATTGGGCTTCATGACACTTGCCGGAGCGGCCGCGACGATCGCTCAGGTGCTGTTTGTTATCGCGTTGGCGCTTGCTGTCTTGTCAGCGGTCATACAGGCATTTCGTGGACGCCCGCCTGTATAAATTCTAAAAATTAAGACTATTCCAAGCCAGATCATAACATAGGTTGTGATCTGGCTTTTTTATGGATTATTCCGGAACGGAGGCAGGGAATTCAGCGTTTGTCTACCTGGGAGCTTTCGGCTCCTTTTTATATGGAGGTGGACATGAAAATGTTTCTGAAAGCATGCACGATTATTGCCACGGGCGGCCTTCTGTCGCCGATAGCCTTTGCAGACAATCCCCCTGCGGGGAACCCGGACCGCACGCAGGAAGCGCGTGAATGGGCTGAAGACCGCGCTGACCGTGCCGGAAATTGGGCATCTGAAACTGGCGATGCACTGAGCAACGCCATCCTTCCCGACCGTACGCGCCTGACGGCGCGGACCCTGACCTCTACCGACCTTCAATATGAAGGTGGCTCGGCGCCGATCCGTGACCTCCGCATGAGCACGGATGGCGAGATCGAGGCTATCGTGGTCGCCCATGGCGGTTTCCTGGGTGTGTTCGGTGACGAGGTTGAAGTTGATGCCGTGTCGGCGTCGGTTCGCCATGATCTGGACGACGGCGAGATTGTCGTCGAGGCCAATGTCACCGCGGCCCAGATGGAAGCCGTGGCAGAGGGCCAGCGTTCGGCCATGTCGCTCGAACTGGTTGAAGAGCGCTCCGATACGGCACTTTACTATTCTGACCTTTCAGGCGCGGAAGTCCACGGCGCAAACGGTGAAGCCATCGCGGTCATCCGCGATGTGGAACTGAGCGCAGATGGCCGGGCCGAGTACGCCATTGTACGCGATAACGGCTTCTTCAACATGCTGGGTGAAACGGGCCGTGTGGCCTTTTCCACCCTGTCACTTGAGCACAATGGTGACAGCTGGGAAGTACACGCCCGGTCGATCACCGAGGCTGATATCCAGCGTATTACTGCGGCAGATGATGCCCGCTAGATAGAATAGGCCTCCGCACCAGAATGGCCCCTGTGCAGCAATGCGCGGGGGCCTTTTTTATTCCGTGCCGGGCTGCAGGGTGAACAGGCCGCTCAACATGGACTGCTCGGCCCGGTGCAGGGGCAGGTCGAGAATGAATGCGGCCTCGGCCAGCGAGAAACCTTCTACACACACGAGTATCAGCAGGGCTCTTGCCGTAAATGGCAGGCCCCACAGGGCTGCCGCAAACGAGGCAGGGCTTGCCGGGGCCGACGCTGGAAATGACCGCAGATTGGTGTTGGCCACCGGGCTGGCGTACTGCAGCCGGGATGTAAACTGACGGAACAGCTCGCGCTCGGTGCTGGCCAGCTGCGCATCCGGGTCGTTGGCGGGCGTATCTGCCAGGAGCCGGCTGAGCACAAGGCCGGCGGCGGCCAGATCAGCGGTCAGCAGGAATCCGTACCTGTGAAGACGGATGGCGAGGGGGAGTTTGGTAACGGGCATTGGCTGACGGCATTGCCGCCTGCTCCTTTGTTTGACGCCCATTCCCCTTAGCAATCGCGCGCGTGAGGCGCGCTAACATAGATTGTCTGGCTACCTCATGCCTGCCCTGCGCCTGCGAGGTCCAGCGCATGGTCGGGCCGGGCCAGATGCAGATAGCGGGTATCGTAGTCGGCTTCGCGCGCCAGCGCGTCGATGTCGGTGATCCGCAGCCGACCTTGTGCTTCCAGGACAACCAGACCCTCACGCCGCAATTCACTTAACGTGCGCGAGACGTGGACAGGTGTCAGGCCAAGGCAGTCAGCCATCACCTCGCGGGTCAGCGCCACCTCGATAAGCCCGTCGCTGGGACCGCCGCCAAGCGCCTGACGCCGCACTAGTTCGAGCAGCAAATGCGCCAGCCGGACACGCGCGCTACGCCGCCCGATGCGCACGATGTGCTCGCGCAGAATGCCCTCTTCCTGAACCACGCTCCACAAAAGCGAGGTTGCCACTTCCGGATCGCCGTGGAGCAACTCCAGAAACCGCGCAGAATCCACTTCGCACAGCATGACAGCGGTCATCGTCTTGACGGAATGGTCAGCCCGGGTGTCGATCAGGCCTTGAAGATCGCAGATGTCGCCGGGCAGCAGCATGTTCAGTATCTGGCGCCGGCCATTGGCCAGATTGCGGTGACGCATCGCCCAGCCGCTTTCGATCCAGAAAAGCGAGTCCGTTTTCTCCCCCTGCCGCATAAGGCAGTGACCTGGCTCCACCAGACGGTTGCGTTTTCTGCAGGCGAGCAGCGCTTGTGCAGCGCGGTCACTCAGCCTGCCATGATGGCGCAGGCGCAAGATGAGAGGACTTGTCATCAGGGGGTATCTCCGTTGTGACCGCCCGCGCAACGGCCCGGACGACCTGAAGATATACGTCTCAGCGCGAAGCCCGGTTCCGGAGGCCCAATGCAAATGCGCCCGCCGGACCGGCGGGCGCATGGGAACATGCAGTCAAGACAGAATAGGAAAACTACAGGTCTTCCAGTTCCTTCTCCACCTCTTCACGACTCTTTCCGTAGCGCTCCTGTAGCTTGCCGACGAGCTTGTCCTTCTCGCCATCAATCTGTTTCAGGTCGTCATCGGTCAGCTTGCCCCAACGGCTCTTGATGTCGCCGGTCAGCTGCTTCCACTTGCCTTTGATTTCATCGGAATTCATCTGGTTCTCCTTACCATGCCCCGTCGGTAACGCTGCTCACGCCAGGCAGTTCCGCCAAAAAACTGGCAGATGGCAGGGATCGCGTTGGAAAGTGCCGCGTTAGATGGTCTACAGTGAGGAGGGCAGCTGTTTGCGGATTCGCCGCATACGGTTGAACTTCGTCTGTGACATCATATCTGGAAAACTCATCGTGGGGTCCGGCCGATCATCCGGATTTTTCAACAGTATTGATTTCAGGAGGCATTTTGTATGTGCGGTATTGCCGGTGAATTGCGTTTTGACGGAGAGCCTGCCGATATCTCCGCGCTTGGGGTGGTCACCGGCCGGATGACGCCGCGCGGACCGGATGCGGGCGGTCTCTATGTTCAAGGCGCGGCTGCCCTTGGTCACCGGCGTCTCAAGATCATCGATCTTACCGATGCCGCACAGCAGCCCATGGTCGATTCCGAGCTTGGACTGTCGGGCGTGTTCAATGGCTGCATCTATAACCATAAGGAGCTGCGCGCGGAGCTGGAGGCCAAGGGCTACCGCTTCTTTTCAGACGGCGACACCGAAGTGCTGCTCAAGGGCTATCACGCCTGGGGCGAGGATTTCGTCCAGCGTCTTAATGGCATGTTCGCCTTCTCCATTGTCGAGCGCGATTCAGGACGTGTACTGATTGGACGCGATCGTCTGGGCATCAAACCCCTCTATTATAACGAGACAAAAGGCGCGTTCCGCTTTGCATCGAGCCTGCCCGCGCTGCTGGCCTTTGGCGATATCGACACCTCGCTGGACCCCCAGGCGCTCAATTTCTATTTCTCCTTCCATGCTGTTGTCCCGGCGCCGTGGACGATATTGAAGGGCGTGCGCAAGCTGCCCCCGGCAACACTGCTGAGGATCGAGCCTGACGGCACGCGCTCCGAGCGCCGTTTCTGGACATTGCCCTTCGGCCCGCGCGATGACGAAGCCGGTCTGTCGCGCGGCGAGTGGAAAGAGCGTGTCGCCGATGCGATGCGCCTGGCGGTTAAGCGGCGTCTCGTTGCGGATGTGCCGGTCGGCGTATTGTTGTCGGGCGGGCTCGACAGCTCGCTGATTGTCGGCTTGTTGGCCGAGGCCGGGCAGACGGGCCTGAAGACCTTCTCCATCGGCTTTGAGAGCGTAGGTGAAGAAGCCGGCGATGAGTTTCAGTACTCGGACATCATAGCGCAACGCTTCCAGACCGATCATCATCAGATCCGCATTGATACCGCCCGCGCATTGCCCGCGCTGGAACGCGCGATCGGCGCCATGAGCGAGCCAATGACCAGCCATGACTGCGTGGGTTTCTTCCTTCTCAGCGAAGAGGTGTCAAAACACGTAAAGGTCGTTCAGTCCGGTCAGGGTGCTGATGAAATTTTTGCTGGATATCACTGGTATCCGCCCATGCTGGACGCGAACGACGCCGTCGAGACCTACGCCAAGGCCTTCTTTGACCGTGACAGCGCGGAAATGGGCGAGCTGCTGCATGATGGATGGGCCGATGGTGATCTCGCCCGCAAGTTCGTCGCCCAGCACTTCGCGAAAGGCGGGGCGGAGCGGCCGATAGACAAGGCCTTGCGCATCGATACCGAGATCATGCTGATCGACGACCCTGTAAAGCGGGTCGACAACATGACCATGGCGTTTGGGCTGGAGGCGCGCGTGCCTTTCCTTGATTATGAAGTGGTGGAGCTGGCGGCGCGCGTGCCTGCCGAGCTGAAAATCGCAGACGGAGGCAAGGGCATACTGAAGGATGTCGGGCGCGACGTGATCCCGTCCGAGGTCATCGACAGGCCCAAGGGATATTTCCCGGTGCCGGCCCTGAAATATCTGCGCGGCCCGTATCTGGAGCGGGTTCGTGACGCTGTCACATCAGACAGCTTCCGGTCGCGCGGCATTGTGCAGGATGGCTATGTCGACAGGCTTCTGGCTGATCCGGAGGCCCATATCACGCCTTTACGCGGCTCGAAGCTTTACCAGATCGGCTTGCTCGCCATGTGGCTTGAAGCGCATAATGTGTAATCGGGATGTGATCGGAGGCGGCACATGAGCCAGCCACGCAAGTCCGGCAAACGCAACCCGATGGGTCACCGCCTGAAGCGTATGCGCGATCAGTCCATGCGTGCTGCTGTTCCGGGTGCGGACGATGCGGCGCCCCCCTCTCTGCCTGCCAATGTTGTCGTTGATTGTGGCTGGGGGCGGCTGGCCTTTGCCCAGACCTTTGAAACCGCCGACGAGCTGGTGGACGTTCTACGCAGCGAGGAAAGCGCAAAGCGCGACATCGCCTTCTACATCCGTGACCCTCATGTGGTGCTGGCCGCTGCGCCGCAGGAGCTGTTTCTCGATCCGTCGCATACCTACAGGCTTGATCTTGCCACCTACCGCCCACGCCGCACCCCTGTTCGCGGCTATTTTGTCCGGCGGTTATGTTCCGAAGCGGATGCCAAGGCGGTAAACCGGATCTACCGGGCACGCGGCATGGTGCCCGTGGAACCAGAATTTTTCTGGCGCCAGCGCGACAGCCGCACACTGACAGTTCTGGTAGTCGAACACGATGAAACGGGCGAAATTCTGGGGGCCGTCACCGGTGTCGACCACAGCCGGGCCTTCAATGACCCCGCGCACGGCTCCTCGCTCTGGTGCCTGGCGGTGGACCCGCGTGCCAGCCAGCCCGGCATTGGAGAAGCTCTTGTGCGCCGCCTGGCGGAGCTTTTCCAGGCCCGCGGTGCGGCGTTTCTGGATCTCTCCGTGCTTCACGACAATGAATCCGCGATAGCGCTCTACGAGAAGCTTGGTTTCAAGCGCATCCCTGTGTTCACGCTCAAGCGCAAGAACACGATCAATGAAAAGCTTTTCATCGGTCCGTCTCCGGAAGAACAGCTCAACCCTTATGCCCGCATCATTATTGATGAAGCCCGGCGGCGCGGTATCGGCATCGAAGTGCTGGACGCGGAAGGCGGCTTCTTCAGGCTGAGCTGGGGCGGCAGGGCGGTAACCTGCCGGGAATCCTTGTCCGAACTGACGACGGCGGTGGCGATGAGCCGTTGCGATGACAAGGCCGTGACGCGCCGGCTGATGGAAGCGGCCGGGGTTCCGGTTCCGCGCCAGCTCAGCGCAACTGCCAGCGAAGCCGACCGTGCGGCATTTCTTGAGGCGTGCGGCTCGGTGGTGGTCAAGCCCGCGCGGGGGGAGCAGGGGCGCGGCGTCGTGGTCGGCATCGAGACGCTCGCTGATATGGATGCCGCACTGAAGCAGGCCGCGTCGACTGGCCCCCACATTCTGATCGAAGAGTGCGTGCAGGGCGATGATTTGCGCGTGGTGGTGATAAATGACGAGGTGGTCGCGGCTGCGCTGCGCAAGCCGCCTGAAATTCTCGGCGATGGCGAGCGCACCATCCGTCAGCTGATAGAGCGTTTGTCCCGGCGCCGGTCGGCGGCCACGCAAGGAGAGTCCCGCATCCCGCTTGACGAGGAGACGGACCGCTGTGTACGGGCAGGTGGCTACAGCCTGGATGATGTTTTGCCGCGCGGCGAGCAACTGCGTGTGCGCCGGACGGCCAATCTGCACACGGGCGGCACGCTGCACGACGTGACCGCGGAGCTTGGCCCGGCTATTGCGGCCAGTGCCCTGAAGGCGGCGCGCGCCATTGATATACCCGTGGCTGGCATGGACTTTATCGTCACCGATCCGGCAGGCACTCATCATGTCTTCATCGAAGCCAATGAGCGGCCGGGTCTTGCCAATCACGAGCCCCAGCCCACTGCCGAGCGCTTCATCGACCTGCTGTTTCCGCTGTCGGCGAGGCGCCCTGAATGAAGAATAGCGTCATGCCCCTTATCGACGACACCTATATTGCAGGCTTTCTCAAGACCTTACTCGAGACTCCAAGCCCGACCGGCTACACCGATGCGGTGACACGGGTGTGTTGCGCTGAACTGGAGCGCCTGGGTGTCAGCTACGAGATAACGCGCCGCGGCGCGATCCGCGCCCGGCTGCAGGGTGGCCGCCGGCAGCCGGCCCGCGCCCTTATCGCGCATGTCGACACGCTAGGCGCGCAGGTGAAATTCCTCAAAGAGAACGGACGCATGGAGCTGGTGCCGATCGGGCACTGGTCCTCGCGCTTTGCAGAAGGCGCGCGCTGCACGGTCTTTACCGCCGGGCACGGCGCGTTCCGGGGTACGATCCTGCCGCTCAAGGCGTCTGGCCACACCTTCAATGACGAAGTCGACACTCAGCCCGTGGCCTGGTGTCAGGTCGAATTGCGCCCTGACATAGTGGCTGAGAATGCGGAAGATCTGGCTGTTACGGGCTTCAATATCGGAGACTTTGTAGCCATTGATCCGCAGCCGGAGTTTCTCGATAACGGCTTTGTGGTTTCGCGCCATCTAGACGACAAGGCCGGTGTCGCGGCGATGTTTGGCGCCATCAAGGCCCTGGTTGAGGGCGAAGTGCAACTGGCGGTCGATACCTATTTCCTGATTTCAGTGACCGAGGAGGTGGGCCATGGCGCAAGCTCGGTTCTTACGCACGACATTGCCTCCATGGTGACCATCGATAATGGCACCACCGCGCCTGGACAGAATAGCCGGGAGTTTGGTGTCACCATAGCGATGGCCGACCAGACCGGGCCGTTTGACTATCACCTCACCCAGAAACTGTTGCGCCTGTGCCGGGAGGAAGAGATCGACCATCAGCGCGACATTTTCCGGTATTATCGCTCGGATTCGGCGGCGGCGATTGAATCCGGGGCCGATGTACGAACGGCGCTGGTCACGTTCGGCATAGACGCCAGCCACGGTTATGAGCGCATCCACATGCATGCCTTGCACTCAGTGGCGCGCCTGATTCATGCCTATGCCGCATCGCGCGTGGAGATTCGCCGCGACGCCGAACCGCTCACCGATTCGCTCAAAGGCTTTACCGGCCTGCCCATGGACCCGGCCAATGAGGAAAGCTGGGATGGGCGCGATGATGCACCGGAGCGCCCGTCTGAAGGCGGCCAGAACTAACCCGCAGCTGCCAGCCCGACAGGGGCCGGCTCCGGCCAGCTGATGTCCGGCAGGCCGGCGATTTGCGGGCGGGCAAAAAGGAAGCCTTGCATCAGATCAATGCCAAGCGACTGAAGCGCATGAAACTCTTCGACGGTTTCGATACCTTCGGCGACAACTTTCAGATCGAGAAGCCCGGCGGTCGCAACTATCCCTTTAAGGATGGCATTCCGGCCCTTGTCGGCGTGCACATTGCGCACCAGCCCCATATCCAGCTTGATGACGTCAGGGCGGAACTCTGCCAGCAGGCCGAGGCCGGAAAACCCGGCCCCGAAATCATCAATGGCGGTGATGAGATTACGGGCCTGATACTCGCGGATAATGGATTTGACGTGATCCACGTCCTCCATTTTTTCGCCTTCAGTAAATTCCAGCATGATCCGGTTGACCGGGAAGCCGGTCCGGTCTGCGGCGTCCAGTGTGGCGCGGATGCAGGCGGCTGGCACATAGACGGCGTTCGGCAGAAAGTTGATGGACAGGATCGGGCCGTCGGCCTCGTTGAACAGCGCTGCTGCCATCTCGATGGCTTTTACCCGGCAGGACTGGTCGAACGCGTAGCGGTTCTCGGCTGTCACCTGATCAAGGACCCAACCCGCTCCCTGGCCTTCCGGACCCCGAACCAGCGCTTCATAGGCCCACACCCGGTGGGCCCGGATGTCGATGATCGGATGAAACGCCATGGTGAAATCGAAGGGCGCCTTGACGCCGTCGCGGCATGCAGAACAGGGCATAAGGCTGATCCGTAAAGCTGAAATCGTCCTCAACCTTAGCTTCACAATTATAATAAATTCTTACAGTTAACAGGCATCGGCGGGGCCCGCTGCCTGCCAGGCTTAACAGGGCTTGCGTTGCGGCGAAAACTGCTAAGATACCTTCTGCATTGCAGCATAAACTGGATATTGCCCCATGAAATATGATCCCGCCCGCGCCGCCGAGCCCTTTCCCGTCGACAGTCAGGATGTGCAGGGGCTCGCCGATGGTTTGGCCCAGTTGCTGACCGTTGAAGAGCTGGACACCGATCTCTATCGGGGCCCGCGCAATCCCGGTGGCAAGGGCCGCGTGTTTGGCGGACAGGTGGTGGGCCAGGCACTGCGCAGCGCGGCAGCATCGGTCGATCCGGACCGCGTAGCTCACTCGCTGCACGCCTATTTCATGCGCGCGGGCAATGAGGACTACCCCATCATCTTCCGCGTGGAGCGCGATTTTGATGGCGGCAGCTTCTCCACCCGCCGTGTGATCGCCATGCAGAAGGGCCAGCCCATCCTCAACATGGCGGCCTCCTTCCAGCGCCACGAGGAAGGCCTCTCCCATTCGGATGACATGCCGGAGGTTCCGGGTCCGGAAGAACTCAAAAGCGAAGCTGAACTGGCGCTGGAGCAGAAGGATTCCCTGCCGGAAGCCTTCTTCAACATGGTCACCCGCCCGCGCCCGATAGAGCTGCGCCCTGTCGGCCCGTGGTCGCCCGGCAATCCGCCAAAGCTCGATCCCGTGCGCCATATCTGGTTTCGTGTGCGCGGCAATCTGGGCGATGATCCGTTACTGCACCAGGCGGCCCTCGCCTATGCGTCCGATATGGCGCTGCTGGGCACGTCCATGCAGCCGCACGGGGTCAGCTGGGTATCGCCGGGCCTGCAGTCAGCGAGCCTTGACCATGCTGTCTGGTTCCATGGGCGTGTACGCATGGATGAATGGCTGCTCTACACCACGGACAGCCCGTGGGCGGGCGGCGGACGTGGCTTTAACCGGGGTCGGCTCTTCACCCGCGATGGCAGGCTGGTCGCTTCTACCGCACAGGAAGGCCTGATCCGGGTACGCAAGAAGTAGGGCTGGGAAGATCCTCGCACATTGTCATCCTCCGGCCGCGAAGCGGTCCGGGGGACCCATGCCTCTTTTAGTTCCGCAACGCATCCGCGGTGCGATGTTCCGCGAAAAGTCGCGGGCAGCCGGTCGGCCTTGCGACCCCTGCCGGGGCCGGACTGGCTCCCCGGCGCGCACCGCCGCAAGCGCGAACGCGCGCCCGAGCTAATGCGAGGAGCGACGCACGGATGTGCGGAGCATCAAGAGAAAATGGGTGGCCCGGACAAGCCGGGCCATGACACCTCAAGAGCTTCTCAACGCCGCGAACCAAGGCTCCATGCGGGAAATCGCCTCCTTCACCTCCGGCGTCGATACCGCGAAGCTGAACCGCATAAAGCGGTGGCCATTGACCGGATCGAAATCGAGCCCAGGCGCGGTGGCCACAAAGGTGTCGCGCAGGAGGCGCTCGCAGAAGGCCAGCGAATTATCGGTCAGATGGCTGATATCGGCCCAGATGTAGAAGGCCCCGTCCGGCGGCGCGATTGAGCTCAGCCCCATGCGCGGCAGGGCCTCCAGCAGAGCGGCCCGGTTAGCGCGGTAGGTCTCCACATGGGCTTCCAGCTCCTCGCGGCAGTCCATCGCGGCGAGCGCCGCGTGCTGGCTTAAGGAAGGCGGGGAGAGGAAGAGATTGCCGCGATAGGCGCGCACCGTGTCGGCCTTGTCCGCAGGCGCGATCACCCAGCCCAGCCGCCAGCCCACCATGGAATAGTATTTGGAGAAGCTGTTGACGATGAAAGCCTCATCATCGAACTCCAGAACGCTGGGCGTCGGCTTGCCGTAAGCGATGCCGTGATAGATCTCGTCGGAGATGATCCGTATGCCGCGCGCCTTGCAGACTTCAGCGATGGCGGCGAGTTCTTCCGGTGGCAGGATGGTGCCGGTAGGATTGGCCGGGCTGGCGATGAGAATGCCCGCAGGCGCCGGGTCCATCTCCGCAATCATCTGCGCACTGAGCTGGTAGCGCGTCTCCGGCCCGCAATCGATCTCGACCGGCTCCAGATGGATGGCGCGCGAGGTGTTGCGATAGGCAACATAGCCGGGGCGCGCCATGGCTATCCGGTCTCCGGCTTCAAACCCCGCCAGCATGGATAGCAGCAGCGCAGGCGAGGCGCCTGCGGTGAGGATCACCCGCTCCGGCGCGACTTCGAGACCATAGGCCTCATGATACTGCGCGGCGATGCGGGCACGTAGCGGCGCGCTTTCCCAATAGCTCATCGCATCACTGTCGAGCACGCGGTGCGCGGCCTCTATCGCGGCTTTGGGCGCGCCGGTGGAGGGCTGGCCAAACTCCATATGGATGACGGGTTTGCCTTCGGCTTTCAGCCGGTGGGCAAGCTCTGAAATGGCGATGGCCTTGAAGGGTTCGATGCGTGTCGTCATGCGGCCTGTCTAGCCGCCAAACAGCCCCCGCAAAAGCCCCGATGCACGGCGCACCGGATCGCGCCGGATGGAGCGCTCCTCCTCACCAACATAGTGGAAGATGCCGCCCAGCGCGCGCTCCACGGCAAAGTCGGTCAACTGACCGCGCAAACTAGCCGCCGGGCTGTTCCCGCCGCCGCGCCCAAACAGCCCGCCAAGGCCTGAGCGCTGGGTCACAAGGCTCGACGCGCCATCGAGCGCGGAATACGCGCCGGATGCGGTGAGCGTTTCCTCCATGGGTGGGCGTAAGAGACGCGTCAGCGGCGTTTCAGTGCGGCCTCTCAAGTACTGCGTGGCGGCCGTATCCGGCCCACGCAAGATCGAGGCGGCATCCTGGATCGTCAGGGAGCGAATGGCATCCACAACAAGGCGGCGGGCAGGCGGCATGGCCTGTTCCGCCGCGCGGTTCATCCGCATCTCCACATCATCGAGCGGTCCGGCGAGACCCAGCGGTTGCAGGCGCTGCTGCGCGCTGCGCATCGTGCCGGGCAGGGGTATGCGCACCACCGGATCGCCAAAGAAGCCGTCACGCCGGCCAAGCCGCGTGGTCGCCGCTTCGGTGGCGGTGGTGAGAAGCTGGCGGATGGCCGCGCCGCCATCGGCTTGCGCAAAGCCCGCAGGCGTGATTGCGAAGGCCAGCCCCGTGGCCAGAAATGTGCGGCGGTCCATTGGTATAGCTCCTCAGCCCTTGATGCGTGCAAGAGTGACTATACGCCGATGAACGGGGGCTGACAGAAAAACCGGAGCCTATTTATTCCGCCGCGATTTTGTCGGCACCCGCCGCGCCTGCATCACGGTGGCGCAGCGCCCGGCCCAGCTTCGTCGTGCCATGATCCTTGGTAAAGCCGTTCTTGGTCCACACCAGCCCGCCACCGACCAGCACGTGGGTTACCACACCGTCAGAACGGTTCACCAGCTGCTCGTGGTCGAACACGTCGCGATGGATGAATTGCAGCCCGGCATCGGAATCGTAGGTCTTGAGGGCCTCAGGGTCGATGATCGCGATATCGGCGACATCGCCGGTTTCGATCCGCCCCGCCTCGATGCCGATGAAGTCTGCCGGATCACGCGTCAGGCGTTTGACCTGCGCGGCGACGCGCTCCATGCCGTCGGCCTGCGCCAGCTGCAGGCAACGCAAATTGCCGTCATAGAAGGCCATATTGGTCAGGTGCGCACCGGAATCGTTGAAGCCGGGGAATATCTGCGGATCAACCAGCAGCTTCTTCACCACCTCCATGTCCCGGTTGGCAGAGATCGTCCACCAGCGCAGATCGGTGTCGTAAAGCTGGAACAGGCCAAGCACGAAGTAGGGCTCGCCGACATCCGGCGTGGTCGCCATCAGCGGCAGGGCATCAAACGCCGCGCGCTCCTCCTCGGAGCGGATGACGTCCGGCATGCCAAAGCTAACCTGATAGCGCCGGAACACATCCTCGAAGGTTTCGCCCACCCAGTCGGCCGGGCAGCCTGAATGGAAGACCATCTGCGCCATGTCGCGGTCGAACGCCATCTGCTCGGCGCGCATCTTGCGCTTGAAACCAGCCAGCCCGCCCTGCTTGCCGTGCATCCACATGGCGGCAAAGCGCGCCTGATAGTCCGGGTCAGCAAGAATGCGCTGGCGCGCCTCGCGGTCTTCAAGATCAGGCTCGTTAAGCGCGCGCAGTTCGGGGATTTCCTCGGCCAGCGGATTGACCGGCCCGTCCCAGTAGAGCCGGAAGGGGGCGGCGAGAGCCTGAAAGCGGAAATGCCCCTTGAAGAGGCTGGAGTTGAGAAGCCGGGTGAGGATTTTCGCAAGCTTTACCAGGTTGCGGTTTGCGGCGACGTCCATCGCGGCGACGGCGGTGACTTTCAGTGGTTTGCCGTGCGCGCGTCCGCTGGTCAGCAGGAAGTTGCGGAACACTTCGGCCGGATTGTCCTTTGGCGGGGTCGCCTGCCACAGCCTGTCCCAGCGGCGCAGGATCGCCGTCAGGCGCTTCAATTCGGAGTAGCTGCCGAACTGGGAGGGGATTTTGGTCTTGCGGTGCGGGTCTTCGGCGAGGAAGTGGAAGGGCAGGGCGTCGGTGGAGAAGCCGACATAGCCCTCGCCCATAGCGGTCTCCAAAAGGCTCTCCATCTTCTGCAGCTCGTCTTCGCGCGGATCACGCGTGACGCTTTCCCTGAGCCCCATCACCTCGGCGCGCAGCATGGAGTGCGGCACCATCGGGATGACATTGATGCCGAGTTTCAGCGTATCGAGATGGTCCAGATACTCAGCCGTCGTCGTCCAGGTCGCGAGGTCGGCAGCTTTTTTCAGCACGTGCTTTGGCATGTTCTCCACGCGCGCAAAGCAATCGACGATCGGGTCCTCGCCATTGCGGCGCTGATGGCCAAAGCAGATGCCCAGCGAGCAGTTGGACATGAGCACGGTGGTGGTGCCGTGACGCACCGCTTCGGGCAGGCCCGGATCAAGCTCAACCTCAAGGTCGAAATGGGTGTGGATGTCGAGCAGCCCCGGCATCACCCACTTTCCATCCGCCTCGATGACGTCTGTCGCCATGGCCGGATCAAGCCCTGTCCCGCGCGCGGCGATCCGGCCATCCTTAATGGCGACATCGCCGGTCACCGGCATGGCGCCGGTCCCGTCAATGACGAGGCCGCCCCGGATCAGTGTGTCCCATTCGCGTCTGGCGGCCATCAGGGCCTCCCTTGTTTTGTTGCTCTAAAGAGTTTGCGGCATGCCGTGGAAATCCAGAAAGGCGGCCAGCACCGCGTCCGGCGCCTCCACCTGCGGGTAGTGGCCGATGCCCTCAAGGATCACCGTGTCGGGGTCCGGCACCAGCTCGCGATAGCGCGCGACCATGTGTGCGCCTGATACCGGATCAGCCCCGCCATCGATGACCCGCAAGCGGATTTGCGCCTCCTGCAGTGCGCCTACCCAGCGCTCGCGGTTCTCGCGCCGCTCGGCGATATAGCGGATCAGCTTGTGGCCAATGGCCGGCATGCCACCATTGGCGGTCACCAGCGTCCAGAAGTCCTTGAGCGCCGCATTATCGGGCTGGGTGTCGGGTCCGAACACTTCGGAGAAGCCCTTGCGGAAACGCTTCTCCGTCATCAGGCGCGAGACCAGAAAGCCGATCGGCGAATGCAGGAGCTTCTGGTTGAAGGTCGCGTGGTGGGTCTCCGGGAAGAGGCCGCCATTCAGGAACACGACCGATTGCAGCTTGGGCGTCCCGCCTTCGCTTTTGTTATGCCGGGCGAGCAATTCCTGCGCGACCGTATCGCCATAATCATGCGCCAGTACGTGGCATTCGGCGATCCCTAGCGCCGCGCACAGGCCCGCATGCAGGTCGGCCTGATCACGGATGGAATAGTCATAGGACGGGGGCTTCGCCGAGAAGCCGAACCCGATCATGTCCGGCGCGAGCAGGCGGAAACGGGCGCTTAGCGGCTCCCACATATCCACCCAGTCCCAGCTGGCGGTGGGAAAGCCGTGAACGAGCATCAGGACCGGCTTTGACGCGTCGGACCAGTCGCCGCCCTGCCAGAACGCGATTTCGTGCCCGCGCCACTCATGGCGCTGGGCGGTCTTGCGCCAGTCTTCCAGGCTCGGCCTTGCGGCCATGCGGTCTCCTCCCGTCATGCTTTTCGCTTCAGACTATTGTTCACTGACACATCACTCAACAGGTTTTGCCGTATTGCGGTGCGCGCCCGTATTGGGAATGGTGGGCGAACCTGTCTGGAGGTCTTGCGCGTGCGCCCCGATGTGGATGTCATCATTATCGGTGCAGGGCTTGCCGGCCTTATGCTGGCAGAGCGTCTGGCCGTTTCGGGCCGCCGCCGCATGCGGGTCGAGGTGCTGGAGCAGGCCGCCGCAATCAATTTATCAGGTCGCAGCTGGAGCTGGTATGAGGCGGGAAAGCCAAGGACCGCCTTCGCCGCCAGCTGGCCAGCCTGGCAGGTGGGCGGAGGCAATCTCACGGCCGGGCGCCGGTTTGCAGACGGCCGCTACGGCCTCATGCGCAGCGAGACGGTGGTTCAACGGGCGGTGGATACGATTCAAGCCAGCCAGGATGTTGAGCTGCGCACCGGAGTCACCGTGAACGCGATGTACAGGGCATCCGGTTTCGTCCGGCTGGAAACCTCTGATGGCACGTTGACCGCCCTGCGGGTGATCGACACCCGGCCCGCCGGAGCAGAGCTGATGGACGCCGCGCGCTGGGTGCGCACAGGCGTGCGCGCTGAAGTCCGTGCCGGCTCTGCTTGCTTTGCGCCTGACACGGCTATTCTGGTGCATCGCCTGCGCCAGGAGGGCCGCGCCCTGGCTTTTGAGACCATTCTGCCTCTGGCCCCTGATCAGGCGGTCGTGGAGGCCGTTCGCATAGCGCCTTCAGGTGATGAGCGCCGCCCCGAGTTCGACGGCGCGCTAGAGCGTATTACCGGGGGCGGTGCTGCTGATACCGGTGTGCGCACGCGCAGCGCCAGCCCTCTGGGGCTGTCTGACCATTGGCCGCTAATGGCTGGCCCGGCCCACCTCTCTGCCAGCCGCGGGGCGGGCCTTGCCCTTGTCGGCGCGCCGGGACGCGATGCGCACCGGGCACTTGCCTGGGTTGAACCGGCCTTTGGCGCGCTTGTCGATGGCCGCCAGCCGCCCGGCCTTCATGTGCAGCCTGTGCTGGCCTGGCTGGCTGGCCACGCCGTCATTAACCGCCTGATGTCCCGCCCCGCCCGGCTTGTCACGATGGCCGAGAGGACGGCTGGAGACGGCCTTGTGAGGTCACTGGGCGGGGCCGGCACGGTTCGCGGCGCGTTGAATCTACTCTGGGCCAGCCGCTAGGCGCTGGCGAACGGGAAGGACGTCACCGCGCCATCGGATGCCGATGATACCAGCGCCGCATACTTGGCATAGGCACCGGACGGGTAGCGTGGTGCGGGCGGCGTAAAGCCTTCCGCCGCGCGCGCTTCCAGATCGGCGTCCACGTCAATTCGCTGGGCTTCCACTTCGATGCGTATGCGGTCACCGTCGCGCAGGAAGGCAATCGGACCGCCATGGGCCGCTTCGGGCGCGACATGGCCGACCATGAAGCCGTAAGTGGCCCCGGAAAAGCGTCCATCCGTGATCAGGGCAACATCATCGCCAAGCCCTGCACCCTGCAGGGCAGCCGTGACGGCCAGCATTTCGCGCATGCCGGGCCCGCCGGCGGGCCCTTCATAGCGGATCACCACCACATCGCCTTTTGCGATGTGCCCGGACTGAACGGCGGCAAAGCAGGCATCCTCGCTGTCGAACACGCGCGCCGGACCCTCAAATGCCAGACGGTCATGGCCTGCCAGCTTGGCAACGCAGCCCTTCGGGGCCAGATCGCCGTATAATATTCCGAACCCGCCGCGCGCCTTGAGAGGTTTGTCCGCTGTAAGGATGACGTCCTGGCCTTCGGCCTCTTGCGCGTGGGCGGCAAGCCCGAACAGGCTATCGCCGGTAATGGTGGGCGCGTCGGTGATCTTGCCCGCTTCCATCAGCCTTCGGGCGAGGAGGGCGGTGCCGCCCGCCCTTGTCATGTCCGGTGCCATATAGCGTCCGCCGGGCTTCAGATCGGCGATGACGGGGGTCTGGCGCGAGATCGCGTCAAAATCATCAATGCCAAAGGCCTCAGGTCCCAGACCGGCCTCGCGCGCTATCGCCACAAGGTGCAGGACGGCATTGGTCGACCCGGCAGTGGCGCTGACGGCGGCGGCGGCGTTCTTGAGTGATTGAGGGGTAACATACTGTCTGGCATTACGCCCCTCACGGAAGGCTTCGACGACCAGCTCCCCGGCGCGCCGGGCGGCATCGGGCTTTCTGGGATCCGTTGCCGGAATATCATTGAGCCCCATCGGAGAAAGGCCCAGAACGGTCAGGGCCAGTGCCATCGTATTGGCGGTGAACTGCCCGCCGCACGCGCCTGCGCCGGGGCAGGCTTGCCGCTCTACCTCGCCAAGTTCGTCCTCGCTGATCTTGCCAGCAGCGCACGCGCCGACCGCCTCGAACACGTCCTGGATAGTGACTGCCTTGCCGTGCAGCTTCCCCGGCATGATCGATCCGCCATAGAGCACGACACTCGGCAGATCGAGACGTGCTGCGGCCATGGCAGCGGCCGGGATAGTCTTGTCGCATCCGGCCAGGAACAGGACCGCATCGAGGCAATGTCCCCGTACGGCCAGTTCGGCTGAATCGGCCACACATTCCCGGCTCATCAGGCTGGCGCGCATGCCCTCAGTACCCATCGCGATGCCGTCAGTGACCACGATGGTGTTGAAATCCACCGGCGTGCCACCGGCTGCGATGATGCCCTCGCGCGCGTAGTCAGCCAGCCGGTTCAGATGCATGTTGCAAGGAGTGACGCTGGTCCAGGTATTCACAATGGCGATCATGGGTTTCGCCATCGCCGCATCGTCATAGCCCGCAGCCCGTAACATGGCCCGTGCCGGCGCGCGGCTAGGCCCTTCGACAAGTGTTCGCGACGGTGAAGAGGGGCGCCTCGCCATTATACGTGTCCTGCTGCTGCTTGCGTGTACGGAAAGGCCGCGGCCAGCGCGTTGGCCAGTGCGCCGGAATTCGCTGCCAGCTCATCAACTCTCGACGGGCGGTCGATCACGGCTTTCAGCGGCGTGCTGGGCTCGATAGCCTGTCCGATTAGAGGTTCGACGATATCGGCAAACTTGTAAGGGTGAGCGGTTGCCGCCGCGATCCAGACGCGCTGTTCACGCGCGGCTTCAGGCAGGCGGTGCCAGGCCTCTGCCGCGATGGCGGAGTGCGGGCACCATATATAGCCTGTCCGCTCAAAATCGTTCCGGATCCGGGCGCGGATGGCGTCGTCATCGACAAGTTCAACGCTGATAGCGCGCTGGTCTGATGCCAGATGATCGAGCCGCTCGAAATTGCTGGGCGTGCCGATGTCCATCGCGTTCGCCAGCGTCGCGACCGAAGGACGCGGCCGGTATACGCCGGTCTGGTTCCATTCGTGCAAGGTGGCATTGGCATTGGTCGCGATGACCACCGGGCCGATGGGCAGGCCCATGGACCGCGCATATAGCGCCGCCAGTCCGTGCCCGAGATTGCCGCTGGGGATAATCAGTCCCGGGACAGTGCCGCTGGCGCGCCATGCTTTTAGCGCCGCGTCTGCCAGATAGACCATTTGTGGTAATAGCCGCACGATATTGATGGAGTTGGCTGATGTCAGCCGGAACCGGCGCACCAGCGTTTCGTCGGCAAACGCCTGCTTTACAAGGGCCTGGCAGGCGTCGAAATCGCCGCTGACGCGGTAGGCGCGTACCGGATCATTCCAGCAGGTCAGCTGGTGTTCCTGGAACCGGGACACCCGTCCTTCCGGGTACAGCACCGCCAGCCGCACACCCTTGCGGCCCTCTGCTGCCTGGGCTGCTGCGCCGCCAGTATCCCCGGAAGTGGCCACCAGAACCGTAAACGGATCATCTTCAGCGCCCAGATGATCCAGAGCACCCATCAGGAAGCGTGTGCCGAAATCCTTGAACGCGCCGGTAGGCCCGTGAAACAGCTCCAGCGCCCGCAGGCCGGGTCTCGCCGGGTCGGGAATCGTGAGGGGGACGGGAAAGTCAAAAGCGCCCGCGCACAGGGACGGCAAATGAGCTTCCAGTGCGTCGTCCTCGAAGAAAGGGCCGAGAAGCCTCTCCGCAAGGCCTGCCAGTGACAGGTCCGGACCCAGATCCTCAAGGGTCATCCGCGGCAGCGATTGCGGGATGAACAGCCCGCCTCCCGGCGCACTGCCCTGGCATATCGCCTCGCTCAGCCGGGCAGGCTGGCTGCCGCGCGTTGAGACGTATTTCACCCCACCGCCTCCGATACCGGCTCGAGCCTAGCGCCGCGCGAGTTTATCGCGGCGTGATAGGTGCGCGCCGACTGGCCTGCGGCGGCGAAAGCCGCGCGCATGGCCTCTTCAACACGGTCACGGTCGCCCTCCTGGCACCAGGCAAACATGGACGGTCCCGACCCGGAGAATGAACAGCCAAGCGCACCGGCCTGCAAGGCGGCAGCTTTCACGGCCGGGAGGGCGGGCAGCAGATAGCGGCGCTGGGGCTCGACCAGCACATCATCCAGTCCGGCACGGATCAGATCATTATCGTCTGCTGCGCAGCCCGCGACAAAGGCAGCCAGCCTGCGCGAATGTTCGACAACCGTCTCCATGGCCACGGACGGACGCAGTATCCCGCGCGCGGCGCGTGTCTCGATTTCGGCATCCGGGTGGGCAACGATGGAGACAAGGCCCGATGGCGCCGGTATGCGCCGCACCTGAGAGGCGTCCAGCCTGGCGGCAATAACCAGCCCGCCCAGAAGGCTTGCCATGACATTGTCCCAGGGCGGCGGATCAGACGATACGCGCTCGCCCTCAAGGCCGAAGGGCAAAAGCTCTGCATGAGGATAGGGCTTGTCGAGCAGGGCGTTGACGGCAACAGCGGCCGCAACCGCCGAGGCAGCAGACCCGCCCATGCCGGCGCTGAGCGGGACGCCTTTGTCTATGTCCAGCCTTACGCCGAAATCAGCTCCGGCATCATCCAGAAGGGCTTTGGCCGCCGCCAGCGCGGTATTGCGCTCGGGGGAATCGGGCAGGCTCTTCAGCCGGCCGGACACCTTGCCAAGCCGCACGCCGGGCTCGGCCTCGCGCCGCGCCGTGACCACGTCCTGAAGGGCGTCGAAGGCCTGGCCCAGAATATCAAACCCCGGCCCGACATTGCCGATACTGGCCGGCGCACTCGCTCTTGCGATGTCTGTCATCGCGCGCATCCTTTCCTTGCCGCCCATCGGTCAGGCCCTCAGCAGTGCAGGCGCTCTGGACGGTGCCGATGAGGCGGGTTCCGCGCGATCAGGCTCCGACAGTCCGCGATGAATGTCCATGATGTCTGCAAACACCGCTGCAGCGGTCGGCCAGCGTCCGGCGCCCTTGCCAAACAGGGTGATTTCGCCGCCATCTGCGCGGACAAGGATGAATCGGTTCTCCTCGTTGCGGGCGCCCGCCAGCGGGTGCGCCACGGGTACCGCGCGCACTCGAACTTCCGCCTTCACCTCTCCGTTATCAGATAGCTCGCAAACGCCGATCTGCTTGAAAGCCATGCCCTCGTCACGGGCAGACTTCACGGCTGAAGGGTCAATGTCGGCCAGCGAGTCCTTGGGTATGCCGGCGGGATCAAACGCCTTGCCGAAAGCGGCCCGGATAAGCAGGGACAGCTTGTCGGCAGCGTCATGACCTTCAACATCGGCTGCCGGATCGGCTTCAGCAAACCCCAGGCGCTGCGCTTCTTTCACCGCACGGTCGAACGCGTCGCCTGCCGCAAGCCGGTCAAGGAGGAAATTGGCCGTTCCGTTCATCACGCCTTCAATCCGCGCAGCTCCGCCAGTGGCGGCCAGCCGGTCCAGTGTTTCCAGAATGGGTGTGCCGCCACCGACAGCGGCGCTGAAGGAGAGCCGGGCTCCACCGTCACGCGCGGCGGCGTGCAGACGGTCATAATGGCGGGCAAGGGCCGCCTTGTTCGCGGTGACGATATGGGCGCCGCGGTGCAGGGCGTCGGCCATGATGTCCGCAGGCAGATCGGCGCCGCCCAGAAGCTCCACCACCAGATCCGGCTCGCCCGAGAGTGCGGCATCAAGGGTATCAGTGAAGCGTACCGGGCCATTGCCTGGCCGCGATGCCGTATTGCGGACGAGTACGGGATTGATCTCAAATAGATCTGGCCGCGAACGCAGATGGGCCAGCACGCCTGCGCCAACAGCGCCGCAACCCAGCAGAGAAACGCGTAAACGCCGCGCTGGCCTCGCTGCCGCCTTGCGGACCGGCGCGTTGCAGATGCGCGTGGCGTCGCCGGAGCCCATGGCGGCGATTTCGACGACCAGCCCGGCGGCCTTGGCAGCGGCAATCGCCTTGGGCTGGATGAGGCCCGCGCTGACGTGTGCTGCGGCGTCATAGTCCAGCTCGGCGTAGCGGTCAGCGGCCGGATTCTCCGCTGGGTCTTCGGCGTAGACGCCGTCCACGTCCTTGATCAGGCGGACGCGCGCCGCCCCGCACTGCGCCGCAAAGAAGACCGCCGTCAGATCGGTGCCGCCACGTCCGAGCGTGACCGCGCCGAAACGGGCATGCATGGCGGTGAACCCCGGTACGGCCAGCACTTCATGATTGCAAAGCGCGTCTGCCACCGCCCCTTTGTCCAGACCACACAGATTGGCGTCCATCGGATCGCCTTCGGCTTCCAGTCCGATTTCATGCGGGTCCAGAACGCTCGTGCGAACGCCGATCCGTCCCAGGGCCAGCCCCATCAGGGCGGCGGAGCGCAGCTCGCCCACCCTGGCAAGCCGTGCCATCGTGGCGGCGTGGGGCGTCGCCCCGCTGCCGCCAACCAGCTCGCCTTGTGCCAGCAGCGCATCGGTTTCTCCGGCGAGCGCCGAGACCACGGCGATAACCTTCTCGCCGCGCCGCACATGGCGGAAAACTTCCTGGGCTGCCGCGTCGTAATCGGCTTCCGATGCAAGCACGGAACTGCCGAACTTGAGCACGCAAAGAGGCGCTGCGCCGGCTTTCATCAATTGGGGTTTCATGGCGGTGTCCTGTCTGGTGCTGAAAGTCTGGCCGGGTGGTTCAAGGCATGAAAAAACCCGCTCGCCGGGTGGGGAGCGGGTCGGTTTGGTGTGGTGAGGTTTATCTGCCTCGTCAGACCATATCCGCTCCGCCCCCGGTACCGCCGGTGGTGGTGATGATGGTCGTGGTAATGGTGATCTGGAGCGCAGGCACAGCGCGGCCGGCTCGGGCTTCAGCCCGGACAGTGGCATTGCTGATGAAGGCGGTAAGCGCCGACATTGACCTGCTTCCTCATCTGACCGGCAAACGCATTGCTGCGGCTGCTAAGACCCGGTCAGCTTCGGTGCAAATTGTACGCGGCGTCAAACAAAATTTTCCAGAAATCTTCTAAATGCAGGCAGAACTGGGCTTCGACCAGCACATAAATAGCTGAAAAAACACAAGAAAAATAAAAATCACAACGACCGTCAAATTTCCTCTTGCGCTTTTGCTGCGCTTGGCTCACGGTTTTTGCAGATGCGAGACATATCGGTTTCGCACCACAAAAATGCAGCCGTCACGGCTGATGAAGGAACCAGAAGTATGAGCCGCCGCGCCATTGCCATGGCTGCCCGCGCAGAGCGCGAGACCCGGACACGGATGATTGCCGTGACCGGGCTCATTACGCTTGTACTTGTGATCGTACTTACCATTCCCATACCGGGAGCGGTTGTCCCTGCCTGACGGTCCAGACAAGACCTGAAATGCAAGAACCCCCGCTCCCACCCGGAAGCGGGGGTTTTCTTTTGCGCCAAACGCACGCCAAGGAGACCTCGAGAATGCAAGCCCGGATTTACACAGACAATGACGCCGATCCATCCGCGATAAAGCCGGGGCCGGTGGCCATTATCGGCTACGGCAGTCAGGGCCGCGCCCATGCGCGCAACTTGCGCGACAGTGGCCATGAGGTGATCGTTGGCGCGCGCGCTGGTGGCCGGGCCGAGGCTACAGCCAGGGGCGACGGTTTCACTGTGATGAGCGCAGGCGACGCCGCAACGGCCGCCTCGCTGATCGCGCTTCTGACCCCCGATATGTCTCACGCCGCAGTCTACACGCATGATATTGCGCCGAATATGAGCGCAGGCGACGCCCTGCTGGTGGCGCACGGCTTCTCCATCCACTACGGCCAGATCCAGCCCGCCAAGGATGTCGATGTCATCCTCGTTGCTCCCAAAGGGCCGGGCGATCTGGTGCGCCGCGAGTATGAGCGCGGGGCTGGCGTGCCCAGCCTGTTTGCCGTCTGGCAGGATGCGTCCGGCAAGGCGCGTGACAAGGCGCTGGCCTATTGCGCAGGCAATGGCGGCACGGCGGGCGGCGCCATCGAGACAACATTTGCCGAGGAAACCGAGACCGATCTCTTCGGAGAGCAGGCGGTTTTGTGCGGCGGAGCCAGCGAGCTGGTCATTGCTGGCTATGAGACGCTGGTGGAAGCCGGATACCAGCCTGAAGTGGCCTATTTCGAATGCCTGCACGAGCTGAAGCTGATCGTCGACCTCATGTATGAGGGTGGCCTCGCCAAGATGCATTCTTTCATTTCCGAGACCGCCAAGTATGGCGACCTGGTTTCCGGTCCGCGCGTTATCAATGCCGAGACCAGAGCGCGCATGCGCGAGGTGCTGCGTGACATCCAGACAGGCAGCTTTGCCCGCGACTGGGTGCTGGAAAATCAGGCGGGCAAGCCGCGCTACGCAGCTCTCCTGCGCGAGGATCTCGACCAGCCGATCGAGCACACCGGCGAGCGCCTGCGCGCGCGTATGGGCTGGCTGCAGCCCGGCGCCAATGCCGGTCAGGCGTAGAAAGCAGGAAACCGGATCATGACGCCCGCATCGCCCCCCAAACTGGATACAAGGCCGGACACGCGTTCGGGTGCCCAGCTCGTCATTGACGCGCTGGAGCATCACGGCGTGAGCCATGTCTTTGGCTATCCGGGCGGCGCGATCATGCCGGTCTATGACGCGCTGACGGCCTCCAGCCTGAAGCATATTCTGGTACGTCACGAACAGGCCGCGGCGCTCGCCGCCGATGCCTGGGCGCGGGTGACGGGCAGGCCGGGCGTCTGTCTGGCGACCTCCGGCCCCGGCGCCACCAATCTCGTCACCGGGCTGGCCAATGCCTTCATGGACTGTGTGCCCATGGTGGCCATCACGGGTCAGGTGGCGACACCTTTGATGGGAACCGACGCCTTTCAGGAAATCGACACGTTCGGCATCACCCTGCCGGTCGTAAAGCATTCCTGGCTGGTGCGCGATGCGGCCGATATCCCTGACATATTTGCCGAGGCTTTCCGCTTTGCCAGTTCATGCAGGCCTGGCCCGGTTCTGATTGATCTTCCCAAGAACGTAACGCAGGCAAACGGCATTTCCCCCCGTTCGTTGGCCTGCCGGACGGCGGCGCGGGCCGTGTTTCCCCTCGATGCGAAAGCGTTGGCCGCTGCCGACCGTCTTATCGCTTCGGCCCGTCGCCCCGTCCTCTATTTTGGCGGCGGTATCGCGCTGGGCGGGGCCGAGGACGCGCTGCGTACCTTCTTCCAGCGCTCACGCATTCCTGCCGTGGCCACGCTGAAGGGCCTTGGGGCATTGCCGACCGACTGGCCGGGCTTTCTCGGCATGCTGGGCATGCATGGTACGCGCGCCGCCAACATGGCGGTGCATGACAGCGATCTGCTGATCTGCGTCGGTGCGCGCTTTGACGACCGGGCAACGGGCCGGCTGGACACGTTCGCGGCCAATGCCCGAGTCATTCATATCGATGGCGATGCGGCGGAAATTTCCAAGCTGCGCCACGCCGATGTGGCGCTGGCGGGCGATGTTGCCGCCATATTGTCGGCCCTCTCCGGCCAGACGGGCGGGATTGATGGCTGGCGGCGCACCTGCGAGGAGAACGCCGGGCGCTGGGCCTTCCGCTATGACGCGCCGGGTTCGGGTGTTTATGCGCCAGCCTTGCTCAAACAGATTTCCGAGGCCGCCGGGGACAAGTTCATCGCCACCTGCGATGTCGGCCAGCACCAGATGTGGGTGGCCCAGCATTGCCGCTTCTCGCGCCCGCAGGCCCATCTGACCAGTGCCGGGCTCGGCACGATGGGCTATGGCCTGCCCGCCGGCATTGGCGCGGCGCTGGCCGAGCCGGATGCGACGGTTGTCACCATCAGCGGTGACGGCTCCATCATGATGAATATTCAGGAGCTGGCGACCCTGCGCCGCTATCGCATCCCGCTGAAAATCGTCCTTATCGACAACGCCCAGCTCGGCATGGTCCGCCAGTGGCAGGAGCTGTTCTACGAGGAGAATTTCTCCGAGGTCGATCTCTGGGATAATCCCGACTTTGCCGAGCTCGCCCGAGCCTTCGGCATCGAGGCGTTCACGCTGGACCGCCGGGCCGATGTGCCGGGCGCCGTGGAGCGTCTTCTGTCCACGCGCGGGCCGGTCCTGTGCCATGTGCGCATCGACCCGCGTGAGAATGTCTGGCCGCTTGTGCCGCCGGGCAAAGCCAATTCCGACATGATGGAGGCCTGAGCCATGACCACACAGATCGATATCGATTTCCTGCCCGCCGAAGGGGCCGTGGTGCGTCTTATTGGCCTTGTGGAGCGCCGGGGCTATGAGCTGGATTCAGTAAACTATGCGCCCGCCAGCACAACGCACAGGCTGACCATGACAGTGCGGCCGCGCCCGGGCCCGCGCCGGATTGAAACCCTGAAAGCGCAAATCGCACGCATGTATGGTGTGACCTCTGTCAGTGAGCGGATGGATTCGCCCAGACTGGAAGCTGCGTCATGACCCGGCAGATCACCATATTTGATACGACCTTGCGCGATGGCGAGCAGGCGCCCGGCTTTTCGATGAACGAGGCGGGCAAGCTGTCTATGGCCAGAGCGCTGGCCGCTCTGAATGTCGATGTCATCGAGGCTGGCTTTGCAGCCGCCTCGCCCGGTGACGCAAGGGCCATTGCCCGCATCGCTGCCGAGATTGAAGGCCCGCGCATCTGCTCGCTGGCACGGGCGTCGAAAGCCGATATCGATGCGGCGGCAGAGGCCCTGAAGGCCGCGCCGAAAAAGCGCATCCATGTCTTCCTCGGCACCAGCCCGATCCACCGCGAATTCAAGCTGAAAATGACCCCGGCGGAAATACTCTCTGCCATTGCCGACATGGTCGCTCATGCCCGCACCTATTGCGATGATGTGGAGTTTTCCGCCGAGGACGCGATCCGGACGGAGCCGGGATTCCTCGTTGAGGCCCTGTCTACCGCTGCTGCTGCAGGGGCCAGCACGCTCAATGTACCCGACACGGTCGGCTATGCGACGCCAGACGAGATCTATGAGCTCTTCCGTATGCTGGGCAAGAAAGTCAGCCGCGATGACGATGTGATTTTCTCGGCTCATTGCCACAATGATCTGGGCCTGGCGGTTGCCAACTCTCTGGCGGCGATCCGCGGAGGAGCGCGTCAGGTGGAGTGCACCGTCAACGGTATTGGCGAACGGGCCGGTAATGCCGCGCTGGAAGATATTGTCATGGCGATCCGTACACGGCGCGATGCTACGGGCGTCGCTACGGGCATTGAAACGCGTGAGATCATGACTGCCAGCCGTACCCTGTCGCGCATCACTTCCACCCTGCCGCCGCGCAACAAGGCGATTGTGGGGGCCAACGCTTTCGCCCATGAGGCTGGCATTCACCAGCACGGCATGCTGATGAACCGTGAAACGTATGAGATCATGAAGCCGGAAGATGTCGGCTGGCCATCCAGCTCGCTGGTACTGGGCAAGCATTCGGGCAAGCACGCGCTGGCGGCCCGCGCCGCCGAGCTGGGCTTCAAGCTGGATGACGAGGCCTTCGCGCGCGCCTTTGCCGAGTTCAAGCGTGTCGCTGACGAGATCGGTACCGTCGATACCGCGCGCCTCGCCGCTATCCTGTCGCGCAGTGAAGGCGCGTCCGATGACGAGCTGTGGGAGCTGTCGAGGGTCGAGATCCGCGCTCCTCTGGCCTCCAATGCCGAGCCGGTGGCGCGTGTGGAACTCAACCATCCCCGCCGGGGGCGTGTGACAGATGTCGCTGCAGCGCCTGGCGCCATGGACGCGGCGTTTCTGGCCGTCAGCCATATCATCGGTATCGAGGGCAGCGTCGACTCCATCGACATGCGCTACATCGCGGCCGAAGCTGACGAGGCTGGCAAGGCGGGTCAGGCCGCTGACGTGCTGATCGACATGACCGTGTCGAGCTGCGGTGAAAGCTTTACCGGCCGCGCACGCAATCGCGATATCCTGCCGGCCTGTGTTGGCGCGTATATAGACGCGTTGTGCAATGCCAGCGCCGTCGCCCGCCATCGCGCGGACAATGGCTCCGATCATCCAGCGGCCAATGGTGTCGCAGCAGAATAGGAATACGCCCATGAGCATTCAGGAAGTCGAACACATCTGGCACAACGGCCAGCTTATACGCTGGCAGGATGCCAAGGTGCATGTGCTCACCCACGCCCTGCACTATGGTACCTCGCTGTTTGAGGGTATCCGCGTCTACGACACGCCGGACGGGCCGATGGGTTTCCGCGTGCATGACCATATGCAGCGCCTGGTGGATTCGGCGAAGATTTACGGCATTTCGCTCGACTACGATGCGGCGGCGCTGACCAAAGCCTGTCTGGATACGGTGGCCGCCAATAATCTGCGTTCGGCCTATATCCGCCCTGTGGCATTCCTGGGCTATGGATCGATCGGTGTTGCGCCGCTGACCCTGCCGCCGGTTGAGATCTATATGGCCGCCTTCCCCTGGGGTGCCTATCTTGGAGACGAGGGCCGCACCAAGGGCGTGGATGTCTGCGTCTCCTCCTGGAACCGGCTTGCGCCGAACACGGCCCCGACCGGTGCCAAGGCCGGCGGCAACTACCTTTCCAGCTTCCTCATCTCGCGCGAAGCGAAGTTGAACGGTTTTGCCGAAGGCATTGGTCTTGATACGGAGGGCCGCCTCTCTGAAGGCGCGGGCGAGAACATTTTCGCGGTTAAAGATGGCCGCATCCTCACCCCACCGGCGGCCTCGTCCATCCTGCAGGGCATTACCCGCGACAGCATTATCAAGCTGGCCAAGGCCGAAGGCATTGAAGTCGTCGAGCAGGCTTTGCCGCGCGAGATTCTCTACCTCGCCGACGAGATCTTCTTCACTGGCACGGCGGTCGAGCTGACCCCGGTGCGCTCGGTCGACCGCAAGCCGACCCGTGCAGGCGGCCCCGGCGAGATCACCAAATGCCTGCAGGACCGTTTCTTCGGCCTGTTTGAGGGGCGCACGCCCGACCGCTGGAACTGGCTGGAGCCGGTTCCCGCCACCACTACTGACAAGGAAGCCGGAAATGGAACGCGCATCGCCGTCTGAACCGCGCACACTGTTCGACAAGCTGTGGGACAGTCATATCGTCATGCCGGAAAGCCCTGAGGCACCGGCCATGCTCTATGTTGATCTTCACCTTGTGCACGAGGTGACGAGCCCGCAGGCTTTCGCGATGCTGGACGAGCGGGGGCTGAAGGTGCGTGTGCCGTCACGCACCTTCGCCACGCTCGACCATTCCACACCCACCACGCCGCGCAGGAAAGGCCAGCGCCCGGCCTATATCAGCCCGGCGGCCAAGGCGCAGGTGGAGCGTCTGGAGGAAAACTGCGCCCGCCACGGGATTCCGCTGGCGGGCTGGGGCAGTTCAGACCGGGGTATTGTCCATGTGATGGGGCCGGAGCTGGGCCTGACCCAGCCCGGCATGACCATTGTCTGCGGTGACAGCCATACCTCCACTCATGGCGCATTTGGCGCTCTGGCCTTTGGCATCGGCACCACCGAAGTCGCCCATGTGCTGGCCACCCAGACCGTGCTCCAGCGCAAGCCGAAGACGATGAAAGTCCATGTCGATGGCCGCCTGCCCTACGGGGTGGGTGCCAAGGATCTGATCCTTGCGATCATCGCAAAGCTCGGCGCGGGCGGTGCCTCCGGCCACGTCATTGAGTATTGCGGCCCGGCCATCGAGGCGCTCTCCATGGAAGGGCGCATGACGGTCTGCAACATGTCGATCGAGGCGGGCGCGCGCGCTGGTCTGATCGCGCCCGATGAGGTGACGTTCGCCTGGCTGTCGGGCCGGGAGTATGCGCCCAAGGGCGCGGCCTTCGAGGCGGCGCGCCTGAAATGGAAGCAATTGCGCTCCGACAATGGCGCACATTTCGACCGCGAGGTGCGTCTCGATGCCAGCCGCCTTGCCCCCATGGTCACCTGGGGCGCATCCCCCCACATGGCTGCCCCCGTGGACGCGATGGTTCCGGCGCCCGCAACGGCCGATGATGTGAAGGCGCTCGCATGGATGGGCTTTACGCCAGGCGAAACGCTGATGGGCGAAGCGGTGCACACCGTCTTTGTCGGCTCGTGCACCAATGCGCGCCTGTCCGATTTGCGTGAGGCCGCCTTCATCATGGCTGGACGCCATGTGAAGCCCGGCGTGCGCATGCTGGTTGTTCCCGGTTCTGAACGCGTGCGCAAGGCGGCAGAGGCCGAGGGGCTGGATGCGATCTTCCGCACCGCAGGGGCGGAATGGCGCGAACCTGGCTGCTCCATGTGTATCGCCATGAATGGCGATAGCGGCAGGCCGGGAGAGCTGGTCGTCTCGACCTCCAACCGCAACTTTGCCGGCCGTCAGGGCCCCGGCGTGCGCACCGTGCTGGCAAGCCCGGCGACCGCTGCGGCTGCGGCTGTGGCCGGTGCGATTACCGATCCGCGAAAGATGATGGAGATGTGTGGTGCAGCGTGAACCCATAACCGAAATCCGCTCGCGCAGCTTTGCCTTGCAAGAGCACAATATCGACACCGATCAGATCATCCCGGCGCGCTTCCTGACCACGACAGAGCGCGGCGCGCTGGCCGATGCCTGCTTTCGCGACTGGCGTTTCGACGGGGCTGGAAACCGCACCGATCACCCGCTCAACAAGGTTGAGACAGAGACCCATTCTGTCCTCATCGCAGGCGATAATTTCGGCTGCGGCTCCTCGCGCGAGCATGCCCCCTGGGCCTTGCGCGATTTCGGCGTGCGCGCGGTCATCACCACGCGCGCAGGCGACATATTCAAGGCGAACGCTGCCAATAACGGGCTGGTCGTGGCCGAGATTGATGCTGAGGCGCACGCAGCGTTTCTGGAGCGAAACGGCGAGGAAGTGGTTGTCAGCCTTGCCGATATGAGCGTGACCAGCGGCAATGTGCGGGCCGGTTTCACGCTGGAGCCGTTTGCGCGCACCTGCCTGATTGAAGGCCATGATGCGCTGGGCTTCCTACTGGCGCGCGAGGATGCCATTACCCGCTTCGAGCAGGCCAGCGCGGCCTGAGACAGGCGCTGCCCGACGGGGCTTTGCCAGAAACGCTGGAGCCTAGTAGAAGCGGCGGTTCATCCGCCGCTTCGCCTGTTTTCAAGGAAGGTTGCCCGCCCGTGTCCGAGACCTACGATTTCACCGCGATTGAAACCAAATGGCGCCAGCTCTGGGCTGAGCGGGACACGTATCGCACGCCGGACCCGAAGCCCGGCGACAAGACCTTTTTCGTGCTCGACATGTTTCCCTATCCGTCGGGCGCAGGCCTGCATGTTGGCCATCCGGTGGGCTATCTCGCGACCGACATCGTGGCGCGCTACAAGCGCATGGCGGGCTTTAACGTGCTCCATCCCATGGGCTGGGACAGTTTCGGCCTGCCCGCCGAACAGCACGCGATAAAGACGGGCGAGCACCCGGAAGTCTCCACCGCCAAGAATATCAAGACATTCCGCCGCCAGATGGATCTGCTGGGTCTGGGCTATGACTGGAACCGCGAGATCACGACCTCAAAGCCGGACTATTACAAATGGACGCAGTTCATCTTCGTGCAGATGTACGAGGCCTGGTTCGACAAGGACCAGAACAAGGCCCGTCCTATCGCTGAACTGCCCATCCCCGATGATGTGAAGGCCGCAGGCAAGCTGGCCATTCAGGAATATCAGGATGCGCGCCGTCTGGTGTATTTCGACGATGCGCTGGTGAACTGGTGCGCGGAGCTTGGCACTATCCTCTCCAATGAAGAGGTGTTCGACGGCAAGTCCGAGCAGGGTTTTGACGTCGTGCGCGTGCCGATCCGCCAGGTGAAGATGCGCATTACAGCCTATACGGAGCGTCTTCTGGCAGGGCTTGAGGGGCTCGACTGGCCCGAAGGCATCAAGGACAGCCAGCGCAACTGGATCGGCCGGTCTGAAGGCGTCGAAATCCGCTTTGCGATTGATGGCTCAGGCGAAACCGTCACCACGTTTACAACGCGCGCCGATACGCTCGCAGGCGTCACCTTCCTCGCGCTTGCGCCGGAGCACCCGCTGGTCGCCAGCCTGGTGCCTGCCAGCCATCGCGCAGAGGTGGACGCCTATTGCGAGGCGGCAGCGCGCAAGTCTGATCTCGACCGCACGGTGGACGCCGAGAAGACAGGCGTGCCTTCAGGTCTCATCGCCATCAACCCCGTGTCGGGTGCGAAAGTGCAGATTTTCGTCGCGGACTATGTGCTGCCCGATTACGGGACCGGCGCGGTGATGGGCGTGCCAGCCCATGACGAGCGCGATTTTGCCTTCGCGAAGAAGTATGGCCTGCCTGTGGTCCCCGTTATCGATCCGGGTGCGGATGTCCCTGTGCGCGAGGCCGTGCTCAAAGGCGAAGCCTGCTGGACCGAAGACGGCATCATGCTCGACCCGCCAGCCGGGACCGAGGCCGGCCTCTACAGCGCAGGTCAGCGCTGGCGCGATGCGCGCGAGGCGGTTGCCGACTTCCTCACCGCCCGCAGCCTCGGCAGGCGTGTTGTCAGCTATAATCTGCGTGACTGGATATTCTCCCGTCAGCGCTATTGGGGCGAGCCAATCCCGATCATTCACTGGGAAGATGGCACGCGCACCAGCCTTGATGTGTCAGAGCTGCCGCTGACCCTGCCCCATGTCGATGACTACAAGCCGACGAGCTATGACGCGCCGGCTCTTGCGCGCGCGGCTGGCTGGGTGGAGGTGACCGATCCCAAGACCGGCATGAAGGGGCGGCGCGAGCTGAATACCATGCCGCAATGGGCCGGCTCGTGCTGGTATCCGCTGCGTTTCATGGACCCGAAGAACACTGATGCGCCGGTTGATCCGTCTAAGGAGAAAGCGTGGGGGCCGGTTGATCTCTATGTGGGCGGCGCCGAGCATGCGACGCTGCACCTGCTCTATGCGCGCTTCTGGTATCTGGCCTTGCACGATCTGGGCGTCATTTCGACGGCCGAACCGTTCAGCAAGCTTGTCAATCAGGGCATGCTGACCTCGTTCGCCTATCAGAATGCGCGCGGCGTTATCCTGCCCGTGGACGAGGTTGAGGAGCGCGGCGAGGGCGAGTTTGTCCACGTGCCGACAGGTGACAGGGTTGAGCGCATTGGCGCGAAGATGTCGAAATCCTTGCGCAATGTGGTGACGCCAGACGATGTGGTAGCGCAATACGGATCGGATGCGTTTCGTGTCTGCCTGATGTTCATGGGGCCGGTCGAGGGCGGGCGCGTCTGGGAGACCGAGAAGGCCGCCGCCTCGCTCAAATTCCTGCGCCGGGTCTGGAATTACGCCGTATCGGGCATTGCCAGCCCGGCTGAGTCTGAAAGCTCAGCTGTCACTATCGCCACCGGCAAGCTGGTCGAAGCCGTGACCGAGGATCTCGACAATCTCCGCCTCAACACCGCGATTGCCGAGCTGATGAAATTCCTCAATGCGGTAGAAGGTCAGCCTGTCACCAGGGACGGCCTTCTGACGTTCTTGCGTGTGCTGGCGCCTTTCGCCCCGCACATGGCCGAGGAGCTGTGGGAACGCGCCGGCCAGGCGGGCAGTGTCTTCCATGCGGACTGGCCAAAGGCTGATGCCGACATGCTGCGAGCTGCGGTCGAAACAATCGAGATCGTGGTGCAGGAGGGCGGCAAGAAGCGCGGCTCTGTGCATCTTGCTCCGCAGGCGGATGATGGGCTGGTGAGGGATGCTTCCATCGCCATGCTGAAGGAGACGGGCCGCGATGTTGCAGGGCTTGATCCGGCCCGCATCATTGTTGTGCGCGACAAGAAAACCGGCTGGGTGCGGCTGGTGAACATACCAAAGATGGGATAGCGCCATAACCTGCTTGCAGGTCCTCAAACACAGGCTACCCTCTCCGTTAAAGATGCAAATATCGGGGAGGGTTTCATGCGGCATATCTGGCTAGGTGTGTTGGGCGCGTTGGCGGTATCGGCCTGTACAGGCAGCGCGGAACAGCGCCCGCCCGAACCGCTGGAGGCAACCCTTCGCACGGTTGAGCAAGGCGAGCTGGTCGGCTTCCAGCATTCGCCCGGCGCCTGGGCCTGGCGCGGTGTGCCGTTTGCGGCTGTGCCCGAAGGCGATCTGCGCTGGCGCGCACCGCGCCCCGCCCCGGCCTTCAATGGCCGCTTCGAGGCGCTGGACCATCCTGAGCCCTGCCCGCAATTTACCAGCGCCCTTCAGGCTTCGTCTGGCGTATTGCCCGGCCAGCTGGTCGGCAGCGAGGATTGCCTGCGCCTCGACATTTACGCGCCCGAAGGGGCAAGCGCGGACAACGCCTCGCGTCCCGTGATGGTGTGGATTCATGGTGGAGCCAATGTATGGGGCTTTGCCGGGCAGTATGATGGCGCGCAGCTGGCCAAGGATCAGGATGTGGTGGTGATCGCCATCCAGTACCGGCTCGGCGGGCTGGGCTTCTTCGCCCATGACGCCATTCGCAGTGATGCCACGGACCCGCGCGATGCGGCGGCAAATTTCGCGCTTCTGGACCAGATCGCCGCACTCGAATGGGTGCGGGAGAACGCCGCCCAGTTCGGTGGTGATGCCGGCAATGTGACCATTTTCGGCGAAAGCGCAGGCGGGCATAATGTGGCGGGCCTGCTCGCCTCCCCGCTGGCGTCCGGCCTGTTTCACCGCGCCATCATTCAGTCGGGCAGCTTTGACAGTGTCAGCTGGGAAGTGGCCAGCGGCGCCGAACCTGGCCAGTCCAATACGTCAGCGGACATCGCTCTGCGTATAGCCGGAGACGGCTATACTGCCGACGCCCTGCGCAGCGCCGATCTGGAAACCGTATTCAACGCCTATCGCGGGGAGGATGGCGCGCCCTTTCTCAACCTTCCGCGCATGATCGAGGACGGGGTGACGATACCGCGTGATGGCCTCGCCAACGCGTTTGCTTCGCCCGACACGTTCAATGCCGTGCCGGTCATCACCGGCACCAACCGGGACGAGATGAAGCTGTTCAACGCGTTCCGGGACGATCTCGTGAAGCGCTATTTCGGCGTCATCCTGATCAGCCGCGATGCGCAATTCTACGACACCATAGCGGAGTATCAAAGCCGCACCTGGCGCATTCTGGCGGTCGATCAGGCGGCCAGCCTCATGCAGTCCGGCGGCCATCGCGATGTCTGGGCCTACCGGTTTGACTGGGATGAGCAGGGCCGTGCCCTGTTCGTGATGGACCTCTCCCATCTGCTGGGCGCAGCCCATGCGATGGAGATACCCTTCGTCTTTAACCATTTCGATTTCTTCGGGCGTCTGGATGGTGCGATGTTCAACAACAACAATGCCGGCGGGCGCGAAGCGCTGGCCGCTGCCATGGGTGCCTACTGGGCCGAGTTTGCCCGCACAGGCGAGCCCGGCACGGGCGGGCCGACCAACCTGCCAAGCTGGGAGCGGTGGAATGCTGACGGCCTGCTGATGCGTTTCGACAGCCCGGACGATAATGGACAGGAGCTCATCACGGGCACGGACAGTTTCGAGGCGCTGGAGGCTGACCTCGCCGCCGATACCCGCCTGGATGATGCCCAGCGCTGCGCGGTGGTTGAGGCTATCGCCGCCTGGCGTCCGCGCGGCAGTCTGGATACCATGCGCCAGCGGCTGAATTGCGGCTAGCCTGGAGGCTCTTGCCAGAGTGAAGTGAACAGTGTTCACTTTTCTTCAGGCAGAGGGTTCGGAGGCAAGGCGCCATGGCCGGTAATCATGCGCAGAGTGTGGACGTGCTGATCGTCGGGGCCGGTATTTCCGGTATTGGCACGGCCTGGCATCTGCAGCACCGCGCACCCGGACAGAGCTATGCCATCATTGAGGCACGCGCGCAGATCGGCGGCACCTGGGATCTCTTCCGCTATCCCGGCATACGCTCTGACTCGGACATGTACACGTTCGGCTATAATTTCCGCCCCTGGGTGGACGGCAAGGTGTTTGCCGACGGGCCGAGCATTCGCCGCTATGTCACCGATACCGCGCGTGAGGCCGGGATTGACCGGCATATCCGCTTCAATACCCGCGTCATCTCGGCTAGCTGGGATAGCGGGACTGCGCGCTGGACGGTGACTGTGGAAGGGCCGGAAGGCCGCCAGGCAATCTCCGCCCGGTTCCTGATGATCTGCTCTGGCTATTACCGTTACGAGCAGGGCTATATGCCCGAATTTGAGGGGCTGGCCGACTTCGCTGGTGAGATCATCCATCCACAGAAATGGCCTGAAGGCCATGATTATGCGGGCAAGCGCGTGGTGATTATCGGCTCTGGCGCGACGGCGGTGACGTTGGTGCCGGCAATGGCGGAGAAAGCCGCGCATGTGACCATGCTGCAGCGCTCGCCAAGCTATATCGCGGCGCGGCCCTCACGCGATGCCATTGCCGATGCCTTGCGCAAGTTTCTGCCCGGACGGCTCGCCTACACGCTCTCGCGGGTGAAGAATATCGCCCTGTCCATGTTCTTCTTTCAGCTGTCGCGCCTCTGGCCGGACTTCGTGAAGCGCGGCGTCATCAAGGCGATACGCGCAGAGCTGGGAGAGGATTTCGACGTCGAGCGCCATTTCTCCCCCCGCTATAATCCATGGGACCAGCGCTTCTGCCTTGCCCCCGATGGCGACTTCTTCGCGGCCCTGAAAAGCGGCAAGGCCAGCATCGTCACCGATCATATCGAACGCTTCGAGACAGGCGGCATCCGCCTGAAATCCGGCGCGCTGATCGAGGCCGACCTCATCGTGCCGGCGACGGGGCTGGAAATGCAGGTCGGTGGCGGCATGGACATAAGCGTGGATGGCGAGGCGCTGGTGCCGGCCGACAAGATCACTTATCGCGGCATGATGCTGTCCGGCGTTCCCAATGCGGCTCTGGCGTTCGGCTATACCAACGCCTCATGGACGCTGAAAATTGATCTTACCGCCGAACGGGTCTGCCGCCTGCTCAACCATATGCAGCGGCAGGGCCATGATTACTGCGTGCCAGTGCCGCCTGCCGATATTGAGCTGGCACCGCTGCTCGATTTCTCCTCCGGCTATGTCCAGCGCGCCCTGCCACACCTGCCCAGGCAGGGGACGAAAGCGCCCTGGCGGACCTATCAGAACTATGTGCAGGACATGCTGACCATACGTTTTGGCCGCCTCGAAGACGGGCATTTGCAGTTTCGAAAGGCGCAGACCGATGCAAGTGAAGCCGGTCTGCCGCGCGCTGCTGAATAGCTACTCGTCAGGAGCCTCAACGCGCTCCACGGGCGGCATGGCCCAGCTTCCATCCAGCACGCTTTCCTGCGGCCAGTAGAGGCGTGCCAGCAGGGTGAAATTGCCACGTGCCGGCGCAGGCAGCCAGTTCGCCTCGCGGCCCTCCTCTGGCGGTCCGGCGTGAATGTCGAGCGTGATGCTGCCATCCTCATCGGCCACCAGCGCATCCCGGCTGGTCAGGGCGAAACGGTCTGCCTCATTGGCGATGAAATACCCGTCAGCGTCATAGAGCGTCACCGACCAGAAGGCGTTGACGGGCGGCAGGTCATCGGCTTCGAACCGGATCTGATAGCGCTCACCGCCCCGCAAGGGCTCGCCATGCATATCCGTACGCGCCGCCGGATAAACCGCATCTTCGGGCAGGTTGGCGCCAAGGCCGTAGAGGGCTACCCCGGCCCTGTAGGCATAATCGGTCCCGTAGCGGCCAATATGGCTCTCCGGCACGACCCAGCCTGTACCTTGTGAGGGCCCTTCGGACAGCCGCTCGCGGGCCAGCCGTACCCCGCGCAGCATCGCCTGCATTGCCAGAATGCCGTACTCCGACCAGTCCACGCTCTCGCCGGGGCCAGCCCCCAGGGCCTGCATCCGCGCCAGCGCGGCGCGATCAGCATATGCAGGCGGATTGTCCATCATCAGGGCACCCAGCCGGCTGAAAAAGTCCGGCGCATCCATTGCCGCCACCCGTTCGGGCGGCGAGGGCAGGGACGGGGTTGCAGCGGGCCTTTCCAGCGCGATCCCATGGCCGCCGGGCATGGCGCGGTACGGATAGAGCCGCAGCGCATCCTGCAAGCGGTGGGCCGCCGACAGGTCGGTTTCGCCGTCTATTTCGATGCGGCCCAGCAACCAGGCGGTCCGGGTCGGCGAGCGGTAGAGCGTCATGCCCTCTGGCGCCGTGCCTTCAAAATCCGGCCCAGCGATCAGCACACTGACCGAACCATCCCCCAGAGTGCGCACGCCCGGATCGGCGAACACGTTCGTCCACGCATCCAGCCCCTGAAACAGCCAGTAGCGCCCTTCCATGGCGGGTATGTCGAGTTGCAGCGGGTGTACGCCAAGCTCAAGCCACGCGATGGAGTAAAGCGTATCCACGTTGGGACGCACCACCGCGGTGAAACCGGCGCCCGGCAGGCTACGGATAT
This sequence comes from Glycocaulis sp., assembly GCF_051859565.1. Taxonomy (GTDB): domain Bacteria; phylum Pseudomonadota; class Alphaproteobacteria; order Caulobacterales; family Maricaulaceae; genus Glycocaulis. Next base: position 372,715 of record NZ_JBHYFK010000001.1, read on the forward strand.
GCCCCAGCCGGTTGGGCGGCAGCCCGCCGCCTCCCGTCACATCGTGCCGTGTCTCGTCCATCAGGACCAGCGGATAGCCGTAAACATAGGACTGGCCGGCGGCTTGCCCCAGCTCCTGCAGGGTCAGTTCGAGCGGATTGCGTGTCGACCATACCCAGCCCATCGCCAGCACGCCCACCAGAGCGCTGACAATAACAGTGGCCATCAGAATACGGCGGCGGTTGCGGTGCATCGGCCCGGATTCCCTGTCGATTCCTGTTCGCAATAATTACCATCAACGCCCTGCTGCGGCAGCGCAAGGGCGCTGACAGCCCCGGCAGTTTGCGCTATCGCACGCACCATCATGGCTCCACCCCTTCTCACCTTGCAGGATATAAAGCTGAGCTTCGGGGTCACCCCCTTGCTCACCAGCGCCGAGCTGATGGTCGCACCCGGCGAACGCATCTGTCTTGTGGGCAGGAACGGGTCTGGCAAGTCCTCCCTGATGAAGATCGCTGCAGGCCTGTTGGAGGCAGATGCAGGGGAGCGTTTCATCCATCCCGGCGCCACCGTGCGCTATCTGCCGCAGGAACCCGACCTGACGGGCTTTGACACCGTGCTCGCCTATGTCGAGGCCGGGCTGACGCCCGGCGATGATCCGTGGCGCGCGCGCATGCTGCTCGAAGCGCTGGGGCTGACCGGCGAGGAAAACCCGGCCCGCCTGTCGGGCGGGGAGGCGCGCCGGGCCGCTCTGGCGCGTACGCTGGCCCCCGAACCCGACATTCTCTTCCTCGACGAGCCGACCAACCATCTCGATCTTCCGGCTATCGAGTGGCTGGAGGATGAGCTGTCGCGCACGAAAAGCGCGCTCGTGCTGATCAGTCACGACCGGCGCTTTCTGGAAAACCTCTCGCGTTCCACGGTCTGGCTGGATCGGGGCATCGCCCGGCGGCTCGACAAGGGGTTTGCCCATTTCGAGGACTGGCGCGACGAGGTGCTGGCGGCCGAAGAGCTCGAACAGCACAAGCTCGCCCGCCAGATCGCGCGCGAGGAAGACTGGATGCGCTATGGTGTTACCGCCAGGCGCAAGCGCAATGTGCGCCGTGTGGATGAGCTAAAGGCCCTGAAAGCCCGCTATCGCAGCCATTCCGGACCGCAAGGTGTGGCCAATCTGGAAGCCTCCGATGCTGAACAGTCCGGCAAGCTCGTGGCCGAGGCGAAGAACATCTCGAAGCGCTTCGGCGAGCGGGTGGTGGTGCGCGATTTTTCCACGCGCATCCAGCGCGGTGAACGTCTCGGACTTGTCGGGCCGAACGGGGCTGGCAAGACGACGCTGCTCAACATGCTCATCGGTAATCTGCAGCCCGACACCGGATCGGTGCGGCTGGGTGTCGGACTTGAGATCGCCCAGCTCGACCAGAAGCGCGCGCAGCTCAAACCCGGCTGGACGCTGGCCGAGGCGCTTACCGGCGGGGGCGGCGATCATGTCGAGATCAACGGCCAGACGCGCCACATCGCGGCCTGGATGAAGGATTTCCTGTTCCGTCCCGAACAGGCGCGCACGCCGGTTCACGTGCTTTCGGGCGGCGAACGCGCCCGCGTCATGCTGGCACGGGCGTTGGCCCTGCCGGGCAATGTCATGGTGCTGGACGAACCGACCAATGATCTCGATCTGGAAACCCTCGACCTCTTGCAGGATCTGATTGCCGACTATGCGGGCACGGTGCTGCTGGTCAGCCATGACCGCGATTTTCTCGACCGCACGGTAAACCGCGTCATCGCCTATGAGGGCGATGGCGACTGGCAGGTCTATGCGGGCGGCTATTCCGACATGGTGGCCCAGCGCGGCGAGGGCGTGCGTGCGCGTGCCCAGCAGGAAAGCGCGCAAAAGCAGACGGCTGCACCCGCCGCGAAATCACCGGCCTCAACGCCGCCGCAGCAGCGGTCCAAGCTCTCCTTCAAGGACAAGCATGCGCTGGAAACCCTGCCCGGAGAGATCGAGGCGCTGGGAAACAAAATCGCCAAGCTGGAGGCAGAACTCGCCGATCCGGCGCTGTTCTCCCGCAATCCGGAGCGCTTTCATGGCGCCAGTTCTGAGCTGGCGAAGGCCAGTGAGGAGCGCGAGGCGAAGGAAGAGCGCTGGCTGGAGCTGGAAATGCTGCGTGAGGAACTGGAAGCCGGGCGCTAGCCCTCCTCATTGCGCAATGCTGCGCCTGCGATATGGTGTCCCGGATTATTGGATCTGAAGGATAATGTGCCGTGGCTGCGTCCGCATCCGAGCTGGTTTCCGGTGCGCGCCGCGCCGTGGTGAAAATCGGTTCCTCCCTTCTCATTGATGCGCAAACGGGCGGTCCGGACACCGCCCGTTTCGAGGCGATTGCCGGAGCGCTGGCGCGCTGGCGTGCGCGCGGTATTGAAACCGTACTGGTATCCTCTGGCGCCGTGGCGCTGGGCCGCAAGCGGCTAAACCTGCCCGCCGGCAAGCTCGCGCTCGATCAGAAGCAGGCTGCCGCCGCCGCAGGACAGACCGCCCTGATGATGGCGTGGAATGGCGCGCTGGAACCCCATGGCATGCCCGCCGCGCAGGCGCTTTTGACTTTTGATGACATGGAAAGCCGCCGCCGCTGGCTCAATGCGCGCGCGACACTGGATGCGCTGCTGGCTGCCGGTGCGCTGCCCGTCATCAATGAGAACGATACGGTTGCCACCGCCGAGCTGCGCTATGGTGATAATGACCGGCTGGCCGCGCGCGTGGCGCAGATGTGCGATGCGGAACTGCTCGTCCTCCTGTCGGACGTGGACGGGCTCTACAGCGCTGATCCGTCGCGTGTTCCCGGCGCAAAGCTCGTCGCCCATGTCGCGGCGATAACGCCGGAGATCGAGGCGCTGGGCGGGGAGCCGGGCAAGGCCGGCACAGGCACGGGCGGCATGGCGTCCAAGATTGCCGCTGCGCGCATCGCCGCGCGGGCAGGCATTGCCACGATCATTGCCGCTGGCGCTGAAGATGATCCGCTGGACAGGTTGAGCAGAGGCGCGCCCCATACGGTGTTTGCCCCGGAGACCTCACGTAGCAATGCGCGGCGCAGCTGGATCTCCGGTGCGATAGCGCCGCGTGGAAAGCTGCATCTCGATGACGGCGCGGCGCGCGCCGTGCGTTCGGGCAAAAGCCTGCTGCCCGCCGGGATCGCGCGGGTGGACGGTGAGTTCTCGCGCGGGGAGACAGTGGCGCTGGCGGGCGGTGATGGCGCGGTGCTCGCCAAGGGAATTTCTGCCTACGGGGCGGAGGAATTGCGCCGGATTGCGGGGCTGCGCTCTGCCGATATTGAAGCGGTGCTAGGCTACCGGCGCGGCGTGGCGGCCATCCATGTCAATGATCTGGTGCTGGAGGATCAGGGATGAGCAAGTATCAGCCCGGCTGGGCAAGCCGCGCTGGCGCAGACCTTCGCGCCGCTGCGCGCACGCTGGCAGACACAAGCGCGGACAGGCGTACCGCCGCGCTCACCGCCATGGCCGATGCGCTGCAGGCAGCGTCCAAAAGCGTGCTGGCCGCCAATGCGGATGATGTGGCCCGCGCTCAAAGCAATGGCACCAGCGGCGCCATGCTGGACCGGCTGCGCCTTGATCCACAGCGGCTTGACGCAATCATTGAGGGTGTCCGCGCCGTCGCCCGTCACCCAGACCCGATAGGCCGTGAGATCATGCGCTGGACGCGGCCCAACGGCCTCGTCATGGCGCAGGTGCGTGTACCCATCGGGGCGATCGGCGTCATCTTTGAAAGCCGTCCCAATGTCGCGGCAGATGCGGCGGCCCTGTGCGTGCGTTCAGGCAATGCGGTGGTGCTGCGAGGCGGATCGGACGCGGCCTCCAGCGTCGCAGCCATTATCGCGGCACTGCGCAACGGATTGCGCGAGGCGGGCCTGCCCGAAGCCATCATCACCACGCCGCCTTCCACCGATCGCGCCTATGTAGGTGACATGCTGGCCGGAATGGATGGCGCGCTGGATCTGGTCATTCCGCGCGGCGGCAAGGCGCTGGTCAAACGTGTGCAGGAAGAGGCGAGGGTGCCGGTGCTCGGCCATCTCGACGGGCTCTGCCATGTCTATGTGGACGGCGCAGCAGACGCGGACATGGCCGAACGCCTGGTGGTGAACTCCAAGATGCGCCGCACCGGCGTGTGCAATGCCGCTGAATGCGTGCTGATCGACCGGCAGGCCGGCGAAGCGATGGTGACACGGCTTGTATCGGCACTACAGGCGGCCGGGTGCGAGGTGCGCGGTGACAGCTCGGTGCAGGCGTTCGCCCCGTCGGTAACGCCTGCCAGCCTTCAGGATTTTGACACCGAGTATCTCGACGCCGTTGTTTCGATGGCGGTGGTGGACGGTGTGGAAGGGGCGTTGGCTCATATCGCCCGCCACGGCTCTGGCCATACCGAGGCGATCATCACCGGCGACGAGACGGCAGCGCACATCTTCCTCGCCCGCGTGGATGCCGGCGTTGTCATGCACAATGCCTCGACCGGGTTTTCAGACGGCGGCGAGTTCGGCTTCGGCGCCGAGATCGGCATTGCCACGGGCCGCATCCATGCGCGCGGACCCGTGGGCGCCGATCAGCTCACCAGCTGGAAGTACCAGGTCTTCGGGACGGGGCAGGTTCGAACCTAGCGCGCCTCCAGCCCCAGCGTCTCGAACATCTGCGCATCGCGCGTCAAAGACGGGTTGGGCGTGGTCAGCAGCTCCTCGCCGACGAAGATCGAGCCCGCACCGGCGAGAATGCACAAGGCCTGCAACTCCCGGCTCATGCCTTCGCGGCCTGCCGACAGGCGCACCACCGAGAGCGGCATGATGATCCGGGCGGTGGCGATGGCGCGCACGAAATCAAGCCCGTCCAGCGGGGCCGAACCCGATAGCGGCGTGCCCGATACCGGCACCAGATGATTGATCGGAACGCTTTCCGGGTGCGGGTCCAGCCGGGCCAGCTCGGTCAGAAGACCAATACGGTCCTCCTTTCCTTCACCCATGCCGATAATACCGCCGCAGCACACCTTGATGCCCGCGCCGCGTACCCGGTCCAGCGTTTCTATCCGGTCCTCCCAGGTACGGGTGGTGATGATCTTCTCGTAGTATTCCGGCGAGGTATCCAGATTGTGATTGTAATAGTCGAGCCCCGCCTCTTTGAGCCGTTCGGCCTGCCCCTCTTCGAGCATGCCAAGCGTCATGCAGGTCTCCAGGCCTAGCGCCTTCACGCCTTCAATCATCTCGCAGATTTTCGGCTCGTCGCGTGTCTTTAGCGAACGCCAGGCCGCGCCCATGCAAAAACGCGTGGCCCCGCCGGCCTTGGCCGCGCGCGCCTTTTCCAGCACCGTATCCGTGTCCATGAGCTTGGAGGCCTTAAGCCCGGTATCGAACTTGGCGGACTGATTGCAATATCCGCAATCTTCTGCGCATCCGCCTGTCTTGATGGAGAGGAGCTGGCTCTTCTGCACCTCGCCAGCACGGTGGTGGAGCCGGTGAATCTGCCCTGCCGCATGCATCAGATCGGCAAAGGGCGCATCATGGATCGCCTTGACCTCTTCGCGGGACCAGTCAGAACGGGGCGTGCCCGCAGCGCGAATCGTGTCGATCAGTGAAAGCGTCATGATGTTGTTCAAATCCTCAAATGGCCGGAGCGCCACATTAGGCGAGGGCGGCAGGCCGCCTCAAGCGCGTTGGGCGGCCAGGCTGGCAGACGTGTTCAGCCCCTGGTGGGGCTGGCTTTTTCTGGTGGCACTTCTGGCCACCAGCGTCTTCGCCCTTTGGCCAGGCAATGCCAGCTCGCCCTCAGCGCTGGGCTGGCATGTGGTTCACCATCTCGCCGCCTTTATCATACTCACCATGCTGGCGCGCGCCGCATGGCCCGGCCTGCGCCGGGTCTGGCTCTTTGCGCTTCTCTGGGCCTATGGCGGGCTGATAGAGCTTCTGCAATCGCTGCCGGTCATCAACCGTTCCATGTCGCTCTATGACTGGGCCGTGGATGCTGCCGGGATCATGCTGGGCTTTGTTCTGGTCTGGATCGCGGGCCGCCTGGCCGGTGAGCCATGGTAGAAACCGGACGCACGCTGCACACACCCTGGCGCGATGGCCCGCCGCGCTTTGCTGTTGGCCTGAAGCCCATACCGCCGGAAAGCTGGCTTGCCCCCGATACACAGGCCGCCAGCCTGCCGGAGCGCCGCAGCCTGCTGGCGAACCGCGCCCTGACGAGTTTTGAGGCCGCTCCGGCAGGCCCTGCAGCGCGTGAAGCGGCAGCGCGGGCGATAGGCCATCTGCAGGACGCCGGCATGGATGCGCCCGAGCTGGCGGAGGGTCTGCCCCCGCTCTGGCAGCTCGCCCATCATGTCAGTGACGATCTGGTGGTGATGATGCCAGGCAGGGATGGCTGGTATGTGGGCGCAGCCGTGCTCACCTCGCCCACCTTCTTCTCCCTGCCCCATGCGGCGGGAAAGACACTTCACGCACTGCACCAGCCCGTCCCCGGCGGGGACCAGCTGGCCAGCCGGATTGCCCGCGTGTTCGACCATGTGCGGCCCGGACAGGTGCTCGAACGCTTCAACTGGACCCTGCAGGCGGGTGATGACCGTTTCACGCCGGACGGCGCGCCATTGCGCGCCCGTGCGCTGACGGCCAGGCCGGGCGACGCCGAAGCGCTCCTGCATGTGCGGGTGGAGCGTCAGACGATCAGGAAACTCGAAGATAGCGGCGCGGTCCTCTTCACCATCCGCATCTGCCTTGATCCGGTGGCGGCGCTGGATGCCAAAGAAAAGGCCGCCCTTGGGGCGGCCTGGCACGGTGCGGATGATGCCGCACGCGGCTACAAGAAATGGGCAGTGCTGGACCATCTGGTGGCAACAGCACTGCCCCTTCCCTGATTTACCCGGCGGGCTTCTCGCCTTTCACACTCTCTGACTTGGCCGAAACCACCGGCTTGCCGTCCGCATCACGCGGGGTATCGCCGTGCCAGGCAGGCGGCACGATACCCTTGCGGTCATATTCCTGCGTGTAGCGGATCACGACGCCCGTCAGCAGGAGAATGGCAATGACGTTCGGGAACAGCATCATCGAGTTGGCGACATCGCCCACCCGCCAGAGCCCGTCCACATTGACGATCAGCGTGCCGCCAAAAGCCACCGCCACCCAGACAAAGCGGAACGGACGCGCAGCCCAGTCGCCAATAATGTAGGTGGCCGACGTTTCGGCATAATAGGACCAGCCGATTATGGTGGTGAAGGCAAAGAGCGCCTGCGCCGTCAGGATGATCCAGCCGCCCGCATAAATGCCCTCCGCAAAGGCAGCGGTCGTGATTGCTGAGGCCTGAAGGGCGTCGGACTGCCAGGCAAACTCCACGATGGAGCCGTCCAGATTGGCATAGCTGCCCGATACGACGAGGATGACCAGCGCGGTCATGGTGCAGATGATCATCGTGTCGATGAACACGCCCAGCATGGCGATCTCGCCCTGCTTGACGGGGTTGCTGGTCTGTGCGGCGGCGTGCGCGATGGGCGCCGACCCTTGCCCCGCCTCGTTGGAAAACAGGCCGCGCGCCACACCGGCGCGGATGGCCGCCAGGATGACATAGCCGGCAAACCCGCCTGCCGCTTCCCTGAAGCCGAAGGCCTCGGTGAAGATCAGTACGAAGGCGTCGGGGATCTCGGATGCATGAGTGATCAGTATGATCAGGGCGATCAAGATATAGGCCGCCGCCATGAACGGCACCACGCGTCCCGCCACCGTGCCGATGGACTTGATGCCGCCAATGATGACGGCAAAGACCAGCAGGGCGAGGCCAGCGCCGACAACCCAGCGCGGCAGATCAATGCCGAGCGAGTTGCTGGCTTCGACGGCGGACTGGGTGACCGAGTTCGCCTGGATCGCGCCGCCGGTAGCAAGTGCGGACAATATGGTGCCGATGCAGAACAGCACGGCCAGCCATTTCCAGTTTTTGCCCAGCCCGTTCTGGATGTAGTACATCGGGCCACCATGATAGTGGCCGTCGGGATGTTTTTCGCGGAAACGCACGGCCAGTGATGACTCGGCATAGGCGAGCGCCATGCCGAAAATGGCCGTTACCCACATCCAGAAAATCGCGCCCGGGCCGCCAAGCGTAATGGCGGTTGCCACACCGGCCAGGTTGCCGGTGCCGACCTGACCGGAGAGCGCGGTCGACAGCGCCTGCCAGGGCGTGATTTCACCCTCACCGCCGCTTTTGCGCCCTGCCCACAGCTCGGCAAAGGCCGGGAAGAGCCGTTTGAGCGGACGCCCGCCCAGCACGATCATCGTGAAAATACCAGTACCCAGAAGGGCGATGGTGATGATGCCAACGGGCAGGATGCGCTGCTCGCCCCACGTGCCTCCCCAAAGGAAGTCACTGAAAATCGTGACATTGTCGAAGAAAGTGTCCATTCCCGCTCCCCGGAATTTACTGATTTTGGCAAGACCCTAGGCAGGCGCATGCAAGACGGGAAGCCCCCGCGTGCAAATGGCGCTGAATTTCTACGGCGTGCCTGCCGGTTGATACGGCGTGATGGCAAACACGCCCCACGGCCACAGATCATCGTTCATGTCGGCCAGATCATTCTGGTTAAGGCGCGGCCAGACCAGCATGACGGGCCCCAGCCCGCCAACGGCCAGCGGATCGCCATCCGCCCTGAGCGCCAGTATCGGCTCGTAGCGCGCGATTAGCTCTGCCGGCACCTCGGCCTCGTACCCGTCAAAAGCGGTCAGACGGACGCTGGCCCCCTCCAGCCCGGCGCTGCGCAGCACATCAGACAGGCGCGGACCATCGAAGACGCGCGGCGCGCTGCCGACGGGAAAGTCCGCCCGTATCTGGCGCCAGCTCATCGCGGTCAGCTCCGGCCGGGTAAATCCGCGCGCGCCCTGCATCTCGATGCCGTAAATGGCATAGAGGCCCTCATAGGCAACAGGCCGGCTGCCACGATGGTCGCTATCGACCCCGGTAATGACCAGAACCACCGGGCCGGTGCGGGCGATCGCGTCTGGGTCCACACTGCCCCGGCCACAGCCGGTCAATATCAGACCCGTTGCAAGAATTGTGATGAGGCCCACAAACCCGGCCAGGGTGATACGCCGAGCGCGTGTCGCAATTTTCCAAGCCATCCGGTCTTCCCCTGTCGTGTCTGTCCCGGTGTTTTCACCATGCGCGAGTGCGCGGTGAAACGCTAGTGTGCAGTGCCCTGCAGGCTCGCGCGGAGGCGGGCTGCGAACCAGTCATGGGCAAAGGCTGTAGCCTCCGCATCATGACGGACGCGCGGATCGAACCGCTCGTCAGGCGCGTCAAAGGCATGGGTCAGGCCATCGAGCACCTGCCATTCAATCTGCGCGCCGTCTTCGCTCTGCCATGTGAACATGTCGGCGCAGGCACCCGGATTGGCGATCATATCATCAGCGGCCAGAAGGGCGTGGACGGGCGGAGAGGCAGGCAGGGCGTGGCGATGCACCCGGCTGAGAAAGCCGCACCACGGATAGACCAGCATGACCGAGTGAACACCTTCCAGCGCATTGTCCGGCATCGCGTCCATCCCGCCGGGCGGCGCGCCGTCATGGGCCAGCGTCAACGTGTCCAGCAAGGTCCAGCCGCCATGGCTCCAGCCGATGAGGGCCAGCCGGGAGGCATCAATGCCGGGCAGTGACCGGGCATGGGCGAGGGCGGCAACAACATCACCCGCCCGTTCATCGCCCCGCATCCGCGCAGCGGTACATACCGTCAGGCGGGCGCCCATCCGGCCAATCCCGCGAGCCGCGTGGGAGTCCACGATCAGCGCGGCTACTCCCGCCTCATTGGCAATGGCGGCGTAGTCATGCTGGACGGAGATCACCCCGCCGCAGCCGGAAAACATCAGCACCGCCGGGACAGGTTCCGAGGTGTCTTGAGGCATCTGAACGCTGATATACGGCTCCAGCATGGCGATACGCTGTTCAAGCGTATCAGGCGCATTGCTGCAGGCTGCCAGCAGCAGCGCGGTGAGCGCCACAATGGCGGCCCGCCAGACCATCAGTGCCGGAAATGGCGCATGCCGGTGAAGACCATGGCAAGGCCGGCCTCGTTGGCGGCCTTGATGACTTCCTCGTCGCGGATCGAGCCGCCCGGCTGGATGATGGCCGTGGCACCGGCCTCAATGGCCGCGTTCAGCCCGTCAGCAAACGGGAAGAAGGCATCCGAGGCGCACACAGAGCCGCGCGTGCGCGGTTCGTCCCAGCCATTTTCCTGCGCGGCCAGCTCTGCCTTGCGCGCCGCCAGCACGGCCGCATCCAGCCGGCTGGTCTGGCCCATGCCGATGCCGGAGGTGGTGCCGCCCTTGGCATAGACAATGGCATTGGACTTCACATGCTTGACCACGCGCCATGCGAACAGCAAATTGGCCAGCTCGGTTTCGCTCGGCGCGCGTTCGGTGACGGTTTTGAGATCCCTGGCCAGTACATGGCCGGTATCGCGCGACTGGACCAGCAGGCCACCCGCCACCGACTTGACCATCCAGGCGGCCTGCGCCGGATCGGCGAGGCCACCCGTCACCAGCACGCGCACATTCTTCTTTGCCGCGAGGATTTCCATTGCCGCATCATCGGCTTCCGGCGCGATCACCACTTCGGTGAAGTGCGAGGCGATGAGATCGGCCGTATCCGCATCCAGCTTGCGGTTAAGAGCGACAATGCCGCCAAACGCGCTGACCGGATCGGCAGCAAACGCACGGTCATAGGCGGTGGCAAGGCTGTCGGCAGCGCTGACCCCGCACGGATTGGCGTGCTTGACGATCACGCAGGCCGCCTGCTCTTCAGCGTCAAACTCGCTGACCAGTTCAAACGCGGCGTCTGCGTCGGCCAGATTGTTGTAGGACAGCTCCTTGCCCTGCAGCTGCCTGGCCGAAACAATGCCGGGCCGCGGCGCGGGGCTGGCATAGAGGGCCGCGTTCTGGTGCGGGTTCTCGCCATAGCGCAGGCCTTGTGACAGCGTGCCGCCAATAGCAAAGAAGCGATTGTCGGGCTCTTCCGTCTCGGCCGCCAGCCGCTCGGCAATCGCGCTGTCATAGGCGGCGGTGCGGGCAAAGGCTTTGGCTGCCAGATGGCGGCGCAGGGCGAGCGTGGTTTGCCCCTCATGCTTTTCCATCTCGCCAATGACCTTCTCCAGATCATCGCCTTCCACGCACACTGTTACATGGGCGTGGTTCTTGGCGGCAGCGCGGATCATGGCCGGGCCACCGACATCGATCTTGGCAATACAGCCCTCAATGTCCGCGCCGGAGGCCACGGCTTCCTCGAACGGGTAGAGATTGACCATGAGAAGGTCGATGGCCGGAATGCCATGCTCTTCCATCGAGGCCAGATCATCTTCCCGGTCGCGCCGGGCCAGCAATCCGCCATGAATGCGCGGATGCAGGGTTTTTACCCGCCCGTCCATCATTTCAGGGTATCCGGTGACATCGGCTGCGTCGCGCGCTTCCAGCCCGGATTCGCGCAAGGTGGCGAGCGTACCGCCGGTGGAGACCAGCTCGACACCCATCTCTGACAGCCTGCGGGCGCGGGCCACCAGGCCGGTCTTGTCCGATACCGAGATCAGCGCACGGCGTACCGGCGCAAGGAATTCATCCGACATGAGGGGAATGCTCCATACAAATCTGGCGTCTGGCTATCACGCCCCGCCGACGCGACCAAGGCGCTGGAACGCCCATCTTACACGGTTTGGCGGCCGCTCGCCTCCCCCATAGGATTCTGCCTCGCCGGAAATCACCAGCTGGGTGGAACGCACAGGCGTGGCACCGCTTGCCAGATAGACCGACCGCTCCAGGCGGACAGGGCCGCCATCGGTGCGGAACCGCCAGCCATCGCCATTGGGAAGGACCAGCAGGGCGCTAAGGGAATCGCGAGACAGCGACGCTTTCACGCCCGGATGCAGATGGAAGCGTATGGCGTAGCTGAGAAGCTTTTCAGGATCATCGGGCGGGCCGTCCTCGACGGGGCGGTAAATACCGTCCTCGCCGCGCAGATCGCCGCCATCGACAGCCAGAAACAGTCGCCGGCGTATGCCGACGCCAAACTGTGCCCGATAGCCATCATGACTGGATTCCAGCCACACCCCGACATCTTCCTCATTGCGCCGGGCCCGAACCGGATCAGGCCCCGTTTCAAACCGCTCGCCCAGAAGGTTGCGCTTCCAGCCCGGACGGATGAGGCGGGCCGACGATGTCTCTTCAAGGGTCAGCGCAGAATGGGCCGCTGTGGCGCGCACGGCCTCGCGCCAGCCCGGAGGCTGGTCGTCGCTCCAGCCGCAATTAACAATCAGGCGGCCGCCCGGCGGCGCAAACTCGAAGGACAGGGCGCTGGCATGGGCGTTCACCCCGTGCGCGCCTTTGGCCGGCCCGGCAGCATCGAGAATCACGACCGAGCCGCCTGCCTCTGCCCGGTGATAGCCGGAATGGGGCGCGACATTGAAGGGCTTTACCTTCTCGCGCCCGCGCATTGCGGTTTCGATGAGCCGCGTTGATCCTTCGCCGCCGCCATGAAAGCTGGCCAGGCCCTTTGGTCCCATGCGGAAGAAGCGGACCCCGCCTGCCAGCCGGTCCATCGCCCGGTTGATTTCGGTGTCGAGGGTCAGCCCTTGCGCGTTGGCCAGCGTATCGAGCTGCACCAGTGCGGCGAGGATGCGCGCGCTGGTCAGTGGTGCGCGGCTGATATGGCCGCCATCGGAAAGAATCTGGGCCTTCAGATCGGCTGCCAGCTGGCGCTCACCGGCCTGCCGTATACGCTGGCCCAGCTCCATGCTGATTGCGGCTGCCGTCAGGGCGATAGCAGCGTCAATCCGATCAGCACTGGCAGGCAGGAGTTGCAATGCGCGCCGCAGCCGCGCGGTTTGCCGGACGAGGCTTTTCATCCGGGTGTCGCGGGCGCGCCGGTCCTCTCCGCTGTCCAGCAGGGGCAGGACTTGCAGCCAGACATGCACCCGGCGGGCCAGAATGGCCGGGCTCCAGGCAAAGCTGTTCCACCGGCCAAACCATGACAGCCAGTCATCTATCAGCGTGAGGGCCGCGTCCTGCGCATCGCCCTCGCGCACTGCCAGCAGGTCGGGGAGCCATTCAAAGCTGTGCAGCCGCGCAGCAAAGGCGCGCGAGGGCGCGGGTAGGGCCCAGACGCTTTCGCCTGCGGGCACGTTCAGCGTCTCCCCGCCCAGCGTGAACCGGCCGGCCAGTAGCGCCGCGCCGCGCGCGGCATCGCCGCCGGGCAGCGGTTCAAGCGGGTGAAGCGTGCGCCTGCCCGCGCCGCCTGACAGAGACAACATGCGGTAGGGCGGCAGGAAATTGGCAAAATCGGAAAACTCGCGGCGCATCGCGCCAAGGGCGGCCTGACCTATATCCCGGCTCGTGACGAGAGTGCCCATGGACGCTGTGTCAGCCTCCGCGCAGAGCTTTGATATTGGCCGCGTAGCGTGCCGGTCCGCCGGTGAAAACGGCAGAGCCCGCCACCAGCGCATCCGCGCCCGCGTCCACGCATTGCCGGGCGGTCTCAGGGTTCACCCCGCCATCGACCTCGATCAGCGTGCCGCAGCCGGCTGCATCGATCAGGCTGCGCAGCGCTTCGATCTTCTTCAGCTGGCTGGCAATGAAGCTCTGCCCGCCAAAGCCGGGATTGACGCTCATCACCAGCACCAGATCCAGATCCTCGATCACAGGCGCCAGTATTTCCGCTGGCGTGGCCGGGTTCAGCGCGGCCCCGGCCTTCACGCCGTGCGATTTGATCGTCTGGATGGTGCGGTGGAAGTGCGGCCCGGCTTCCGGGTGGGCGGTAATCATGTCCGCGCCCGCATCGGCAAACTGGGCGATATAGGGATCGACCGGCGAGATCATCAGATGCACGTCGAACGGCTTTTTCGACCAGCCGCGCAGCGCCTTCACCACAGCCGGGCCAATGGTGAGGTTCGGCACGAAATGCCCGTCCATCACATCGACATGAATCCAGTCGGCCCCGGCCTCGTCGATAGCCTTCACTTCTTCGCCCAGCCGGGCGAAGTCCGCAGAGAGGATGGAGGGTGAAATCTTGACCGTGCGCGCCATGGTAACGGGCATATCAGCGCCCCCCGCCAAGGGCAAGCTGGCCCTGCCAGTCAGGATTAATCAGGCTTCACCAGGCGTGCGATGAAGAAGCCGTCCAGCCCGCCTTCGCTTTCCCACATATCCGGCCGCGTGCGCACATCGCCCTCCGGCGTGAGGGCATCGGCCAGGCCCGGCAACTCCTCTGCTGAGACTGCCGTGCGGCGCGCTTCGGGCGTGCGTTTCAGGAAAGCCTCGATCTGCGCTTCGCCCTCTTCCGGCTCCAGCGAGCAGGTGCAGTAGATCAGCCGCCCGCCGGGTTTGAGCATGACAAACGCATTGTCGAGCAGAGCAGCCTGCAGGGCGGCAAGGCTCGCAATATCCGCCTCCCCCTTCGACCACGCCACGTCCGGGCGGCGGCGCAAAGTGCCGGTCGCGCTGCAAGGCGCATCCAGCAATACGGCGTCGAGTTTGGACTCTGGCTGCCAGCTGGTGGCATCGGCGGTGATGATTGTGGCTTTGAGGCCTGTCCGGGCGAGGTTCTGTGTCACGCGTCTCAGGCGTTTCTCCGAGCGATCAACCGCGACGACATCGGCCCCTATGGCGGCCAGTTGCAAGGTCTTGCCACCCGGCGCCGCGCAGATATCGGCAATGCGCTCGCCTGCCTTGGGCGCCAGCAGCTTTACCGGCAGGGCGGCGGCTGCGTCCTGCGCCCACCAGTTCCCGGCCTCGAAGCCGGGCAGGGCGGTGACATCGCCAATGCCGTCCTTGCGCACCGTGCCGGTGGGGAGCACAGCGCCCCCAATTTCGCCCGCAAAGCCAGCCGCATCGAAACCGGGCTTGGTGGAGAGGTCCAGCGGCGGCGCACCGGCTCTGGCCAGCGCCATCGCGCGCGCCGTTTCCTCGCCGTAAATCTCGCTCCATCGCGCACGCAGCCAGTCTGGCAGATCGGGCAGCGGATCGGCGGCGACGAATGCCTCCGCACCCCGCTCTGACACGCGGCGCAGCACGGCGTTGACCAGCCCTTTCAGGCGGCGGCCCTCTTCGGCGGCTCCGGTAATCCTGACCCAGCCATCGACCACGGCATGGGGCGGCGTCATCAGCACCAATAGCTCGGCGGACGCGAGGGTGAGCACGGCCCGGCCAAACACCTCGCGCGGACGCAAGGGCTTGTCGAGAAAGCTGTTGTAAGCCGCCTCCAGCGTGCCCCGGCGGCGGATGGCGGCAGAGAGGATCGCGCGGGCAAAGGCGCGGTCGCGCGCCTCCATCGCCTTGTAGCCGGGTTGGGCGGAGAGCGCACTGTCCAGCGCTACGCCGTCCGCCTCCATGGCGAGAAAGGCTTTGAGCGCCGCCTCACGGGCGGTCAGCGGGCGGGGTCTGGGGCGAGTGGACCTGCCCGGACTGTTCCGGTTCAAGCCCCCGCCTCTCTCTCCAGACGGCGCTTTTCGCTGGCGCGCTGTTTCACGCTTTCAGAGCGCAGCTGACCGCAAGCGGCAAGGATATCGCGCCCGCGCGGCGTGCGGATCGGGCTGGCATAACCGGCCTTGTTCACGATGTCGGCAAAGCGCTCGATCGTGTCCCAGTCAGAACACTCATAAGGCGAACCCGGCCACGGGTTGAACGGGATCAGATTGATCTTCGACGGAATGCCCTGCAGCAGGCGCACCAGCGCCTTGGCCTCGCCGGGCGAGTCGTTGACGCCCTTGAGCATCACATATTCAAACGTGACCCGCTTGGAGTTGGAAAGTTCCGGATAGGCGCGGATCGCCTCCAGCAGCTCGGCAATCGGGTATTTTTTGTTCAGTGGTACCAGCTCGTCGCGCAGCGCATCATTGGTGGCGTGCAGGGAGATCGCGAGCATCGTGTTGGTGCGCGCGCCCAGCTCCTCGATTTTCGGCACCACGCCAGAGGTGGAAACCGTGATGCGGCGGCGGCCAATGCCGATGCCCTCGCCATCGGAGATGACGTCAATCGCATCAGAGACATGGTCGAGATTATAGAGCGGCTCGCCCATGCCCATGAACACCACATTGGTGATCTGGCGGTCTTCCAGCCGGCTCGGCCACTCGGCCAGATCATCCTTGGCGATCAATACCTGCTGGACGATCTCGGCGGCGGTGAGATTGCGCACCAGCGCCTGCGTGCCGGTATGGCAGAACGTGCAGTTGAGCGTGCAGCCCACCTGGCTGGACACACACAGCGCGCCCGAACGGCCAACGCCCGGAATGAACACCGTTTCGCATTCCACGCCCGGTGATAGCTCGATCAGGTATTTGCGCGTGCCGTCGACGCTCACCTGACGCTCGGTCAGGCGGGGACGGGCAAGGGTGAAATGCGCGCCGAGGCCCTCGCGCAGCTCCTTGGAGATGTCCGTCATCGCGGCAAAACCAGTGATGCCGTACTGATAGACCCAGCGCCATATCTGGCCTGAGCGCATCTTGGCCTTCTTCTCCTCGACCAGCCCGGTGGCGATTAGCGAATCGCGAATCTGGTTTCGCGTCATCCCGGCAAGGGATGGCGTGATGGCGGGCCGGTTGGCGGCGGAAAGATCAAGGGTCGTGCTCATGGCCGCGCGATATACGCCAATCAGGGCGAAAATGCGAGACCGCCTGCCCGATGCGGGTTCTCTGCCGTGACAGCGCGCGCTAGGCTCGCTCTGCAAGCCAATATCCGGACTGACCCATGAAACTTCTCTGCCATCCCCTCGCCGCGCAGGCCCCCACCATCCGCGCCGCCTCCGGCCGCCGCCAGTGGATGGATGACACGCCTGAAAGCTTTGCCTATCGCTGCCTGCCGCTGGCGGTGGCCAACCAGCATGGCTGGGAGGTGTTCACGCCCTCAGGCCTCACCGCGCGCTGGAATGGCGGGGTGCGGGTGGAGGATGTCGAGGTGATCCTCGATGATCCGCTGACCATGCACCAGCCGGGCAGCGCCATGACCAATTTCGGCTCGGGCATCCTCACTTTCGAGATGAGTTTCCTGCTGCGCACGCCGCCGGGCTGGAACACATGGGTCACCGGCCCCATCAACGGCATCAAGGACGGGATTGCGCCTCTATCGGGCGTGATCGAGACCGACTGGAGCCCCTATTCCTTCACCATGAACTGGCGCTTCACCCGGCCCGGCGAAGTGCGCTTCGAGGCCGGGGAGGCGGTGGCCCATTTCTTCCCTGTACGCCGCGATCTGTTTGACCGGATCACGCCGGAACTGCGCCCCATCCAGTCCGATCCGAAGACGCTGGAACAGCTCAATAACTGGCGGGTGAGCCGGGAGGATTTCGCAGGCCGCCTGAAGACCGGCGACAAGGACGCGGCGGAAGAAAAATGGCAGAAGGGCTATTATCGCGGCCTGATGCCGGACGGCAAAAAAGGCCCCGCCGATCACAAGACCAAGCTGCGCGTGGCGGAGTTCAAACCGGCCGCGCCAAAGCCGGGGAAGGGGCGGTAGTGGGTAATACTTAGCCAAAAACGTGATAAGAGAGGTTGTCTGTATGGCATATGTGCATCTGTTGATTGAGAGATAGGGGAGTCGTATGAATCCGATTATAGGTAGGAGTCATATTGTAGCAGCTCTGATTTTTATAAACTATGCAATAGTAAATGCTGTTATTTTTATAGGGTTTAGAGAAAGCTATCATTCTGCTGCGGTGTGGTCCTCTTTTTCATTTGTAATTGGCGTAAACACTTTTACGGCGCTAGATTACCATAGAAAAATGAGAATTCTGTCGATTGCATATGCTATTGTCGGTATTATTGTATTTTTGTACTTTGCTTTAGCGCTGTAATTGTGACGGAAAAGCGCCGCATCAGACGAAGGTGCGCGTGGCGGAGTTCAAACCCGCCGAGCCAAAGCCGGGGAAGGGGCGGTAGGGCGATGAGCCTTGTCAGCAGAATGCTGCGGATGTTGGGCTTCAAGTCCTACGTCAAGATTCCCGGCAAGGGGTTCGATGACCTGACACACCGCGAACTCGCCTCCATGATCGAGGCATGCCTCGATGGCGAAAACAGCGATTTCGAGTATAGCGCATTATATGAGCTCACTCTCATGAAATACAAAAAGGAGCATCTCGAGAACGCGCGCCGGGCTATTATGGAAATTCAGGAAAACTGCAAAAGTCCCGTGGAGTACGATGGCTTTCGGACTGTCGAAGGGAGAAAGGCCCTTCGGCTGTTGATGGAGGAATGGCGCCGTTGATTGCCGCCAGCCCCGCCTAACGTAGCCGCGTTTTCTTCTTCGTCCGTTTCGCTGCGCCGCGCGCGGTCATGATCAGCACGGCAGACAAATGTCGCTTCATTCAAGGTGAATGATATGAATTTATTCGAATTTTACCGGCCTGCAATTCACTATGCGCTTTATTCTGGCCTTTTTATATTGATGGCCGTACCGGATTCGGTAGCACTGGGGCGCACCATTGCGGCGGTGCTTTTAGTTTACATCGTTTCCCTACCATACGCCGTGATTACACAGGCAAGAGAAGGCAAGAAACTCTCACTTACCCTGCTTGCGTCTATAATCGTCCTGGCGGCCGCCAGCGTGTACCTAAACAACTTAGGTGCGCTCCAGAACGCATCATTTGTTGATATCACCCTGAATGCGTTAATTACGTTTTTTGGGGCATTTTATTACATTCACGCCGCAAATATATTGTCCCAAGAACTGATCCGGTCTAGAAAAATCCGGCCAGAAGACAAGTCCGGCCAGACGCTACTGCTGGCGCTGGCGATGTTCTTTTCACTATTGGGAATATTTTATGTCTCATCGAAAGTGACGCAGGTTCGCGCTGGCTAACCCGCCCTACTTCCGCACCAGCGGCCAGGCGAGTTCGCGCGCGGTGCTGACAGGCTCCAGCCCTTCAATCCCGTAGTGTTCGGGATAGCGCCGCGTGATCTTGGCGGTGCCGAACAATACATCCCAGAAGAAGAGCAGATTGCCGTAATTGCCCTTGTAGTGCGTCACGCCGTCTTCCTTGTGAAGGCCGTGATGGGCGGCGTGCGTGGCGGGCGTGGAGATGGTGCGCTCGATCACCCACATGAGCGGTGAGAGCGCCTTGATCCGGTAGAGCGGCTCGTCCCAGCGCCAGGAGGAATGGGCGCCGAAAATCACACTCATTTTCACGATCAGATAGGCGATATAGACTGGGCCGAACCCCAGATGGACCAGCACCGCCGACACCCAGATTCCGGGCATGAACAGATAGTAGAAAAGATTGTTCCGGTAAGCGATGCGCACACTCATATACCCGCCCGAATGGTGCGCGCGGTGAAGGTTATAGAGCCAGGGAAAGGTGTGGCTCGCCCGGTGCCACCAGTACTGCGTCATGTCATCGCCGATCAGCAATATGGCCAGCATCATCCACCATGGCAGGAAGGCCAGCGCGCCTTCAGAACCGGGCCGCACCCACTCCACCAGTAGCGGCGCAATCGCGAAAATGGCCGGCACGGTCAGAAGGATGATGGTCAGCGTGGAAACCCCCTCGATCACCGCGTCGCGCGTCGAGACCCGGCCCTTGGGGCTGAACCGCCCCACAAGGATTTCCAGACACGCAAAGCCGATGAAAATGGCCGGGATGACAAGCTTTTCGTCGAACATGGATGAGGCTCCTCCTGACCCCACCATCTGTGATCCTTGCCATAACGTCCAATACAAATAATTGATCTATCCATAACCAAACGGCATGATTGGGCCATGCTCACCTTGCGCACGGCCCGCCTCTTCATCGCTTGCGCCGACCACGGCACGCTCACGGCGGCCGCCGGTGTGCTGAACGTCTCCCAGCCCGCGGCTACCAAGTCCCTCGCCCAGCTGGAGGCCGCGCTCGGCGGCGCGCTGTTCGAGCGCGCAGGCCGCCGCCTTTCTTTGACGGCGCTGGGCGAAGCGCTGCTGCCGCGGGCGCGGGCTCTGGTGCAGCAGGCGCGTGATCTGGAGGCAGAAGCCAGGCGCTGGCGCTCGGGCGAGGACGGCCTGATCCGGCTGGGCGCCGGTCCGGCAGTGGCGTTCAGCCTGCTGCCCGATGCGGTGAAGCGGTTTTACGCCTCTGGCAGCGCCGCGCGCCTGACCGTGCGCTCTGGCGCTGCCGGGGAGTTGATCGAGCGCCTGCGCCGGGGCGAGCTGGACATGGTGGTGGCAGACCGGGGCGATGACGAGGCCGATCCCGCCCTCGCTGCGCGCGCTCTGCCTGATCAGAGCCTTGCCGCCGCCGTGCGCCCCAGCCACCCGGCGCTTGCAGGCGCGCCGCTGGAGGATTTCCGCATCGCGACGGCTACGCCGCCAGAGCGCCTGCGCCAGTTTCCGCTGGGCTGGAATGCAGGCGCGCCGGGCATTGTCTGCGATGATTATGGCGTGCTGGCGCGTGCCTGCGCGGTGTCGGACCATATCCTGATCGCGCCGGAGCCGGTGATGGCGCGTATCCTCACCGAGTACGCGCTTGTGCCTCTGCCCGGCCCGGTCTCCGGCCTTGTCGTGCGCCCGGCCCTGATCTGGCGCAGTGATGCGCCGGCCAGCGCCGCGCGCGAGCGCCTGTGCGCGTGTTTTGAGGGGGTGAACTAACGCAGCCGCGTCGTCTTTTTCTTCTTTTTTGCCCCTTGCGCCGTCATCACCAGCACGCCGGTAAAGCCAAGGGCAAAGAGCGTGCCGACAATGGCGCCCGCCACCCAGCTTTGCATGAGCAGGGTGAACAGGAGCGCCAGCAGCACTCCTGTCCCGATGGGTAATACCATCACCCTTAGGGGCGGCAATTTGTGCTTATTGCGTGAGGCCGGTGATGTCACGATAGAAGGTCCATGTCATGCGCTCTGTGGTGATGAAACCCCAGTTCCACGCATCATGGAAGTCGCTTAGCGGATTTTCTTCCTGAATGGCCGCAAGGTCATGGCCCTCCTCCACCAGCGCGGCAACGCGCGCGCGGCCCTCGATCAGCATGTCACGGCTGGCGATCAGGTCATCGCGGGATGAAAGCGGGCCGTGGCCTGCGATGAAGCGCGTCTCCTCATCGCTAAAGCCGATAATCTCGTCCAGCGCCGCGATATAGCCCTCTACCGAGCCACCGGCATCCAGATCGATGAAGGGGTAGAGGCCCGAAAACAGAAGATCGCCCATATGGATGATATTGGCGTTAGCGATATTGACGATGATGTCGCCATCGGTGTGCGCATTGGCAAAGTGCAAGACCTCGCCCGTCACGCCAAAGCGGGTCAGCATCATGGCTTCACTGACGAAAATGTCCGGCAGGAAATCATCATCCAGCGCTTCGGGCGTGCGGCCCGTCAGCTGGCTGGTGACCGGGTTGGCGAGGCGCTCGGCGACATTGCGGTGGGCGAGAATGCCGGCTCCCAGAGCGGCGAAATGCGCATTGCCCAGCACGTGATCGCCGTGGAAATGGGTGTTGATGACCAGCGTCGGCGCACGGCCGCCGCTGGCTTCGCGTACCGCGCTTTCAAGATCATCGAGGAAAGGCGGCATCTGGGTATCGATCATGATCAGGTGATCGCCCGCATCGATAAGCCCCACATTGCCCGCCCGGTCATTGGCGATCATGTAGATGCCGTCTCCAAGATCGGTGGTCTCAAAACCGTTTTCCTGCGCGCAGGCCCCGGCGGCCAGGGCAAGGCTTGCAGCTATGGTGGTGAGGGTTCGCAGCATGGGTGTCTCCCTAGGATTTTCCGTAGCATACATGGTTCGGCGCAACCGGGCGCCAAGCTTAACCTCGAATTCACCACAGCGCGCCAGTTTCGGCTGCTGTGATGATCCGCTTCGCCCTCGCCCCTGTTCTGGTTGCTGTGACCGCCGCGCTGTCGGCGGCTGCGCCCGCTTGGGCGCAGGCCTGCGACACACCGTCGGGCCAGCCCGTGCCGCGCTTTGTCACGCTGAAATTCTCCGAGGTGCGCGGACGTATCGGCCCGTCGACCAGTCATCCGGTGCGCTGGGAATATCGCCGTCAGGGCCTTCCCGTAGAGATCGTCGCCGAAACTTCCGACTGGCGGCGTGTGCGCGACCCGCAGGGCGAGGAAAGCTGGATGCACCGGCGCACGCTGTCGGGCCGCCGCGCGGTGCATGTGATCGAGGAAACCGGGCTGCACACCCGCCCCGATGTCGAATCGCCGGAGACAGCACGCGCCGAACCCGGCGCGATCCTGTGGCTGGAGCGTTGCCGCTCCGGTTGGTGCCGCCTGGAATCCGATGGAATACGCGGCTGGGTCATAGCCGCTCATCTATGGGGCACCTATGCTTACGAGCAGGCGGCCGCGCCGGACCCTGAGTCTGCTGCCGGGCCGCCCTGTCATGGCGCGCGGTCCGTGGCGCAGGAAGCCGCTGTGCAGGGCGCGGCAGGCCTGTAGGCACGGCACGGCTGCATCGGGGGGAGACACGGGCGCTTTGCCCGGTCTAGATTGCCTGCCAATCAGCAAGCGCCGGTTCGGTGTGAACCGCCTTGAAAATCCCTTCGCCGTTCTGGCGCCAAGGCGCGCCGTTCAGAATGGCTCATCAGGCAGAGACACACATGTCCCAATACCCTTCCAGCTTTAATTATGACGGTCTGATCGAGTGCGGAAAAGGCCAGCTTTTCGGCCCCGGCAACGCCCAGCTTCCCTTGCCGCCCATGCTGATGGCAGACCGTATCACCCACATCTCCGGTGAGGGCGGCAAGTTCGGCAAGGGCCAGGTCGTTGCAGAGCTGGATATCAATCCCGATCTCTGGTTTTTCGCCTGCCATTTCGAGGGCGATCCTGTGATGCCGGGCTGCCTTGGCCTTGATGCGATGTGGCAGCTGGTCGGCTTCTTCCTTGGCTGGTCAGGCGCGCCGGGCAAGGGCCGTGCGCTGGGTGTCGGCGAGGTGAAGTTCACCGGCCAGGTGACGCCGGACGTCAAGAATGTGCGTTACGTGATTGATCTCAAGCGCGTCATCATGCGCAAGCTTGTGCTCGGGCTTGCCGATGGCCATGTCGAGGCGGACGGGAAGGTGATCTACACCGCCTCCGATCTGCGCGTGGGCCTGTTCAAGCCCGAGGACATGAACCAGTCAGGAGCGTCTGCATGAGACGGGTTGTCGTAACCGGAATCGGCATTGTTTCGTCCATCGGGGAAGACAAGGAAAAGGTCGCAGCGGCGCTGAAAGCCGGCAAGTCCGGCGTGATTGCCGCGCCCGAATACACCGAGCTGAACTTCAAGTGCCAGGTCCATGCCCGCCCGCCGGTAAAGGCGGCCGACCATGTCGACAAGCGCGCCATGCGCTTCATGGGTGAAGGCGCGGGCTGGGCCTATATGTCGATGGAGCAGGCCATCGCCGATGCCGGCCTTGAGCCGGGCGATGTCTCCAATCCGCGCACCGGCCTCATCGTCGGCACGGGTGGCCCCTCGACAGAAGCCATCGTGACCGCCGCCGATATTACCCGCGAGAAGGGTCCGCGCCGCATCGGCCCGTTCGCGGTGCCCAAGGCCATGGCCTCCACCGGCTCGGCAACGCTCGCCACCCCCTTCCAGATCAAGGGGCTGAATTATTCGATCAGCTCGGCCTGCACGACCTCGCTGCATTGCATTGGCGCGGCGGCTGAACAGATCCAGTGGGGCAAGCAGGATGTGATGTTCGCCGGTGGCGGCGAGGAGCTGCACTGGTCGCTCTCCAACCTGTTTGACGCCATGGGCGCGATGAGCTCGGCCTATAATGACACGCCGGAGCGCGCGAGCCGCGCCTTTGACAAGGACCGCGACGGCTTCGTCATCGCGGGCGGGGCGGGCATTCTGGTGCTGGAAGAG
The DNA here is from genome assembly GCF_051859565.1 of Glycocaulis sp. Classification (GTDB taxonomy): domain Bacteria; phylum Pseudomonadota; class Alphaproteobacteria; order Caulobacterales; family Maricaulaceae; genus Glycocaulis. The sequence continues at coordinate 396,506 of NZ_JBHYFK010000001.1, forward strand.
TATGAGCGGGCGAAAGCACGCGGCGCGAAAATCTATGCCGAGATCGTCGGCTATGGCGCCACCTCTGACGGCCATGACATGGTCCAGCCCTCCGGCGAGGGCGCGGTGCGCTGCATGCAGAACGCCATTGCCGAGGCTGGCGGGCGCAAGATCGACTACATCAACCCGCACGCTACCTCCACGCCGGTGGGCGATATCAAGGAGATGGGCGCGCTGCGCGATCTGTTTGGGAAAAATGTCCCGGCACTCTCGGCCACCAAATCGATGACGGGCCACTCTCTGGGCGCAGCCGGTGTGCAGGAGGCGATCTACTGCCTCCTGATGATGCGCGACGGCTTCATCGCCCCGTCCATCAATATCGACAATCTCGATCCTGAATTTGACGGCCTGCCCATCGTGCGTGAGACGACAAAGGCCGAGATCACCACCGCGCTGTCGAACTCGTTCGGCTTTGGCGGCACCAATGGCACGGTGATCTTCTCGAAGGTGTAGGGGATTTTTATAGTTCCGCAGCCCATCCCCCGCCTTCGCGGGGGCAGGCCGGGCTTCGCTCCTCGCTAAAGCTGCGGGCGCAAAGGCCAGTCCCCGACTTGATCGGGGATCGCGCTTGCGGCGCTGCGCGCCGGGCAGTCCACCTCATTTCGTCATTCCAGAAAGCGCGTCAGCGCTTATCTGGAACCCAGTGCTTCTGGAAAAACTGGGTTCCGGGTCTCGCCTGCGGCTCGCCCGGAATGACGAGGTGTGTGGGTTGCGACCCAGCAAAATCCCACTTTTCCACCGTCATGCTCATCACATTTTCACGTCCGGCGCACACTAGGGGTGGACGTTAGCGTTCGCTTAACCACAATATCTAGATGTTGAGGGTGAGGCGCGATGTGATTCACGCAAGAGGCGCGGCAAACACGCGCCTTGCCGGAATCGGCCGCGCGCCCAACCATAGTCTCAACGCGCCAGACAGAAGGATTTGCATTCGCCATGAGCACCGGCCTGATTGTTTCCAGCGACCGCCCCGGCCTGTTGACGCCCAGCTTTGCCTACAAGCCCTTCCGCTATCCGTGGGCCTATGAGTACTGGAAGCGCCAGCAGCAGGTTCACTGGCTGCCCGAAGAGGTGCCGCTGGGCGAGGACTGCAAGGACTGGGCGACCAAGCTCACCGATGGCGAGCGCAATCTGCTGACCCAGATTTTCCGCTTCTTCACGCAGTCTGACGTGGAGGTGGGCGCGAACTACATGGAAAACTACATGCCGCTCTTCAAGCCGGTTGAAGTGCGCATGATGCTGGCCTCCTTCTCCAACATGGAGACGGTCCACATCGCGGCCTATGCGCTGCTGCTGGAAACCATCGGCATGCCCGACACCGAATTCTCCGCCTTCATGGAGTATCAGGAGATGTCGGCCAAGCACGATTATCTCGGCAAGTTCGGTGTGGAGACCGACCGCGACATCCTCACCTCCATGGCGGTGTTTGGCGGTTTCACCGAAGGGCTGCAGCTCTTTGCCAGCTTTGCCATGCTGATGAACTTCCCGCGCTTCAACAAGATGAAGGGGATGGGCCAGATCGTGTCCTGGTCGGTGCGCGACGAGTCGCTGCACTGCGAGGGAATGATGAAAATGTTCCACACCTTCGCCGAGGAGACGGGCGCCTATACGCAGGCCGTCAAGGACGACATCATCGATTGCTGCAAGACGGTGATCGGCCTGGAAGACAAGTTCATCGAGCTGGCGTTTGAAGCCGGTGAGGTGGAAGGCATGACGCCGGACGATATCAAGAAATACATCCGCTACATCGCCGACTGGCGCCTGCAGCAGCTCAAGCTCCCGCCGGTCTATGGCGCGAAAGAGCACCCGCTGCCCTGGCTGACCGAGATCCTCAACGGGGTGGAGCACGCCAACTTCTTCGAGGCGCGCGCCACTGAATACTCCAAGGGCGCCACCAAGGGCGACTGGCACGGCGATGAGGGCGTGTGGTCGAACTTCGACCAATGGGTCTCGAAAAAGCGCACCCTGCCGACACAGGCCGAACTGGCGGAGTAGGGGCTAAGGCCCATCAGAGACTGAGAAAAGGGCGGGGCAACACGCCCTTTTTTCGCCAAGTGCCACCAACCTCACCTTCGTCGTTCCCGCGCAGGCGGGAACCCAGAGCTATAGTCACCATCAGAGCTCTACAATCTCTGGACCCCCACCTTCGTGGCGTTGACGAACCCATCGGGGATGACGAGAGAATCTCTCCCCCTCCCTCCCGCACAGTGCTAAACCTTCCGTATCGGGATCAAGCGGAAGGGTGAGCGGCGCGTGATGGAGATACTGGCCCCATTGCTGGGTGGTCTTGGCCTCTTCCTTCTCGGCATGGCGCTGATGACGGACGGGCTGAAAACCGCCGCCGGCGATGCGCTCAAATCCATTCTGGGCGCCTGGACGCGCACCCGCGCGCGCGGGCTTGTTGCTGGCGCGTTCATCACGGCGGCAGTGCAGTCTTCCAGCGCGGTGACGGTCGCCACGATCGGGTTTGTAAACGCTGGCCTGTTGACGCTGGGGCAGGCGATCTGGGTCGTGTTCGGCGCCAATGTCGGCACCACGATGACGGGCTGGCTGGTCTCGCAAGTGGGCCTGAAGCTGGACTGGGGCGCGCTCGCACTGCCGCTGATCGGGCTGGGGATGATCGCGGGGCTGGCGCTGAAAGCCCGCCCCAGGCTTGGCGGCGCGGCGCAGGCCGTTGCGGGCTTTGGCCTGTTCTTTCTGGGCGTCGGGCTGTTGCAGCAGGCCTTTTCCGGCCTCACCCCGCAGATTGCCGCTCTTGATCTGGAAGGGGCGGGGATGTTTGCCATCCCGCTCTTCATTCTGGTCGGCGCGCTGCTGACCACGCTCACCCAGTCCTCCAGCGCCGCCATGGCCATCACCCTGTCGGCGAGCGCAGGCGGCGCTGTGCCGCTATCGCTGGCCGCCGCGGCCGTGATCGGGGCCAATATCGGCACCACCTCGACCGCGCTTCTCGCCTCGATAGGGGCAACGCCCGCCGCCCGCCGCGTGGCGATGGCGCACGTAGCGTTTAACGCGGTAACGGCCATCGGCGCGCTGGCCTTGCTGCCGCTCTTGCTGTGGGCGTCTGAAGGCGTGCTGGACGGGGCCCATCTGGTGGATGATACGCCGGGCCGGCTGGCAGCCTTTCACACGCTTTTCAACCTGCTGGGGGTTCTCCTGATCCTGCCGCTCGCCCCGCGCCTGACGCGCTGGCTGGCGGGTCTGTTCAGCACGCCTGATGAAGCCGTGTCTCGCCCGGAATTTCTCGATTCCAACCTGTTGCAGACACCGTCCCTGGCGGTGCGCTCGCTGGCGCTGGAATGCTGGCGGCTCCATACGCTCGCGCTGGATCTGGCCGCTGCGCATCTGGGCGAATCCGGCAGGCGGACTACCGCGCCCGACCACCGGCGCGAAGCGCTTTCCGAACTGGCAGGCGCCATCCGGGATTTCATCGGTCAGCTGACACAAGTGAGCCTGCCGCCCGAAAGCGGCAAGGCGCTGGCCGACCTTGTCCGCGTCATCCAGCATGCCGAGGAATTGCTGCAGGCCAGTGCGCAGCTGCAGGCCCTGCCTGCTCCCCGGACCGGACCTGCCCTGAAACCGGCCTGGGACGGGATGGATGCTGAGGTGCGCGCCAGCCTGTCCATCGCGGCAGACCGCGAGACCTTCACCGACACGGCCGCCCAGACCGAAAAGGCATTCCAGGCGTTGAAAAAGACGCTGCTGGCGGCGCTGGCAGACGGTTCCGCCAGTCTGGGCCCGGTCGATACCGGCCTTGTCCGCGCGCAGACCTTGCGGCGTATCGCCCTGTCGGCACGCGATGGGCGCCAGCGGCTGGGGGACTGGCTCAATGGCGGCGAGCCGGAAGCCGTCGAGCCGGATTGATACCGCCCGCAGCATAGCTCGGCAGGCCCTTCAGCGCGTCTAACGGGCCGTGCGTATGGCCATTGCGCCGGTGAGGCACTAGCTCTGAAAGCCTGATGGTAGTGAAAGGGACGGATATGCGCTTTGCCGCCGCTTGTGTTTCGCTGATGGTTGCGGCAGGTCTGGCCGCCTGCTCGCCAGAGCCTGAGGAGATAGATGTGTCCAATCTCGAGGTCACCGCCATTGATGAGCCCTACAGCGCCGAGGCAGATGCCCATGGCGAGCTGGACGCGGCCTATGAGCGCGCAGCGGAGCGCGGCACGCGCGTGCTGGTGAAATTTGGTGGCAACTGGTGTCCGGATTGCCGGATCTTCGCTGGCATGCTGGAGCTGGCGCCGGTGCGCGCCTACGCCGATGCGCACTACGAGATCGTGGCGGTCGATGTGGGCCGGTATGAGCGCAATATGGATGTCGTCGCCCGCTTCGGTCTGGACGAGCTCGAAGGTGTGCCGACCGTCATCATCACCAACGCACAAGGCGAGATCATCAATACCGGAACGTCTGCCGAATGGCGCACCGCGCGCGAACGCAACCCCCAGGACGTGCTCGATTACCTCACCCGCTATGCTGAAGCACCCGTGCCGGAAAATGCCCGGCGCGCGGTCATATCGCGCCCATGACCAGCCTGCCCTTCGCCGAGCTGCATGCCTTTTGTGATGGTGACGCGCCGCATACCGGCAATCCGGCGGCGGTGGTCCTGCTGGAGGGCGAGCTTGATGACGAAACGCTCGCCGGCATAGCCCGCTCGAACAATCTCTCTGAAACCGCCTACCTGCTGGCCGATGGTGAGGATCATTGGCAGCTTCGCTGGTTCACGCCCGGCGCTGAGGTGGATTTCTGCGGCCATGCCACGCTGGCAGCTGGTGCCTGGCTTCTGGGCAATGGCGGCACGGCAGGTGATATTGCCCGCTTCTCCACGCGCTCCGGACCGATGAGCGTGGCGCGCACTGGCGAGCCGGGCGTTTACGCGATGGACTTCCCGGCGATTGCGGTAAAGCGGCTGGAAGGCTCGCCCGAGGGCATCAAGGGGCTTGGGGCGGAACCTGCTGAAGTCTTCGAGCTGGTACGCGCCGAACCCTGGCCCTGGTATATGGTGGTCTATGACAGCGCCGAGGCGGTGAACGCCCTGGAGCCGGACCAGCGCGTGCTGAAAGATAGCGGCGCTCTTTGGACGGTCACTGCACCGGGCGGCGATGGCACGGACTTCGTGTCACGCCTGTTCGCGCCCGCGATTGGCATAGACGAGGATCCGGTAACGGGTTCGGCCCATTGCGCGCTCGCTCCGTTCTGGGCGGAGCGTCTGGGCAAGGATCTCCTCAATGCCCGCCAGATCGGCCCGCGTCCCGGTCATCTGGTGGTAAAGGCCGGGCGGGCTTCGCCCGGAACCGGCCGCGTGGGTCTGGAGGGGCGTGCCCGGCTATTTGTCGAAGGCCAGCTATACCTTTAGGCAGTATACCCTCATACAATGCTTGCCTTGCCGCTGACCGCCATGGTCAGGTGACGCCGGCTTTGGGAATGTGTATCGCAGGCCGGTAGTGCAGGCTGCGGGCCGCTGCACGGGCTGTTGAGGGGAAACAGGTATGCGGGCTTTTCTGGGCGCAGTTGCGCTTGCAGCAGGTATTGCCATGGCGGCGGCTGTCGCCCATCACGGCGGGACAGGCGCGAGCGTGCAAAACCCGGCGCCATCATTGTCCGGCGAGGCTGACCCCACCATACTGACGTCGCGCGATTACACGCGCATCCTGCAGCAATTCCAGAAACCCGCTCCTCAGCGGCCCGGCGATGCCCGTCCGGCCGGTTTTACTGGGGATGACAGCTGCCGCCACGCCAATGACGGCGAATGTGACGAGCCAGGTATCGGCACGGGCGCCTGCGCGGCCGGCACCGATTATTCTGACTGCTGGCGTATCGCAACGGGCCAGGAAGACGATAGCTGCCGCTGGGCCAACGATGGCGAATGCGATGAGCCCGGCTTTGGCACCGGTGCGTGCACGCAAGGAACGGACGTCACCGATTGCGGTGATGTCACGCATCTGCGCTTCCGCGACGATTCTTGCGAATTTGCCTTTGATGGCGTCTGCGATGAGCCAGGTATCGGCACCGGGCGCTGCCCGGCGCGCACAGACCGTTCAGATTGCGGCGGGCGTCACCGCCCTCTGACCATCAATGACCATTTCTTCGGCAATGATGACCGTGTGCTGATGGATACGGCGCAGTTTCCGTGGAGTGTGGTTGGCACTATCCAGGCTGACCGGGGCGGCACCTGCACAGCGACGCTTGTTGCCCCGAACGTCATCGCCACAGCTGCCCACTGCATTCACAGCGAAGGCCAGCTTTATGCGGGCGGCGTGTTCACGACCGGGTTCGCGCTTCCGGGCGGGCCGCGCACGGCACGTGTCGTCGATCATCTCATCGACGAGGAATGGGACAATCAGCGCTTCAGCCAGACCGATGACATTGATGGCACGGACTGGGCGCTGCTGCGCCTCGATCAGCCGCTCGGCGACGAGCTTGGCCATGTCGGCGTTCTCGACATCGTGGCAGACCGCAGCGAGCGTGAAGTACGCGAGGCGCGCATCTGGCAGGCCGGTTATTCGTGGGATACCGGCGATAATCTCTCAGGCAATGAGGATTGCCGCATCCTCGCCGCTTACCCCGATGACACCATTTCGCACGATTGTGACACCACCCGTGGCGATTCTGGCTCACCCTTCATGGTCTATGAGGGCGGTGAGTGGCAGGTGATCGCAACGGACTCCAATTTCCGGCGCAATCCCGACGGCCCCTTCATCTATATCTCGTCGCGCTCAAGCCGCTGGGTGCATTTGCTTGACGACTTTGCCGCCGGACGCATCGGTGCAGGCGGCGTGCGTCCGCAGGGCCCCGGAAAGCCCGGCTCGCCGGTCGCCATCAAGGCTGACGGCTAGAAGCGCGGCGCGTCAGAATTCCCGCACGATGGAAATGTCGGTGCGGCTGTCGCCCCGGACGAATCCCGGATTGGGCTCGAATTCGTAGCGGTAGCGGTATTGCAGGCGCAGCGACCATAGATCGTTGAGAGCTGAGTTCAGCCCGAACAACTGGTCGAATCGGCTGGTGTCGGCAATCAGCAGGCCGGTTTCCGACGTGAAGTTGATAGACTCGGTCAGACGCCAGGCCAGGTCCGATCCGACATCAAGCGCGCCGACCGTTTGTGTGCCATTGCTTGGTTCGGCCAGGATGCGCACACCGGGACCCGCACGCAATATCCATGTCCGGCCGGGGCTGGTCAGGACGCGGTAACCGGCACCCACACCGGCAAAGGCCGTCCAGTCATAGCTCGCGATCCGGTCGCGTTCATAATCGGCGGCTGCAAAATAGGTAAAACGCTCACCGGCCTCGCGCTCGCCGCGCAGCCGGGTGCGGAAATTGTCCCGCCCGATCGTGCCGTTCACTTCTGAATAGGCATAGTCGACATCGCCTTGGAAGCCCCACCCGGACAGCTCCCTGCGGACCTGCAGGCCAAATGTATAGTCTTCGCGCGCTGTATTGCCGCTGTCGAAGCGTATGCCAAGGCTTGCCCGGCCCTGCCATAGCTCCAGCCGCCCGGAGGCAAAGGTACGCGCAAAGCCCACAGGCACGGCGGCCACCGTGCCGACAATGCCATTGGCATAGCCGGCCGCGTGGTCTTCCTCGGCAATCTCCGCGACGGCGGCAATGGCCGCATCTTCCGGAAGCTGCGGAGGCTCCAGACCGAGCGCCTGGCGCGCAGCATCACCGCGCCCCAGCTCTTCTGCCGCGCGTAGGATCTCGTCTGCCGGTCGCGTCAACGCGATGAGCTGGACTGCGCGGGTGAACTCGGTGCGCCCCTGCTCATTGGCTGCCTCCAGCAGCTCGGCCAGGATGCCGGGAAGCTGTGCTTCCTGCGCTGCTGCTGCCCCTCCGGACAGGGCCAGGGCCACGGCGAGAGCCTGCAGTGCGGGGCGAGCGCTGGCGCGAGGCGACATTGGGGGTGTCTCCCTTTGGGGGCGTCCGGGGCCGGGTTGACGGGCGATACGCTCAAAGGGGGGCTTCTGGCGCACGCCAACCTGTTCTAGCCTGATCTCAAGGCCCACGCCACATACCCGATGGAGTTGATCTGCATGTCAGACCAAGGTGACGAATTTTCATCAGCCAACCGTTACAAGGAAACCGGACCACTAATTCCTGAGTGGGTCGGCCCGGCCTATCTGGGCGTGGCGGTATTCGCTGCCCTGGTGTTTCTGGTGCTCGACCAGGTGACAGCTGGCGGCGGCCAGATCGCGCTGGTCAAGATCAGCGGAATCATCCTGCTCGCGATGTACGCTGCCTTCCGCAAGGCGTTTGTGCTGACACTGGCGCTTGTCCTGTCTGCAGGTGGTGATTTCGCGCTCGCCCTGAACCCGCCGGAGATGGAGGCGGGGATCGGCTTTTTCGGTGCGGCCCACCTCGTCTATCTGGTCATCTTTGCCGGGTTCATCTTCAAAGATGGCTGGCGCAAGGACGGTCTGGTGCTGGCGGCGGCGCTGCTGGCCTTTGGTGTTGCGATGTTTGTCTGGCTGCGGACGGGCATGGGCGAGCTTCTAATGCCTGCCAGCGCGTATCTGGGCATTATCCTCGCCATGGTCATCGCCGCCGGACTGGTGCGCGGTCCGCGCCTGATCGTGGCCGGTGCGCTGCTCTTCCTCATCTCCGACAGCCTGATTGCCGCGCGCCTGTTCCGTGAGGTGCTCGTCTTTGAGGGTCTGGACTGGGGCGGGGTGGCTGTCTGGATCACCTATTTTGCCGCCCAGCTCTGCCTGACGGTGGGAATCGTCAGGCGCAAGCAGGAGGGGGCTGGGTAGGTTAGAGGGAGAGGCAAATTGGCGTTCAGCGACTACATCATCTTCGCAGACGAAAGTGGCTCGCCGGTCCTTGATGGCGTCGATCCGGATTTTCCGGTGTTCGTTCTGGCCTTCGTGCTTGTCCGCAAGGATGTGTATGCCAACGCGCTTGTTCCTGCCCTCCAGCGTCTCAAATTTGATGCTGTCGGACATGACCAGCTTGTACTGCACGAGCGCGATATTCGCCGCGGCGATAAGGCGTTCACATTCCTGCGCACCAGTCAGGCCGCACGGCTATCTTTTATTAATGCCATAAACTCTCTGGTCGCCGCGGCCGAAATTGAGATCGTTTGCTCGGTTATCCATAAAGATAGGCTAAAGGCACGCTACACCAACCCGTGGAGCCCTTATGAACTCGCACTTCAGTTTTGCTTGGAGAAAGCACTGGATCGTCTGATTGAGCAGGGTCAAACTGAACGGCATATCCATACAATTTTTGAGAGCCGGGGCCGCACAGAAGATCAGAAACTGGAGCTCATTTTTCGGCAGATAACGGCAGATCAAGGCGCATTGCGGCGGCGCTCCGAAGGGGCTCAGGGCAGGCCTGATTTTCGCCAACTCACCTGGGAGCCAGTCTTTGCCGACAAGCGATCCAATTCATCGGGCCTGCAGTTCGCTGATCTCTTTGCGCGTCCGCTTGGGCTTAGCGTACTTACCCCCGGCCAACCCAACCGGGCAGTCGACATTATCAGACCCAAAATTCCGGAACGGTGTCTGAAGATATTTCCTTAAAAGCTGAGGGGCAGCAGCCAAGCCACCGCCCCTCCGCCGACCGAGAAATGCCCAGTCCATTTGAAGGTAAGATAGCAGATATCTGCGATATGGGGAACATGCGCGCCGGGTCTATGGTCATTTGGACGCGATTTACATGTGATGCACATGCAAGTATGTTTATCGCATGGCGGTGATGGTCCAGATACGCAATGTGCCCGACGCCCTGCACCGCACGCTTAAGGCGCGCGCGGCACTCGCTGGCATGTCGCTTTCCGACTATCTGCTTGCTGAGCTGCGTCAGCTTGCCGAGCGGCCAAGCCTTGAGGAACTGCGCGCCCGGCTTCACGCGAGGCCCCCTCTCGCAGCCGATGCTGACATTGCCGCTGCAGTTAGGGCCGAGCGCGACCACGCCGGATGATTGTTGATGCGTCGGCCCTTCTCGAAGTTCTGCTGAGGTCTGCTGCCGCGTCGCAGCTTGAGGCGCTCATGTTCGAGTCAGGCACCAGCCTCCATGCGCCCCATCTCATCGACATCGAAGCCGCGCAGGTCATCCGCAAATTTGCTCTGAGCGGAAAGATCTCCCCCAGTGTTGGCGCAGATGCCCTTGCCGATCTCGCAGGTTTCCCCTTGCGGCGCTACCCGCACGACTTTCTGCTGCCACGGATATGGGAACTGAGACACACGGTCTTGGCCTATGACGCGTCCTACGTGGCGCTGGCAGAAGTTCTGGGCATGCCGTTGTTGACGCGCGATGCCCGTCTTGCAGCGGCCGCCAGCGCGACGGTCAGCGTGCGAGGTGCCGACTAGGCCGCCACCAGTCCGCGTTCTTCGGCGAGGCGCTTCATCTCGGTCTGCAGCTTTTCAAACGCGCGCACCTCGATCTGGCGGATGCGCTCGCGGCTGACATTGTAGACCTCCGCCAGTTCTTCCAGCGTCTTGGGCTCTTCGGCGAGGCGGCGTTCCTCGATGATGTGACGTTCACGCTCATTGAGCCCGCCCATGGCCTCCTGCAGAAGCGTCATGCGGGCAGAGAACTCGTCGCTTTCGGCCAGGCTTTCCTCGGCATCCTCGGCATTGTCGTCAGACAGCCAGTCCTGCCATTCGGCTTCACCATCCACACGCATGGGCGCATTCAGTGATGCGTCCGGCCCGGACAGGCGACGGTTCATCGAGATCACGTCGTCATTCGTGACACCGAGCTTGGTGGCGATCGTGTCCACCTGATCAGGGTGCAGATCACCCTCTTCGAGCGCCTGCATCTGGCTCTTCATCCGGCGCAGATTGAAAAACAGCTTCTTCTGCGCGGCGGTGGTGCCCATTTTTACCAGGCTCCAGGAGCGCAAAATGTATTCCTGAATGCTCGCCCGGATCCACCACATCGCATAAGTGGCAAGGCGGAAGCCCTTGTCGGGATCAAATTTTTTTACCGCCTGCATCAGGCCAACATTACCTTCGGAGATTACCTCCGCAATCGGCAGGCCATAGCCGCGATAGCCCATGGCGATCTTGGCCACGAGGCGCAAATGGGAGGTGACGAGCTTGTGGGCGGCCTCGGAGTCCTCGTGCTCCAGCCAGCGCTTGGCGAGCATGAATTCCTCGTCCTTTTCGAGCATCGGGAACTTGCGTATCTCGGTGAGATAGCGCGAGAGCCCGCCTTCGGGCGACAGTGATGCCAGACGCATGGCGTTCATGTTCAATTCCTCCCTTGGCGGGCAGTTCGTACCGGGTCTCAAGACCAACGCACTGGCTGCCGCCCCCGTTTCGCTGAGCCACTTTTTGGCGACGCAGCAAAAGTCCATTTAGGGTGGCAGCAAGCTCGATGCGAGGGGCAGCAAGTGAAGAAATCCTCACCTCTCAGGTCAAGTTTATAAAACCACCCCCGATTTGTCCCGTGACGTTTCAGAAAGGCTGGCTTGCCAGAGCGGCGATTCTGGCCGTATCGCTGGAGCCATGGACACGCAATCTGTCACTATCCGGCGGGCCGGGCCCGGCGATGAAGCTGCGCTCGCGCTCGTAGGCGCTGCCAGTTTTCTGGAATCCTATGCCGGTATTGTCGACGGGCAGGGCATCGTCCGCCATTGCCAGGAACGCCACGCGCCGGAGGTCTATGCCCGCGCGCTGGCGGACGCCTCGCAGGCACTCTGGCTGGCCGAGATGGCACCGGGCAGCGCGCCGGTCGGCTATCTGCATCTGGCTGCTGCAGACCTGCCCGTACCCACTGGACCGAAGGATATCGAGATCAAGCGGATCTATGTGCTCTCGCGCCTCCATGGAACGGGCCTCGGGCGCAGGCTGATTGGTACGGCTCTCGATCACGCCCGGGAAACCGGCCGCAGCAACGTGGTGCTGGGCGTCTACAAAGGCAATGAAAGGGCGCTGGCCTTTTATGGCCGGGCCGGCTTCGAGGCCTTGGGTGAACGCCAGTTCGACGTGGGCGGTAATGTCTATTGCGACTGGGTGATGGGACGCGCGGTCTGATCGCGCTAACGGTTTTTCCGTGGAACCCGTTGCCGCATTTTGCGTTTTCCTTCGCTATAGCGCTGGTGCGCGGGGCATTTGCTTTGGCGCTGGCGCATCCGCTGGACGAAGAGGAGACGCGCCATGATCGAGAAGAAGAGAGATGAAGTACGACAGGGTGAGCCGGCTCCTGGGCACATGAACCGCCATGCGCTTATCGGCGGCGTGGTGCTTGCCGTTATCGGCGTCGTTATTGCCTATATCGTCATTTTCTAGCGCTGTCAGGCACAAGGCGGCGGTTACGCCGCCTTGATGCCGGACACAAAGCGGGTCATCTGGCTTTTCAGATCCTCGGAGCGGGAATTGAGCGTCTTGCACGCCTGCAGCAGTTCGCCCGAGGCTTGCGCATTACCATCCGAAATCTGGTTGAGCGCCTCGATCGTCGAGGCGATCTGGCTTGCGCCAGCCGCCGCTTCCTGAATGGCGCGCGCTATATCGCCCGTGGCTGCGCCCTGCTGTTCAGCAGAGGCGGCAACACCGCCAGCCAGCGTATTGAGATCGCCGATCCGTTTGACGATATCGGCAATGCGCTCAACCGCATGGCCAGTGGCCGCTTCGATGGCCGTCATCTGGGCTTCGATGTCGCCTGTGGCCTTGGCCGTCTGGGTCGCCAGCGCCTTCACCTCGTTTGCGACGACCGCGAAGCCTTTACCGGCTTCCCCGGCGCGGGCCGCTTCGATCGTGGCGTTCAGGGCCAGCAGGTTGGTCTGCTCGGCGATCCCCTGAATGAGGGTAACCACCTCGCCCACCTTGCTGGCATTGTCCGCGAGCGTGCGCACATCGGCATCGGTCGCGCGCGCTTGCCCGACGGCTTCGCCAATAAGGGCAGAGGCTTCGGATATCTGCCGGGAAATTTCCTGGATAGACGCAGAGAGCTCTTCAGACGCGCTCGCGACAGATTGCACATTGGCCGAGGTCTCTTCAGATGCAGCGGCTGCCGAGCTGGATTCTTCGGTGGTGCGGGTCGCGTTGGTATCCACGATACCGGCTGCTGAATAGACCTGCGAGGCGGCCTGGAGCACGTCGTTGAGCAGGCTTCCGACTTCGGCCTCAAACCTGTCGGCGGTCTCGATCATCAGCTGGCGCTGCATCTCGCGCTGACGGGCTTCGGATTTTTCCTGCTCGGCTTTCATTGCTTCTGCATCGGCCAGTGCTGTGCGCAGCACCCCGACCGTTGACCAGAGCTGGCCGATCTCGTCGCGCGAACGCACGGACGGCACCTCGATCTGAAGGTCGCCGCCGGCCACCTGCTCGAGAACGTCCGTCACTTTTGTCAGCGGCCGGCTCACCTGGAAGATGGCAACGTAAAGCGCAAAGCCAAGGCCGCCCAGAACGCCCAGAATGGCGATGCCGGTCAGCATGATGAAACGCGTCCGGTAGAAGCTGGCCAGTTCGGCTTCGATGGCGTTCAGCTGTGCGCGGTCGCGTTCAACCACGGCGTCGATCTCTTCCTGATAGGCGCGCCGGTTGGAGCGGTTTTCCATGTTGTTGCCCTGCTCATTGGCAAGGACCGGATCAATGCCGCCAAGACGCACCGTCTCCGCCCGGAAGGACCGGAATTCGGACGAACGTGCCACCACGGCTTCAAAGAGGGCGCGTTCCTCGCCCGAGGCCGGCACCAGAGTGCTCCATTCAGCCAGCAGCTCGTCGATCTGGTCCAGCCGGCGCAACAGCCCTTCGCCGAACGGCGCTGCCTGCTCGGTGGTCTGCGAGGCATAGATGCCCCGCGCTTCCATCACCACCGTGGTCACCAGACGGTTGAGATGTGCACCGTGATAAGCCCGGGTCGCGGCATTCTCATAGGCGGCCACGCGGGTATTATAGGCCTGCATGCTCTGGATGCCGAGGCCAGCCAGAATGACAGACACCACACCCAGTACGCCGACAGCGGCCATGATCTTGACGCGAATACTCATGTGCGAATCTCCTGCTTTGCATAAAGCTATGCGCAGCTCCGGGTGAACCGCTGGTAAACCATATCGCTGCGGCGCTTCCGGCTTACGGTGCATGGACGAGATTGGCACGTGACGAATCTGTCCGGCCCCGGCTAACGTCCTGTCATGGACAGCTTTATCGGACAGATTCTCCTCCCGCTCGCCCTTGCCTTCATCATGCTGGCTCTGGGGGTCGGCCTGACGCCGGGTGATTTCCGGCGCATATTCACAAAGCCCAAGGCCCTGCTGGTGGGCGCGGTTCTGCAATATATTTCGCTGCCATTGCTGGCGATTGCGATAGTGGCATTCCTGCCCGCTCCGCCGGTTTTGAAGGTGGGTATTGTCCTTCTGGCGGCCTGTCCTGGCGGTACGACATCCAACCTGCTTACCCACATGGCGCGCGGCGATGTCGCCCTGTCGATATCGCTGACGGCGCTCACCAGCCTCACCTCCATGTTCACTGTGCCGGTTGTGCTGATGATTGCGCTGGCGCTCTTCATGGGACCGGAAGCGCCTTCGGTGGGCCTTGTCACCACAGGACTTGTCATCTTCCTGCTGACGGTTGTGCCGGTTGGCATCGGCATGACGATCCGCCAGTTCGCGCCGAAGGTTGCCAATGTGCTGGACCGCCATTCGCGCCTGCTGTCGGGCATCGTGTTTACCGCGGTCGTGCTGGCAACGCTCATAGCCGACCGCGATGAGCTGGTGGCGCGCTTTGCAGAGGCCGGGCTGATCGCGCTCAGCCTCAACGTGGCGGCCATGCTGGTCGCGTTCTCTGTGGCGAGCCTTGTCATGCTGAAGATGAAGCAGCGTATCGCCCTGACGCTGGAATGCGGGCTGCAGAACGCCACGCTCGCGATCGTCGTGTCGGTGTCGATGCTGGGCAGCGTCTCTTACGCGGTGCCGGCCGCGATCTATGGCTTGCTCATGTTCCTAACCGCAGGCGCCTTCATATTGTGGGCGCGGCGCTGGTCAGGGGTGGCAAGCCGGGCGAGGCGTTTCTCGGCAGGGGCATAAAGAGAATTGTCATCACCCGCGCATGCGGGTGATCCATGCCTGCAACGAAGGATCAGCCGGAAATTCTCAGGCATGGATGGCCCGGATAAACCGGGCCATGACAGCCTTCGGGTCAAACCCTCTTCAGCGCGGCGTGCAGGTTTTGCAAGTCAGCTGGCAATTCTGTCTCGAACACTATCTCTTCGCGCGTTGACGGATGGACAAAGCCCAGTACCGAAGCATGCAGGGCCTGCCGGCCCAACGCCTTGATCTCGGGCAGGTCGGGAACGCCTTTGAGCTGGCTGGTGCGCTGCGGACCGTATACCCGGTCGCCGATCAGGGCATGGCCCAGATGCTCCATGTGAACACGGATCTGATGCGTCCGGCCTGTCTCCAGCCGGCATTCCACCAGCGCGGCGAGCGGCGTGCCGATAGGGGCCTTGGCTTCCTGCCCGTATGTCTCCAGCACCTGATAATGGGTGATGGCTTCCTTGCCGGCTGCGCTCTCCCATTTGAGTACCGCCATTTTCATGCGGTCACGTGTGGAGCGGGCAATCCGGGTTGCTATCTCGCCTTCGCGCGGACGCGGCGCGCCGCGCGTGAAAGCCAGATAGGCGCGCTCGACCGTGTGTTTCGCGAATTGCTTGGAGAGGTAGCGGTGCGCAACATCGTTCTTGGCGACAACCAGAACACCGGACGTGTCCTTGTCAATGCGATGGACGATGCCGGGACGTTCAACCCCGCCAATGCCCGACAGTGTACCCTTGCAGTGATAGAGAAGGGCGTGCACCAGCGTGCCGGTCCAAGCTCCGGCGCCGGGGTGTACCGTCAGGCCCGCCGGCTTGTTGATGACGATCAGGTCGTCATCCTCATGCAATATGTCGAGCGGAATATTTTCCGGCTTGGGCGCGGCCGGTTCCAGCGCGGGCATGGTGAGGGTGTAGACATGACCCTCACGTACCTTTGCCGAAGCATCGGTCAGCGCTTCGCCGTTCACGGCCAGGGCGCCGCTCTCGATTAACGCCTTGCAGCGGGAGCGCGACAGCTCCGGCCATTGCGCAGCAATCCAGCGGTCCAGCCGCTCACCGGCATCATCCGGTCCGGCTTCGATCTGGCGGGTGTCTGATGGGTTCACTGCTTGCATCCTGCCCGGGAGATTGCTGCGCCGTGCGTGCTTTTTGTGCAACGCGTCAGTATCATGCTGCAGCGCGTCAAAGTTCTGTAACACGAATGAAGCGCGCCCGTCACATTGGCGGAGTAGCAGCGGTTCCCTGACGCGGCAAGTGTGCCGCACGCTTTGGGCGAGGGAGCCATTATCATGATCCGCAAGTCAATCCTCATGTCTGCCGTCGCACTCGGTGCGGTATCGGCCCCGGCCTTTGCCGAGCTGAACGAAACGGCGCAGCCGGTTGAAGTGATCCGCGTGACGACGCAGTTCCGTGAGCAGTCTCTCGCAGAAGTGCCGGTAAACGTCACCGCCTTCAATGCCGAGCTGATCGACCGCTTGGACATCCGCAATCTGGAAGACATGGCCGCGTTCACGCCGGGCCTGGTGGTGCAGGAGCAGAGCCCGAACAATACCGGCTATTCGCTGCGCGGCATCACCACCGATAGCGGCGACACCTATGCGGAATCGCGCGTGGCGATCTTCCAGGATGGCATTTCCATCACCCGTTCGCGCGGTTCCTATGTCGAGTTGTTTGACATGGAGCGCATCGAGGTCGCCAAAGGCCCGCAGCCGACCCTGTTCGGCCGCGGCGCGCTCATTGGCGGCATCAACCTGATCCAGAACAAGGCCGAGGATGATTTCTCCGCTTCGGCTTTTGCCGGAATTGGCAATTATGACCAGCGCGAGGTCGGTGGTCATGTCAATTATGGTCTGGGTGATGGCCTCGGCCTGCGTCTGGCCGGTGTGCACCGCAGCCGTGACGGACATATCGACAATCTGCTGGGCGGCACGCTGCAGGGCCGCGATGTCAGCGCCGTGCGCGGTGTATTCTCCGCGCGCCTGGATAACGGGTTCAGCTTCGACCTGATCGGCAATTATCAGGAAGACAATGGCCCGGGCACCTCGTTCAAGTCCGGCGTGCTGCCGACCCCGGGCGGCGATACCAGCCCCTACACGCCTGCGGCCCTGTTCACCTTCCCCGGCTTTGAGGACAATCAGGGCCTTGGCCTTGACCGCACGGTGTGGGGTGTGACGGCACTCGCAGAATACGCCCTGAGCGATGCCTGGACGCTTAGCTCGATCACCGGCTACCGCCAGTTTGACTCCCGCGAAGTGTTCGACCCGATCGGGGCAGGGCTTGATCTCATCAACCTTGCCGAGGATGCGCGCGGGCGCCAGTCCAGCCAGGAATTCCGCCTGACCTATGATGCCGGTGACCGTGTGGCCGCCGTGATCGGGGGTACCTGGTTCTACGAATCCGGTACCCAGCGCATCCCGCTCATCGTCAATGAGGCGCGTGCTCAGGCTCTTCTGCTGCAGACCCCCGCTGTTCAGGCCCAGTTTGCCCAGCAGCTGGGTGTTCCCACCGCGGCGCTCTTCCCGACGCTGAGCTTCCTGCTGGGTGTGCCTGCAAGCGACTTCACCAATATCTTCAACCCGTTCCCGCTGTCGATTGGCGGCACGCTGGCTGCCGGCGTTCCCGTGCCGCTCGGCGTTTACCAGGAAGAAGCCGCCAATTCGGGCCGCACCGAGGCGTTCGACCTGTTCGGCGAGATCACGCTGCGCGCCACGGACCGGCTCAGCTTCACCGCCGGCCTGCGCTATACCGATGAACGCAAGCACACGTCGGGCTATGGCGGTTTCGTCAACGCGCCAAACCTGATCGTGGGCGGTCGCGCCCTGCTCCTGCCGGGCACCCCCAACGGCGCGGTCGTTGGTCAGTCAGCCAGTTTTGATGACGTGACCTGGCGCGTGGTGGCGGCCTATGAGGTCAATGACCGGCTGAACACCTGGGTGTCCTACGCGCGCGGGCGCCGTCCTGACGTTCTGGCGCTGGATACGACCGCTCCGGGCTTCTTCTCCGTAGCCCCGGCAGAGATTGTGGATTCGCTCGAAGCCGGTGCCTTCCTGACGCTGGACCGCGGCACCGTTTCCGGCTCCATCTTCCGGTCGGAATACGAGAACTTCCAGTCTAGCCAGTTCGATCCGTTCGACGGTTCGCTGGTACCGACGAATGCCGGTGAAGCCACCCAGTATGGCCTCGAACTTCAGGCCAATTACGCGATCACCGACGCGGTCGAGGTCTACACCACCTACGCCTACAACCTTGCCAAGATCAACAACACGCTGGGCGGGGTGCCGCAGGAGTTTGGCGGTAACCGTTTCCGCTACGCGCCTGAGCATGCTGTCTCCATCGGTGTGCGCGCCGAGCTGTTTTCCAATGAAATGGGTACGCTCAGCCTGCTCCCGGCCTATAGCTGGCAGTCCCACATCTTCTTTGACGAGGACAATCAGCGCTTTGCCGGTGTGCGTCAGGACTCCTACGGCCTGTTGCGCGCCCGTCTGCGCTTTGAAAGCGCCGACATGCGCTGGTATGGCGAGGCGTTCGGCAATAACCTCACCGATGAGCAATATCTCATCGATGCCGGCAATACCGGGGCGACGTTCGGCCTGCCGACCTTCATTGCCGGTTCGCCGCGCACCTATGGCGTCCGTCTGGGCGTAAACTTCTAAGTAGCATACGGCCGGGGGGCGGTGCGAAGAGGGCCGGACCACTGCTTGAAAGAGCAAAGGGTCCGGCCCTTCTTCTTGTGCCTGTCACAATCGGCGGGCATCTTCGCTGACAGACAAATCAGGGGAAGGGCAGGATCATGGTTAAACGTTTCGATCTGACGCGCAGGGGCGCGCTTCTGGCAGCGGCGGGTGTGGGGGCGGGCCTTGCCGCCTGTTCACAGGAAGCGCCGCGCTTTGATCCGCTGCCCGCGCCTGAGGGTCCGTTCAAGCATGGCGTGGCGTCCGGTGACCCCGATCAGACCAGCTTTATGGTCTGGACCGCCGTCACGGCTGATGGCGATGTCCGCGCCACGCTGGAGGTGGCTAGAAACGAAAGCTTCAACACGATTGTGGAACGGCGCGAGATCAGTCCGCGCGAGGGCGTGATCGCGATTGATGGCGCACGGCCCATGAAGGCCCTGATTGAGGGGCTGGAGCCGGGACGGGTGTATTTCTACCGCTTCCGTCACGGTGATGAGGTGTCCCCGGTGGGCCGCACCCGTACGCTTCCCGAGGCCGGTGTCGACCGTTTCCGTATCGCGGCCTTTTCCTGCTCGAACTATCCGTTCGGCTTCTTCAATGCCTACCGCGATGCTGCTGATCAGGGCGATTTCGATCTCGTGGTGCATCTGGGCGATTACATCTACGAGTACGGTTATGGCGGGTACGGGACTGCCGACGCGGAGCGCCTGTCGCGCATGCCTGACCCCATGCATGAAATCCTCACCGAGGAAGACTATGCCCGCCGTCATGCACTCTACTGCTCCGACCCTGACCTGCAGGCACTCAAGGCCAGCGCGCCATGGATCCTGATCTGGGACGATCACGAAACGGCCAACGATGCCTGGCGCCATGGCGCAGAGAACCATGATCCCGAGACGGAAGGTGATTGGGCCACACGCCGGGACAATGCGCTGCGCGCCTGGCATGACTGGCTGCCGGTGCGCGAGGCCGAACCGCTCAAAGCGCGCTATGGCGCGGTGGAAATCGGTGATCTCGCAACGCTGATCTTTGTGGAAACCCGCCTGACGGCACGCTCGGAGGAACTGACCCTCGACACCTTCCCGATCCCCGTGGAATCCGATCCGGAAGACCCTGAAAACAGGGAAGCCGTGCAGCGCTGGCGCGACGAGGTGATCGGTGATCCGGAACGCCGCCTGATTGATGACGAACAGCGCGCCATGATCGGCGGGGCACTCGCCGCGTCCGTGCAGGCGGGCAAGCCGTGGCGTATCATCGCCAATCAGGTGCTGATGGGGCGCCTCGAAGCGCCCAACTACCTCACCCAGACACCGTTCTGGCTGCGTACCTATATGCGCCTGCAGGGCGGGTTTAACTGGCATTTCGCCCAGCGCACCGCGCACGGCGTGCCGCTCAATCTGGACAGCTGGGACGGATTTCCGGCGGACCGGGAGCGCCTCTATCAGACGGTGCGTGATGCCGGCGCCGACATCGTCGTGCTGACCGGGGACACCCATAACACCTGGGTCAATGATCTCCATGACGCGCAAGGAAACCGGGTCGGCACCGAGTTTGGCGTCACTTCCGTGACCAGCCCCTCGCCCTTTGAAACGGTGAATGCGCCGGGCGTCGATTTCGGCACGATGGCTGAGGACCGCAACGCGGAAATCCTGCGCAATAATGCCTGGGACAAGGGCTATACCCGCCTGACCCTGACGCGCGATGAGCTGATTGCCGAGCAGATGATCCTGTCCACCATCAAGGATCGCGAGTTCTCGATCCGCCCTGATAGTGTCTGGCGTGTCCGCCCGGCCAATGGCCGGCCGGTGCAGCAGGTGGAACGGCTGGGCTGAAACGAAGACGGGCGGCCCTGAAGGCCGCCCGCCGGTCGTCTCAATGAGGCCTGTCTATTAAGGCTGACCCATCGCGGCTTCGGCCTGCGCATTGATGCGCGCGGCCAGTTCGGGATCGCTCTGCGAGCCCGCCGCGATAGCCGCATACTCCTCTACGCTAAGCCCGCTCTGCTCGACTGCTGCGTGCAGCTCAACCTGGGCTTCCTGCTGGACAGCCATCGCAGCTTCCTCGTTCTCCGCCGCGTCCAGCTGGGGCTGATAGGTCTGGATAATCATATTCACCCTCTGGACTGCAGTGATGTAGGAGCCAATCTGCTCATCGGTCACGCTGGCGGAGTCAGCCGGGGCGGGCTGCTGCATCGGCGCGGCGCCTTGCTGGGCAAAAGCGGCCGGCACGGAGACGCCAGCGGCGAGCATGGTGGACGCCAGCACGGCGGTCAGGAATGATTTTTTCATGGAGAAGTCCTTTTCCCGGTTGCGAAAAATTAAGCGCCTGATCGCGCTGTGAGAACGGGAACGTTTCGAGTAATAACATCGTTCCGGGCGAATGTCAGTCGAGATGCTGGAATTAAGCAAAGCATCGAAATGAACTCACAAATGTTACGACAATGTAATGTGCGTCACATGCTTTATATGTTGATGAACCAGTTATTTATGGCGTCAGCGTAAGAAGTTTTGTTGTGCATGGAATTGTTTCCCAGAAAGCCAGTTTAAGCGTCTCCACGCCACTATTTCACATAATCCGGGATTGCGGCCTGCACAGTGCCGCCGTGCCGTGGACGGTATCGGCTCGGCGCGGTTGCAGGTCTGACCGGTCTGCCTAGTATGACAGGCGTGCCGGGGGAGTGACTGTTCGATGCGTATCATCACCTATGCGCCGCTGAAGACGGATCTTCGGCTGGCTCCGGGCGTAACTCCATCGCTGGATTCCTTCGGATCGATTACGGCGGCCTTGCGCGCGGGTCTGCCCGGTGACGCGTTCACGGTGCTGAACCTGCCGGAGAATGCCAGGCGGGCCTATGCGGTCCTGAGCGAGGATGTCTGGGACCTGCGGCTGTTTGTCTGGCATCCGGACGACACCATCCGTATCCATGTCTATCCCGGTGCGCTCGCCATTGCAGAAGTTACGCTGGACGATGTACCGGCCGGGACGGCCAGCGAGCTGGAGCGCTGGTCACAGGACGAGACGGAGGCGCGGCTGTGCGCGCATTTTGACGCGTTCAGGGCGGCGCTGGACAGGGCGCGCCAGGCCCTTCCCGACTATGCGCTGGACACGGGCCGGGGCGCTGCGCCGGAGCGCGAGGTTGATTTCGATATCACGCGCATATCGCGCACCCTGCTTGTGACGCCGCAGGAGCGGGCGGAGCCTGCCGTGCAGGCGCTCGTAACGGACTGGCTGGCCGCCACTATCCGCCCGTTTGATGCAGATGCCATCAATGCAGGCACGCTCGATATGTCGATGAGCTGGGTCAATTACGTGATCGTCGATGTGGATGCAGCGAGGACACGCGAATTTACCGCCACCATGCGTATCGCCCAGTATTTCTGGTCGGCCCAGGAATGGCTGAATGCGGAAACCCAGGCCATTATCGCAGGCGCGCGGACACGCGGCCGCACCCGCACCGCAGAAGCAAGGCTGACAGCCAGCCGCTCGCGCATGCAGATGCTGCAGGTGGAGTATAATGCCCTGCGTTCGGTTCTGAGCCGTGCCAAGGAGGCGCGGCTGCAGGAGATTCTCAGCGGCTGGTCCTATGACACGCTGGCGGCCAATGGCGCGCTTCTGGTGGAGATGAGCTCCAACAGATTAAGCGAGATCGCGGCGCGGCGCGCCGACCGGTCGAGCCTGTTTACCGACATGATCCTGGTCGGGATCGGGCTTTTTGCGGTGCTGGATGTTCTGGTCGGGCTTTTGGCATTCAGCCGCGAGATCAATGCACGTCCGGCCCTGCAATATACTGATAGCGGCGTCTCGCAGGTCCTGTCCGTGTTTGCTGATCTCAATACCGACACGACCCTGTTTGGTGGCGGATTTGTCGTGCTCGTCCTCTTGGGGGTGTATCTTGTTGCCAGAAAAGCCAAATAGCCTTCCTGCCCTGCTGCTGGCCGCTCTGATCTGCCTTTGCGGGCCGGCGAGCGCGCAAAGCGCACAGCCGCTGGCGGTCCATACCGATGTCTGGCCGCCTTATGTGGAGGCCGGTGCGCCGGTGCAGGGCAGCGTGGTCAATCTGGTGCGCACCGTGCTCGACGATATGGGGGAGAGGCCGGACTGGCACCGCTTCGACTTTGCCTACAGCTATGACAAGGTGCTGCGCCAGCGCGCGCCAATGGCCTTTCCCTATTTCCTCACGCCGGAACGCGAGGCGGAGGTGATGTTTTCCGCGCCGCTGTTCGAGGTCACCAATCTCATTTTTCACAACCGGCGCTTCGGCACGTTGGGGGCTGCCGGGCTTGAAGGTGCGCGCTTTGGCCGGGTGGCTGGCTATCGCTACGGCGCGGTGCTGGACGCCTATGCCGGGGATGCCCGTGTGTTTGCAAGCGAGGCTGGCGCCCTTCGCGCGCTTCTTGATGGCGAGATTGACGCCCTGCCGATGACGCAGAGCGTGGCCGAGGCCACGCTGGCGAGCGAGTTTCCCGATGAGCTGGAACTGATCCGTCCGGTGGAAGGCGTATCAGACACGGCCAGCCTGCACGTCATCGCGCCGATGAGCGAGGAAGGCGCCAGGCTGATTGCGCGTTTTGATGCCTCCCTTGCCCGGCTGCGCGCGGAGGGGATCATCCCGGCGGGTGATCCGTCGGCGCGCGTGCGCCTGCCCGAACGTACACTGGCGCGGCTGGTGGCTTCTGAAGGCTTTCCGATGATCCTTGCCCGTGTGCCGGGTGAGGAGGGCCATCTGTCCATGCCGCCGGGTGCGCGCGCCACCATCATCGAATGGAGCCCGCGTATCGCAGGCGGCCAGAGCGATGAGCGCATCTACCAGACCATGATGGACGAAACGCGCGTGGTGATGCTCTCCGGGCCCCATGTGGGCCGCGAACTTCTGGTGCGTAACATGCATCTGGAGATCATCGACTAGGCATAAAAAAAACCCCGGACGGGAACGTCCGGGGTTTTTCAAGTTCAGGCTGTCTGCCCTATCTCTTCGATTGCTCGCACAGGCGCATGAAGCGCTCGCGCAGTTCCGGATTGGCCTTGAACTCGCCGGTAAACGTCGTGGTGATGGTGGAGACGTGGGGGTGATGCACACCACGCGTCGTCATGCACTGGTGCTTGGCGTCCACGAAGATGGCCACACCGCGCGGCGCCATGGCGTCATTGATGGCATCGGCGATCTGGGCGGTCATCGTCTCTTGCGTCTGCAGACGCTTGGAGAAGGCTTCCACGACCTTGGCGATCTTGGAGATGCCGACGACCGCACGGTCCGGCAGATAGGCGACGCACGCCGTGCCCAGGATCGGGGCCATATGGTGCTCGCAATGGCTCTCCACATCGATATGGGTGAGCATGACCATGTCGTCATAGCCCTGCACATCCTCAAAGCGCTTGCCGAGAATCTTGGCGGGGTCTTCATGATAGCCGCGGAACCATTCTTCATAAGCCTTGACCACGCGCTTTGGCGTTTCGATCAGGCCTTCGCGGCGGGGGTCGTCACCGGCCCAGCGCAGCAGGGTGCGCACGGCCTCTTCGGCCTCTTCGCGGCTGGGGCGTTGAACAGGCTCAAGTATTTCGGCGGCAGAGCCGAGGTCGGTTTTTTTCACAATCGCGTCCATGAAGGGCGGATCCTTTCGTTGTCGGGTCCCGGCCAGTGCCATTGCGGCGCGGCCGGTATAGTGCCGGTTTCCGGATCCAGCGGCGGGGCGGGCTTTTGGAAGGCCCTTGTCACATGCTCCAGCGCCGGGGCTTGCAGTCCGGTGGAAAAGACCATCCTTCTCCATGGGCTGCCATGCATATATGGCGTCATTTCGCCGTTTCCACTGCGCCATGACGTCTTTTCTTTCTATCGTGCCTGCTGCGCTGTCACAAGCATGTGAGGCCGGTGTGTGCCAGACGCGGCTTTGGGGCTGCGTAAAGCGTGCGGTTACGCTACATAGCCGCCTATGAGCGACATATTCCTTTACGACACCGCCAGCCGGAGCCGCCGCCGCTTCGTTCCCGCCAATCCTGAGCGGGTGACGATGTATGTGTGCGGCCCCACAGTGTATGGTCCCGCCCATATCGGCAATTTCCGCCCGGCCGTGGTGTTTGATGTTTTGTTCCGCCTGCTGCGCGAGGCCTATGGCGCCGATCATGTGGCCTATGCGCGCAATTTTACTGATGTCGATGACAAGATAAATGCGGCTGCGGCCAGCGAAGGTGTTGATATTTCGGTGATCACCGACCGTTTCACCAAAATCTACCACGCCGACAGCGATGCGCTCGGCATTATGCGGCCCACCTTCGAGCCGACCGCGACCGGACATATGGCCGAGATCATCGAGACCATTGATGCGCTGATAAAGGCCGGTCACGCCTATACGGCGGAGGGCCATGTGCTGTTTGCGGTGGAGAAGTGCGACGGCTATGGCGCTCTCTCGCGGCGCAGCCAGGACGACATGATCGCCGGCGCGCGCGTTGAAGTGGCGCCCTACAAGAAGAACCCGGCCGATTTCGTGCTCTGGAAACCCTCGAAAGAGGGCGAGCCGGTGTGGGAGAGCCCGTTTGGGCCGGGGCGTCCAGGCTGGCATACCGAGTGCGTGGCGATGATCGGAGCGGCGCTGGGGCCATCCATCGACATCCATGGCGGGGGCATGGATCTGGTCTTCCCCCATCATGAGAATGAGGTGGCGCAAGCCAAATGCCTGCATCACGACGCCCCGCTGGCGCGCTACTGGGTGCATAACGGCTTTGTCTCGATGGACACCGAGAAGATGTCCAAATCGCTCGGCAATGTGATCCGCCCGAGCGAGCTGATCGCGCGCGGCATTCGCGGTGAGGTGATCCGCTACGGCCTGCTGACCGGCCATTACCGCGCCCCGCTGGACTGGAATGACAAGCTGATCGAGCAAAGCCGCAAGGCGCTGGACCGGCTCTATGGCGTGCTGCGCCGCTTATGCGATGTCGAGGCGGCGGACGTGCCTGTGCCGGCATCCGTGCTTGAGGCGCTGAGCGACGACATCAACACGCCCAAAGCCTTTGCGGCTGTGTTTGAAATCCTCGCCCGTGCCAACAAGGCCGCATCGTCTGAGGAGAAATCCACGGCCAAGGGCGAGCTGCTGGCAGCCGGCCGCGTGCTGGGCTTCCTGCAGGAGGAGCCCGACAGCTGGTTTGGCGTGGACGGGATCGACAGCGATACGCGCTCCCGTATTGATGCCTTGCTGGAAGAGCGTCACGCCGCGCGGCTGGCAAAGGACTTCGCCAGGGCTGACGCGCTACGCACGCAGATCGATGCCCTGGGCGTGCTGGTGGACGACACGCCTGAAGGCCCTGTCTGGCGGATGAAGGCGATAGAGGAGGCTTGAGCGCCGCCGTGACGACGCCCGACCCCTATTCGCGGGATGTCATCGCGCTGGCGGCCTCCATCCCGCACCTGAAACGGCTGGAAGCACCGCAGGCGAGCGTGCGCAAGGTCTCGCGCCTGTGCGGATCGGAGCTGACGCTGGACATGAACCTCGCCGATGATGGCCTGGTCAGCGAGATCGGCTGGGATGTCTCCGCCTGCGCACTGGGGCAAAGCTCAGCTAGCATTCTGGGCAGCGTCATCATCGGCGCAGACCGGCATTTGCTGGCCGAGGGGCTCGATACGATCAACGCCCTGTTGAAGGGCACTCCGGTGCCGGACAATAGCCCTTTTCAGGCCCTGCGTGTGCTGGAACCGGCTGCGCAATATCCCGCTCGGCATGGCTCCATCCGGCTGGCGTTTGAGGCGGCGTTGGAAGCCTTCGACCAGGCCGCTGCGCGCGAAAGATGAACGATATCTGTCATGTGTTGTCAGAAAAAAAACGCGCAAACGCCCCAGAAGTGGATTGGAATCGCGGCGATCACGGCCTACAGGTGGACCCTGTCGCCGGTATTTTACGCCTTCGGTGTGCGGTGCCGGCATGAGCCCAGCTGTTCGCTCTACGCCATGGACGCCATCATGGCGCAGGGCCTGTGGCGGGGGTCGTGGCTGGCGCTGGGCCGTATCGGCCGGTGCAGGCCGGGAGGGACGCACGGGTATGATCCGGCGCCGTTAACGCGGACCGGCTCACCCTGGTGGAAAATCTGGGCCTTCCGGGGAACGGATGGGCCGGCAATTGAGTAGATCAGCCGTAAACGCGGCGCGCGAGGGGTAGTGATGAGTTCGGGGGGGCGCATAAGCGCGGTAATGGTCAGTTACCGGACCGGGCCGGTCCTGTTTGACTCGATCCGCTCGGTCCTCAGCGATCCGGATATTCACGAGCTCGTGCTCGTCAATCATGATAATCCGACCAATGTCACCGTCCGTCTGGATACCATGGCGGCGGCGGAGCCGCGTTTGAATGTCATCCATACCGGCGCAAATCTCGGCTTTGGCCGCGGGTGCAATATCGGCGCGCGGTCGGCGTCGGGTGACTACATATTGCTGCTCAACCCCGATACGCTGATCGCACGCGGCGCTGCCCGTATCATGGTCTCCACAGCGCGGACCCTGCCGCCGGTATCCATTGTCGGCGCCCGCATTCTGAACACGGATGGCACCGAGCAACGCGGCGGCCGCCGGGGTGGCCTAACCTTGATGTCGGCCATGCTCAGCTTTACCGGCCTTGCCCGTATCCTGCCCGGTATTCGCGACTTTCACCGTGAAAACGAGCCTCTACCCTCCGGCCCGGTGGAGGCTCCGTCCGTATCCGGCGCAGCCATGCTGATGAGCCGCGAGACCTATCGCGCCCTGAACGGCTTTGATGAACGCTATTTCCTTCATGTGGAGGATATCGATATCTGCGAACGGGCCCGGCGGATGGGCGGCAGAATCGTCTTTGAACCCCGTGCAGCCTTTGTTCATGTCGGCTCGACAAGCTCGGCCAATATCCTCCTTGTCGAGTGGTACAAGGCAAAGGGTCTGAACCTGTTTTTCCGCACCTATTCCGGTCCTGCCGGCCAGCTGGCGCTGGTGGTGGCCGGCCCGCTCATGACAATGGCGCTTCTCGGCCGCGCTCTTCTGATCCGCGTGAATGTGCGCGCTTCGCAGGCCCGTAACCGTGTTCGCGCCCGCCTGCGTCTGGCGCAACGGCGAAGGAATGCAGGCGACTAGGCCGGGCCGGCTTTTGCAGGAAATCGGCCTGCCTTGGCCAGTGCTGACTGTATCGGGTGTTTGAGGGCGGTTTCTTCCAGCCAGTGCGCAACCGAAATCATCCGGTCCAGATCAATGCCGGTGTCAAACCCTGCCCGCTCCAGCATGTAGACGACGTCTTCAGTGGCGACGTTGCCGGTGGCGCGCGGGGCGAACGGGCATCCGCCAATTCCGCCCGCGGACGCATCGATAATGGTGACACCGTTCTGTACCGCTGCATGGATATTGGCCAGCGCGGTGTTGCGTGTGTTGTGGAAGTGCAGGCGCAGCTTCAGAGACGGCGCAGCGTCGCGCACAATCCGTATCGCGCGCTCCACGTCCCAGGGGGTGGCCACGCCGATCGTGTCGCCCAGCGCAAATTCGGCTGCCCCAGCGGCTGCAGCCCGCGCCGCCAGCATACCCAGAATGCCCGGATCGACCTCGCCGTCGAACGGATCACCAAAGGCCACCGAGACCGTGGCCGAGAGCGGGATGCGCGCATCAAGTGCCAGTACCGCGATCCGGTCGAGAAGGTCCGCGGTTTCCTCCGGCGTGGCGTTCTGATTGGCCTTGCCAAAGCCTTCAGATGCCACCAGCACATAGTTGATCTCGTCGCAGCGCGCCTCGATGGCCCGGCGCATGCCGCGCTCATTCAGGGCCAGGCCGATATAGGAAACGCCCTTGTCACGGGGCACGGCGTCCATGATTTCAGCAGAATCGGCCATGGCAGGGACAAGCTTCGGATTGACGAAGCTGGCTGCTTCCATGCGCTTCACGCCAGCCTCGATCAGCCGGTCGATGAACTCCAGCTTTACCGGCGTGGTCAGCAGCGTCTTGTCATTTTGCAGGCCGTCGCGCGGGCCGACCTCAACGATCTCAATGGTTCGGCTCATGGCTGGCCTGGCTCCTGAAATGGCGTGCAATCGCCTGTGCGGGCGATCAGCAGGGATGTGGCGCGTCCGCGTGAATAGTTAAAGCCCTCAATCTCGCGCACACCGCAAGCTTGCGAGCGCAGCGCATCAAGGAAGCTGGCGGCAACGGACGCCGGCTCGTCTTCCTGCGGGAGGCGCGACAGGTCGATGATCAGGAGCTGTTCGGCAGAAAAATCGCCCGACAGGGCGGCCAGCACCGGAAAATCCATCAGATCGGTATCGCTGCGCAGGGCAAAGGCAAGGCTCGGCTCGGTATAGCTGGAGCGGATCACTGTCTGCGGGCTGAGCCAGTCCTGCGCGTGAACAAGGGCGGCGGCCTCGCGCGAGGGAAAGAGATTTGTCTGCGGCGCGATGATCCCGCGCCCGGCCGTCTGCCAGACCAGCCCGGCCAGCACTGCGCACAGCACAGCCGGGCCTGTTCGTGAGCCCGCAGCCAGCACGATGGCGCCGATTGCTGCTGCGATGACCATCACCGCCAATACCGACGCCAGGACAACGGGTCCGTCATACTGATGGCTGAGAAGGAAGAGAATTGCGCCAAGGAGCAGGCTGGCCGCGATGATCAGTCCCGCCCCGAGCCACCGCCAGAGCGCCGGTGTTTCCTGCCACGCAAGAACGCCCCATGCAGCGAAGATGGCAAGGGCAGGGTAGGCAGGCAGCACGTAGTGCGGCAGCTTCGTCGGCAGGAGCTCGAACACGACCCAGACCGGCACGCTGATCACCAGAAGTATTCTGGCCGTCCCCGCATTGGCGCTCTTCGAGCGCAGGGCCGCCACGCCCGCTCGGAGGCCCGCCGGGAGGAAAAGTACCGCGGGAAAGAGCAGGAACGTCAATAACAGAAGATGATAGCCGGGCGGAGCGCCGTGGCTTTCATGACCGGATACCAGCTTCGGTCCCAGATCATCGCCCAGCGCCTCGCGCAGGAAGTCACCATCGGTCGCGATCTGCACCGAGATCAGCCAGGGCAGGAGAATGAGCGCGGCCAGCACCGGTCCCGGCCAGAAAGCCAGCGGGCGCAACCAGTAAAATCGCCTGCTCCAGAAGGCGAGGCCTGCTACCGCGAGTCCCGCCGCCATGGGCGTCACCGGCCCTTTGATGAGCGCGCCCAGCGCTACCAGCACCCACACCCCGACCGCCCATAGCCTGGCTTCGCGGGGCTCTTTGGCCTGGAAGAGGCACACCACCGCATACAGCCCCCAGATGGTGATGCCTGCCAGCATGGCGTCGGTCTTTGCGATGCCGCTCTCCACGCCCAGCAGCACGCTGGCACCGAGCAGCACGCCCGCATACAGCCCCGCCGGATGACCCAGCAGCCTGTTGGCCAGTGTCATGGTGCCGAGGGCCGCCAGCACCGCACCCAGCGTGGAGGCCAGCCGCCAGGCCCAGATCTGGCGGTTCTCCAGCGCACCGCTGACAAGCTCGCCAATCGAGACGCTGGCCAGTTGCACCCAGTGAATGCCAACCGGCTTCTTGTTGCGGTCTTCATCCAGAAAGCTGATGCGCACCCAATCGCCGGTTTCGAGCATTTGCGCCGTCGCCTGGGCAAAGCGGGCCTCGTCCCTGTCGAGGACAGGCAGGGAGAAAATGCCGGCCATCGATGCGGCAAGCGTCACGGCCACAACGATCAGCCAGCTTTGGCGCTGCTGCATCACAGTGCGGACAAGGCGTGTCATCTCGGCCCCATAATGGCTTTGCACAGTAGGGCCCATTGCATATTCACGGTGGCACGGGCCCGGCTATTGGGTATGTATCGGGTTCGATATTGCCGCAAGGCTCGCGGCCGAATGAAGGTGTAATCTGATGTCATCGCCCGCCCCCGCCGTCTCTGTCGTGGTCCCCATGCATAATGAGGAAGGCAATGCCGGAGCGCTCGTGCGCGAGATCGCAGCGGCGCTTGCCGGGCAGGCGTTCGAGATTGTCGCGGTAAACGATGCCAGCAAGGACGGCACGCTGGCCGAGCTGCAAGCCGTCAAGGCGGAGGTGGCGCAATTGCGCATCGTCAGCCACCGCAATAATGCAGGCCAGTCACGTGCGGTCCGCACCGGCTTCATGATGGCTCGCGCGCCGGTTGTCTGCACGCTCGATGGAGACGGACAGAACCCGCCTGCGGACCTGCCTGCTCTCATAGCGCAACTTACCCGCGATGGTGCTCCCGGCACGCTTGGCATGGTGGGCGGCGAGCGCGTGGGGCGGCAGGACAGCGCCTGGAAGAAGTTCGCGTCGCGCCTGGGCAACGGGATACGCAAGCGGCTTCTCAATGATGAAGCCAGGGATACGGGCTGCGGCATCAAGGCGATGCGGCGCGACGCGTATCTGGCTTTACCTTATTTCGATCACCAGCATCGCTTCCTGCCGGCGCTGATGAAGCGCGAGGGTTATATGGTGGAATTTCATCCCGTAAGCCACAGGCCGCGCACGGCAGGAACATCGAAATACACGAATATTGGACGTCTTTTCGCCTCGATCAGTGACATAATGGGGGTGATGTGGCTCAATAGCCGCTCCAGGCAGACGGGTGGATGGGAGGAATCCTGAAGTCCCGGAAAGCCAAAGGTGAGGAGTATCGCCATGGCAACTGGCGCAGGTAGCGGTGTATTCATGGGCGTAGAAGCGGCGCGCCGCCGTAGACGGGGCGGCCCGGTGAGGAGGGGGCTTTCCATGTTTAGCATATTTCCAAAGCTGATTATCCCGATGGTGATCTATGCCATCATCGCCTTTATCGGCGGGGCGGATACGGTGGCAGCGCGGCTCGCTGATCCGCTGTTCGAGATAGGCATGATGTCTGGCGCGACCTGGGGGCTGACGCCGGGCGACCTGATCTTGATGCTGGCCCTGTTTTTCCTGTTTGTAGAAATGGTGAAGTCGTCGGACACAGGCACGGCGTCCATCATCAATCATGGCATGTCCATGCTGGTCTTTGTGACGGGACTTGTACTGTTCCTTCTGGTCGGCCAGTTCGCCACCTCGGTCTTCTTCCTGCTGGTGCTTATGGCCCTGCTGGATACGGTGGCCGGCTTCATCGTCACCATTGTTGCGGCGCGCCGCGACCTTGCAGTTGGTGGCGACGCCTGAGCCAGGGGCTGAGACGTCAAGTCAAGCGGGCCGCTCCTGTACCGGGAGCGGCCTTTTTGCTGCCGTTCAAAGAACGAGAAAGAAGACGCTGACAGCCAGAAGCGCGTCAGCCGCGCGCAGCAATAATGGCTCGGTCCGGTTCATGCCCGGCGCTCCATGCGCGGGGCTTGCGGGGCAGGTGTAGCTGCAGCGCCGGCATAGCTCGCCCGGTAGCGGCGGCGTTCGGTTTCGTCCGCGCGCAATCCGCGGCGCCGAGCGCTGTGCAGCACCGGCACCCAGCCAATACCCGCAAGTGCCACGGCCTGACCCGATACCATCCGCGCTGGCGACACAGAGGGGCCTGCAACAGCCGCTGCAGTATCCGTGCGCGCCTGAGCGGCTCCACTATCATTGCGGACAATGACCGCCGGGGGCGGGAAGGCGCCAGATATGGGTGCAACGGGCTCGCTCATACGCAGTGCCTGCGCAAGAACGGGGCCAGCCTTTACCCTCCGTAAACCTTTGTAAAAGGCCGATTAACCGTATCCAGCGAGCCGTTCTGGCGCATCGCGGCCCGATAGCTAGCCGCCCGGTGTTCCTTAATGAAACACTAACGCTGAAACGGATGCGGGCAGCGGTTCAGCCCCTACCCGCCTGCCAGCTTGTCCAGCTTGGCGCGCATCGCCTCCAGCTCGTCGCGCAGGGCTTTGACATCGTCACTCTTGTTCTTGGCCGCGGGAACGGGCGCACTGCCTTCCTGCTGGCCTGCAGCGTTGAACGGGCTGAATACTTTCATGGCCTGCTCGAACATGGCCATGTTGCGCCGCGTCTGCTCTTCCAGAAGCGCCATCGATCCTGCTGGCGAGCTCATGGCGCCCGCCATTTTCTCGCGCAGCTCGTCCTGCTGGCGCATCAGGCCTTCCATCGACATTTTCAGATAGCCAGGGACAAAGGCCTGCATGGAGTCGCCGTAAAACCCGATCAGCTGGCGCAGGAATTCAACCGGCAGCAGGTTGGCGCCTTTGGCTTCCTCCTCGAAAATGATCTGGGCGAGAACGCCGCGTGTCAGGTCTTCGCCGGTCTTTGCATCGACGACCTCGAATTCCGCGTTCTCTTTTACGAGGTCGCGCAAATGGTCGAGGGTCACGTACCGGCTCGCCGACGTGTCATAGAGGCGGCGGTTTGCGTATTTCTTGATAGTGATCTTGCCGGATTTGGAATGTGCACTCACGCTATGTCTCCCCCTGGGTTTGTTGCGCCGCATCGTTTTCTCGTGCGGTGTCAGATTCTGTCGCGATCGCCCTCGACAACAGGCGGATTCGCGTTAAGAAAGACCATTGCGCGGTATGCTTCATGCTGCAAGCATGCTGCGCTTTTGCTGCGCACAATAAACGGCTCCGATCAAGAGGGCCAGAGGGAGGAATTTCATGACACGCACCGCTCTGGTGACCGGCGGAACGCGCGGTATCGGCAAGGCGATCTGCTTCGCGCTTAAGGAGGCCGGGTACACGGTCGCGGCCAATTATGCGGGCAATGATGCCGCAGCGGAGGCGTTCAGCAAGGAAACCGGGATCGCGGCCTACAAATGGTCGGTTGCCGATTACGAGGCTTGCGTGGCGGGTATAGGCCGGGTCGAGCTGGCCCATGGTCCGGTGGACATTCTCGTCAACAATGCCGGGATTACGCGCGACGCGCCGTTTCACAAGATGACCCCGCAGCAATGGCGCGAGGTGATCGAGACCAATCTCTCCGGTGTCTTCAACATGACCCACCCCGTCTGGAACGGAATGCGTGAGCGCGGCTTTGGCCGCATTATCACCATCTCGTCGATCAACGGGCAGAAAGGCCAGTTTGCGCAGGCCAATTACTCTGCCGCCAAGGCAGGCGATATCGGTTTTACCAAGGCCCTGGCCCAGGAAGGCGCGCGCAAGGGGATTACGGTCAACGCCATATGTCCGGGCTATATCGCCACCGACATGGTGATGGCCGTGCCCGAAAAGGTGCGTGAGCAGATTATCGAGACCATTCCTGTCGGACGGCTGGGCGAGCCGGAGGAAATAGCGCGCTGCGTGGCGTTCCTGGCGTCTGATGAAGCCGGTTTCATAACGGGTGCCACACTGACGGCCAATGGCGGCCAGTACATGGTTTGAAGCGTACGCGAAGCGGAAAAACGCGGCACGGAATTGGTAAGGGGGCAGTTTCGCCGCGAAACTGCCCCTTTTTGCAGAGAGATTGTCGGCCATGAGCAGGGGAATCATCGCCCTTATGCTTGCTGCCGCCGGGGCTTGGGTGGCATTGGCAAGCGACGGGCTTGGCCAGCAAAATCCGTTCTCGCGCCTGACGGGCCGGGAACAGCCGGTTGAAGCATCCGCAGTCTGGTACGAGCGGGCCGACCGTCGTGGACGGCTGGTACTCGACCGTTCTTCGGTGCCTGCCCTGCTCTGGCAGGAAGGCACGGCGGAGGTTCACGCCGTCTACTCCAACCGCGCTTCCGGCGGGGGCGAAGTTATGCTCACCGACACGGACCGGGCGATTTTGCGCCTGTCCAATCTGGGCGGCGCGACCTTCTTCCCGCCTGACGCCCCTGACGGTGTCATTGTCGAGCT
This sequence comes from Glycocaulis sp., assembly GCF_051859565.1. GTDB lineage: Bacteria > Pseudomonadota > Alphaproteobacteria > Caulobacterales > Maricaulaceae > Glycocaulis. The sequence continues at coordinate 430,875 of NZ_JBHYFK010000001.1, forward strand.
GATCGGTCCGGCGCACACGCTGGTGGCACCGCCGGTAGGTGCGGCAGAGTTGCAGCGGACCGCGCGCGACCTCGCTGATTCTGTCACGCGCATAAACCGCAACCAGGTCACCGTAGAGGTTCCCTCGCTCGGCCCATCCGACAACGCCTATCTGGCTGATACACTGCGTCTGGTCCAGCTCGGCATTGACCGGGCCAATCGCCGTGCCTTGCGGGACCTGCAGTCTGTCCGGGTGCAGACCGGACCGCATCCCGACGCCGTATATTCCGGGGGCACGCTGGAAATAACCATCGCGGCGGGGCGAGGCTATGCCGGCCGCCCCTCCTCGGAATTCATCAGGCGCGCACTTGACCGCCGCTAGGCGTCAAGCAGCCACTAACGCGCATTGTGTAGTCCGGGCCGCCAGTGCGCAGGCGCCAGTTCAAAGCCGGAAAATTCAAAGCCCGGCGCCACCACGCAGCTGACAAGTGTCCAGGCGCCAAGGCTCTCGGCGGTCTGCCAATGGCCTGCCGGGACTACCGCCTGCGGCCGTTCGCCCGACCGAAGATCAGCACCCAGGCGCAGGCTGCGGGCCTCCACACCATCGGCGGACATGGTCATTACCAGCGGCGCCCCCGCATGCCAGAGCCAGACCTCGCTTGCATCCACACGGTGCCAGGCAGACACCTCGTCGGCGGCCAGCAGAAAATAGATGGCGGTGGAATGCGCCCGCCCGCCGGAGCTGTCCTTGTCCCGGAAAGTTTCGGCATACCAGCCGCCTTCGGGATGCTTCTGCATGGAGAGCATGCGAATGATCTCGTTCGCGCCGAGATCGCCACTGATCGACTTCATCAGAACTGGTCCTTTGCGCTGCGCACCGCCGCATAGACATCGGCGTCGCTGGCGCCTTCAAGGCCCAGCCGGCCGCGCAAGCCCGGATCATCCCAGCGCAGGAAGGGATTGGTCTGCTTTTCACGGCCGAGGGGGAAGGGCACGGTCGGCTTACCGGCTTTTCGCGCCGCTTCCACCTCGGCGCTGTAGGATTTCAGCGCAGCATTGTCCGGGTCGATACTCAGCGCGAAGCGGGCATTGGCAGCCGTGTATTCATGGGCGCAATAAACCGTAGCCGTATCGGGCAGCGCCCGTAGCCGGGCGAGGCCTGCCTGTGCCTGCTGCGGCGTGCCTTCAAACAGGCGCCCGCAGCCCAGCGCGAACAGCGCATCACCGCTGAACAGAATGCCTTCGCTCTCAAACCAGTAGGCGATGTGGCCAAGCGTATGCCCGCCAGTGTCGATCACTTCGGCCTCCAGCGCACCGAGCCGGATCCGGTCACCGGGTGACACGCGCGTGTCCACATGACCGATCTTGTCCGCTTCTGCAGCCGGAGCGGTGATGCGGGCACCAAACTGCTGTGCAATATCGGCATTGCCGCCGGTATGGTCCCAATGGTGATGGGTGTTCCATATCTGATGGATGTGCCAGCCGGCCAGCTCGGCCTCCGCAATGAGGGCCTTGCCGTCCGGCGTGTCGATGCTGGCTGTCTGCCCGGTTTCACTGCACCGGATCAGAAAGCCGTAATTATCGTCCAGACAGGCGATCTGGCGGATTTCGAGCATGGGCTGGCTCCTCCTTGCTGCACGGCGCGGGTGTGCTGGCTTACACAAATGCCCTGTCCAACCTATCATCCCCGTCTTCAGAGGCGAGCCCGCCACCGCACCAGGAGCGCCATGCGTACCGAAGCGATCGAGATCGACAGATTCTACCGCTCGCAGCGCGGCGAGGCGGCCCGCACCATGGTCCACCGGCGCCTGCAGGCGCTATGGCCGCAGGTCAAGGGCCTCGACATGCTCGGTTATGGTTTTGCCGGCCCGTATCTGGAGCCGTTCCGAGAACATGCCCGGCGCGCGGTGGCTTTCATGCCCTCAACGCAAGGTGCGGTCGCCTGGCCAGACCGGCATGGCGAGCGGTGCGCATCAGCCTTGGGCGAGGAAACGCGCCTGCCTTTTGCCGAAGCCATGTTCGACCGCATCGTGGCTGTTCATGCCCTGGAGGAGGCCGATGATCTTCAGCGGTTGCTGCGGGAGCTCTGGCGCGTGCTGGCGCCGGAAGGGCGCCTCGTCATCGTCGCGGCGCATCGTGCAGGCGCCTGGGCACGTGTTGATTCAACGCCTTTTGGTCATGGGCGTCCGTTTTCGCGCGGCCAGCTCACCCGGCTTCTGACGGGCGCGCTTTTTGAGCCGGTTGCCTGGGCACGGGCGCTGTATGCTCCTCCCTGGAACCTGTTCTGCGGACCGCGCCTGTCGGGCGTGTTTGAATCGGCGGGCGAGCGCGTCTGGCCCGGTTTTGGCGGGCTGATATTGGTCGAGGCGGTCAAGCATGTCGGCGCAATCAGACCGACCACCGCCGCCGTCCCGGTGCGGCGCAAGGCCCTTGATGCCGCGCCCGGAGCCGCGCTATCCCCGCCCGAACCTAGCCGCACCCTTACCGCGAAGGACAAGTGCCAATGATCCCTGATCCCCGTCCGGGCATTCTCGACATCACCCCCTACAAGCCCGGCCTGCCGGCGCCCGCCGGGGCGGTGAAGCTGTCCTCGAACGAGAACCCGCTTGGCTGCAGCGGGAACGCGGCGCGGGCCTTCAGGGATGCAGCGGAGAAACTGCATGTTTATCCTGATGGCAGTGTCACCCGCCTGCGTGAGGCTATCGGCAAGGCCGAAGGCATCGATCCTGCGCGTATCGTTTGCGGTGCGGGCTCGGACGAAATTCTGCAGCTGATCGGCCGTGCATGGCTCGGCGCCGATGATGTGGTCCTGCAAAGCCAGTACGGCTTTCTGGTCTATCGTCTGGTGGCCATGCAGAGCGGCGCCAGCATTGTCAGCGCGCCGGAGCGTGAGCACCGCACTGACATCGATGCCATGCTGGAGGCAGCAGCCGAACACAAGCCGCGCATCGTGTTCCTGGCCAACCCGAACAACCCCACGGGCACCTGGGTACCACGCGAGGACATTATCCGGCTGCGTGAGGGGCTGGCCGATGACTGCCTTCTTGTGCTCGACGCAGCCTATGGCGAGTTTGTCGATGATCCGGCCTTTGAGTCTGGCATGGGCCTTGTGGACCAGTACGACAACATCATCGTCACACGTACCTTCTCCAAGATACATGGACTGGCGGGCCTGCGCCTGGGATGGGCCTGTGCGCGTGAAGAGGTGATCGGCATTCTCAACCGCGTGCGCGGGCCGTTCAATGTCAGCGTGCCAGCCGTTGAGGCGGGCATTGAAGCCATCGCCGACACCGGCTTCATCACACGCTCAAAGCAGCATAATGCCCGCTGGGTGGATTTTCTGACCCAGCAATTGCGCGGCGTGGGCCTTGAGGTCACGCCTTCTGTCTGCAATTTCGTGCTGGTGCATTTCCCGTCAACGCCCGGCAAGACGGCTGACGATGCCAACCGCTTCCTGACGGCGAAGGGCCTGATCGTTCGTGACGTGAAAGCCTATGGCTTGCCGGATGCCTTGCGCATTTCCATTGGTCTCGACGACGATAACCGCCGCGTCGCCGACGCACTGTCGGAATTTATGGGTTAGCCCCCGGCAAATCGTCCGCATCAGGTAGCTCCGGCGGCGATGGCAGCTGCCCCGTCAGGGGACCGGCCTCGCCGATACGTACGGGGCCCAGGAAGATGCCGCCTTGCTGGAAGCGAAATGGCAGGGCCACCCCCTGATCCCGGCGCGGCGCCATCATCAGGGCAAGGCGCAGAGCCTCACCATCGCTGGAGCTGACGACACCGCCCGCCACCAGGGCGGCGACCAGGCTCTCCGGTTCGGTTACCATGACGGATAGCCGCCCTTCAGGACGCAGCAGGCCATCAACGCCCATGGCGCCCTCGCCGCCCAGACGGGCATTGCCCCAGTGCAGATCCGCCATGGCGATCTCCGCCCGCCCGCCGCTCTCGCTCCAGCTGGCAAGATTGGCGTCGGCAGCCAGCGCACTCCAGTGGGAGAGCGTCGTATCGGTACGCATCAGTTCTATCCGGCGGCCGAACGCGTTTGCCGTGCGCTCATCCAGCTGATCGGGACCAAGTTCCAGACCGCGCACTTCAAGGCGGATCCGCATCCGGTCTTCGTCAACCACCTCGCTGGACAGAACCAGCTGATCGAGCGCCTCGATCAGAACGTCCCCGCCTTCGCGTTCGATCAGGCGGAACTCTTCCAGCTCTGCCCCGGCGCGCACCGTGCCGGCACGGCTTGAGGCCAGACTGACGCGTGCGCGCGCTGCGGTGGCCAGCAGGGCGCTGGTTCCCTCATCGCCTTCAAAATCCAGCTCTGCCGGGCTGGCGAACGCAACAATCCAGTGAGAGAGGTTATAGGGCAGCGCGCTTGCTGACAGTTCGGGCATCGCCATGCGCCAGGCGCCATCTTCCGGCGGCGCGATGATTTCCGGATCGCGTACCCTTACCGTGAACCGGAAGGGAAACCCGCTGACTGAAAGCCGGTCAACGGTGATGGCATAGCCTTCGCTTTCACGCTCCTCAATCCAGTTGTCAGCGGTCTTGCGGATCTCGCCTGACATCCACAGCCAGTATCCGCCATAGGCGGCCAGAAGTACGCCAAAAAGCCGCAAAGGGTAATATCAGGCCGAGGCGCGACCGGCGCGCCGGTGCCGGTGTGCTGAAATCGCGGATCATGGGGAAACGTTTCCTTGTGGCGAAGGCAGCAAGGCCTGGGAGGCGGTCTCTATGCGCGTTTCCAGCTCGCTCATGAAGCTCGCGCGCGGCAAGCCAGCCGGAATGGGCGGCAGAAACTCGATGATGATGGTGCCCGGCCTGCGTACAAAGCCTGAAGGGGGCCAGTAAAGCCCGGAATTGAGCGCCACCGGCACGCAAGGCACGTCCATCGCGCCATAAAGCCCGGCAACGCCCGGCTTGTAGGTCTCCGGCGCACCCGGCTCCACCCGTGTGCCTTGCGGGAAGATCACGACCTGGCGGCCCTCATGGGCGCGTTCGCGCGCGGCGCGCAGCATGGCTTTCAGCGCGCTGGCGCCGGCGGAGCGGTCCACGGCCACATTCTTCAGCTTCATCGCATACCAGCCAAAGAAGGGCAGGTATTTGAGCTCCTTCTTCAGGATGATCGCCGGATCGGGCAGTATGTGCCAGAAGGCCAGCGTCTCGAACATGGACTGGTGTTTGGAGGCCACCAGAGCGGGCCCGGACGGAATGTGCTCAGCTCCGCGGACCTCGAAGCGAATGCCGCACAGGACCCGCAACCCGCCAAAGACCAGCCAGCGATAGACGGCAAAACACCGCTGAGCCCAGCTGCGCGGTCCCAGAAGAAGCGGCGAACACAAAAGGCCCATCACCGCCATCAGGCCGTACATCCAGACGGCGAAAACTGCTGAACCGATAATATGCACGCTGACCTGTCCTGAATGTTTGCCGCTGGGCGGGTTTTACGTGTCGCTATGCCGTCCCGCCAAGGGGCGCGCGCACTGTCTCGCGTGCATAAACGGCAGAAAACTTCAGATATTCCTGCAGCCAGCGGCGCGCGGCACGCGTACTGGCCCAGGGCGGCGGTGTGGCAACACCATGCGGTATCAGCTCGCGCTCGGGCATGGCAGCTTTCAGCTCCAGCAGGGCGCGCGGCATGTGAAAGTCGGAGGTGATGATAACCAGGCGCTGATAGCCGTGCGCGCTCGCCCAGCGCGCGGTTTCCTCGGCATTACCCACCGTATTTGCGGCCTCGATCCCGATATCCACGCAGCAGTCGAACAGTTCGGGTGGCGCGCCGGCTGCGGCACGGATGGCATCCATGGTCACTTCGGGATTGCCGCCGGAAATGAGCAGGCGTGCGCCATGGCCCTGCGCGAGCACCGAAACGCCAGTCGCCACGCGGCCTTCACCGCCGGTAAGCGCGACAATCGCGTCGCCGCTGACCGCTTCCTCCTGCACATGGGAAATGCCCGCCCGGACAAACAGGGCAAAGCCGGCTACCGCCGTTATGACAAGCGCGAATGCGGCAAAGCGGATAAACGAGAAGGCGGCTTTCATCTCCTGCGTCTCTCCTACTGGTGCCCGGAGGGCAGTGACGGGCAGACAGACTATGGCCCCGGCGGGCCTGCCTGCCAATCGTGCGTGTTCACGGCCAGCGCGCTTTAAGTCCCGCTGTGACCGTCAGGCGGGCTGCGAGAGCCGATATAAGGCCGGATACCAGAGCCGCCACCGGCACGATGATGACAACACCCCAGCCCGGCGCAAGGCTGGGCAGGAAAAACAGGGAAGCTGCGCTGCCACCGGCAAGGTTCAAGGCTCCCGCCGCCAGCAGGGCCAGCACAGATCCCGCAGCGCCCGCCTTCAGCCCCAGCATGAAGAAACGCTTCTGGAAAAGGGCGGTGATGAAGCGGTCCGGCGCGCCGACCAGATGCAGGGCCTCTGCCACGTCGCGGCGCATGGAGAGGGCGGCGCGCGCAGCAAACACGATGACGGCGGCTGCCGCCCCGCACACCAGTGCCACCAGAGCGATGGCAAAATAGCGCACGGTGGCTGACGCCCGTGCAATCGCACCGGCCCATAGCCGGTTGTCGTCCACGATCACCCGGTAAGGGGCATCGGCAAACAGGGCATCTACCGCTCCCGGCGCAGGCCTGTTTTCCGGATCAATCTGAAGTGTGACAAGCCGCGGCAGCGGAAAGTCATCGGGCAGTGATGTATTACCCAGCCAGGGCCGCAGGAGCGCCAGGGACGCGCTGCGCGAACGCACTTCGGTGCCGAGGACACCGGGAAGGCCGGAGGCCAGCGCGCCCGCCTGCCGGGCGGCCTCATCGCCGTCATCTTCTTCACCGGGCAGAACCTGCAAGGTCATTTCAGAGGCCAGCTGGTCCGACCAGCCGCTGGCCGCCCGCCAGGCGCCTGCCGCGCCAATGACCGACAGGCAGGCGAGGAACACCAGTATGGCGCAGACCGCCAGCAGAGGCAGGTCACGCCCGGCCTCACCGGGCAGTAGCGGAGCGGATCGGCGCGGTTTTGTCATGCGCTTCTCGTCCGCCGGTTGAGCTTGCCATCTGCCAGCTCCAGCACTGGCGCGTTGACCGAGCGGATCAGGGCGATGTCGTGGCTCGCGATCAGTACCGTCGTGCCCAGCCGGTTCAGCTCGACAAACAGGCGCAATAGCCGTCTTGCCATATCCGGGTCGACATTGCCGGTGGGTTCATCCGCAATGAGGATTTCCGGGCGGCTGACCACGGCTCTGGCAATGGCCGCGCGCTGCTGCTCACCGCCTGACAGGGTAGGCGGCAGCGCATCGACCCTGTGACCCAGCCCCACCCAGTTGAGCAGTTCCACTATGTCTTCGCCGTACTGGCGCACATTCTGACCGGCAACGCGTAAGGGCAGGGCCACATTATCGAAAACGCTCAAATGCTGGAGCAGCCGGAAATCCTGGAACACAACCCCGATACGGCGCCTGAAGGCGGGCAGGGCGCCCCGCTCCATGGCCGTCGTATCCTCGCCAAACAGCGAGACCAGTCCGCGCGACGGGCGTTCAGCCAGGTAAATCAGCCGCAGAAGCGATGTTTTGCCGGCTCCGGACGGTCCGGTCAGAAACTGGAAACTTCCACGCGGTAAATCAAAGGAAATGTCGCTTAGCACTTCCGGTCCGCGCCCGTAGCGCATGCCGACATTGTCAAAGCGGACCGCCGGGGCGGATCCGCTTTCGTCTGTCAGACTGCTGGCATTGGTCGGCTGATCCATGGGGAAGGCGTGTCCCGGGGGTCGCGGTTCGGAAGACAGAAGCGAACAGGTGTTACGCCTGCATACGGAAAGCAGGCGAATCTGACTATGCAGGAGATGAGAGGTCGGCGTCCATGATCGTTACCTGCCCTAGCTGCGAGACCCGTTACCGGGTTGATCCCGAGGCCATTGCCCTGCGCAAGGGGCGGGTGCGCTGTGCTGCCTGTGGCCATGGATGGAAAGCCGACGACGAAGCGCTCACGCTCGAAGAGCCCGCCCGGCCGACCCTGCGCAAGGAAGCGGTCGCTTCCGATGCTGCGCCGAGGCCCGTCGGTGGCATGGAAGCGGTCAAACCCCATGAAGTGGTACGCAAGCGCGCCGAAACCCGCCGCCAGCGCAGCCGCCAGACGGTGGAAGGCGCAGGCTGGGCCGTTGTTGCGGCATGCGGCGTTCTCCTGATGGGTGCCGCCTGGCTGTTCCGGGTCGATATCGTTGACACCTTCCCGCGTACAGCCAGCGCCTATGCGGCTATAGGCGTTCCGGTAAACCCGCTTGGCCTTGAGGTGCGTGATCTGCGTGCCACCCCGTCTGAAGACGAGGAGGGCGCGCTGATCATCGAGGGCGTGGTCGTCAACATAACGGGCCGTGACCGTGCGACGCTGCCACTGCGCGCCGTGATTACCGGCGAGGACGGCAGCGTGCTTGTCGAGTGGGTGGTGATGCTCGATTCGCTCAGCCTGCCCGCGCGCGGCGAGGAGAGCTTCCGCTCGGTGCTCAGCGACCCGCCAGCGGGTGCGGCGGAACTTGAAGTGCTCTTCGCGCCGGAAGGGTGAAGGGCAGACGCTAGAACCTGTCCAGCAGGCGCTCGATATAGGCGCGTTCTTCCGGCGTGAGTGACCCGTCACCGGCCCGGCGCCGCAGCTCTTCCAGAATATCGCGCGCGCGCTGGCGCTCCATCTCGGATGGCACTTCGGTGTCTCCGCCAACGCCGCCGCCGTCGGTGTCGCGGCCCAGCGGATCGCGATCACCCTGCCCGCGCCCGTTCGCCTCGTTCTCAGCCTGCAATCTCTCGGCTGTTTCGGCAGCGCCTTCGCGCAAGGCGCTCAAAGCTTCGTCCTGCGCGTCCAGCGCGCCTTGCCCGTCGCCGCGCTGCAGGGCGCGGCTGGCCTCGTCCATCTGGCGGGCGGCTTCGTCAAACGCGCGCTCGCCCTCTTCGCTCATCCCGTCAGGCATGTTTTCCAGCAGCTCGGCCAGACGCCCGCGCAATCCGTCCTGCCGCTCGGCGAGCGCGCGGCCTTCCTCGCCCTCGCGCCCTTCAGCCAGATCACCAGAGCGGGACTGTTCGTAGGTTTCGTCTGTCAGGCCGCGCTGTTCGCCAATGACCTCGCCCAGCTCTTCAAGCGCTTCACGCAAGGCGCGTCCCAGCGCGCTTTCGCTCTGACCCTGCCCGCCCCCGCCCGCCATGATCTGCATGTTGCGCAGAAGCTCGGTCAGCTGTGCCAGCGCCCGGCGTGCGCCTTCGGTATCGCCCAGCTCGGTCGCTTCACGCAGCGCATCGAGCAATTTCTGCAGCATGTCCGCGTTCAGATTCATGCCCTGCCCGCCACCGCTGGCGAGCTGGTCTGACTGCATCGCTTCGCGCATCAGCGCGGCGATATAATTGCGAGTGGCTTCCTCAAACTGCTCAAACAGCGCGGCCAGCTCCATCTCGTCAGCCCCGCGTGCCAGCGCATCGGAAAGCGCGCGTTCAGCGGCTCTGAGAGCCGCTTCGGCGTCTGCCAGCGTACCCAGCTCCGCGCGCAGGGCGATCTGCCAGAGATCCTCCTCCATATGATCGAGATCGCCGATCTCGCGGGCCCGGCGCACCTGATGCATGGCCGTTCTCAAGCCTAGAAAAACGATACGGTCCGCGAAGTGGGCCGAGGGCGCATCACCCAGCGCGTCGAGGGCGCGGGCAAGGCGCTGAACGCCCTGTGGAGCCCGTTCCAGACGCAGTTCCGGCTCGTCATCCAGCCACGGCCAGAACCCGTCCTCCTCATGCCGTGCCAGTGGTCCGGGGTGGGGTGCGTACTCGCCTGATCCTTCTAGAAAAAGGCGGCGCTCATAGGCCACTGCGCGGGCCATGGCATCGAGGAAGAGGCGCTGGGGCAGACGCAAACCTATCGGCCCGGTCAGACCTGACTGGCCAGCCCCGTCAATGCCCTCCATCCGCACCAATACCCGTTCACCGGCAAGGACATGGCGCGCGGTTTCCACCGTCGCGCGATAGCGGTTCTCCCCGCGTGCTGGCACGACCGCACCTGGCGAAATATCGATGGCGTCCCAGCTATCGTCAGGCGGATTGGCTCCGTCTCCCGGATCACGCGCAAACTGCAGCCGGTAGTGTTCGATGCCGTAATCGTCCGTCGCTGTGAACTCCAGCATCAGACGGCCCTGCCCGTCGCTTTCCGGTTCGGACACCAGTGCCAGACGCGGTGGTGTGTCCTCGATCACCCGAAGGTCAAGGCGTTCGGTGAAGGCGCCACTGCGCACGATGACAGCGCTATCTGCATTCAGTGTCATGCGCAGCTGGTGAACGCCGGCGCCTATCTCCTCGATCACCGCCTCGCCGCCGGATACGCGCGGCTGGCGGGCAAGGCCGGTAATGCGGGCAGCCAGTACCGAGCCTTGCGGGACCCGCGCTTCGCGCCGTTCGCGCAGAAACACGACCGGCCTGCCGGTATAGTCTGGCGGCTCAACCCAGAACTCGGCCACGGCGCGCTCACCCCCGCCAGCCAGCGGCAGCGGCGAAAATGCGTCAGACAGGCGCACGGTGGCCATGTCACCGGCGTAGACAAAGGCCGTCGCCAGCACGATCACCGCGCTGATCCGCGCGCCATGGGTGTCGAGGCTTGCCCAGGCAGCGCGCGGGCGGCGCGCTTTCACCTGACGCAGGGCCTCGCGCATCCGCCCCCTGTGCGCCAGCCAGAGCACGCTCTCGCCAGTGGCAGGCTCGTCTTCCAGTGCTTCAAACGGGCGCCCTTTAAGGCCGCTATCGGCCTCCACGCGCCGCTGGGCCTCGTTCCGGGATGGCCAGCGCCAGGCACGTACCGCCGGTGTCGCGAAGGCCGCCCCCAGCGCAAGCAATCCCACCGCTAGAACAGCGCGCCAGGGATCACCCATGCGCTCGATCAGCCCCACCAGCGACAGCGTCGCGTAGACAGCCAGCATGGCCAGTGGCCAGGCCAGTACCGGCGCGGCGCGCTCCCACAGCAAGGCGAGGCGGGCAAGGTGGACGGGCAAGGGTGTCATCGCGCTGGCGAGCCTAACGCGCCCGTCTGCAGCGTGCATCTGCTACATGCACCACAATGCATGTCAGCGAGCGGTGGCGCCTATTCGTCGTCGAACGGATCGTCGCCGGGCATAGGGGGCAGGCGCTGTTCGGGACGCTCCTCGTCCAGCACGCTGTCATCCTCGCCGGGCGCGCCGTCCTGTACCGGCACGTCCCGCGGATCGCCCCAAAGCGGACCGGGGCGCTCCAGGGCGCCGCGATTGCCGCAGGCGGCAAGGCCTGTTGCGGCCACGCAGACTGCTAAAGTCAGAAATCTGGTTTTCATCTGCTCACTCCTGTGCCAGCCGCTCGGCCCAAAGCGCGCATTGTTCGCGTACGCGTACCGGCGCGGTGCCGCCATAGCTGGTCCGGCTTTCCATCGATGCCCGGGCAGTGAGCACGTTGAAAACCGCCTCGTCAACGCGCGGCTCGATGGCCTGGAAGACCTCAAGCGGCAGTTCGGACAGTGAAACACCGCGCGCCTCGGCTTCTTTCACCACACTGCCTGCAATGTGGTGGGCATCGCGGAAGGGCAGGCCCAGCTCGCGCACCACATAGTCGGCCAGATCGGTCGCATCCGAATAGGCCTCGCCTGCCGCCTCTTCCATTGCCTCGCGGTTGAAAGACAGGTCTGCGGCCATGCCGGTCATCGCCGCGATGGCCAGTTCCAGATCATCAAAGGCGGTGAAAACCAGCGCCTTGTCTTCCTGCAAATCCTTGGAATAGGCGAGCGGCAGGCCCTTGCACACGATGATGAGGCCCTGCAGCGCGCCGGAAATCCGCCCCGGCTTGGCGCGTACCAGCTCGGCCGCATCGGGATTGCGTTTTTGCGGCATGATGGACGAGCCTGTTGAGAAGGCGTCGGTGAGCTTTGCAAAGCCGAAACGGCGCGAGGTCCACAGCACAATCTCCTCGGCAAAACGGGAGAGATTGACCGCAGCAATCGTGGCCGCGCTCAAGGCTTCCAGTGCGAAATCGCGCGAGGACACGGCATCAAGCGAATTGGCCATGGGCCGGTCAAATCCCAGCGTCTTTGCCGTCATATCCCGGTCGATGGGGAAGGCCGTGCCAGCCAGCGCCGCTGCGCCAAGCGGGCTTTCATTGAGACGCGCGCGGGCATCGGCAAACCGGCCGATATCGCGCTCGGCTGCTTCCACCCAGCACAGCAGGTGATGACCAAGGCTGACCGGCTGGGCGGTCTGCAGATGGGTAAAGCCCGGCGCCACCCAGTCAGCATGGGCCGCCGCCTGTGCCACCAGTGCGCGCTGATAGGCGCGAAGCCCTTCCTCCATGCGCGCGCAGGTCTCGCGCAGCCAGAGACGGAAATCGGTCGCCACCTGATCGTTGCGCGAGCGTGCAGTGTGCAGCCGGCCCGCAGGCGCGCCGATACGCTCCTTCAGTGCGGCTTCAATATTCATATGCACGTCTTCGAGCGCCGCCGACCATGTGAAGTTTCCAGCGCGCATGTCGGCGCGGATGGCTTCCAGCCCGGCGGAGATGTCGCGGGCGTCCTCACTTGAAATTATCCCGCATGCGGCCAACATCGCGGCGTGGGCCAGGCTCCCGTCAATATCCTGCTCTGCAAGGCGCTGATCGACATCCACCGACGCGTTGATGGCTTGCAGTATGGCCGACGGACCGCCAGAGAAGCGCCCGCCCCACATATCGGTGCCAGATCCGGGCCGGTTGCTGGGGGTATCAGACGTGCTCATGGGCAAAACGGACCTTCTGGAAGGAAAATCATGATTGAACGTATGGCGGCTTTTCTCAAAGCCCGGGGCCTTGCTAGCGCGATTATCGCAGCGGCGATACTCGGCATTGCCGGGGTTCTATACGTGATTTCCACCGCGCTTGTCAGTTCCACGCCCGGCCCGCTGGACAGCTATGCGCGCGGCGCGATGAGCAGCTTCATCTCGGTAAGCGAGCCGCCGCCCCAGCCACTGGGGCGCATCATTACAGGCGAGGGCGAGGAAATCACGCTGGCAGACCGGCGCGGCAAGCTGGTGCTGGTCAATTTCTGGGCCACCTGGTGCGCGCCTTGCGTGGTCGAAATGCCCGAGCTGGACGCGCTGCAGGCAAGGCTCGGCTCTGATGATTTCGAGGTCATGGCGATCTCCATGGACCGCACCATGGATGAGGCCCGCCGGTTCTATGAGGAAAACGCTCTGGAGCATCTGGCGCTCTATCACGATCCCGCGCTTCGCCTTGCCATGGCAGCAGGCTCACGCGGCTTGCCCACCACCATTCTCTATGACCGTCATGGCGGCGAGATTGGCCGTCTGACAGGCGAAGCGGCCTGGGCGAGCGAGGACGCCGTAGCCCTCATTGAGGCGGCGCTGGAGCGGTATTAGGGCCCTCATATCGTCATCCCCGCGCAGGCGGGGATCCAGAGATCACAGGGCAAAGGCGTTGAATGTGGCTCCGGGTTCCCGCCTGCGCGGGAACGACGAAAGAGAAGCAGCAATGATGGAGGGATAGCGCCCCTACTTGTCCTTCTTGGCCTGAGCCTTCTTGATCTGCTGGCTTACCCGGCCAACCTCGCGCGGATCGGTGATCTGCTCGTTCTTCTTGTTCGGCTTCGCCTTCATGCCTTTGTCCGCGGTCTTGCTGGACGGGCGCTTGGGCGCAGCTGCGGCAGATTTCAGCTCCATGGCGCGCTTCATGCCCGACGCGGTCGAGTTGCGCGCCGAAAGCTGTTCGCGGCGGGTCTGCTCGGAATTGAGGCGTTTCAGCGCCTGCGCGAGAACCGCCATTTTCTGCTTCGTGCCGGCATTGTCACCAGCCGCTTTTGCGCCCTGCGGCTTGGCTTTGCCGCGCATTTCCCGGCGCTGGCGCTGACCGATTTCGCGCGCCCGGTCGCGGCGCTCACGGATCAGCTTGATGGTGCTGGACAATTCCTTGTCATCAAGACTGCTGATGTCGGGATGGTGGGATTTTTCCACCAGCGCGGTTTCGTCCTTGTCGAGAAAGCGGGCTTCGTCCTTGCGGCTGATCGCCATGAGCGCACTCCTTTGATGTTCTGGATATCCAGTATGGAGCCGATAACGCTCAAAAGGCAAAGGAAGCTGCAAAGAGCACTGTAATTTGAACAGTCTGGCCGCGCGCCGTGCCGCCTTGCCAATCGGTAAGTTGTCAGATCAGCCCGCAGCCTGCTTTTCTGATGGCCAGGATGTTCTTGGGGGAAAGCGATATGCGCATTATCACAGCCGCGCTGGCAGGTCTTGCGGCACTGACGGCCACATCCCATGCACAGGAAACGCCTGGAGAGGCACTTGAAGCGCTTTATGAGGCGATTTCGGGTCCGGTTGGCGAGGCGCGGGACTGGGAGCACTTCCGCTCGCTCTTCCTGCCCGGCGCGCAGATGAGCGTGGTGGTCACTGCGCCCGATGGAACCGAGCGTGTCGTGATCCTCACGCTTGATGATTATATCGAACGCAATGGCTCCCGCCTTGCCGAGATCGGCTTTACCGAAACCGAAACCCGGCGCGAGACTTATCTTTATGGCGGCATGGCCACCATATTGTCGGCCTATGAGGCGATCCGGGCCGACACCGGCGAAACAATTGCTGTGGGCGTAAATAGCCTCACCATTTTGAACGATGAAGGCACGTGGAAAATAGCCTCTATCGCCTGGCGCGCTGCCGATGAGGCATGGCCGGTAGAGCGGGCGTTTGAGGCGGCGGAGTAGGCGCAAAAAAAGCCCCGGAGCGCGCTCCGGGGCTTCTTCACTACGGAAATGGCAGAGCCTAGTAGCCCCTAGTAGCCGATCTTGGCCAGCTCTTCTTCAAACTCCGGCACGGCCTTGAACAGGTCCGCGACGAGGCCGTAATCGGCCACGGAGAAGATCGGGGCTTCCTCATCCTTGTTAATCGCGACGATCACCTTGGAATCCTTCATGCCCGCCAGGTGCTGGATCGCGCCGGAAATGCCAACTGCGATGTAAAGCTGCGGGGCGACGACCTTGCCGGTCTGGCCGACCTGATAGTCGTTCGGCACAAAGCCCGCATCGACCGCAGCGCGGCTGGCGCCAACGGCGGCGCCCAGCTTGTCGGCGACCTTTTCCAGGATGGCAAAGTTCTCGCCATTGCCCATGCCGCGCCCGCCGGAGATGACGATCTTGGCAGCGCCCAGCTCCGGGCGGTCGGACTTGGAAAGCTCTTCGGAGACAAAGGCGGATTTGGCGGCCGCGTCGGGAGCGGACACCGTCTCCACGCTGGCAGAGCCGCCATCGCCGGCCTTTTCAAACGTGGTCGGGCGCACGGTGATGACTTTCACCTTGTCGTTCGACTTCACCGTCATCAGCGCGTTGCCGGCATAGATCGGACGGATGAACGTGTCCGCGCTTTCAACCGATGTAATGTCGGAGATGAGCATGACATCAAGCTTGGCAGCAACACGGGGCATGAAGTTTTTGCCCACGGTCGAGGCCGGGGCGACGATCGCGCCATAACCATCAGCAATCGAAAGGACGAGGCTTTCCAGAGCTTCGGCCATTTTGTGGCCCAGCGCGTCGGATTCTGCCAGCATCACCTTGGCAACGCCGTCCACCTTGGCGGCTTCATCAGCAACGCTTTTTGCGCCCTGACCGGCCACCAGAATGTGGATGTCCCCGCCGCCGATTTTCTTCGCCGCCGTCACGGCTGCGCGCGTGGCTTCGTTGAGCGATTTGTTGTCGTGTTCAGCAATAACGAGCGTGGCCATGATTACAGCACTCCTGCTTCGTTCTTGAGTTTGTAGATAAGGTCGGCCACTGATTCGACCTTGATACCGCCCTGGCGTTTGGGCGGCTCGGAGACCTTCACCACCGACAGGCGCGGGGTCAGGTCAACGCCGTAGTCTTCGGGCGTTTTCGCATCGATCGGCTTGCGCTTGGCCTTCATGATGTTGGGCAGCGAGGCATAGCGCGGCTCGTTGAGGCGCAGATCGGTGGTCACGATCGCGGGAAGGCCGAAGGACACTGTCTGCAGGCCGCCATCGATCTCGCGGGTGACTTTGAGCGTGTCTCCGTCTTTCTCCACCTTGGAGGCAAACGTGCCTTGCGGCCAGCCGAGCAGCGCGGCCAGCATCTGGCCGGTCGCATTGGCATCATCATCAATGGCCTGCTTGCCGAGAATGATGAGTTGCGGGCTTTCCTCACCGGCGATTTTGGCCAGGATTTTCGCGACTGCCAGCGGCTCGACTGTGGCGTCCGTGGTCACGTGGATGCCCCGGTCGGCGCCCATGGCAAGCGCCGTGCGGATGGTTTCCTGCGCGCCAGCCGGGCCGATGGAGACCACAACGATCTCTTCAGCCAGCCCCTTTTCCTTCATGCGGATCGCCTCTTCGACGGCAATCTCGCAAAATGGGTTCATGGACATTTTGACGTTGGCGAGGTCGACGCCGCTCTGGTCGGGTTTCACCCGGACCTTCACGTTATAGTCGACCACCCGCTTGACGGGGACGAGGATTTTCATCGGCCGCTCCGGTTGTCTCTGGTTGCGATTGATATGAACGGAAAAGACAGCGCCACGCTGATCCTTGCCGCCCATGGTGCAGGGCAAAATAGGCGCGGAAACTGCCTTCGCCCACGCGTCGTGTCAACGCAGGTGCAAAAACTGTCGTGGGGAGTGGCAGGGGACGCCTGCCGGGGCAGGGGCAAAAACGAAACCCCGGAAGCGCGCCATATGCGCTTCCGGGGTTTGCATGAACCCGTCAGGTCCTGAATTTCCGACTCGCTGAGACGGTCGGCAGATCGGTAAGCGGTGGTCTATTCGTCGGCGACGCTGAGCTCGGTCTCGATCGACAATTCGATCTCGTCAGACACGAACGGGGCTGCATAGCCCAGGCCCCATTCGGAGCGGACAATCGTCCCGGACGCTGAGAAACCGGCTGTCTGCCGCTCGTTCATCGGGTGCGGACCGGAAAAGTTCAGCGTGACGTTCAGCGATACAGGACGGGTTTCACCCAGCAGGGTCAGGTCGCCGGTCATGACGCCGGTCTGGCCATCTTCTGTTTCAAAGCTCGTGCCGACAAAGCGGGCGGTCGGATACTCGGCGGTGTTGAACAGATCGCTATGCTCCAGATGGGCTTCGAAATCGCCCTGATTGGCACCGACCCAGAAACCATCGGAGAGGTTGAACGTCACGTCCACGGTGGAGTTTTCCGGCTCTTCCAGGTCGAGCAACAGCACGCCTTCATAGTCGGTGAAGTAGATGGACTGGCGCGACATGCCCAGATGGTCCCAGGTCGCGCGGATGGCGGTGTGGGTGCGGTCAAACTCGTAGGCGACCGGCTCGGCAAAGGCGGTAGCGCCCATCATCGGCGCGGTGAGGAAGGCCGCCAGCGAGGCAGCAGCAAATACGGTTTTCATCAGGCCTGTCTCCGGTTGTTGAACCTTGGCGTGCGGCCACACGCCGCAGGACCAGACATAGGGAGCAGGCAGGGGCAATTTCCAGTGCGGGGAATGAAATACCGCGTTGCCGTGATGGAAATAGCGCGGCTACCGCGTCTTGCCGGGTATCCAGAGCACGTCGGCGCGGCCTTCATCATTGGCGATGCGCGCGGCCACGAACAGGAAGTCCGACAGGCGATTGAGATAGATGATAACGGCCTCGCTGACCGGCTCGCCTAGGTCTTTCAGCTCCACGGCCCTGCGTTCCGCGCGTCGGGCTATGGTGCGGGCGAGATGCAGGCGGGCTGCGGCTTCCGAGCCACCCGGCAGGATGAAGCTCTCCAGCGGTGAGAGCTTCGCGTTGAACGTATCAATGTCCGTTTCAAGCCGGGTGGCCTGTTGCGGCGTAACGCGCAAGGGCTCCCATTCGAGCTTTTGCCCCCTGTCCGGCACGCACAGATCGGCGCCGAGATCGAACAGCTCGTTCTGTATGCGCAATAGCGTGTCTTTCAGCGCGCCGTCCTCCAGCGCCGCTATGGCCAGCCCTATCGATGCATTGGCCTCATCGACCGTGCCATAGGCCTCCACGCGCGGATCGTGCTTTGCCGCCTCGCTCATATCGCCGAGCCGGGTCGTGCCCTTGTCGCCGGTGCGGGTGTAAATTTTTGTCAGGCGGACCATGGACAAGTTTCCTTTACATTTTTTAAGCTGACCCAGACTGGCCCGCGTGGCATGAGGATTTCAACTCACAACGGCGTAGCGTTACGCGAAAGGCTTCACCATGCTTACTCTCATTGCCGCAGCCCTTGCACTGGCACTGGCCTGGCCAGGCGTTGACGAGGCCGCAGAGGCTCTGCTGGACGATTCCGGTGCACCGGGCGCCGTGGTGGCGCTTCTCGATGATGACGGCGGTCATATCGGTGTTGCCGGGACGCGCATTCACCGGCGGGACGCGCCGGTGGAGGCGGACGATCTCTGGCATATGGGCTCCAACACCAAGGCGATGACGGCCACGCTTGTGGCCCGCCTCGTCGAACAGGGCGTGGTACGCTGGGAGATGACGGTTGGCGAAGTGCTCGGCAGTCTCGATCTCGATATTCATGACGATCTGGCCGGAGCTGACTTTGCAGCCCTGCTGATGCACCGCTCCGGCCTGGCCGCCAATGCCGGTCCGATTACGGCGATCCGGCTCGGCGGAACCGATTCCAGCCGCGATGCGGCGGCAGACCGCCTGATTTACGCGCGCGCGGTACTCGGCTCCACCGGCGGGCCAGCGGGAGAGTTTCTCTATTCGAATGCCGGATACGTCATTGCTGCGCTGATGCTCGAACAGCTGACGGGTGAAACCTATGAAACGCTTATGGAGCGCGAGGTGTTCGGCCCGCTTCGCATGGGCAGTGCGGGCTGGGGGCCTCCCGGCATTCGCGATGCGGCCGACCAGCCGCGCGGTCATCGCCCGGGACTGTTCGGGTTTTCGGCTATTGAGCCGGGTGCCAGCGCCGATAACCCGCCAGCCCTGAATCCCGCAGGGCGCGCCCATATGACGATGGCGGACCTGCTGCGTTTTCTCGACATTCACCGGCGCGGCGCAGCGGGCGAGGAGACGGGTTATCTGTCAGTGGAGAGCTTTGAGCGCCTGCATCGGCCGGAGGGCAATTACGCGATGGGGTGGGGCGTGCGCGAGGACGGCACGCTCAGCCATTCCGGCTCAAACACGATGTGGCTGGTGACCATGCGGATCGACGCTTCGCGCGGAGTGGCCGCGGCGGCGGGTGTCAATGACGGACGGCTGGATACTGTGGCCGGGCCTGTCGGCGCCGCGCTCAATACCGTGATGGCAGAACCGGACTAACCGCCAAACGCACCCTTCGCCCAGAAGCCTGCGACGATGACCAGCACCGCGAGAAACTGGAACAGGACGCGCGCGCGCATCAGCTTGTTTGACCAGGACCGGCCAAAATCACCGCCGCGCACAAGCGAGTAGATGCCCGCGCACAGGATGACGAAAACCACGCCCATCAGAACATAGAGGAGTATGTCGAGAAATCCGCTCATCCCGCATAGATAGAGCGCAAATCGGCAATCCTCAATCGCGTGCTGCAACTTGCCAGTGAGGCAATTGCGCGCGGCCCGATTGCACGGCCCGCGTGCGAATTGCTTGCAGTCGCAGCATAAAGCTGCTCATCTAAAGAAACTTACCACGCGCTCAGTGAACCGGCCCGGTGAACTGGCGCTTTTGTTTATTTGCAACAGGCAGTTTCAGGCTGGCGCTATGCGTGACGATTCCCGACGGCGGTTAACCCGCCGCGATGCCCGTAAGCAGGAAACCCATCATCAGGTGATCCAGGCGGCTCGCCGGGTTTTCCTTGATGAGGGCTATGAGCGCGCTACGATCAAGACGATCGCGGACGCGGCGGGCGTCTCCGCCGGCACGGTGTTGAATGTTGCTCCCACCAAGAGCGCGCTGCTCATCCTGATACTCGGTGAGGAGTATGAGGCCATCCGCGATTCGGTGGACCGGCTGGAGGCGGCCCTGTCGGGCAATCTGCTCGACCGGCTGAGCGCGCTTGTGCAGGTCATAATGGAAGCCCAGCTGCGCCACGAAGAGCTGTTTGCCGCTGCTATCGCGCACACCTGGCTGTGGACAGGAGACAGCTATACCGAAGCGGCAGCGCAGATGTCGCAGGCCTGGGGCGCCGTTGAGCGCCTGCTGGCCAAGGGTATTGAAAAGGGCGAGCTGCGCCGCGATCTGGCCCCTGTCGATGCAGCGCGTCTGATCGAGGATTGTTATACAGGGATTGTCCGGCGTGCCCGCGGCGAACAGCTTGACCGTTCGGCGGCCTCTGCCCTGATGCGAAGCCGTCTGGAGCTCGTCATTCAGGGTCTCGCGGCACACTAGGCGGCGGGGCAGGTGATTTTCGCTGGGCGACGTAAAGCCCCGCAAGAATAATGGCCGCGCCGAGAAGCTGGATCGCGCTTAGCGCTTCATCGAACAGCATCCACCCCGCTGCCGCAGCCACGATGGGCTGGACCAGCAAAAGCAGGGCTGCCAGCGGCGCGGGAATACGTCCAAGTCCGAAGATGATGGCACCCTGCCCCCCGGCATGGACCACCACGCCCAGCAGAATCAGCGGTATCCATCCCTCCCAGCCCTCTGGCAGCAAGGTTTCGCCGAACGCCAGCGCAAGCGCGAGCGAGATCGGCGCTGCGATCAGGGTCGACAGGAAGATGACACGCGGTGCGCTGGCACCATCGCGCGCCTTGCGCACGGTCAGAAGGTAAGCAGCGTACCAGAACGCCGTCAGGATGCTGAAGACGTCGCCGGTCAGCCGGTCCGGGTCGATTGTCAGATTGCCGCCTGCCAGCAGCGCGGCGCCGCTGAGCATGACCGCGCAGACCAGTATGAAGCTGCGCGTCACCGTCTCGCGGAATATCAGCCACGAAAACAGTGCCACGAGTATAGGCGTCAGATTGGCCAGCAGGGTCGCATTGGCCGCCGTCGTGATCTTGATGCCCACATGCCAGAAGGCGAGGTCCAGCGCGAAGAATATGCCTGCCAGTGCCATCAGCCGCATGTCGGGGCGCCCCGGCGGCGTGTCCTTGCCGTGCCGGTGGAGCGCCAGCCAGAGCGCCAGGGCGGGCAGGGCCAGCGTCAGGCGCCAGAATGCTGTGGCCTGCGGACCAAGGTCGGACGCCTTGACCAGAATGGCCGCGAACCCGATGACGCACGCGCCAGCGAGGACCGCAAGCGTGCCAGCCAGCATGCTGGCTGCGGGCAGGTCCGTGCCGGTTGTCGAGGCTGTGCCATCTGCTGGTTCAGTCATTAGCCCCCGGTCCCTTAATAACATCGCCGCGTTCCAGATGGGTATCGATGAGCGCGCGGATATCGCCGGCCTGATATCCGGTTTCGCGCAGATGCCGAAGCGTCATGGACTGGTCGCGCTTGGCGTAGCGCTTTCCGTCCGGCCCGGTCAGCAGCCCATGATGGCGGTAGACGGTTTCGTGATAGCCCAGAAGTGTTTGCAAGAGCCGATGGAGACCGGCGGCGGGGCGCAGATCCATCCCGCGTATTACATGGGTGATGCCTTGCAGCGCATCGTCGTGGACGGCGGCCAGATGATAGCTGGTACCTGCATCCTTGCGGGCAATCACCACATCACCGAACAGCTCGGGTCTGGCAGGCACGCTGCGCTGCGTATGCGGCGGATCAAGGCTTTCCTCGTGCCAGCTCAGCGTGTTGAACCCGTCCCCCAGCTTTTCCGCGCAGGCCTTCATGGACAGGCGCCAGGCATAGGGCCGTCCGTCCTCGAGCAGGCGTTTCTCCCGCGAGGGCGGCAGTGGCCTGCCGGTGAAGGCCGGGCCTTCAGGGCCTTGCGGTGCAAGGTGCGGCGCGCTGGCAATCTCGGCCATCACCTCCTTGCGGGTCCGGAAGCAGCGATAGACGAGGCGGTCCCCGATCAGGCGCTCAAGGGCACGGGTATAATCGTCCAGATGCTCGCTCTGGCGGCGGACGGGGCTTTCCCACTCAAGGCCCAGCCATTCAAGATCTTCAAAAATTGCCGCCTCGAACTCCCGCTTGCAGCGAGCGGTGTCTATATCCTCGATACGCAGCAGGAAGCGCCCGCCCGCGGCTTTCGCGGCGCCATAGGCGCAAAGCGCCGCATAGGCGTGGCCCAGATGCAGGCCGCCTGTGGGGGAGGGCGCAAATCGGGTGATTAGGCCGGTCATGGGCGCACCATAAGCAAATGCGCGCAATTTCCGCGAGGGGGTTGTCAGCGAAGGCAGGCTGCGCATGATCGCCAGCCTTCCCATACCCAGATGCTTGGAGACTGGCCCCGATGATCCTGCTTGATGGTCCGCGTATCCCTGCGCGTTCAGGACAGACGAAAAAGCTTGTCATCCTGTTTCACGGCTATGGCTCCAACGGGGCCGATCTGGCAGGGCTTGCCCAGCACTGGGCGCCTGACTTTCCTGATACCGCGTGGGTGGCGCCCGATGCGCCGGAGCCGGTGCCGGGCGCCCCGGGTGGCTATCAATGGTTTCCCATCTCCAGGCTTGATCCGGCAGCCATGGCGTCAGGCGTACGCATGGCAGGCCCGGTTGCCGACCAGTTCATCGCGTCCGAGCTTCGCCGCCATAACCTCACCCACGCCGATCTGGCCCTTGTAGGTTTCAGTCAGGGGACCATGCTGGCCCTCCATCTGGGCCTGCGCCAGCCTTCGGCCATTGGCGGCATACTCGGCTATTCCGGCGCGCTGGCGGGCGGTGAGAGCCTGAAAGAGGACATGGTATCCAAGCCGCCTGTCATGCTGATCCATGGCGACCGCGATGATGTGCTGCCTGTCGGTTTCTCGCTGCTGGCCGCCCAGCAGCTGGCCGCGGCCGGCCACGGCGCGGAGTTTCATATCAGCCAGGGCCTGCCGCACTCCATTGGCCCGGACGGGCTGGAACTCGGCGGCCGCTTCCTCAAGGCAGCGCTGTCGGGGCGTTACCGCTCCGCGCTTGCCGCCTGAGCCTCGCCGTCCCATCTCTGTGAAGGTATTCGGGTGCAACAAAGCTGTGGCCCTGGTGTCATAGGCCCGTTGCACGAGTTGGAGTAAAGTCTCTCCAGCGTGCCTGATTTGCTGATTCGTTTCCTGAATCGGTAATTGAGCGAGGGAGGTGCGTCTTCAGGACGGTTGTGTGTCATAAGCCAGGCGGCCAGAGACACCGGACCGGCGCTTCCGCCGGGAAGGTTTGTTCTCTCGCCCCTCCATTGCCCTCTCAAACAGAGGTGCAGACATGATGCGCGTATCCAGAACAGCGCCTGAAGACCTGCGCTGCCTTGTCCTGAACGCCGACTACCAGCCGCTCTCCTATTACCCCTTGTCGACCTGGCCCTGGCAGGAAGCCATCAAGGCGGTCTTCCTGGAACGTGTGGATGTGGTCTCCGAGTATGAGACGGCGATCCGCTCGCCCTCCTTTGCCATGCGCGCCCCGTCGGTCGTGGCCTTGCGTGACTTCATCAGCCAGGACCGTCCGCCCGCCTTCACACGGTTCAACGTGTTCCTGCGCGATGGCTTCCAGTGCCAGTATTGCGGCTCGAAACAGCTCGACATGCTGACTTTCGATCATGTGGTCCCGCGCTCGCGCGGTGGCCGTACCACGTGGGAGAACATTGTGGCCGCCTGCGCGCCCTGTAATCTGAAAAAAGGCGGGCGCACGCCGGAACAGGCCCGCATGCCGGTCCGCAAGCCTGCCATGCGGCCGAGCGTGCATCAGTTGCAGGGGCAGGGGCGGCGCTTCCCGCCCAAATACCTGCATGAAAGCTGGCTGGACTATCTCTACTGGGATGTCGAGCTGGAGCCGTAGGTTTAGACCTACCCCCCGTCCTTCTCGATCTGTACGCGCACCGGCCCGCGTGCATCCAGATGCACATCGCGCTGCGGGAAGGGGAACTGGATGCCTTCGGTTTGAAACGCCTTCCAGATCGCCAGCAACACCTCGGACGAGACATTGTTCACGCCCTGCTGCGGGTCCGCGATCCAGAAGCGCACTTCCAGATCAATCGAGTTATCGCCAAACCCGCGCAAGAGGCAGCGCGTCTCCGGCTTGTTCAGCACCCGCTCGACGGAGTTGGCGGCATTCACGATCACCTGCATGGCATGGGGCACATCGGTGCCGTAAGCGACGCCCACCGGCCGCTTGATGCGGACCGCCTCATCGGAGAACGACCAGTTGATCACCTTGGTGGTGATAAACTCCTCGTTGGGGATGAGGTGTTCAAGACCGTCACGCGTCACCACACTGGCAAAGCGCATGCCGAGCGCATTCACCTTGCCATAGGTCTCGTCCAGCGTGATGACATCGCCTGGCTTCACCGAGCGGTCCATCAGGAGGATCAGCCCGGAAATCAGGTTGGAGAATATCTTCTGCAGGCCGAACCCGATGCCCAGGCCCACCGCGCCAGAGAAGATGGCCAGTGCCGACAGGTCGACGCCTGCAATCGAGAGCGCCGCTGCCACCACCACGACCAGCAGCGCTATCTGCACGCTCTTGGTGATGAGCAGGCGCGCGGACGGGGTCAGGGTCGGGACCTGCTCCACCCGCGCCGCGAGCAGCTTCGATATGCGGCTGGCAACCCAGTAGAGGACGACGAGCAATATCGCGGCGCGTACGACGGTCAGAAGTGAGATACGGCTGTCGCCGACATCAAACCCGACCGATGCCAGAAGCCCCAGAAGCGGCGCCAGAAGACCGACAATGTTCAGCGCCGCCACAAACCAGATCAGCGTGGCGGCGGTGCGCGACCAGAAAGGTTCGGCAATGAAGGCGGTCAGGATGCGGATCAGCACCCAGGCGCCGGTGAGGCTCGCAGCCAGATTGACGGCAAAGGATCCAAGGCCCGCCTGGTCAAACCCGATGCGTGTCAGGGTGAGGATGAGGAAGGCGATGACAGGCAGGATAAGCGACAGGACGAGGTCACGCGTGGTGGTGTTGACCCGCGACATGAACTGCCAGCCAAAGGCGCGCTCCAGCGCGGTACGCACCGGTGCGCGCAAAAGCCAGCTCACACCGAAAGCGACCACGATCACTATCGTCTGCAGACCGATCTCGGGCGTGATGAAGGCGTCACGTGCCTCCATCAGCACGCCTTGCGCCCGCTCGATCAGCGCGGAGGTCCACTCAGTGGAGAAGGGAGCCGGTTCGTTTGCAGCCATATCAGTACGTTAGGCGGCGGCTTGGACGGGGGCAAGCATGACCCGCGCGCCCTACTTGCCCTCGCGCCACCAGCCTGCGCCCAGAAGCGCCAGAATGAGCGCCGCAATCAGCAGGCCGGGTGCCAGCGGCGTGCGCTGCGACTCCGCCACCGTATAGGCGCCATTGCGCTGCAGGCCGGCCCAGCCGGGCCCGGCCTGCAGGCCATCCGGCCGGGTGCGGCGCAGAGATGGCATTTGCGGAGTTTCACCGCCGCCCAGCATGAAGCTGCCGCCGCGTGTTGCCCGCACCAGCGGGGCCAGTGCCTCGCGCGTGACACGCAGATCCATGTATTCGCGCGGATTGAGCGGCCCTGCGGAGATGACGGTGGTGGCGTCGCCCGAACGCAGGCGGATCAGCCCGGCCTCATTGCCGGTTTCCGCGCTCGCGGTGAAGCGCCCGGGGCCTGCCCCTTCCATTGCCACACTCTCTTCACGCCCCGAAGGCCAGGTGATGTCGAGGTCAGGTGCGTCATCGCTGAGCGTTGTGCGCGTCACGTTCAGTGTTCCGTCGGACAGCGCGGCCGTCAGGCGCTCCTCGTCCAGCTCCGGCTCGTTCATCAGCCAGTGCGCAACGCGGCGGAACAGCTCATCATGCGGCCCGCCGCCATCATGTCCGCGTGCCCATAGCCAGGACTGGTCGGAGAGCAGGATGGCAGCCCGTCCCTCTCCCTGCCGTGACAGCACCAGAAGCGGCTCGCCAGAGGGCGTATCCAGCAGGGTTTCGCCTGCCAGTGCCTGCCCGCCCACATAACGGTACCAGCGGCCCCAGCCCTCTTCCTGTCCGCGCATGGGCGCCGTTACCGGGTGGCGCTCGCCTGCGGTTGATATGCGCGGGCGGAAGGCGCCCTCGCGGACGGCTCCCGTAGGACGGGCGGGCAGGACGCTCGCCAGCAGCGACCGGGCGATGGACTCCTCACCGGCATAGTCCGGCCCGGCAGTGATAAGGAGGGCACCGCCCTGATCCACATAGCGCGCGATATTCTGGAAATAGTTGGCGGGCAGAATCCCGCGCCGCCGGTAGCGGTCGAAAATCACCAGATCAAACTCGTGCAGGCGCAACTCGAACAGCTCGAAGACCGGGAAGGCAATGAGAGCCAGCTCTTCAGGCAGGGCGCCATCGCCCCGGTCCAGCGGACGCAGAATGGTGAAGTGAACGAGATCGACCGACGGGTCGGACTTCAGCAGATTGCGCCAGGCCCGCGCACCATTATGCGGTTCGCCGGTCACCAGCAGCACACGCAGACGGTCACGCACGCCGGTAACGCTCACCGCCGCGCGGTTATTGATGAGGGAGAGCTCGTTCGGGCCGGGCTCCACTTCCATCTCGATCACGTTCGCGCCCCGGTTCTGGACAAGCGCCTCTACCGTGACAGTCTCGCCGATTGTGGCGCGCGCCCGGATCGGGTCACCGCCATCAAGGCGCAGGGTCAGCATGGCGGTTCCCGCCGGTGCCCCCTCATCCTCCACCCGCAGGCGGAAGCGTACCGGCTCGCCGACAATCCCGAATCTCGGGGCTTCCTCCACGATCAGGCGCCTGTCGGTCGCGCGCGGATCGCCAATGGCGAAGTGGTGCAAGGGCGCATCAAGGCCAAGTGACGCTGGATCGGACGGCACATCATGCACCTGTCCCTCCGACAGCATGACGATGCCTGCCAGCCGGTTTCTGGGAATATCGCCAAGCCCGCTGCGAAGCGTGTCGATCAGCCGCGTGCCGTCGGGCGTGGCGCCGCCTTCCACCTCGATCAGGTCCAGCCCGTCATCGGCGTCAGCGAAGGCCCGCAGTGACTGGCTGGCGGCCGCCGCATTGGCTGCCCGGTTGCCGATCTCCATCGAGGCTGAATTGTCACGCACCACCAGAAGAATATCGCTTAAAGGTTCGCGTATCTCGCGCACCAGTGCCGGATTGGCGAGTGCCGCCAGAACGGCAAGCCCGGCCAGTGTCCGCCAGACCCAACCTTTAAGGCCCCGCCAAGCGGCAAAGGCGGAGGCCGCTACGAGCGCGATGCATAGCGCGGCGAGTATCCATTGCGATACCAGCGGGGCGAGGATCAGGCTTGATGCGCTCATGGCTCAAGGGGCCGCGGTGTGCCCCGCGGCCCTCCCTGTCCGAGGCGTTCAAGGATGGCCGGCACATGCACCTGATCGGTCTTGTAATTGCCGGTAAGGGCGTACATGGCGAGATTTACGCCAACCCTGTAGGCCATTTCGCGCTGGCGCTCGCCGCCTTCGACGGGCAGTAGCGGAATACCATTATCGCCGCGTGCCCAGGCCCCCGCCCAATCCGCTGATCCGATAATGACACCCGACACCCCGTCGCGCGCGGTGCCGTCAGGGTTTGATTCCACCCAGACATCGCCGCCGGCCAGCCGTCCCGGCAGACCGCGAAGGAGGTAGAAGGTACGGCCCAGCACATGCTCTGCGTCCAGACGCGCAAGGGCGGGTATCTCCAGCCCTTGCATCACCTGCTCCAGGCCGGGATGCGCGCCGCCGCGCGTGCCGGCCCCGCCATCACGCGTATCGAATATGATCATCCCGCCGGAGCGCAGATAGGTGTTGATATTGGCCGCTGCCGCCTCCGAAACGGGGCGCGCATCAGCGCTCACGGGCCAGTAGATGAGCGGGAAGAAGATCAGCTCGTCCTCGTCCGGGTCTATCCCGCGCGGGGCTTCCGGCTCGATGGAACTGCGGCGTGTCACCTCTGAGGACAGCGAAGCCAGCCCGGCCTCGCTGATCCGGTCGGTTTCCGCATTGCCGGTAAGTATATAGCCAAACCGCACCACCAGGGCGCGGTCCAGCGCCTCGGCTATGTCGGTCGGGGGCGTGCCCGGCGCATCGCCCTGTTGCGCCTCAAGCGGCGGCGGGACGGTCACAGACAGGGCCAGCATGACGCCCAGCCCCGCAACGGTCCGCGAACTGCGCAAGGCCGGTAGGCGCCCGGCAAAGGCCAGCGCGATGATGGTATCGGCCAGCAGCATGAGGAGGGCCAGTGTCAGGAGAGGCCCTGCAAGGCGTTGTTCACGCAGCCCGTCGCGAAATTCGTAAAGTGCGCCCGGCAGGTTGCGGGCGACCGGATCAAGGCGGGTGTCAGGCCCGGTAGCATTCAGCGCCGCGCTGGCCGCGCCTAGCTGCCAGATGCCGGGCGGCGTATCAGCGGCCGGCAAGGCGGACGCAAATTCATCTGCCGGTATGGCGCGTGTCTGGCCTGTGGGCGCGCCAAGGCGGCCAGACCCGTCCAGTGCGCGTTCAATCTGCCAGCTGCCATCACTGCCCGCGCCGCCCGCTCCAGCGCCTTCGGCCAGTGCGATGACCCGGCGCAGCATGGCCGGGAAGGTGCCGGTCAGCGGCAGGTCCGACCAGTCCGGCCCTGCCGTGACGTGGAACAGGACGATCCAGCCCTCACCCCGCCGGTCTGCCGTGACCAGCGGTGTGCCGTCTTCAAGGCGCGCCCAGACGCGCCGGTCGAGATCGGCTTCCGGCTGGGCCAGCACCTGGCTGCGAATGCTGGCATCCTCGCTGACGGAGAGGCCCGCAAACGGGCTGTCATCGGCAAACGGGGCGATGCGCTGCGGCTCTTCCCAGTTCAGCGCCCCGCCCAGCAGCCTGCCACCTGCGCGTAGCTGTACAGGCAGCATATCATCGCTGCGCACGGCCAGGCGTGGCCCGGCAAAGCGGATGAGCACGCCGCCGGCTTCGACAAATTCCGCGACAGCCGGATCTTCGATGCGCGCAGCATCCACCATCACAAGGCCGGAGGGTTCGTCTTCGAGTACCCGCTCCAGTGGTCCACGCACAAGCTCGGCGTGGGCCGAGAGCGCCTGCTGTGCATAGTGCAGATCGGACAATAGCGGCTGACGGTTGTCCCCGCCTTCCGGTTCGATCAGGGCGATGCGCGGGCGCTGCCAGCTATCGTCGAGCAAATGGACGCCGCCTGCTGAATTGATGCCTTCCAGCCGTACAGAGCGCACCCGGTTGCGCAAATCCAGCGGCAGGCGCGCCGATGCGCGCGCGGTGCTGGCACCCTCCTCGAAGCGGGCCTGCGCGCGGGCTATGACCTGCCCGTCCTGCCCTATGGCGCTGACATCAATCTCGCGGGCTGCGCCGCTGCCTGATCTCAACAGACGCGCCTCGAACCCGTCTGCCGATGCGCTGACGCCGGTGAGTGCGATCACCTGGTCTTGCGCGCCGGGCAGGCTGAGTGTCAGACGGCCACGTTCGGAAAGCGCGCGGGCAAACGCAATGTCGTCCTCGCTGGCAATGCCATCACTCAGCCAGCGTGTCTCGAAGCGCGCCGGCGCGCTGCCGCTCTCCAGCGCAGCTTCAAGCGCGGCCCGTGCGCCCGCGCGATCAGGGGCCCAGGCTTGCGGGCGGGCCGCTTCAAGCCGGGAAAGCGTCTGGCTGGCCTCGGCAAATTCAGGCGGCTGGGCATTGGCGGTCAGAAGCAGCGCGGCCTGCCGGCCGTCAGCGGACGCTGCCTCAGCATAGGCGCGTGCCTGCGCGAGTGTGCGCGGCCAGCCATCCGCGCTTTGCCAGCCATTATCAACGACCAGCAGAAGGGGCGCGTCGCCAGGCAGCGTGTCGGCGGGGCGCCAGACCGGCTGGGCCAGAGCCAGAATGATGATGGCAGCGGCCAGCAGGCGGAACAGGATCAGCCACCAGGGCGCGCTTTGGGGCGTTTGCGGCGTCTGGGCGAGGCGTTGCAACAGGCGCAAGGGTGCAAACACAACGTGGCGCGGCGCAGGCGGCGTCGCGCGCAGAAGCAGCCATAGCAGCGGCAGGGCTATCAGTGCCGCCAGCGCCCAGGGCGCCGCAAATCCGATCGGTCCAAGGCTGAGCATCACCCCCGCTCCATGATGCTGGGTGCGAGCGCCTGATGGAGCGCGAGAACGGCTGTCCCTGCCGGCCTGTCCGTGCGGTGCGTGATAAGTGGCCAGCCCGCCTTGCGTGCCATGGCTGCCAGCCCGTCTCCATGCTCGGCCCAGACCTGCCGGTAGCTGTCGCGTGCATCCTCAGCCCGGCCCAGCACGAGCGGCGCGCTGCGCCCTGACGGCTCGGCAAAGCGGGTGCGCCCGGCAAACGGGAAATCTTCCTCTGCCGGATCGATAATGCGCAGCAGGATACCGCTCGCGCCGCTGGCATTCAGCCGGGCAAGGCGCGAAGCCCAGGTCTCTGGCGGATCAAGAAAATCGCTGGCCAGCACGATCCGCGCATGACGCACTATGTCGGCTTGCTCGACCGATCTGGCCGCGCCTGCGCCCTCAGCCAGTGCCCGCGCGGCAATATCGAGGCCTGAACGCCCGGCGCGTGCCCGCCCAGTTTCTCCAAGGGCCGCAATGCGTTCGCCGCCGCGCACCAGTAGCGATGCCAGTGCCATCAGGCAGACGGCAGCCCGGTCCTTCTTCAGGGGCAGGCTTTTTGAGCTCACCGCCATGCCGGGCGATCCATCGCGCCACAGATAGACGGCGTTGGCAGCTTCCCATTCGGTTTCGCGCACAAACAGATGCTGGCCGCGGGCAGAGCGCCGCCAGTCCACGGCCTGCGCGCCGTCTTCGGTGCGGTGGCGCCGATACTCCCAGAAAGTCTCGCCATGGCCCGGCGTGCGGCGGCCATGCGTACCCAATGCCACGCTCGCCGCGATCCGCTCGGCCTCCGCCAGCAGGGCCGGAAACGGCGCAGCCGCCTGTTCGGCGGCCCGGCGCAGGGTTTGGGTGTGGTTTGACCTTGAGGGGGACA
This sequence comes from Glycocaulis sp., assembly GCF_051859565.1. GTDB lineage: Bacteria > Pseudomonadota > Alphaproteobacteria > Caulobacterales > Maricaulaceae > Glycocaulis. Next base: position 461,722 of record NZ_JBHYFK010000001.1, read on the forward strand.
TGCCAGTGCCCGTCAGGCCGCCTTGGCGGCGAGGCGTGCAATCAGCCGGTCGACATTCAGCCCGTCGGCCCGCGCCGCAAATGTCAGTGCCATGCGGTGTTTGAGGACTGGTCCGGCCAGCGCCGCCACGTCTTCGGTGGAGGGGGCAAGACGCCCCTGCAGAAGCGCTCTGGCGCGCACCGCCAGCATCAGCGCCTGTCCGGCACGCGGTCCTGGACCCCATGCCACGGCTTCGGCGACTTCAGCGTCCGCAGACCCGTCCGGGCGCGCGCGCTCCAGAAGGTCCAGAATGGCATTGAGCGTCTGCTCCCCGACAGGCATGGCCCGTACCAGTGTCTGCAAGCCGGCAAGCTCCTGCGCATCGAGAACCGGCACGGCGCTGTCTTCAGCGGCGCCTGTGGTCGCGATCAGTATGGCCCGTTCGGCCTCGCGGCTGGGATAGGGCACGTCAATCTGCATGGTGAAACGGTCAAGCTGGGCTTCGGGCAGCGGATAGGTGCCCTCCTGCTCGATCGGGTTTTGCGTGGCGAGTACGTGGAAGGGCTTGGGCAAATCGTGGCGTACCCCCGCAACGGTGACGAAGCCTTCCTGCATGGCCTGCAATAGCGCGGCTTGCGTCCGCGGGCTGGCCCGGTTGATCTCGTCCGCCATCAGCAGGCGGGTGAAGACCGGGCCGGGGATGAAGCGGAAAGAGCGCTTCCCGCTGGCATCCTCGTCGAGCACCTCAGAGCCCAGAATGTCAGCTGGCATCAGGTCGGGCGTGAACTGCACGCGCTTGTCATCAAGCCCGGTGACGACGGCCAGCGTGTGTACGAGGCGCGTCTTGGCAAGACCCGGCGCGCCGACCAGCAGCCCGTGCCCGCCAGAGAGCAGGACGCACAAGGCTTGCTCTACCACCTCTTCAAGGCCGAATATGGAGCGGGCTATCGAGGCGCGGACCTCTGCCAGACGCGCTGTAGCAGCATCGGCGCTGGCGGCAAGCTGGGTGACATCTTCCTTCGGCGCGGTCATGAGCCTATGTCCTTGGTTCGCATTGCTGTAGCCCCAAGGTGCAGCATGCCCCGCTGAAGCTTGAGGTGTCCATGGGTTCACAGCGCACAGAGACGGACGGAATGCAGTCGCTGATCGAGGCGGCGCGCGGCTCCGGCAAGAGTCTGCCGCCAGTCGAGCGCTGGCATCCGGAATATTGCGGCGAGATGGACATGGTCATCCGGCGCGATGGCAGCTGGTGGCATGAGGGCACGCGCATTGGCCGCGAGGCGCTGGTGCGCCTGTTTGCGCGCATCTTGCGCAAGGACGAGGATGGCGAGACCTATCTCGTCACCCCGGTTGAAAAGATCCGTATCGAGGTGGAGGCGGGGCACTTCCTCGCCGTGCGCGTCGACGCGCTGGGCGAGGGGGCAGAGCAGAAGCTCGTTTTCACGACCGATCATGACGAAACCATCATTGCCGGGCCGGACCATCCCTTGCGCATTGCCTTTGGCGAAGACGGCGAGCCAGAGCCCTATGTCCATGTGCGCGGGCGGCTGGAAGCGCTGCTGACCCGGCCTGTCTTCTACGAGATGGCCAATCTGGCCGTTGAGGGGCAGGCGCCCGATGGCCGCAAAGCCACAGGCGTGTGGAGTGACGGTGTGTTCGTGCCGCTGGACCGGGGATGATGCTGGACGATCCATACCACGTGAACAGCCTTGTGGAGCGTCTCAGCCGGGCGCTCGACCCGGTTGAGGGTTCGCCGCCTGTGCCCGCTCGCGGCGATGGTGATCTGAACGGAACGCCCTCGCCAACCGGACGGGCCTTGCGTCCGGCAGCGGTGCTGGCTCCGCTGGTCATGCGCGACACCGGGCTGAGTGTCGTGCTGACCCGGCGTGCAGATCATCTCTCCTCGCATGCCGGCCAGATCAGCTTTCCCGGCGGACGTCTCAACTTGGGTGAGGAAGCGGCCGATGCGGCTTTACGTGAAACCGAAGAGGAGATCGGACTGCCACGCAGCCGGGTCCGGCTGATCGGCCGGTTTGATCCCTATGAAACGGTGACAGGCTTTCAGATCACGCCCTTCGTGGGCCTGGTTGACGCACGCGCTCGGTTTCGCGCCGATCCGGGTGAAGTTGCAGAAATCTTTGAAACGCCGTTCGACTTTCTGATGAATCCCGCCAACCATGTGCTTGAAGAGCGCATGTTTGCAGGTCAGCTGCGCCGCTATTACGCCATGCCCCATGAGGGGCGCTATATCTGGGGGGCGACGGCCGGACTCCTCAAGGCGCTGGCCGACAGGTTCAACGCGTTCCGCTAAAGGTGGTTACCAGACATGCGCTTTCTTCTGACGGTTGCCGTCCTCTTTCTTCTCCCCTTTGCGGGCTATTACACCTGGCGCGGCATCAAGGCGGCGCGTTCAGCCGCGGGCGAAGGAGAGAATGGCGAGGCACGTGACCTGCCGCCCCCGCCCTTGCAAGTGCTGGCTCTGGTGGGCGCAGGCCTTGCCATCATCGGGATTCTCGCGCTCGCCATCGGGACGGCCTTTGGTGGCGGCGCCCAGACGGGCCAGTTCCGTCCGCCCGCGCTGGAAGGCGGGCGCGTGGTGCCCGGCCGCATCGATCCGGTAGAGCAGCGCCGCGAAGCGCCGCCGGAGGAGGAACAGGAGCCAGCCGGGGATGGGGCGCGTGGCTGACCGGCTAAGGCCGGAAGATCATGACTGGCTGAAGGATCCGGCCGGGCTCGCGGTCATGGACGCGCTGCTGGCAGCGGCGCCCGGCGGCGCGCGCTATGTCGGCGGCTGCGTGCGTAATGCCTTGCTAGGGGCGCCGGTGAGCGACACCGATATCGCCACCGTGCTGACGCCGCCGCAGGCGGTTGCCGCTCTGGAAGCAGCCGGTATACGTGTGGTCCCCACCGGCATTGATCATGGCACTGTAACTGCAGTGTCGGGCAAGCGGGGTTTTGAGGTCACAAGTTTGCGCAAGGACGTCGCCACGGACGGACGGCGTGCTGTTGTGGCCTTCTCAACCAGCTGGGATGATGACGCCGCCCGGCGCGATTTCCGCCTCAATGCCATCTATGTAGATCGTGACGGACAGCTTTTCGACCCTGTTGGCGGGATAGACGATGCCATGGCGGGGCGTATCCGCTTTATCGGCGAGCCCAGCGAGCGCATCACGGAAGACTATCTGCGTATACTGCGCTTCTACCGTTTCCACGCCTGGTATGCCCGCACCCCGCTCGATCCTGAGGGCCATGCGGCGTGCCTTGCCCTGAAGGCGGGTCTTGGCCAGCTATCGGCTGAGCGCGTCTGGCTGGAGCTGAAAAAACTGCTCGCCGCGCCTGACCCGAAAGTGGTGCTGGAAGCGATGCAGGAAGGCAACGTTCTTAACGAAGTATTGCCGGAACGTATCGACTTAAAGCTTTTCTTAAGCTTACACTCCCTGCAAGCGCAGGAGTTCTGCCCGCCCGATCCGCTATTGAGGGTGGCGGCGCTCCTCGCGGGGGGAGACGCTATGAGGGTAGACGCGCTCTGCGGCACCATGAAGGTGTCAAACGCCGAACGGACGCGGCTTCATGCCGCCGTCCGGCGCGTGGGCGTTCACCCCGGCATGGACCGCGTGGCGTTGCGCGCCGCTCTTTACGAACAGGGACGTCAGGCGGTGGAGGACCAGCTCCTGCTGGCCGCTGCACGCGGCGAGGGACGCCGTGATGTGCTCTCCCGCGATCTTGATGCCGTCAGCCGCTGGCAACGCCCGGCCTTTCCGCTGAAAGCCGCCGACCTGCTGGCCATTGGTCTTGAACGCGGCCCGGCGCTTGGCCGCACGCTGAAGGCGCTCGAGGCCCGCTGGGTGGAAAGCGATTTCATCCTCAGCCGTGCTGACCTTCTGGCTATCGCGCAGCAGCCGGGAGAGTCCTGATGGACGTGTTCTCCCGGCGCTTTCAGTACCGGATCGGCTCCGGTCTCTATGACCGGCAGCTCTATCTGCACGACTACGACAAGGTCGCCGAGGACGCCCAGCACCGGCGTGACCCCGACGCGGACCGCGAGCGTGAGCACGCCAGCCAGGAATTATCGCTGCGCCACCAGGTACGCGTGGCCATCACCCAGTCCGTGGGCGGGCGCGGCGCCGGCACTTTGCCTGAAGGACCACGCGCCGAGCTGGCCGACCTTTATGCCCAGGTACGCAATCCGCTGGCACCTCTTGTCCGGCAGGAGACGCTTAACTGGCTGATGCCGGTCATGCCGCTGGCGGGACAGTCGATTGTCGTGCCCGAACCGCTGGCGGCGGGCATCCGCCAGGACGAGCCCAACGTGTCGCGTCTGGCGATGTGGGCATGCGTCGTGCTGATGGATTATGTCGAGGTCCATTACCAGACCTTGTCGGCGAGCGCGAAAACCGACTTTTCGCGCGATCTCAACACGCGCCTGTCCAATGGCGGGTCGCCCTGGTCCTTTGATCTGGGGCGCTGGATGCGTCCCAGCTGGCCGCGTGAACGCGATACCGGGTTTGACCGGATCGTTCATGCTCTCTGGTCAGAGAGCGACACCGCGCTTGCCCGCCGCGTCAACGAAGTGCTGGGGCCAGACTACCAGCCGGGCCAGAACCATGGACCTGATGGTGAACTGGCGCGTGTAGAAGCCTCCAACCGCGACATCAAGCCTGTCCTGAAGCAGGCGGCTGGTGATCTGGCTCATGCCGAGCGCCTGCTGCTCACAGACCCCAAACTTGAGCACGAAGGGCACACCAAGGCGATTGCCGCTGCCCGCAGTGCGTTCGACCAATGCGCCGCCAGCTACCCAGGCTCGGTTGGCCGCGCATTCATGCGCTACAAGCCGCCGCCGGGCCGCCGTTCGCGTTTTTCCGCGCCGCAACGCACGGCACGCTCGCGCATAGACGCGCAGGCCGGTCCGGGTACCCGGCGCGCGCCTCAGCAATTCATCTCTCCCAGTGAGGGTGCAAGGGCAGCCCACCGTCTGATGCGGCTTGCCGAATATGCTGCCGGTGACAGTCTTGTGCGGCCCGGAGGCGCCAGCGCAGCAACCCGCGAGACGATCCTCAAGCGCATGCCGTTTGCAGAATTTCTCGTGCGTCTGGTCGTGATGAGCCCGTCGGAGAACGAGGCGGAAGAGTATGCCCGCGTTGTACGCATGCCGTCCGGTTCCAAGCTCGAGATCAAGGTTGATGATGGCGTGCTGGCCCGTCTGGTCATCGACATGATGGCGCATCTGGGCATTTATGCTGCGCGCGCGGACACCATTGAGGTCAAGGAAAGCCCAAGCCTGCTGCCGGACGCTGCAGACATGCCGGACTGGCTTGTCAGCACGCTGGCCGTGAGCTGGATGGTGTTGAAAGCCGGGGTGCTGCTGGGTATCGGCTTTGCAGTCGGCGTTCTGGCCGCGCGGATGGGGCTGATCTAGCGGCCGACATTCTTGTCCTCCCCCGTTTACGGGGGAGGTGTCTGGCTTGCCAGACGGAGGGGGAACTTGTTTCCATAATCCCCCCCCTCGCCCCTTTCAGGGGCACTCCCCCCGTAAACGGGGGGAGACACCGGGGATGCTTGCTCGCTTTAGATTGGCTTTACGGCCATTTCGCCTCCGGCGGCATGGATGACAGGATGGAGGTCACATTGCCGCCCGTTTCCAGGCCAAACTTCGTTCCCCGGTCATAAAGCAGGTTGAACTCGGCATAGCGCCCGCGCCGTATGAGCTGCTCTTCACGATCAGCTTCGGTCCAGGGCGTGTCCATGCGGCGCGCCACGATCTCCGGATAAATCTCCAGAAACGCCTCGCCTACATCGCGGGTGAAGGCAATATCCGCGTCGTGGTTTCCGCTATCGAGATGGTCGTAGAAAATCCCGCCGACGCCGCGCGGCTCGTTGCGATGTTTCAGCCAGAAATACTCGTCGCACCATTTCTTGAACTTTGTGAAATAGGCCGGGTCGTGGGTGTCGCAGGCATCCTTCGCCGCAGCGTGGAAGTCCTTCGCATCCTCGAAATCCTCGCGGCGCTGATAGTCCTGCGTCGGGTTGAGGTCCATGCCGCCGCCAAACCAGCTGACCGTCGTGGTGATGAAGCGCGTATTCATGTGAACGGCGGGCACATGCGGATTGCGCAAATGGGCGATGAGCGAGATGCCGGTGGCGAAAAAGCGCGGATCTTCGGCTGCACCACGCACATGCTTGGCAAACTCCGGCGAGAAGCTTCCGTAGACGGTGGAGCAGTGCACGCCGACCTTCTCGAACAGCCGTCCGCGCATCATGCCCATCACGCCGCCCCCGAGATCCTCTGATCCGTCACCGCGTGTCCACGGTGTCAGCTCAAACCGGCCAGGCTCGCCGGGATAGAGATCAGCCGGCGCTTCCTCCTCCAGTGCTTCAAACGCTGCGCAGATGCGGTCTCGCAGACCTTCAAACCATATACGGGCTTCCTCGCGGCGAGCTTCCAGCGTGGCGGCGGCAACGGGGGAGGCGGCAGGTTGGCTGGACATCAATAACCCTTTTTCGATCATGGCTTTTCAGGCGGCACAAAAGACACTTAACGCCGCAAGCGCAAGTGACGCAGTGCCGCAGGCTGGCCTTGCCCGTCAAGCTTGGCTAGGTTCACCTGGCCGCAGCAGGGGGCTTGCGGCGTTTCATTGCCAGCACGGCACCAGCCCAACGGAGCTGACATGCTTCAGCCGCGACAGGATGATCCGCTTGCGGGTCTTCACAATGCCGCCTCGCGTGAGGATTTGCTGGGCATGTCCGTTGAGGCGCGCGCACTCGTCAATGCCGGTCTCGAACTGGGCTCGCGTTGGAGCGAAGTTGCCGGTATCATGAATGAAGCGGGCGATATCGCCTGCCTGCTGGGTGCCTGCCACAAGCTGGTCGAGCAAGTGCCCGATGACCCCCAGTCCCATATCTGGCTTGCCAGCGCCTACGCCTCTGGCGGCGATCACCGCTCCGCGCTGCAAACCCTGCAGCCCCTGCTGGCCGCCAATCCGCGCGATGCCGGACTGAACCGGCGTGTCGGGCGCATCCTGCTCGATCTCGGTCTGAAGAACGAGGCGCAAGTCCTGTTCCGCTCGGCGCTGGCCTCGAACGGGCTGGACGCACTCGCCTGGGAAGGGCTGGTGAAAGCCAAGACCTTCGTGACCGGCGACGATGATCTGGCACAGCTGGAACAGGCGCGCATCTCTGCAGGCGACGACATGAGCGCGCGTGACCGGGGCATTCTGTCTTATGCACTGGCGAAGGCCTACGAGGATGTTGGCGAGTACGAGATTGCCTCGCGGCGCATTGCCGAGGCGGCGGCCTTCTACCGTGCATCAGCCCCGTTTGACATGGACCAGCACGAGGAAGGCGTAAGACGGATATTGGCCGTCTACGATTCCAGCTTTACTGGCGCAAACGAGGCGGCGGGACTGATCGACAGCCGTCCGGTCTTTATCGTCGCGCCGCCATCGAGCGGCGCCAGCTGGCTGGCATCGGTGCTTGCAGCATCGTCAGACGTAGCCGCCCTGCCACGCAGCAACTCGCTTTTCTGGATGAGTGCAGCTCCTCTCGGCGATCAGACGCGCGAGCACATCCATGCAGCGCTCCTGGCGCCGGGCGAGGGCAATGTGCTGACGGGGGTAGGCGAGGCATATCTGGAGTACGCGCAGGAACTTCTCGGCGATGTTCGCCGCTGGGTTGATCCGACATCGCTGAGCGAACTGGCGGCGGGCGCAATCGGGCTTTGCCTGCCGGCTGCGCGATTTGTTCGGATTTGCCGTGACCCGCTCGATCAGGCCTGGTCGATTCTGAAAACCCGCTATCAGCGCGCCCGTCACTGGACCTATCATGCAGATGATATTGCCCGCGCGCTCGCCGCCCATAACCGGCTGGTGGAGCACTGGGAAACCCTGTTCCCGGGCCGTTTCCTCACGGTCCGCTACGAGGATCTCGCAGCGGACACCGAAAACGAAGTGCGCCGTATCGCCTTCTTCACCGGCATTGATGCCGACAGTGCTGCAGACGCCGCAGTCCAGCGAAAGAGCAACCTGGACGAAGATCCCGTCGGCCTGCACCAGCGTGCCGGCGCGCGCATTGAGCCGGTGCGCGAGGCGCTCGTGCGGGCGGGCTTCACCCTTCCCTAGCGGCGACATCGCCGAGCGTCCGGCCTGCCTCCAGAACCCGCGCTGCGCTGCGCATGTCTCTGCGGCGCGAGGAAATGGTCCCGCGTCACGGTTTTCCACAAGCCGGCCGCTGTTGCCAGCGCGGTTATCCTGCCGGCGGGAGCTGCTTCACTGGCCCGGCCGCTGGCACCTTCGGCAGGCTGAGACGCTTTCACGCAGATAATCTGGTTGAAAAAATGCGGCTCTCATTCTAATCCCCCGGCACCACAAAGCGTTGACGGGGCGGACGCTGCGGCGTTGGGACGCAAGGGCCAGGCCGGCCTGTCACGCTAGATCAAAGGTAACGACGTGTCTGTGCGGGCCTTGCGGCTGCGTGCAGACTTACGCCATACAGTGGCGTAGGCGATCATTACCAGCCGCCGTGAGAGAGGTCTGCGCGTGACAGAATCTGTTGAACACACCGGCGCCGACGGCCAGGAGCCTAGCCGCCGCGATTTCATTTACATCGCAACCGGCGGCGCGCTGGCCGTCGGCGGCGCATTTACGATCTGGCCCTTCATCGACCAGATGAACCCGGCGGCTGACACGCTCGCGCTTGCCTCGACCGAGGTGAATATCGGCGAGCTGGAAGAGGGCCAGGAGATCACGGTGATCTATCGCGAGCGCCCGCACTTCGTGCGCCGCAGGACCGCTGCGGAAGTGGAATCGGCACGTAATGTGGATGTGTCCAGCCTTCCCGACCGCGACGCCCGCAATTTCAACCTCGGCGACGGTGTGCCTGCCACTGATGAGAACCGTTCCGCGGTTACGGCCGCAGTGGCTGACGGTGTAGAGATTGAGGATGCGGTGCGCGCCTCCCTGCTGGTCACCAGCGCGAACTGCACCCACCTTGGCTGCGTGCCGACCGAAGGGGCTGGCGATTACGGCGCGTGGTTCTGCCCGTGCCACGGCTCCCACTATGACACTTCGGGGCGTATCCGCCGCGGACCGGCGCCGGAGAATCTCTCCGTACCTGTCATGACCTTCACCTCAGCCTCCGTGCTGCGTCTCGGCTAGGGGAAAAACAAGCGATGAGCGGACCTTCGACCTACGAACCGAAAACCGGCTTTACCAAGTGGCTGGACGCGCGCCTGCCGGTTGTGCGTCTGGGCTGGGACTCCTTTGTGGATTTCCCGACGCCCCGCAACCTCAACTACTGGTACACATTCGGTGGCATTCTTACCGTCTGCCTGATGATCCAGATCATCACCGGCATTGTGCTGGCCATGCACTACGTGCCCCATATCGACCACGCCTTTGCCAGCGTGCAGCGCATTGACCGCGATGTGAACTATGGCTGGCTGATTCGCTCCATCCACGCGGTGGGCGCATCCATGTTCTTCCTCGCCGTCTACATGCACATTTTCCGGGGTCTCTATTACGGCTCCTACAAGGCGCCGCGTGAATTGCTGTGGATTCTCGGCGTGGTCATCTACCTGCTGATGATGGCCGCTGCCTTCCTCGGCTATGTGCTGCCCTGGGGCCAGATGTCCTACTGGGGCGCGATGGTGATCACCAACCTCTTGGGCGCCTTCCCGATCATTGGCGGCCCGATCACCGAATGGCTGTGGGGCGGGTTCTCGGTGGGCAATGCCACGCTGAACCGCTTCTTCTCGCTGCACTATTTGATCCCGTTCCTGATCGCGGGTGTGGTTGGCCTGCACGTCTGGGCTCTGCACGTGCCGGGCAATAACAACCCGACCGGCATCGAGGTGAAGTCCAATCGCGACACGCTGCCCTTCCATCCCTACTACACCTCGAAGGATGGTTTCGCGATTGTCCTCTTCCTCGTGATCTTCGCCTTCTTCGTCTTCTACTGGCCGGACGCGCTGGGGCACTCGGACAACTTCATCCCCGCTGACCCGCTGGTCACGCCTGCGCTGATCGTGCCGGAATGGTATCTCCTGCCTTTCTACGCCATCCTGCGCGCTGTGCCGGACAAGCTTGGCGGCGTCCTGCTGATGTTCGGCGCTATCGGCATTCTCTTTGTGCTGCCCTGGCTCGACACTTCCAAAGTGCGTTCCATGCGTTACCGCCCGCTGGCGCGCTGGTTCTTCGGCTTCTTCGTGGTCGCCTGCCTTGGTCTGGGCTGGGCGGGCGCGGAACTGCCCGACACGCCGGTACCCGGACTGGGCGCAATCGGTGTCGACTTCCTGCTGCTGGGCCGGGTGCTGACCATCTACTACTTTGCCTACTTCCTCGTGATCCTGCCCATTCTGGGTTTCGTGGAAAAACCATCCGAACGGCCGGCTTCGATCGAGGAATCGGTCCTGGGTAACACGTCCAAACCCGCGCCTGCCGCGGTTCCGGCTGAATAGGAGTGAATGGAACAATGCGTCTGATCCGCACCCTTTTCGTTGCCGCTACCGGGGCTCTGGCTGCTGTAGGCCTGGCCTCTGCCGCCGGCGAGTACCGCAAGCCGGAAGACCACCGCTTCTCGTTCGACGGGCCTTTCAGCTCGTTTGACCGCGGCGCGGTCCAGCGGGGCTTCTATGTGTTCAACCAGGTCTGTGCCGCCTGTCACAGCCTGGAGCATCTGGCGATCCGCCATCTGGGACAGCCCGGCGGCCCGTTCCATGACCCCAATTACCCCAATCCGAACGACAACCCGATCGTGCGCGCCATTGCGGCCGAGTACATCGTGGAAGACGGGCCGGATGAGTATGGCGACATGTTCGAGCGTCCGGGCCGTCCGTCTGACCGCTTCCCGTCGCCCTATGCCAACGAGGCGCAGGGCCGGGCGGCCAATAACGGCGCTTATCCGCCGGATATGTCGATCATCACGCGTGCCCGCCACTATGGCGCGCCCTATATCCGCTCGCTGATGATGGGATACGGGGAAGAGCCGCCCGAAGGCGTCACCGTGGGCGCTGGCCTCTACTACAACCCGTACTTCCCGGGCGGGCTGATTGCGATGCCGCCCCAGTTCGAGGACGGGCTGCTCACCTATAACGATGGTACAGAGGCGACCGTCGAGCAGATGGCCAATGACGTGACCGAGTTCCTGGCGTGGGCGTCAGACCCCCACATGGAGCAGCGCAAACGTCTCGGCCTGATGGTGCTGGCCTATCTCGTCATTCTGTGCGGCTTGCTGTTCTTCACCTATCGCCAGATCTGGTCGAAAGTGAAGCACTAGTCAGCAGACGGGCTTGCCTCGCAAGGCCCCTGCAATAAGCTGAAACGGGCCGTTCCTGCATGGGGCGGCCCGTTTGGTTTTTCTGTTTCAGGCATTATCAGGACGGCATGAAGAAAGACCCGATCGACGTCATCGCCTATGAGCCCCGCTGGGTGGAGGAAGGCCTCAGCCACGCCGAGGCGGTCGCCGCCGCGCTGGGCCCGCTTGCCTTGCGTGTCGACCATGTCGGCTCGACCGCGGTGCCGGGGCTTGCCGCCAAGGACGTCATAGACATACAGGCTCTGGTGATGCGCCTCGAAGACGAGGGGATTGCGGCAGCAATGGCCGGAGCAGGCTACCGCTTCCGCGACGCCAATACCTATGACCCGCCGCATCCGGAAAGCCCGGCCGCGCTGGGTGAGGATGACTGGCGCAAGCTGTACTTTCGTGAGGCAAAGGGCGCGCGCCGCGTCCATATCCATATCCGCCGCAACGGCGCTGCCGCTGCGCGCAATGCCCTTCTCCTGCGTGACTTCTTGCGCGACGACGCGCCGTCCCGGCGTGACTACAGCGAATTCAAGATGGCCCTGGCGGCCAAAACCCGCAAAGATCGCGACGCCTATCAGACGATCAAGCGTCCCTTCATATCCATTGCCCTGCGCAGTGCGGAAAGCTGGGCCGAATTGAGCCGGTGGGTGCCGGGCGCCCCGGATGCCTACTGGAGGAGTGCCGAGTAATGACAGGCTGGGTGTTGGGGATTATCGGCGGATCGGGTCTGTATCAGCTTTCGGGCCTCGAGAATGTGCGCCGGCAGACAGTCGAAACGCCGTGGGGGTCGCCTTCGGGCCAGCTGGTCCGCGGGACGCTCAATGGCGTGGAGCTGGTGTTTCTGACCCGTCATGGCAAAGGGCACCATCTGTCACCCAGCGCCATCAATTACCGGGCCAATATCCATGCCCTGAAGCGTGCGGGCGTGACGGACATCCTCTCCCTGTCGGCCTGCGGTTCCATGAAGGAAGAGCTGCACCCGGGCAGCTTCGTCATCGTGGACCAGTATGTGGACCGCACCTATGCCCGCGAGAAGAGCTTCTTCGGGCCGGGCTGCGTCGCCCATGTTCCGATGGCCGATCCGGTGTGCAAGCGCCTGTCCGCGATGGCGGCCGAGGCAGCCCGCGCTGCCGGCGTGGAAAACGTGGTCGAGGGCGGCACTTATCTCGCCATGGAGGGGCCGCAATTCTCCACCCGCGCCGAGAGCCTTCTCTACCGCAGCTGGGGCATGGACGTGATCGGCATGACCAACATGCCCGAAGCCAAGCTCGCGCGCGAAGCCGAACTCCCCTATGCTAGCGTCTGCATGGTGACCGATTACGATTGCTGGCGCGATGCGCATTCCGACGTCGACATCAACGACATCCTGAAAGTGATGGCGGACAATAGCGGCCGGGCCCATGATCTGATTTCAGCTCTGACTTTGGTGATGTCAAAGCAGGAGCGCACCCCCGACCCGGCCGGTATTGGCAGCGTGCTCGATCACGCCATCATCACCGCGCCCGAACACCGCGATCCCGATCTGGTGGCCCGGCTGTCCACGATTGCAGGGCGCGTATTGTCGCGCGGCTAGGACCAGATTTGCAGGATAATCCGGAAAAGTTATCCACAGGCTTGTGGTGACAAGGGCGCTGCCGCACTCCGGAAATGCTTGAAAATTACAAATCAATTTATACCACATTCGCGGCAAATTAAAAAAACTATCAAAAATATCAGTTGGATAATAGGGTTTTGCGGGCGGTTTCGCGGGCTCTTTTCATCCGTATCCAGATGTATTACAGTAATGTGACTGATCCGAGACGATTATGTGTCGCGGACCGCGTGGGGACGGCAGTTTCCGTCCATTGTCAGCCGCCGTCCGGCATTCCCGGCCTTGCGTCTGGCCAAGCCTCCCGGGAGGACAAAATGAAATTTGAACAATTTGCTCTCGCTGCCCTTGCATCGTTTGCGATAAGTGCCGTGGCTTCAGCCCAGCAGACGCACAACGTGCCGGTCTTCGAGTTCGATGTTGAACGGGTCGCGCTCCACGATGAAGCCAACACGGCAGGCATCTATGCGCGTCTGGTCAGCGAGGCGGGCGAGTATTGCGGTGGCATTGTCGCGCGCGAGTCGGTGGAATATCCGGTCTGCGTTGAGGCCATGGTGACCCTTGTTGTCACTGAGCTGGACCATGCGCCCCTTGCGCAGCTTCACGGTGCCGCCACGCAGGCACGCGCGCCGCGTCAGCAGGCTGTTGCGTATAGCGCAGGCTAGCTGCACCCCTTTGCCTTGACGTCTCCCGCGCTGAACAGGATGGTCTGGCCGTCTGTTTAGCGCGGGGAAATTTCATGGACCACATCAAGGCGGCGATCCGGACCATCCCGGACTATCCAAAGCCCGGTATCATGTTCCGCGACATCACCACCCTGCTGGGTGATGCGCGGGCCTTTCGCGCTGCGATAGACGCGATGATCGCGCCGCACGCGGGCACCAAGATCGACAAGGTGGCCGGTATTGAGGCGCGCGGCTTCATTCTGGGCGGGGCCATCGCCCACCAGCTCTCCATCGGCTTTGTGCCAATCCGCAAGAAGGGCAAGCTGCCCTTTGCCACTATCGGCCAGTCTTATGAGCTGGAATACGGCACGGACGAGGTGGAGATGCACACCGATGCCGTAAAGCCCGGCGAGCGTGTCCTGCTGGTTGATGATCTCATTGCCACCGGAGGCACCGCAGAGGCGGCGGTAAAGCTGCTGCGCCGGGCCGGCGCCCATGTGGAAGGAGCATCCTTCGTTGTGGACCTGCCAGAGCTGCGCGGCGTGGAGCGCCTCCGCGCGCTGGACGTGCCGGTAACGGCTCTTGTGGCGTTCGACGGGCATTAGGCAATGAAGCTTCACACGAAAGATGGCCGTAGCCCAAAGCTCAACAGCGACGGCTTTCTAATATTGGAGATACGCCGTCGTGGCGCGAACGCAAATTCGGCAAATACCATTCTCACAAAGTCATTGGAATGTGCGGTCGAGATATTGAAGCATGTTCCTGATGCTGTGATCCGGATGGGCGACAGTCCATCAAATCACTTCCGTTCCAGCAAGCTTTTTGTGGACGGCGTGCCGTTGAAATAAAGTCTGTGGCGAGGCCGGACCCGCGCCGGAGCGGCCCGGCCTCACTTCTTGTTGCTAAATTCTAGCGGTTACCCGCGGCCACGAACTCGCGCACATCACGCGCCAGCTGCTCGATCGAGGGGTGGTGCAGATACATCATGTGCCCGGCCTCGTAATAGGTCAGTGTCACGCGTGACGGGTCATAGGCCCGCTGGTTGAAGGTCATCTCCGTGCCGAAGAAGGGCGTGGCGAGATCGTAGATGCCGTTGGTGGCCAGCACCCGCAGGTCGGAGTTCTGCCGCATGGCGCGCTCCAGCCAGATCGAGGTGTTGAGGTAGGAGTTGTTGCCGCCGGCCTCGCCCGCATTCCAGTTCCAGTCGCGCACCCCGCCGAGCGTCACATAGGTGTCCGGGATGTTGACGCCGAGATTGCGGGTATAGTGCTCGCGCATGGCTGCGGTGTAGCCCGCCGAGATGCCATAGCCCGACGGATCACCTTCGGGGTTTTCCCGCAGGGAGTCCGGCTCCAGCCCGGCAAAGCGGGAATCAAACCGGCCCACGCTGCGGCCATCTTCGCGCAGTATCTCGGTGCGGAAGCGGTTCAAGGGCACGCGCAGGCTGGCTGAACGCAGATAGTCTGCCGACAGACCCGTCAGCTCTGCCATCCGCACGGCAGTGGCGTTGAAGCGGGCTTCGTCCACATCATGGCCGCGCAACAGGACGGGCAGGAACTCGTCGGTGGCAAAGTCGCGCGCATCGCGCAGGAAGGCGTTGAAATCATTGCTCCAGGCAGAGCGGTCCACCCGGTTATGGTACCAGGCGGTGGCCGCATAGCCCGGCAGCAGTCCGGTCAGGCCCAGCGGATTGTCAGGCCGGGCATTGGCCATCTCCATGACGACCGAGATCAGCACCACACCGTTGAAGGCGACATTGTTCCAGCCCAGCTCCAGCTCGTTCATCAGCGCCCCGATGCGCGTCGTGCCATAGCTTTCGCCCATCAGGTATTTCGGCGAGTTCCAGCGCCGGTTCTCGGTCAGCCAGATGCGGATGAACTGGCCGATGGCGCGCGCATCCTCATTGACGCCCCAGAACTGGGCCGGGTCGGCATCGCCCAGCGCGCGGCTATAGCCGGTGCCCACCGGGTCGATGAAAACAAGGTCGGCTGAATCCAGCAGTGAATGCGGGTTGGAGCGGATGTCATAAGGCGCCGCGCCATCGTCTTCGGCCTCGGAGGGCAGGACCAGATGGACCGGGCCGAACACGCCCATATGCAGCCAGAGCGAGGCCGAACCCGGCCCGCCATTGAAGATGAAGGCTACGGGCCGCGTGCGCGGATCAGACACGCCTTCGCGGATATAGCTCGTGGAGAAGATGGCGGCGGTTGCTTTCCCCTCGTCATCACGCAGGAAGGTCTCGCCGGCGACCGCCCGGTAGCGCACGCGCTGGCCGTTGGCAGTAACCTCGCCGCGGCTTTCAAACACGCGCGGTTCGCGTGGATCGTTTGCTGTATCGGGCGCCTGTGCGGCTGCGCCGGAAACTCCAAGGACAAGGGCTGCAAGCCCTGCTGCGATGGATCTGATCATGATGCCTCCCCGGTACGGCTGTGGTGCCGTTGTGATCTGGCGGGCAGGCTAGCCGCGATGCCTGACGCGTCAATGCGGATGCGCGTTCACAATTGCGTGGCCTCGCCTGCCCGCCTAGAAACTCATCCCATGAATTACCGCCACGCCTTCCATGCCGGAAACTTTGCCGATGTGCTCAAGCACGCCGTGCTGGCGCTGTGCCTTGAGCATTTGAAACGCAAGGACAAGCCATTTGCCGTCATCGACAGCCATGCCGGGATCGGCGCCTATGACCTGACCAGCGATGCCGCACGGCGCAGTCCGGAATGGCAGCAGGGTATTGGCCGGGTGATGGAGGCGGATTGTCCCGCAGATGTGGAGCGCGTGCTGGCACCCTTGCTGCGTATCATCAAGGCTATGAATACGGGCGCAGACCTCACCGCCTATCCCGGCTCGCCGGAAGTCTCCGCCCGGCTGATACGTCCCGCTGACCGGGTGCATTTGTGCGAACTGCACGAGGCGGACTCAAAGACGCTCGACAAGCGCTATGCGCTCAATGCGCGGGTGAAAGTGGAGCAGCGCGACGGTTACAAGGCGCTCAAAGCCCTGCTGCCGCCGCGCGAGAAGCGGGGCCTTGTCCTCATCGATCCGCCCTTTGAAAGCCGCGACGAGTTTGTGCGCCTTGCCGAGGCCGCGATGAAGGGGCTGGAGCGCTGGCCATCGGGTACGTTTGTCTTCTGGCGGCCGATGAAGGATATCTGGTCGCTCGACCGGTTTGACGAGGGGCTGGCCGAGTGGCTGGTCACCGAGCGCGATGTGGAGCCGTCATCCATTCTGCGCGCCGATATGTGGGTGCGTGATCTGGAAAGCGAGGGCAAGCTTGCTGGAGCGGGCCTCGTCATCATCAACCCGCCCCACACGCTCGAAGCCGATCTGCTGGTGCTGATGCCGTGGCTCTGCGAGGTGCTCAGACAGGGTGAGGGTGCAGGCTGGCGCCTCGATGGCATTGTCACCGATGAGATGGCGGCGAGCTGGGAGAGCTAGGGGTTCTCACTTCCTGAAACCCCGGACGCGAAGCGATCCGGGGCCTCTCTCCGCTTCTCCTGCCCGAGGTCCCGGCTCTGCGCTTCGCTTGGCCGGGAGTTCACGAAAGAAAAGTCCAGGCCCTAGCGGCTCGCGCGCACCGTGAACACGCTCTCATCGGGGCGGCGTGGCACGATCACTTCGATGAAATGGGTGGCGTAGCGTTTCAGGAATTGTTCCCCGTCGCCGGTCAGGCTGCGCAGCGGGATGAGGCCCGACCCCATGGCATCGCCGCGTTCAAAATAACTGATAAGCCTGCCGGGTGCCGGCGCAGAGAGCCCCGCAGCCAGCAAAGGCAGGCGGGCCGGCGTCATCGCCGATTTCAGCCCGCCCTGCTTCATCAGCTCGCGCCGGTCGATATGGAAGACGCGCCGCGAGGCATCGCGCCGGTTCACATGCACTTTTTTCAGTACGTGGCGCAGCGCGTATTCCTCCGGCCTTGAAACGGATGCACCCAGACCCGAGGCAAGCTCGTTTTCGGTGGGTGTGGTCAGCCAGACGAAATAATCATTGACCGGCAGGCCGGTATCATCGCGCACCGAGAACACGATCTGATAATGCTCATTGAAGGTGTCTGGCGCCATATCCTCTTCTGAATCGAGACTAGCGCGGCGGGCTTCGGCATCGGGCTGGACCAGCGTGCGGGTCGCGGCATTGACCGCTCTCCAGTCATCACGCACCTGCCGGTAGCCTTTGGCGTCATCGGTGCGCAAAGCCTGCAGGATCATTCGCCCCAGCCGCCCTGCGCCCGTATCGCCGCGTTCTGAGGGCTCGGTGATGTTGAGATGATGACGGTCGGGCAGCACGGCAAAGGCGGTGCTGTCCGGACCGCGCCGCGTCCACAAGCGCCGCCAGGGCAGGCCGTCATCGCCGCGCTGGCTGAAATCAACCGTCACCCCCTGCGGGTCGATATGGGCGCTGGCGGCGCGTACTGTGCCGTCCCAGGCGCTTTCGCCCAGAATGCCCATCGGCCGGAAGACATCGAGGCCGGTAATGACATAGGGCCGTGTGCCCGCCTCGCTGAAAACGCTCTTCCGGTCGCCCTCGCGCGATAGCCGGTCAGACAGAGCCAGACGCTCCTGCAGGGCCGAGCCATGCTCCAGCGCATGCAGGAACTCGGTGCCGGTCTGGAAGCTGTTGCCAAACCCCTTGATCAGCCGCCCCAGCGCAGAGCGGCCCATCACCGCCAGCGGCGAGCCGAAATTGGCCGGAGCCAGCATGACGAGATTATCAACCGGCGCGCCGCCGCCCGCGTGTTCAAAGGCGAGCCATTGGCGCACGACCAGCGCGCCGGTGGAGTGGGTGATGACATGGAAGCGCGGGCCCAGCCTGCCATCGGCCTGCATCTCGGCGACAAGCTGACCGAGCCGCCGCGCGCTATCGGCCAGATGCACCTCGTCGGCCATGGAGGGGTAGCCGCCCAGCCAGACATGCTCCACGGCGAAGCCCTGTCCGCCGAGGAATCCGGCCAGCTTGCCCATCGATGTATCGCGGGCGCTCCAGCCATGAACAGTGAGCACGTGACGGGTCGGCATGGCGGGTCTCCGGTAAGGTGAACCCGCCCATACTATGCCCGAAAGCACCCCCTGTGGACAGATTGCCTAACTCGGCGGGATGTCTGGCTCGGCCTCGCCTACGCCAAACAATTGACCGCGCTCGGTAATTGCCACGATCACGAAGGCGATCACGCCAAGGGCCGCCATGCCCGCCAGCAGGGGAAAGACCGAGCCGTCGAAGGATTGACCGATGAGCGAGCCGAGGATCGCCCCGCCAATCGCTGTCACCGATCCGTAGAGCGCCGACGTCGTACCTGCGCGCTTGCCGGCCGGTTCCATGACCAGCGCGGAGAAATTCGCCCCCATCATCCCGAACAGCATCATGCCCAGCGTCAGCAGCGGGTAGAACAGCCAGAAGGGTGGTTCGGATATCAGCGCATAGAGCGCATGCCCGCCATTGATGATGATGAAGGCTATAATCGCGCAGTGGGAAATCCGGCGCATGCCATAGCGCTGCACGATGCGCGCATTGATGATGTTGGCGACGGCCAGGCCCGCTGCGATACCGGCAAAGGCCAGCGCGAACCACACTTCCAGCCCGTAAAGCTCGCCCATCACCTGTTCGGCGGTCGCGATGAAGGCAAACAGCCCGCCAAAGATGAAGGCCGCGGCCATCATATAGCCGAGCGTGATGCGGTTTTTGGCCGCCAGCCAGTAACTCTTCGCCGCCGACCCGATCCGAACCGGGATGCGGTTTTCGATGCTGAGGGTTTCAGGCAGGCGTACCAGCATCCAGCCCCATAGCAGCCCGCCGCCCGCCAGCAGGGCGGCAAAGATCCATTCCCAGCTGGCAATGAGAAGGATGGCCTGGCCCAGACCGGGCGCGAGAATGGGCGCGGCCATGAAGAAGGTCATGGCGATGGAGATGATCTGCGCCATCTTGCGCCCGGAAACGAGGTCACGCACGACGGCGGTCGCGATGACGCGGGTACCGGCTGCCGCGGCGCCCTGCAGTGCGCGCGCGGCCAGCATCCAGCCAAAGTCAGGCGCGGCCAGACATAGCAGCGTTGCCAGCGAGTATGCGCCCAGAGAGGCCAGCAATACCGTGCGCCGGCCCAGCGCATCGGCCAGCGGTCCGTAGAAAATCTGCGCAATCCCGAAGCCGAGCACATAGGAGGTGATGACCAGCTGGCGCTCATTGCCCATCGCATCAAACGCCCGGCCAATATCGGGCAGGGCGGGCAGCATGATGTCGATGGACAGCGCATTGAGTGCCATCAGCGCGCTCGTCATCGCGATCAACTCGGCCATGCCAAGCGTCGGGCGCTTCGGATCGGGGGAGGTGAGGGCCACGGCAGGATGTCCAGAACAGGAAGGACGCAAAAACCTTCCACGTCCTGAAGCCTCTCTAGTTAGGCGGTGCGGACAGTTCCGTCGAGCGTCTAGCTGCCAAGCGCGCCGAACACGTCACGCGTCAGGCGCGGGTCGAAATGTTGGCCGCCATCGACGCACACGATCTGCCCCGACACCGAGGGCGTGGCGAGGAACCAGCGCAGCGTGCGCACCAGATCATCCGGCGTCGGCCCGCATTTGAGAGGGTTATCGTCATGCAGCCGCTCGAACGTGGCCTCGTCGTGATAGGGGCTCGGCAGGGTCAGGCCGGGCGCTACCGCGTTGACACGGATACGCGGCGCGAGGGCGCGCGCCAGCATCTCCGTCATGGCTTTCAGGGCGGCCTTGGAGATCGTGTAGGAGTAGAAGTCCGCGTTGATGTTGAAAAGCTTGTAGTCGAGCAGGTTGAAGATCATCGCGCCTTCCGGAGCCTGCGCGGCGAAGGCCTTTGACAGGAGTATAGGCGCGAGCGTGTTGGCTTCCATATGCGCGCGGAAGCTCTGCGCGCTCACGCTCTCCACGCTGTCATCTTCAAAGATCGAGGCGGAGTTCACCAGCAGGCTGACCGGCCCCATGGCTTTGGCGGCCTCCTCCATCAGCGTTTCGGCATTGGCACCATCGGAGAAGTCGGCGGCGAACACGCCAGCCTTTACGCCTTTGCCCTCAAGCGTCTGCGCCAGCGCTTCGGCGTCATCGCGCGAACGGTTGAAATGGATGGCGATCGCATAGCCGTCCTCGGCCAGCGCCTCGCAGAATGCGCGCCCTATACGCTTGGCCCCGCCGGTTACCAGCGCCGTCCCTTTGCTCTGTGCCATGTCATGCTCCTGCATCTGGGGCGAAACTAAACCTTGCGCGCGTGGTTGAAAGCCCCGACCTGCGGGCAGGGCTTACCTTGCACCGCCCTTCGCAGTATAGAGCGCGCGCCATGATGCTGATTTCTGCCCAGGTGAATATCGAAGCCGCGCACTTCACCCCGTTTGGGGATGAAGATGATACGCGCCGCCAGATTCATGGCCATTCCTATCTGGTGCGCGCCTGGGTACAGGCCGAGCCGGGCGTGGAAGATCTTGACCGGCTGCGTGAAAACCTGTTCTCGGCGGCGCTGCCGCTGGACCATGCCCTCCTCAATGAGGTGGAGGGACTGGCCGGCCCATCGATGGAAGCGATTGCCGATTTTGTGGCGCAGCGCCTCGCCCCGCTCTGGCCCGGACTGAGAAAAGTTTCGGTTGCCCGGCCCACTCTCGGTTATGAAGTGGTACGAGAGCTCGCCTGAGCTGAAATCTCGCATTCCGCTGCCAAACAGGATTTCCGGCATGAAACTGACGCCTGCCAATGCCGATGCAGCCCTTGCTGCACGCGCAGAGCCCGCCGCGAGCGGGGAGCGTCTGAGCGTGCGCGTGGAAGGCCTGCGTCTGGACGCGGAAGTGGGCGTCTATGCCAGCGAGCACGGCCGCAAGCAGCCGATTCTTGTCAGCCTCGAAGCCGAAGTGGCCAGCGAAGCGGCTCACCCGGAGGCCGATCTGGGCCATGCGGTGAATTATGCCGCGCTGGCAGAAACCGTGCGCCAGGTTGTGGGCCGCCAGCATCATGAATTGCTCGAAGATCTGGCGCAGGCATTGGCCGATACCATGTTTGCCGATCCCCGCATTGTGCGTATCGCCCTTAGAATCGACAAGCTGACCGCGCTTGATGATGCCGCTTCTGTCGGCGTCAGCTATGAGCGCTGGCGCTGACGCCGCGCGCAAGACGGCCTATCTTTCCCTCATGGCCCGCGCACAGAAGCCTCAGACACCGCCTGCAGACACGCCTGACGCTCCTGGCCGCGCCAGCGAGGCGTCTGCGCGTTCCGGGCCGGAGGTAATTGCCGATTACGTCAAGCGCCTGCCGATGAAGCCGGGCGTCTACCGCATGTATGGCGCGGACGGCGAGGTGCTCTATGTGGGCAAGGCCCGCCAGCTGAAATCGCGCGTGTCGAACTACGCCAAGTCCGGCGGGCATAATAACCGCATCGCGCTGATGATCGCGCTGACGGCCAGCATGGAATTTGTCGTCACGGCGACCGAGACCGAGGCGCTGCTGCTGGAGGCCAATCTCATCAAGCGGCTGAAACCCCGCTTCAACATCATATTGCGCGATGACAAATCCTTCCCCTACATCCTCATCCGCACCGATCATGCATCGGCCCAGCTGACCAAGCATCGCGGCGCACGCAAGATGAAAGGGGACTATTTCGGCCCCTTTGCCTCGGCAGGCGCGGTGAACCACACGCTCAACACACTGCAAAAGGCGTTTCTCTTACGCACGTGTACCGACAGCGTGTTCGAGGCGCGCTCGCGCCCCTGCATGCTCTACCAGATCAAGCGCTGCGCCGGGCCGTGCGTCGATCTCATCGCGCCGGAGCGCTATGACGATCTGGTGGGTGAGGCGCGCGAGTTCCTGCGCGGGCGATCCGGTGCTTTGCGCGAGCGCCTGCAGGCCGACATGGAGGAGGCCGCAGACGCGCTGGACTTTGAGCGCGCCGCGCGCCTGCGGGACCGGCTGCGCGCGATTGCCGCCGTCACCACCAGCCAGGGCATCAACCCGGAGGGCATCGAGGAAGCCGATGTCATCGCCGTCCATCAGGAGGGCGGCAAAAGCTGTGTGCAGGTCTTCTTCTTCCGGGCAGGCCAGAACTGGGGCAACCGGGCCTTCTATCCGCGCCATGATGCCGAAGCGGGGCCGGAAGACGTGCTGGGCGCTTTCATCGCGCAGTTTTACGAGGACAAGCCTGCGCCAGCCTTGCTGCTGGTGTCCCATGAGCCCGAACAGGGCGAGTTGCTGGCCGAGGCGCTGTCGTTGAGGGCGGGGCACGCGGTTGAAATCCGCAAACCCCAGCGTGGCACCAAGACCCAGCTTGTCGATCAGGCGATGACGAACGCGCGCGAGGCGTTGGGCCGCACGCTGGCGGAGTCCAAAAGTCAGGCCCAGCTTCTCGACGGCGTGGCGCGTGTCTTTTCGCTCGAAACCCGGCCTGAACGGATCGAGGTCTACGATAACTCCCACATTCAGGGCTCCAATGCGCTCGGTGCGATGATCGTGGCAGGGCCGGAGGGGCTGGAGAAATCCCAGTACCGCCGCTTCAACATGAAGGGCGGCGATGCGGCCACCAACGATGACTTTGCCATGATGGCCGCCATGCTGCGCCGGCGCTTCGCGCGTCTGGCGAAAGAGCGTGAGGAGGGCGCGCCTGTGCCGGGTCTCGTTCTGGTCGATGGCGGCAAGGGCCAGCTTTCGGCAGCGATGGCCGTCATGGAAGAGCTTGGCATGGCTGACATACCGCTCGCCGCCGTCGCCAAGGGACCGGACAGGAATGCGGGCCGGGAAGATTTCTACATGCCGGGCAAGGCTCCTTTCCGCCTGCCGGCCAATGATCCGGTGCTCTACTATCTGCAACGCCTGCGCGACGAGGCGCACCGGTTTGCGATCACCGGCCACCGCGCCGCGCGCAGCCGGGCGATCAAGGATAACCCGCTCAACGACATTGCCGGGATTGGCGCCTCGCGGCGTGCTGCGCTCCTGAAGCATTTCGGGTCGGCGCGGGCTGTCTCGCGGGCGAACCTTGCCGATCTCGAAGCGGTTGAAGGTGTTTCAAAGGCGCTGGCCCGCAAGATTTACGATCATTTCCACGAGCAGGGGTAGGAGACAGGCCATGCTGCGCCACATTCCCAATCTGGTGACGGTGCTGCGCGGCGTTGGCGGCCTTGCCGGCGCCTGGCTACTCTTGCAGAGCGCAGGTGCGGCGCTGGAAGAGGCGGCGGTTTTCTATGCCGTCCTCTCCGGGCTGATCTTCGTGGCGGCAGCCCTTACCGACTGGCTGGATGGCTGGCTGGCGCGGCGTTTCAGCGCAACCAGCTCACTGGGCGCCCTGCTTGATCCCATAGCCGACAAAGTGCTGACGGGCGCCTATCTGGTGGCCTACACTTTCCTGGCCGGAGGCAATCCGGCGCTGGCCGTTCCCGTCGGCATTATCCTGCTGCGTGACATCATCGTCACGGGGCTGCGTCTGGCGGGTCCGCCGCGCGCCGAAGGCGCCTATGCCGTCACCAGTGATGCCAAGGCCAAGACGGCTCTGACCATGATTGTGGTCGCGCTTCCCTTCATGCTCGTGGCGGCCGGTTTCACGGAGGTAAGAGACTGGTTCTACATCTGGGTTGGCGGGGTCTGGCTATGCGCGGCACTTACCGTCTGGAGTGCGATACCCTATCTGCGCCGGGCAATTTCGACTAACAACCATAAGTAGGCATATCTTATGCTACACGGTTTAGTGGCCGTTAACTACGTTCATGGTTTTTTCACCATGGCGGTCGAGTGTGCGGCTCTGCCGTCTGAAAAGGCGGAGTGTTTCCATGAGCATGGCGATTGTCGATTTGACCGAACGTTTTGAATTTCTCAGTTTTTCAGACGCTGACCGTGAACGCCTGCGCGCCGCGAGGCCGCTGGTTGAAGCAGAGCTGCCGGCGATCCTGGACCAGTTCTATCTGGATATCTCCAAGCACCCTGAAGTGGACGTGATGTTCAAGAGTGCGGAGATGCGCAGCCATGCCCGCCAGAAGCAGCTCGAACACTGGCTGCGCATCTGTGCGGCGGATTACGGGCAGGACTATCTGGACTCGGTTAGGCGTATTGGCGAGACCCATGCCCGCCTTGGCCTGAAACCTGCCTGGTATTTTGGCGGCTATGCGAAGATTCTTGGGGGGCTGGTGCGAGCCATTACCCGCCGGTCATTGTCGGGCAAAAGTCCCATTCGCAACCGTGGCAAGGAAGAGCAGCTCGAGGCCATTTTGGACACGCTGGTCAAAGCGACCATGCTGGATATGGATCTGTGCATGTCCACGATCGAGTCGTGTGCCGCGAACGCCAAGGCGGCCGAGCGCGACGCACTCGCGGGCGAGTTTGAAAAGACGGTTTCGGCCATTGTGTCGTCTGTGGCGGCAGCGTCTGAAGAACTGTCAACGACGGCAAAGGCGATGGCGCAGACGGCTGAAGGGACAACCGACCGCTCCTCCAGCGTAGCGGCCGCCTCCGAGGAAGCCAGTGTGGCCGCCCGAACGGTCGCCCAGGCGGCTGGCGAGCTGACGCGTGCCATCGGCGAGATATCCGAGCGCGCGAGCGAAGCGGCTGGCGCATCCTCACAGGCGCGCGACCAGGCCCGCAAGACCGCAGAGACCATGGCCGAGCTGTCCGCGGCGGCCGAGCGTATCGGCACGATAGTCAGCCTGATCGAGAAGGTGGCCGAGCAGACCAACCTCTTGGCGCTGAACGCCACGATTGAAGCCGCCCGTGCAGGCGAAGCAGGCAAGGGGTTTGCTGTGGTGGCCTCGGAAGTGAAATCCCTGGCCGCGCAGACTGCCAAGGCTACCGAGGACATTTCCAGCCAGATCGCCAATGTTCAGTCGGTCGTCAACACGGCGGTTAAGGCGATCGAGGCCATGTCCGGCTCGATTGAGCAGGTAACGGGCGTGTCAGCCTCCATCTCGGCGGCGGTCGAAGAGCAGAGCGCGGCAACAGCCGAAATCGAGCGCAACACCAACCAGTCAGCCGAAAGCTCCGGCATGGTCTCGCAGACCATCACCGAAGTGCTTTCCGGCGCGCAGGAAACCAGTAACTCTGCCGGTGCGGTCGTGAGTGCGGCCGCTGAACTCGGCAATCAGGCCGAGCGGCTGCGCGGGGATGTGTCGCGCTTCCTGGAGCGAATCCGCGCGGCGTGAAGCCGGGCTGAAATGCTGCGTAACATCCTGCCACTTTGTGGGCCGGGCAATTCGGTCCATCCTCGGCGCTGACTTTGCAGGCATAGCGGAGCGAGGATGACCGGACTGCCGCCTGAAACCCATATACTCGTCGTCGATGATGATGACCGTATCCGCACACTCCTGAGCCGCTTCCTGCGCGAGCGGGGCTTTCGCGTATCCTCCGCCCCGAACGCGGACAAGGCGCTGTCCATGTTGCGTTCGCTCGCCTTTGACCTGCTCATCCTCGATGTGATGATGCCCGGCATGGACGGATTTGAACTGACGCGTGCCGTGCGCGAGGCCCATGATTGCCCGATCCTGCTTTTGACCGCGCGCGGCGAACCCGAAGACCGGATCAAGGGCCTGTCACTGGGCGCCGACGACTATCTGGCCAAGCCTTTCGAGCCCGAGGAGCTGATCTTGCGCGTGCAGGCAATTCTGCGCCGCATGATTCCCAAGAAGCTGGGGGCAAGGCGCGTTCGCTTCGGCAGCTGGATATTCGAGCTGGAAACCGGCCAGCTCCTGCAGGGCGAGGCCCGTGTGCGCCTGACCGGCGGCGAGGCGGCCCTGTTGACAGCCCTTGCCCAGTCGCCCGGAGAGCCTGTCGACCGTTTCCTGCTGTCCGAACGGGCGGCAGGCGGCGCAGGTGAACGCGCGATTGACGTGCAGATGACGCGTCTGCGCCGCAAGATCGAGGATGATCCGAAAAATCCTGTTTTCCTCCAGACGGTGCGTGGCGAAGGCTATAAGCTGGTGGCCGAGCCGGTATTCGAGGCCCCGGCAGGAAAGTGAGCGCGCGTCCATGAGGCTTGCATTCAAGCGCTATCTGCCGACGAGCCTGTTCGGCCGCTCTCTGCTCATCATCGTCCTGCCGGTGGCGATTATGCAGGTGGCCGTCACCTGGTCCTTTTTCGAGGAGCACTGGCAGACAGTCACGGCGCGACTGTCTGAGAGTGTGGCTGGTGACGTCGCACTGGTGACTGCCCTGGTCGAACGCTCCGGCCCGGAATCAGTTGATCCAATTGCCAACCTTGCCTTCGAGACGGTCGGCCTGTCGGTGGATATGCGGGAGGGCGATGTGTTGCCGACCAGCCGGCGCACGGCCTTTTTCCGGGCGCTCGACCGCTCCTTGCGCCGTGCGTTGACCGCGCGGCTCGATAACGAGTTCTGGTTCGACACCACGCGCTATCCCGAATATGTCGACATACGCGTGCAGGTGGATGCAGGCGTCTTGCGCTTCATCGCGTCGCGAGAGCGGGCTTTCGCCACCACGGGGCATATCTTCATCTTGTGGATCGTCGGTGCCTCCACGCTTCTCAGCGCGGTATCCATCATCTTCATCCGCAATCAGGCAAAGCCTATCCAGCGCCTTGCCGCCGCCGCCGAGGCGTTCGGGCGCGGGCAGGACACGGCCGGTTTCCGCCCCGCTGGCGCGCGAGAGGTGCGCCAGGCCGCGACCGCCTTCATCGATATGCGCGAACGCCTCGTGCGTTATGTCGAGCAGAGAACGGCCCTTCTGGCAGGCGTCAGCCATGATCTGCGTACGCCGCTGACGCGCCTGCGCCTGCAGCTCGCCATGATGCCAGCCGGACCTGACCGCGAGGCAGCGATCCAGGACATCGCCGAGATGGAAATGGCGCTGGACGAGTATCTGGCATTTGCGCGCGGCCAGAGCGGCGAAGAAAGCGCTTACACCGATCTGGCTGAACTCTGCCGCTCGCTGGCGGCAAAGGCCGGGCGTTCGGGCTGCATGATTTCGCTGGACGTGCCGGATGTTCTGACCCGCGAGGTGCGTCCCGGCACCCTGACCAGAGCAGTATCAAATCTCGTCAATAACGCCGCCGCGCACGGCAATACGGTAAGCCTGTCACTGGTAGACACCGGCGGGCGCATTGAGTTCCGCGTCGAGGATGACGGGCCGGGCATTCCGCCCGAGCTGTACGAGGAAGCCTTCCGGCCCTTCAGCCGTCTGGATCCTGCGCGTAACAGCAATACGACCGGTGTCGGGCTGGGGCTGGCCATCGCGCGCGATGCAGCACGTGCCCATGGCGGCGATGTGTTTCTGGAGCGCAGCGGGCTGGGCGGACTGAAAGCGGTTTTGTGGATACCCGCCTAGCGGCCCTAGAGCGCGCTGCCGAGCTTGCGTGACTGGCGCTCGGCGGCGGACACGGCGTTGCGCACCAGCATGGGCAGGCCTCCACCGGCCATCATCACGTCCAGAGCGGCCTGCGTGGTGCCGCCCGGGGACGTAACCGCACGCCGCAAGGCTGCCGCGTCCGCTGTCTTGCGCTTATGGCCGTCTTCCAGCAACGCGCCGGCACCGGCGACAGTGGCGACGGCGAGTTTCTCGGCCAGCTCTGTGGGCAGGCCTTCGGCTTCTCCCGCCCGCGCGAGCGCTTCGCACATGAGGAACACATAGGCCGGGCCGGAACCGGACACGGCTGTAACGGCATCCATCATGCGTTCGTCTTCAACCCATTCCACGCTGCCAAGCACTTTCAGGAGTGCGTCGGTGGCGGCGCGGAAATGGGGCGGGTCGGCTTCGATATTGGAAATCGCGACGGAAATGCCCTTACCGATGGAACCGGGCGTGTTGGGCATGGCGCGCACGATGGGATGGCCGGGAAAAAGGCGCCCCAGACCGATCAGCCCCGCTCCGGCGAGGATGGAGATAATCAGCGCATCGCGGGGCAGTTTCCCGGCAAGGTCTTCACCCAAAGCTGGCAGCGCCTGCGGCTTTACGGCCAGCACCACGCGGTCAAGGCCGCTTGCCGCGCTCTTGGTCAGCGTAGGAAGCACCTTGACGCCATGCTTGCCAGCGAGCGCGTTGAGTTCATCAGACGGGTTTGGCTCGACGATGACCAGCGTATCGCAATCCAGCTCGCCCCGGCGCGCGCGCAGCCAGCCAGCGGCCAAAGCCAGCCCCATCCGGCCTGCACCGATAAGTGCGACCTTGCCTGTACGTTCGTTGCTGGCAGACATGGTCGTGACCTTCAGGCCTCCCCGGCCGTGTCAAACATCGCGGCGGCGACAGCCTCCTCGACGCTCTTGCCCCCCCAGACGAGGTAGTGGAACGCCGGATAGAGCCGTTCGCCGGCCTCCCGGGCAGCCACGATCAGGGCGGCGGCCTGCGCCGGGCTTACCGTCTCGCCGCCAGCCAGCGACAGGGCGTGGCGGAACACCACCGAACCGTCTTCGGCCCAGACATCGAAATGGCCAAGCCAGAGGCGCTCATTGAGGCGGGTGACAAGCTCGCAGACCTCGCGAAAGCGTGCCTGCGGCGTTTTCAGCTCAAGGCTGGCACAGACATGCATCACGTCCAGCTCCGGGCGCCAGGCGAACCAGACCTGATGGTCGCGCCACTCACCGGGTACAGCCATGTGCAGCTCGGTATCATCGCGCTCATAGGCGTATTGCTCGGCGATGACCGCCTGCTCCACGCTTTCCAGCGGATCGATTGTCTGAATGTAGGTTTCGGTATGCAGATCCATCATTGCGCCTCCCTCAGAGCACATGCCGGCCTCGTCCCTTGCTGCGACGGTAAGCCGCTCCGGGCAGAGTGCGCAACGGTGTGCAAGGGTTTGAAATTAAGCCGTTCAGCTGGAAGCCTTTTTCGAAGCGGGCTTTGGCTTCGAAGCCGCCGCAGCGCGCGAGGGAGCAGGCTTTTTGCCCTCCAGCGCCGTCAGACGGGCTTTAAGTGATTCGATTTCCTCGCCCTGCCGGGCGATGATCGCGTGCAAGGCGCGCACTTCCTCGCCCGAAGCGAGATCCATGTCAGCGGCCACCCGTTCGGCCTGCGCCCGGAAAACCGATCGCGCCTCATCACCCGCAGCACGCGCTGCGCCGAAGGCATCGGTCATCAGATCAGCCAGATCAGTGAAAACGGGGTTGCGCGTCTGCATGACAAGACGGTCCTTGCTGGTATAGAGGTCAGGATATAGGCCTTTCGGCCCGTCCAACGCAATGTCCGCCCCGCAGATTTCACCGTTAACGCCGCTCTGGAGACGATACGCCACATGGCCCCGTGCCCCGCGAGTTTCGACCTGATTGACCCGGTCATCTTCGAGATCGGCCCGTTTGCGCTGCGCTGGTACGCGCTGGCCTACATTGCTGGCTTCTTCCTCGGCCTGTTTTACGTTCTCAAGCTGATTGCCCGGCCGCGCCTGTGGACCACACATGCCAGCCCGAAGGCCGCGCCCATGGACCGGGCCTATGTCGAGGAGCTGATGCTGTGGGTGATGGTGGGCGTCATTGTCGGCGGCCGCGTCGGCTATGTCCTCTTCTACCAGACCAGCGCGCTCTGGGAGCGCCCCTTGTGGGTCATAACCGGCATCACCGAAGGGGGGATGAGCTTCCACGGTGGCCTGATCGGCGTCATGCTGGCCATGATCGTCACCGCACGGTTGTGGAAAATCCCGCTGCTGAATGTGTCTGATGCCGTGGCGGCGGCTACCCCCATCGGCCTTCTGCTGGGGCGTCTGGCCAATTTCATCAATGGCGAGCTGTGGGGCCGGCCCGCACCCGATCTGCCCTGGGCGATGCGCTTTGCCGATGATCCGCTGTGCGCACTGCGCCATCCCAGCCAGCTTTACGAGGCCTTCCTTGAGGGCGCTGTGCTGCTGGCGCTCATCGCCTTCCTGATCTGGCGTTTCCGCGCCCTTTCGCGGCCGGGTCTCGTCACCGGCGTGTTCCTCGCAGGCTATGGCGTATTCCGCGCGTTCGTGGAGGTATTCCGCGAGCCGGACCGGCATATGCCAGAGGCGCTGCAGGGCTATGTCACCATGGGCATGCTCTTGTGCGTGCCGATGATCGCTGCCGGAGCGTATCTCATCTGGCGTTCGCTCAAGGCGCCGCCTGCCTCCGTGCCGGGCGAGGTGCGCCCTGAGCGCAAGAAATCCCGGCCCTAGCGGTGACTGAAGCGGACGAGTTCAACCCGGCGGCGCGCATCGCGGCAAACTTGCGCGCGCGCATGGCCTCGCAAGGGCCGTTGCCGGTCTCCGTCTTCATGATGGAGGCGCTCTTTGACCCGATGGCAGGCTACTATGCCACGCGCGACCCTATCGGGGCTGGCAATGATTTCATCACCGCGCCGGAAATCAGCCAGATGTTCGGCGAGCTTCTGGGCCTGTGGGCCGCGCAATGCTGGCAGGACATGGGCAGCCCGGAGAGCCTTGTTCTGGCCGAGCTGGGTCCCGGCAAGGGCACGATGATGGCCGACATGCTGCGCGCTGCGCGGGCTGTGCCGGGCTTTGCCGATGCCCTGAAAGTCAGCCTGGTCGAAGCCAGCGCCGCGCTGAAAATGGTGCAAGGCCAGACGCTGGCTAGGGCGGGCGTGCCGGTGGGGTGGGCCAAGAGCCTTGAAACCATTCCGGCAGGCCCGGCCATCATTTTCGGCAATGAGTTTCTCGACTGCCTGCCTGTGCGTCAGGCCGTGCGGGTGGACGGCCAGTGGCGGGAGCGCTGCGTGACGCTGCACCCTGATGATGAGAGCCGGTTCGCCTTCGTCACCGGGCCGGTCATTGCTGAGGATGACCCCTTCATCCCTGAGGCTTTGCGCGACAGCCCGGACGGCACGCTGGTCGAGCTGCGCCCCGGTGATGCGCAAGTTGTGGACGCACTTGCTGCGCGTTTCTCAGACCATCCCGGCCATGCCCTGTTTATTGATTACGGCCCGTCCCTGTCCGAGCCCGGCGATACGCTGCAGGCGATACGGGAGCACCAGAAAGTGGACCCGCTGGATGCGCCCGGCACGGCGGACCTGACCGCGCGGGTGGATTTTGACACGCTGGCGCAGCGCGCCCGTGCCGCAGGGCTGGATGTGTATGGTCCGGTGGAGCAGGGTGCGTTCCTGAAAAGTCTGGGCATGGAGCAGCGCGCCGCCGCGCTCGCGGCATCCCGGCCAGACCAGCGCGGCGTGATCGCCCGCCAGCTTCACCGGCTGACGGCGGGCGAGGAGATGGGCGTTCTGTTCAAGGTGATAGCCCTTAGTGCGCCGGGCATGCCCGCCCCGCCCGGTCTGGAGCCGTTCACCGGATAATCCGTGTACGGGATATGGCCTGCGGTGCACAAACACGGCTGCGGCGCTTTCGATACGCCCAACTGTCTGCTATGAGCGCGCCCATCACGGCCAGCGCGAGGGGAAGCTTTCGATGAAACTGATGAGCGGCAACGCCAACCGGCCCCTGGCCAAGGCAATCGCCAATTATCTCGACGCTCCGCTCTCCAATGTCGAGATCGAAACCTTCGCCGATGGCGAGCTCTTCGTGCGCATCGAGGAGAACATGCGCGGCGAGGACGTTTTCCTCATCCAGTCGACCTCCAAGCCCGCCAATGACCATCTGATGGAGCTGCTGATCTGCATGGACGCGCTCAAACGCGCCAGCGCCCGGCGGATCACGGCGGTCATCCCCTATTTCGGCTATGCAAGACAGGATCGCAAAACCGGCGGACGCACGCCGATCACCGCCAAGCTGGTCGCCAATCTGATCGCCAAGGCGGGTGCCGACCGCGTGCTGACGCTGGATCTGCATGCCGGGCAGATACAGGGCTTTTTCGACATTCCGACGGATAATCTCTTCACCACGCCGGTCTTCGAGCAGGATATCCGCAGGCATTACGATGCATCAGACCTGATGATCGTCTCGCCGGACGTTGGCGGTGTGGTGCGTGCCCGCGCGCTCGCCCAGCGCCTGGGCGCCGACATCGCCATCGTCGACAAGCGCCGCCCCAAGGCGGGCGAGAGCGAGGTGATGAATATTATCGGTGATGTGGCGGGCCGACGCTGCATCATCTTTGATGACATCATCGATAGCGGCGGAACGCTCTGCAATGCCGCTGCCGCCCTGAAGGACCATGGCGCTGCCGAGGTGTCCGCCTACATCACGCACGGCGTGCTCTCGGGCAAGGCCACCAGCCGGATCACGGATTCGGTGCTCAAGGAGCTGGTGGTGACCGATTCCATTGATGTTACCGACAAGGCCGCCGTCTGCGCCAAGGTGCGCGCCGTCTCCATCGCGCCGCTTCTGGCCGAGGCGATCCGGCGTATCGCCAACGAGGAAAGCGTCTCCAAGCTGTTTGACTAGCGGTTGCCAGCAAGAGGGCAGGGTCAACAAGACTCACTGCGCCCTGTTGCACGGCGTGCAAAAACCGGCTAATAGCCCGCGCTCGCTTGAGCGCCGCCCGCTTCCAGGCGGCGAACGCGTTTGAAACCAGAATTTACCACAGGGACCGGACCCCATGAGTGATATTGTTGTTTCCGTTGAGGTGCGTGAGCGCACCGGCACTGGTGGCGCCCGTGAAGCGCGCCGCTCCGGCCTGGTTCCCGGTGTCCTTTACGGTGGTACCCGCGGCGCTGTGTCGATCAGCGTAAAGCGCAACGAGCTGGTGAAAGCCATCAATACCGGCAAGCTGATTGCCCAGATGGTCGACCTCGAGCACAAGGGCGAGCGCCAGCCGGTGATCGCGCGCGACATCCAGTTCCATCCCGTTACTGACGAGCCGGTCCATATCGATTTCTACCGTGTGGAAGAAAACTCCGTCATCACGCTGAACGTGCCGGTGCACTTCATCAATGATGAGAAAGCTCCGGGCATCAAGCGCGGCGGCGTTCTCAACATCGTGCGCCACGACATCGAAGTGCGCTGCAAGGCGGGCAATATTCCCAGCGAGATCGTGGTCGACCTTTCCGGCTATGACATTGGCGATTCCATCCACATCTCCAGCGTTACGCTGCCTGAGGGTGTGAAGCCGGTGATCACCAATCGCGACTTCACCATCGCGACGCTGCAAGGCTCGCGCGCTGTCATTGAAGACGGTGTCGAAGGCGAAGATGCCGATACGGGCGCTGATGAGGACGAGGGCGACGAGGACTAGTCGCCTTTGCGCTGGCCGCTGCGTGCGGCCGGGCGTCTTATACTTTTTGAAAAGGCGGCGCGGGATGACCTGCAGCCGCCTTTTTCATGACCGGCCCGTGCCGGACAGGCTCGCAAGGGGCATGACATGCTGATCATTGCCGGTCTGGGCAATCCCGAAAGCAAATATCTGAAAAACCGCCATAATGCGGGCTTCATGACGCTTGACGGAATTGCGTCCACGCACGGCTTCGGGCCGTGGCGGGAAAAGTTTCAGGCTGCGATCAGCGAAGGCCTGGTCCAGACGATTGCCGGGCCGAAAAAGACCCTGCTGATGAAGCCTCTGACTTATTATAACAATTCCGGCCTCGCCGTGCGCGCGGCAGCCGATTTCTACCGCGTCGGCCCGGAGGCGGTGACGGTCTTCCATGATGAGCTGGACCTGGCACCGGGCAAGTTCCGCCTGAAGGCTGGCGGCGGGCATGGTGGCAATAATGGCATCCGCTCGATTGCCTCCCATATCGGCCCGGATTTCCGGCGTGGGCGCATCGGCATTGGCCATCCCGGTGACAAGAACATGGTCACCAATTATGTGCTCTCCGATTTTCCAAAAGCCGATGCCGTCTGGTTCGACGCGCTGACCGACGCCGTCGCCCGCAGCTTCCCGCTGTTGGCAGGCGGAGAGTTTGATGCCTTCCAGACCCGCGTCACCCATCTTGCCCCCGCTCCGGGCGCCGCGGACGAGTAACACGCTTTGTCGCGCGCCTTCGCGGCGCTAGACTGCGCCCATGAGCCTTGCTGCGATCATCCTCGCCCTCACGCTTCAACCCGCGCCGGCCGTGGAGCCGGGCGCCGTGCCCGAACGGGCGCTGCCCTATATCCATGAGGCGGGAGGTTTCGCCCTTACCCTGCCTGCAGGCTGGCGGTATCTGCCGCTGGAGGATGGATCAGGCATCGCATTGCTCCACGAGGGGCTGGACGCCCGCATTGAGGCCTTCGCGGTGGCGGTGGAGCCATCCGGTGTGCCGGGCCTGCCCGATGACACGCTTGATGCGCTGATCCTGCGTCTCGATGGGCCGGGATTCCGGCGCGGCGCCCATGTCCGTGTGCCGCTGGTGGTGACAGGAGCAACCGCCTCCGACCGCCAACAGGCTGGTGATGTGGAAGCCCTCTCCTATATGGGCGGTGATGCAGGCCGGCGCTGGACGGGTGTCGCCACCACGCGCTGCGGCGCCGACATCATGCTGACGCTGGAGGCGGAGGCGGAGGCTTTTCAGGCAGTGCAGCCGGTCTTCGACGGCGTTCGCGCCAGCTGGGGGCTTCTTCTAGCTGGCGGAGACGAGTTTCCCTGCGGCGGGCGTTAGGCTGGCCAGGCAACCTGATATGAGATATAGGTTGCCTCATGACGCTGAGCATCAAGGATCCCCAAACCGATGCCCTGGCCCGCAAGCTCGCCGAGCTTAAAGGCCAGACGATCACCGATGCCGTGCGGGCTGCGCTGGAGGCTGAGATCGCGCGCGCCGAGAGGGGCGAGACAGCCCGTCAGGACCGCATCCGGGCACTGGTGGAGCGCGTCGCGGCCGGGATGGAGGGCAGCGGTCACTCGCTGGATCATGGCGACCTCCTCTATGACGAGATCGGCCTGCCGAAATGATCGTGGACGCTTCCGCGATCCTCGCCATTGTCCTGCGCGAGCCTGAGGGGCCTCAATTCCTCGACCAGATCATCGCTGAGCCAAGACCAAAAATGTCCGTCATCAACTGGATGGAAGTCGCCATCCGGGTGGAGCGTCAGGGCGTGCCTGACAGCGTGGTGGCATTCGACAGCCTTGTGGAGGAGCTGGGCCTTGAGCTGATCCCGGCTAACGCCGAACAGGGCCTGATCGCCCGCCAAGCCTACCGGCTCTACGGAAAAGGGTCAGGTCATCCTGCCCAGCTCAATCTGGGTGACTGCTTCGCCTATGCGCTGGCGGCCAGCACCGGCGAACCTTTATTGTTCAAGGGCGGGGATTTCGCGCACACAGACGTGATGCGCGCCTGACAACATCCGCTCCATTGACGCTTGCCCCCCACGCGTCTAACCCCACGCCAGCTTTGTGAAACCTTATATCTGACAGGGG
The DNA here is from genome assembly GCF_051859565.1 of Glycocaulis sp. Lineage (GTDB taxonomy): Bacteria > Pseudomonadota > Alphaproteobacteria > Caulobacterales > Maricaulaceae > Glycocaulis. The sequence continues at coordinate 497,345 of NZ_JBHYFK010000001.1, forward strand.
CCATCCATGGGCTTCAAATGCGGTATTGTCGGCCTGCCTAACGTAGGCAAATCGACGCTTTTCAACGCGCTCACCCAGACCGCCGCCGCGCAGGCGGCGAACTATCCATTCTGCACGATCGAGCCCAATGTCGGCGATGTCGCGGTGCCTGAGCCGCGCCTTGAAAAGCTCGCCAGCATTGCCGGTTCGGCCAATATCATTCCGGCGCGGATGAGCTTTGTGGATATTGCAGGCTTGGTGAAAGGCGCCAGTCAGGGCGAGGGCCTTGGCAACCAGTTTCTCGCCAATATCCGCGAGGTGGACGCCGTCGTTTACGTGCTGCGCTGCTTTGTCGATGATGATGTGACCCACGTGGCTGGCAAGGTCGATCCGCTGGCTGATTTCGAGACCGTCGAGACCGAGCTGATGCTCGCCGACATGGAAAGCCTCGAAAAGCGCCGCGCCAACGTGGAAAAGAAGGCCAAGTCCGGCGATAAGGACGCCAAGGCACAAGTGGCGCTTATCGACCTGGCGCTGGACAAGCTGCGCGAGGGCCAGCCAGCCCGCTTTGCCGAGGTGCCTGACGATCAGCGCCGCGAATGGCGCATGCTCCAGCTTCTCACGTCCAAGCCCGTGCTCTTCATCGCCAATGTGGATGAGGAGAGCGCGGCCACCGGCAATGAGATGAGCCGGGCGGTGGAAAAGCGCGCCGCCGAGGAAGGCGCGGTCTGCGTGACCATCTCTGCCAAGATCGAGGCAGAGCTCGCGCTGCTGGACGCCGACGAGCGCGCCGAATACCTGGAATCGCTGGGGCTTTCCGAGCCGGGCCTCAACCGGCTGATCCACGCCGGTTACACACTGCTGGACCTGCAGACCTATTTCACTGTCGGCCCGAAAGAGGCGCGCGCCTGGACCATCCGCAAGGGCTGGAAGGCTCCGCGCGCGGCGGGCGTGATCCATGGCGATTTTGAAAAGGGCTTCATCCGCGCAGAAACCATCGCTTTTGACGATTATGTTGCGCTGAATGGCGAAGCAGGGGCCCGTGAAGCGGGCAAGCTGCGCCAGGAAGGCAAGGAGTATGTGGTCCAGGACGGCGATGTGATGCTGTTCAAGTTCAACGTTTAAGGGGTGGCGTTGACCGGCTTGTGCGCTAGCCTGACGGGAAAACATCGACCCGCCGGGGAGCATCCATGAGCTATTCCACGATTACCTACGCGGTTGCAGACCATATCGCGCTCATCACGCTGAACCGGCCGGAGGCGATGAACGCCTTCACCCATGAAATGGGCCGCGAACTCGTCGCCGCGTTTGACCAGAGTGATGCCGACCCGGACGTGCGCTGCGTGATCGTGACAGGCGCGGGCAGGGCATTCTGCGCGGGCGCTGACCTCTCCACCGGCGCGGAGACGTTCAACGCTGTCGCGCAGGCGGCGGCCAGCGGCGAGTTTGACGAGACCGATCCGAAATGGCGCGATTCCGGCGGCGTGCTGAACCTGCGCATCTTCAACTCCGCCAAGCCGGTTGTCGGGGCCATCAATGGCTCTGCGGTAGGTATCGGCGCGACCATGATCCTGCCGATGGACATCCGCATTGCCGCGACGGGCGCGAAAATGGCCTATCCCTTCACCAAGCGCGGTATTGCCTGGGACGGCTGTGCGAGCTGGTTCCTGCCGCGCGTGGTGGGTATCGAGACGGCGCTGGACTGGGGTCTGACGGGCCGCACTTTTCTGAGCGAGGAAGCGCTGGAGAAGAGGCTGGTGAGCGAGCTGGCACCGGCAGACAAGGTGCTCGAGCGCGCCTATGAGCGCGCGCGGCTGATCGTGGAGACGGCCGCGCCTGTTTCTGTCTCGATGAACCGCTATCTGGCCTGGCAGATGCTCGCCGCCACGCACCCGATGGAAGCGCACCGGCTGGAAAGCCGGGCAATATTGCGCCGGGGCATGAGCGAGGACGCGCGCGAAGGCGTGATGAGTTTTCTGGAGAAGCGCCCACCTGCCTTCCCCGGCCAGATGCCCGATGACCTGCCGCCGGGCTGGCCCTACAAGTCTGAACCGGAGTATTGAACCGTCATGGCTAATGAACCAAGGCCCTCAACCGGCATCAGCTTGCGCCAGCTCTTTATCTGGGCGATTCCCTTTGATCTGGGGCTCGTGGGCCTCCTCATCGTCATTCTGATGGGCTGGGAATTATGGACCGGGATCGGTCTGGTCATTGCGGGTGCGCTGGGCACGGTCATGCTCATCGGCCAGCACTACAAGATCGGCCCCGACAGCTGACGCCAGATCAGGCAATACCCATCGTGAAATACAGCAGGGCAGCCAGATAGGCGCCATAGGCAAGCAGCAGGACCGCCCCGGTCATGCGCCCGAGCGGTTTGCGCGAGAACACCAGCAGGGTGATGAAGATCGCGCTGGCGAGAAACACCCAGAGATCAAGCCGGAAGAAGCTGGGGTCGATGGCTACGCCGCCGGAGAACCCGCCTGCAGCAAGCCCGGTAATGCCGCCCACGGCGAAGATGTTGAAGATGTTGGAGCCGATGACATTGCCGATGGCCATGTCGGCCTGACGGCGCACGGCAGCGACGACAGAGGTCGCCAGCTCCGGCAGCGAGGTGCCGATGGCCAGCAGGGTCAAGCCGACCACTGCCTCAGAGACACCGAGCGTAACGGCAAGGCTCGCGCCGCCTTCAACGATCAGATTGGCCCCGATGGGCAAGGCAACCAGGCCGACAATCAAGCTGAAACCGATTCCGAGCGCCGACCTGGGCAGGCCCTCCATGGAGTCCACGCCGGTCAGTTCGGCCACCATCGGATCTTCACGTGACCCCATGGCCACGAAGCCGAGATAGACAATGTAGGCGATGATCATCGCGGCCAGTATGGCGCCTTCAAGCAGGCTGAGCGCGCCGGGCGCATTGGCTTCCCAGTCCCAGCACAGCGCGATGAAGAGCAAGGATGCGGCCAGCGCGATCAGCGCATTGGTACGCACGCCTTTTGCCGTTGTGCCCATAGCGGCAATCAGGGCGGGCAGACCGAGCACCAGGAATACATTGGCGATATTGGAGCCGACAATATTGCCAACGGCCAGGCCTGGAGAGCCGGCAAGCGCGGCAAAAACGCTGACCACCATTTCCGGCGCGCTCGTGCCGAACGCGACGATGGTCAGGCCGATCAGCAGAGAGGGCACGCCCGTGCGCTTGGCGACCGCCGTGGCGCCCCGCACCAGATAGTCGCCGCCAAACAGTATGATGATGATGCCGATGACCAGCAGCAGGACATCAAGGAGGGTGGCGGACATGGACGCTCCGGTGCCGGGGGCTGGTCGTCAGGCTCTAGTCGAGGCGCTTGAACTCGATCAGGTTGAAAAGCGCGAAAAGGCCAAAGCAAAGGCCAAGGGCGATGAGGGCTGCCATGAGGTCTGCTCCATTCTTGTTGTGCTGGGCCCGTGAAGGACCACACGAAACTGGCTGATGGTGTCTATAGCGTGCGTTGCATACCCGCACCAGTACGCCTTGCCGCAATTTTCCGATTTGGGTTGACTCCATCGCAGGGCTGTTAACCATACGGGCATGGCCTGCCATGAGGCAGGTCAGCACAATTACAGACCAGTCGGGGAGGAAATCATGAAAATGTTTGCAGCAGGCCTGGTGGCCGCTCTGGGGATGGCCGGTATCGCGCTGGCGAACGGACCTGCAGGGCAGGTCTACGAAAGCACCGAAACGGAGTCGGGCCACAGCTACACCTCCACCTTCCATGCTGATGGCCGCTTTACCAACGACATGGGCAATGAGGGGCACTGGACCTACGAAGATGGCGAGCTGTGCATCATCGTGGGTGAATCATCGCTCTGTAATCCGTTCGAGCCGTCCGAAGTCGGTGAGAGTGTAACGACGGATCAGTGGCGCGCTGACGGGGTGGAGATAACCATCACCCGGATCGAGTAGAACTCTACAGGGCAGCAATCTGGAAGGGCCCGTTGTCTTGGCAGGCGACGGGTTCTTTTATGTTTGGTAAGGTGCGTAAGGCGGGTTGATAGGCGGCACGAGGGGATGACTGCCGCCAGCCCGGTGATGCTGAGGGAGTCACTCAAAATGAATCGTCTGTTTCTTCGTCCGTTTTCTGCGTCGATGACGCTGGCACTATCCGCGATCCTTGCGCCGATCCTTCTGGTGAGTTTTGCGCTGTTCCAGCCTTCATGGCTTCTTGTGGTGCAAGACGCGTCCGGCGTCGTTTACCGCTTCATCACCAGCACCGATCTGCCGCCGACCTACCGCGCTGCCTTGCGCCAGTGGACGAGTGAGCCGCAGTTCACGCTGGTGTTCTTCACGATCATCGCGCGCGTCATTATCGCGCTCTTCGCAACTTCCTTCACCATTGCGGTGCGTCCGCTCATGCGCCGTGACTAGGTTGCAGGCTCTTCCCGGATGACCAGACAGAAACAAGGGCGGCTCCGTAGGGGCCGCCCTCGTTCGTAAGGAGCAAGAAAACCCAGAGGCGCAGATTTTAGTCCGCCGCGTCCTCGATGGCTTCGCCGGTCCGCTGGATGTCCTGTCCCGCACCCTGCACGGTGTTGCAGGCGGCGAGGGCGAACATCATGACGGCAACACTAAGAATCTGAAGGGTCTCACGCATCGGAATTCTCCTGTCTTCATCCGGCATTTCATGCCGTGGTGACGGGTTAACGCGCGATCTCGAGTTTGGCTCCCTTCGCTGACGACTCTTTCAAAATCAGGTAGTGAGATCCTCAAGCGCCTCGCCGGTGCGGGTAATGTCGCGGCCAACACCCTGAATGGTATTGCAGGCCGAAAGACCCAGAGCGAGCATGGACAGGGCCGCTGCCATAATCATCCGTTTCATTCCGATATCTCCATGTTGACGGCCGCAACCGGCCAAGGGCCACTTTACCCGATCCTTATACGCCCGGCGCGCCGTTTTGGTCTCACCGCGGCCGCTATTGCGTGATGTCGTCAAGGAACTCGCCGACGCGGGTGATATCGCGGCCAACGCCCTGAATCGTGTTGCAGCCCGTCAGGGCGAGCAGCAGCGCTCCGGCAAGCAGTGTAGATGCAAGCGCTCTCGTCATGGCTTTGATTCCCGGAAAAAACACGTCCCTTGTGCCGTTTTGCCTGCCGATGGTGGACAAAAGGCTAACGCGCCGCCTGCCGGCCAATAGCAAAACGCCCGGCCGCAGCGGGCCGGGCGTCTGCCAGTGTCAGATCGTGCTCTGGAACTACCAGATGCGTACGCGCTCTTCTGGCGGCAGGTAGAGCTCATGCTCTTCGGTGACGCCGAACGCCTCGTACCAGGCGTCCAGATTGCGCACCACGCCGTTCACCCGGTACATGCCGGGCGAATGCGGGCCGGTGGCCAGCTGGGCGCGCAGCGCATCATCACGGAACAGGGTCCGCCAGACCTGTGCCCAGGCCAGGAAGAAGCGCTGGTCGCCGGTATAGCCGTCGATCACCGGAGCTTCGCCATCGGGATAGTGCTCGGCGGCGTAGGCACGGTAGGCCTCATACGCCATCTGCATGCCGCCCAGATCGCCGATATTCTCGCCCAGCGCGACGCGGCCGTTCACACACTCGTCCGGGAAGGGGCAGAAGCCGTTATACTGCTCCACCAGGCGGTCAGACCGCTCCACGAACCGCGAATTGGTTTCCTCGGTCCACCAGTCGCGAATGCGGCCCTCGGCATCGAAGCGGCGGCCGTTATCGTCAAAGCCGTGGCCGATCTCGTGACCGATAACCGCCCCGATAGCCCCGTAATTCATGGCCGGGTCGGCATTCATGTCAAAGAAGGGTGCCTGCAGAATGCCCGCCGGGAAGGTGATCTGGTTCATCAGCGGATTGTAGCTGGCATTGACGATTTGCGGCGGCCAGCTCCACAGGCGGCGGTCAACCGGGTCCGGGAACCGGCGCAGCTGTTCTGCCCAGGCGAATTCCGACAGGCGCATCCGGTTGCCGAAATAGTCGTCAGCCCGGATTTCGAGGCCATCATATTCGTTCCAGACTTCCGGATAGCCGATGCGCGGTTCAAACGTCGACAGCTTGGTCAACGCCTGCGCGCGGGTTTCCTCATCCATCCACTCAAGACGTTCAAGACGGCCCTGGAAGCCTTCCACCAGGTTCTGGATCAGCTCGTCCATCTGACGGCTGGCCTCTGGCGGGAAGTGACGCTCGACATAGACCTGCCCGACCGGGTGGCCGAGGGCGCCATTGACCAGCTGCACACCGCGCAGCTCGCGCGTACGCTGCTCTTCGGTTCCGCTCAGCGTGCGGCTGTAGAAGTCGAAATTGGCCTGATCAAAGGCTGACGGCAGCCAGGATGCCCGGCTCGAAATGAAGTGAAAGCTTAGCCAGGCTTGCAGAAGCTCGACATCCGTCTGCGCCATGAGGGCGCCCGCATCGGTGATGGCGCTTGGCTGGGCTACCACGATCTCGCCTTCTGCCGGCAGACCGCGGTCTTCCAGCGCCGCTTGCAGGTTCAGCTCCGGTGCCAGTGCGATGAAGTCTTCAACGCTCATCCGGTTATTGGTCAGCGTGACATCGCGTGAGTCTTCGCGGGTCCAGTGAGCCTCAGCCAGCGCCGTTTCCAGGTCGAGGATCTGCTGGGCGCGCATCTCGCCGTCAGGCATGCCTGCAAGCTCGAAAATCTGCGCGATATAGGCGCGGTAGGCGTCGCGGTATTCCGGGAAGCGGCCGGTATCGAGCAGGTAATAGTCACGGCTCGGCAGGGCGAGGCCCGACTGGCCGGACCGCATGATGTAGGCGTCCGGGTTTTCCGGATCCGGACTGATCGATACCCAGTAGGGCGCATGATAGTCGCGCCGGGCCATCAGGGCGGCAATGTCCTCGAAGCTTTCGGCTGCCGCAATCGTATCAAGATAAGGCTGGGCCGGTTCCAGGCCGCGCGCCTCGATGGCGTCCGCATTCATCCAGCTGGCATAAAGATCGCCGATCAGCTGCTCGTTGGAGCCGGCAGGGCCGCCGCGCTCGCCAGCTTCCAGCACGATGGCCTGAACCTGCTGTTCGACTTCCAGCGACAGCATGTCAAACACGCCATAGCGGGCGCGGTCTGACGGGATTTCGGTGGTCTCGGCCCACACCCCGTTGGCATAGGCAAAGAAGTCATCGCCCGGCGCCACATCGGTGTTCATGCCGGCCGTGTCAAAGCCGAACGTGCCAAAACGCGGCTCGCCGGCAACTTCGGTGGTTTCGGCAACGGCTGCATCCTCGGCGCCGTCGCTGCTGACCGTGCCTTGCGTGTCGCACGCCATAAGAACGGCCACGCAGCACCCTGCTAGCAGAAAATGTCTCATCTCAGTCTCCCCTTCGGATGCGGCAACGTGATGACCGCTCCGTCTCAAAACTGGTGGAAAACTAGGCCCCACCAATAAAAATGGCCATGGCGGGACGCAGTGTCTGCGCCCCGCCATGGCGGATTTCAGGCCTATTCGGCCGGATGTTCGAGCTGACCGATATCGATATCGGTGCCGCTGGTATCGCCTTCATAGCCTGAGCCGATGCCGGGCCGCTTCTCTCCGGTCCACAAGGACAGAACCGTACGCTTGATATCGACGCCGATGGCGTAGAGCGCAGGCACCATGAAGAGGGTGAGGAACAGGGCGAACACCACCGCAAACCCGAGTGAAACCACCATGGGCTTGAGGAATTGCGCGGCCGTGGATCGCTCCGCGATCATCGGCAGAACGCCGATAAACGTGGTCACGGTCGTAAGCAGGATGGGCCGGAACCGCTGAACCCCCGCATCGACGAGCGCCTGGAATGCGCCGACACCGCGTTCGCGCAGCCGGTTCACGAAATCCACCAGAACCAGGTTGTCGTTGATGACGATGCCTGCTGCTGCCCCCACACCAAACATGGAGAACAGGGCAAACGGCACACCCAGTATCATGTGGCCGAAGACCGCACCCGCAAAGGCGAAGGGTATGGCAGTCATGATGAGCAAGGGCTGGGCGTAGGAGCGGAAAGCAACCGCCAGCAGGACATACATCATGCCGATCATCACGATCTGCAGGATGACAATCTCGCCCAGAAACTCCGCCTCGCCTTCGGCCTGCCCGATGGCACCTACCGACACGCCCGGATAGCGTTCCCGCCACGCCGGGAAGAACTCCTCGGTGATCTGGCGGCGGATGGCACGTGCGGCATCAGGGTCACTGACCTCCGCACTGACCCGTACCGTACGCTGGCGTTCGCGGCGCTGGATCCGGTTGATGCCCGGGGCAAACTCTGCATCCGCCACGGCCGCCAGGGGAATCTCACGGCCATCAGGTGTGCGGATGCGCAGCTGGTTGATGGCATCAAGGCTCTCGCGGGCATCGCGGGGATAGCGCACCATCACCCTGACATCTTCACCACCGCGCGGCAGACGCTGCACTTCCTGGCCGTAGAAGGCCTGGCGGACCTGCTGGGTCACATCGACGAGCGTCAGCCCCAGAGCCTGTGCGTCAGGCCGCAATGTCAGACGCAGTTCATCGGCGGAGGTCTGCAGATTGTCGACGACGTCATAGGTAGCCGGGAAGCCGCGCAGCGCTTCTTTCAGCTCGTCGGCAGCAGCGCGTAAAACGTCGATATCAGGATGGTTGATGGCAAAATCGATCGCCGGTCCAACCTCGTTGAGTGTCGCGTCGAAGCGGATTTCCTCTGCATCCGGGACGGCACCCAGCTCGTCACGCAGGCGCTGGGCAATGTCGGCGGAGGGCAACCGTCCGGGACGCGCTTCGGGCGGAGCAAGACTGATCCATGCCCGGATCTGTCCTTGCGTGGCCAGCGTGGAACGGTTGCGGATGACGTCTATCTCCCCGGGAAATTCTTCCCGGTAGGCGTTCTGGACCACAGTCTGCGCCGCCTCCAGCCGTTCGCGGATCTCATCGGTGCGCTGCCAGGGTGTGCCTTCGGCAAGCTGTATATTCACCTGAATGAGGTCGCTTTCGATCTCCGGCATGAAGCGGAACGGCAGCCGACCCGTATTCATCAGCACAATCGCCAGCGCGAACAGGCCGATGAATACCGCAAATGTCGCATAGCGATGGCGCAGGGACAGCGCCAGGAACGGTCCGTAGGCATGGCGGGAGAACCAGACCAGGCTGTCAGCAATCTTCGCCTGGAAGCGGATGAAATAGCCGGAAACGCCTTTGGGTTCCTGCGGCTTGATATGCGCCAGGTGCGCAGGCAGGATCAGGAAGGCTTCGATGAGCGAGAAGGTCAGCGCCGCGATCACCACCAGCGATATCTGCCGGGTGAACTGCACTTCCGGTCCGGACAGCATCATCCAGGGCGCGAAGGCCATCATCGAGGTGATGACCGCGAACACGACCGGCTTGGCCACCATCTGGACGCCAACTACGGCTGCGGTCAGGCCTTCCTCGCCGCGCTCCACCCGGTTGTGGATATTCTCCCCGACAATGATTGCGTCGTCGACGATAACCCCGATCACGATGAGGAACGCAAACAGCGACAGGAAGTTCAGTGTCACGCCAATGAGTGGCAGCAGCATGAACGCGCCGGCAAAGGCCGTGGCGATGCCGATCGTCACCCAGAAAGCCACGATGGGGCGCAGGAACAGGATCAGAATGACCAGTACGAGCGCGAGACCGAGCAGGGCCGAGCTGCCGATGACGTTCAGCTGCGAGTTGAACTGGTCGGCCCCGTCCCACCATTCCGAGATGGTGACAGTTTCCGGCAGGTCGCGCTGCTTGCGCTCTATGTAGGCCGACAGCTGGCGGGACACATTGATCACGTCCGAATTGCCGGTCGACATCAGCGTGATCAGCACCATCGGCTCGCCGTTGAAGGTCGCCTGGAAGGGGCGGTCCTCAAGACCGTCAATGACAGTGGCGATATCGCGCACGCGGATGATGCCGCCGCCGGGGGTCTGGCGCACGACAATATTGCCGAACTCATCAGCGGTATCTGCCAGCTGGCGTGCGGCAAAGCGCACATCGCCCAGATCGGTGCGCACCGAACCCGCAGACAGGTTGAGCGAGCTGGTGGAGATGGCCCGTGACAGCTCGGCAATCGTGATGCCGTAGCGGCGCATGTTCTCCTCGGAAATCTCAATCGAGACTTCTTCGGGCAGCCGTGCCTGGGTATTGACCGAGGCGATTTCGGGAATGGCCGCGCTCAGCTCGTTGCGGATTTCGCGGGCTATGCGTTGCAGCTCGCGCCGGTCAATATTGCCGTGGATGGCGATACCGGCGACCTGACTGCGCGACTGCCATTGCGTCACGCGCGGCTGGAAGGCGTCAATGGGCAGGTTGTTGATGGAGTCCACCTGCAGCTTGACCGCGTCGAGGAACTCCTTGGGATCAACGGTGCTATTGCCCTCGATATTGACCCATCCACTGCCCTCGACTGCGGTGGCTGTCACGCGGCGCACACCATCGACCGCCGTGATGGCTTCCTCGACGCGCAGGATGATCTGTTCCTCGATCTCTTGCGGCGAGGCACCCGGCCAGGCCACCGATACCGTGGCGCCGGCAAACGATGCAGCGGGGTTTTCGTCCCGCTGGATCTGCGAGTAGCCGATAAAGCCGCCCACAAGGGCGATAATCATCAGAAGGTTTGCGGCAATGGAATTGCCCGCCCACCAGGCCAGCAGGCCGCCGTGGGGTTTTTCGTCTGGACGTTCAACCATGGTTCAGATCCTCGGCAGCTGCCTCTAGTCGGCGCTGGCTACAGACGCATTGGCGTCCGGGTTGGCGGTTTGCGGCTCACCGGCTTCGGCAGCAGCGGGCTCGACGGTTTCGGTGCCGGGGAAGATCGGCTCGCCATCGCTGTCGAGTGCCCGGATGCGCATGCCATCGGCAGCGCCGCGCAGCGGTGATGTGACAACAAACTCACCTGCCTCGACACCGCTGGCGACGACCAGTCTTTGCGGGCTGCTTTCAACAATTTCCACCGTCCTGACAGACAGCGTCCCGTCGGGGCGGGCCACCAGCACCTGGTCTGCGCCGCGCAGGGCGCTGCGCGGAAGGGTGATGGCGGTCTCCAGCGAGCGGCCCGGCACGCGTGCTTCGACAAACAGCCCCATGGCAAGAGGCGCGCCGGTAGCTTCGGCGGCTGCACCAAACGGATCCGCGACCTCTGCAATGGCGTAGAGCGTGCGCGTTTGCGGATCGATGCTGCTATCGGTGCGCACGATGCGGCCCTCCCATTCACGCCACGCACCGGCCAGATTGGCGCCGAGCGTCACAACAGGCGCCGCTTCGAAGCTGTCGGCGCGGAACGCGACCGGAATACCGGCCCGGCCAAGCTCGCTGTCGGTAAAGGGCAGGCGTACCTGGGCGGTGTCGGTGGAGAATATCTCCCCGATCCGGGCACCCGGACCCACATACTGGCCGAGATCAGCCAGTTTCTCGCGGACACGTCCGTTGAACGGAGCCGTAATGCGGGTGCGTGCAAGTGCCAGCCGGGCTTCGCGCAAAGATGCCTCCGCGCCGGCCAGCTGCGCGCGCGCATCAGCCAGTTGAGGCTGACGCAGCGTCAGGGCCGACGCATCGCCTTCCCCGATAGCGCCCCATTCCTCCGCCGCAAGCTCGGCCTCGGCTTCCTCGCGGACGAGGGCTTGCCGGCGCTGGGTCACAAGCGCTTCGGCGCGGGTCACTGCCAGACGGTAATCCTCATCTTCGAGGCGCACCAGCACGTCGCCCTCTTCAAAGAAACCGCCTTGCGTGAAGTTCGGGTTCACATAGGCGATCCGCCCGGAGACCTGAGCGACAAGCCCGATCTGCGTGACGGGTGAAACCTCGCCCTGCGTGCTGACGAGCAGGCGGACAGGGCTCTGCACCGCTTCAGCGACGAAGACCGCAGCAGGCCGGGGGACCGGCGTCTCGCGCTCGGGACGCGGCTGGGTTGCACCCAGTATGACGAACAAGGCGATGAACGCGGCGATAATCAGCATCGGCAAGCCGATAAGCAGGAAGCGTCCGGTAGTTTTTGACATGACCAACCTCTTGAAGACGTATTCTTTTTATTGTTCTGACGGGATAAGTGCGGCCGGGGCGCTGAACGGTCCGGCAATGGCAAGATGCAAGGCGATACGGTTGTCGATGCGCTCGCGCCGGGCCGTTATCAGCTGGCCTTCGGCCTGTATCAGCCGGGTTTGCGCATCAATAAGCTCGAAAATGGTGCCGACACCGCTCGCATACTGACGCTCGACGAGTTCGAGAGCGGCCTGCGCCTCTTCCCTGGCGGTTTCTAGTGCAGCAACGCGGTCCGCCAGCAGGCTGTCGGCGGTCAGGGCGTTCTCCACCTCGCGCAGGGCGGTAAGGCTGGTATTGACGTAGCTGGCGGCCTGCGCGCGGGCCAGAGCGGCGGCGCGGTCGCGTTCGGCGCGCAGCGCGCCTGCCCGGAATATCGGCGCAGTGATCGATGCCGTCAGGCTTTCCACCAGCGTGGAAGGCGAAAACAGGTCGGAAATCTCCGTCGTCTGGCCGGAATACGAGCCGATCAGCGATAGGGACGGGTAAAGCGCCTTGCGCGCTGCTTCGGCAGAAAATCCGGCAGCCGCCAGCCGGAACTCGGCAGCGACCACGTCGGGCCTGCGGCTGATCAGCTCCCCGGGTGTCCCCGGCGCAGGCAGCGCGGCGAGCATTGGCAGCTCCGCTCCCGGCGTGACAGAACCATCCGGGTAGGCTCCCAGAAGCGTCTGCAGGCCGCGGGCCGTCTGGCTTTCTGCGCGCTGGCGGATGGAGAGCGTGGCTTGCGAGCTGGCGAGCGCAGATCGCGCCGTGCGCACGTCCGAAGAACGCACCACGCCGCGCACGAAGCGCCGCTCGACGATATCGAGCTGACGCTGGCGGGTGGCGACGTCGCGTTCGGACAGCTCCCGCTGCAACCGGGCTTCGGTCAGCGCGAACCAGGTGCTGGCCACGCTGGCGGCAATGGAAAGCTCCGCGCCGGCATAGTCTGCTTCGGCGGCCTCGGCGCTCAGCGCACTGGCGCGGGCGAGGTTCGATATCCGGCCCCACACATCAGCCTGCCAGCTGACATCAATTCCTGCCGAGTATACCTCGCCTGCAGGACGGGTGACGGCTGTGGTGCCGAAATCCACCGAAGGCAGGCGCGGCGCCTGGCCGGCGCGTGCCGAAGCTCTGGCGGCTTCTGTATTGGCGCGCGCCGCTGCGAGATCCGGGTTGTTGGCCAGTGCCGTGCCGATAAGGCCGGGCAGAGCCCCGTCGCCCAGTGCGGTTACCCAGTCGGGCTCCTGCGGTCCATGCGCTGCGGGCGCACTGACATAGGTGTCCGGCAGGGCGAGATCCGGGGCGGCAGAGAGGTGCGGCGTGCCTGCGCACGCCACGACGATCAATGAGGAGGAGAGTATGAGGCTATACCGGAGCACCCCGGATTCCTTCTTTTCGTGGTGGTTCAAGATGGGGGCACCCTACTGGCGACTATGCGAATGTCAACAAAAGTTTATCGAAAAACGCTAAAAATATCTCGAATTACAGAAAATTCATCTTGTGGCCGCTATCCCGACTTTCACGCCGCGGCCACATTGAGTCGTCAAAAACCCGTGCTAAGACCGGCAGATGACCAGCGAGAACCCCACCGTCAGAACGCGCACCACGCCGGACCGCCCGCGCCGCCGTGACATCGTCATTACGGCGCTGCTTGCACTTGTGGTTCTGCTGGTTTTGCTGGTTGGCGGTGTGCTGGCGCCCGGCGCCTGGCTGGCCGCATCGCTGGCCTTCTCGGCCCTGGCCTTCATCTACTTTCTGACGGCAGTGACGCGAGCCGCGCCCAAACCATCCGCGCAGATCGCCCGTCCGGTGGTTTCCAGCGAGTTGGAAACGGCCAGCGCCATGCTGGAGAAAATCGCTGTTCCGGTTCTGCTGATCGGTCCGGGTGGGCGTATCGAGCGGGCGAACCCGGCTGCGCGCGCCTTTCTTGCCCTGGGCGCTGAAGGCGGGCTGTTATCGACGTCCTTGCGTCAGCCGCGCGTGCTTGAAGCGGTCAGTGCGGCGTTGCGCGGGGAACGCGGCACGGTTGTCGAGTATGCGAGCCTTGCGCCGATAGAAAGCCATGTGCGCGCCTTCGTGGAGCCGCTGCGCATGCCCGTAGCCGGTCCCATGCCGTGGCGTGCCATGCTGGTTCTCGCCGATGAAACCTCGTCTAAGCGGGCAGAGCGCATGCGCGCGGACTTCCTCGCCAATGCCAGTCATGAATTGCGCACCCCTCTGGCCTCCCTGTCCGGCTTTATCGATACGTTGCGCGGGCCTGCCCGTGACGACGAGGAGGCACGGGACCGCTTCCTGACGATCATGCGCGAGCAGACTGACCGCATGCGCCGCCTGATTGATGACCTGCTTTCGCTCAGCCGCGTTGAAATGAACGAGCATCTGCCGCCCTCGGGCGAGGCAGATCTCGGCGCTATTGTCCGTGATGTCGTTGACAGTCTCCGGCCCATGGCTGATGCGCGTTCCATCAGGTTGGAGCTCTCACTGCCCGAAGCGCCAGCAAAAGTGACCGGCGACCGCGACCAGGTTTACGAGGTCGTAGAAAATCTGGTTGAGAACGCGATCAAATACTCGCCAGAGGGCGCCGTCGTTACCATCGAGGCCCTGGACAACTGCGCGCGTGATGTTGCCGAACACACGCCCGAAAGACTGGCCCCGCAGAGCGCCCGCCTGCTGCTGGCTGGTCCGCCCTTTGATCCGCGCCAGCGCTATGGCGTCTTGCGTGTTCGCGATAACGGCGCTGGCATTGACCGGCGTTACCTGCCCCGCCTGTCCGAGCGTTTTTACAGGGTCGACGGGCAGAAGAGCGGCCCGACGGCCGGAACCGGGCTGGGTCTGGCCATCGTCAAGCATATCATTACCCGTCACCGGGGCGGCTTCAGTGTCGAAAGCGCGACAGGCGTCGGCTCGGCCTTCTCGGTGTTCCTGCCCAAGCCAGCCGAGGCCAGCGCGCCTCGGCCTGTCCCGGCAGCCTCGGTGCTGGGGGCGGAGACGGAGTAATCCCCCGGACGGACCCCGCCTTGTCGCAAAACTGTAACGTGACCGTCATATTTGGGTGATCGATCGGCGCCAGTTTGCGCCGCTAACCGGCGAGCGGGTCAAGCAAACCATTCGCCGGACGAGGTTACAGATGCAATTGTCCCTTATCACGGCACTCGCGCTGCTTGTGCTCACGGCTGTCGGTTTCCTTGCCGGCCGCAGCCGTGCGCTCGCGCTTGCCGATAAGGACAGCGGGCGGCTTCACTCGCTGCCCGGCTATCACGGCTATTATGTTGCCATCTGGGCCGGGCTTCCCGGCTTTGCGTTTCTGGCCTTGTACGCCCTCGCTGGCACAATGATCGTGAACACGATCGTGCTGGGTCAGATGGAGCGTGCCGCAAAGCCGCTGCAGGTCCGGTATGAACAGGCGCTCACTGCCGATGAGGTCTGGCCGGTGGCGGATCGCGAGATCGCCCGGCTCGAGGGCGAGATCGCGGCGCTTCGCGGCGAAGCCGAACAGGTCATTGCAGCCGAAGGCGTACAGTCGGATGCGGTAACGGCCTTGCGCGGGCGTCAGGATGAGCTGCAGTTCGCCCAGGACGATGCCCGCTTCACGCGCGATGCCCGCGCGGACGTGATCGCCAGTGAAATTCTGCAGGCTGTGCCAGAAGCTGGCGACCATGCGCTGGCCCGTGCCGGGTTTGAGTTTGGCCGGCTGCCGGTTCAGGAGCGCGAGGTGTTTCTGGCCGATGCCCGTGCGCTGGCCTTCGGCGATGGCCTCTCCAGCCGTGACACAGCCGAGCTGCGCGCCACCGCCGATGCGCTGGGCCCGGTTCATTCCGCTATTGCATGGGGTGCAAGCCTTGGCGCGCTGGGGCTCGCTCTGGCCGGGCTGGCGCTGGCCCGCACGCATCTGGCACCGCGTTTTCGCGCGCGTAACCGCGTCGAGTGGGTTATCTCGGCTGCGCTGGCGCTGGCCTCCCTGATTGCGATCCTGACGACGCTGGGCATTGTCTTTTCGCTCCTGTTTGAAAGCCTGCGCTTCTTTGCGGCCATCGACTGGCGGGTGTTCGACTTCCTGTTCGGTACCCAATGGAGTCCGCAGACGGCGATCCGGCCCGGCCAGATCGGCCAGTCCGGCTCGTTCGGCGCGGTGCCGCTATTTGCCGGTACGGCCCTTATCACGCTGATTGCGATGATGGTGGCGGCGCCGGTAGGGCTTTTTGCCGCCATCTATCTGTCGGAATACGCTGACAGCCGGGTGCGGGCCTGGGCAAAGCCGGCGCTTGAAATTCTCGCAGGCGTGCCGACGGTCGTTTACGGCTTCTTCGCCCTGCTGACGGTTGGCCCGCTCTTGCGCGATTTTGCGCTCTTCCTGGGCTATGAAGACGCCGTAACCCAGAGCGCGCTATCGGCCGGTCTCGTGATGGGCGTGATGATTATCCCGTTCGTGTCCTCGCTGTCGGACGATGTCATCAATGCGGTGCCGCAATCGCTGCGTGATGGCGCCTATGCGATGGGGGCGACCAAGTCGGAGACCATCCGCCACGTCGTCTTCCCCGCAGCTTTGCCCGGCATTGTCGGCGCGTTGCTGCTGGCGGTGTCACGCGCGGTGGGCGAGACCATGATCGTCGTGATGGCGGCCGGTCAGGCGGCCAATCTCACGGCCAATCCGCTGGAGTCCGTGACCACAATCACCGTTCAGATTGTCACGCTGCTGACCGGCGACCAGGAGTTCAACAGCCCCAAGACGCTCTCCGCCTTCGCGCTGGGTCTGGTCCTGTTCGTGCTCACCTTGATCCTCAACATCATCGCGCTGCGCGTGGTGCAGAGCTATCGGGAAAAATATGACTGACGCGCCCCGCCAAGCGATAGCGGATGCGGTCCGCCAGCGCCTCGCGCGCCGCCACCGTGCGGAGGGCCGTTTCCGGGCCTTCGGTATTGGTGCCATTGCGCTTGCCATCATTTTTCTGGGCGTGCTGCTGGGCACGATCATGCTGCAGGCAGGCGGTGCTTTCACCAATTATGTCATCACCTTGCCGGTCACGTTGGAGCGTGAGGTTGCCGATCCGCGCGGTGACATGACCGAGGCATCCCTGCGGCGGGGTAGCTATAACCAGCTTCTCCAGCGCAGCTTGCAGTCTGAATTTCCTGCTGCCTCGTCGCGCGCGGATCTGCGTGAGCTGTTCGGGCTCTATAGCGGCTTGAATGCAGCCTCGGTCATGCGCCGCGTGATTGCCGATCCTTCGCTGGTCGGCACGACAATCCGCGTCACCATGCCGGCCAATCACGAGATAGACCTCTATCTGAAGGGCATTACCGTCGACGAGCACATCTCGACGGGCAGTGGCTCGATCCGGGCTGATGCCGTGTCGGGCGACGTCACCCTGTCATCGGATACACCCGCCTTCGCCAATGCCATTGCGCGCATCCGCCAGCAGGCCGCCTCTGAGCGCGACGCGCTTCTGGACCGTGCTGTCCGCCTGGAAGCCGGCGCAGCAGGCGCCGAGAGCCGTGATGCCCGTGAAGCCGGGCTGGCGGCGGCGCGCCGGGCGCGCGATGAAGCGGAACGCTTTGAAGCGGTAATTGATCCTGAAACGCGTATCACGCTCGGTCCGCGTACGGCGAGCCTGCTGATCCGCCTCAATGGCGGTGTGGTCGCCGTCTCCGCGCTGACACCCGATGGCCGCGAAGCCGAGGGCCGGGTCTTGCTGCCTCTGGATACCGCCAGCGCGTCCGCAGACTGGAGCGAGTGGGTGATTGAAACCCCGGCGGCTGGCCGGCGCATCACCGACCAGCAGGCCGTCTATGCCCGCGCGCTTGAAGAGCGCGGCATGGTAGAGCGCCGCTTCAACACCAATCTGTTTCTCAACGCCGACAGCCGCGAGCCCGAGCTCGCCGGCGTGATGGGCGCGTTCATCGGCTCAATCCTGACCATGCTGGTCACCATGCTGCTGGCCGTGCCGATTGGTGTCGGTACAGCGATTTATCTGGAAGAATTCGCGCCGAAGAACCGCCTGACCGGCTTTATCGAGGTCAATATCAACAATCTGGCCGCGGTGCCGTCGATCGTGTTCGGCCTTCTGGGGTTGGCCGTGTTCATCAACACGTTCGGCATGCCGCGCTCCGCGCCTCTGGTTGGCGGCTTCGTGCTGGCGCTGATGACCTTGCCGACAGTGATCATTTCTTCGCGCGCGGCGCTGCGTGCGGTTCCGCCCTCCATCCGCGAGGCGGCGCTGGGCATCGGTGCCTCGCGCACCCAGGCGGTGTTCCAGCACGTCCTGCCGCTGGCCATGCCCGGCATACTGACCGGCTCGATCATCGGTCTGGCTCAGGCGCTGGGCGAGACGGCGCCGCTATTGATGATCGGCATGGTGGCCTTTGTCGCAGATGCGCCGTCGCTGGGCCTGTCAGGCCTGACCCAGCCTTCTACCGTGATGCCGGTGCAGGTCTTCCTGTGGTCGGGCGCGTCCGAACGCGCCTTCGAGATGCGGACGGCGGCTGCCATTCTGGTGCTGCTGACGCTGATGATAATTTTCAACGCGGCTGCAATCATCCTGCGCCGCCGTTTCGAACGGAGATGGTGAGATGGCAGATTCTACTGCCCCCACGCAGGCCGGCAAGACGGTCTATCACGCCGCCGAGAGCAGCCATCCTGTGAAGGTTGCAGCTTCCGGCGTAGAGGTGTTCTACGCCGACAAGCAGGCGCTGCACGGCATAAACTTGGACATCCAGGACCGCTCGGTCACGGCGTTTATCGGCCCGTCTGGCTGTGGCAAGTCCACCTTCCTGCGCTGCATCAACCGGATGAATGACACGATCGATACCGCGCGTGTCTTCGGCTCCATCCGTATCGATGGCGAGGAAATCAATGACCGCGCCGTCGACCCGGTCCTGTTGCGCGCGCGCGTCGGCATGGTGTTCCAGAAGCCCAACCCGTTTCCCAAGAGCATCTTTGACAATGTGGCCTATGGCCCGCGCATTCATGGCCTCGCCTCCGGCAAGGATGAGCTGGAAGCCATAGTGGAGACCTCGCTGAAAAAGGCGGGCCTGTGGGACGAGGTGGCTGACCGCCTCGACCAGCCGGGCAATTCGCTGTCCGGCGGCCAGCAGCAGCGTCTCGTCATCGCGCGCGCCATTGCCGTGAACCCGGAAGTCATCCTGATGGACGAGCCCTGCTCGGCGCTGGATCCTATCGCGACCGCGCGCATTGAAGAGCTGATCGACGAGCTGCGCGAGAATTACTGCCTCATCATCGTGACCCACTCCATGGCCCAGGCCGCGCGGGTGTCACAGATGACCGCCTTCTTCCATCTGGGGCACCTCGTGGAGTACGGCCCGACAGAAGAGATCTTTACCAACCCGCGTGACCGCCGCACGCAGGACTACATTACCGGCCGCTTCGGATAAGCGGCTGGCCGCCTGACCAGGGAGCGCTTTTGCTCCGCAAAAAGGTAACCGCCATGAATAGCCCGGCACAGCAGGGTCATCACATCGTCAAGGCTTTCTCCGAGGAGCTGGAACAGCTTTCGGCCTCTGTTGCCACCATGGGTGGCCTCGCCGAGAGCATGATCTCCGATGCGATTGACGCCATCATCACCCGCGACAGCGATCTCGCGCTGGAAGTCGTTGAACGCGACAAGCGCATTGACGCCCTTCAGCACGATGTAGACCGCCAGATCATCCGGCTGCTGGCGCTGCGCCAGCCGCTGGCCTGGGATTTGCGCGTCTGTATCGCGGCGCTGAAAATCTCGGCGGATCTGGAGCGGGTCGGCGACCTGGCCAAGAACATCGCCCGGCGCACGCGCGCGCTCAACGAGGCAGAACCGCTGGCGCTCACGAAGTCCGTCGAGCGCATGGGCCGTCTGGTCCAGCGTCACCTTCATGAAGTGCTGGACGCCTATGTCAGTGGCGAGATTGCCGGCGCTGTCGGGGTCTGGGAGCGCGACGATGATGTGGACGAGCACTATAATGCGCTCTTCCGCGAGCTTCTGACCTGCATGGCTGGCGACCCCCAGCTTATCGGGCCGGGTACGCATCTTCTGTTCATTGCCAAGAATCTCGAGCGGGTGGGCGACCACGCCACCAACATCGCCGAGCTGGTTCACTATGCCGTCACGGGCAGCGAGCTTACGGCCGAACGGCCCAAGGGCACGCCGCTTGAAAGCGGCGCTAGCTAGGGAACACTGCCATGCAACCGCATGTTCTGGTCGTTGAGGATGAAGATGCGCTGGCCGAGCTGCTCCAGTACAATCTGAAAAAGGAAGGCTTCCGCGTGACGGTTGCGGCCGATGGCGAGGAGGCAATGATCCTGGTGGAGGAGCGCCAGCCCGACATCATCCTGCTGGACTGGATGCTGCCGCGCGTGTCGGGCATCGAGGTATGCCGCCGCCTGCGCGGACGTCAGGAAACCCGCAATATCCCGATCATCATGCTGACGGCGCGCGGCGAGGAAGCAGACCGTATCCGCGGGCTCGATACCGGCGCCGACGACTACATCATCAAGCCGTTCCTGATGAACGAGCTATTTGCCCGTGTCCGCGCCATATTGCGCCGTATCCGTCCGGGCCTTGCCGACGACAAGGTGGTGGTTGGCGAGATCACGATCGACCGGGTGGCCCACCGCGTCTCCCGCGCCGGGCGTGACATCCATCTGGGTCCGACCGAGTTCCGCCTGCTGGATTATTTCATGCAGCATCCGGGGCGCGTATTCTCGCGCGAGCAATTGCTCGATGCGGTGTGGGGCTCGGATGTCTATGTCGAGGCGCGTACCGTCGATGTGCATGTGGGCCGGTTGCGCAAGGCGCTCAATGACGGCCATGAGGTCGACCCTATCCGCACGGTGCGCTCAGCGGGTTACGCGCTGAACGCGGAATAGAAAAAAGCCCCGGTGACATCACCGGGGCTTTTCTTTCGAGCGCGTGCTTGCGTTCCTAGAAATTGGCTCTGCGGCCCGACGCCAGGCTGTCCAGCACCGCGCGCGCATCCTCGGACGGCTTGCGCTTGCGCTTGGCCTGGGGCTGGTAGGCCATCTGGGAGTGGGCTTCGCAATAGGCCTGACCGGGCGTGGTCTTGTGGCCGCAGAAGCGGAAAGATGCATCGGCCGGGTCGCCGACAGGCCATTTGCACATGCCTTCGCGCAAGGTGAGCACGGTGGCGTAGTCGCCAGACGGCAGCACGTGCGGTTCCACAGGGACGGGGGCGGGTGCCGGAGCGCGGACAATGGCCGGCTCGCTGCCATTGGCGGTTTTGGGCTTCGCGCCAGCCGTCGACGGGGTTGCTGCCGTGCGCGGCCTCGGAGCCAGCTTGGGCGTTGCAACGCGCCGCGTGGGACGTGACGGTGCGGCCCGGCCCGAAAGGCCAAGCCGGTGGACCTTGCCGATAACGGCATTGCGGGTTACCCCGCCGAGCTGTTTGGCGATCTGGCTCGCGCTCAGACCGTCAGCCCACAGTTTCTTCAGGGTTTCCACCCGTTCATCAGTCCATGCCATGGCGGTGCGCTCCTCGCCTTATACGCTTCGATATTGGACCCCAAGGTCTTGGTAGCGGTTTTCCTGCTACACCCTACATCTTGGGGTCAGACACGAAATACAGTATCGGCAGGTGACAGCAGCACAAGATGCGGCGCTGATTCGGACGTGGAAAACTTCCGCCTTGCGCACTCGCATCGCGCCGCCGGACCGTGCTAGAGGACGTGCAACTATCCGTCAGAACGAGGCGAAAAGGGTCCGGTCATGCCAGACACGTCCAGCCAGAGCGATGCCGTGAAGGCCAGCCTCGCCGGGGCCGTGCCGCCGCAGCCGCGCGTGATGGGCGCGGTAAACTGGCTGGGCCTGTGGACACTCTACAAGAAGGAAGTGCGCCGCTTTCTGAAGGTCAGCTTCCAGACGGTTGCAGCCCCTGTCGCCACGACCCTGCTCTACATGATGGTGTTTTCGCTGGCCATCGGCGTCACGCGCGAGGCGCCCGGCGGCTTTCCCTTCGTCGTCTTTCTCGGGCCGGGCCTTATCATGATGGGGCTGTTGAACAACGCGTTTGCCAACTCGTCCTCATCGCTGATCGTCGCGAAGGTGCAAGGTAATACGGTCGATTTCCTGATGCCGCCTTTGTCCGCCGGCGAGCTGGCGGCCGCCTTCATTGGCGGGGCCATCACCCGCGGGGTTCTGGTGGCTGCGGCCTCTGCCGCCGTGATTATTCCCTTCGCCTCGCTTCCCGTTGCCCATTTCTGGGCGATTGCATTCTTTGGTGTTGGCGCGGCGGCCATGCTGGGCATGGCGGGCGTGATTGCCGGGGTGTGGGCGGAGAAGTTCGATCACCTTGCGGTCATCACCAATTTCATCATCATGCCGCTGACCTTCCTGTCGGGCACGTTCTACTCGATCTCGATACTGCCCGAGCCTTTCCAGACCATCAGCCATTTCAACCCGTTCTTCTATCTGATTGACGGCTTCCGCTATGGCTTCATCGGCTATGCCGACGGCAATATCGCCATTGGCGTTGCTGTAACGCTTGTCATGAATGCCGTGCTGGTTGTTGCCTGCTACGGCGTTCTGCGTTCCGGCTGGCGGCTGAGAACCTGATTTTCTTTACCGGAGATACCCGACATGCCCACACCGCTTTTTGACACCTATGCCCCGCCCTCGCAGATATTCGAGCGCGGTGAAGGCGTCTTTCTGATCGAGCGCAGCGGCGACAAATATCTCGATTTCATCTCCGGCATTGCGGTGAATGCGCTGGGCCATGCCCACCCCAAGGCCGTGGCTGCCCTGAAAGCCCAGGCCGACAAGCTCTGGCATACCTCCAACATGTTCACCGTGCCGGGACAGCACGAGCTGGCGGCGAAATACTGCCAGAACAGCTTTGCCGACCGGGTCTTCTTCACCAATTCCGGCACCGAGGCGATCGAGTGCGCAATCAAGACCGCGCGCCACTATCATTTCGTCAATGGCCGGCCGGACCGCTACCGCATCATCACCTTCACCGGCGCCTTTCATGGCCGCACCTATGGCGGCATCAATGCGGGCGGCAATCCGGCCTATCTGGAAGGCTTCGGCCCGCGCATGGAGGGGTTTGACTCCGTTCCCTTCGGCGATCACGACGCCGTAAAAGCCGCCATCACCGAAGAAACGGCCGCCATCCTCGTCGAGCCCGTACAGGGCGAGGGCGGCGTACGCGCTTTGCCGGATGTGTGCCTGCGGGGTTTGCGCCAGCTTTGCGATGAGCACAGGCTGTTGCTGATCTATGACGAGGTGCAGTGCGGGGCCGGGCGCACCGGCAAGCTCTGGGCGCATGAATGGGCGGGCAGCGCCGCGCCGGACATCATGGCGGTCGCCAAGGGGGTCGGCGGCGGCTTCCCGATGGGGGCCTGCCTTACGACCGAGGCGGCAGGCGCGCACATGGTCGTCGGCACGCATGGCTCCACCTTTGGCGGCAATCCGCTGGCCATGGCCGTCGGCAATGTCGTCTATGACGAGCTGACCGCGCCGGGCTTCCTGGAGCACGTGGTGGACATGTCCAATTTCCTGCACCAGCAGCTGCATGGGCTGGCGGATACGCATTCAGCCAAGGTTGAAGAGGTGCGCGGCAAGGGGCTTCTGGTGGGTCTGAAACTGAAGACCGGCTATGTGAACAAGACACTGGCAAAGCATGCGCGCGATAACCATCTGCTGATCGGAGCGGCCGGAGACAATGTGGCCCGTATGGCCCCGCCGCTGATCATTGAAGAAGCTCACGCCCGTCAGGCGGTAGAGGCGCTGGATAAGGCCCTCACTGCGCTTGAACAGGGCTGACACCGCACAGCAAGGCTAACCATGGACGAGAACAAGGGTGTATCTGGCCCGGACACGCTGGGTCAGGACGATGACGTAGTAGCCGCATTCCAGCTGGATGCCCGGCCCGTTTCGGGCCGCGTGGTGCGGCTCGGTCCAGTCATTGACGAAATCCTCTCGGCGCATGACCTGCCCGTGCCGGTGGCGGCGCTGCTGGGTGAAGCCGTCCTGCTGGCCGTGCTGATCGGGGATTCCCTCAAATTTCAAGGCCGCCTCATCGTGCAGGCCAGCGGTGCCAACACCAATCCCGGCGGTCTGGGCGGTGAAGGCGCTGTCAGCTTCGTGGTCGCGGACTATGCCGTAGGTGAGGGCGTGCGCGGCTTTGCCCGCTATGATGCAGGCCGCGTGGCGGCGCTGCAGGCCGAGCACGGCCCGCGCCCCGGCGCCGAGCGCCTGCTGGGTTCGGGTGCCTTTGCGATGACGATTGACCAGGGTTCGGACATGGACCGCTATCAGGGCGTGGTCGCGCTGGATGGTCCTTCGCTGGCGGCCTGCGCAGAACACTATTTTGCGCAGTCCGAGCAGGTGCCCACCCGCATCCGTCTGGCCGTTGGTCAGGAAATGCTCCCCGGCGGAGACATGCGCTGGCGTGCGGGCGGGGCGATCCTGCAGCGCATTGCCGGTGACGATGCGCGCGGCCATGATGCCCATGCCTTTGCCGATGCGCAGGTTCTGTTTGATACCGTGGAAGACGATGAACTGCTCGATCCTGGCGTCTCCTCCGGCCGGCTGCTTTACCGGCTCTTCCATGAGGATGGCGTGCGCCTGCAGCCTGGCAAACCGGTTGTGAAACGCTGTACGTGCGAGCGTGAGCGGCTGGCGCGCATCCTTGCCGGTTTCCCGCCCGAAGACCGTGATGAGATGGTGAAGGACGGCGCCGTTGTGATGACGTGCGAGTATTGCAATCGCGACTGGCGCTTCACCGAGGCCGAGATCGGCGCCGCGGGCTAGGCTCAGCGTGCTTCAACACTAGCAGCCAGTTCCTTCAACAGGCTGGCCAGCTGTTCACGCTTGTCCGGCGGCAGCGCGCTCAACAATTCTGCTTCAAGCGCCATGTCTTCAGCGAAGGCGGCTTCCACTTTACGCGCGCCTGCGCTGGTCAGGCATACCAGCAGGCTGCGCCGGTCTTCCTGTGATGGCCGCCTTTCTATCAGCCCGGCTTTCTCCAGCCGGGCCAGGCGGTGGGTCAGCCCGCCTGAGGTGATCATCAAGGTGCGGTAAAGCTCGGTCGGGGTGAGCGTATAAGGCGGGCCGCTGCGGCGCAGTGTCGAAATGACATCGAACTCGCCGCGCTCCAGCCCATGCCGCTCGAACACCGCGCAGATTCCGTCTGATGTTTTCGCCGCGATACGGTTGATCCGGCCGAGCACCGCCATTGGCCCGGTGTCGATCTGCGGCAGTTCGCGCCGCCACGCCTCCTGGAAGGCAGCCACATCGTCCATCGTCGTCTCCGTCATCTGGAAGAATGTATCTTGACACAAAGATATCTTCCATGAAGTGTCTTGATGCCAAGATAACCTGCGTTCTCCCGCGCCGGTCAAACCGCAAGGAAGCCAAATGTCATTTCAGGGCTATCTCGACTCGATTCAGGTGAAAACCGGAATGGGTCCAGGCGATTTCCGCGCCCGTGCCGAAGCGGAAGGTTACACCAAGGAGGGCGTGTTGCAGGTCAAGGCAGGCGAAATCGTCCGTTGGCTGTCGGACGCGTACGGCCTCGGCCACGGCCACGCCATGGCGATCTACGCATTGCTGAAAGGCACGCGCAAGGAGGGTGATCAATGACCGGATTTCTTGCGTCCAGGGGTCCACGCTGGCTGGCAGGCGTGCCGCTGACCGGGCTTGTTGCCCTGTTCCTGATCTTCGACACCACGATCAAGCTGATCGAGCTCCCGGTGGTCGGTGAAACGATGGAAGCGCTTAGCTGGTCTGCTGACAAGGCGGTCCTTCTCGGTGTGCTTCTGCTCGCCGGGACGGTGCTTTACCTGATCTCGCGCACGGCTGTGCTGGGCGCGGTTGTGCTGACGGCCTATCTGGGCGGCGCGGTCGCTACCCATGCGCGTATCGACAGCCCGCTATGGTCGCATATCCTTTTCGGCGTTTATCTCGGTGTGATGATGTGGGGCGGGCTTGTGCTGCGCCGGCCGGGATTGTTGCAGGTCTTCGTTCGGAAATGGGAGGGCTGACCTGCTGCCCTGTCACCCGCGCCAGAAGGCCGGCGTGAACAGGGCCAGCATGGTCAACACCTCCAGCCGTCCCACCAGCATGGTGAAGCTCATCACCCATTTGGCGGCGTCCGGCAAAGGCTGGAATGTGCCCGCCGGGCCGATAATGTCGCCAAGGCCGGGGCCGACATTGGCTATTGTCGTGGCCGCGCCCGACAGCGCCGTCACCGGGTCCAGCCCGATCAGCGACAACAGGACCGCCGATACGGCAAACGCGCCGAAGAACAGGAACACAAAGCCCAGAACCGAGCGGACCGTCGCTTCGGGCACCGGCTTGCCGTCGTAATGGACGGAGCGCACCGCGCGCGGGCGGGCATAGCGATGCAGATAGGTCAGCATGGCCGAGGCCGCGATCTGGTGGCGGAACACCTTGATCGAGCAGGTGCTTGAGCCTGCGCATCCGCCTGCGAACATCAGGATGAAGAAGACCATGACCGGCATCGTTCCCCACCCGGCGAAGTCGGCGCTGCCATAGCCGGTGCCGGTCATCACCGACACGGCGTTGACGGCGGCGGCGCGCCAGGCGGGTAGCTCGCCAGTGTCCACATCATTGACCAGCAATAGCAGTGTCAGGCCTGCGCACGCGATGAGGACAACGGCCAGAAAGGCGCGCACCTGCGGGTCGGTGAGGATCCGGTCCGGCCGCCCCTGCAACGCGCGCAGAAACACCAGAAAAGGCAGGGCCGAGAGCAGCATGAAGACCAGTGCCACAAGGTCCGCCCCTTCATGGGCCCAGGCGCCTATCGAATTGTCGTGGGTGGAAAACCCGCCCGTCGCCACCGTTGTCATGGCGTGGGCCGCAGCATCGAACGCGTTCATCCCGGCAAAGCCGTAGGCGATGAAGCAGGCAAAGCTCAGCACCAGATAGATCAGACCGACAGCGCCCGCGATCTCGCCCGCGCGCGGCAGGGCCTTGTCCACCTTGTCAGAGCTTTCCAGCCGGAAGAGCTGCATGCCGCCAATGCCCAGTACGGGCCAGATAGCCATCGCCGTGACGATGATCCCGATCCCGCCTATCCATTGCAGTATGGCGCGCCAGATCAACACGCCTGCGGGCAGATCCTGCAAGCCGGTCAGCACCGTCGCGCCGGTTGTGGTGATGCCGGAGACGGACTCAAAGATGGCGTCGGTCCAGCTCATGCCGATACCGGCCAGATGCAGCGGGATAGCGGCGGCCAGACCCAGCACAATCCACGAGCCGGACGTGACCAGGATCGCGCCTCTGGCATCAAGGTCGAACCCGTCGCCGCGGCCCATCAGCGTCATGATGCCGCCGGTAAATCCGCACAGCACCGCCGAGCCGAAAAAGGCATGGGCAGATTCCGCATCGACATGGAGATCGATAATGGCGGGCACCAGCATGGCACCGCCCAGAGCCGCCAGAAGCACGCCCAGAATGAAGATCACGGTGCGGGTATAGATGCTCACGCGGCACCCTTTCGGCGCGCCAGCCTAATGCAGCGTGGCCGGCATGAAGGGGCTGTCGAGCGCAAAGGAGGGAATGGCGGCATTGAATACGGCTCCGTCCGCCCGGCGCATTTCATACTGGCCGCTCATGAAACCCGACGGCGTGGGCAGGGGCGCGCCCGATGTATAGCGGAAGCACTCTCCCGGGGCGATAACCGGCTTTTCCCCGATCACGCCTTCGCCCTTGACCACGCGGGTGCGGCCCTTGGCATCGGTTATCCGCCATTCACGCGTCATCAGCTGCACCGGCGCGCTGCCCGAATTTTCAATCTCTACAGTGTAGGACCAGATATAGCGGTTCTCGTCCGGCTCGGATTCTGTTTCCAGATAATCCGGCTCGACACGGATGATAACGCCTTCGGTCTCCAGCATATACATGGCGGTATGAAACTCCTCTGCCACAGGATGAGACACGTCTTGGTGCTGCTGCTCAAGAGGTTTCGCGCAGGTATGCCTGCCAGTGCCATTGCAAACCCTGCCGCCATGCGGAACGGTGCGCCCTCTATCCCTCTTTGTGATTCGCGTCTTTCCCATGTCCAAGCCCGGTATCCTGACCGATCTCGACCTAGCTGCTTTGGTCTCCTCCGGAGCCATTGCCGCGCCGGGCATAGAGGATGGCCAGATACAGCCTGCAAGCCTTGATCTGCGCCTTGGAACAAGGGCTTACCGCCTGCGGGCGAGCTTCCTGCCCGGCCCCGGCCGGACCGTGGATGACTGTCTTGCCTCCGGCCTTGTCATGCACGAGATCGAGCTGACGGGCGGGGCGGTGCTGGAGACGGGCTGCGTCTATCTTGTCCCCCTGATGGAAAGCCTCTCACTTCCGGGCGATTTGAACGCGGCGATGAACCCGAAAAGCTCCACCGGCCGGCTGGATGTCTTTACCCGTGTCATCGGGAATAATTCAGCCGCGTTCGACCAGCTTCCCGCCGGCTATTCCGGCCCGCTCTGGGTGGAAATAAGCCCTCGCACCTTCTCCATCCTTGCCCGTCCGGGCGACCGTCTGGTGCAGGTGCGGCTGCGCCGGGGCGCGCTCAAAGCCGGGCTTTCCCAGGTGCTTAGCGTCGATCTGCAGGCGGCAGGCAACACGCCTGTCGGCTGGCGGGCCAAGCGCCACAGCCCGCTGGTGGATTTAAGCCGGATTGGCGCGCATGCGGCGCTCGATTTCTGGGAACCGCTATTCGCACCACGTGGACAGATCGTGCTCGATCCGGGCGAGTTCTACATACTGGCTTCCCGCGAAGCGGTGGAGATACCGCTCGAAGACGCTGCCGAGATGGCGCCCATTGCGCCGGAAATAGGGGAGTTCCGCGCCCACTATGCCGGGTTTTTCGATCCCGGTTTCGGCCTTGGCGCACCGGCAAAAGCGGTGCTGGAGGTAAGGGGGCGCGACGTGCCCTTCATCCTGGAACATGGTCAGGCCGTGGCCCGCCTCGTCCATGAGCCGATGGCGGGAAAAATCGGTTCGGCCTATGGCGCGAACGGCTCCAACTATCAGGGTCAGGGCCTGAAACTCGGCAAGCATTTCAAGGCTTAAGGCGCCCTAGGCCGAGCAGCTCGCTCCGCCGAGCACGCAGAATTGCGCGCAGAATTTATGGTTCAATTTCACCGGTTTCAGGCTCTCTGTGAGGGTCGCGGCCAGCTCAAATTGCGGGTCATAGGGCAGGAGGGTGCAGGCGACGACAGCTGGCTTTTGCGCCCCCCGGCGCTTGATGATCATCCGGCTGGACGCGCACATGATATCGGCCGGATTTTTATTGAGGATGCCCCAGCAATCGACGGTGATTTCCGGCGGTGATCCGGCCGGGTCCATCTCCGGGAAGATCACCATCTCAGCCGGATTGGCCGCATCGATATCCCACCCGTGCGCCGCGATCAGGGCGGCATAGCCTGCGCGTGCCTCTGCCATGATTTCATCGGTCATCTGCCGGCCTGCCAACGCGAGCAAAAAACCGTTGGTGCTGAGCCAGTTAATACCCTCAAGCGTCGCGGCAAAGCCACCTTCTCCGCGCTCTGCATCATGCACGTCTGATGTGTAGTGATCGAGGCTGATGCGAAGGGTTATCTGCCCCGGATAGCGGGCCTGCAAATCCAGCAATCCGGCCTGCACGCGCGGGCGCATCATCGGGCGCATGGCATTGGTGAGGATGAGGACGCGGTGGCCGCGTTTCAGCGCCGCTTCGGCAAGCCCCGCCATCTGGGGATTGAGGAAGGGTTCTCCGCCGGTAAAGCCGATCTCGATGGGCCCCGGGACCAGCGCGTCCACCTCGTCCAGATAGGGCTCCAGCTCGTCCGGGCTGATATAGACAAGCCGGTCATTATCCGGCGAGCTTTCGATATAGCAGTGGGTGCAGGCGATGTTGCATAAAGTGCCGGTCAGCACCCAGAGCGTCTGCAATCTGTCAAACGCCACGCTCGCACGGGTTTCGCCCTTCGCGGTGATGTCCGGATCGGTGAAGGGCGCAGGGCTGGGAGCGGCAAGCGTCTGGGTCATAAGGCTTTCTACGCAGCTTGGCGGGTCGGCGGATCAGCGCGGGACGCTAGCAGGGCGGCCGGGCCAAGGCAAAGCGCATCACCTCGCAAAGCTTTCACTCCCCATTCAGCCGCGATCCGGCTAGGGTGGAGAGACAAACAGGGGGAGGCCCTCATGGGTGGTCTGTTCAGATTTATCGGGGATGTTTTCAAGCCTATCCTGACCATTGTGGTCACGATTTTCCTTGGCGCCTTCCTGCTCGCGGTGTTCTGGCCGGCGGCGGATGCGTGGATAATCGGCCAGGTGCCGGCATGGGAGCGGATGTCTCCGGCCATATTGCAGGTGCGCGAATGGCTGGGCATTCACCAGCCCGAACCCGATCCCTGGTGGATGTTCTGGCGCAATGACTGACGCCTAAAGCCGCTTTGCAAACAGGCGGTTGAAGGCTCCGTCTTCAGCCGTCAGCGCGTCCACGCTGCCGGTCTGCACGATGCGGGCATGCTCCATCACCAGCACCTCGCGCGCCCGCGCCAGCAAGGCCGGGCGGTGGGTGACGATGAGGACAGAGCGGCGAGGGTCTGCATCCAGCCAGGCATCAAGCGCGTCGAGGAATTCGGCCTCTGTCCGGCTGTCCAGCCCTTCGGTCGGCTCATCAAGCAGCATGACGGGCGCATCCCGCAGGAAGGCGCGGGCAAGCGCGATGCGCCTTGCCTGTCCGCCGGATACGAGCCGCCCCTCCTCGCCAATCCAGGTCAGCAATCCATCGGGCAGAGCGCGCACGAAATCGGCCGCTCTAGCCTGCTCAAGCGCTTGCCAGAGCTGGGCTTCTGTCGCGTCGGGCCGGGCTAGCAGAAGGTTTGCCCGCACCGTGGTGGACAGCAGATCTGCCCGCTGGTCAACGAGGGACAGACGCTGCCTTGTCCGCGTAGGGCCAAGGACGGAGAGATCAGTCCCGCCGAGACGAATATCCCCGCTATCCGGAGCATAAAAGCCCATCAGCAAACGGATAATACTGGACTTTCCAGACCCTGAAGCCCCCACAAGGGCTACCCGCCCGCCTTCGGGCAGGGTGAAGCTGACATCTTGCAGGGCGGGGCGGGACTGGCCGCCGGGATAGGTAAATCCGACCGAGCTGAACACCACATCATGGCCATCGGGCAGGGGGAGAGGCGCTTGCGGCTCTTCCATTGCCGGGCGCAGATCATCTAGCGCTTTCAGTCGCTTGGCGGCAGAGAGCGTGCGGCCATACTGCTCCCCGGCGAGGACAAGCGGGGCGGCCGCCTCGAACAATCCGAAGGCAATAAACCCGGCCAATGCAGCCAAAGGCGGCGATGCACCCGCTGCCGCCGCACTGAGGAAACCGGCCACAAAGCTGGCGGGACCCGCAAAGGCGAGTACGGCCGTATTCATCAGCGCCAGTCCGGCAAGCTGGCGCTGGCCGGAGATCCAGCTATCGCTCGCCGCATCAAGGCGCGAAAGCGCCGCGGTTTCAGCGCCATAGGCCTTAAGCTCGGCCATGCCGGCGATCAGGTCAGCGGCTTCGGAGCGGGTATCGGAGGCAGACTGGGTGACGTTTTCTCCGGCGGATTGGCCAAGTTTTGCCGCGAGGAGAGGCAGGCCCAGACCTGACAGGATAAAAAGCCCGATCACGGGCAATATCGCCGCCGGGGCCGTGAATGCGAGGATAAGCACCACTGCCAGCGCGCCAAAAAGCGCGGATAGCGCCGGGGTTACCAGCCGAAGGTAGAGCCCGTCGAGCGCATCGACATCGCCGGTCACGCGCGACAGCAGATCGCCTGCGCGCAAGCCGCCCAGCCCTGCCGGGACTAGCGGTGCGGCCCGGTCAAACACCCACAGGCGCAGGCGCGCCAGGATGCGGAAAGTGGCCTCGTGCGTGGCCAGCCGCTCGGCATATCTCCCGAGGGTACGCGCCATGGCAAATCCGCGCACACCGCCCGATGCAAAAAGATAGTTGAAACTGCGCCCCAGCCCCGCCGCACCGGCGATAGCGGCTGCGGTTATGAACCAGCCCGACAGGGACAAAAGCCCGATTCCGGCCAGCAGTGTGAGGATGGCGAGCACAGCGCCTGCACGCAGCCACCAGCGGTCAGGCCGGGCAAGGGCAAGGAAAAAGGCGAGCGTTTTCATGGCGCTCCGCCTTCCTGGAGATTAGCAATCTCGAACACCTCGTCGGCAATCGCGCGCACGGCCGGGCTGTGGGTAGCGATGAGAATTGTCCGCCCATTTTTGTTGGAGAGAAGCGCTTCAAGAAAGCGGGCCTCGGCCTCGCCATCAAGATGGGCGGTCGGCTCGTCCATGAGGACAAGTTTCATGTCACGGGCCAGCGCCCGTGCGAGAGCTACCCTTTGTATCTGCCCGCCAGACAAGCCAAATCCGCGTTCGCCAAGGGGCGTGTCGAGGCCGTCCGACAGGTGGATAAGGAAGCCGGCAACGCCGGCCTCTGCCACCGCGCGCTCAATCATCTCTGCCGGGATAGTATCGTCATGCAGGGTGATGTTATCCCGCAAGCTCCCGTGAAACAGGCGCGGGTTCTGGCCAATCCAGCCTGCGCGTCCGGCGAGCGGAGCCTCCATCGCCTCGCCGTCTATCCGCACCTCGCCGGAGGCTAAAGGCGCAAAACCCATCAGGATTTTGAGGAGCGTCGACTTGCCGGAGCCCGACGGCCCCCACAAAACGCTGACCCTTCCCGCCGGAATGGAAAGCGTGACGGGATTCAACCCCTTGCGGCCACCTTCGTACACGCATGAGACGCCCGATAGGTCCAGAGAGGGTGAGGTATGGAAAGGGGCGGTCGGTACTATGGAAACACCCGATTTCGGGTATTCCAGCAGGGGTTTTATAGTACCGGCGGCAGCTTCGGCGTCGGCGCGGTCATGATAGGCGGCGGATAAACGCCGCAGCGGCATGTAAAATTCCGGTGCCAGGATAAGGACGAACAGCCCCTCGCGCAGGGTGACAGTTTCGCCCGCATCGAAGGGTAGCTCCCCCAGCAGGGAGAAGCCGACATAGACCGCGATGGCCGCGACCGAGAGGGCCGCGAAAAATTCCAGAATGGCCGAGGAGAGGAAGGCGAGCCGGAGCACTTTCATTGTGCGCTGGCGGAAATCTTCCGATGCGGCGGCGAGACCCTCCCGCTCGCGCGGGGCGGCGTTGAACGCGTTCAGCAAAGCGAGAGATTGCAGCCGGTCATTGAAGCGCCCGGCGAGGCGGGCGAGCACCGCGATCTGGTCCTTGCTGGCCGCTGCCGCCGCGCCGCCGACAATCGCCATGAAAAGCGGCAGCAGGGGTGCGGTGATGATGAACAGCATCCCCACCACCCAGCTCTGGGTGAAGGCGGCGGCGACCATCAGGATCGGCGCGCCTGCGATGACCGGCATGAGCGGGCGGTAGCGCCCGAAATAGCCTTCCAGCTTCTCCACCGCGTCGGTGAGGGCAGAGCCGGCAGCGCCCGTCTCCAGCCGCTCGGTGAAGGCGGGGCCCTTGGCGGCGAGCGCGCGGGCGGCCTCAGCCCTGACATGGGCCTTCACCCGCGCGGCCGCCTCAAAGCCTGCGCGCGTCTCCAAGGCTTGAGCGCCCGCACGCACGAGAGCAAACAGGGCAGCGACAAGCGCAGGGATAAGAAAATCCTCGCCATTGACGAGGCTCGCTATCGCGCTGGCGGCAAAGCCGGCAAAACCGATAAAGAGGCCGTACTGCGCAATGCCGCACGCGCTCGCCAGCATGGACGGCCCGCGCCCGGCCTTCCCCCATGCGGAGAGAAGGCCGCCCAGCGCACGCCGGTCTTCAGGGGAAAGGGCAGGATTGCTCATCGGCCTCGTTAAAAGCGCATATCGGTGGCCCGCGCCCTGCGGCGCAGCGTCTCAGGGGCCTTTGTCTAACGCAGGGCGCGCGAATTGCCAGAGGGGGGTGAGAGGTTGGGGGGGAGTGGGCCGTCATCACCTGGCCGAAGCCGCCATCCCGCCTCTCTTTTTTGCATATCGTATTAACACAGTGGCACGGACGCGCGAAGCGCGGGAATGGTTGGGCAGGCGGGACAGGCGGGG
>NZ_JBHYFK010000002.1:0-31290 GCF_051859565.1 Glycocaulis sp.
AGGGCGCAGTTATAAAGCTGGCCATCGACCGCCACCGGCGCACCGGCGACCAGTACCGGCATGAGATCACGCGAAGCGTCGATGAGCGCCGCCGCCGCCTGCTCTGCGGCCTGCAGCATCAGGGCCTGATGGTGCAGATCATCCAGCGCATAGCCGGTCAGGGAAAGCTCAGGAAACAGGACCAGCGCAGCGCTGCTCTCATCGGCCTCTTTGGCCAGCGCGATCAGGCGCTGCGCGTTTTGCGCAGGGTCGCCGGGCGCAACATGGGGCGCAAAGGCCGCCACGCGCACAAAGCCATGGCGATAAAGATTGTGAAAGGCCGGCATGACGCCCCTTTTGCTCATAATGAGTATTTCGTGAGCCTCAGAGACGCCTTTCCAGCCAAAAAATCAAGGGGGGACGGGGAAAAGCCTACGCCGCCGGTTCCATCAGCGAGCGGCCGATGGCGAGGAAACGTTCGCGGCGCTTCCTGCGCAGGGTGGCCGGGTCCAGTCCTTCAAGGCTGGAGAGGTTTTCTTCCATCGCGTCGCCGACGGCCTTGATGGTGGCCTCGCGGTCGCGATGCGCGCCGCCGACCGGCTCAGGTATGATCTTGTCGATGATTTTCAGCCCGATCAGGTCCTGCGCGGTGATCTTCATGGCAATGGCCGCATCGCGCGCCTTGGCACCGTCGCGCCACAGGATGGAGGCGCAGCCCTCCGGCGAGATCACCGAATAGATGGAATGCTCCAGCATCATCACCGTGTTGGCAGAGGCCAGCGCAACCGCGCCGCCAGACCCGCCCTCGCCGGTAATGACCGAGATAAGCGGTGTGCCGAGCGTCAGGCAGCGCTCGGTGGAGCGGGCAATGGCTTCGGACTGGCCACGTTCTTCCGCGCCAACGCCCGGATACGCGCCCGCCGTGTCCACGAAGGTGAGAACCGGCAGGGAGAATTTGTCAGCCAGATCCATCAGGCGCGCGGCCTTGCGGTAGCCTTCAGGGCGGGCCATGCCGAAATTGTGCTTGAGGCGGGTCTGGGTGTCGTGACCCTTCTCATGGCCCATGACCACCACGGCGCGGCCGCGGAACCGGCCCAGGCCGCCAACAATGGCGTGATCCTCAGAGAAGCGGCGGTCGCCGGACAGCTCTTCGAAATCGGTGATGAGACCGGCCAGGAAGTCCTTCAGGTGCGGGCGCTCAGGATGGCGCGCCACCATGGTTTTCTGCCAGGGGTCCAGCTTGGCGTAGAGGTTTTTCAGCTGGGTTGCAGATTTCTGGCGCAACTTCGCGACCTCGTCGGCCACGTCCGGCGCATCCTCGCCATTGCGTTCGGAGACCGATCGCAATTCCTCGATCTTCGCATCGAGCTCGGCAATCGGACGTTCGAAATCAAGATAGGTGCGCGTCGGGTTGGACATGGATCCCCTGAAATAAGGCTACCCGGCCAAGGGTCGCTGGCCGAACGGGCAAACTAGCCGCGACATCGTGTTGTCACAAGCTGGCTGTCAGCAAGGCTATTTGCGGCTCAAGGGGTGCGCGTCTTCCATCAGCGAGCGCAGGCGCGCTTCGAGCACATGGGTGTAAATCTCGGTGGTGGAGACGTCGGCATGGCCGAGCAGGGTCTGCAGGCTGCGCAAATCTGCTCCATTGGCCAGAAGATGCGTGGCAAAGGCGTGGCGCAGCACGTGCGGCGAGACGCGCGCCGGATCAAGGCCTGCTCGCACCGCAAGCCCGGAGAGCATCTGGGCAAAGCGCTCGCGGGTAAGATGGCCTGCCTTGGCGCTGGCCGAACAGAAAAGATAGCGCTCGGCGCGTGCGCGCAAGGGTGACGCCTTGCCGGGCAGGAAGTCCTCCCGCACGCCCCTGTAGGCGTCGACAGCCTCCAGCGCGGAGGGTGTAAGCGGTACGACACGGTCCTTATTGCCCTTGCCGGTGACGACCAGATAGCGCTCGGCGCGGGAAAAGGCGGCAAGGGGGAGGGTGACCAGTTCGCTGACGCGAAGCCCGCCCGCATAGAGCAGTTCCAGCGCGGCACGCAGGCGCAGACCGGCTGCGCCTTCTATCGTGTCAGCTGCGTCAAACAGACGGCCCACCTCGGCTTCCGAGAGGATTTTGGGCAAGGCGCGGGCCTGTTTGGGACCTTTGTGCCCGGCCGTCGGATCATCGCTGCGCACGCCCTCTTTGAGCAGAAAGCGGTAATAGCGCTTCAGCGCGGAAAGGCGCCGCGCTGCCGTGGCAGGGCTGAGCCCGTCAGCGGCCAGTGTCTGCATCAGCCGTTCAAGATCGGCAGGCGATGCGTCATTGAGAGCCACGCCGAAACGCGCAAGGCGCGTTCCGGCATCATCCAGATCGTGGCCGTAGGCAGCGAGCGTATTGGCAGCAGCGCCGCGTTCAGCGCTCAGCATGTCGAGGAAGAGCGCTATGTGCGATGCGCTCACGCGCTCTCCTCGGCCAGCGCCTCCAGAATAAGCTGCAGCGCTTCGGCCCGGTGGCCCGCCCGCTCCAGCAGGTAGCTGGCCAGGGCATAGGCTTGCGCGCTGCCATTGCTGGTCTCGATCAGGCCGGCGGCCAGCAGCAGGACTTCCGCGCGCGAGCTATTGACCAGCGAGAGCGCAGCCATCGAGGCAAAGTGCGCTTCCCGCCCGGTGGAGCCCTCTTCAGAGCCCGTCTCAAGCAGCTGAACGCGCACGGCCTCGGGGACGGACGCGCCGAGCGCTGCCAGACCGGCAAGCTGGGCGAGGCGTTCAGGACGCGCGTCCTCTGCCCGCGCGGCCAGAATGGCGCCAAACGGGCCGGAGCCTATATCGTCCGCGGCAATGCCTATCGCCATGTCGAGCGCGACCATGATGGCGGGCGCAGGTGGCTCCCATGGGTCTTCCTCGGTAAAACCGAATGAGGCCGGCGGCGGCGTGAGCATGCCGGGCTGTCCATTCATTTCTCGCGAAGGCCGGTCGCGCTCAGGGCCAGACAGCAGGGCTTCGCGCCAGCGCCATGCCCGCTCCAGCTCGCCCTCAAGGGCCAGCGCCAGGATGAAGCGCGGGCCGTGGACGAGCGTCTGCTCATTGATGGGGATTGTCTCGATTTCCATCGCATAGGCCCGGGCCACTTCGGCAAACCGCCCTTCGCTGACGGCGTCGTCCAGCCGCGCGGCCAGTGCCTCGGCCGCAATCAGACGGTCAATATCCTGCTGGGCGATGGCGGCGAGGGCCGCTGCCCTGTCCGCGCCCTCCATCGCCATGGCGGCTTCCAGCGCCTCGTCGAGCTGTTCGGGCAGGGTGATGGCCGGGCCCGTGCGCGCGGCGGCACGCTTCAGCCAGGCCGGGGCGCTTTCAGCGACGCCAATGCGTTCTTCGGGCGCGAGCGTGATGGCAATGGCCAGCTCCAGCCCTGTCGATACAGGCTGCGCCGATGGCAGCCCCCGATCGAGCACCAGCGCATCGAACCAGGCGCCGAAACTGCGGCCACCTTCCGAGGAGCGGGCCAGATCTGCGGTCAGTTCGGCAGCAGGCAGATTGCCGGCCAGCGCAAGGCACACGGCCCTCGCCCGCAGCCAGTAGGGCTCGTCACGCCCGCGCAGCAGGCCTTCGGCCGTGTTGCACGCGCTTTGTGTCTCGCCGAGCGCAAAGCCGGTCTCGGCATGCAGGCGGGAAAGGGCGCTGGACTGGTTCAGGCGCGGTGTGCGCTCCAGAAGCTGGTAGACCTGTTCCACCCTGCCGGCTGCAAGAGCCCGGTCTGCCCGGAGCGCCGCGAGCGCGAAGTTGTCGCGCCCGCCACGGGGCGGCTCGCCGGAGGCCAGAAGGACACGTTCGGCCAGGCGGGCCGCGCCGCCATGGCGCCATCCCTGCCCATTGCTGGCAGGCAGGGCTTCAAGGATCACGCGCACGGCGTCCGCATCGCTGGACGACCAGATGGTCTGGGGCAGGACATTGCGCGAGCCGACCTGGAAGGGGTCGACTGCTCCCAGCTCCTGCACTTCAATGGTGCGGGAGGGTTGCTGCGCGATTGCGGGCGCGGCGAGCAGAACCGCGCAGAGGCCCAGCGTGCTAACCGCCCAGCGCATCGGTCACCTCGACACGGATTTCGCTCTGCTCAGGGGCCATGGTGTCGGCCATGACCAGCAGGATGGCAAAAATGACTCCGACGCAAATGACGCCGATGCCCACTCCAATCAGCATTCCGCGCATGATAGGCGCCCCTCGTGGCTGGTATGCGGTTCGCGATACTCTACACTAGCGCGGACAATGCGGCGTTTTCCAGACATCGTACGCGGCAATTGCTCATTATCTCTCACACGCTTATAGCGTGAAGCATCATGGATCGTGTGCAAATCGCAAGAAGGCTTGGCTGTCCGGTGGTGCTGGTCGGTCTGATGGGGGCGGGCAAGACCACAATCGGGCGCCGTCTGGCGGACCGTCTGGGCTGGGCCTTTCGCGATTCCGACCACGAGGTGGAGGAGGCCGCCGGCCGCAGCGTGTCCGAGATATTTGCCGATTTTGGCGAGGCGGCATTCCGCGATGGTGAACGGCGGGTCATCGCGCGGCTGATGGACGAGACCGGCCA
Source organism: Glycocaulis sp. (assembly GCF_051859565.1). Classification (GTDB taxonomy): domain Bacteria; phylum Pseudomonadota; class Alphaproteobacteria; order Caulobacterales; family Maricaulaceae; genus Glycocaulis. The sequence goes on from NZ_JBHYFK010000002.1 coordinate 4,541, forward strand.
GGCTGTCATTGCGCTGGGCGGCGGGGCCTTCATCAACACACAGACGCGCGCCCTGCTCAAAGGACGGTCGCTGTCGGTCTGGCTGCAGGCGGATATCGATACGCTCATGGAACGGGTATCAAGGCGTGACACGCGCCCGCTTCTGCAGACCGAAGATCCGCGCGCCGTCATGGAAAGACTGCTGGCAGAGCGCGCGCCGGTCTATGCCGAGGCCGATATTCACGTCCGGTCCCCTGACACCAGTCATGAGGGTGCGGTGCAGGCCATACTGGACGCCATGGCAGAGCGTGTGGAGGCGCAAGGGTGAGCGAGCTGTTCCGTATTCCTGTCAGGGCTGCCTCGCGCGCCTATGAAGTGCTCGCAGGGGCCGGTGCGCTGGAGGCCGCCGCTGGCGAAATGCGTCAGCTTTGCCCGCAGGGGCGCGCCATCATTGTGGCCGACCGCGATGCGCTGACCGCCCACCGCATACGGCTGGAAAGCGTTCTGACGGGTGTGGGACTGAAGCCTGACTTCATCCTGCTGGAAGGCGGTGAAGGGGTAAAAACCTGGGAGGGGCTGCGTATCGTGACGGATGCGCTGCTGGACCGCGAAATGGCGCGCAATGAGGCTCTCATTGCGTTTGGCGGCGGCACGGTGGGCGATCTGGCCGGCTTTGCCGCGTCGATCATGAAACGCGGGTGCGGCTTCATCCAGATGCCGACGACCTTGCTGGCGCAGGTGGATTCCTCTGTTGGCGGCAAGACGGGCATCAATACCAGTCACGGCAAGAACCTTATTGGCAGTTTCCATCAGCCAGACCTGGTGGTGGCCGATAGCGGCTTTCTGGAAAGCCTGCCGCGGCGCGAGCTGGCGGCAGGCTATGCCGAGATCGTCAAGGCCGGGCTGATTGCGGACCGTGCGCTGTTTGAACGCCTCGAGGCGGCAGAAGCTGATCCGCTCGCTCTGGACGCGCTTGTTCCCGTCATCGCCGATGCGGTGCGCTTCAAGGCACGTATTGTAGCAGAGGATGAGCGCGAGGCGGGGGTGCGGGCCCTGCTCAATCTGGGTCATACCTTCGCCCATGCCTTCGAGGCCGAAGCGGAAAAAGGCGCGCTCATCCATGGCGAGGCGGTCTCGTGTGGTATCGTCATGGCGCTGAAGTTTTCCGCGTCACTGGGCCTGTGCGGGCCGGATGCCGCCCGGCGGGCGGCGGCTGTGCTGGGCGGGGCCGGTTTGCCGGTGTCGATCCGTGAACTGCCCGGTGGCCCCTTTGATCCCTCCGCCCTGACCGCGCGCATGGGGCAGGACAAGAAAAATGCCGGTTCGGGCATCACCCTCATTCTGGCGCGCGGCATTGGCGAGGCCTTCATTTCTCCCGGCCATGAACCGGCGCAGATCAGTGCTTTCCTCGCAGGAGAGGTCTAGATGGAATTCGTGTTCGAGGCGTGGATGGGATGGGCGTTTGCGGCCATCTTGCTGCTGCTTTTGCTATCGGCCTTCTTCTCCGGTTCGGAGACCGCGCTGACGGCCACGTCGAAGGCGCGCATGCTGGCACTGGAGAAGGAAAAGAACGGGGCTGCGGCGCGCGTCAGCCTGCTGATTGAGGATCGCGAGAGCCTGATCGGCGGCATATTGCTGGGTAATAATCTCGTTAACATCCTCGCCTCCTCCATAGCGGCGGCGGTATTTTTGGCCATGTTCGGTGATGCCGGCGTGCCGATTGCCACGCTGGTGATGACGGCGCTGGTGCTCGTGTTTGCCGAGGTCATGCCCAAGACCTATGCGCTCTCCAATCCGGACCGGCTGGCCATGTTTGTCTCCCTGCCGATCCGTATCGTGACGGCGGTGTTCGGCCCCGTAGTGGCGGGTGTACAGGTGGTGGTGCGCGGCACGCTGCGCCTGATCGGCGCGAATGTGACCGGGCCGGTCCTGTCGGCGCATGAAGAGATACGCGGGCAGATCGACATGCACCTGCAGGAAGGCGGCGTGGTCAAGCATGACCGCGACATGCTGGGCGGCGTGCTCGATCTGCGTGAGCTGACGGTCGATGACGTGATGGTTCACCGCAAGAACCTCGTCATGCTGGATATTGACCAGCCGGTTGAGCAGTTGGTGGAAACCGCGCTGACCAGCCCGCATACCCGCCTGCCGCTCTGGCAGGGCGAGCCGGAGAATATTGTCGGCATTCTGCATGTACGGGATCTGGCGCGTGCCCTGCACGGCATGGGCGGAGACAGTTCGAAACTCGATATCGCCAGCCTGAAGCGCGAGCCCTGGTTCGTGCCGGAGACAACCGAGCTGTTCGACCAGCTCAACACCTTCAGGACCAAGCGCGAGCATTTCGCCCTCGTGGTCGATGAGTATGGCGCGCTGATGGGCGTGGTGACGCTGGAAGACATCCTCGAGGAGATCGTTGGCGAGATCGAGGACGAGCACGATCTGGCCCCGCCAGGTGAGTTCAAGCGGGAAGCTGATGGCTCAGTCATCGTGGACGGCGCAACGGGCATCCGCGAGATCAACCGCGCGCTCGACTGGGAACTGCCCGATGACGAGGCGGTGACGATCGCGGGTCTGGTGATCCACGAAGCCCAGACCATACCGGAGCCGGGCCAGCGCTTCCGCTTCCATGACGTGCAGTTCGACATACTCGAACGCCGCCGCAACCAGATCACCAAGGTGAAACTCACCCCGCTGGGCGAGGAGGAGTAAGGCCTATTCCCCCTTCCCGCCCTTGATGACGGTGAAGCGGGGGCGGGGTTTTGCCGATGACGGGGCCGGCGAGGGAGCCGGTGACGGCGCTGGTGCAGGGGCGGGTTTGATGTCAGACAGGCGGGGTGTTGCCGGCCCGGCCTCCGGCCTGTCTGCCGGCATATCCTCATTGATGTCGCGGATATTGGCGCGCGGGGCGGGGCGTTTGGCAGAAAAGCTGGAGCGTTGGGCCTTGTCCTTCGGCTTGAAGCTGGAGCGCTTCCAGGGCCGGGTTTCCTTGCCCTTGGCCTTGGCTTCCAGCTCTTTGAGCTTGGCGGCCTGCAGCTGGGATAGCGGCTCGTCCAGCGAGCCCTTCTCAGGGTCGGTAAAGGCCGAGCCGAACGTGTTGAGCCGCTCTTCCACGCTGCCGAGGAATTCATCTTCCCATTCGGTCAGCAGGGCGCGCGCCTCTTGGGCGGCCTCGGCATCGCCATCGGCTTCCGCCTCGGCGAGCGCCCGGCGCACGCGGTCGAGGCGGCGCAGGGCTTTTTTCTTCTTGCGGTCGTCAATCTCGCGGGCCATGGCCTCGCAAAGTATCAGAGATCGCCGAGCGCGCCGAGATAGGTTTCGAGCACCGCTTCCATTTCCATGCGTTCCTGGCGGTCCTGCTTGCGGATGCGGATGACCTGGCGGAGCACTTTGACGTCAAAGCCATTGCCCTTGGCTTCGTCATAGACCTCCTTGATGTCGGCCATGAGCGCCTTCTTTTCTTCTTCCAAACGCTCGATGCGGGCGACAATGGCGCGAAGCTGTTCATCGGCCTTGGGCGTGCCACCCTGAACGGGCGCGCTGACGGCATCGGCGGATGAGTGGTTGAAGGGTTCGGCCATGGGGCGTCCTCATCTGGCAAAGGGGTATGTCACTGGCCTGATGGCTTAGGACGCGAAGGCGAGCCCGGCAATGCCGGTATGTGCCTAATCCACACCTGCCGCGCGCCTGCGTACCGTCATGATGGCCTCTGCCACCCGGCCGGCGTGGGCGAAATGCGGGTTGTGGCCCGCCCCTTCGATCAGGATCAGCTCGGCATTGGGCATGGTTTCAGCCACGGGGACCGAATGGCGGCGGGTGGCAACCACGCTGTCCTCAGTACCCGCAAGAATGATCGTGGGCTGGGTGATCTCGCCATAGCGCCCTTCCTGGGCTTCCAGATGCGCGTTCACATTGGCCATGTCGGCGGCATTGGCCGTCCACACGCGCGCCTCCAGCAGGAGGGCGAGGGCGGTCTCTTCCACATAACCTTCAGGCACGGGGTCGGGCGCGAAGGCGCTGGCGGCGCCCGATTCCAGCTGCGCGCGGCCATAGGTCGGCACGATCAGCCGCGTGATGAGCGGGCCGATGACGGGCCAGTGCGTGGCGCGGTTATAGAGCGCGGCCTCGCCCACATTGGCCCGGGCGGCAGGTGCCACGAGGACAATGCCAGACACGGCTTGCGGGTGATCCATGGCGAGGCGCAAGGAAATCGCTCCGCCCCAGGAATGTCCGGTGACTATGGTGGGGCCTGCGTCGACCGCCTCAAGAAATTGCGCGATCAGGGCGGCCTCGGCTTGCGGGTTCCACTGTCCGGAGGGGCGCTGCGAATGGCCAAGGCCCGGCCGGTCCAGCCAGATCACGCGCTCGCCCGTGAGCGCATCGCCCAGCCCCATCAGCGGTTCGCGCAGATTTGCCGATGCGCCGTGCAATACGAGCACCGGCGATGCACCTTCCGGTCCGGTCACGTGATAATGCAGGCGTGTGCCATCGATCTCGATGAACTGGCCGATGGGTGAAAGCGGATCATCGCCAACGGGCATGGCACGGCCTCCGGCGCAGGCGGTGAGGATAAGGAAACACGCGGTGAGAACGGTCAGATTAAAGCGCACGGCCTGCCAGCTGGTTTTCGAGGCGCGCGCGAGCCTGACGGGCTTGCGGGTGCCAGGGATGGACACGCAATGCCTCTTCATACGCGGCGAGGGCCGCTGCCGGTTCACTCGCCCGTTCCAGCGTGCGCCCCAGAAGCGCATAGGCATCAAACCGGCGCGGCTCCAGATTGACCGCTTCGGTCAGCGCATCGAGGGCAAAGCTCCAGTCCCCGCGCGCCATGGCGAGCTGTCCGGCGGCCATCCAGCCTTCGGCAAAATCGGGCTCCAGAATACGCAGATGCGCGTATGCGCGCTCGGCCGTCTCCAGATCACGCTCGGCTATCGCCTGCTCGGCCCGGTCAAGCAGGAGCGAGGCGGTTGCCCCGCCTGACTGGCGCCAGATGGAGCGCACCTCGTCGGCAATGGTCTCACCCTGACTTTCCGATGACGCGGCAGCCAGCGCAGCAAGGCGTTCATCCAGCCGCTCTTCCAGCGTCAGGCTCGCGCGCGCTTCTTCCTGCCCCTCAGGGGTCAGGGTAATGCCGGGCGGTATGGCAGCGAGTGCCAGAACCAGAGAAGCGAGAAGCGCGATCATGCACGCAAGGATAGCGGCGCACTGCGGCGCGGCAAGCCGCTGGCCTCAGCGCCTTTACTGGCTGCGTGCCTAATGCAGCCGTTCCATCAGCACCGCTCCGCGCCATTCAGCGGGCTTTATCAGGCCCGCATGGGCAATGCGCACCGAATGGATGACCGCCTCGATCTCGCGCCGCCAGTGATCGAGAAACTGTTGCAGGCGGGGAAAATCCGGCGCGATGTCCTGTGTCTGCCAGCAGAAGCTCTGCAGAAGGCTTGGAAAATCGGGGCGGTAATAGAGGATTTCCGCCGTGGTCAGGCGTGCGCCCCTCAATTGCGCGGCAAAGTCTGATTCGCTCATGGCCCTCTCCATAACCGACGAGGGAGAGCTTGACGACAGCCACCCTGTCAGGCAAGAGCCTGCACGCAAATTCATGAATGATTTCTGTATGTTGTTAGCAGCCGGATCGTCCGTGTGCTAACAGCTATCCGCCCGTGCGGCGTGCCTCTGCGATGCGGCCGCGCAGGACAAGCGCCTCGATATTCTCGCCATCGCGGGCCAGTGCCTCATTGAGGTCGGCGGAGGCCGCATCCAGATTGCCCTGTTCAAGATGTGCCTGTGCGCGTATCTGCCAGCCGCGGGCCAGACCGGCATCGAGCCCGATGGCATCGCCTGCCGCCGTCTGCGCGTTCGCCCAGCTTTCCTGCAGGATTGCGGCTTCCGCCACGCCCAGAGCGAGGCCTGCATCGCCGGGTCCGAAATCGCGGCCCCGCCGGAAAGCGCGCTCTGCATTGGCCGGCTCATTGGCGGCGAGCCAGGCATCGCCGGCCTGTCCGAACATGATGGCGCGGGTCTCGTCGGTGGCGACAACCGCGCCTTCTGCCGTGCTTTCAAGGCGGCGGGCGGCAATGCCGTACTGGCCAAGCGCCACCTGTGACAGCGCGATGCAATGCATGGCGGGCCAGCTGCCGCCTTGCGCGCGCCAGGCAAGGCCTTCCTCGTAGGCGGCTTCAGGATTATCGTTGATGAGGTTCAGGCAGGCCTCGTACTGGGCCTGTTCAAAACTGGTCCCGGCCTCCTGCGCCAGCGCTGGCGTGGCATGACCCGCCAGCAGCGCCGCAGCGCTTAAAATCCCGCAAATCCCGCGCATCGGCCTATATCCTGTCACTTGAACCCGATGCACGCTAACGCGTTAACGCAGCCACGGTCTATGGGTGATACCATGAGAATGCTTTTCCTCGGCTTTGGTTATGTCGCGAATGCAACAGCGCGCCGTCTGGCCGGAACCGCGAGAATGACCGCCACGACGCGTGATGGAGGCAAGGCCGAAGGTCTGCGTGCGCAAGGCATCACCCCGCTCTTGACCGGCACAGGGCCGGGCGTCATCGGGGAGGCTGTGCGGGAGGCGAGCCATGTTCTCGTCAGCGCGCCGCCGGGCGAGGCGGGCGACCCCTTCCTGCCAATGCTCGACGCTCGAATGCTGAAATCCCGCTGGGTGGGCTATCTCTCCACCACAGGCGTCTATGGCGACCGGCGCGGCGGCTGGGCGTTTGAATGGGACAGGCTGGACCCGGTTGAGCCCCGCTCTGTCTGGCGGGCTGAAGCCGAAGCAGGCTGGCAGGCGGCGGGTGCGCGCATCTTCCGGCTGGCGGGCATATACGGGCCCGGATACAGCACGTTCGACAAGCTGCGCGAGGGCCGTGCGCGCCGTATCATCAAGCCCGGCCAGGTCTTCAGCCGCATTCATGTGGACGATATCGTGTCGGCGCTGCTGCTGGCCATGGCGCGGCCGGACGTGAGAGGCGTGTTCAACCTTGCCGATGACTGTCCTTGCCCGCAGTCTGTTGTGGTGGAGGAGGCGGCACGCCTGCTGGGCGTGGAGCCGCCCATGGAGGAAGCTTTCGACAAGGGCGCGATGAGTCCGATGCAGGCGAGCTTCTACACGGCAAACCGGAGGGTATCCAACGCGCGCGCCAAGCAGGTGTTTGGCTGGCGGCCCGCCTATCCGTCATACCGGGAGGGGCTGGCCGCGATTCATGCCGCCGAAAAGGCCTCGACCGCGCCCGCGCCATAAAACCCGCGCGCCTGCAGGGCGGCCAGATCATGCAGCGCCACGCCGCCGAGCGCCAGTACGGGCGTGGATACCTGTCTTGCCATGCTGGCGGCCCGGATGAGCCCCAGAGGCGCGCCCGCGCTGGCACTGTTTGAGGCAAAAACCGGCGAGAGGAACACCGCGTCGGCCAGTTTTGCCGCGCGGCGAAGGGCTGCGGGGCTATGCGCGGAGGCGGTGACCAGAAGATGCGGGGCCTTGTGCCGCCAGCGGCGCAGTTCTGCGAGGCACCGCTCCGGCCAGTGGACGCCGTCCGCTTCCACCTTCAGCGCCAGAACCGGATCAGCGGCGATGAGAAGCGCGAAGCCCTGCCTGCGGGCAGACTGAGCCAGAGGTGCGGCGAGGCTTTTAAGGTCATCGCGTCCGAAATGGCGAAGGATCAGGCCGGTTCCATCGGGCAGGCGCGCCGCCAGGCCCAGCGGATCGGGCGTGCGCTGAGGGTCGGTGAAGGCGAACAGGCGCGGCAGGGCGAGCGCCCGCTCCCTTGCCAGCGCGCCTGTTCGCGCATAGGTGAAGCCCGCCATGACACACACTCCAGCCGATACACACACGATTTCGATGCGCCGCGCCGCCATCCTTGAGGAATTGGCCGGTGCTGCCAAGGCGGGCGGGCGCTCACTCGCAGATGTGACGCTCGTCGCCGTTTCCAAAATGCAGAGCGAGGCGCGCATCGAGGAAGCCCTTGCCAGCGGCCAGCGCGTGTTCGGTGAAAACCGCGTGCAGGAAGCGATGACGCGCTGGAGCGCCCGGCGCGCAAGCTATCCGGATCTCGAACTGCGCCTTGTCGGCCCCTTGCAGACCAACAAGGCCGATGAGGCCGTCGCCCTTTTTGACGTGATCGAGACGCTGGACCGCGAAAAGCTCGCCCGCGCGATCCTGAAAGCCATGGAGAAGACGGGCCGCACCCCGCGCCTCTATGTGCAGGTCAATACCGGCGAGGAGCCGCAAAAGGCCGGTATCGCGCCAAAGGATGTGCCCGCCTTCGTGGCGGAGATGAGGGCCCTCATGCCGCAAGGCATTGAAGGGCTGATGTGCATTCCCCCGGTGGAGGAACCGGCGAGCCTTCATTTTGCGCTGCTGGCAAAGCTCGCGGGCGCAGCGGGCGTTGAAAAACTCTCCATGGGCATGAGCGCGGACTATGCCCTTGCCGCCCGCCTCGGCGCGACCTCGGTGCGCGTCGGCTCGGCCCTGTTCGGGGAGCGGGAAGGGTAGGGGGTTTTGACCTCCGCACCCCCTTTCCTTTCGTCATTCCGGAAAGCGCGGCAGCGCTTATCCGGAACCCGGTTTTACCGACACTCTCCACTGTCATCACCCGCATATGCGGGTGATCCATGCCTGCGACGGGATGTCCTCCCCCGTTTACGGGGGAGGTGTCTGGCTTGCCAGACGGAGGGGGGAGCTTGTTTCGATAATCCCCCCCTCGGCCCTTCGGGCGTTCGAAGCTTCGCTTCTCACCCCGCCCGTGAACGGGGGGAGACATCACGGCTCCCCGGACCTCGCTGCCGCTCGGCCGGAGGATGACAAAGGCGGAGGATAGATCCCCACTCGTCAGGTTGGCGGACGAAGAAGGGATCGTCGCTCAAGGCTTCGAACCCTCCGCCCTCTCCACATACACCTCCCCACCCAGTTCCCTGAACTTCTCGCTCATCTCCGCCATGCCCTGCTCGGCCTCCGCCTCGTTCGGCGCGCGCGCCGTGCCGAACTGGTCGCGAATGTCCTGGGTAATCTTCATCGAGCAGAATTTCGGCCCGCACATGGAGCAGAAATGGGCCACCTTATGGGCCTCTTTCGGCAGGGTCTGGTCGTGGAAGTCGCGCGCGGTATCGGGATCGAGGCTGAGGTTGAACTGGTCCTCCCAGCGGAACTCGAAGCGGGCGCGGCTTAGCGCATCATCGCGCAGCTTGGCCGCCGGGTGGCCCTTGGCGAGATCGGCCGCGTGGGCGGCGATCTTGTAGGTGATGACGCCGGTCTTCACGTCATTGCGGTCTGGCAGGCCTAAGTGCTCCTTCGGCGTGACATAGCAGAGCATGGCGGTGCCGAACCAGCCGATCATCGCCGCGCCAATGCCGCTGGTGATGTGGTCATAGCCCGGCGCAATATCGGTGGTGAGCGGCCCGAGCGTGTAGAAGGGCGCCTCGCCGCACACTTCGAGCTGCTTTTCCATATTCACCTTGATCTTGTGCATGGGCACATGGCCCGGCCCCTCGATCATCACCTGACAGCCACGCTCCCAGGCGATTTTCGTCAGCTCGCCCAGCGTTTCCAGCTCGGCAAACTGCGCGCGGTCATTGGCATCCGCGATGGAGCCGGGGCGCAGGCCGTCGCCCAGCGAGAACGACACGTCATAGGCGCGCATGATCTCGCAGATTTCCTCAAAGCGCTCATAGAGGAAACTCTCCTTGTGGTGGGCAAGGCACCACTTGGCCATGATCGAGCCGCCACGCGACACGATGCCCGTCACCCGGTTGGCGGTAAGCGGCACGTAAGGCAGGCGCACCCCGGCATGGATGGTGAAATAGTCCACGCCCTGTTCTGCCTGCTCGATCAGCGTGTCGGCGAAGATGTCGAAGGTCAGGTCCTCGGCGATGCCGCCCACCTTCTCCAGCGCCTGATAGATCGGCACCGTGCCGATGGGGACGGGCGAATTGCGCAAGATCCATTCGCGCGTGTTGTGGATGTTTTTCCCCGTGGAGAGGTCCATCACCGTGTCCCCGCCCCAGCGGATCGCCCAGACCATCTTGTCTACCTCTTCCTCCACGGAAGAAGCGACGGCGGAATTGCCGATATTGGCGTTGATCTTCACCAGGAAGTTCCGCCCGATCACCATGGGCTCCAGCTCACCATGATTGATGTTCGCGGGGATGATCGCCCGGCCGCGCGCGATCTCTGAGCGCACAAATTCCGGCGTCACGAACTCAGGGACTTCCGCGCCAAAGCTTTCGCCGTCGGCATGGCGTTCAGCAGCGCCGGACAGCGCCCGCGCACGGCCGAGATTTTCGCGCTCGGCGGCGTAGATCATCTCCTCGGTGATGATGCCGGCGCGTGCGAACTCCATCTGCGTTACGGGGCCCGTGCCGGTGCCGCGAAGGGGCGTGTGACGCACGGGGAAGGCGCGCGCGAGATACTTGCCCGTAGCCCCGCCATTATCGAGCGGGGAGAGCGGGCGGCCCTCATATTCCTCCACATGCCCCCTTGCCTTTACCCATTCGATGCGGGTGCGGGGCAGGCCCTTTTCCACATCGATGGTTGCTGCAGGATCGGTATAGGGGCCGGAGCAGTCATAGACGCGCACGGGCGGCTCCATCGCCGTCGGGTGCAGATCCACCTCGCGATGCGGCACGGCCAGATGCGGCGCGGCCTCAGGGTGCGAGTACACCCGGCGCGAACCGGCCAGCGGCCCTGTGGTGACGGTGGGGGTGGGAAATTCGGACTGGCTGACGGGCTTGTTCATGAGGGGCGTCCTAAGGCTTGGGTGATTGTGCGTTCGGCGGTGTCGATATCGGCGAGGTCGTAGAGGATCAGCGGGTCATCATCCTCATCGTGGCCATGGAGGTAGAGCTGCAGATTGCCGCGTTCGCGCACGACCGCTTTCAGCGCGCCCGGCAGAACATGGACACGCCAGTCGGAGGCTGCATCCCACGCGACAAGGCGCTGATTGGTCAGGACGTAGTGGTACTCTGACCGGGCGCGTTCGCGGTGCGCCCTCAACCCACCAATGGCGATCCAGACCGCCAGGGCCACAAAGGCAATGGTGAATGCGCCAACTGCAAGGCGGAGAAGCAGATCAGTCACGACCAGCACCCAGAGGCAAAGGGCGAGGCTGGTAAAGACCAGGATGATGGCAGGCAGCAAATAGTCTGCGATCCGCTTCGCAACACTGGTGCGCCGCCGCGATCCCGGCCCGGCAGGGCGGTCCTGCCAGATCACGGTCTCGCCTTCGAGAAGGATATCGTCCAGATCACTCATCGCCTGCGGCTTCCTCCTGCCGGTTTCCTCCCCCCCCCGGGGGGGGGGTCGTTGCCCGCCGGGGGGTGGGGGGGGCCCCCTTTTCTGGAGCATTCCCCCCCTCCGGCCATTCAGGCCACCTCCCCCGTGAACGGGGGAGGAATAGGAGGATGCCTTTGGCGGATATGGTTTGCCGGAACGGACTTTGACTGCCCGTCTTGCGCTCCATCCCGACGCCGGCATGACCCGGATCCGGTCCTGAGGGTGCTGTCTCAGCCCCGTGACCATCACGGGACGCCCCTTGGAACTTGTGATTTCCACCATGGTGGAATCGCGACTGCGGCGCAAGGGGAGGGAGCGCGATGCCTCCCTGCCGCTATGGCTGGGGCTCCTCGTCCTGCGCGCGCCAGTACCACGCCCGGACCGCCTCAACATCGACCCCGCGCTCGTCGCGCAGCCAGGCCAGGAGTTCGAGCCGCTCCTCACGGCCGGGAAAGTCCATGTCGAGGCCATTGAGGAGATAGTAGACGATGCCGTTGATATCGCCTGAATAGTCGTACTCCCGGAGCAGCCGGGACGCGATGGAGACCCGGTGACGGGATGCCTGCACGACAATGTCGAGCTGGTTTTCCGGAGTGAGGTCAATGCGCGCGCCAGCGTTCAGCAGCATGAACATGTTGCGCCATTGCCGATTGTCGTAGGGCGCCAGTTGCGGGCTCAGGTCGAGCCATTCGCCGCGGTCATAGGCCAGCATCAGGGCCGTGGCGCCGCCGCCGCCCCGCATTGCATTAGGGTCGCCGCCATGGGCCAGCAGCAGCGCCAGCACTTCCGGCTCGTGAAACTCTGCGGCGATGAGCATCGGGGTGTACCGGTCAATCCAGTGTGCCGTGCCGCCGGGATAGACCGGGCCAAATTCGCCATCGATCATGGCGTTCGGATCGGCTCCGGCCGCCAGCAGCACCTCCACCGCCGCAAGCTGGCGCAAAGCGGGTGCGGGTCTGACGGCTCCCGGGCCACGCCTCACCGCCTCATTGGCGATCATGTCGTTGAACTGAAGCCCATGACAGGTAAGCGCCCAGATCAGGGGCGTGACGCCATGGCGTCCCGCCGCATCCATGTCCGTACCGCCAGCGATCATGTCCTGAAGAGCCGCCACATCGTTATTGCAGGCGGCCATGGCGACGGCCCGGGCCGTTTCATCCGGGAACACGTCGCGCACGTCGTCAGCGGGCCTGGCGGATTGCGCGCATCCTGCGCTGATGAGGATGCAGACGATAGCGGCCGCTAGCAGACCTGTTTTCAAGAGTTTGCTCCGCAGCTACCGTACAGCCGCCGCCTCGACACCGCGCATGACGCGCAGCACATTGCCGCCCCACAGCTTGGCGATGTCTTCCTCGGAATAGCCCCGGCGCAGCAGCTCTGCGGTCACGTTCGGGGTTTCGGACGCATCATCCCAGCCGCGCACGCCGCCGCCGCCATCAAAGTCCGACACGATGCCGACATGGTCGATGCCGGCCACGCGTACGGCATGGTCGATATGGTCGGCCATGTCGGCCACCGTGGCATCGGGGTATTCTGCGCGCAGGGCGGCGACGCGTTCCTGATACTGTGCCCGGCTTTCCGACGTGGAGCGCTCCCAGCCGCCCGGCTGGTCGAGGCCGACTTCCGTGCGCAGCTCGGCGATGGCGGCTGTCAGGCCCGGATCAATCGCGCGCAGGTATGAGCGGAAGGCGACCATCTGCGCCACGCCGCCATTATCGCGGATGGCTTCCAGCAGCTCATCGGTGAGGTTGCGTGGATGGTCATAGACCGCGCGGGCGCCCGAATGGCTGGCGATCACCGGCGCGCGCGACATCCGGATGGCTTCCAGCGAGGTGCGCGGGCCGACATGGGAAATATCGACCATGATGCCATGGTCATTCAAGAGTTCGACCAGACGGCGGCCGAGATCGGTCAGGCCCGGATCCTCCATCGGATCACCGGCGGAGAGGTCCGGGTTGGAGCTGCCGCCAAACTGGTTGTTCCTGAAATGGGTGAGGGCGGCATAGCGCGCGCCTCTGGCAGCCCAGAGCGGCACCTCCTCCTCGATATTCTCGCCCATGAAATAGCTGTTCTCGATGCCGATCAGGGCGATCAGACGGCCTGAGGCGTAAATCTCTTCCACCTCGTCGGCGGTGGTGGCCAGCGCGATACGTTCGGGGTTTGCCCGCACCATGCGCATGATCGCCTGATAGGTCTCCTCGGCGCGGGCGCGGGCGGTGGCATAGCCCTCGTCAGTCAGATCGCGCTGCTGCACATAGACGATGAAGAAAGCCGCATCGAGCCCGCCAGCGCGCATCTTGGGCAGGTCCACCTGCAGGCGCGTCCAGGTGTTGGGATCGATCAGGTGCGTGGCATAGCCGGTGGGGATGTCGACATGGGTATCGATGGTCAGGATGCGGTCATGAATGGCCCGCACCTCCAGCTCGGAGAGCTCCTGGGCAAACCCCGCCCCCGCGATGAAGGGCGCAATGGCGGCGGCCGTGATGAGTGTACGCAGCATGAAAACTCTCCCCTGTGAATCTGTTGGCGCCAGCTAAGTCGCTGGCGCGCCGCAGGGCAAGGGGACGGGTGTGGTTGGGGGGCGCCCTCGTCCTTCGAGACGGCCTTACGGCCTCCTCAGGATGAGGGCGAAATGTGTCTTGTCCCTCATCCTGAGGGCGAGCGAAGCGAAGCGTCTCGAAGGACGAGGTACAAGCTCCTCACCCCTCCATGCCGGCCTCGGAAATGACCGTGCGGAAATAGCTGACCATGCCGGGCAGGGCGTCGATGCGGATGCGCTCATTATCGCCGTGGATGCGCGACAGATCATCCATCTCCATACGCATGGGCGCATAGCGGTAGATATGGTCGGCCACATCCTTGAAGGCGCGCGAATCCGTGGCCGCCGTCAACAGGTTAGGCACCACCGGCGCGCCTTCGGGCAGATGGCTGACCGCCGCGCCCGCAATGATCTCCCAGGCCCGGCCAGATGTGGCACTGATCGGCGGAGCGTCGGAGATGCGGCCCACCGGCTCTATCGTCACGCCATCGAGATGGCTGACCGCGCCGCGCATATGGGCCAGCGCGCTCTCAGCACTGTCGCGCGGGTGCAGGCGCAGATTGATGACCGCACGCGCCTCCTGCGGCAGAACATTGGCGACCGTGCCGCCGGTGATGATGGTCGGGGCGATGGTGGTGCCGATCGTGGCTCTGGTCGCGTCATCCTCCATCATCTGGCCCCGCAGGACCGAGCCGAAGAGGACAGGGCGCGCCATCACGAAGCCCGCCATCCCGTCCATTTCCGGCGCGAGCGCGCGCATCATGTCGGGCACCGGATGGTCGATGCGGTGCTCGAACGGATTGTCGACAATAGCGTTGACCGCGCGGGAAAGCAGCCCGATGGCCGTCTCCGGTGGCGGGGCGGAGGAATGCCCGCCGCGCGCCCGCGCGGTCACTTCCACCGAGAGAAAGCCCTTTTCGCCCACGCCTATGAGGCCCACCGGCCCGCCCGTCATCGGGAAGGTCTCGATTGAGGTGCCGCCTTCATCCAGCACGAACCAGGCGCGGCGGCCTTCGCTTTCCAGCCGCTCTGCCATCGCAATCGCGCCGGTGCCGCCCACCTCCTCATCATGGCCAAGCCCGATATGGATGGTGCGCTCCGGCGTGAAGCCCTCTTCCAGCAGGGTCTCCATCGCGGCTACAGCCATGACGAGGAAGCCCTTCATGTCGAGCGTGCCGCGCCCCCAGACATAGCCATCGGCAATCGTGCCGGAGAAGGGCGGGTGGTCCCACTGGTCTTCGGTACCCGGCTCCACCGGCACCACGTCCTGGTGGGCGAGGATGACGATGGGGTCGAGCGCGGGGTTCGTACCCTCCAGCGTGTACCAGAGCGAGCCGTGCAAAATGTCCTCCGGGCTCATGCGCTCATGGACCAGCGGGAAGCTGGCCGCCAGCCAGTCCCGGAAGGCGTCGAACTCGGCCCGGCTGGCATCGGGGTTGCCCATCTCGGAAATGGTCTCGAACCGGATCGCCTCACCCAGCGTCAGGGCCAGCGCCTCTGCGGATCGGGTGGAGGGGTTTGGCTCAATGGCGTCCGGCGTAGCGGGCGGCTGCGCACAGGCGGTCAAGGCCAACAGGCCCGCGCCCGCAATGGCTGCGATGTTGAGTTTCATGGCCTGGCCCTCCCCGGCGGTTCTCATTGTTCGCCTGGAAGGCTAGAACGCGGCTGAGGAAACGCCAAGCGATGAGGACGCCATGAGCACCACCGAGACAGACCTGCCGCCAGAGCCCAAGGGCCGCGTGCTGATCATTGCCGGATCGGATAGTTCGGGCGGGGCGGGCATACAGGCCGACATCAAGGCGGTGACGGCGCTGGGCGGCTATGCGGCGACGGCGATTACCGCGCTGACCGTGCAGAACACGAAGGGCGTGAGCGCCGTTCACGGCGCGCCGCTGGAGATCATTTCAGGCCAGATCGCGGCGGTGCTGGATGATATTGGCGCGGACGCGATCAAGACCGGCATGCTGGCCAGCAAAGAGGTGATCGAGACCGTGATCGCCGCGCTGGACGAGGCGGGCGCCGAGCTGATCCCGCTCATCGTTGATCCGGTGATGGTGGCAAGCTCCGGCGCGCGCCTGATTGAGGACAGCGCGGTGGAGGCGCTGAAAGAAAAGCTGATCCGCCGTGCCACGCTGGTTACGCCCAACGTGCCTGAGGCCGAAGCGCTGACGGGTATCAAGATCGAGGATGTGGATGGCCAGCGCGAGGCGGGCGAGGCGCTATTGAAGCTTGGCGCGCGGGCAGCTCTCATCAAGGGCGGGCATCTGGAAGGGGCCCAGGTGATTGACGTGCTGGTGACGCGCAATGGCATGCGCATCTTCTCCCGCCCGCGCATCAAGACCCGCCACACGCACGGCACGGGCTGTACGCTGGCGAGCGGCATTGCTGCCTTGGTTGCGCAGGGCGCGCCGCTGGACAAGGCGGTGGAGGAGGCGGGCGATTATCTGCACGAGGCGATACGGCGCGCGCCGGGCTTTGGCTCAGGGGCCGGGCCTGTCCATCATGGCTGGCCGCTGGATGGTGAGCCGGTGTCAGAGGCGCCCTCCGGCCCGCTGGCCGCCGGGCTTGCCGGACTGGCGGGACTGACCAGGGAGCCATGAGTTTCCGCCTGCACGAGCAGGTGCGCGGCCAGAGCGATCTCGGCCTCTGAAGGGGTGCGCCAGCGCGGCGCGGCATGCTCGGGCCCGCGCCCGGCAAGCTGGTCCATCGCATCAACACCAAGGGCAAAGCGGACAATATCCGGGCCTTGCAGGGCGCGCTCCAGAATCGGGGGCAGGGGCTGGTGGCGGGCAATGTGGCGCGCGAGGACCAGCGCCATGTACTGGCGCAGCCTGTCATCCGGTGTCACGGCTGCAAAGGCCCGGTCGACGAACAGCGTATCGCCGGCCATCCAGACGGCCTGCCGGCGCCCGCCTGCCAGATCAATGCTCACAAGCCGGACTTGCGCGGCGCAGGCGGGCTGCGGGATCAATACCAGCTCGATGCCCTCATCCCCGCGCTGCACGCGCAGATGCGTTTCGCCCCGGCGCAGGGCGTCGGGCAAGGTGCGGGCACGCAAATCATCATGCCAGCGGGCATTGGGCTCGCTCCAGCGCCCGTTCAGGCTGAGCAGAACATCGCCTGGCATCAGGCCTGCCCCGGCGGCCGGGCTGCCTTCGGCGACGATCCAGACCGCCGCCCGCGGATCTGCGCCATACGCCGCCCGGACATGATCGCGCTCGCCTGCCTGCCAGTCGGCGATATGGGTGGTGATGAGGCCGCTATAGGGGTGGTTCTGGGGACAATGGCGTGCATTGGCGATGATGAGCGGCGCGGCCAGCGCGAGGATGCGGGCCTGCAGCCGGGTCTCGTCCGCCAGGGCAAGGCGGGGCTCCAGACCGGGCGTCAGCGGGGCCGTGAGGGTCGTGCAGGCGGCGAGACACAGCATGGCAGCGCCGGTCAGAATACCGGCGGTCAGTCGTTTGCAGGGTAAAGCCGGACCGTTCATTAACCCCAGCGTGGATTCGCTGTGCAGTGGTTTCAACCGGAATCTGGCCGCGTCCGCAAACTGAGCATTTGACGTGGGCGGATGTGCGTCCTACGCCAGCGCCCATTGATCAATGCCTTCAGCACGGATTTGCCCCATGCCGAGCCAGCCCTCGATCCGCCCGTCCGATCCGCGTTTCTCCTGCGGCCCCACACGGAAGCGTCCGGGCTGGGAATTGCCGGCGCTGGGCACCGGCTCGCTGGGGCGCAGCCACCGGGCGAGCCTTCCCAAGCAGCGTCTGGGCGAAGCGATAGAGCGGGCAGGCGCGATCCTGGAAATCCCGGCCGATTACCGCGTCATCATCACGCCGGCTTCGGACACGGGCGCGTTTGAAGCCGCGATGTGGTGCATGCTGGGCGCGCGGGGCGCGGATGTGTTCAGCTGGGATGCGTTCGGTGATCGCTGGCTGAAAGATGCGCAAAACGAGCTGAAACTGCCGGATTTGCGCGTGTTTCACGCGCCTTATGGCGGTCTGCCGGACCTGTCACAGGCGGAACCGGCGCGCGATATTCTCTTTACCTGGAATGCCACGGCCGCAGGCCTGAAAGTGCCGCATGCGGACTGGATTTCGGATAAACGCGAAGGCCTTACCTTCTGCGATGCCACGTCTGCGGCCTTTGCGATGGATTTGCCGTGGGACAAGCTCGATGTGACGAGTTTCTCCTGGCAGAAATGCCTTGGCGGAGAGGCGCAGCACGGCATGATCGTGCTTTCGCCGCGCGCGCGGGCGCGCTTGCGGGACTGGCGGCCCGCATGGCCGGTGCCGGGGATATTCTCGCTCTTTGATGCCGCCAATGAGCAATCGGCCATGTTCGAGGGCTCGACCATCAACACGCCCTCATTGCTGGCAACGGAAGACTTTCTCGATGCGCTTCGCTGGGCGGCAAGAGAGGGCGGGCTTTCCGGCCTCATCGCGCGCTCACAGGCCAATCTCGCCGTGCTGGAGGCATGGGTGGAGCGCACGCCCTGGATCGATTTCGTCGCCCAGGACACCGCCCTGCGCTCGAACACCTCGGTGACGCTGAAATTTGCCGGGCCCGGCACGGCGGACTTCGATGACGAGGCCCTGCGCGCGCTCACAAAGCGTATGACGCAGCTTCTGGAGCGCGAGGGCGCGGCGCTGGACATTCTGCCCTATCCCAAGGCCCCGCCGGGCCTGCGCATCTGGTGCGGCCCGACCATCGATGCCGACGATCTGGCCGCCCTCTGCCCCTGGCTCGACTGGGCGTATGAAGAGGCGAGGGGGTAGGAAGGTTAGCGGCGAAGTCGCTCAACCATTGTCATGGCCCGGTTTATCCGGGCCACCCATGCCTGAGAGTTGCAGTGTCGCCCTCGTCCTTCGAGACGCACTTCGTGCTCCTCAGGATGAGGGGAAAAGCACACTAAAGCCCTCATCCTTTCGGAACGCGGTGGCGCTCGAAGGACGAGGGCCAGAGGCATGGGTCCCCCGGATCGCTTCGCGACCGGAGGATGACAACCTCTACCCCAGCCGCTCCACGGTCAAATTCCCGTTCGAGAACACGCAGATTTCGGCGGCGATCTCCATCGCCTTGCGAGCGATCACTTCCGGGTCTTCTTCGTAGGAGAGGAGCGCGCGGGCCGCTGATAGCGCGAAATTGCCACCCGACCCGATGGCCGCAATCCCGTGTTCGGGCTCCAGCACATCGCCCGCCCCGGTGATGAGGAAGGTCTCGTTCGCGTCGGCCACGATCAGCATGGCTTCAAGGCGGCGCAGATAACGGTCCGTGCGCCAGTCTTTGGCCAGCTCCACACACGCCCGCGCCAGCTGCCCCGAATGGGCTTCCAGCTTGCCTTCAAGGCGCTCAAAGAGGGCAAAGGCGTCGGCGGTGGCCCCGGCAAAGCCAGCAATCACCTTGCCGCCGCCAATCCGGCGGACTTTCCTGGCGGAGGATTTGACCACCGTATTGCCGATGGAGACCTGTCCATCGCCCGCCATGGCAACGGCATCGCCCTTTCTCACGCAGATAATGGTGGTACCCCGCCAGCCGGGAAAGGCGCGCTCTTCGCTCATGGCTTTTCGTCCTTCGTCAGTCATCTGGTGACAGACATGGCCGGTGCAGGAGGTCAGCGCAAGGCTTGACGCTGGCGCGGCCCGGTTTGACGGGACACGAAAATCGTCTAGGAGAAGCGGCTCTCCGCAAGACCGCACCGCCAGAGATGAAGGCCGCCCCATGAAGCCGTTTCCTGATCGCTACAAGCCGCAAGACGCTGAAGAGACATGCAATGCGCGCTGGCTGAAGGACGAGGCCTTCAAGTGGGATCCGTCACTGCCCGCGGACAGCGATTACGTGATCGACACGCCGCCGCCGACCGTCTCCGGCACGCTGCATGTCGGCCATGTCTACAGCTATACCCAAGCCGACATCATGGCGCGCTATTTCCGGATGGCGGGCAGGAACGTGCTTTACCCTATCGGCTGGGACGATAACGGCCTGCCGACCGAGCGTCTGGTGGAGAAGAAGAAAAAGGTACGCGGCGGCACCATGGCGCGCGAGGAATTCGTTGCGCTCTGCCGCGAGGTGATCCCCGAATACGAGCAGCAATTCCGCGATCTCTTTACCCGGCTCGCCCTGTCGGTCGACTGGAGCCGGGAGTACCAGACGATTTCGGATGAAAGCCGCACCGTCTCGCAAATGTCCTTCCTGGACCTCTACAAGAAGGGCCTGCTGGAGCGCCGCCTTGAACCCACCTTGTGGGATCCTGCGGATCGTACCGCCATTGCGCAGGCCGAGGTGGAAGAGACCGAGCGCGAAGGCAAGCTGAACTATGTCGCGTTCGAGATTGAAGGCGGCGGCGAACCGGCTGTTATCGCCACCACGCGCCCGGAGCTGATCGCGGCCTGCGGCGCGCTGATCATCCACCCGGAGCATCCGCGTGCAAAAGAACTGATCGGCAAACGCGCCATCACGCCGCTTTACGGCGTGCCGGTGCCGATTGTCGCCGATGAGACGGTGGACCCTGAAAAGGGTACCGGCATGGTGATGTGCTGCACGTTCGGCGATGTCACCGACATCCAGTGGTACCGCACTCACAAGCTGCCGCTTCGCATCGTCATCGGGCCGGACGGCAAGATGATCGAGCACCTCGATATCGGCTCTGACGAGTGGCCGAGCGTCAATGTAGAGGGCGCGAAGGCGACTGTAACCGCGCTGGCCGGCCAGAAGGCGGAAGCGGCCAAGGCCGCCATTATCGAGATGCTGCGCGAGAAGGGCGTGCTCCTGAAACAGGAGGCGACCCATCAGGTAATCCCGGTCGCCGAGCGTTCAGGCGCGCCGCTGGAGATCATCGTCACGCCGCAATGGTTCATCCGCACGCTGGACTTCAAGGAGCAGATCCTCGCCAAGGGCCGGGAGATCGTCTGGAAGCCGGAATACATGCGCCAGCGCTTTGAAAGCTGGGTTGAGGGCCTGAAATGGGACTGGGCGATCTCGCGCCAGCGCCATTTCGGCGTGCCGCTTCCCGTCTGGTATTCGCGCCGTCCGGGTGAAGAGGGCAAGGTCATCGTGCCCGAAGCCGCCGACCTGCCCGTCGATCCCATGGTCGATCTGCCGCGCGGCTATAGCCGTGACGAGGTGGAGGGCGAGCGCGACGTGATGGACACCTGGGCGACGTCTTCGGTCAGCCCGCAGCTCGTTACCCGCTCGATCAACGACGATCTGGCGCTGGACATTGATGTCCACAAGCGTCTCTTCCCGATGAGCCTGCGTCCGCAGGCCCACGAGATCATCCGCACCTGGGCCTTCTACACCATCGTGAAGGCGCTCCATCACGAACAGACCATTCCGTGGAAAACCATCGCGATTTCGGGTTGGTGCCTTGCCAGCGACGGCTCGAAGATGAGCAAGTCCAAGGGCAATGTGATCGATCCGATCAAGCTGCTGGACGAGTATGGCGCGGACGCGGTGCGCTACTGGACCGGCACCTCGCGCCTCGGCCATGACACGGCGCTGGCGCCCAACGTTCTCAATCAGGGCAAGCGCCTCGTTACCAAGCTGTGGAATGCGGTGAAACTCGCGCACATGGCGCTGGAGCAGGCGGAAGTGTCGCCCGTTTCGCCCAAGGCCGATATCGAGGCAGGCCACATCACCCATCCGATGGACAAATGGCTGCTGGGCGAGCTTTCCGAAACGGTTGAGAAAGCGACCAAGGCCTTTGAATCCTACGAGTACGCGCAGGCCTTGCGCGTAACGGATGATTTCTTCTGGCGCACCTATTGCGACAATTATCTGGAGATCGTGAAAAGCCGCACCCGGTTTGAAGGCAAGCCCGATGCCGGTCAGCTCTCTGCCCTGCACACGCTCTGGCATGCCAGCATCATCCAGCTGAAACTGTTTGCGCCCTTCATCCCTTATGTCACCGATACGCTGCACGATGTGCTGGCGGGCGGTGAGGGAGCTGATACGCAAACCCTCCACGCCCGCGGTCACTGGCCGAAGCTGGACGAGCAGGCGGACAAGGACAGCTTCCGCGCCGAGGGCGATGCGTTCGTGTCGATCCTTGCCGGTGTGCGCAAGGTGAAGAGCGAACTTCAGGTCTCGATGAAGGCGCCGGTTCAGGTGCTCACGGTCGTCAGCGATGCTGATGGTGACATTGCCGGCCTGATCGGCCCGGTGACGGAGGATCTAAAGGCCGTCACCAACGCGCTGGAAATACGCATGGGGCTTGCACCGTCGGACGCGCGTGTTTCGCGTTCACCCGATGAGCGCTTCGAGATCGCACTGGAAATGGCGCCCGCACAGGACGGCGCGTAAGCCAGCGCGGCCTCAGGCCGCGCGCGATCCGTCTGCGGGCAAGGTCAGCGGCAGGGTGAAGTGGAAGCGGGAGCCCTTGCCCGGCGCCGTTTCCACCCAGATGTGCCCGCCATGGCGCTCGACGGCCTGCTGGCAGATGGCAAGGCCAATGCCGGTGCCCTCGTACTCCTCGCGGCCATGCAGGCGCTGGAAGGGGGCGAAGACTTTCTCCGAGAAGCGCGGGTCGAAGCCGATCCCGTCATCGGCGACGGTGAACTTCCAGCTATTGTCCTCGCGTACAGCCGATATGGAAACCGATACGCCTTTGCCCTTGCGGTATTTCAGCGCGTTGGAGACCAGGTTCTGCATCAGGAGCCGCAGCAGGGTCGGATCGCCGTCCACCACCGGCAGGCTTGAGACCTCGATCTTTGCCGCGGCGTCATCCGCCATCAGTTCCAGCTCGGCCAGTATGTCCTTCATCACCGCGTCCATATCGACTGCATTGACAACGAGCGGACGCTTGGAGGCGCGTGAATAGCTGAGAAGGTCGTCAATCAGCCGGCGCATGCGCCCGGCAGCATCAACCAGAAACTCGAGGCTCCGGTCGGTTTCCGCGTCGAGCGTCCCCTGATGGCGGCGCTTGATCAGGCTCGCGAAGGCAGAAATCTTGCGCAGAGGTTCCTGCAAGTCGTGCGAGGCGACGGCGGCAAATCTGTCGAGTTCCCGGTTGGTGCGCTCCAGCTCCGCTGCATAGCGCTGGAGTTCCCGGTCCTGAGCCAGCTTTTCCGTGACATCGATGCTGATACCATGAACCGCGACCGCTTCGCCCGCCGGGCCGTACTCAACCGTCGCTGAGGACAGCGTTGTGATAACCGCGCCATCGGCTTTACGCACATCAGCGAAAATATCCTGCATGCCACCGCTGGCGAGGAGCGCTTGCATGCCACCTAGCTTCTGCAGGGTTTCTCTCGATTTTGGCGTCAGGAACTCATCATAGACACGGCCGATGACGTCATCGCGTTCATAGCCCATTGTGCTGAGCCAGTACTGGCTGACACCGAGGATACGACCGGCCGGATCCAGGGACAGCAGCATGACCGGGGTTGTTGTATATATCTGGCGCAGGCGTTCCCGCTCGACATCAAGCGCTTCGGCAAACTGTTTCTCGGCAGTGATGTCGATAACAACACCGCCAGAGCGGATCGGCTTGCCGGTTTCGTCCCATGCGGTCGGCTGGCCCTTGGAGCGCACCCAGCGCCAGCTGTCGCCGTCGCGCAGCCGGTAATCAATGGGACCGGCTGCCCTGCCGGCCATGATCTCGGCCAGCGCCTTGCGGGCCAGCCTGTTGTCATCAGGGTGGATGATAGGTTGCCAGTCGGCGGCTTCCAGCGCGTCTTCGCCGATCTTGCGGCCCATCCATTCCAGGAGGCGCCCGCGCACGGACTGGACCCCTGTTTCGAGGTCGATACTCCAGATGGCCGACAGGCCCGCATCCATGGCCTCGTTCAGACGCTTCTCGCGATCCTCCAGCTCCATTTCCAGGACGCGGCGCGAGGTTATGTCGAAAAGTGTGCCGATCGCCTCTACCGGCTCATCCTTGGCGTTATAGGCGCTGATGGCGCCGCGATCCTCCACCCAGCGCCAGCCCCCCTGCCCATCGGCGATGCGGTAGACTGCGTTGAGCCGCTCGCCGCCGAGCATGGCGCTCACGCCCGTTTCGCACAGATGCCGGTCTTCCGGGCAGAGCAGATTGCGCCATTCATCCAGCGAGAGCTTGCCGTCGTGACCGGCGGGAAGGCCCATGATGACACGGGCAAATTCGGACAGTTCGACCTGTTCGGTGTCGATTTTCAGCCGCCAGGTGCCCTGATGGGCGCTTTCCAGCGCGCGGGCAAGACGCTCTTCGCTCTGCGCGAGATTCTGCTCGAGCGCCTTGCGTTGGGAAATGTCCAGAACGATGCCGGCGCAATCAGCGCGGTGGCTTTCCGGGCCCAGCCGGCTGCCGCGTGCCTCCACCCAGACATATTCGCCCGTGCGATGGTCCATGATACGGTATTCGGCAGCCCGGGTTCCGCCCGGCTGGCTTTTCATGATCCCGCTGATCGAGCAGTCGAGGATGCGTCGATCCTCCGGGTGCACCAGGTCACGCCAGCGCGAGAACGGGACCCAGCTCTCCGCCTCGCCCAGCGCGAGCAAGGCACGAATTTCGCCGCGCGGCAGAAACTCGCCTGCCTTGTAGTCGACCTCCCATGCGCCCAGCGTAGCGGCAGAGACGGCGTGAGAGAGCAGGCGTTCACTGTCTACCAGACGGCGCTCCTGCTCCTTCCGGCGGGTCGCTTCGGCAAAGACGCCGGAGGCTCGCAAAGGCCGACCCTCACTTGTCTGTGCGCTGATCCCGCCGCGCAGGCTGAGCCAGATCCAGTGCCCGCCTTCGGTGCGCACCCGGAACTCCACATGGCTGTTACCTGTGCTGGCGATCGCCACCAGCGCATCGCGCACCCGTGGCTGGTCTGCGCGGTGAATACGTGCCACGAACTCGTCGGTGGGCAGTGTGATCTGGGCTCCGGGCAGCCCGATAGCTGTCAGGACCGGGCCGGACAGGGTGACCTGACGCCCTACATAATCGTAGGACCAGCCGCTCAGGCCTGCCCTGTCGAGCACACCGGCCAGATCGCTATCAAGCGCTTCCACGATATCGTCGCGATGATGGGGCAGCTCGTACCAGAAGCCGAAAGCCTTCATGGAGCGCCGCTCACCGCCCGCCGTGGGCTCAAGCTCTCCCCAGCTGCGATACCAGAGCCAGTGCCCGCTTTCGGCCCGCAGGCGGAAGGTCTCGTCATAACGACCACCGAACTGCAATCCCATGAAGGCGGCGTAGACACGTTCGAAATCGTCAGGGTGCAGCCTGCTGCGAATGACCGCATCGCTCATGGCTTGCGGGCCAGTCCCCGTCCCCAGCGCGAGATTGACCGGGCCGGACATTGTGCCGTTCAGCGTCTCGAAATCGAATGTCCAGCTGCTCAGGGACAGAGTATCGACGATCAGCTGCGTCTTGATGCGCTCAATCCCTGCGCGCGTTTCGGCCCGGTCATCAGACGCTACGTCATGGACCAGCCCGGTGACGCGCAAGGGATTGCCAGCCTCGTCGCGTTCCACCACGCGCACATCATGGCGCATAGGCACCCAGCCGCCGTCGCGCGTACGCATGCGGCAGTAAAAGCTGATGACAGTATCGGCGCCGGACGGATTGCCCCTCAGCACGCCGCGCGCGCGAGCCAGATCCTCCGGGTGCAATAGCGACAGCCAGCGGGCCAGGCGGACGGGCCCGTCGGCGCCCCCGGGGCCGACGAAGCGTTCAAGCAGGCCTGAAACGATAACCTGCCGGGAGCGGAAGTCAGCGCTGTAGGCGCCCTCGCTGTGCTCCTCGAATGCCATGGCTACGCGCTTGCGCGCCGCGCGCAGCTGCAGGTCGCGCTGCGACAGGTCTATGGCCGGCTCGATAGTGACCAGCCGCACGCCGGGTTCTGTGCGGCGCACATGCAGGCGCACGGCGACGGGCTCGCCGCCATTGCTGCGCAGCAGCGCCGTGTCCGCCAGCTCGTCAGAACCGGCCGAGCTGGAGCGCTTCCACTTCGCCGTCAGCCCGTCGAGCGGATCGCAGTAAAGCTGGGCAAGGCTTGCGCCAGGCCGGGCGTGTTCGGAAAAACTGGCTTTGAAGCGCGCATTGACCGCGATGATCCGGCCTTCATCGTCCAGCAGGGCGCATGCGCCTGGCAGCGCGTTGAACGCGTGTTCAAACATGTGCGCACTGGCCATTAACTGCCTTGTTCCGGTTCGGCGGACTCCATGCGAATCAGCCCTTTGTGCGCATAGTAATGGAAGGAATATTAAGCAGGGGCTATCGTCCCGGCCTATCCAGCGATTTGGGCCCGTGCCCGGCAGAGAATGTAAGTGAGGACGGATTGACCGACGCATCTGCGCCGATCCTTGAAGTTCGCGGCCTGAACGTGCGCTTTGATACGCCTGATGGCGAAGTGCACGCCGTGCGCGGTATCGACCTTGAAATACGCTCCGGCGAGTGCCTGGCGGTGGTGGGTGAGTCCGGGTCCGGCAAAAGCCAGACCTTTCTGGCCGCGATGGGGCTTCTGGCTTCCAATGGCAAGGCCGAAGGTTCGATCCGTTATCGCGGACAGGAAATTCTCGGCCTGCCGCCGAAGCGCCTGAACACGGTGCGCGGCAAGTCGATGACGATGATCTTCCAGGATCCGCTGACCTCGCTCACCCCCCACATGCGGGTAGGCGATCAGATGAAGGAGGTTCTGGCGGCCCATCTCTCGCTCAAGGGCGAGGCGGCCGAGAAACGTTGCGTCGAGTGGCTGGACCGGGTGCGCATACCCGAGGCTGCCCGCCGTCTGCGCCAGTATCCTCACGAGCTGTCAGGCGGCATGCGCCAGCGCGTGATGATCGCGATGTCCATGCTGTGCGGGCCCGACCTGCTGATTGCCGACGAGCCGACCACGGCGCTCGATGTGACCGTTCAGGCCCAGGTGCTCGACATCATGGACGAGCTCAAGGCCGAAACCGGCGCGGCCATTGCCCTGATTACCCACGATATGGGTGTGGTGGCGCGCATGGCCGACCGGGTGCAGGTGATGCAGAACGGCGCCTATGTCGAAACAGGCGATGTCGACCAGGTGT
>NZ_JBHYFK010000002.1:31300-325392 GCF_051859565.1 Glycocaulis sp.
TCATGCCTATACGCGCATGCTGCTTGATGCCATGCCGCGGCTGGACAAGCCGGACCGGGTGACGGGCCCGATCACCCAGACGCGTCAGAGCGTGGAAGGCGAAAAGCCGGTTCTCGAGGTCAAGGATCTCAAGGTCTGGTTCCCGGTGCCGGTTGGAACCGGCCTGTTGCCCAAGACCATTCCGCTGAAAGCCGTGGACGGTGTCAGCTTTGACCTTCTGCCCGGCGAGACAATCGGCGTTGTAGGAGAATCCGGCTGCGGCAAGTCCACCCTTGCGCGCGCCATACTCCGGCTTGTGGAATCCACCGACGGTGCCGTCAGCTGGATCGGTACAAACCTGCTGGAAAAGAATGCGCGCGACATGCGCCAGGCGCGCAAGGACATGCAGATCGTGTTTCAGGATCCGCTGGCCTCGCTCAACCCGCGCATGACGATCGGCGCGTCCATCGCCGAACCGCTCATCACCTTCCGCCCCGAAGTCCGTGGCAAGGAGCGTGAAGGGCTGGTGCGCGCGATGATGAAGCGTGTGGGGCTCGACCCCGACATGATCAACCGTTACCCCCACGAGCTGTCCGGCGGGCAGAACCAGCGGGTGGGCATTGCGCGCGCGATGATCCTCAATCCGAAACTGGTGATCTGCGACGAAGCGGTGTCGGCGCTGGATGTGTCCATCCAGGCGCAGATCATCGATCTGCTGGCAGACCTGCAGCGCGATCTGGGCCTGTCCATGCTGTTCATCTCGCATGACCTGTCTGTCGTGCGTGAGGTCTCTCACCGGGTGATGGTGCTGTATCTGGGCCGGATCGTGGAGTTCGCAACGCGCGATGCGATCTATGACGATGCCCGCCACCCCTATACGCGCGCGCTGATCTCTGCGGTGCCCATCCCGGACCCGCAGGTCGAGCGCCAGCGCGAGCGGATCAAGCTGTCCGGCGATCTTCCCAGCCCGCTCGACAGCCGCGCCCAGCTGCGCTTCCTGAAATCACGTCTGGTAGATGATGACGATGCCGAGCAGTACCGGCCGCAATTGCTGGAGGTTACGCCGGGCCACTGGGTTGCCGAACACGACCCTGTCTGACGCCTGATAATCGTGGTCAGGTAAGCTGCGCGGCTGCGATGCGCCGCGAGTGTGAAGCCTTTTTCATTTGAAGCTCGCTCAGCCTGCCTTAGTTTCGCCCGAATGATGAACGCCGCAATGATCCGGGGGAACTCCATGAACATCGTCCATGCAGGCAAAGGCCTGCTCGCCAGTCTCATGTTTCTGGCTCTCGCAGCATGCGCCGATGATCCGGCGCAAACCGGCCAGCGGCCGGCGGAGGAGGCTGCGCGCTCCGGCATCGAGACGGAGTTCGCCCACCTCACCAGCGGCATTCCCGCTGATCCCGGCATGCGCTTTGGCCAGCTCGATAACGGCATGCGCTATGTGATCATGCCCAACTCCACGCCCAGCGGTACGGCGGCCCTGCGTCTGGTCTTCAATGTGGGCTCGCTCGCAGAGGCCGAGCATCAGCGTGGCCTTGCCCATTTTATCGAGCATATGGCGTTCAATGGCACGACCAATGTGCCCGAAGGCGAAATGATCCCGCTTCTTGAGCGCTATGGCCTGGCGTTCGGCCCTGACACCAATGCATTCACCGGCCAGCAGGTGGTGGGCTATCAGCTCGACCTGCCGTCGGTTGAGGAGCAGATCCTCAAGACCGGCCTGTTCCTGATGCGTGAAACCGCCACCGAAATGGTGATGGACCCGGATGCCATCGACGCCGAGCGCGGCGTGATCCGCGGGGAAATGCGTTTCCGGGACACCCCGATCCAGCGCTTCCTGATGAGCTATTACGGCTTTCTCTATCCCGACACGCTGGTGTCTGAGCGCAGCCCTATCGGCACGCTGGACGTCATCAACAACGCCCCGCGCGAGGCATTCATCGAGTATTATGAGGATTTCTACGTGCCGCAGCGCGCATTGCTGGTCGTGACCGGCGATGTAGACGCTGACACGATCGAAGCGATGATCCGAGACGGGTTCGAGATCGAACTGCCGGGGCTTGAGGTGAGCGCGGTTGACGGGTTCTCCACCTGGGAAGCGCCCGCCGATGCGCCCGCTCACCCTGATATCGGGACGGTTTCGGCCGTGGATGCGCCGCGCTTTGGCTATTTCCACGATCCGGAAGTGTTCACCCTGATCAATTATGATGTCGTGGTTCCGGGGGCTTCACGGGCCGACAGTGCGCAGGCGCGGGTCGATTCCACCCTGCGTCAGCTGGGTAATGCGATCGTGCAGCGCCGCCTGCAATCGCAGATCAATTCGGGCCTGTCGCCGCTGGTGCAGGCCAGCTTCTCCTATTCCAACGATTTTGATCTGGCGCATCGCGCGGGCGTGTTCGCCGTATCCTCACCGGAACGCTGGCGCGAAGGCTTGGCCGTCATCGAACAGGAAGTGCGCCGTGCCATGGAGCATGGTTTCAGCCAGGCCGAGCTCGACGAGCAGATGTCCAATCTGCGCACCAGCGTCCGCAATTCGGTCAATGCCGCGCGCACGCGCCGTACGCCGCAGCTGGCAGATGGCATCTGGCAGGGCTGGCTGGGTGAAACTACCCTGAACCATCCGTCCTGGCAGGCGGAGTGGCTGGAGGCCAGTGAAGACCAGTTGACGCTGGAAAATGTCGAAGCGGCTTTCCGCGCGATCTGGGCAGCGGCACCGCCGCAAATCTATGTCGCCGTCAACGAGCCTCTTGAAGACGGCGAAGCGGCAGTGCGTCAGGCCTGGCAGGAATCGCAATCCACCCCGGTCGATCCACTTGATGACGCGGGCGCTACCGAATTTGCCTATACCGATTTCGGACCGGCAGGCGAGGTCGTGTCGCGCGAGCATGTCGAGGATCTCGACTTCCATCAGGTTGTCTTTGCCAATGGCGTGCGGCTCAACGTCAAGCAGACTGATTTTGAGGACAATATCATCCGCATCCGCGCCGAGTTCGGTGCGGGAGACCTGACACCGCAGCCGACGCCGGCCGCGGGCACCATTCTGGGCGCCGTCTTTGGCGGTGGCGGGCTGGAAGCCCATGACCGTGACGAGCTGCAGCGCCTGTTTGCCGGACGTTCTGTTGGCTATGGCCTCGGGGTCGGCGCAGACAGCTTCTCCTTCACGTCGGCGACCACGCCGGAGGATTTCGAGCTGCAGATGCAGGTGCTGACCGCCTTCATGGTGGCACCTGGCTGGCGTGATGACGGATTGAGCCAGTTCCGCTCCATCGCGGAGGAAGTGCGCCGGGGCCAGAACGCGCAGGCCGTACAGGTGGCCGTAAACCGGGTCAGCCGGATGCTGCGCAGCGGCGATCCGCGCTGGGGCTTCCCCGAGCGCGCCGAGATCGAGGCGTTCACCATGGATCATGCCCGTGCGCTCGTGGCCGAGGCGCTGAGTTCCGCGCCGCTGGAAATCACCATTGTGGGCGACATCACGCCCGATG
Organism: Glycocaulis sp.; assembly: GCF_051859565.1. Classification (GTDB taxonomy): domain Bacteria; phylum Pseudomonadota; class Alphaproteobacteria; order Caulobacterales; family Maricaulaceae; genus Glycocaulis. The sequence goes on from NZ_JBHYFK010000002.1 coordinate 34,765, forward strand.
ACGCCATCGCAATGACGGCCAGCACGTTCGGTGCCCTGCCGGCGCGTGCCGAAAGCTGGCCGGACTATGACGATGCCCGCCAGCTGCGCTTCCCCGATCCGCGCCGTGACCCGGCCATTGTGGAGTTCAACGGTCAGGCCGATAGCGGCATGGCGAACATCTACTGGCCGGTAGGCGATGCGTTTGATGCGCGCCGGGCCCGCGCGCTCGATCTGATGGCTGAAGTGTACAATCTCAAGGCCACGGAGCGCTTCCGCGAGCAGGAGGGGGCGACCTATTCGCCCATCGTCTCTAGCCAGGCCTCCATCATCTTCCCGGAGTTCGGCTTCCTCTGGGTGGGGCTGGACGTGGACCGCAGCGAGGTTGAGCGCATGTATGGCATCGCTGACGAGCTGGCAGCAGCCATGGCGTCTGGCGATATCAGCGAGGACGAGCTTCAGCGTGCCCGCCAGCCTGTTCTGGAGCGTCTGAGCCAGGGCATGGAAAGCAATCCGATGTGGCTGGGCCAGATCAGCCGGTCGCAGACCTATCCTGAGCGCCTGGACCGGCTGCGGTCGGCGGTTGAGGATTATAACGCCGTCACGGTGGACGAGATCACAGCGCTCGCTGCGGAATATCTGCTGCCGGAACGCGCCTACCGGGTGTCGATCCTGCCGCGTGCCGCTGCACCGGCGAGCGAATAGCGCGCAAGGCGTGCTAACCGGCCCCGCACTGCCATGGGCGGTGCGGGGTCATCGGCTTTACGGAGACTGACATGATGAAATATCTGGCTTTCGGCATCAGCACGGCACTGGTGCTGTCTGTGCCCGTGTTTTCTCAGGAAGCGCCCGAGCGGGTGACGCGCGGCAATCTGGTGATGGAAAACATCCCCGAAATTCCGCGCGAGGTACGCGAACGTCTGCGCCAGTATCAGAATGTGCGCGGCGCAGGCTTTTCCGATTTCGCGCCCGATGGCGGTATCTACATAACCACGCGCTTTGGCGAGACCAACCAGATCCACCACGTTGCCCAGCCCATGGGCGCGCGCCGTCAGATCACCTTCTATGATGAGCGCACCAGCGGCGCGACAGTGCGCCCTGACGGGTCCGGCCAGTTCCTCTTTACCCGCGATGTCGGCGGGGATGAGTTCTTTCAAGGCTTCCTTTTCGATCCGGAGCTCTCGCGCTCGGTGCAGTTCACCACCGACCAGATCCGCAATCAGGGTTTCTCCTGGTCGCGTGATGGCCGGATGATCGCCTGGGCGGCGGCTGGCTGGGGCGATGCAGACTACACGGTCTACATGGCCGATCCGGCGGACCCCACGACCGCGCAGGAAATCCTGCAAGGCGAGGGCGCGATGAGCCCGGTGGACTGGTCGCCCGACGGCTCAAAACTCCTGATCGGACGTTATTTCTCGATCAATGAGTCCCGGCTCTATGTGCTGGACATCGAGGAGGGTTCGCTCACCCAGATCAATCCGGACGAGACCAATGCCTATGGCGCGGCCCGCTTTACGGCCAGTGGCGAGAGCATTTATGTGGTCACTGATGAAGGCGCCGAGTTCCGCCGCATCATGGAAATTCCCCTTGAGGGCGGGGACAAGCGCATCGTCGCCGAGCATGACTGGGACGTACAGGCCATGGCGCTGTCACCGGACGGGTCGACCATCGCCTATACGACGAATGAAGGCGGCATTTCGGAGATTTACATCATCAACGCGGCCAGCGGCGAACGCCTTCCGGGGCCAGACCTGCCGGTCGGCCTGATCGGCGGCATAACCTTCAGCCCGGACGGCAACCGGATCGGCTTCACCCACAGCTCGGCTGCCTCGCCGGGCGATGCGTGGGTTTATGATCTTGCCTCGCGCGAGCTGGTGCGCTGGACGCAGTCGGAAGTGGGCGGGCTGGATACCAGCCGTTTCTCAGCGCCGGAGCTGATCAGCTTTGAAAGCTTTGACGGGCTGGAGGTGCCGGCCTTCGTGCACCGCCCGTCGGGTGAGGGCCCCCATCCGGTGATCGTGTCCATTCATGGCGGTCCGGAGGCGCAGGCGCGCCCCGGTTTCAGCTCCACCTTCCAGTACTGGCTGCAGGAGCTGGGCGCAGCGGTCGTGGTGCCCAATGTGCGTGGCTCGGCCGGGTACGGGAATGAATATGTCAATCTGGACAATGTGTTCCTGCGCGAGAACTCCGTGCGCGACATCGGCGCGCTGCTCGACTGGATCGCCACCCAACCCGATCTCGATGAAAGCCGCGTCGTCGTCTATGGCGGCTCTTATGGCGGCTATATGGTGCTGGCCTCGCTGGTGCATTACTCGGACCGGCTGGCGGGCGGCATCAATATTGTCGGCATCTCCAATTTCGTGACCTTCCTCGAAAACACGGCCGGTTACCGTCAAGATCTGCGCCGCGCCGAATATGGCGATGAGCGTGATCCGGAGGTTCGCGAATTTCTGGAGAGCATCTCGCCTGCCAATCACGCCCACCGCATCACCGCCCCGCTGTTCATCATCCAGGGCGCCAATGATCCCCGCGTGCCGCTGTCGGAGGCCGAGCAGATTCTTGCTGCCGTGCGCGAGGCAGGCGGTGATCCCTGGTATCTGGTGGCCATGGATGAGGGCCACGGCTTTGCCCGGCGGTCCAATCAGGACTTCCAGCGTGAGGCCGAGACGATGTTCCTGAGGGATATTCTGGGACTGGACTAGCAGCGGCCGCGCGGCTGCCAATTTGACCGCCTGGCAGGCTCGACGCTTGCCGGGCGGTTTTCTATGGTGCGCGCCAGCTTGCTGCCAAGAAGGACAGATCGCCATGCACACCCGTCTTGCCCTGACCGCCTCCCTCGCCACCTTGCTGCTCGCCGCGTGCGGGGAGAGCCCTGCACCAGACGAGCGCGCACCGGCCGATGAAAGCCCTGCCGTGCAAGAAGGGGTGGCCGCACCTGCATCGCAGCAAAGCCGGGACGACGCCATCACGCTTTCTCCTCTGGAGCCGGAAGAAGACGCGGAAACCTTCCGCGCCCGCGTCGAAGGGATGAGCGAAGAGGATCAGGCGGCGGCCACGTTCCAGCGTGAGCTGCGCATGGCGCGTGGCTGTGAGCCGGGCGATGCGCCGCTGCACCGCTTCGAGCCGCGCGAGCGGGGCGAGGACGAATCCAGCGCTGATTACAATGGCGCCATCGCTGCCGAGTTCCTTCGCAGCAATGTCGAACAGCCCTGCGTCTACAACACGTCCAGCGGGCTGCAATTCCGTATCGAGCGGGCGGCCGGGCCGGACAATCCTTCCCCGGTGCGCGGTGAGTATGTGCGCGTGCATTATGCCGGCCAGCTCCTGGACGGCACCGAGTTCGATAGCTCCTATGCGCGCGGCGAACCGGCGCAGTTTCCTTCCGACCGGCTGATCGCAGGCTGGGTCGAGGCCCTGCCGCTCATGCGCGTCGGCGAGAAGTGGACGCTCTATATCGCGCCGGAGCTTGGCTATGGCGCGCGCGGCACGCCGGGCGGGCCGATCCCGCCCAACGCGGCGCTGGTCTTCCAGCTGGAACTGCTTGGCCTGCCGGACCGCGAATGAGCCGGAGCCCCCAAGCCATTGCGCTGCTTGAACGCCTGATCGCGTTCGACACGACCTCGCGCAATTCCAATCTCGCCCTGATTGACTGGGTGGAAGACTATCTGACCGGGCTGGGCGCTCGCTGCGAGCGCGTGCCGAGCCCGGACGGGCTGAAATCCAATCTGCATGCCTTTATCGGGCCGGAAACCGATGGCGGGGTCGTGCTTTCCGGTCATACCGATGTGGTGCCGGTCGATGGCCAGAACTGGTCGACCGATCCGTTCGTGCTGACCGAGAAAGATGGCAAGCTCTACGGGCGCGGCACGTGCGACATGAAGGGCTTTGTCGCCTGCGCGCTGGCCGCCGCGCCTGATCTGGCGGCGGCGCCCCTCAAACGCCCGGTCCATTTTGCTTTCTCCTATGATGAGGAGGTGGGCTGTCAGGGCGCGCCCTCCATGATCGAAGCGATTGCCGCCGGGCATCCCAAACCTTCCGCCGTGCTGGTGGGCGAACCGACGGGCATGAAGGTGGTGACGGGGCATAAGGGACTTTATTCGGTGCGCGTGGAGATCACGGGCCACGAAGCCCATTCCAGCCTGATCAATGCCGGTGCCTGCGCGGTGACCAATGCCGTGATCCTGATGGATTTCCTGCGCCGCGAGGGCGAGGCGCTGCGCGCTGCTGCTCCTGACGACAGCCCGTTCGATCCGCCCTTTGGCACGCTGACCATTGGCCGGATGGGCGGCGGGTCTGCGATGAATATCCTGGCGAAAGACGCCTGGTTTGAAGCCCTGATGCGCCCGGCGCCGTGGGATGATGGTCCCGGCGTGGGCCGGCGCCTGCGTGAGCTGGCAGCGCAGGTGGAAGCCGATATGCGCCGCACCGCGCCGGACGCCTCCATCCGCATTACCGAGGTTTCCAACGTCCCGCCCTTGCGCCCTGAAACGGACGGCGAGGCCGAAGGCATTGCCCGCGCCCTGACCGGCGACAATGCGCCGCGCGTGGTCTCCTACGGCACTGAAGGCGGGCAGTTTCAGGATGGCGGCATGTCAGCGGTCATTTGCGGGCCCGGCCATATCGATCAGGCCCACCAGCCTGACGAGTTCGTTGAAGTAAGCCAGCTGGAAGCCTGCATGGTCTTCCTGAAAAAGCTGGAGCATCGCCTGAGCGCTTAACATCGCCGCTCGTGTATGGACGCGGCGCGGGGAAGCGTCTAAACCCCGTGCGCAATTGCCCGGCGCGGAGCTGCCGCTGCAGGGTTCCCAAAAGTTTCTAGCGGATTTTTGAAGGAGCGCGTCATGGCTCTTCGGGTGGCGATCAACGGGTTTGGCCGTATCGGGCGTCTGGCCCTGCGGGCGGTGCTGGAACATCAGCGCTGGCATGAGGTGGAGGTCGTTGCGATCAATGACAGCGCCACGCCGGAGGTGAACGCGCACCTGCTGACCTATGACAGCGTGCATGGCCGTTATCCGCGCGAGATCAAGCTTTATGAAGACGGGTTTGATGCCGGCTTTGGCAAGATCACCAAGGTCTCCAACCGCGATCCCTCCCAGCTGCCCTGGAAGGATCTCGGCATTGACCTCGTGCTGGAATGCACCGGGAAGTTCAATGACAAGGCAACGGCCTCCGCGCACCTCTCCTCTGGCGCGAAACGCGTGCTGTGTTCGGCGCCGGCCAAGAATGCCGACAAGACCATCGTCTACGGCGTCAATCATGCCAGCCTGACGGCTGAGGACGTGATCGTCTCCAACGCGTCCTGCACCACGAACGGGCTCGCGCCGGTGGCCAAGGTGCTCAACGATGCCATCGGCATCGAGCAGGGCCACATGACCACGATCCACGCCTATACCGGCGACCAGCCGACGCTGGACCGCAATCACAAGGATCTGCACCGTGCCCGCGCAGCCGCCATGTCCATGGTGCCGACGACGACCGGCGCGGCGAAAGCGGTGGGCGAGGTTCTGCCTGAGCTGAAAGGCCGTCTTGATGGTTCGGCCATCCGCGTGCCGACGCCGAATGTCTCGGTCATCGATCTGGTGTTCACGCCGGGGCGCGAGACCAGCATCGAGGAAATCAACGCGGCGATCCGCGAGGCCGCAGACGGCCCGATGAAGGGCGTGCTGGGCTATGACAGCCTGCCGCTCGTCTCCATCGACTATAATCACGATCCGCGCTCGTCCATCGTCGCCATCGACAAGACCAATGTGATTGGTGGCAAGCTGGCCCGCGTGATGACCTGGTATGATAATGAATGGGGCTTTGCCTGCCGTATGATCGATACGGCGGTGGCGATGGGCCGGCTGATCTAGGAACTGAACAGACCCATGAGCGAAGGCAAGATTGCCCGTCTGGAAGACGCGCAGGTTTCCGGCAAACGCGTGCTGGTGCGCGTGGATTTCAACGTCCCCATGGCGGATGGCAAGGTCAGCGATGATACGCGCCTGCAATCGGCCCTGCCGACGATTGAATGGCTTAAAGACAAGGGCGCACGCATCATCCTGCTCGCCCATTTCGGCCGCCCCAAGGGCAAGGTCGATGCCAGCCAGAGCCTCAAACCCGTCATGGCGCCGCTGTCTGAACGGCTTGGCGCGCCGGTCCGGTTTGCCGGTGACTGCATTGGCAAGCAGGCCGAGAAGGCGGTGGGCGAACTGAAGGATGGCGACGTACTCCTGCTGGAAAACACGCGCTTTCACGCGGGCGAGGAGGCCAATGATGCGGAGTTTGCCGCGCAGCTGGCCGCGCTTGGCGAAATCTATGTGAACGATGCCTTTTCGGCGGCGCACCGCGCCCATGCTTCGACCGAAGGTGTGGCGCGCCTTTTACCCGCCTATGCTGGTCTCGCCCTGCAGCGTGAGCTGGATCATGTGACGGCGGCGCTGGAAAATCCTGAGCGTCCGCTGCTGGCGATTGTCGGCGGCGCGAAAGTGTCGACCAAGATCGATCTTCTGATGAATCTGGTGACCAAGGTGAACCGGCTGTTCGTCGGCGGGGCCATGGCCAACACCTTCCTGGCCGCGAAGGGCGCCGATGTCGGCAAAAGCCTTTACGAGCCGGACCTGCTGGGCACTGCTCGCGAGATCATCGCGGCGGCGGAAAAATCCGGCTGCCAGCTTCTCCTGCCTGAAGACGTGGTGGTGGCGCGCGAGCTGAAAGCAAAGGCGGCGCGGCGTGTGGCGGGTCTTGATGAGATCGCCCGCGATGAGATGATCCTTGATTGCGGCCCGGCGACGATTGACGCGCTGGCCGATTCCATCGAGAGCGCGAAGACGCTGGTCTGGAACGGGCCGCTGGGCGCGTTCGAGATGACGCCGTTTGATACTGGCACGGTAGAGGCGGCGCGCTTTGCCGCCCAGCGCGTGCGCGAGCGCAAGCTGGTGGCGGTTGCTGGCGGCGGTGATACGGTGTCTGCGCTCAATCATGCGCGCGTTGCCGGTGATTTCACCTTTGTCTCGACAGCCGGCGGTGCATTCCTGGAATGGCTGGAAGGCAAACCGCTTCCGGGCATCGAGGTTTTGCGGCAAATGCCACAAACGGATATGGACGCTGCGTCCTAGCAATAGTGCCGCATACTCAAGCGATCAGCAGGCAATACGGGGAAGTTTGAAACATGGATATTGATGCGCTCTACGAAACCGCGATGCGCATGGTCGCGCCGGGCAAGGGCATTCTGGCGGCCGACGAGTCCACCGGCACGATTAAAAAGCGCTTTGACACGATCAAGCTGGATTCGACCGCAGACAGCCGCCGGGACTGGCGCGAAATGCTGTTCCGCACCGAACCGGCGATGAGCGAGCATATCTCCGGCGTCATCCTCTATGACGAGACGCTGCGTCAGAAAGCCAAGGACGGCACGCCGCTGGCCGAGCTGATCGCGAATACCGGCGCGGTGCCGGGCATCAAGGTGGATACGGGCGCCAAACCGCTGGCCGGTGCGCCGGGCGAGATGATCACCGAAGGCCTTGATGGCCTGCGCGAGCGTCTGGCCGAGTATCACGCGCTGGGTGCGCGCTTTGCCAAATGGCGCGCCGTCATCAATATCGGTGCGGGCGGCGATGAGAGCGTGCCGTCCCAGTACTGTATCAACACGAATATGCACGCGCTCGCGCGCTATGCGATGCTGTGCCAGGAAGCGGGTATCGTGCCGATCGTGGAGCCGGAAGTCATCATGGATGGCGACCACGATATCGACCGCTGCTACGAGGTGACCGAGTTTGGTCTGAAGCGGCTCTATGCCGAGCTGTTCGAGCAGGGCGTGGTGCTGGAAGGCACGATCCTCAAACCCAACATGATCATTTCCGGCACGAATTGCTCCGCGCAGGCGAGCCGCGAGGAAGTCGCCGAGATGACCGTGCAGTGCCTGACCAACTGCGTGCCGGCCTCCGTGCCGGGCATTGCCTTCCTGTCGGGCGGACAGTCGGATGTGGACGCGACCGCGCACCTCAACATCATGAATGCGGGCTTTGACCTGCCCTGGCCGCTGACCTTCTCCTATGGCCGCGCGCTGCAGGCCGCGCCGCTGGCCGCCTGGGGCGGCAAGGATGTCGAGGCTGGCCAGAAAGCCTTCAATCACCGGGCGAAGATGAACGGCCTTGCCGCGCTCGGCGAATGGGATGAGGGGCTGGAGGGGTAGGTTCTGCGCAACTCCCACAACCATATAAAAAAGGCCCGGCATTGCCGGGCCTTTCTCGTTTCAGGTTTGGGTAAACCCGGAACCTAGTATTCGGTGAAGTAGACCACCGCGTTGGCCACGCCGCCCGAATAGGTGCCGACCCAGATGTCATACTGGCCGGAGCCGGACAGGGTGACGCGCGGGTTCAGACCGTCGAAATCGTCATTGCAGTACCAGCGGCCATCCGGACCGTTGACGACGATGGTGGTGTCGGAGTTCGATTCGGCGCCGATGGAGATGCGGCCGCCATTGAAGTTCAGGCGCACGTCCGGCGCGTCAGAGATCGAGCCAACGCAGCCCGAGCCCAGGCGGTTGGCGTTGATATTGCCGCCAGCGACGACGTTGACGGTGTAAGGATCAGGCAGGAAGCCTGCATTGAGCGAAAACGTGCCGAAATTGGGGTTCAGCGAATAGTTCTGGGCGGACGCAGCAGCGCCCATGGCCAGCGCGGCGAAGGCAGCGCAAGCAACAGTTCTGGCAATCATGAAAGTCTCCAAAAGGTAATGGGGATTCATCCCCCCCGATATCCAGCCGCCACGACTGGCAAACAGGATGCTCAGTGTGGTAGCAGGCATTTTTGTGGCAGGGAAAAAGAAAATTATGAACGGGCGCAATTTTCTAAATGCCTGTTAGATTTTCGTTTTCCCGCAAACCGTGTATCGGGCAATCTTATGTCGAACTGCCAGCTTTATCTTCTCACCCCGCCGCGCATCGATGCCGGTTTTGCCGAGCTGCTGGACAGTGTTCTGGCCGAGGGCGTGGCAAGCGTGTTGCAGATACGCCTCAAGGAGCAGCCTGAAAACCAGTTGCCGGGCCTGATCCCGCCTCTGGTGAAGGCTGCAAAGCGTCATGGCGTATCGGTGCTGATGAATGACCGGCCGGACCTCGCTGTCCATTACGCCATGGACGGGGTGCATATCGGCCAGGAGGACGCGCCTTATGCGGAGGCGCGTGCGGCGCTGGGCAAGACCGGCATTGTCGGCGTCACCTGCCATGACAGCCGCCATCTGGCGATGACAGCGGCGGAAAAAGGCGCAGACTATGTCGCGTTCGGCGCGATGTTCCCCACTGCCACGAAATCGCCCAAGGCGTCGGCTTCTGTGGAGCTCATCGAGTGGTGGAGTGAAGTCTTTGAGGTGCCATGCGTAGCGATTGGCGGGATAACGCCGGAGAATGCCAGTCCGGTGATCGAGGCGGGTGCGGATTTCATCGCGGTATCAGGCGGGGTGTGGAACCATCCGGCCGGGCCGGTGGAGGCGGTGCGGGCCTTTGGAGCGCTGCTCTCGGCGCGCTAGCACTGCTGTGCGTGAGCGCCCCGCTGGCCGTGGGCCAGGAACCGGCCTTGCCGCCGGGGCTCGCCGAAGAGGCCGAGCGCAACCGCTCTGGCGAAGCCATTGAAGAACGCAGCCCGTCGGATCAGGCGATGGCAAGAGCGTCCGCTGCTTACATGACAGGCGATTATCTGAGCGCGCGCGTGCATGCCGAGCGTGCCGCAGCCGCCGGCGAGCCGCGCGGCGCCACGCTGGCCGGCCATATCCTTCTGCACGGGCTTTCGGGCGCGGCCGATGAAAGGGGCGCTGTGCGCTGGCTGCGCCGGGCGGGCGAGCAGGACGATATTGACGCGCTCATCATTCTGGCGTCGCTCGCGGCTGAACGCCGGGGCGGGCTGGAGCCGTTTCAGGCGCGCGAATTCCTCAGTCAGGCAGCCGAAACCGGCGATGCGCGCGCGGCTTATGAATTTGGCAGCTTCCTGCGTGAAGCCGGCGATCCGGGGCAGGCGGCGCTCGCGCTGGACTGGCTCCGGCTGGCGGCAGAAGCAGGCATGCCGCGCGCCATGGCCGCCTATGCAGCGGCGCTCGATGACTGGGTGCACGGGCCGAACGACCCTGCGCTGGCCCGGATATGGTATGTGCGGGCAGGCGAGGCGGGTGATGCGCCGTCTGCGGCCATCGCCGGCGTGATGCTGATTACCGGCGAGGGCGGAGATGCCGACGAGGATGCTGGCCGCACCCTGCTGCGCCATGCTGCCGAGATGGGCCTGCCAGCCGCGATGGGCGATTATGCCCTCATTCTGATGCAGGATGCTGAAAGCACTGACGGTGATTTCGGGCTGGCTGCCGCCTGGGCGCGGCGCGGCGCGGAAGCGGGCGATGCGCAGGCCCAGTTCCTCTATGCGGGCGCTCTGGCGACGGGCCGGGGCGTCTTGCGCAATATGGAACAGGCTTATGTGTGGGTTAGGCGCGCGGGCTATCCGGGGGATAACTCGCTGGAGGACGATCCCCAGCGTGACCGGCTGGAAGCCCAGCTGGAAGAGCTCTTTACCCATGACACGCTGACCCGGCTGGAAGCCGAGGCGATCTCCGGAATGGCGGGCAGATACCGGCTCAATCCGGCTGGGGATTAAAGGGGCGCATACTGGCGGGCCTGATGATCCTGTCCCGCCGGAGCCCTCCCCATGTCTGACGCTTTCGCCCAAGCCCTCGCCCATGTGCTGGTCCATGAGGGCGGCTATGTCGACCATCCCGATGATCCGGGCGGCGCGACCAATTTCGGCATTACGCTGGCCACGCTTCAAAGCTGGCGCGGGCGCAGCGTGACGAAGGCCGATGTGCGCGCGCTGACGAAGGGCGAGGCGGGCGAGATCTACAAGGCGCGATACTGGGATAGCTGCCGGTGCGATGAGCTGCCGGGGCCGGTGGCCTTCATCGTGTTTGATGCGGCCGTCAATCACGGGGTCGGCCGGGCTGTGCGCCTGCTGCAGGAGGCGGTGGGCGTTGCGTCAGATGGCCGGATCGGCCCGGTGACGCTTTCCGCCGTGGCATCAGCCCGTCCCGCAGCCCTTGTCTGTGAGATCGCCGCCCGGCGCATGGTGCTCTACGGCAATCTCGCCCATTTCCGCACATTCGGCCTTGGCTGGTCACGGCGCCTGATGGGGACGCTGGTGGGGGCACTCCCCACCAGCCTTGCCGCATGACGCTCGCGCTGATACACCCGCGCCCGATTTGATGAGGTCACGCCCCTTGGCGCGCAGGCGCGCGCATTTGAGGGGTCAGCAGGGCGCTTTGCGATGAAAATCAACGGTAACGAAATCAAGCCGGGCATGGTGATCAAGCACCAGGATACGCTGTGGACGGCTGTGAAGGCCGACCATGTGAAGCCCGGCAAGGGCGGCGCGTTCGCCCAGGTCGAGCTGAAGAACATCCTTGATGGGCGCAAGCTCAATGAGCGCTTCCGGTCTGCCGACAAGGTGGAGCGCGTGCGCCTCGATCAGCGCGATTACCAGTATCTCTACGCCGAGGGCGAGATGCTGGTATTCATGAACACCGAGACCTACGAGCAGATCTCGCTGCACATCGATTTCGTCGGCGAGGAGCGCGCAGCCTACCTGACCGATGGCATGATGGTGGTGGTCGAGCTCTATGAGGACAAGCCGATCGGCATCGACCTGCCCCAGCATGTCGAGCTGGAGGTCATCGACACCGAGCCGGTGGTCAAGGGCCAGACGGCGGCCAATTCCTACAAGCCCGCCATTCTCAGCGGCAATATCCGCTCTGCCGTACCGCCTTTCGTGGGTGTGGGCGAGCGGGTGATCGTCGCCACCGAAGACGGCACGTATGTGCGCCGCGCGGAAATGGGAAGCTTCTGATTTGGCTCAAGTTTCTGCCCTCATGCAGGTTATGACCGGCGCCGTGCGCAAGGCGGGCCGCAAACTCGCGCGCGATTTTGGCGAGGTGGAGCACCTGCAGGTATCCAAAAAAGGCCCGGCCGATTTCGTCTCCACTGCGGATGCCAAGGCCGAGGAAATCCTCTTTGAGGAGCTTTCCAAGGCCCGGCCCGGCTACGGCTTCCTGATGGAAGAGCGCGGGCTGGTGGAAGGGACTGACAAATCCCACCGCTGGATCGTCGATCCGCTGGACGGCACCACGAATTTCCTGCACGGCCAGCCGCATTTTGCGGTCTCGGTGGCGCTGGAGCGCGAGGGCGAGCTGATTGCGGGCATTGTCTACAATCCCGCCACCGACGATTTCTTCCACGCCGAGAAGGGCCGCGGCGCCTATATGAATGACCGCCGCCTGCGCGTGTCTGGCCGCGAACATTTCGATGAGTGCGTGATCGCCACCGGCATGCCGTTCGCTGGCAAGTCCGGCCATGCCAAATTCCTCACCGAGCTGCACGCCATCATGCCCCATACAGCTGGAATCCGGCGCTATGGCGCGGCCTCGCTTGATCTGGCGTGGGTGGCGGCGGGCCGGTTTGACGGCTTCTTTGAGCGCAATCTGAAAGCCTGGGACATTGCTGCCGGCATTGTGCTGGTGCGTGAGGCGGGCGGCTATGCCGGCTCGCTGGACGGCTCTGGCGATGTGCTGGAGACGGGGCATATCGTGGCCGGTAACGAGTTCGTCTTCGGCGAGCTGAAAAAGCGGCTGGCCCAAGTCGGCAAATAGGCACCGTTCGCCCAAAAACAGCCAAGAAGCTTGTCTCTGATGGTCAAACGGGTCATGCCTTGACCCCTGCCGGAACAGAGGGACAGCTCATACATGCCTTCACGCGATCTGCCTTTCCCGCCCGAAACCCCGCAGCCGCGCAAGATGCGCTTTACCGGCCCCGGCCAGTATATTGTCTGGATGGCCGTGTTCCTGGCGGTGGTGGCGGCGCTGGCAGTCGTCCTGCACGAACCGCTGATCACCGCCTTCCAGGCCAATGCCGCCATTAATGGCGTGATCCTTGGCGTTTTGCTGATAGGCATTCTCTACACCTTCCAGCAGGCGCTCGCGATTGGTCCCAGCGCACGCTGGCTGGTGAAATTGCGCGACAGCGCCCATCCCGACCAGCTCGGCAATCCGCCCGCCCTCATTGCGCCCATGGCCGCCCTCATCACTGATGCGGCGGACGGGCGTGCGCGCCTGTCGGCAGCTTCGGCCCGCGTGGTGCTGGATTCGGTGGCCGCGCGCATGGCCGAAAGCGGCGCGTTTACCCGCTATTTCGGCCGGCTTCTGATCTTTCTGGGCCTGCTCGGCACGTTCTACGGCCTGCTTCTGGTCGTCTCCGATGTGGGCGAGGCGGTGCGGGCCGTGTCTGCCACCTCATCCGGTGCTGGCGAGGTGGAAGCGGCGCGCCTCATGGCCGCCATTGAAGACCCGATACAGGGCATGGGCACGGCCTTTGCCTCCTCGCTCTTTGGCCTCGCGGGTTCTCTCATCATCGGCTTTCTGGAGTTGCAGGCGAGCCGGGCGCAGAACCGTTTCTATAACGAGATCGAGGAATGGCTGTCCTCCATCTCGCGCCTGTCTGCCGCTGGCCCGGTAGGCGCGGGCGAGGGCGACAGCTCCAGCGCCTATGTCGGCGCATTACTGGAACAGACCGCCGATACGGTGGACCGGCTTGCCTCCACCATGGAGCGCCATTCACGCCAGCTGGAAGTGACGCTCTCGCGCTTTGCCGATGACGCGGCAGAGGCCAACCGGGAGGCCGCGCGCCTCCTGCGTGACGAGATCAAGGTGCTGGTGCGTGCGCTGGAAGCGCAGGCGCGGCTCAATCGCCGGGACCCATAGGTCATGGCGCTTTCCCGCCTGCAGCAGCTCCGAGAGGCCGATAGCGGCGATTACTGGCCGGGTTTTGTCGATGCGCTGGCAACCCTGCTGCTGGTCATCGTCTTCCTGCTCGCCGTGTTCGTGACCGGACAGTACGCGCTTTCCACGGCGCTGACGGGCCGCGATGAACAGCTGGCTGACCTTAATGCCCGCCTCGCCCAGATCGCCAATGAGCTGAACATGGCCGAGGCCGAGAACGCGGCGCTCACCTTGCGCGTGAGCACGCTGACCGCGGAGAATGAAAGCCTCACCGAACAGCTGGAGGCGACAACCGCGCGCATCACGGCACTGGGAGACCAGCTGGATGAGGCCGAAGAGCTGTCCGAGGAGGCGCAGCTTACAATCGCCATGCTGTCAGAGCAGATGGAGATATTGCGCATGGAGCTGGCGCGCCTGAATGCTGCTCTGGAAGCCTCCGAAGCGCGTGAAGCCGAGCTGGAGACGCAAGTCATCAATCTGGGCACCCGGCTCAATGCGGCGCTGGCGAGCGAAGTGGCCCGCCTTTCCCAGTATCGCTCCGAGTTTTTCGGGCGGCTGGTGGAGATACTCGGTAATCGTTCTGGCGTGCGCGTCGTCGGTGACCGCTTCGTGTTCGAGACAGATGTGCTGTTCGATAGCGCCTCGGCCGAGCTTTCCCCGGAGGGCCGCGAGGGCCTGCGCCCGATAGCCGCTGCGATAATCCAGCTTACCCGCGAAATCCCGTCCGACATTGAGTGGGTGATCCGGGTGGACGGGCACACGGACGTGCGTCCGCTGGGGCCATCAGCGCAGTTCTCCTCCAACTGGGAGCTCTCCACCGCGCGCTCTCTATCGGTCATCAACTGGCTGGTGGGAGAGGGCGTGCCGGCCAATCGTCTGATGGCGGCAGGGCTGGGCGAGCATTACCCGATCGCCACCGGCCGCACCGAGGCGGACCATGCCCGCAATCGGCGCATCGAGCTGAAGCTGGAAGCGCGGTAGCAGCTTCTTTGTGAAATCCCGGACGCACGTATGTGCGATCCGGGACCTCTTCAGAAGCGGCACGAGGCCCCGGATACGCGCCATGCGCGTTCCGGGGTTTCAGTGATGATACTTTGAACTTCCCATGACGATTTCCACAGAATTCTGGGGTAAGCGGGGCGTGCTAAGTCATTGTGGAAAAACGCACTGACTCTTGGCGGCCTGCATGGTCTTGCGCCACAGGCTTTGCACGTATATACACCGCGGCTCATTTCTAGCAGACTTGTTCCGCTAAACCGCAGGCCAAGGCCGGTCTGGGAGCAGCGGACGTTGAAGGCGGGAGCCGTCAGATGAAACAGGATATCCACCCCGACTATCACTTCATCGAAGTGGTGATGACGGACGGCAGCAAATTCAAGACGCGGTCGACCTACGGCAAGGAAGGCGACCAGATCTCGCTGGATATCGATCCGCGCACGCACCCGGCCTGGACCGGCGGCACGCAGACGCTCGTTGACCGCGCGGGCCGCGTTTCGCGCTTCAAGGACAAGTTCAAAGGCTTCGGTGTATAACCGCCCACCCCCCTCACCTGGGCGCGTGTCCCCTCGACACGGCCGGGGCCTTTAGAAGAACGCCCGTAGCTCCCCTCAGCTGCGGGCGTTTCCTTTTTTGGTTCCGCAACGCATCCCCCCCGGTCGTAGCCGGGGGCAGGCCGCGTTGCGATGTTCCGCGAACCCCCGCCTGCGCGGGGGCAGGCAGTCGCGGGCGGCCGTTCGGCCTTTTGGCCCCTGACGGGGCCGGAAGGTCACCCCGGCGCGTAGCGCCGCAAGCGCGACCGCGCGCCCGCAGCGAAGCGAGGATAGCCAGGGCGGCGGATGCCGCCGCCGGCGCTTGAGGCTTAAGAAAATACCGCCCTGCTTAACCCCGCCCCGCAAACGCGCTTTCAAGCGCGGACCATTGTCCGGCGAGCGGGTTCCGCCCCGGCGCACCGCCGGGTGCTTCGCGGAAGAGATTGTCATCAAGACGCTTCAAACGCTCGTGCAGGCTCTGCGAGCGGGCGACGAGATCGCCAAGGCGGGGCGGGCAAGGATCATCGCCCGCCGGCCACATGCCTTCGCGCGAATGGGTCTTGCCGCCGAGGCGGTATTTCTCGCCAGCGGCTTCAAAGGGTGTCATCTCCCCTTCGCTGACCGCGCGCTGGGTGAGAAGCCAGGAAGCCGACTGCATGAGCTGGGTCGTCAGCGTCATGGATTCAGCCGCATAGGCCAGCGCGCCCGCGCGGCCCAGCCGCTTGGCGTCATCCCGGCCCGGCCCGTCCAGATAGCTGGCGGTTTCCTCGACAAGGTCCATGCCCTCGCGGAACAGGCGGCTGAAATGCTCGGAGGCCGCGAAATCGGCCACCCGGATGGCCGCTTCGCTCGCCGCGCCGTTCGCGCCGGACTTGCCGGTTTCCGTTTCCATTACGCCGTCATCCCTCACGCATATGCCCCGCCCATACCCGGCGCGGCGTTAATCTGTGCAGCTTATGCCTTGCCCATATCGGGACGCAGCATGCCTGTTTGTCCCCGATACTAGCAAGGCCGGGGCCAGTTGCCGAAATAATCAGGCCTTTTTGAAGAAGGCTTCGGCGGCCCCCAGCTTGTCCTGCTTGTGGCCAATCATGGCTTCAGCGCGGGTGATCTCGCTTTTCAGCGTCTCGATGCGCGCGTGCAGATCGGCAACCGAGAGGGCTGAAATATCTTCGCCGGGTGTAATGGCCGGGCGCTTGGCACGTGGCAGTTCTTCGTCAAACATGGGCGATCACCTCCCTGTCGTCCGGGGCTGCACAACGCAGCGTCTTACCGTCACTATGGACGGCACAATAGCGCAAACCGGGACAGCATGCGCCCCCGTTTGTGTGCGGATACGGATAATCGGCCATGAATGAAGCTTTCACGACCCGCATCGTTACCGCGCCGCAGCCCGGAGGGCCGCAGGCCTTGAGCGTGGAGGAGATCACGCTGGATCCGCCGGCACGCGGTGAAATCCTGATCCGTGTGGTGGCTGCGGGCGTGAACCGGCCCGACGTCATCGAGCGGATGGGTTTCTACCCGCCACCGCCGGGCGCACCGAAAGGGCTGGGGCTGGAAGTGTCCGGTGCGGTGCTGGCGCTGGGTGAGGGGGTGAACGGGTTTGATATTGGCCAGCAGGTGTGCGCTCTGGTGGCCGGTGGCGGCTATGCCGACATAGCGCGTGCGCCCGCTGGCTCCGTCCTGCCCGTGCCTGAAAGCGTTGATTTCGTCGCGGCGGCGGGCCTGCCGGAAACCGTCTTCACCGTGTGGACCAATGTGTTCGAGGCTGGCGCACTCAAACCCGGCGAGCGCTTTCTGGTGCATGGCGGCTCGAGCGGCATAGGCACCACCGCAATCCAGATGGCCAAGGCCCATGGTGCTGTTGTCATCGCGACGGCGGGAACGCCGGACAAGTGCGAGGCCTGCCGCAGGCTCGGCGCGGACCATGTCTTCAACTACCGCGAAGACGACTGGGTGGAGGGCGTGAAGGTGTCCGGTGGCGCGGACGTGATCCTGGACATGGTGGGCGGGGATTATGTGGCGAAGAATCTGGCCGTGCTGAACCGCTTTGGCCGGCTGGTGCAGATCGCCTTCCTGAAAGGTTCACGGGTGGAGGTGGATCTGATGGGGCTGATGCTGAAACGCCAGACCCTCACCGGCTCGACCTTGCGTGCGCGCTCCCATGAAGAGAAGGCGGCCATCGCGGCGGCGGTACGCACCCATGTCTGGCCGTGGGTGGAGGCGGGCAAGGTGCGCCCGCTCATTGATTCCACCTATCCGCTGGCGGAGGTGGCAAAGGCCCATGAGCGCATGGATTCCATGGCGCATGCGGGCAAGATACTGCTCGTGCCATAAGGCGCGCAGCTGTCAGGAAAACCCTCTTTCAAGGCGGGCGCACACGCGTTATAAGCGGGTCAAATCCCGTCATTGATATCAGGTGTCACCGACACCAGCCTTGGCGGGTCGGATCGACCGAAACCCGGCGGACCGCGCCGGGTTTTCTTTTGTCTCCGGCGCATCCCCCTCGACAAGGAGCCTATTGCCATGTCCGACATTCTCATGCCCAAGGCGACCGCCGTCTGGCTCGTCGACAATACCAGCCTGTCCTTTGAGCAGATTGCTGATTTTTGCGGTCTGCACCGTCTGGAGGTGAAGGGTATCGCCGATGGTGACGTGGCCGCTGGTGTACGCGGGTCGGACCCGATAGCGGGTGGCCAGCTGACCTCGGAAGAAATTGCCAAGGCTGAAAGCGATCCCGCCTACCGGATGCAGGCGACGCGCCCGAAATACGCCGAGCTTCAGGAGACCGCGCGCAAGAAGGGTCCGCGCTATACGCCGCTGTCACGCCGTCAGAACCGTCCTGACGCCATCGCCTGGCTGGTGCGCAATCACCCGGAACTGACCGACGGCCAGATCTCCAAGCTGGTTGGCACGACCAAGACGACGATCGAGGCCGTGCGCGAGCGCACGCACTGGAACTCGGCCAATATCAAGCCGACCGACCCGGTTTCGCTGGGCCTTTGCAGCCAGATCGATCTCGACGAGCAGGTGCGCAAGGCGTCCAAGCGCCGCAAGGAGATGGAAGAGGCCGGCACGGTGAAGGTCGAGGAAGATGTGCTGAAACCCGCCGAGGAAACGGCGCCCGCGTCCACAGGCCCGACCACGCTCGACGAGCTCTTCGGCAAGAGCGCCCCTCAGGATGACGACGAGGATTAGGCTGTACCGGCGTTCCGTTTTGGAGCGTGATATGGGCGAAAATTGTTCACTGTCAGGAGCAGGCCCGACGGAAGGGTAGGCCCCTTTCGAGGGACTGCGACGTAATAGTGGGCGATTTTCGCCATACCTCTTCGAGGCGCGGCGGATTTTCCCCCTGACAGCGTCGAGCCGTCCTTGTGGAGGGAAGCTCCACGGCGGACCCCTCTCCTTGCCAGGAACCAAATCCGCTATGCGTCACGCCCGAAACCTGAATGCCGGTGCAGCCTAGTCCTCGTAATCCTCGCGCTTCATTACATAGTTGAGCGCGAGGCGGCCCCCGTCGGCATAGATGCAGGTGCCGGTGATATAGCTGGACTCTTTCGAGGCCAGAAACCACGCAATCGAGGCTATCTCGTCCGGATCGGCGATCCGGGCAAGCGGGGTGCGCGACAGCACCATGTCCATGGCCGCCTTGTCCTCATTTACCGATTTGAGCATGTCGGTATTGACCGAACCGGGGCCGATGGCGTTCACGCGGATGCCATAGGGTGCCAGCGACAGCGCCATGGCTTTGGTCATCTGGTTCAGTGCGCCCTTTGATGTGGAATAGGCAAGCTGGTCGGCAATCGAGACGACGGCGTTGATCGAACTCATATTCACGATCGCATAGCGGCGCCGGGCATCCTCGGCGCGCGTGTCCTCCTCCTCGATCTGGCGGGTCATCTGGCGTGCAGCAGAGCGCGCCACCAGGAAGGCGCCGCGCAGATTGACACCCAGAACCTTGTCGAAATCGGCCAGCTCCAGCGAGAGTATGTCTCCTCTGGCGAGTATGGCGGCATTGTTGACGAGAATGTCCAGCTGGCCGAAGGCCGACAGGGTCTCGGCCATCAGGTTGGCGACGGACAGCTTGTCGGAAACGTCACAGCTCACAAACAGGGCGCGGCCCTTGGCTGCGGCAAGGTCATTGGCGAGCGCCTCGCCCGAGGCCTTGTCGGTGTCGGCGATAACCACCCTTACGCCTTCGTCGGCCAGCCGGCGTGCGCAGGCAGCGCCAATGCCGGTCGCTCCCCCGGTAATGATGGCAACGCGTTCCGAACCGGCCATGCGGTGTACTCCCCGTATCAGGATAGGTGAGGTGCGCTACTCGCCGCGTGCGGCGCTCACGCGGGCATAATCGCCGGCAATCGTGGTGTTGTCCGGCTCCAGCTCGTAAGCGCGGGCAAACAGGGGATAGGCCTCCTCATCCTCACCGATCTGCTCAAGGGCTGCGGCGAGGGAGTGGATGATGGCGCCAGAGTCCGGTTCAGCCTCGACGGCGGCATAGCATATGTCCATGCCTTCGCTTGCCCGTTCGGCCTTTACCAGCGCCCAGCACAGTGCGTTGAGCGCCGATCCGTCATCGGGGGCAATCGCTACCGCTTCGCGCCCATCTTCGACCGCCCGGTCCATGAGTTCCAGCTCGATAAAGGCGGCAGAGCGGCCGATCCAGCCGCCGGGCGAGTCCGGGGCCAGACGTATCGCATTGTCATAGGCGGCTATCGCTTCGGTGCCGCGGTCCAGCTCCATATAGGTGCCGCCCAGAAGGATGTGGACGAAATCGTCATGCGGCATGCCGCGCTCCGCAATCAGCAGGTCTTCCAGTGCTTCCTGCGCGCGGTCGAGCTGCAGCAGGGCGACGGCGCGATTGCGCCGCACGATGGGAATATCGGTATTGCCGCCATTGTCGCGCAGAAGTGCGATCACCTGATTATAGGTGAACAGTGCAGCTTCGCTCTCGCCAAGCGCTAGCTGGCTTGCCCCCAGGCGCACACGCAGCTCGGCCTCGGTCTGCCAGGGGTGAAGCCGGGCTGACAGGCATGCGCGTAGCGCCGCTACAGCGGCCTCCGCGTCGCCGGAGGCCATGGCCTCGTTGGCGTCAGGGCAGGGGTTGGAGCCTTGCTGGCCGGCAGGTGCGGGCTGGCCATGGGCGTGGCCAGCCAGAGCCATGAGGGCGATCAGGCAAAATGCGCGGCATAGGTTCAGCATGGCGGGGCATCCCGGCAAATTCTGGTGTCTGAGCCTGGCATGATAGGCATGCGAGCCCGGCCCGGTCCATTGGTGCGGGCAGGAGATGCCATCAGTCCATATGCTCCATGGGCAGGGCGCCCGCGTTGAACACCCATGAATGCTTGCGCTCTTCATATACCGACAGGGCGGGGGGCGGGAAGCCGGGATCAGCAAACATGCCTGCGGCGACAGCGACAAAATCCGGCGCACCGGCGAGCTCCCAGAAGACGGTGGATGCACACACCGGGCAGGAATGAAAGCGCGTTGACTGGCCGCTATCGCCCCGACGGCTCCATTGGCGCGTCTCGCCACTTAGCGTCAGGTGTTCGCGATGGAAGCGGGCCTGCACGGCGTAGACGCTGCCGGTGCGCTTCTGGCACTCAAGGCAGTGGCAGATGGCTACGCGGACCGGCTCGCTCGCGCACTGCACCTGCAATTGCCCGCAACTGCATGAGGCCGTGCGGTGGGTCATCTCTGCTTCCTCTGCGTTCAATCGGGTATGCCAGCAGGTGGCCCTGCCCGTATCACGAAAAAGGGCGGACCATTCATGGTCCGCCCTTCGGTCATGTGGTGAATTGCCGCAAAATGCGTCAATGTCGGCGCCGGAGGCTTTCAATTTCCTCTTTCAGGCGCAATTTCTGTTTCTTGAGGTCTGCGAGTTGCAGCGTATCTGCGGAAGCATGTTTGAGCTCCTGCTCAATGCGATTTTCCAGTTGCGTGTGACGTTGGTCAAGCTCACGGATACGCGCTTCAGCTGGCATGTTTAGCCTCCTTCGCTGGATCAAGGATGACAAGTGAAACATCAAACACCCCCCTCTAGCAATGGTGAAAACTGTCCGTGTTGCGGAAGGGTTTCCCATGTCTGAACCCAAGTCCTTGCCGCAGCGGATGATTGTCGGGCTGTCGGGTGCGTCCGGTGTTGTCTACGGCATGCGCGCGCTCGAAGCGCTGCGTGATCTGGGCGTGGAATCCCATGTCGTGGCCAGCAAGGCCGCCGAGATGACGCTGGGCTATGAGATGGGCCTGAAGGCTGCCGACATCAAAGCGCGGGCAGACCACACCTACGCGTTTCCCGATATTGGCGCGCCGATCGCTTCAGGTTCCTTCCAGACGCTTGGCATGCTGATCGCGCCCTGTTCTGTCAGGACGATGAGCGAGATCGCCACGGGCGTGACGTCCAGCCTGCTGACCCGTGCCGCCGATGTGGTGCTCAAAGAGCGCCGCCGTCTGGTGCTGATGGTGCGTGAGACGCCTTTTCATCTGGGCCATCTGCGCACCATGACGCAGCTGACCGAGATGGGCGCGATCATCATGCCGCCCCTGCCAGCCTTCTACGCGAAGCCGGAAACCCTTGATGACATGGTGGACCAGTCAGTGGGCCGGGCGCTGGACCTGTTCGGGCTCGACTGGACACCGACCCGGCGCTGGGGCGAGGACCTCAAGGAGGGCAAGCGGCCCGGCGCAGCCCGCAAGGGCAAGAACTGATGCACGGCACGCACGGGCAAAACTTGTGGGATTTCTCCGTAGCGCTCTACGCGCACGAGCCTGTGAAGCGCGCGGCCCTAGCCCTGCAGGATGCGGGGCTGGATGTGAATATTGCCTTCTGGCTTGTCTGGAACACCGGGCGGGGGCGTGACCCGGTTCCCTCGCTGGCTGAGGCGGTGCGCATTGCCGGTGACTGGCACGCGCTGGCGGTCGGGCCCTTGCGCGGCGTGCGTGATGGGCTCAAGGCGCCGCGTCCGCCGGTCCCGGCAGAGGCTGCACAGGCTTTGCGTCAATCGGTTCTCGGCGCAGAGCTGGCCGCAGAACACATCGCCCAGACCATGCTGGAGCGCGTTGAGGCACCAGAGCTGGCCGCGTCACAGGGATGGTCGGGGAGGGCGCTGGCGGCTCTGGAGCAATATGCCGCATACAAAGGCGTCAACGCGCCCGCCGCGCGCTTCAAAGAAGCCGTTTTCTCCGCGCTCGAAAAAGGGTAATGTCCGCGCCTCGTGCTCCGGAGGCCATGCCGGACGGGCGTGGGTCATATCCAAGTATTTGCAATCACAGCCTGCCCGGCCGGGCTGGCCGGTTGCAACCAATGACAGGTGTCTGGCTGAGAATGTTCGGTGATCTGGACGAAGATGCGCTGATTGCCAAGCTGGCCGAGCTGCGCCGTGAACACCGCGCGCTGGACGCAGAGGTGCGCGCAGCACAGGATTGCGGCGTTGTTGACCAGCTCAAGCTGGTCCGGCTGAAGCGCCGCAAGCTGATGCTCAAGGACATGATCTTTGCGCTGGAAGATCAGCTCAATCCCGACATTATCGCCTGATGCCTTCTGCGGCCTGAAGCTCGACGTAAGAGCTTTGCCGCTTTAGCTTTCCTGCAACGACAAGATTGCAGGGAGGCTAACCCGATGACTTTGCGTCTCAGACACCGGCTGGCGGCGGCCATGCTCGCCAGCGCGTTTATTGCTGTACCGGCTGTTATGGCGCCAGCGCTGGCCCAGGAACAGGCCGAGGCCAGAAGCGTTTCCATCAACGATCTGTTCCAGCTGCGCCAGGCGGGGCAGGTGCTGATCGCCCCCGCCACCGGACAGCTTGCCTTCACCGTGTCGGTGCCGCGCGATATTCGCGCCGGCGACAGTGATGGCGCCCCGTCCCTGCATCTTTATGCCGCCGATGCACCCGGCGCACTGCGCGCGCTGGTTTCCGGAGACAATACGATCAGCGCTGTAGCGCTGCATCCCGATGGCGAGAGCGTCACTTTTCTGGCGCGCCGCGAGGGCGATGAGCGCCCTGCGCTCTACCGGGTCGCGTTGTCGGGCGGAGCGCCGGAGCGCCTCTATCACCCGGATACGGGCGTGCAGGGCTATCTTCTGTCGGCGGACGGTCGCTGGGTCTATTTCATTGGCCGCGACCCGAACCTGCCGGACACCAGCGCGCTGCGCGAGCGCGGCTTCCGGGCGAATGTCTACGAGGAAAACCAGCCATTTTCCTACGTCTGGCGGGCAGGGCTGGGCGATAATGAGCGCGCGGCCGAGCCGCTGGCTCTGGCCGGCCATTCAGCTGAGCGCAGACGGATCAACCCTTGCGGTGACGCTCGCCCCTACGCCATCAGTGGACGATTCCATGATGGAACAGCGCTGGTCATTCGTGGACACACACAGCGGAGATGTGATCAGCACGGTTGAAACGCCGGGCAAGATCGATACCGGCCGCTTCTCGCCGGACGGGTCGCAGTTTGCCTTCCTGGCGGCGATCAACCGCTCTGACTCAACAGCCGGCACAATCCATGTCGCGGACGTGCAGAGCGGCGAATACATCCAGATCGCCCCTGACACCGAACAGCATATCCGCACCTTTGAATGGCATGACGGGCAGATCCTCGCCCTGGCCCATGTGCGTCAGGACAGTGCCTGGGTTGTGTACACGCCCGAAGGCGAGGAAGTGTCACGCGAAGCCCATGGCGGCTATGTCGCCCACTCGCTGAGCCTTGATGGTGATAGCGGGCAAATCGCCTTCGTGGCCGATAGCCCCTCCCATCCGCGTGACGTGTATGTGGCCCGCCCGGGTGAAGCCCCGGCGCGCTGGGCCGACCTCAATCCCTGGCTGGCAAACCGCACACTCGGCGAGCAGCGCGTGGTGCGCTGGACGGCGCGTGACGGCGTCGAGGTGGAAGGCGTGCTCATCACCCCGCGAGGCGAGACGCCTGAAAATGGCTGGCCGATGATCGCCGTGGTCCATGGCGGGCCGGAAGCGCACGACCATAATGGCTGGCTGACCGGCTATTCACGGCCCGGCCAGATCGGGGCGGGCGAAGGCTTCGCCGTCTTCTATCCCAATTATCGCGGCTCCACCGGGCGCGGCTTTGCCTTTATCGAGCTTGATCACCTCAACCCTCCCGGCGAGGAGTTCGAGGATATTGTTGACGGCGTCGGCTATCTCGCCAATCAGGGCGTGATCGATCCGGCGCGCGTCGGCATTACCGGCGGCTCCTATGGCGGGTTTGCGTCCGCCTGGGGCGCAACGGTGGCGAGCGAGCACTTTGCCGCTTCGGTTCCGTTCGTGGCGCTGACTGATCTCGTTTCCTTCAT
Source organism: Glycocaulis sp. (assembly GCF_051859565.1). Taxonomy (GTDB): domain Bacteria; phylum Pseudomonadota; class Alphaproteobacteria; order Caulobacterales; family Maricaulaceae; genus Glycocaulis. The sequence goes on from NZ_JBHYFK010000002.1 coordinate 59,352, forward strand.
GGGCAATACCGACATCCCGGTCGAAATGGTCGATGTCCATTTCATCCATTATCCGTGGGAGAACTGGGAGTGGTATTTCGAGCATTCCCCGATCATGCATGCGCACGGCTCGACCACGCCGACCCTGGTCATGCATGGCGAGGTGGATACGCGCGTGGCCCCGTCGCAGGGCTATATCCTCTACCGTTATCTCAAGCTGGCGGGCGAGGCGCCGGTGCGCCTTGTCACCTATCCGGGCGAGGGCCATGGCCTGCGCAATGCGGCGGCCCAGTTTGATTATGCCCACCGGCTGATGGGCTGGATGCGCCACTATCTGCAGGGGCCGGGCGGGGAAATCCCGTCTTCGGAGCTCGACTACGACGCGCTTCTGGCCGCCGACTAGTAGAGCGGCCAGTATTTCCTGCCGCCGCGCGTCTCCGAACGGGCGGTGGCAGGCATTTTCATAATCATAAGGGGACTGGAACATGACCGAGACGGATTTGCGCGTGGACGGCAAGGTGGCGCTGATTGCGGGTGCCAGCCGGGGTATTGGCGAGGCAGCGGCCAAGCGTCTGGCGCGCAATGGCGCCATCGTGATCGCGGCCAGCCGCAAGATTGAAGACTGCGAGCGCGTGGCCGCTGAAATCCGCGAAGCCGGCGGCAAGGCGCGCGCCATGACTCTGCATCTGGGCAGCGCGCAGGACCGTGATGCGGCGCTGGAAGCCATCCGCAAGGAAGAAGGCCGGCTCGATATTCTGGTCAATAATGGCGCGACCAGCCCCTATTTCGGCCCCGTCGAAGACACGCCCGAAGACGCGTTCGACAAGACATTCGACGTCAATGTGAAGGGGCCGTTCTTCCTCTCGACCGGCGCGATCCACATGATGAAGGAGACGGGCGGCGGCTCGATCGTCAATGTCGCTTCGGTCAATGGTTTGCGCCCCGGATTCTTTCAGGGCGTCTACTCGATCACCAAGGCCTCGGTGATCTCGATGACGCAGGTGCTGGCGCAGGAGGCGGGCGGCCACAAGGTGCGCGTCAACGCGCTCTGCCCGGGCCTGACCGAGACCAAGCTTGCCAGCGCGCTGACCTCCAATCCCGGCCTTGATGACATGATGAAGCGCAATTTCTCGCTCCAGCGTGTCGGTCAGCCCGAAGACATGGCCGCCGCCATCCATTTCCTCGCCAGCGACGCCTCCAGCTACATGACTGGCCAGTGCCTTGTCATCGATGGCGGCATCATGGCGCGGGGGCCGTTATAGGCGGCTATCATGGCCTTGCCCTGAAACCCCGGAACCGCGCAGCGGTATCCGGGGACTGGTCCCGCTTCTCCTGCCCGAGATCCCGGCTCTCACTGACGTTCGGCCGGGAGTTCACGTATGGTGAGCTTTCATGACCCGCATCATCGACATCTCCCCTGCCATCCGTCCCGGCCTGCCGGTCTGGCCGGGTGATACGCCGGTTCAGTTCGAGCGGACCTGGGACATGGGGCAGGGCTCGCCGGTCAATGTCTCGAAGCTGACCATCTCCACCCATACCGGCGCGCATGCCGATGCCCCGCTGCATTATGATGCGAAGGGCGCGGACATGGCCGGTGTCGCGCTGCAGCCGTATCTGGGTGAATGCGCGGTGATCCACTGCCTTGGCGAATGGCCGGTCGTGACGCGCTTTGCCGTTGAGCTGCAGATCAGCCGGATATGCGCAGAGAAGGTCCCTGAGCGCGTCCTGATCCGCACCTGGCGGCAGGCACCGCGCGATGAATGGGAAAGCGAGTTCACGGCCATCTCTCCTGACGCCATTGATTATCTTGCCTCTGTCGGCGTGGTGCTCATCGGGGTGGATACGCCCTCGGTGGACCCTGAAACCTCCAAGACCATGGATGCGCACAAGCGCGTGGCGGCGCATGACATGCGCATTCTTGAAGGGCTGGTGCTGGATGATGTCGCCGAGGGACGCTACGAGCTGATAGCCCTGCCGCTGAAGCTCGCCGGGCTGGATGCTGCGCCGGTGCGCGCGGTCTTGAGGGAATTGAGCTGATGCAACTTGATGATGCGCGCGCGCTGGACCGGAATGACCCGTTTGCCGATACGGCCAGGCTGTTCGATCTGCCGCAGGGCGTGATCTATCTCGATGGCAATTCGCTGGGCCCGCCCCCGCGCCCTGCGCTCGACACGCTGACAAAAGCGGCGCAAGCAGAGTGGGGCCATGACCTCATCGCCTCGTGGAACAGCGCTGACTGGATGGGGCTGCCGCTTCGCACCGGCGCACGCATTGCCCGCCTGATTGGCGTTGACGAGGCGAGCGTGATCGCGGGCGACTCTGTCTCGGTGAACCTCTTCAAGCTGGCCGCCGGTCTCGTCATGGGCGGAGCGCGCGGCGTGGCGGTGGAGCGCGGCGATTTCCCGACCGATGGCTATGTGATGGAGGGGCTGGCACGCCTGTCGGGTACACCCTTCACCCTTATAGAGCCGGGCGCAGGCGTTGCGGGCCTGCCTGATGGCGTGGATGTGCTGGTGCGCAGCGCGGTCCACTACAAGACGGCCGCCAAGGTAGATATCGCGGCAGAGGAACGTGAGGCCGCCCGGCTGGGCAAGATCATTATCTGGGATCTGTCGCATGCAGCGGGGCTCGTGGGTCTGCAGCTGGAGCGCGATGGCGCCAAATACGCGGTGGGCTGCGGCTATAAATATCTCAATGGGGGGCCAGGCGCGCCCGCCTTCGTCTACTGCCACCGCGATGTGGTAGAGGGCTTCGCCCAGCCGCTATCGGGCTGGATGGGCCACGCCACACCCTTTGCCTTCAAGGATGGCTACAAGCCCGCCACAGGCGTTTCGCGCTTTGGTGCCGGCACACCCGCCATCCTCTCCATGAGCGCGCTCCACGGGGCGCTGAGCGCCTTTGAGGGCGTGGACATGGCGCAGGTGGAGGCCAAGGCCCGCGCGCTGGGCGACACCTTCCTGGCCGCTATTGCGCCGCTCGGCCTTGAGACGATCTCGCCGCCTTCGCCGCAGCGCGCAGGCCATGTCAGCCTCGTCCATGAGGACGGCTATGCCATCGTGCAGGCGATGATTGCCGAAGGCGTCATCGGGGACTTCCGGGAGCCGGACGTGATGCGCTTCGGCTTCGCGCCGCTCTACCTCACGCACGCGCAGGTCTTCCGCGCCGGGCAGATCATGGTGGATATCGTCCAGTCAGGACGCTTTTGCGAGCCGCGCTTTGCCAAGCGCAATGCGGTGACATGAGGCGGACCGGCATGGCTCAGCCCTTGCCAAGCGTGTGCCTTTCAATGGAAGCTTGCGGCAGGCATGGACGCGTAAGGGGGCAATGATGGCGTGGATTATCCGGCTTGTGGCGGTTCTGTTCGGCCTGTTCGGGCTAGCCATATTGCTGCTGTTCGGGCCGGGCGCGCTCGATGCACGCTATTTCAATCCGACACCACCTGACCCAGCGCTGGAGGCGCTGTTTGCCAATCCGGTGGAGCCGGTGCTGACCGAAGAGGGGCTGCAGGGCGCCGAAGACCTCGAACCGGGCCCGGACGGGCGGCTCTATACCGGGCTTGCCGATGGCCGCATCATGGCGCGCTCAGCTGAAGGGGGCTGGGAGGAAGTGGCCCATACGGGCGGGCGCCCGCTGGGCCTCGCCTTCTCACCTGATGGTGTGCTGCACGTGGCCGATGCGCTCGCTGGCCTGATCCGGCTGGATGACGGCGAATGGACGGTGGTCGATGAGCCGGGCGAGTTTCCGGCGCTGGTCTTCACTGATGACCTGACCATTCTCGAAGACGGCACCATCATCCTCACCGATGCGTCGGGGCGATATGGCTACGGCGAGTATATGGAGAGCTTCTGGGAAGGTGAGCAGACGGCGCGGATACTCGCCTATACGCCGGACGGCACGCGGCGCGTGCTTGCCGATGATCTCGCCTTTGCCAATGGTGTCGCCCATGATCCGGAATCGGGTGATGTCTTCATCAACGAAACTTGGGCACGTCAGGTCCATGTGCTTGATCCTGTCACCGGCAATCTGCGCATCCTGATCGATGGCCTGCCCGGCTATCCCGACAATATTCACTGGGACCCGGAGGAGAATCTCCTGTGGATCGCCATGCCGTCACGGCATAGCGAGCTGATGGAGTTCTTCCATCCGCGCCCGCTGCTCAAGCGTCTCATGCGCCGCTTTGCCGATGTGTTTGGCGAACCGGAACTGCCCGCCCGCCCGGTCATGGGGCTGGCGGTCAATCGCCTAGGAGAGCCGGTGCGCGTGCTCTACGGGCCGACGCGCGAGGGCGAGCTGGGGGCGACCACGGTCGTGCCCTGGCAGGGCCAGATATGGACGGGCGGCCTTGACCGGCCCACGGTTGACGCTTTCCCCGTGCCGCCCCGCCTGGATGAGACACCAGCTGAATGACGCGCATCCTCATCACCGGCGGATCGAGCGGGATCGGGCTGGCGCTTACCCGGCGCGCGCTGGCGCGCGGCTGGCAGGTATCGTGGATCAGCCTTGATCCGGCGGAGATCAATGCCGCGCAAGAGGCGTTGAAGCGCGATTATCCTGATGCGGAGATCGATGCGCTGTGCGCGGACCTGACCGAAGCCGATGCTATCGACCGGACCGTCAAATGGGTGAAGAAGACAGAAGCGCCGGACATTCTGGTCAATAATGCCGGGATTGGCTTCTTTGGCGCTTCGCAGAGCCTCGACCCGGCGCGCGAAAAGGCGATGATCGCGCTCAATATCTCTGCCCTGCACGCCATGACGCGCGCCTTCATTCCGCTGATGGAGAAGAAGGGCGGGACCATTGCCAATATCGCGTCCAACTCGGCGTTCCAGCCCGTGCCCTTCATGGCGGTCTACGCCGCGACGAAGGCCTTCGTGCGCCATTATTCGCTGGCGCTGGACCGTGAGCTGAAAGAGGCGGGCTCCAGTGTCCGGGTGATGACGGTCTGTCCGGCGGCTGTAAAGGACACGCCTTTCAAGGGCGCGGCAGGCATGGACGGGCTTCGCACCTTCGACAGCTTCACCTCCACCACAGCCGACGAGGTGGCGCGCGATGTGATGCGCGGTCTGGACGGGAAGAAGCGCTTTGTGGTGTCGGGCGCAAAAATGCGCGCCTCCTACATCCTCACCAAGCTCGCCCCGGCAGGGCTGGTGCAGGCCATTGTGAGGCGTGAGGTGGAGCGGGTTTAACCCTGCTGTTCAGGCAGGCGCACGATGAGGCCGTCCAGCTCGTCACCGACCTTGATCTGGCAGGAGAGGCGTGAGGTCGCTTCCACGTCAGAGGCGAAATCCAGCATGGATTGTTCCATGGAAGAGCGCTCGCCGGTTTTACCTTCCCAGGCCGGATCGACATAGACATGGCAGGTCGCGCACGCGCACGCGCCGCCACAATCGGCATCGATGCCGGGAACCATGTTGCGGATGGCGGTCTCCATCACGGTCAGCCCGTTGACGGCTTCGACTGTATGCTCGGTGCCGTCATGTTCGATGAAGGTGATTTTCGTCATAAGATGCCCTGATCGGTAACTGGATGTTCGCGTGGTATTTAGGCGAGAAGATCGCGCATCGCCACATCGAGATTGCGCAACGCTTCCGGGTCTACCGTCTTGCCGCTGCCAATCAGCTTTTGCGCTGCCATGTACTCGGGTGCCGAATTGACGGCCTCGCACGCAATAATGCGGCCCTCCCTGATGTGGAAGACGGCAAAACTGCCCATTTCCGGATCGCCGCGCCGGACGATTGAGTCTGCGCCTTCGATCAGGCCCGCAATCTGCAGTTTGAGCGCGTACTGGTCTGACCAGAACCACGGCACGGGATCATAGTTCACCTCCGCGCCAGTAATGGCAGCGGCGACGGCCTTGCCCTGCTCGATAGCATTCTGGACAGATTCCAGCCGGATCGACCGGCCATAGAGCGCAGAGTGGAAGCGGGCGACATCGCCGCAGGCGTAAATCGACGGATCACTGGTGCGGCAGGCCGCATCGACCAGAATGCCATCGCCACACTCCAGCCCTGCCGCCTCGGCAAGGCCCGTGTTGATAGCAAGCCCGGCGGCAAGGAGGATGCAGCCCGCCTCGACCGTCTCGCCATCGCCAAGCACGACGCCGGCTGCCTTGCCGTCCTTTTCGATAATGGAAGAGACCGGCGTGCTGACGCGCAGATCGACGCCGTATCCGCGATGGATGGCGCCGAACCAGCCGCCCAGAATGGGGCTTGCCGTGCGCGCCATGGGCCGCTCAGCCGCTTCCAGCACGGTCACCTGGAGGCCACGCTTGCGCGCCGATGCCGCCACTTCCAGCCCGATATAGCCAGCGCCGATGACGGCGAGCGATTGTGCGTCTTTCAGCGCGGCGGACAGATGGTCTGCCTCGCCCAGATTGCGCAGCACCTCAACGCCGGGCAGGTTCGCGCCGGGAATGGGCGGGATACGCGCCTCACCGCCCGTGGCGATCACGCAGTGTTCAAAGCTGATGCGCTTGCCGTCGGCCAGCACAACTTCGCGCGCATCGCGGTCAATCGCGGTGACACTGGCATTCGTCAGGCAGGTAATGTCCGACGCCGGATAGAAGGCTTCAGGTTTCAGCCACAGGCGCTCGACCGGCATCTCGCCTGACAGATAGGCTTTGGACAGAGGCGGGCGCTGATAGGGCAGGTGCGGCTCTGCCCCGATCAGGGTGACCGGGCCGTCATACTTGCGCCGGCGCAGTTCTGCCGCGCAGGACAGGCCCGCCTGACCTGCTCCGATAATTACCGTTCCAGCGTTTGTGCTCATGACTGCTTTCTTGGCCGGTTTGACGCGCCCCCGCAAGGGGAAGGGGCTGCCTGTATGGATGCGGCGGCTCTTGTGGCGGGCGTGAATGCGCGCCTTACTGCGCGTCATGAGCGAGAAGACGATTCATCTGGAGACAATCGAGGCGACACAGCGCCTTGGCGCGGTGCTGGCCCGGCTGGCCGTGCCGGGCGATGTCATCCTGCTGACCGGCGGGCTTGGCGCGGGCAAGACCACGATGGCGCGTGCTTTTGTAGGCGAAATTGCAGGCGTGGAGGAGGTGCCAAGCCCGACCTACACGCTGGTGCAGGCCTATGTGTCCCGCGCCGGATTTGATGTGCTGCATGCCGATCTATACCGGGTCGAGGATCCGTCAGAGCTGATCGAGCTGGGCCTTGAGGATGCTGCTGCAAACGGTGTTGTCGTCATCGAATGGCCAGACCGGCTGGATGACGCATTGAGCGATAACCGGCTGGAGATAGAGCTGGATTTTGACGGCGTTGACGGGCAAGAGCACAGGCGGATCGCGCGCCTCGCCGCGCATGGCAGCTGGGGGGAGCGCCTTGGCCGGATCAGTGCCTGACGATGTCCGCGCCGGTGAGCGCGCCGCATTTCTGCAAGAAGCAGGCTGGGGCGATGCGGCTGTCACCGCGTTTCCGGGTGATGCGTCCACGCGGCGGTATTTCCGTGCCAGCAAGGGCACTGAGCGCGCCATATTGATGGATGCGCCCGCCGCTGCCGAAACACCTCTGGCACCGGATAATGCCAGCCCGCAGGACCGCCATGCGCTCGGCTATAACGCTGTCGCCCGGCTGGCGGGCAATAATGTCGCGGCCTTTGCCGGCATCGCGCAGGCGCTTATCGAGCGCGGGTTTTCCGCGCCGCGTATTCTCGCCGCCAACATGGAGCAAGGCCTTCTGCTGATCGAGGATCTGGGCGAGGGGCTCTATGCGCGCGCCATTCCGTCAGGCGCGCATGAGGGAAAGCTTTATGCCAGCGCGGTCGATACGCTGGCGGCGATCTACCGTTCCAGCTTCCCTTCCGTCTTCGAGGCACAAGGCCAGTCATGGCGTGTGCATGATTATGACCAGACGGCACTGCTTGCCGAGACCGGGCTTTATCTCGACTGGTATCTGCCCCGCTTTGCGGTCCGGCCTTCAGATGATTTGCGCGCCGAATGGGAGGGCGTCTGGCAGGCGGCTTTTGCCAGCCTGGAGGCGCATGCGCCGGGGCTGGCACTGCGTGACTATCATGCCGAGAACCTGCTCTGGCTGCCCGATCGTGAGGTGGAGGGGCGCACCGGATTGCTGGACTTTCAGGACGCGCTCTTTGCTCACCCGGCCTATGATCTGGTTTCGCTGATCGAAGATGCGCGCCGGGACGTGTCCCCCGATCTGACCGAGCCTTTGAAGGACCGCTTCTTCAAGGCGGCAAAGCTTAATGACCGCACGAGCTTCGATGCGGCCTATGCGGTGCTGGGCGCGCAGCGCAACGCGAAAATTCTGGGCATTTTCGTGCGTCTGGCAGAGCGCGACGGCAAGGCGCGCTATCTCGATCTCATCCCCCGCGTGAAAGCCCATTTCGACCGTGATCTCGCTCATCCCGCCCTGCGCGATGTGGCGGCGCTGGTGCGCAAGGCCATGCCGGAGGGTGCGCGGTGAGGCCGTCGCGCGCCATGGTGATGGCCGCAGGGCTTGGCACGCGTATGCGCCCTTTGACCGATGACCGGCCCAAGGCGCTGGTGGAGGTCAATGGCCGCGCCCTGCTGGACTGGACGCTGGACGCGCTGGCGCGTGCCGGCGTGTCTGACGCCGTGGTCAATATCCACCATTTCGCCGAGCGCATGCGCGCCCATCTAGCAAGCCGGGATGGCGCGCTACGCATTCACATTTCGGATGAGACAGACCAGCTGCTCGAGACTGGCGGCGGGCTGGTGAAGGCTGCGCCGTTGCTGGGCGGTGATCCGGTGTTTGTCGCCAATATCGATGCCTTCTGGGTCGATAAGGACGGCGCAGAGCTGGCCCGGCTGGCAGACGGGTTTGACGCAGGCACGATGGATTTCCGCCTGCTGCTGGCACGCAAGGGCAATCTTCTGGGGCTCGAAGGACCAGGCGATTTCGCCATGGACGCGCAAGGCCGCCTGCAGCGCTTTTCCGATGCGCCCGCCGGAGCCGAGCCGCTCTTCTATGCTGGCGTGCAGGTGATGCATCCGCGCGTACTGGAGGGCTGGCCGTGCGAGCCGTTCTCCACCAACCGGATTTGGGACGTGGCGCTGGCGCAGGGCCGTGTGACCGGGCAGGTGATGGACGCGTTCTGGATGCATGTCGGCGATCCGCAATCGCGGGACGCGGCAGAGAATCGGTTACGCTCGCGGGCATGAGCGAGCCGCCCGGCATATTCGATACACCTTCCCCGCGTGTCTTCACGCTGGCGCCCGCGGCGGATTTCCTGAAAAGCCTCGCGCGCACGCTGGTGGCCGAATTCCCTGACCCCGAAGCGCTGGCGGGTGTCACCGTATTATTGCCGACGCGACGGGCGGGCCGGGCGCTTGGCGAGGCGTTCAGCGCCATACAGGCCGAAAATGGCATCAGCGCCGCCATATTGCCGCTGATCCGCCCGCTGGGCGATGTCGATGCGGATGAGCCGCCGTTTGAACCGGGCGAGCTTGAGCATCTGGCCCTGCCGGCAATCAGTGCTGCGCGCCGTCGCTTCGAGCTGGCCAGCCTGATCCTTGCCCGCGAGGAAGCGGCGCGCCGGGAGATGACGCCCGATGGCGCGCTGGTGCTGGCTGATGCGCTGGCGGGTCTGCTGGACGAGCTGGCATCAGAAGAAATTACCGGCCTTGGCGCGCTGGAGGATCCGGCGGTGCGTGCAGCCCTGCCCGCCGACCGGCAGGAGGCGGCGCTGTTTCTGGACATCGTGCTGGAGCAATGGCCGCTGCACCTCAAGGCGCTCGGCCTGACGGACCCGGCTGCGCGGCGTTCGACGCTGCTGAATGCGCTGGCCGACCGCTGGCAGGAAAGCCCGCCGCCGGGGCCGGTCATTGCGGCTGGCTCCACAGGCTCCATCCCCGCATCGGCGCATCTCTTGCGCGTCGTCGCCGGCCTGGACCGCGGCGCGGTCGTGCTGCCCGGCTTTGCCGGTTTCATGGATGAGGCAAGCTGGAAGGCGATTGATGAAGGCCACCCCCAGCGGGCCATGAAGGCGCTGATCGGGAGTATCGGGATTGGCCGCAATGATGTGAAGGAATGGCCTCTGGCGCCGGTAAGGGTGGCACAGGAAACCTCCAGCCCGGACAGGCATGAGGCACGCGCGCAGGCGCGTGCGCGGCTGATTACGGAGGCGCTGCGCCCCGCGGACGAGACAGCCGACTGGCTCAAACGTATCGGCGTGCTGAGCGAGGCCTGGGGAGGCGATGTCGTCGGGCTGGGTATACATGGCCTTTCAACCATTGAAGCGCGCGATCCGGCCAGCGAGGCGCGCGCTATCGCGCTGGCCTTGAGAGAGACGCTGGAGACGCCGGGCAGGACGGCCATGGTGGTGACGCCCGACCGGGCGCTCGCACGGCGCATCACCACCGAGATGAGCCGCTTCGGCGTGGAGCTGGACGACAGCGCGGGCGAAGCCTTGAGCGATACCGCGCCCGGCGCCTTCCTGATGCGGGTTCTGGAGTGCGCGGGCGATCCCGGCTCTGCATTGGCGCTGGCGGCTCTGTGGGCCTCGCCGCTCTTCGCGCTGGGTGAGAAACGCCCCGCCCTGATGGCCGATATTGCGGACATGGAACGCCAGACATTGCGGGGGCGCAGGCCCGGCAAAAGCTTCGCCGATGTCATGGCGCGCGTGGAGACAGGCAAGACGCCGCGCTGGCTGGAGATCATTGCCCGTATCGAGGGAGCGCTGGCGCCCTTGCTGGCACTGGAGGGAGACCAGCCTGCCCGCTCGTTCGCGCAGGCACTGGCGCAATCTGCCGAGAATCTGGCCGCCAGCGATACCCTGCCCGGCGCAGACCGGCTATGGGCAGGCGAGGCAGGCGACAGCGCAGCCGGGCTGATGCGCGAATTTCTCGATGAGGCAGAGGCTCTGCCTCCGCTGTCCTTGCGGGCCTTTACGCGCGTGTTTCTGGAAACTGCGCGTGGACGGCGGGTGCGCCCGCGTTCGGGAACCCATCCGCGTCTTGCCCTGCTGGGGCCGCTGGAAGCGCGCCTTCTGCATGCTGACCGCGTGATCCTGGCGGGCCTCAATGAAGGCGTCTGGCCACAAAAGCTTGGCAGCGATCCGTTCCTCTCCCGGCCGATGAGGAAGTCGGCAGGCCTGCCGCCGCCCGAACGGCGCCTCGGCCTTGCTGCGCACGATTTTGCCGAGCTTGCCTGTCTGCCCGATGTCATTCTGACCCGTTCCAGCAGCGCTGATGGCGCGCCCACGGTCGCCTCACGCTGGCTGTGGCGGCTGCAGACGCTGACGCGCGGCGCGTTGGGCGCTGAGACGGCAGGGGAGGCCCTCGAACCGGCATATGATTATCTGGCGCTTGGCGCGCGTCTGGACCAGCCGGACGCGCCGACACAGATCGCCGAGCCGCTACCGCGCCCGCCTGTGGAGGCCCGGCCCACCTCGCTGTCGGTTACGGCGATCGAGAAATGGGTGCGGGATCCGTATTACATCTATGCCCAGCGCATACTGGAACTGGATGTGCTCGACCCGCTGGACCGTGAACCCGGCCATGCCGAGCGCGGCACGGCCTGGCACAGCGCGCTGGAGCACTGGGTAAAGGAGCTCGGTGACCGCCCCAAACTGCCTGATGACGCGGTTGAAACGCTGATCTTGCTGGGTGAAACGGCCTTGCTGGAGGCAGGCTTTACCGAAAGCGAAATGGCCGTGGAGCTGGCTCGCTTTGCCCATAGCGCCCGCTGGATGGTGGAGGCGGAGGCCCGCCGCCGAAGCGAAGGCAGCTTGCCTGTGGCAGCCACCATCGAGGAGCGCGGGACGCTTAGCCTTTCTGCAGGCGGACGCGATTTTGTCCTGTCTGGAAAGCCCGACCGTATCGATCTGCGGGCCGGGCAGTACGAGGTGATTGACTACAAGACGGGCAGCATGCCCGGCGTGGATGAAGTGTTGGCCGGCTTTGCGCCGCAAATGCCCTTGCTGGGCGCGATTGTGCGCGCAGGCGGCTTCAAGGATGTGCCGCCCAAGGCGCTGGGCGGGTTTGTCTATCTCAATGTGAAGGGCACGAAAAAGCCCGGCGAGGAACGGCGCATCCAGTCGAAGGAGGGGCTCGACGTCGATGCGCTGGCCGATCAGGCGCTGGAACGCCTGCAGCGCTATGCGGCGAAGTTCGCTGACTCCGGGCACCCTTATGAAAGCCAGCCCCGAAGCAAATGGGTCAATCGCTATGGCGATTACGATCATCTCGCCCGGCGGGCTGAATGGTCGACCGCCCCGGATGCCGACAATCCGGATGCGGAGGATAGGTCATGAGTGCGCCCGGCTTTGATCCTGCCGTCGCGGCTTCCGCCACCACCGCGCAGCGCGCGGCGGCCGATCCGCGCGCCAGCGTGTTCGTGGAGGCCAATGCAGGCTCGGGCAAGACGCGCGTGCTGGTGGACCGGGTGGCACGCCTGCTGCTGGAAGGCGTGCCGCCGGACCGCATCTTGTGCGTGACCTTCACCAAGGCGGCGGCGGGCGAGATGCAGACCCGGCTCTTCCTCAAGCTGGGCGACTGGTCTGTCATGGCCGACGAAAAGCTTCGCGCCGAACTGCAAAAGCTGACCGGCGAGGAGGCTGAGCCGGACGCGGGGCGTCTTGCCGAGGCGAGAAAGCTGTTTGCGCGCGCGCTGGAAACGCCGGGCGGGCTGAAAGTGCAGACCTTGCATGCGTTCTGCGACTCGCTGCTGCGCCAGTTTCCGCTGGAGGCCGGGCTGCCGCCGGGCTTTGCCACACAGGAAGACGCCCAGAGCGCGCGGGTGCGCCGCGAAGCAGAACTGCGCCTCTATGAGACAGCCCGGCGCGACCGGGGAGGCGCGCTTGCAATGGCCATCGAGGCCATCACCGTGCGCGCCGGACCGACTGGCTTTGAGGAGATATTCAAAAAGGCCGCACACCAGCGCCATCGCTTGTCGGAGCTGTTTGAACGGGCGCAGGGCGAAGGTCCGCTGATCGCCGAGGCTGCACGCCTGCTGGGCATTGATCCGGATACGGATGAGGTGTGCCTGAAGGCCGGTTTCATTGCCGGGCTGGATCTGGATGCCGTGCAAAGATGCGCTGACGCGATAGCGGCATCCACGGCCAAACATGCCGAAGCGGACGCGGACAAACTCTACGCGCCCCTGCGTCTTGCGCGGGCGGGGGAGGTGGACCGCGCCTTCGATGCCTATTGCGGTTTCATGCTGACAGGAACCGGCACGTTGCGCGCCTCGCTCTTTGTGAAGAGTGCGGGCGAGGCCTGCCCGGAGCTGATTGGTCTTTTCGGTCCGGAGGGCAGCGAACGGGCGCGCATGGAGACGGTACTGCGCCAACTGACGGCTACGCGCCTGCACGTCCTGACATCGGCAAGCCTCACCCTCGCGCGGGCCTTTCTCACTGAGTATGAACGGCTTTTGACACGCGAGCGGGCGGTGGATTTCGCCGATCTGGTGGTGCGGGCCTCGCGCCTTCTCGGCACCGCCGAGATGGCGGCCTGGGTGCGCTACAAGCTCGATGGCGGGCTGGAGCATATCCTTGTGGACGAGGCGCAGGACACCGCGCCCGAACAATGGGATGTCATCGATGCTCTGTCGGCGGAGTTTTTTGCCGGAGAGGGCCGGGAACGGACGGGTGCGCTTGCCCGCACCGTGTTCTGCGTGGGCGATGAGAAGCAGTCCATCTATTCCTTCCAGAACGCTGATCCGGCCCGCTTCATGGCGCAAGGCACCAAGCTTGCCGGCCTCGCCGAAGGCGCGCAGCTGGAGTTTGTGAAGCCGGAGCTGAAAACCTCCTTCCGCTCCGCGCCGGAAGTGCTGGAAGCGGTCGATCTCGCCTTTGCCGATATTCGCGAGAGTCTGGAAACCAAATTCCTGCCCGCCGCACCGGAAACCAAGCTGCAGGATGACCGCGAACAGACGGTGGAGGTCGCGCCAGCCGCCGGCACCCAGCCCTTCATGGCCTATCGCGGGCACGAGGCGGCGCGGCGTGGCACGCCGGGCTGCGTGGAGATTTGGCCGGTCACGCCTCGACTGCCCAAGGGCGAGGATGACAGCCTTGATGAGGAGGCCGCCGGCCCGGTCGACAGGGCCCGGTACAACTCCCCGCGCAACCAGCTTGCAGAAGCGGTGGCGCAGGAGATCGCCAGCATTATCGAACGCGGTGATGCGGTGTGGGAGGAGAAGCCGGAATGGCACCAGCGGGCGGCAACGCCGGGCGATGTCGTCATACTGGTGCGCAAGCGCGGCGGGCTGTTCATGGAGATCATCCGTCAGCTGAAAATCCGGAATGTGCCGGTGGCGGGCGCGGACCGTATGGTTCTGCCCGATCAGCTCGTCGTGCAGGACATGCTGTCGCTGGCCCGTTTTGCCCTGCAGCCGGGCGATGACCTGGCGCTGGCCGAAGTGCTCAAAGGCCCGGCCTTCCATCCGGTAGGCGCAGAGGCGCCGCCGATTGACGACGATGTGCTGTTCCGCCTCGCCCACAAGCGAAAAGGCTCGCTCTGGGAGGCGCTCCAGCGCAGCGATGATCCCGCGCTCAGCGACGCGATAACGGCGCTAAAGGCTTTGCGCGGGCGCGTCGATACGCTGACCCCTTATGCCTTCTTCGCCAGGTTTTTGAGTGAGGCGTCCGATACTGGCGAAAGCCGCGCGGCGCGCATTTATGCGCGCCTGCGTGAGGAGGCGCGCGATCCGCTGGAGGAGTTCCTCTCCCGCGCGCTCGCCCATGAGCGCGAAGGCGCGCCTTCGCTTGCCCGTTTCATCGATGCCATCACCCGCTCCGATAGCGAGCTGAAGCGTGACCCCGAAGGCGGGCGCAACGAGGTGCGCGTGATGACCGTGCATGCCGCCAAGGGGCTGGAGGCGCCTATCGTCTTCCTGCCCGATACGACCAGTCCGGCTTCCGGCCGCCATCCGCTGATCGAGGATCACGAGGAAAGCGGGCTGCTCTGGTCTGAGAATGACAGCTTTGCGCCCGACATCATCACCGCGCTGCGGGACGCCTGGAAGAAGGATCAGGAGCACGAATCCCTCCGCCTGCTCTATGTGGCGATGACGCGTGCGCGTGACCGGCTGATTGTCTGTGGCCATGCCCATGGAAACGCCAAAGAGCCAACGCCGGAGAGCTGGTATGGCCGTCTCGCCGCCGCCTGGCAGGGTGAAGGCTGGCGCAGCGCAGAGACGGCGATTGACGCCATTGCGGCCCTTTATGAATGGGAAAATCCTGTGCAGGCCCGGCGCTATGGCGTGGACGTTCACCCGGCCCTGAAGAAGGCGGACGAGAAGGACAGGCGTGTCGCCGATCCCATCTGGCTGCGCACGCCAGCCGCGCCGGAAACCATTGCCGCGCGCGCCATCGCCCCCTCACGCCTTCTGGCCGGGCTGGAGGCCGGGGGAGAGCCTGCTGGCCTTTCTCCACTTGCAGCAGGCGGACGGGCGCGTTTCCTGCGCGGTACACTCATTCACAAGCTTTTGCAGACCTTGCCTGATCTGCCACCCGCCGGGCGCGCCGATGCAGCGGCCCGCCTGCTGGCCCGTCATCAGGAGCTGGATGAGGCGGAGCGCGCCGCGATTGCACGCGAAGCGCTGGCGGTTCTGGCGGACCCGCAGTTTGCGCCTCTGTTCGGTCCCGGTTCACGCGCCGAGGTGTCGCTGAGTGGCACTGCGCCGGGCCTGCCGCCGGGTGTGCGCGTCAACGGCCAGGTGGACCGGCTGCTGGTCACGCCGGAGGCCGTGCTGGTGGTGGATTTCAAGACCAACCGCCCGCCGCCCGACAAGGTAGACGATGTGGCATCGGCCTATCTGGCGCAGATGGCAGCCTACCGGGCATTGTTGCGCGTGCTCTACCCGGGCCGGGCCGTGCGCTGCGCGCTGGTGTGGACGGACGCAGGCCGCCTTATGGAGCTGCCCGATGCAGCCATGGACGCGGCGCTGGAGCTGGCCGCGCAGCCCGGCGCGCTTGACCGTGGGGGAGCGGCTTCCTAGGTGTACGGGCATCAAGGCTGGCCAGCGTGCCGATATCCGGGCGCTGGCTGATAACCTTCCAAGGGAGAAAGCCCATGTCGACCAAAGCGGTGTCTGACGATTCTTTCGAAGCCGATGTTCTCAAGGCGGGTGGCCCCGTGCTTGTGGATTTCTGGGCCGAGTGGTGCGGGCCGTGCAAGCAGATCTCGCCTGCACTCGACCAGATCGCTTCCGAGCACTCCGGCAAGATCACGGTCGCCAAGGTGAATATCGACGAGAATCCGATGACGCCGGGCAAGTATGGCGTGCGCGGCATCCCTACCCTGATGATCTTCAATAATGGCGAGCTGGTCTCCACCAAGGTGGGCGCCATGGCCAAAGGCAAGATCGAGGAATGGATCAACGCGACGATCTAGGCTTCTCGCTTATCGGCGATTTGAAAAACCCCGGACGGTGACGTCCGGGGTTTTTGTTTGGTTATGCGATGAATGTGGTGTCCTCCCCCGTTTACGGGGGAGGTGTCAGCGTAGCTGACGGAGGGGGGAAACTTTTCTTTTCAAAATCCCCCCCTCGGTCCTTCGGACCACTCCCCCCGCAAGCGGGGGGAGACATCGCGTAGGCCATGACAGTCAGGGACTCTTTTAAACCCCCGCCATCTCTGCATTGATGGCCAGCGCGGCTTCTCGCGGATCGGGCGCGGCATTGACGGGGCGGCCAACCACGATGCGCGTGGCGCCCATCCGAATGGCGTCTGCGGGCGTGGCGATGCGCGCCTGATCGTCTGCCGCGCTGCCCGCCGGGCGGATCCCGGGCGTAACAATGTCAAAGCCGTCTCCGAAACGCGCGCGCAGTTCTTCGGCCTCGTGGGCGGAGGCGATGACGCCATCGCAGCCCGCTTCGAGCGCCTGCTCGGTGCGCATCAGCACCAGATCGCGCGCGCCATAGGCAAAGCCCATCTCTTTGAGCATGGCGTCGTCATAGGAGGTCATCACGGTGACGGCGAGGAGCTTTAACCCTGTGCCCTCGCGGCCCTTGTGCGCGGCGCGCATGACCGGCGGTTCGGCATGGATGGTGAGGTAATCAGCCCCTGACGGCGCGATGGAACGCGTGGCCTTTTCCACCGTGGCGGAGATGTCGTGCAGCTTGAAATCCAGGAAGACGCCGTGCCCGGCACTTTTAAGCTCCCGGCACAGATCCATCCCGCCGAGCGGAAAAAGCTGCAGGCCGATCTTGTAGAAGCAGCCCGCATCGCCAATCGCCGCGACCAGGTTTTTGGCCCCTTCAATCGTTGGCAGGTCCAGCGCGGTGATCAGACGGGCATCGGCGCTCACGGGTTCGCTCCTCCGGCCCGCGCGGTCATCCGCCTTTCCTGTGCCCGCATGATGGCCCGGCCCAACGGGTCAGGCAGCACTTTCGACATCGCAGTGAGGAATTTGTACCAGGCGCCCGGCACGCGCAGCACGATGCCGCGCTCCACCGCGTCATACCCGGCGGTAGCCACTTCCTCGGCGGTCAGCATCCAGAATTTTGGCATTTGCGAGACAGTCGCCCGCGCGCCGTTCACATCATGAAATTCAGACCAGGTGTAGCCCGGCGCGACCGCGCTCACATGCACGTTCTTGCCCGCCAGCTCCAGATGGAGGGCTTCGGAGAATTTGATGAGCAGGCTCTTGGCGCCAGGATAGAGCGTGCCGGAAAAGCGGGTATGCGCGTTCGCGCTCGGCAGAAGGGCCGAGACCGACGACACGTTGATGATCCGGCCAAAGCCACGCTCCGCCATGCCCGGCGCCACCAGATGGGCGAGCGCAAGATAGTTGGTGACCATGAGCTGCAGGAAGCGGGCCTGGTCGGTCCATTTCGTCTCTGTGAAATGGCCAGGCTGACCGGCGCCCGCATTATTGACCAGGCCATCAATCTGGCGGCCGGCATCCTCAACCGCCTTGACGATCTCCTTGGGCGCGTTTGCCTTGGAGAGGTCGACCGGGATGATGAGGCTGTCCACGCCAAAGCGGGCCTTCATCTCCTCGGCGAGCTCTTTCAGCCTGTCCTCCCGGCGGGCGACAAGGGCCAGATCCCAGCCCTTGCTGGCAAATTGCCGCGCGAAGGCCGCCCCGATTCCTGACGAGGCTCCAGTTACAACCACCAGACGGCGGGCCATGGCATCGCTCCTTGTACTGTCCGCATTGCGCGGAAAGTGGCGATGCCCGGCCGCCTTGTCCAGATCAGGTGTTAGCGGCCTGCACTGCAGGCCTCGGCAATGATCTCTCCCGCCCCATCGGCGATGAGGGCCAATGCATCGGGCGACATGGCGTGCGGGGCGCTGACATACTCAGCCGGAGAGCCGGTTTCGCTGGCCTGAAAGAGATGGTTCACGCCCGGCACGGTGGCGAGGGTGGTAGGCAGTCCGGCGCGCGCCTCGCGCATGCGCTGCGCATTCACCTCGGCTAGAACCTGAAGGTCATTTCCGGCGAACATGCCGAGCACTGGCCTGTCATAGCCGGCGAGGGCGGCGGCAGGGTCAAGCGCAGCGGCTTCCTGTACGTATTGCTGGCCCCAGAAGGCGGCCTGCTGGCGGGCGGCCTCTGCAGGGATGCCGTGCGCGATGAAGGCCGCTTTCACGGCCTCCACAGCCTCGCCCGGCGGGGAGGCGCGCAACGCTTCCAGCATGGCCAGCTGGCGGGCGCGCGTTGCCTCGATGACCTCCTCGCTGGCGCCCGTTACGCGGTTCATCGCTTCGCCCTGCTCCAGCAGGGTCTCCTCCAGCGTTCCGGCTTGCGGGGCCAGCGCGATGATGAAATCGGGCTGGCTGGCATCTGGCAGCAGGAAGGCGATAATGCCGCCCTCAGAATGGCCCAGAATGCCGGTGCAGCGCGCGTCCACGCCGTCTGCCGCGCGCAGGAAGGCCAGTGCCGCGCCTGCGTCCGAGCCCAGTTCGTGCGGGCCGGTGGCCGGGGTGTTGTCCGAGCCGCCCATGCCCCGGTCATCAAGGCGCAGGCTGGCAATGCCGGCCTCAGCCAATGCCTCGGAGAGCACGGCAAAAATCCGGTGATTGCCGATGGTGACATCGCGGTCCTGGCTGCCCGACCCGTTCAGCATCAGCACGGCCGGGTGCGGGCCATCGCCCTCCGGCAGGCGCAGCGTACCGGCAAGACGTACGCCTGCATCGACGAAGACTTCGCTTTCGCCTGGGGCCAGTTCCGGCCCGGTGGCTTCGACCGCGCCGCGCGCCATCTCCAGCGGAAACTCTGCCCCGCCCTGCGAGAACGTGCCGGCAAGCCGCCCCTCAGTCAGGGTGGCGATATAGCGCGCGCCCATCGCCGCCATCTGAAGATCGATCTGCGGATACTCAACGTCCAAGTTCGAGACCGGGATGGCCGCGCCGCCCTGATCGACCGAAACCATGACAGCGCTATAACCGTCCTCGTTTTCCTCGATGCGCAGTTCCAGGCGCAGCTGCGCCGCGCCTACATCAAGCACCCCATTCCACACGCCTGAAAAGCGCTCATCACGCGCTTGCGCGCCGGCCGTGATGGCGATGACGGTCAGCACCGCCAGAATTGTCCGTACCATGTGTGTTCCTCCCTGTATGACCCTATAATTAGCATTGCAGCTAATTAGTGCATAGGCTAATTAAAAGCCTGTCATGGATGTATTTGATGCTCTTGCTCACCCCGTCCGCCGGGACGTGCTCCGCCTCCTGCGCGGCGGGCCGATGAGCGCTGGCGATCTGGCCGGTCATTTTGACGTGTCCAAGCCGACCATGTCGCGCCATTTCGCGACGCTGAAGGAGGCAGGCCTCATCCAGGCGGAGAAGACCGGCCAGACCATCCGCTACAGGCTGAACACCAGCGTTGCTGACGAAGCGGTGGCGCTGGTCATGGGGCTTCTGGGGCCGCGTAACAGGAAAGGGAGTGCAGAAGAATGATTCGCCGGGGACTGATGCTGAGCCTGCCGCCCTTTCTGATCATGCTGGCGCTGGCCGTGTGGGGCTGGGTGGCGACGCCGGAGGGCGCGCAGGTGCCTGTGCATTTTGCTGCTGATGGCAGTGTAAACCGCTATGGCTCCCGGCTGGAGGCGTTCGGTGTGATGCCGCTCATGGCACTTGGCCTGTGCGCGCTCTTTGCACTGCTGCCGGTGCTCGATCCGCGCGGCGGCAATCTGCGCCGGTCACGCCCTGTTGTGCTGGTCAGCTGGGCTGGGGCGGTATGGCTTCTGGCGCTGGTTCAGGGTGTCATCACCCTGACGGTGACTGGCATACTGGCCGATGCGAGCTGGATACCGCGTCTTGTGGGCGTGGCGGTCGGGGCGTTGTTTGTCGGCATTGGCAATGTGCTCGGCAAGGCACGGCCCAACTGGTTTGTCGGTATCCGTACACCGTGGACGCTGTCTTCGGACCGTTCATGGGACGTGGCCCATAGATGGGGCGGGCGGCTGTTCGTGCTGGCGGGCCTGGTGAGTATCGGCGCCATGCTGGTTCTGCCGCTGACGGCAGGCTTCATCGTCCTGCTGGCGGCGACGCTGGGCGCCGCCCTTGTTCCGGCGGTTCTCTCCTACTTCGTCTGGCGTGGCGATCCTGACCGGGAAACCTATAACGCGCCGCGGTCCGGAGGCGACGATCCGCAGTAAGGCGCGGCAGGGCTTGCGCGCCAGTGGCAAGAGGGCTTTATGAGCGGCGTGTGCGGCGCTAGGTTGCCGCGCTGCAACATGCCCTCTCGCGCCAAGGATCACCGCCCCATGTCCAAACCCGTCAAGAAAATCGTGCTGGCCTATTCGGGTGGTCTCGATACCTCGGTGATCCTGAAATGGCTGCAGGACCATTACGACGCCGAAGTGGTCACGTTTACTGCCGATCTGGGGCAGGGCGAGGAGCTGGCACCGGCTCGCCGCAAGGCCGAGAAGGCCGGCGTAAAAGAGATTTATATCGACGATCTGCGCGAGGAGTTCGTGCGCGATTACTGCTTCCCCATGGTGCGGGCCAATGCCGTCTATGAGGGCCAGTATCTGCTTGGCACGTCGATCGCGCGCCCTCTGATCGCCAAGCGACTTGTCGAGATCGCCCACGAGACCGGCGCGGACGCCGTGGCCCACGGCGCAACCGGCAAGGGCAATGATCAGGTGCGCTTCGAGCTGGGCGTAGCCGCCCTCGATCCGGACCTCAAATGCATCGCGCCGTGGCGCGAATGGGATCTCAACTCGCGCACCAAGCTGATCGAATATGCCGAAGCCAACGGTATTGAAGTGGCCAAGGACAAGCGCGGCGAGGCGCCCTTCTCGGTCGATGCCAATCTCTGGCACACCTCCTCTGAGGGCAAGATTCTCGAAGACCCGGCGGAGGAAGCCTCCGACATCGTCTATCAGCGTACCAATGACCCCGAAACTGCGCCGGACAAGCCGGAATACCTGACTATCGGGTTTGAGCGCGGCGATGCGGTGTCGATCAATGGCGAGGCGCTTTCCCCTGCCACCCTGCTGACGAAGCTCAACGAGTATGGCCGCATTCACGGCATTGGCCGTCTGGATCTGGTCGAGAACCGCTTTGTCGGCATGAAATCGCGCGGCATTTACGAGACGCCGGGCGGCACGATCCTGATGATGGCCCACCGGGGTATCGAACAGATCACGCTGGATCGCGGTGCGATGCATCTCAAAGACGAGCTGATGCCGCGCTACGCCAAGCTGCTCTATGAGGGCTTCTGGTTCTCGCCTGAGCGCGAAATGCTGCAGGCGGCCATTGACCACTCCCAGCGCCATGTGTCCGGCGAGGTGCGGCTGAAGCTCTACAAGGGCAGCGTTACGGTGGTGGGCCGGTCCTCCCCCGCCACGCTCTACTCGCTGGCCCACGTCACCTTCGAGGAAGACATGGTCTACGACCAGAAGGACGCGGAAGGCTTTATCCGCCTCAACGCCCTGCGCCTGAAGCTGATGGCCCGCCGCAAGCGCGTACTGGGGGAGAATGACTAGAGCAGCCATTGCGGCTTGCCATCAGGGACGGTGAGGGCAAACCTCCCGTCCCATGATCACACTTGCTCTTGCCCTTGCGGCCTCGCTCGCCCTGTCTGACACACCCGCGCCCGGTTCGCTTCTGGACCAGTCACAGGCCCTGCGGGCTGAAACGCGCCTGCTCGCTGCTGAAGGCGACTGGGCCGCAGCGGCTGAGGCCAATGCCGGGGCGCTGGCGCTTCAGCCGGGGCATTTCGGACTTTTGACCAATGCCGTGGCGCTGGCGGCCAATGGCGGCGATCTGGACGGGGCGCTAGATGCGCTCGAGGCGCTGATCCGGGCGGGGTTCAGCCTTGATCTGGCAGCCGCGCGCGGGCTGGAATCGGCACTGGAAGAACATGCACCATCCCGGCTTGCGGCCTTGCGTGAACGGATGGCACAGAATCTCGTACCTGTCGGCCGGGCTGAACGATATCTGTCGGTGCCTCTTCCCGATGCGCTGGTCGAAACCTTCGCTGTCGATATTGATGCAGAGCGGCTTTACCTCGGCACGGTCGCTGATGCGTCCATCTATGCCGTGCGTCTGGATGACCCGGGTAGTCCTGAGCGCCTGGCTGGGCCGGAGGACGGCATGGGCTCGGTGTTCGGCATGGCGCTCGATGGCCGCAACCGCCTTCTCTATGCCGCCACCGCGCGTACCGCGCTGACACCAGAAGGCCTGCCGGGCGAGCGTGAGACCGCCCTTATCGCCTTTGACCTCTTCACGGGCGAGATTTCTGCGCGCCATACAATGCCGGGTGCCGGGCGTTTCTCCGATGTCGTGGTGCAGGACGGGATCGTCTATGCCAGTGACAGTGTGGAGGGGCGGATCTACACGCTGACCGCGCCGCGCAACACGCTTGAAATCTATGCTGAAGATAGCCGGTTCGCCTCCTTGCAGGGGCTGGCTCTGGCGCAAGGCGCGCTGTGGGTGGTGGACTATGCCACGGGGCTCTGGCGCATCGATCCGGTCAGCCGGGAAGCCAGCCGTGTGGAGGTGCTAGAAGGCAGCCTGATCGGCTTTGACGGGCTGACGACCGATAGCTATGGCGAGCTTTACGGGGTACGCAACGGCGTGCAGCCGCACGGCGTCTTTCATATCGCGCTGGAGCCATGGGGCGGCGGCGCGCGCGTGCGTCCGGTCCTGACCGGCCACAGGGATTTTGACGAGCCTACTACCGCGCGTGTGTCCGATGGCCGGCTGTTCGTTCTGGCGAATGCGCAGTGGGAGCTGTTTCCCGAAGATGGCTCGCAGCCGCAGCGTGAGCGGCGCGATCCGGTTGTCCTGCACATGCCGGTGCCCTGAAATTCCGGTTTTTGATTAACCGGCATTTACCAGCCGGGAAGATTTGCCCCTCACACTGGCGCGCGACATGGCCAGACGACCAAGCTCTTCCCGCGCCGCCAGCAGCGATGCGCCCCTGCCAGCCCGTGCCGGGCTGTTTGCGCGCGTGCGTGCCGTGCTGATCGGCGGCGCGATGAGTTTTCTGGGCGCACTGACCCTTATCGCCCTGTTCAGCTACAATCCGTTTGATCCGAGCCTCAATGCCGCCACCGGCCAGAATGTCAGTAATCTTGCCGGGCCATCTGGTGCGATAGCCGCCGATCTGCTCCTGCAGACAATGGGCTGGGCCGGGGCATGCCTGGCGTTGATGGTGCTGGGCTGGGGCCTTATCCTCACCCTGCAGGGGCCTATCCGGCGTCCCTTGCCGGTGGTGCTGTTCCGTATCGTGTGCGGCGCGTTTGCGCTTTGCGGTTTTGCCGCAGCGGTGTCGGCCCTGCCGGTGCCATTGAGCTGGCCGTTCGCATCGGGTCTGGGCGGTCTTCTCGGGGACAGTCTGTTATCGGGCGTGTCCGGACTTGCGGTGCAGGCCGAGATTGCCGGGGCCAATGCGATTGCCGCCGTGCTCGGCCTTCTGGCGGCCATTCTTGGCACGTTTTTCTGCTTCGGCCTGAACACACATGATCTGGCTGCAGCCAGTGCGGCTGCCGTGCGGGTGTGGGAGACGGTGCGTGGCTGGACGCGGCGCCTGATGGACGAATTGCCGGCCAGCTGGCGCAGCGCCGATGACCGTCCGCTGGAGATATCCGGTGAGGCACGCGCCGAGAACGCCCCGGCCATTTTGCGTGGCGGCCGTGCGCCGGCGGCCGGGATGGCCACGCCGCGCCGTGCGGGGCAACCGGATGCGCGCACCGCGCCGGATGTGAAGATTGCGCCGAAAGGCAAGCCGAAGCCCTCTGACCGCGAAGCGCGCGAGGCACAGGCCGCTTTGCCGTTCAATTCCGGCTCTGACTTTGAAATGCCGCGCCTTGATCTTCTGGCGAAGGCAACCCCGCGCAAGGACGAGGTGGACGCCGACGGGCTGCGCCAGAATGCCGAATTGCTGGCTGCGGTGCTGGGCGATTTCGGGGTGAAGGGCGAGATTGTCGAGGTCCGTCCCGGCCCGGTCGTCACGCTCTACGAGCTGGAACCAGCACCGGGCGTGAAGACCAGCCGCGTCATCAATCTGGCTGATGATATTGCCCGCTCCATGGCCGCTGTCGCCTGCCGCGTGGCCGTAGTGCCGGGGCGCAATGCCATTGGTATCGAACTGCCCAATACCCGCCGCGAGACAGTATTCCTGCGCACGCTGCTCTCCTCCTCCGGCTTTGAGAAGAACCGCGCCGAACTGCCGCTGGCGCTGGGCGAGACCATTGGCGGGGAGCCGTTCACCGCTGACCTGTCGCGCATGCCGCACCTGCTGATCGCGGGTACGACGGGTTCGGGTAAGTCGGTCGGTATCAACGCCATGATCCTGTCGCTGCTCTACCGGCTGCCGCCGGAAGAGTGCCGCATGATCATGATCGATCCCAAAATGCTGGAACTCTCCGTCTATGACGGCATTCCCCACCTGCTCTCGCCGGTGGTGACTGACCCGAAAAAGGCGGTCGCCGCGCTCAAATGGACCGTGCGCGAGATGGAAAGCCGGTATTTGCGCATGTCCAAGGTCGGCGTGCGCAATATGGCCGGCTTCAACGAGAAAGCGGCTGAAGCGCGCGAAGCTGGCGAGATGCTCAGCCGCACCGTGCAGACGGGTTTTGACCGCGAGACCGGCGAGCCGGTCTACGAGACCGAGACCATTGAGCCTGATCACATGCCCTATATCGTCGTGGTGATCGACGAGATGGCCGATCTGATGATGGTGGCGGGCAAGGAGATCGAGGGCGCGGTGCAGCGTCTGGCGCAGATGGCGCGCGCTGCCGGTATCCATGTCATCATGGCCACCCAGCGTCCGTCGGTCGACGTCATCACCGGCACGATCAAGGCCAACTTCCCGACCCGGATCAGCTATCAGGTCACTTCCAAGATCGATTCACGCACCATTCTGGGCGAGCAGGGGGCCGAACAGCTCCTCGGTCAGGGCGATCTCCTGCTGATGGCCGGGGGCGGGCGGATACGCCGCCTGCACGGGCCGTTTGTCTCCGACCGCGAGGTGGAAGAGGTCGCCAGCTTCCTCAAAAAGCAGCGCGCGCCGGAATATCTCGATGCCGTCACCGAGGATCTCGATGAAGAGGGCGGTATTCCCGGTCTCGATGGCGGGGAGGGCGGCTCGGGCGATGATCTCTTCGATCAGGCTGTCGCGGTGGTCGCGCGCGACCGCAAGGCCTCGACCAGCTATATCCAGCGCCGCCTGCAGATCGGCTATAACCGCGCCGCCTCGCTCATCGAGCGCATGGAAGATGAAGGCATGATCGGCCCGGCGGATCATTCCGGTAAGCGCGAGATCTACCTGCCGGAGCGGGAGCGGGTTTAAGCAAGTAAGGCTGTACACCCTGATGTCTCCCCCCGTTTACGGGGGGAGTGCCCCTGAAAGGGGCGAGGGGGGGATAATCGAAACAAACTCCCCCCTCCGGTCCTTCGGACCACCTCCCCCGTAAACGGGGGAGGACATCACCTTGCCGCAACCAACCCCACCCCGCCCTTGCCCTCGCTGCCCGCTCCCGCTAGCTCCACTGCCATGAGCGAAAAGCCAAACCCCCGCAAAAAGCCCGCCCCGCGTGCGATACCGCGCAGTGATGCGGCGGCGATCTTTGAAACCCTGTCGCGCATCATGCCCGAACCGAAGACGGAGCTGGAATACACCAACCCGTTCACGCTGGTCGTCGCCGTGGCGCTGTCGGCGCAGGCCACCGATGTCGGGGTCAACAAGGCGACCCGCCGCCTGTTTGCGGTAGCCGATACGCCCGAAAAAATGCTCGAGCTCGGCGAGGACGCGGTGCGTGAGCACATCAAGACGATTGGCCTCTTCCGTAACAAGGCGAAGAATGTCATCGCGCTTTCGCGCATGATTATCGAAGAATTTGGCGGCGAGGTGCCACAGACTCGCGACGAGCTGATCCGTCTGCCAGGTGTCGGCCGCAAGACGGCCAATGTCGTGCTGAACGAGGCGTTCGGCCAGCACACCATAGCCGTAGACACGCACATCTTCCGCGTCTCCAACCGCACCAGGCTGGCTCCGGGCAAGACACCGGACGAAGTCGAGGCAGGGCTGGAACGGATCACCCCCGCAGAATACCTCAAAGGCGCCCATCACTGGCTGATCCTGCACGGGCGCTATGTGTGCAAGGCGCGAAAGCCGGAATGCTGGCGCTGCGCGATTGCCGAGTATTGCCGCTTCAAGCCGAAGACCCCGCAGCCGGGCCAAGGCTGAGCCCTCGCCCGCGCGCGGTGCGATTTGAGACGCATGGTCAAGTGATTGGCGCGATATTGAGACGCCTGTCCTAACGGCGGGGCGAGGTCACGGTTAATTTTCCCCTACCAGAAAGCGCCCTTCAGGGCGGTGCGGGCCAACAAGCTCTTGGTGGGGAGATCATCATGACACTTTCAACAAACCCTGTGGTGGGGAACGGCACTGTTCTGCGTGCAAAATCCGCAGCGACCGGGGTATCGGTGCTGGCGTTGATTGCCGCCAGCGCGTCGGCGGTGACGCTGGCGGGTACGTCTGCAGCGTATGCCCAGATGCAGAGCGTGGTGTGTACTGACGCGAACACCGATACCAATGCCGGTGCGAGTGCAACGGGCGATTACGCAACAGCTTGCGGCGCGCTTTCGCGGGCCGAAGACGAAGGCGCGGCGGCCTATGGATATGGCGCGGTAGCCAGTGGCATGCATAGCACGGCCATGGGTATGAACGCGCAGGCGCTTGGGGCCTCTTCTGCCGCCCTTGGCATTAATGCGCGTGCAACGGCGCTTGGCGGGCTGGCTGTCGGTGCGTTTTCCGAATCGCAGAATGAAGGCGCGATTGCGATTGGCACGCTGAGCCTGGCCACGGCGGATTGGGGCGTCGCGCTGGGCTTCGAGGCTGAGGTGAGTGGTGAAGGCGCGGTTTCCGTGGGTGCCCAGGCCAATGCCAGCGCGGACAGCGCTGTTGCCGTAGGCAATACGGCCACGGCGTCTGGCGACAGTTCGACGGCTCTCGGAACGAGGTCGTCTGCGCAAGGCGAAGGCTCTCTGGCTCTGGGCGCGTGGAGCCAGGCCAATGGAGACGCGTCCATTGCGCACGGCCTTGGCGCCGTGGCCGATGGCGAGGCCGCTATTGCTCTGGGGGCTGCCGCCAATGCAACTGGCGGGTCGTCCACCGCTATCGGCACAACCGCCAATGCCAGCGGACTCAACAGCATCGCCATTGGCCATTGGGCTTTTTCGCAGAATGAAGGCGGTACGGTTGTCGGTGCCGAAGCGGAGGCTGTCGGCGAGGGCGCCAGCGCGTTTGGCGCACTGGCGTTTGCCAACGGCTATGGCGCCGCAGCTCTTGGCATGGAGGCGCATGCCATCGGTTTGGGCGCGACGGCGGTAGGTGCTGACAGTGACGCGGAGGCGAATTTTGCCACGGCCGTGGGTTCAGGTGCTGTGGCTGAGGCGGTGGGTGCCACAGCGCTCGGCTCAGGCGCTGATGCGATTAGCGCCCGCGCCATCGCGGTGGGGTATGAAGCCAAAGCCTCAGCCAATGACGCAATCGCGCTGGGTCATGATTCCTCCGCGAGCGGCGAGTCCTCATTTGCTTTGGGCCGCGAAGCGCATGCGGCGGGTTCCGGATCGCTGGCCATGGGCGCTTCGGCTTTCACAGGGAGCGCCAGCTCGGTGGCTATCGGGCAGTCCGCGCGGGCGTTGAACGAATTCGCGTCCGCCTTTGGTGCTGGTTCGATCGCCAACGGCACGGGGTCGGTCGCTATCGGTGCGGGCTCGGTGGCCAACGAAGACTGGACAGTGTCCTTCGGCGATTCCCGCGACCGGCGCCGTCTGGTGAATGTCGCTGATGGTGTCGATGACAGTGACGCGGCCACAATCGGTCAGCTCGGGGTTCTCGGGGACGAGATTGCCAATCTGGCAGCGGCGAACGCGATGCTCGACTATCTCGCCGTGAATGATCCTTTCGCTGAGGGCGCGGCGAGCGCTACAGGTCAGGACGCAATTGCGCTCGGGGGCGCAGCATCGGCCAGTGGTGCGAGCTCGCTGGCGATTGGCCGCAGGGCGGATGCATCAGAAACTGGTGCGATCGCTGTCGGCGATTTTGCCTGGGCCTCGAACGACCTCGCTCTGGCTCTGGGAACGCACTCCGCGGCCGACGGCGTCGGATCGGTGGCTCTGGGTGCAGGCTCTGTCGCTGCTCAGGACTGGACGGTGTCGTTCGGTAATGCCGGCCAGCAGCGCCGTCTGGTGAACGTTGCCGACGGCATTGCTGATACCGACGCCGTGACCGTGGCCCAGCTCAATGCTGCAACTGGTGGAGCGGGCTTTGACATGTCAGTCTTCGGAAGCGATATCGCCAGCTTCTTCGGCGGCGGGGCGGCCTATGCTGCCGGTGCGTTCACTCACCCAACCTATATTATTCAGGGCACGAGTTTTGGTGATGTCGGCAGCGCGTTCGCAGCGCTGGATGGCAAGGTCACGGAGAACGCGACCGAGATACAGGCGATCAAGGATGCCGCACCGCCATCGGGCGACACGTCGGCTCAAGTGGCAGCGCTGCAGGCACAGATCGAGGCCCTTCAGGCCCAGATGCAGGCGCAGATGGAGGCGCTTCAGCAAGCGTCCAGCCAGCTCGCCGATCTGCAAACGGGCGGTGTGCAGGGCGGCCAGACGAGTTCGGGCAATGATATCGCTATTGGTTCGGGCGCGCAGGCTGGCTCCCAGGATGCGGGCGGCGCAGGCTTGGCATCTGCGGGGGATATGAGCCCGGCACAGACCGGATCAGGCTCGATTGCCATCGGCGTCAATGCGCAGGCAACGAATGCGAACGCCATTGCCATCGGATCGGGCGCGGAGACCACGCGCGACAATCAGGTGGTGATCGGGACGGCCAGCAACACCTACACGCTGGCGGGCATCAACTCGGCGGCCAGCCGTGCGGCGCAATCGGGCCAGACCTATATGGTCACCTCGGATGCTGCCGGTAATCTGGCGACGATGGACTTCCAGCCCTGGTTTGACCGGGTAGACGGGCTGGAGACCAGCGTCATGGCACAAAGTGATCAGCTGCGTCAGCACTCCGACGGTATCGCCATGGCGATGGCGCTCAGCGGCGCAACGATCCTGCAGCCGGGCCAGACCTTCGCTTTCTCGGCCAATTACGGTCACTACAGCAGTTCGGGCGCTGTCGGCTTCGGCGCGATCGGCCGCTACCGGGAGAATGTCTTCCTCAATGTCGGTGTCGGGACCGGCTTCCGCACAGGCCAGGTTTCTGGCCGGGCGGGCGTGAGCTGGGGCTGGTAGGGCTTCCGGTCTTGCGTTGAGGAGGGAAGGGCCGGAGCCACCACTCCGGCCCTTCACCTGTCTGCGGCTATGGAACCGGCGGACAGTGCGGACGTTTCTCCTTTCGCGCTCCTGAGTGGCGGGGCGGAAAAGGGAGTTTGATCATGCGTTCCAACCAGAAGCTGGTTTATGCAGGCGTAGCGGTTTTGCTGATTGTCATCGGCGCGGTCGGCTATGCGATGTGGCGCGATAGCCGGACCAACACGATGGAAATCAATATCGGCGACGAGACCCTGCGTATCGAAACCGAGGGGCGGTAGGACTTCCAGCCGCCTACCCGATGGCGCGGTGATAATGGCTGATGGCCACGCTCACTTGCGTCATCAGGGGGTAGAGCTGCTCCAGCGGACGAATGATACGCGCCTGAATCTCGGGATAGCCCCGCAAAGCCGGTGAATCGGTCGTGCTCGGCTCCTCAATGGCGTCAAGCGCGCTGAGTGCCTCGCTGGCTTCGGGGAATATCTCGTCCAGCGCCGCAACGGCTTCGGGAATACGCAAGGCCAGCACCAGATCGATCAGGTCTGCGCGCGTGAGGTCGTGGCGCGGCGAGAAGCCCGGCAGGCGCGATATGATGAGGAAAGCCTGCATGATCAGCGCCTGCCGCACGGCGTGCAGCGCCTCGACCGCATAACGGTCGGGATCCTCGCGCCAGTCATGTCCGGCGATCAGCTGGTCAAACTTCATCAGATCGGCAGAGAGATGATTGGCCAGCCGCACCAAAGCGGTGTGGCGCGACTGATCTGCCAGCCGCCCGGCAAGATCCAGAAACGCACGTTGCATGGCGGGCGAGCGCGCCCAGGCGGCGCGGCCTGTCCATTCGCTGGCATCAAACAGGCGCGCATAGCCGCGCAGCGCGCTGAGGCTGGTCAGGGTACGCGCGCGCATCACCATGGCGATCAGGTTGGCCATGCGCGGTGAGCGCGTGATGAGATCAGCCATGCGTTCGGGTTCGGACTGGGTGGATGCCCCGATCCCGCCAGACACATTCACAGGGATGGCGAGCTGTTGCAGGGCGGCATTGTGGGGAATGGCGCGCAGCATGGAGAGATCGAGCGCCTGTCCCGGCGCGCCGGGCCGCTTGGCTTTGCGCGAGCCGGACTTGACCAGCATGTTCGGGGCGAACGCCGTGATTGCGTTGCGGTAGTCGGTATTGGCGAACAGGTCTTCCTGCCAGCTTTTCAGCGCCCGGTAGATGTCCCATGTGTAGTCGATCTCGGCATAGAACGGGTCGGCCTTGTTGCCGTCTGGAATGTCCAGCGCGTGGAGGGCCGTCTGCAGGACAACGGAGTCTGCCAGTTCCTGCCGGGCGAAATGGAGAAACCCGTCCCCGCCCTGATAGCTGGTCTCATGGACCAGCGGCACGCCTGCGGCTTTGAAGCGTGAGCGCGCCCATGGTGTCAGCAAATGGTCCAGCCGCTGGATCAGGCTACCCGGATGGGCGCCGCGTCCCATGGACTCGCCGTGCGTGTTGAAGACGACGATCTCGATATTCTTCACGCCGTGGCGCGCCAGTGCCCGGGCGACGAGTATGTGCAGGCGTTCAATGGCCAGCTCTGCGCCCGCCTGTCCCATGAACCGGCCTGCATCGGAAAAGCCGAGCTGGATGGATAGTCGCCCGCGCGTCTGAACATAGTCACGATAGGCCGGCTCGCTGATAAGCCGGTCCATCAGGCGTCCGCCCCGCGCCCGCGCGTCGGGTGTCTCGAAGAGGGGTGAGATGTCCACCTTGTCTGCGACGCCGTAGAGCCGCGCCAGATAGACTGCGCCCATGACGGTGGCGGGCGTCTCACATTCGGCCAGCAGGAAGCGGATAGGCGTGTCGGCGTCGATATGCTTGAGGAATTGCGCGCACATCATGAACTGGCGGCGTGCTGTCATCTGCTCCAGGAAGACGGAGGCAAAGCTGACCGCGTGCAGCTCCGCGCTCTGCGCGCGTTCTGCAGCGCGGGCGAGGGCGAGGCGGCCGAAATCCTCCTCATCCTCTTCAAGGCCCAGATCGGCCCGCACCGCGCTTTTCAGCTGGGCTGCATTGATGCGCAGATGGATATGGGCTGCGCCAAGGCCCGCTGATGCCATTTCGGCGCGCAGGGCCGCAAGGGCTGGCTTGTTCTCGTCTGATGCGCCTTCAATGGCCTCGCCAAGCTCTGCAATCAGCGCCGTGAGCGACACCAGCCTGTCGGTATGCGGCGCTGTCAGCGCGTTGGCTGCGTGGACGACTGTGGCGGGATTATCCAGATTGCCCTCGAAAAGCGCCGCATGCTCGCGCGTCAGCGCGCCAGCGCGCTGCAGGCGGGCGGCTACGTCACCCGCACCGGCCTCGGCGGCCAGGGCGGCATAACGCTCCAGCTGGATGGCCTTCTCCTCCAGACGGAAGGCGATCGAGCGGCCCCAGTGAATATCGGTGCGGCCGTCAAGATCATAGCCGACCCAGCTGGCCAGCGAGATGAGGTCGGGCTTGAGCGTATGCCAGCGATCCGGGAAATGGCGGCGGGCGGTGGCCAGGATCAGCGCATCGAGCTGCGCCAGCGCGCCGCGTGCGCGGGAGATTGCCTCTTTCACCTCGCCATGTTCGCTGACAAGCGAGATGTCACTGTCCGGACCGTGCTCCAGCCGCTCGGGATTGACCGGCGCGCCATCAACCGCCGCGTTGGCGAGGGCCAGCCGCATGGCTTTTGACAGCGCAAAGGTCGGGTGGGCGGTAAATACGATACCGGCCTTGCGCCGGGTCACGGCGTCCGCATAGGCATCAAAGCCCTGGGCTGCCAGCGTGTCCAGACGCGCCTTGAGCGCCTCCAGCGCCGCACCTGACAATCCGTGAGCGTGCAGCGCCCGCAAGGCGTCTGCACGGCCCGTCAGGCCCTGGTCTGCCAGTTCGCGCACGAGCGCACCCAGCCCTTCGACCGACACCGCGCCGCGATGCAGGCCAGAGAATATCTCGTTGGCAAGGTCGCCCACCGCGTTCTTCAGAGGTGTATCCCAGTCCTCACCCCAGCCGCCTTTGAGCGCGTCAAGGCAGTAGGCGGCGAGCGCGCCGGGTGTGCCGGGCAAGCGCGTATCAGGGTAGTCCGGGTTGCTGGTCATGGGGGTGTCTTTTGCTGCGATCAGGAAGGCAGGCTAGCGGAGATGCTGCGCTGCGTCATGTATCCGCTGCGGCGCCCGCAGGCTTGGCGTAAAGCCGGTTGATATATTCCTTCAATATCCGGTCGCGGGCCTCAAATGGCATGGCATCCATCAGCGTGTTGATGGGCCGCATCTCGTCCGGCATGCCGCCCGTGCCGCCGGTGAACATGCTCTCCATGGCGTCCAGAAGGTCAGCAGGTTCCATCGCCGTGATGGCGGCGATCTCGTCGGCAGAAGGCGTGGCGACGCGGTATTGCGGGTCGGCACGCAAGCGCGCGGTCTCTGCGCGCAGATCATCCAGCATGGCATCGACATTGGGGGCGTTTGCCGGGCCGATGGAGACGTGCAGATTGGCCGGAGAGGGTCCGTGCCCGAACTGGGCCTGCAGGAACCAGCCCTTGGCCTTCATCGCATCGGCCAGCGCAAATATGTCAAACCCTTCGGCGGCAAAAGCCAGAAGATTGCCGGGCGGATTACCCAGCAGTTTCAGACCCTCGATCTCACGGATAGCCGCGCACATTTTGGCTGAGGCTTCCTGCGTCACCCTGGCAAGGCGCAGATAGCCATCCTCGCCGATGAAGTTGAGCGCGGCCCAAGCACCCGCAATGGGTCCGGCAGAGCGGCCCGACTGGATGGTGGGATTGACGATTGTATAGCCGGTCCAGCCCGACCAGGCGAAAATCTGGTATTTGCGAAGCTCGCCATTTGCATAGAGCACGCTGGATGCGCCCTTGGCGGCATAGCCCCATTTATGGAAGTCCAGCGACATCTGGGTGACCCCGGGCGTGGAGAGATCGAAGGCCTCTACATCCGCGCCCAGCTTGCGGATGAAGGGCAGATACATGCCGCCGACACAGCAATCGGCATGGAAAAGCACGCCGGCTTCCAGCGCCACCTGACCGATGGCGGCAATCGGGTCGATCACGCCATGCGCATAGGAGGGCGCTGACCCCACCAGCATTATCGTCTGGTCTGTGATCGCCTTCTCCATGGCTTCGGGCAGGGCGGTGAAGCTCTCCGGGTCGACCGGGGTGATGACCGGTTTCACGTCGAAATAGGCGCACGCCTTGAAGAAGGCCGGATGCGCGGTTTCGGGCAGGACAAGTTCGGGCGCGGTGATGTGGGGTTTCGTCGCGCGGGCATGGTCTCGCGCGGTTTTCACCGACAGGAGGATGCTTTCGGTACCGCCCGTGGTGAAGCTGCCCTTGGCGCCGGGCGGCGCGTTCTGCAGGTCCAGCGCCATGGCGATGACGTCGCGCTCCAGCTCCAGCGCGGAGGGGAAGGAGGTCGGGTCGATACCGTTCTCGGTCAGGAAGGCCGAATAGGCCTTCTTCACGACATCCATGGCCTCGGCGCCAGCGTCGTAGATATAGGCAAATACGCGCCCCTCCTGCCAGCGCACATCATTGGCCTTGCGCGCTTCGAGTTCAGCCAGAAGCGCGTCGGCCGCGCGGCCCTTTTTCGGAAATGTCATGGATACCGGCTCCCTGATGGATGGGCGCTTTTTTAAACCGCGCCTTTGCCGGTGACGCTATCGGAGCCTTGGCAGGGATCAAGCCTTGGAGCGGGAAAAAGAAACGCCCGGATGCGGGAAGCATCCGGGCGCTGGTGTTCAGTCAGATCTGGCTCTCTTAAGCGGCCAGATCAAACCTGTCGGCGTTCATCACCTTGGTCCAGGCCGCCACGAAGTCTTTGACGAACTTCTCCTTGCTGTCGTCCTGAGCGTAGACTTCCGCATAGGCGCGAAGGATCGAGTTCGAACCGAAGGTCAGGTCGACCTCGGTAGCGGAGAACTTTTCCTTGCCCGTCTTGCGGTCGATCACCGCATAGCTGCCATCCCCCTTCTTCTCCCAGCGGTTCGACATGTCGACCAGATGAGCGAAGAAGTCATTGGTCAGCTGTCCGGGCCGGTCGGTGAATACGCCGTGGCTAGTGCCGCCATGATTGGTGCCGAGCACGCGCATACCGCCCACGAGCACGGTCATTTCAGGGGCAGTCAGGCCCATGAGCTGACTGCGGTCGATCAGCAATTCCATCGGCTTGGTGTCAAACTTGCCCTTCAGCCAGTTGCGGAAGCCGTCATGGATGGGTTCGAGCGGTTCAAAGCTCTTGGCGTCAGTCTGCTCAGCCGAGGCATCGCCGCGGCCCGGTGCGAAGGGCACTTCGATGCTGACGCCTGCCGCCTTGGCCGCCTGCTCGATGCCGACATTGCCGGCCAGCACGATCACGTCTGCAAGGCTGGCACCGGTTTCCTTCGCGATCGGTTCGAGCACCGAGAGAACCTTGGCCAGACGCCCTGGCTCATTGCCTTCCCAGTCTTTCTGGGGGGCAAGGCGGATGCGCGCGCCATTGGCGCCGCCGCGCATGTCAGAGCCGCGATAGGTGCGGGCACTGTCCCAGGCGGTGGAGACCATTTCGGCGATAGAAAGCCCGCTGGCGGCGATCTTCGCCTTCACGGCCTTCACATCATAGCCGGTCGGGCCGGCCGGGATGGGATCCTGCCAGATCAGGTCCTCTTGCGGCACGTCCGGACCGATATAGCGCACTTTCGGGCCCATATCGCGGTGGGTCAGCTTGAACCAGGCGCGGGCGAAGGTGTCGCGGAAGTATTCCGGATCGGCGCGGAACTTCTCGATGATCTTGCGGTAGGTGGGGTCCACCTTCATCGCCATGTCCGCATCGGTCATCATCGGCATGGTGCGGACGGACGGGTCCTCCACATCCACCGGCATGTCCTCTTCTGCGATCTCGACCGGCTTCCACTGCCATGCGCCGGCCGGGCTCTTGGTCAGCTCCCACTCATGGTCGAGCAGCATGTCGAAATAGCCCATGTCGAACTTGGTCGGATGGGTCGTCCAGGCGCCTTCAATGCCGCTGGTGATGGTGTCGCGGCCAAAGCCCGTGCCGCCGGCATTGGCCCAGCCAAAGCCTTGCGCCTCAACGCCGACAGCTTCCGGGTCCGGGCCAATCGTCGATGCGTCACCATTGCCGTGGGCCTTGCCGACGGTGTGGCCACCGGCGGTAAGGGCGGCGGTTTCCTCGTCATCCATCGCCATACGCTCGAAGGTGACGCGGACCGCCTGCGCGGTCTTCATCGGGTCCGGCTTGCCGTTCACCCCTTCCGGATTGACGTAGATGAGGCCCATCTGCACGGCGGCGAGCGTCTTGTGCAGGGAGGTTTCATCGTCGCTTTCATAGCGTTGCTTGGCCAGCCATTCGGTTTCCGAGCCCCAGTTGATGTCATTCTCGGGGTGCCAGATATCCTCGCGGCCGAAAGCGAAGCCGAAGGTTTTCAGCCCCATGGATTCATAGGCGATATTGCCGGCCAGGATCATCAGGTCCGCCCAGCTGATCTTGTTGCCGTACTTCTTCTTGATCGGCCAGAGCAGGCGGCGGGCCTTGTCCAGGCTGACATTATCCGGCCAGGAATTCAGCGGGGCAAAGCGCTGATTGCCGGTACCCCCGCCGCCGCGGCCATCCGACATGCGATAGGAGCCGGCTGCGTGCCAGGCCATGCGCACCATCAGTCCGCCATAATGGCCCCAGTCGGCTGGCCACCAGTCCTGGCTGTCCGTCATGAGGGCATGCAGATCTTTCTTCAGGGCTTCGACGTCGAGCTTTTTGAGTTCCTCGCGATAGTTGAAGCCTTTCCCAAGCGGATTGGTTTTGGTGTCGTGCTGATGCAGGATGTCGAAATTGAGTGCTTCCGGCCACCACGAGGTAACCGAGCTGCTCCTGGCGGTAATGCTGCCGTGCATGACGGGGCATTTGCCCGCCATCTTCGCTTCGTTTCCGTCCATGTGAAAATCTCCCATCGTGGTGGCGTGTCTTGAGGGGCAGACGCGCAACGTGCATGAGGGCGTGCCCAGCGCCCGGTAGGCTATCTCTATCAAGCGGGGCGTGCGAAATTAAATCGATTATCCTGATTGGCGGTATAGTCCGGGTTTATGCTGCACGCGCGAAGTAGAGAATTTCTTTATGGATTGCGATTGGCTCGCAAGTCGGGTTGGCGGGTGTTGGGGGAATTTTCCGGATGAAGAACAAGGGGCTGGGTCTGGCGGTGGTGCTGTCCGGGATGGCGAGCCTTGCCGCTTGCAGCGATGAACCGGCTATCGAGGCCTGCCTGCCTGTGACGCTTCCGGACCCCGCCGCGCTGGCATCGGGCATGGTCTGGGTGCCGGCCGGCACAGTCCAGCTGGGATCGGAGGACTTCTTCCCTGAAGAGCGCCCGGTGCGCACCGCGGACGTGGACGGCTTCTGGATCGGCATTCACGAGGTCACCAATGGCGAGTTCGCCGCCTTCGTGGAGGCGACGGGCTATGTGACGCTGGCTGAGCGCGAAGGCCCGGATGCGGGCGGGGGCGGCGTGTTTGGCCCCGGCGTGCAGGTGCGCGACTGGTCGGATATCCGCACCTGGTGGCGGTTTGATCCGCGCGCGAGCTGGCGGCAGCCACAGGGGCGCTCCAGCACGATTGAGGGCCGCGATAGCTGGCCCGTGGTCCAGATCGCCTACGAGGATGCGCTGGCCTATGCGCGCTGGCGCGGCCATGATCTGCCCGGCGAAGCCGAATGGGAGCATGCCGCGCGCGGCGGCATTGATGGTGCGCCTTATGTCTGGGGCGACGAGATGCGCCCGGACGGGGCCTATATGGCCAATCACTGGCAGGGCGCGTTTCCGGTGCAGGACAGCGGCGCGGACGGTCACGCCGGTCTTGCCCCCGTGGGCTGCTATGCGCCCAACGGGTACGGGCTCTACGACATGGCGGGCAATGTCTGGGAATGGACGCAGGACGAATGGGAGCAGCCGGGCTTCCGCGTCATCAAGGGCGGGTCATTCCTGTGCTCGGACAGCTATTGCCATCGCTACCGTCCGGCGGCGCGCCAGCCGGGCGATGAGCGCTTTTCCACCGAGCATCTGGGCTTCCGCACGATCTGGCGTGGACCAGCGCCGGACTGATCAGCGCTGGCGGCGTACTACGAGGATTACCCCGCCCCCCAATAGCATCACGAAAAGAAGGCCGATACCGGCGAGCATCAGCCCGTGCTGGTCGAGGAAGGCTTTCCAGCCCAGCGCCGCGATGCGTTCGGCGGCATTGAAGCCCTCTGGCACCGGGATTACGCCCACACGTGCCTCATAGGCGGCATAGGCCTCCATCATGGATGCCAGAATTTCCGGCTCTGAGGCCGCAAGATCGTGGGCTTCGCCCGGATCAGTGGCCAGGTTGAACAGCCGCCACTGCTCGTCGCCGAAAGGCGGCATGCTGCGTGCCAGCTTCCAGTCGCCGCGCCAGAGGGCCGACATGCCCGACATTTCAAGGCCCACGGCATCGTCCGGCCCGTAGACCGTGTCCGACTGCCCGGTCAGCACTGGCATGAGCGAGCGTCCGGTTATCGGTTCGCGTCCGACAAGCGGACGGGCGCCTGCCATGTCCAGCAGGGTCGGGGCGATGTCGGTGACAAAGCTGAAGCCGGAGACAAGGCCAAGGGTCTCAACCCCCGGCCCTGCGACGATGAGGGGCACGCGTACGCCGCCTTCGCCTGCGTGAAACTTGAACAAGGAGAGCGGTGAGGCAGAGGCGGTCGCCCATTCCGGGCCGATAAAGGCGTAGGTGCCCTGTTCGCCGAGATTTCCCGGGTTGCGTGAATAGCCCTGCACGGCCAGCCACATGGCAAAGGCGCGGTTATCGGTGGGGTGATTATATTCCGGGCCATTGTCAGACAGCACGATGACCAGCGTGTTCTCCAGCTGGCCTTGCGCCTCCAGCCAGTACAGAAGCCGTCCGACATGATGGTCTGCCGCTTCCAGCATGCCGGCGGCTACTTCGCGGCTGGCAATGGCAAACTCGCGCTCGCGCCGGGAGAGGCTGCCCCAATCGCGCAAGGCCGGCGGTTGCTCCGCCAGCTGCGTACTTTCAGGGACCAGCCCCAACGCGATGGCGGCGCGGCGGCGTTCCTCGCGCAGCACGTCCCAGCCCGCATCATAGCGGCCCGCATAGCGCTCGGTGAATTCGCGCGGCGCCTGCAGGGGTATGTGGTTGGCCTGCAGGGATAGCACGGCCAGGAAAGGCCGGTCCGGGTCGCCTTCGCCGATATAGTCAATCAGCCGGTTGGTGAGAAACTCCGACGAATAGTGCTCGTGGGTAAATTCAAGCACGGGCTCGAAATCCTCCCACCATTCGGCGCGGGTATAGTGGGGCAGATAGGTGCGGTGCTCCCAGTTATCGGCGCCGGAGGAGTCCAGGATGAAGCTGCGGTCAAAGCCGCGTGCGGCGGGCAGGGCGGTGGGGGAACGTCCCAGATGCCATTTGCCGGTGATGAAGGCCTGATAGCCTGACGCCTGCAAATGCTCGGCGATGGTGGCAACAGCGGTATTGAGCTCGCCCTCATGGCCGAACTGGCCCTGATACTCGGGGATGACCATGTGTTCGAGGGTGGGGATGCCGGTACGGTGACTGTCTGCGCCGGTCAACAGCATGGCACGCGTCGGCGCACAGGTGGGCGCAACGTGAAAATTGGTGAACTGCGCGCCACGCGCCGCCAGCGCGTCCATATTGGGTGTTGCTATCTCGCTGCCATAGGCGCCCAGATCGGTAAATCCTATATCGTCGAGAATAACGAGCAATATGTTGGGCCGCTCATCGCCGGATGCTGGTGTGCTGAGCGCACCCGCAAGGCACAGTGCGGCAAGGACGCGTTTAATTGGGCCAGTAGACATACTCGTCATCCTCGCTCTCGGCCCGGCCGAGTGGCTGGTCGATACTGACAGGCATTTCTGCAATCGAAGGCCATAACGGCTCGGCGAGGCCTTGTGCGTGCTCATCCAGAAGAGCGGCCAGCGCGGCCACGCGCTGCGGCTCGGCGGCGGAGAGGTCGTTGCGCTCTTCGGGGTCATTGGAAAGGTCGAACAGCCAGACGCGTTCAGGGCGCTGTGTGCGTTGCAGCTTCCAGCCCCGGTGGATCACCGCTTCATAATGGCCGCTGCGCCAGAACAGCGTCTCGCGCGGCTCGCCTTCTGCCTCGCCGGTCAGGAAGGGGGTCAGGTCCACCCCGTCGATTATCCGGTCTGAAGGGATGGCAGCGCCGCCAAAGCTGGCCAGCGTCGGCGCGAAGTCGATATGCTGGGCAAGGCCCGACATTTCGGTGCCGGGTTCGATAACGCCCGGCCAGCTGACGAAGGTGGGCACGCGGATGCCGCCGCCAAAGAAGGTCGCCTTCCAGC
Organism: Glycocaulis sp.; assembly: GCF_051859565.1. GTDB lineage: Bacteria > Pseudomonadota > Alphaproteobacteria > Caulobacterales > Maricaulaceae > Glycocaulis. Next base: position 99,343 of record NZ_JBHYFK010000002.1, read on the forward strand.
CCCGATAGGGCGCGTTGATGTCCGGCAGGCCGATATAGTGCGCGCCGCCATTATCGGAGGTGAAGGCGATGATGGTGTTATCGGCGATACCATTGGCTTCCAGCGCGTCCAGCACCTCGCCAATGCCCCGGTCCAGCGCGCGGATCATGGCGGCATAGACCCGCAAGGGGTGATCCTCGATATGGGCGAGGGCGTCATAATCCTCACGCGTGGCCTGCAGGGGCGAGTGGGGCGCCCAGTGCGCCAGATAGAGGAAGAAGGGCCGGTTGCGGTTGGCCTCGATGGCCTCCACCGCCTCGCGGGTGAAATAGTCGGTCAGATAGCCGTCCGGCGCGAAGCGCGCCGAGTTGTTGTGCGTCACGGCGGCCCGGCCAATGGCCCAGTAAACCTGATCTATGGGATCGAAATCCTGCCGGGCCTCGACAACGTCCGGCGAACCGGCTGGCGCGTAGAGGAGGCCGGCCAGCTCCAGGCTTTCATCAAAGCCCTGCCCCAGCGGGTCGGACCCGTTCGTATTGCCCAGATGCCATTTGCCGATATGCATTGTGTGATAGCCCGCGCCGGACAGCATTTCGGCTATGGTCACCTCCCCGGCCGGCAGACCCATATCGGCAAATTCCGGCATTTCCCGGCCCGCCTCGCGCACCAGGAAGGGGCGGCGCTCTGTCTGGCCGCGCTCAACATGGCGGATCACTTGCGTCATGCCGGGCGGGGTGGGGGTAAACTCAAAGCCGGTGCGGGCGGGATAGCGTCCGGTCATCAGCGCTGCGCGTGACGGTGCGCATGTGCCGCTGGCGGCATAGGCATTGGTCAGCTGCACGCCCGCCCGCGCGATGCGGTCGATATTGGGTGTCGGCACCGTCCCGCCCGCCACCCCGCCATGCAGGGTGATGTCATTCCAGCCCAGATCATCGGCAACGATGAGAATGATATTGGGCGCGCGCTCACCCTCAGGAGCCGTATCTGGTCCGCGCTGCCAGTCCACTGCCCGATTGGGGCCTATCGGGTTGCGGATGTCCTGCACCAGACCTGGCAGATAGATGAAATAGCGGTCGAACGCCCAGAAGCCTGCCGCAGCCAGCACGGCAAGCGCCGCGCCTGCGGCCAGTATGACCCGGCCAGGAGTGCTGTTGGGCATGGATACCGCCTCCCCGTTTTACAGGCTTGCCTCGTCGTGCAAGCTCATTAATATACAGTTGTAAAAATATTAGCGGCTCCTGTCCAACGGAATCTGAAACGCGATGCCTGACCTGCCTGCAAATCCGTCCGCAACGCCTGCCCGTCCGGGCCGTCCGGCCAAGATTGCGCCGGATGAGCAGCGCCGCCGGATTCTCGATGCGGCGGCGGCCCGCTTTGCCCGTCACGGTTTCGAGGGCGCTTCGCTTCGCGATATCGCGGCCGATGCCGGGCTCGCCCACGCCGTGATCCGGCATTTCTTCGGCAGCAAGGATGATCTGTGGGATGCGGCGGCGGCAGACCTGTTTGGCCAGATGAATGACGCGATGCTGCAGGCGCTGGCAAAGGTGGATATGAATAACCCGCGCGCCCGCATGGAGGCGCAGGTGCGCGCCACCGTGCTGACGGCCTCGCGCATCCCTTGGCTGGCGGCCTTTGTCATGCAGGCAGGGTTGGCGGGCGGGGAACGCTATGAGAGGCTGGTCGAGCAGCATTTGCGCCCGGCCTATACTTTCACGCTGGAGCCCTTCTTCCAGCTAAGAGAGGCAGGGCGCGCGCACGCCTTTGACCCGCATTTCCTCTTCATGCTGTCGACCAATGCGGCCATTGGCCCGTTTGCGCAGAGCGCCAATGCGCGCGCGCTGGCAGGTATGGAATTGTCGGATCCGGATACGGCAGAACGCTATGCGGACACGCTGATTGCCGTACTCAAGCACGGCGCGCTGCGCCGCGCATAAAAATATTCAGGGAGTGAAATGCCATGATGCCGGGTGAGTATATCGTCTACGGAGCCGACCCGTCCTACTTCACCCGCAAGGTGGAAGCGGCGCTGCGCTATATGCGCATTCCCCATGCAGCGCGGCCGAAATCGCCCGATGTCAGCGCCCGGCTGGAAGCGCGCTCCGGCACGCATCTGATCCCGGTCGTGGAAACGCCTGAAGGGTGGGTGATCCACGATTCCACCTACATTATCGAGCTCTTGCACGCGCGCTTTCCCGCCCATCCGGTCATCCCGGCAAACCCCGTGCAACACATCGCCTGCCGCCTCATGGATGACTGGATCGATGAATGGTTCACGCGTGCCGCGCTGCACCTGCGCTGGATCGATGATGAGGATGCGGCCATCTGCGCGCGCAAGATCGCCATGGATATGGGTGGCGGCACGCATGAGCGTCCACTGACGGAGCAGGAGGAAGCGCAGGTCGCCGCCACAGCTGCCTTCATCCAGCCCTGGGGCCGCAAGGCGATGACCGTAATGGGCGCGGGGCCGGAGTATCAGGAGGATCTGCGCGCCGAGTTTGCGGGCTTCCTGCAGCAATGTGCAGGGCTTGTCGGCAAGGATGGCGGCCTGTTTGGCCAACGCCTCTCCATGGCCGATCTGGGCCTGCTCGGCGCCATGAAGGCGCATTTTGCCGCCGATGATTACGCGCGCAATTTCGTGGCTAACGCGGCTCCCGCCATGCTGGACTGGACGGATAAAGTCTGGGAGCGCCAGGACGAGGGCGAAGGCTGGCTCGCCGGTGATGCGCTGCCAGACGGCATGTCCGGTCTTTTCAGCCTGATGGCCGGCGGTTTCGTGCCCTACATGATCGCCAACCGGGCGGCGCTGAAAGCCGGTGAGAAGTCCTCGTACTTCACGATCTCCAGCGGGCAGGAAGTGCGGATGATGACCCGCAAGCCGGTGGAGGACACCCGCCTTGCCACCAAGGCCGCGATTGATGCCCTTCGCGAAACGGATCGCGGACACGTGCGTGAACTGCTGGGCGATCACGGCCTTCTGGCCGCTTACGAGGATTAGGCCATGCTGGAGCTTTACACCGCGCCGACGCCCAATGGCTGGAAAATCTCCATCGCGCTGGAGGAGCTGGGCCTGCCCTATCAGGTGCATGTGCTGCAGCTTCTAAAGGGCGAGCAGAAAGCGCCGGACTATCTGAAGATCAATCCCAATGGCCGCATCCCGGCGCTGGTCGACCACGACGAGGGCGGGCGGGCGATATTTGAATCCGGCGCTATCCTGATGCATCTGGCCGAAAAGACCGGCAAACTCCTGCCTCAGGACGCCGAAGGCCGCTCGCGCGCCATCCAGTGGCTGTTCTGGCAGGTAGGCGGGCTGGGGCCGATGCAGGGGCAGGCAAATGTCTTCTTCCGCTATCTGCCGGAGAAAATCCCCCTCGCCATTGAACGCTATCAGGGCGAGACGCGCCGCCATTACGAGGTGATGAATACGCGCCTCGCCGAGGCGCCCTATCTGGCGGGCGATGAATACTCCATCGCCGACATTGCCTGCTTCCCTTGGGTGTTTGGGCATTTCTGGGCCGGTGTGCCACTGGACGGGTTTGACCATCTGCTGGACTGGAAAGCGCGGCTGGAACAGCGCCCGGCGGTCCTGAAGGGCCTTTCCATTCCGCCCCTTCCAGACCTCTCCAAGCTGCAAAAGGCCGGGCAGGAGCTGGTAAAGCCATGAAAACGCTGGTCCCGCAGATCGTGACCAGCTCAACACTGCGCTCAGCCCGGCGCGGCCTGGCCGCGGTGCGGCGGCGGCTCAATCTCTCGCGGCCTGTGGTGCGCTATTTCCATGAGGTGGACGATCCCTACTCGGCGCTCGCCGCGCGCGCCCTGCCGCATCTGGAGGCCGTCTGGGGGGCAAGAGTGATCCCCTATATCGTCCCGCCGCCGGACACCGCTGCCGCGCCCGATGCGCAACGTCTGGCGGGCTGGTCCCTGCGCGATGCGCGCACACTGGCCGAAGGGCTGGGGATGGAGGCAAGTTTCACCTCGGCGCCGTCAGCCGAATTGCTGTCGCGCGCGCAGGCGGCGCTGGCGGGGATCCGTGACGCGACCGTATTCTCCGCCATTTCCAGCGCCATTGAGCGTGGCTTCAGGACCGGCAAGGCGTCTGCCATTCCGTTGTCCGACAGCGATGCCCGCGCGGCATTGGCGCGTGGGGCGGGGGCGCGGCGCGGGCATTATCTGGGCGGCATGTTCCAATTTGAGGGTGAGTGGTATTGGGGGCTCGACCGCCTGCCCTATCTCGAAGACCGGCTGGCCCGGATACGTCCCGGCGGGGTGCGCTTCACCGAAAGGCGCGAGGTGCGTCTGGAGGCGCGAAAAGCGCCTGCCGGGACGGTGATCGAGGCGTTCGTGTCCTTGCGCAGTCCCTATACCTATATTGCGATACCGCGCCTGAGAGCGTTGGCGGATGTGACGGGGGCGGAGCTGCGCCTGCGCCCTGTCCTGCCCATGGTGATGCGCGGATTGCCTGTGCCACTGGCAAAACGTCTCTACATCATGCGCGATACCAAGCGGGAGGCAGAACGCCTCGGTCTGCCTTTCGGCAAGGTGTCTGATCCGGTGGGGGCGCCGGTTGAACGCGGCCTTGCCGTGCTGTTTGCCGCCATGGATCAGGGCAAGGGGGCCGACTTCCTCTATTCCTTCCTGCGCGGCGTGTTTGCAGAAGGCATCGATGCTGGCAGCGATCAGGGGCTTGAAAAGCTCAGCGCGCGCGCAGGTATCCCTGCAGCGGCGATGCATACGGCACTGGCGGATGAAAGCTGGCGGGAGAAGGCTGAAGGTAATCGCGCCGCCATGCTGGAGGCGGGCCTGTGGGGCGTGCCCAGCTTCCGGGTGAACAATCTTCCCGCCCATTGGGGTCAGGACCGGCTCTGGGCGATCGAAGAGGATTTGCGCGCGCTTCAGCGAACGTAGTACTCGCGGAACCAGCTGACGAATTTGGCGATGCCATCGCGGAATTCGGTCTGCGGGCGATAGCCGGTCAGGCTCTGTAACAGGCTGGCATCGGCCCAGGTGGCGGGTACATCGCCGGGCTGCATATCCATGTAATTGCGGATCGCCTTCACCCCGAGCTCTGCCTCGATAATATCGACAAAGTCCGCCAGTTTCACCTTGCTGGAGTTGCCGATATTGACGATGCGGAAGGGTGCGGCGGGGCTAAGAGAGTCGCCCGGCGCGATGTCCGCACTGCTGGCGGGGCGCACCGGCACGGCGTCCATCAAAAGCCGGATGCCGCGCACCAGATCCTCCACGTAGGTGAAGTCCCGGTACATCTCGCCATGATTGTAGATGTCGATCGGCCGGCCCGCGAGAATGGCATCGGCAAACTTGAACGGGGCCAGATCAGGGCGCATCCACGGGCCGTAGACCGTGAAGAAGCGGAACATGGTGGTCGGCAGATCCCATAAATGGGCGTAGGAATGGGCCATCACCTCATTGGCCTTCTTGGTCGCCGCATACATGGTCAGCGGCGTGTCGGCCTTGTCGGTTTCCTTAAATGGCATCTCCTCGTTCGCGCCATAGGCCGAGGAGGTGGAGGCCATGAGAAGGTGGGAGACTTTCAGCTCGCGCGCGATCTCCATCACGTTGAACGTGCCGACAATATTGGCCTCGATATAGGCACGCGGATTTTCAAGGCTGTAGCGGACCCCGGCCTGCGCGGCGAGGTGGACGATCACGTCGGGCGCAAAATCGCGCGCGGCCTGAAACAGTGTATCCGCATCCTCCAGCAGGGCTTCGGTTTTGCTGAAGCCCGGCATGCCTTCCAGAATGCGGTGGCGGGCCTGTTTCAGGGTGACGTCGTAATAATCGGTCAGAGCGTCATAGCCGTGAACCTGATGGCCCTCTTCCAGCAGCAGGCGCGCCAGATGAAAGCCGATAAAGCCCGCCGTGCCGGTAATAAGAACGCGCTTCATGGTCAGGCTTGAACTCCCGCAATTGTCTGAGCGCCGTTATGCGCGGTCATGTGCGGGAGGTAAAGCGTTCAGCCTTTATCATTTCCGGTGCCACTGTCCGCATCGGTACGCCGTAGGGGTTTGGAAAACCGTTCAGGCACCTTGCCTTCCATCTTTTTCATCCAGCGATCAAACTTGGGATTATTTTCCCGGCGCCGGTGCAACCATTTGCGCGCGGTCTTCGATGTCGCCACGATCATCGCCAGCCCGATGGGGATAAGGACGATACCAAGAGGTATAGGCGACCAGGACAGGGCGAGGCCGGCAAGAACCAGCACTACTCCAAATATTTTAATAAAAACAGACATGTGATCTCCATCTATCGGTGAAGAAACCCTGAAAGGTGCCGTTCCTTCCTTGCTGGCATGCCGGAGGCTCAAGGAGACGGGCACCCGGAAAACAGGTCTGGACGGTAATCGTTCCGGCCTGGCTGCGTGCAGGGCCGGAACCATCGGGCGCGGCGCGGGTTGATCTGAGTGTATGCAGACCGGGCAGGAGGGCGGGATGCTCCTATCCCAACATTCATCAGGCATGCCAGTATGACCCTTATGGTGAGCGGTCAGTCAGCAGCCTATTGCGGTCCGCCAGCCCGGCCGGACGGCCTCTGGTCGGCATGGAATGGTGATCCGTGGCTGATTGCGGCCCTGATTGTCCTAGCTGCCGCAGGCGGCGCGCTGGCTGTTCGGCGTGGTATACAGGCGAGAAAGCGCAATCCGGCGCTGCTGAGCGCGTGGCTGCTTGCCTTCGCCCTGTTCGTGACCCCGCTCTGCGCGATGAGCGTGGCTCTGTTTTCCATGCGGGCGGTGAACCATCTCATACTGGTTGCGGTGCTTGCGCCGCTGCTGGCTTATGGCCTGGGTGCCCGGCAGCTTTCGGGATGGCTTGGCCCCGCCGCCATCGTGCACGCAGTGCTCTTCTGGTTCTGGCACGCGCCCGCGCCCTATACGGCGGCGCTCGGCCATGACGGCATATACTGGCTGATGCAGCTGACCTTGCTGGGCAGTGCTGTCTGGTTCTGGAGCGCACTCATGGCGCGCTGGAGCGATATCGTTGCCACCGCCGGTACGCTGGCAGGGTTTGCCGCCCAGATGGGGCTGCTCGGCGCGCTCATCGCCTTTGCTCCTGATCCGCTTTACGCGCCGCACGCTGTGACGACGGCGGCGTGGGGCCTCACCGCGCTGGAGGACCAGCAGCTGGCGGGCCTCATCATGTGGGTGCCGGGCGTATTGCCCTATCTGATAGCGATTGGACTGGCCGCGGCGGCGGCGCTCTCCCGTAGCGGGGAGCATGCCGGGCGGTGATGCTGATAGCGCTCAAGTCCGTCCACATCATCGCCATCGCCATATGGGCTGGCGGGCTGATAGCGTTGCCCGCACTTTTGCGCCGCGATGACGAAATGGCCAGCCGGGCTGCGGTCGTGCGCCTGCACCATTTCTCCCGCTTTGCCTATGATGCGCTCGTCTCGCCAGCGGCGGTTCTGGCCATTGCGACGGGAACGGCGCTGATCTTCTTTGTCGTGGCCGATGACTGGCTGTTTCTCAAACTGGTTGCCGTCGCCGGCATGGTCGGTGTCCACATGCTCATTGGCCGCGTGCTCGACCAGCTGGAATCGCCCGATGCCCGCCCGGCCAGCTGGAAACGCGCGGCGCTTCTCGTGGGCGCGATTGTGACCATTCTGGCAGTACTGACGCTGGTGCTCGGCCGCCCCTCCATCCCTGAAAGCTGGATGCCCGGCTGGCTGCTGGAGGGTCAGGGCGAGGAGTTGCCGCTCGTGTCCGAGGGACCCAGCGCCGGATCCTCTTCCTCTGGCAGGGAGACACCGACCTGATGTTCAAACACCAGCTTGCCGCCATGCCATCCGGCAATCGCGACCAGACCCAGCGCCAGCCAGCTGAGCATCAGGCCCCAGGGCAGGATGGCGTCTGTGCCCTGTTGCAGGCGCAGCGACCAGCTCGCGGCCATCACGCCCAGCAGCACCATGGCGGCGACGGCATGGCTCCAGGCCGCGGCGCGGCGGCGCACGCCCGGCACCAGCAAGAGCTCGGCGGCTCCGGCGAGCGCGGCGAGGCAGCCCATGGCAAAGCCGCCACCACTGGCCCAGAGGGCGGCACGCGCCCAGAACAGATCACCCGTCCACCAGAAGGCGACATCGCAGAAGGCGAGCGCGAAACTGCCGGCAATCGGGAAGGCGACCAGCATGGCGTGGATGGGATGGCCGGCCAGCGCGATACGGCTGTCGAGGTCGTGATAGGCCGGATCGGCGGCAGAGGGATTGTGAAACACCTCGTCCTTGCGTGTGTCCGTGCTCGCCATGGCGTGTTTCCCCTCTTGATGGCCCCTGCGCTCATCGGGTGCGAAGGCGCTCTGTCTACGCTCGATCCCGCCGGGCCCGCCGCGCAGTCCATTGCAGGCGTGTGGTGGGTGATGATGGCAGGATCATTGCTGATCCTTGCCCTTATGATGGGCCTGATACTGTGGCCCTTCTTCAAACGGCATCAGCCGCGCGAGGTTCCCGAAAAGCTGTGGCTGTGGGCCGGGGGGCTCGGTTTTCCGCTGGTGGTGCTGGCTGCGCTTCTGGCCTGGGGACTGCCTGCCGGCCAGTCCATGCTGGCAGGGCGCGGGGCGCAAGTCTACACGGTGGAGGCCGAAGCCTTCCAGTGGGGCTGGAATTTCCGCTATCCGGACCGGGAGGGTATGACGGCAGAAGTATTGCACATACCGGCCGGTGAGCCGGTGGACGTTGCCATCACCTCGCTCGATGTCATTCACGCTTTCTGGGTGCCGCGCCTTGCCGGCAAGATCGACGCCATACCCGGCACGACCAATACGCTGCGGATTCTCGCCTCCGAGCCGGGTGTCTATGAGGGCATGTGCGCGGAGTTCTGCGGGCTGGAGCATGCCACCATGCGCTTCCAGATCGTCGCGCATGCGCCCGGCGAATTCGAGGCAGCACTGACGGCAGAACTCGCGGGGCAGGGCCAGCCATGAGCGCAAACACACCTGTCGGCCTGCACCGGGCCCTTGATGCCATATGGCGCGCACCCAAGGGGATCGCCGCGCTGTCGGCGGTCAATCACACCGTCGTAGGCCGCCGCTTCATCATCACGGCCTTCATCTATTTCGCTATTGGCGGGCTTCTGGCCATGCTGATCCGCGCCCAGCTCGCCCGGCCCGAAAACCCCTTCCTGGGGGCTGATGCCTACAACCAGATTTTCACCATGCACGGCACGGTGATGATGTTCCTGTTTGCCATTCCCCTGATCGAGGGGGTGGCGCTCTATCTCCTCCCGAAAATCCTGGGGGCGCGCGATCTTGCCTATCCACGCCTCTCGGCCTTCGGATACTGGTGCTATCTGTTCGGTGCGACCATCATCCTTGTATCGATGCTGATGGGCGTGGCGCCCGATAGCGGCTGGTTCATGTACACCCCGCTGGCCTCTGCTACCTACACGCCGGGTATCAATGCCGATGTCTGGCTATTGGGCGTCACCTTCGTGGAAATATCGGCCATCTGCGCGGCGGTGGAGATCGTGGTCACGATCCTGAAAGTACGCACCGCAGGCATGGCGCTCTCGCGCATGCCGCTCATGGCCTGGTATCTGCTGGTGACGGCGGCGATGATGCTCATCGCCTTCCCGCCGCTCATTCTTGGCAGCGTCTTGCTGGAGATAGAGCGCGCCTTCAACTGGCCCTTCTTCGACCCTGAGCGTGGCGGCGCGCCCCTTCTGTGGCAGCACCTGTTCTGGCTGTTCGGTCACCCTGAGGTCTACATCATCTTCCTGCCGGCCGCCGGGGCAGTCTCCACCCTCATTCCCGTTTTCGCGCGTACGAAAATCGTCGGCTATGCGTGGATCGTGGCGGCCATCATCGCGCTGGCATTCTTAAGCTTCGGGCTATGGGTCCACCACATGTTCACGGTGGGGATACCCCATCTGGCGCTCGCCTTCTTCTCGGCGGCCTCCATGCTGGTGGCGGTGCCAACGGCGGTGCAGGTCTTTGCCTGGATCGCCACCCTGATGCGCGGGCGCCCGCAAATGACCCTGCCCATGCTCTACCTGATGGGGTTCTTTTCGGTCTTTATCCTCGGCGGGCTGACCGGCGTGATGCTGGCTCTGGTACCGTTCAACTGGCAGGCCCATGACACGCATTTCGTGGTTGCCCATCTGCATTACGTTTTGATTGGCGGGTTCGTGTTCCCGATGCTGGCGGCCGCCTATTACTGGCTGCCACTGATGACGGGGCGCCTGCCGGTCTTCCAGGTGTCCAAAGCCGCTTTCTGGCTGATCTTCCTGGGCTTCCACGGCACCTTCCTCATCATGCACTTTACCGGCCTGCTGGGCATGCCGCGCCGCATCTTCACCTATGAGGGCGGGCTCGGCTGGGATTTGCCCAATCTCATCTCTTCGGTTGGCGGGTTCGTGATGACGGCGGGCTTTGCGCTCTTTGTGGTCGACATCGTGCTGCAGACCCGCTTCGGGCGGCGTTTCCGCCGCAACCCGTGGGGCGGGACCGGGCTGGACTGGGCGATGCCCACGCCTGCGCCGAGCTATAATTTCGCCTCCCTGCCGCTGGTGACGGGCCGTGACCCGCTGGAAGACAATGCGCGATTGGGCGCCGATATTGCCGCCGGGAAAGGCTATCTGCCCGGCGCACCCCGAGGCGAGATGGAGACGCTGTGCGTCGACATGGCAACCGGCGAGCCGGAGCACGTGCTCATCTTCCCGAAGAATGACTACACGCCCTTCTTCATGGCTTCGGGGCTGGCCGTGTTCTTCGTGGCCTTCCTTTTTAGCGCCTACTGGGTGGCGCCGCTGGGACTCGTCATCGCCACGGTGTTCGGCTGGCGCTGGCTATGGTCGCTGGGCGCGAAGTCTGATCCTGAACCCATCGATGCCGGGCATGGCCTCAGCCTGCCGGTGCATTATGTGGTCAGCTCGGTGCCGACCCTGCTGGGCCTGAAATATTTCCTTGCCGCCAATGGCGCCTTCTTCGGCTCGCTGGTGTTTGGCTATCTCTTCTTGTGGACGACCGCGCCGGACTGGCCGCCGCCGGAATTTCTGGGCGCAAGCCCGGCACTGGTGGCCGCCATCGCCATCGGCCTCACAGCCGCCTCCGGTTTTGCCTTCAATGCCAGACGCGCCAATCAGGCCGGCAGGGCGGGTGCGCGTGTGATCCATCTGGCCGGGTCGCTCATCGCTAGTCTTGTCGCGCTTGTAGCCCTCATTGCGCTGGCGGTTTTCGACGCACCCTCGCCGGAGAGCCATGCCTATGCGGCGGTGACGATGGCCGTCATCGGATATGTCATGCTGCACGCGCTTTTGGGGATATTGTTCACGGCCTTTGCGCTGGCGCGGTGCCGGTTCGGCTTCGTCTCGGCCATGCGCTCAGCCGATATGCGCGGCACAGCCATCTGGCAGCTCTATACCGCCATTACGGGGCTCGGCGCGCTGGCTCTCATCATTCTGGCGCCGGGAGGCATGGGATGAGCGGAGCGCTTCGCAAGGTGCGCGGGCCGGACCTCATCTGGCTGGTCGCAGGCTTCACGGTCTGGGCCGCAGGCTTTTCGGTCCTTTACGGGCTGCATGCGGTCGGCTGCCGGGCCGGATGGGAGGAGGCGGTAATCGCCGGGCTGTCGGCCAACCGCATCCTTCTGCTTGTCACCTATCTTGGCCATGTCGCGCTGGGCGCCATGCTGTGGTTTCCGCTGAACCGGATCGCCCGGCGCTGGGAGGGCGCGTCTGCTGATACCATGCGCCGGGTGGCGGTGATCGTGACGATAGCGGCAGTAATCTCTACGCTGTGGACGGGCGCGCCGGTGCTGGTTCTGGAGGCGTGCGTCTAGCTGTTCACAAGCCAGGCAAAACCTGCGGCGAGCGCCACCGTGAAGGCAATCAGCGCGATGGCGATTGTGAGGGCGAGTACGGGTCTCATGGCACGCCTCCTAAACCAGATCGAAAATTTCAGAATCGATGGCCGTCAGCGGCACACCCATCGCCACGAGGTCTGACTTGGCCGCATCGGTCAGCGGGCCGGGACCGCACAGGAAGTGCGGCCAGTGGCGCGTCTCTTCGGGCAGATGATCTGCCAGTACCTTGCGGTCGATAAAGCCGGTTTCGCCCTCCCAGTCCTCCGGCGGGTTTTCCAGCACATGGACCACTTTGAGGTTCAGCTTCTCCTCCAGCTCCGCCAGCTCATGGCGGAAATGGGCGCTCTCCCAGTCCTTGTTGCCATAGATGAGGATGACCGGGCGCGGATCACCTCGCTCCTGCAGGGCGTGAATATTGCTCATCATGGGCGTGATGCCGACCCCGCCGGCAATCATGACGAAGCCTTTGGCGTCGGGATCGTTATCGACAGAAAACGCACCATAGGGGCCGTCGAGATATGCTTTGGCTCCGGGTTTCGTGTGAACCGCCCATTCACTGAAATCTCCCAGCGGCTTGATGGAAAGCGTCACTTGCGGGCCATGCTCTGGCGGGGTGGAGATGGTGAAAGGATGCTCCTTCAGGGCGAAGGGCGACGCGCCGAGCGTCAGCCAGACAAACTGGCCCGGCTTCCAGTTCTTCAGGCCCCGGCCCATGGGTTCGAGCACGAGGGAATGCACCCCGCCCTCGCGCGGAATATTCTCCACGATGCGCCACGGATTGCGCCACAGGCGCAAAGGGCGGATCGCCCGTGTCCACACCATCAGGCCAATCCAGCTGACCGCAACGCCCAGCCAGAGGATGCGCTTGTCGGCCTCGGCGGTGAAATGGCCAACGCCGATAATGTGGGTGACGGCTGCGCCAAATGCGATGATCGCCAGCGCGATATGGCCATAGCGCCAGAGCTCATAAGGGATGCGCAGCGTCTTGCGGAATTCCGAGGTAATGACCAGCAGCACGAACGCGCCCAGCGCGATACGTCCCATGGTCAGTTCCCACTCTGCGGTGAGCGGGTTCAGATCGCCCAGCGCATCCTCAAACCAGAAATACAGTATGGCGAAATGGCCGAGCATCAGCGCCACCGCGCCAATCGCGAAATAACGATGGAACAGATAGACGATATCGATGCCATAGGGCCGGGTGATCGGCTGGAAGCGGGCGGTGAGCACAAATTGCAGGCCCGTCGCGGCCAGTGCGCCAAAGCCCAGCCCCATGGAGAAATCCCACAGGAAGCTGGTGCCGCTGGCGCGCTCGCCTGTCAGCAGCACGATAAAGGGCAGGGCAAGCGCGAGCGCCGCCAGAGCGATCCAGGCAATAGCCCGCAGCGATGGATGAGGCAGGTTGACCGTCATCACGAGGGAACGCGTGAGACCTCAACGCGTTGCAAGGATAAGACGTTACCTTACGCGCACCGCTCTGGTTACGGGCGTGAAGGCGCATGAGACAATCCTGAGACGCCCCGCAAATTGGAGTTTGCGCATGCCCCAATGGCGCCGGAACCTTATCAGCAAGCCTCTCATGCGCTGGTATGCAGGTGTCATGCCCGAAATGTCGGACACCGAAGCGGAGGCCATCGAGGCCGGCACGGTGTGGTGGGACGCGCAGATCATGTCCGGCCGCCCGGACTGGTCTTATTTGCACGCGCTGGAGACCGGACAGCTCACCGAGGCCGAGCAGGCCTTCATCGACGGCCCCGTTCAGCGATTATGCGCCCTGCTGGATGACTGGCAGATCGAGAGCGAGCTGCACGACCTGCCCCGCCCGGTCTGGGACATGATGGTCCGCGAGGGCTTCCTGGCGATGATCATTCCCACCGAATATGGCGGCAAGGGTTTCTCGGCGCTGGCGCATTCGGAGGTCGTGCGCACCATTGCCACGCGCTCCATTACGGCGGCTGTCACCGTCATGGTGCCCAACTCGCTGGGGCCGGGCGAATTGCTGATGCTGTATGGGACGGATGAGCAGAAAGCCCACTATCTGCCACGCCTTGCCAGCGGAGAGGATATTCCCTGCTTTGCCCTGACCGGCATTGAGGCCGGGTCAGACGCTGGCGCCATGACCGATACCGGCGTGGTGGTAGAGCGCGAGATCGACGGGAAACGCGTGCTGGGCATCGAGATCAACTGCGACAAGCGCTACATCACGCTGGCTCCGGTCGCGACGATTGCGGGCCTTGCCTTCCGCCTGCGTGATCCGGACGGTTTGCTGGGCGGCGAGGAGGAGCTTGGCATTACGGTCGCGCTCGTGCCGACCGATACGCCGGGACTCGACACGGGGCGGCGTCACATCCCGTCCGGACTGGCCTTCCAGAACGGGCCGGTGCGCGGCGAGAATGTATTCGTGCCGATGGACCAGGTGCTGGGCGGGCTCGATCATATCGGCAAAGGCTGGAGAATGCTGACCGGCGCACTGGCTGCCGGGCGGGGCATTTCCCTGCCATCGCTTAGCTGTGCCGCCGCTGCCGGTGCCGCGTATTCGAGCGGCGCCTACGCCCGGGTGCGCGAACAGTTTGGCCTTGCAATCGGCAATTTCGAGGGTGTGCGCGAGCCGCTCGCGCGCATAGCCTCAACGGCCTACCTGATTGATGCGGCGCGCAAGCTGACGGCAGCCGGAATTGATAAGGGCGAAAAGCCTGCCGTCGTGTCGGCGATCATGAAGTGTCATGCGACCGAGCGCCTGCGTCAGGCGGTCAATGACGCGATGGACATTCATGGCGGAAAGCTCGTCATGGAAGGTCCGCGCAATCACATGTCTACGGCCTACAAGGCCATTCCCGTCGCTATTACGGTCGAAGGGGCCAATATTCTCACGCGCAGCCTGATCATATTCGGTCAGGGTGCGATACGCTGCCATCCTTATCTGCTCGACGAGATGGAAGCGGTGCGCAATCCCGACAAGGAAGAAGGGCTCAAAGCCTTCGACAAGGCGGTGTTTGCCCATATCTGGCACGACATCAAGAATTTCACCCGCTCCTTCGTGCACGGGCTGAGTTTTGGCCAGTTTTCGCATGCCCCCGAAGGCGCAGGCGAGCTTGCGCCCTATTACCGTCAGCTCACCCATGCCTCGGTGCGCCTTGCCGTGATCTCCGAGATGGCGCTGGGTGTTCTGGGCGGCGCACTGAAACGCAAGGAGGCGCTGTCTGGCCGCCTCGGCGACATACTCTCGGAAATCTACCTGCTGTCGGCGGTGCTCAAGCGGTTCGAGGCGGAAGGACGTCAGGAGGCCGACAGGCCCCTGCTCGACTACTGCTTTGAAGATGGTCTCTATCGTGTCCAGCAGCGCCTGCGCGAGGCCATCCGCCACTTCCCCGGCCTGCACTGGCGCGTTCTGTTAAGGGTGTTCGTGTGCCCGTTCGGACAGCACAGGCGCCCGCCGTCTGATGAACTGATGAATGCGGTGGCGGGGTGTGTGCTGGAGCCGGGCGGCCCCCGCGAGCGGCTGACGCGCGGCGTCTATATCGGTGAAGGCGATGACCCGCTTGCCGTTCTGGAACGCGCATTTGCCGCCATCATCCGGCGCGATGAGCTGCTGAAGAAGCTGAAAGAGGCAAAGACAGAGCTGGACGAGGCAGTGTCCAAGGGTGTTCTGACCGAGGCGGAATACCGCGAGATCAGGGATGCTGAAGGCCTCATCCGCGAGGCGCTGCTGACCGATGATTTCGATGCACAGGCGGTTGCCGCAGCAAGCGGCGCAGACCGGCAGGGATAAACGAAAAGGGCAGGGTGCGTATGCGCCCCGCCCTTATTCCGATCTGTCCGGGTTCTGATGGCCGGTAAGTCTAGCCGCCCGTTCCATCTTCGGCGGTGTCTTCTTCCAGTTCACCCGCATACTGCCAGTTCATGAAGGGCTGGCTGCCGAAAGAAAGCCGCCATGCGCCGGGCTCGCCATAGAATTCCACCCGGTCAAACGGGCCGCCCTCGCGCAGGCCTGTCACCTGCTCGAACAGGCCCGATTCGATCTGTTCAAAGTACTGCGTCTGGCCCAGCGAGGTGATCGTGATGGCGTTGGGGCCAACAGCTTCCACCACCGCATGCATAAGCGGATGCGGATCACGCGAGTAGTCGCGCCGGTTCACCAGATACCGCCCTTCAAACCGCTCCGCCTCTGCCGCCTCGCTCCAGCGCGGCGCAGGGGCTTGCGGGAACAATCGCCCGGTGATTGCAGCGCTCAGCTCGCCTTGCGCCGGGCGTCCGGCAGGGGCCGCCACGATGGAGAGGAAAATGCCGGTGCCGGTTTCCGGCGACAGGATCATGTTGGAGCGGAAATCGCGCATTGCGCCGGCATGGCCGATCAGGCGCGGCCCTTCCTCGCGATAGACCAGATAGCCGTGCGCCATACCCGGCAGGCGCGGGGCGTTGGCGATGGAATTGGTCTCCAGAAGCGCCACCAGCTCTTCAGAGAGGATACGTGTCCCTTCCAGCGCGCCATCATTGAGCATGGCGATCATGAAGCGCGCCATGTCCGGCCCGCTGACCGTGGCCGAACCGGCGGGCATCACCATGGAGTAATAGTCAAATGACCGGGCGGTATAGCGCCCGTTCTCAAGATCGTGGCCGAGCGCGATACGATCCGCCAGAGCGTCAGGTAAAGGCTCGCGGAAGGTAGAAGAGGTCATGCCAAGCGGCGTGAAAATGTGGTTCTCGACATAGTCGGCGAAGTGTTCGCCCGATACCTGCTCCACGATATAGCCCGCCAGCGACGTGCCCCAGTTGGAATAGGCCACTTCCACGCCCGGCGCGATGACGCGCTGCGGAACATTGTTGCGGGTCCATTCCGCGTGGTCGACGAGGTCTTCCACATTGCCGGTGGTGAAACCGCCGACATCGCTCATGCCCGGCGTGTGCTGAAACAGGTCGCGCACGGTGATCGGCTGGCCGTCAAAGGGCTCGATCTCGAAATCGATATGCGCGTTGACATCGTCGTCCAGCGAGACACGGCCCTGCTCGATGAGCTGCGCCAGCGCGATCCAGGTGAACATTTTGGAGATGGAGCCGGGCCGGAAGAGCGTGCTCTCCCCATCGACCGGAATGCGGTTTTCAACGTCGGCAAACCCGTAACCGCGGCTCATCACCACTTCGCCCTGATGGACCACTGTGACGAGCGCGCCGGACACTTCGCGCGAGGCGATCTGCTGGGCCATCACCCCGTCGATGAAGGCGGGAAGGGTGTCCAGTGCCGCTTCGTTGAAGCTGGCAGCAGCTCCGGCTGGCTGGGCTATCGCCGGAGCCATCGCCGCCGGTGTGATGACAAGAATGGCGGCCGATGTGGCCATCAGCAGAGTGCGGATTGCGGTCATGGAAGTCTCCCCTGGTGTCGGATTTTTTTTGTGGCTGTGATCAGTCTGCCAGCGCCTCGAACACGGCTTCGGCCAGAACCGGCGCGCCGCGCGCCGCCGGGCCGATTGTGTTGACGAGCAGTACGATGGTGATGTCCTGATCGGAATAATGGATCAGGGAGGCGTTGAAGCCGGGAATGGAGCCGCCATGGCCGATAAAGCGGTGCCCGTGGCGCTCGCCGGTCATTATGCCAAAGCCATAATCCATATTGGCCAGCGCGGCAGGCGGTGAGGACAGGGAGGCGCTGGCAAGGCTTCCATCATTCAGGCGTGCCGGTTCCAGCATCAGGGCAAGGCTATCCGACGACACCACCTGACGGTTCAGCAGGGCTTGCATCCACACGATCATGTCATGCGGCGTGGAGCGCATGGCACCGGCACCGGCTGCGACCGAAAGGGAGAGGTGCGGGGCGTTGGTAAAACCAGCTTCCGTATCCGGCGCGGCGTCATAGCCCTGCGCGCGGTGCAGCACGATCTCTGCTGCATCGTCCATGCGGGTATTATCCATGCCCAGCGGATCGAAGATGCGCGTTTTCAGGAAATCGGCCAGCGGCTCTCCTGCTGCCTGTTCGGCGATATAATCAAGCAGCATGTAGCCCGAATTGGAGTAGCTCCAGCCCGTGCCGGGGTCGAAATCGTAGAGCGGATCAGCGCTTGCGATATAGGCGACCATGCGGGCCTCGTCATGGTCCAGTGGCGCGGTGGTGTCCATGAAGCCATCAAGCGATGTGTAATTGCGGATGCCGGATGTGTGCTGGAGAAGCTGGCGGATCGTCACTTCATCGCTGCGCGGAAAATCGCCGAAATACTGGTCCAGCGTATCATCAAGGCTGAGCCGGCCATCTTCTGCCAGCAGAAGAATGGCGGCCGCCGTGAACTGCTTGGTGACAGAGCCGATGCGGAACACGGTGTCGCCGGTCACCTCCACCTGATGCTCCAGATTGGCAAGGCCATAGCCACGCACCAGAAGCGTCTCGCCGCCACGGGCAATGCCGATTGACAGGCCGGGGGCCTGGCCTTCCTCCAGCACATTGCGGGCAAAGGCATCTACGGCGCTTTCCAGCTGGCTGGCGGCAGTGGCCGAACCAGCCTGGCGGGCTTCGGCCTGCGCGGTCACGCTGGCAGGTGTGTATACCCACAACGCAAGTGCCGAAACGGCAATCAGAAACAGTCGGTTCATGGGGGCCTCCCGCCAGCAAATCCCGGACATGGCGGTAAAGGAACCACCCCGAAACAGAAAAAGCAATCCTGATCAGAAAACTTAATCCTAAACAGGATGCAATGTAAGCGCGCAAGCATAAGTAGCGCCGTGCGCTCAATGGCGCTGCTGACCTACACAAATGTTGAGGAAAATACACTGGGAGACCAAGGCCATGCTGCGCGAGGGCGGCATGGCTGATCAGTGGCGGTGAGGGTGGGATTCGAACCCACGAGACGGTTTCCCGCCTACACGCGTTCCAGGCGTGCGCCTTCGACCACTCGGCCACCTCACCGCGAGGCGGCGCAAACTATCTGAGAACGCCTGCCAGTCAAGCGCGCTGGCAGAGGGGCGCTGTGCAAGGCGCATCAGGCACGCTCAGGCCAGTGCTATGGATGCGATATAGGCTGCGTAGAGGGCGAGGAATATCGCGCCATGAAGCCGTGATACTTGCTGCTTCCAGATGGCGATAACGAGCAATAGCGCGCTGGCGGCGAGCATGACCCCAAGATCGCTTCCCGCCAGCCCGCCTGTCACTTGCAGGGGTGAAACAAGGGCCGTCACGCCCAGAATCCCCAGAATATTGAAAATGTTGGAGCCGACGATATTGCCAAAGGCGATATCGCCCTCCCCGCGCCGGGCAGCGCTCAAGGAAGCCGACAGCTCTGGCAGGGACGTGCCGACCGCCACGATGGTAAGCCCGATCACGGCCTGCGAGACGCCAAGCGCCGTTGCTGCCGAGACCGCCCCGTCAACGAGCAGCCCTGCGCCAAAGATCACGCCCAAAAAGCCAGCGCCGAGGAGGGCAAGCTCGATCCAGAGCCGTCCGGCCGGTCTTGTAGCGGGCGGGGCCTGTTCCTGCGCGACGGAGCGATCCTTGCTGGTCAGCCATGAGACGAGAAGGTAGACGGAAAGGCCCGCCAGCAGTGCCGCGCCGACCCAGCGCTCCAGCCCGGCAAAGGCGAGCGCCCCGGCGCCGGCCAGTGCAGAGATCGCCAGCGCGCTCCCATCGCGGCGGAAAGGGCGCGGATCGATGCGGATCGGGCGCAACAGGGCCGCAAGGCCAAGGATCAGCAGGATATTGGCGATGTTCGAGCCGATGACATTGCCGACGGCGATCTCCGGTGCGTCGCGCAAGGCCGCAGCGATGGAGGTCGTCAGTTCCGGTGTCGAGGTGCCAAAGCCCACAACGACAAGCCCGATCAGCAGGGGCGAGATGCCGAGCCGCCTTGCAAGGCCAGACGCCCCGTGAACGAGGCTTTCACCCCCCGCCACCAATAGCGCCAGCCCTGCGCCAATGAACAGGACGGTCATGGTGATGGTCATCGCAAAGCCCCTCGCTCCGGTCCCAAGCGCCCGGAGACCGCACAGATCATCATGATCTGATTGTGGTGGCTTGATGGCCAATGCCCGCCTGATCCTGTGTCACGCGGCGATGGCGTTTTGTGCTGCGCTGCCTATATGCTCTCTCATGATCTTACGGAGACTGCTTGCCATGGCACTCAATGCCCATCCGCGCTGGAAGACGGAGCTTGTTCCTGCAGGTGAAGCCCTGCCGGGCCGCATCCAGGCCGTGCCGACCGCGGCCACCCATTTCGTCAAGGGCGGAACCTTGAAGGCTGCCGTGCCGGAAGGCCATGAAGAGGCGATTTTCGCCATGGGCTGTTTCTGGGGTGTGGAGCGGGTGTTCTGGCAATTGCCGGGCGTGGTGAATACGGCTGCGGGCTATGCGGGCGGGATCACGCCCAACCCCACCTATGAGGAAGTGTGCTCTGGCCGCACGGGCCATACCGAAGTGGTGCGTGTGGTCTTCGATCCAAAACGCATCAGTTTCGAGACGCTCCTGAAAGTGTTCTGGGAGAACCACGACCCGACGCAAGGCATGCGTCAGGGCAATGATGTCGGCACGCAGTATCGCTCGGCCATCTACTGGACCAGCAAGGACCAGAAAAAAGCGGCTGAAGCGAGCGCGAAAGCCTATGAGGCGGCGCTGAAAGAGGCTGGCAAGGGCGCGGTGACAACCGAGATCCGTGAGGCCGGGCCATTCTACTATGCCGAGGACTATCACCAGCAATATCTCGCCAAGAATCCACAAGGCTATTGCGGGATTGGCGGCACGGGCGTGACCTGCCCCATTGGTATCGGCATCAGCGCGCCGGGCCAGGCTTGAGTGTGTGAACGGGGCGGGGACGCATGACACGCATCATCATCTTTGACGTGGATTCCACCCTGCTGGCCGTGGAAAGCCTTGATTTCGCGGTCGAGCAATCCCTGAGCAGCAAGCCCGGCGGGAAGGCGCAAGCCGCACAGCTCGCCGAGATCACCAGCCGCGGGATGGCCGGCGCGCTGGATTTCCGCCAGTCGCTGGAACAGCGCATCGCGATGGCGCCGCTAAGCCAGCAAGAAATCATGATGATCTCGGTCCAGCTGGCCGAGATGCTGACCCCGGGCATGTTCGAGCTGAGCCGCGCTTTGCGCGACAAGGGGCATGGCGTGTTTGCGGTGTCTGGCGGATTTATCGAGTTGCTGGGCCCGGCGCTCTCCACGCTCGGCTTCATGCCGGGCGATGTGCGCTGCAACCGCTTTGAATACGACGAGGCGGGGCTGGTCAGCGGCTTTGACCGGGAAAACCCGCTCTCGCGCTCAGGCGGCAAGGCGGTGGCCGTCAGGGCGCTGAAAACCCTCGCCAATGCCTCCACCGCCGTCATGGTGGGCGATGGCATGACCGATTACGAGGCCTTCGCCGAGGGCGCAGCCGATGCCTTTATCGGCTTTGGCGGCGTGGTGCGGCGCGAGCCGGTAGCCGCCAGGGCCCCGGCCTTTGCCAATAGCGTGGACGAGCTTGCGGGGCTGTTGGGGGTCTAGTTCGCCGGCCCTAACCGAACATATCCCCAACCGGCAGGGCCGCATGGCGCACCAGCCGGCTGTCGGCCACCGCCGCCTGACGGTGCGGCACGGCATGTGTCTGGTAGTGCGGGTCGGTGACCATCTCCAGAAACGCATTCGCGCTGGGGTAGGCCGCGATGAAGGCCATGTCCCAGCGTTCCTCCGCCGGGCCGATCAGCGTAACCTGAGGCTCACCGCGCCAGATGATCCTGCCTCCCACACGGGCAAAGACGGCTGAGCTTTCGCGGCCATAGGTCTTGTATGCCTCCTCTCCGCTGATCTTGCGGTCATCGGGGTAGGCGGCGATCTCGCGGAAACGCAAAAGGTTCAGCATCTCGACCGGCTGGGTGCGGTCGAGGCCCTTGAACAGGGTGAAGGCGTCGCGGGTGGGGTCGATATGGCTCATGGCGCGATGGTGCGACGGCGCGAGGGGTGGCGCAAGCGGGTGATTGCGCACATGGCGCGGGCGTGCACACTGACACACCAATAAACGAAACGGGGAGGGGCGTTCATGCGCGTCGGACGGATCATTCTCATCGCGGTGCCGGTGGTTCTGGCGCTGGCGGTGGCAGGCGCGTTTGCGGCTGGCTTGCGCCTTGTGCCGCTGGAGGTGCGCAGCTTTGACGAAGATGTGGCGCGCGCCGAGGCCATGCATTTCGAGGCGGAAATTTTCCGCGATGAATGGGGCGTTCCGCGCGTATTGGGCGCGACCGACGGGGACGCCGCCTTTGCGCTGGCTTTCGCCCATGCGGAAGATGATTTTCCCACCATCCAGTACGCCCTGCGCGCCGCGCTGGGCCCGGAAATGCTGGCCGCCGACGAGAGCGAGGCCAGAGGCGCGTATCTCGTACAGGCGCTGGGCGTCACCGCGCTGGTGGCAGCCGAGTACGAGACCCAGCTTACGCTGGATACGCGCGCCTTGCTCAGCGGCTATGCGGCGGGGCTGAACTATTATGCCGCCCTTCACCCGGATGAGCGCGTACGTGATCTCTTCCCGGTCACGGGGCGCGATGTGGCGGCGCTCGCCGCCTTCTACTTCCCGCTCTTCTACGGGATGAGCGATGTGCTCACCGATCTCTTTGCCCCCGATGTGGAGCGCGACGGCGCGCGCGGGCAGGAGCTTCAGGTCCATTTCATCGCGCCGGGCGAGCAATACGAGCTTGGCTCGAACGCGATTGCGGTTGCGCCGTCTCGCTCGGACGATGGCGCAACGCGCGTGGTCATCAACTCCCACCAGCCGGTCGAAGGCCCGGTTGCCTGGTATGAAACCCACATGATGTCGGATGAAGGGCTGAACTTTGCCGGCGGCACCTTCCCTGGCGTGCCTGTCCTGCATCTGGGCGCCAATCCGGGCATGGCGCACGCGGCAACCATCAACCGGCCGGACCTGATTGACGTCTATGAACTGACCCTTGGCCCGGACGACCGCTCCTACCTGCTCGATGGTGAGTATGTACCGTTCGAGCGCTCGACCGCGCGCATGCTGGTCCATCTCTGGGGGCCGTTTGCGTTTCAGGTGACGCGTCCCATTGAGCGCTCCGTCCACGGCACAGTGCTGCGTACCGAGCGCGGCGTCTTTGCGATCCGCCACGCGACGCAGGGCGATCTGCGCGGCGTGGAGCAGACCTACCGGCTGATGCAGGCGCAGACCCTCGCCGAGTACGAAGAGGTCATGGAGATGCTCGCCATGGGCAATACCAACCGGGTGGTGGGCGATTCCGCCGGTCGCATTGCGCGCTATTATAATGCCCGCATGCCGTTGCGCCTTGATGAGCCGGGGCTGGACTGGCGGAGTATACTGCCCGGTGAGCGCTCCGATCTGGTCTGGAACGAGTTCGCGCCCTTTTCTGCCCTGCCGCACATGGTTGATCCGGCGGCGGGCTATGTGGTGGACGCCAACCACACGCCCTTCCGTGTCACGCTTGGCGATGAAGACCCGCAAGAAGGCGATTTCCCGCGCACTTTCGGCATCGAGACGCACATGACCAATCGCGGCCTTGTTGCCACGACGGCGCTGGCCGCGCTGGAAACGATCAGCCGCGATGCGCTTCTGGCGATCAAGTGGGATCATTCCTTCCATGAGGACAGTCAGGCGATGCAATTGCGCGCCGAGCTGCTGGCGATGGACTGGTCGGACGAGCCGCTCATGGCCGATGCGCTCGCCATTATCGAGGCATGGGACGGACGGGCTGATTTCGACAATCGCAACGCCGCCCTATCGCTGCTGACCTATCAGCCGGTGGGTACCGCGCGCGCTGCCGGCCGGACCGGGCCGCCGCTGGATGAGGCGTTCCGCGACGCGGTGGTGTATCTCGCCGAGCACCATGGCCGGCTCGATCCGCCCTGGCGGGAGGTGAACTTCATCCGGCGCGGTGATGTGGCGGTGCCGCTGCAGGGCGGGCCGGATACGCTGCGGGCGGTCTACGGCCAGCGCAATGGAGACGGCACGCTCTCCATGGTGGCGGGCGATGGCCTCGTCATGCTCGCTGAATGGGATTCGGAGGGGGAATTTTCGCTCTGGGCGGTCCATCATTTCGGCTCGTCCAACCGGCCAGATGATCCCCACTATACCAGCCAGATGCAGGACTTTGCCGACGAGGTGATGCGCCGCGTGCCGATGACAGTGGATGCGGTACGCGAAAGCGCAGTGGAGGCCTACCGTCCGGGGGAAAGGGCGGCACAATAGTAAATGAAACCCCGGAAGCGCTTCAGCGCTATCCGGGGCCTCTGTCAGAATTATCCTGCATCAGGTCCCGGATGGCCCTTCGGGCCTCCGGGATTTCAGAGCCCCCCATTTCCCCGCAAGACAGCTCCCCCGCCTTGCGTTAACTTTACCGCCTACACGACCGGGGAGGGCTCCACATGATCCGCGTTATTCTCATCGCCATTGGCCTTGTGGTTCTGATCGCGCTGGCGCGCATCGCCTACATGATCGTTCCGGCATCGGGCATGCTCACTCCGCATGAGCCGCGGCTGGCCGAGCGCTGTGAGAGCCTTGAGGTTGCGCCCGGCACCGAGGATGTGACCATTCACCCGCAGTCGGGCATCGTCTTTGTGTCGGCGGCAGACCGCCGCTCGGAAAATCCCGACGCGGGCGGCATCTGGACGTTTGATATCGCCGATCCGTTCCAGACCCTGCGCTACGCGAGTGTCGACGGGCCGGACGATTTCCAGCCGCACGGCATCAGCCTGTGGATCGGGGACGACGGACGCCAGCGCCTCTTCGTCATCAACCATCCGCTGGCGGGCGGTCACACGGTTGAAGTGTTCGAGGTCGATCAGGACTGGCGCCTCTTCCACGCGGAGACCATTACCTATCCCGAGCTTTCATCGCCCAATGATCTTGTCGCTGTAGGCCCCAACCAGTTCTACGCCACGAACGATTCCCGCTACCAGTCTGGCATCATGCAGCAGCTGGAAGCCTATTTCGGCCTGCCGCTGGCCGGGGTCAGCTATTATGACGGGGAGACCGGGCGCACTGCCGCTGGCGGGATGATCTATGCCAACGGCATCAATGTATCAGCTGATGGCAGGATGCTTTATGTGGCCGAGTTTCTGGGCCGCCGGGTGAACGTATTCGAGCGCAACCCTGAAACCGGCGCGCTGACCCACCGGCGCTCCATTCCGGTACGCACCGGGGCAGACAATATCGAGATTGATGAGAGCGGGGATTTGTGGATCGGGGCGCATCCGCGCGTGTTCGACTTCCTGGCCCATGCTGAAGACGAAACCGCGCTGGCACCCTCCCATGTCATCCGGGTCGATCCCGAAACCGGCCAGGCCGTGACCGTGCTCTATACCCATGGTGAAGAGCTGAGCGGATCGAGTGTCGGTGCGCCGTTCGGCTACCAGTTCGTGGTAGGCGCGGTGTTTGATTCCAACGTGCTGATCTGCCCGCGCGGCTGATTTTTGAAGCGAAAACGCTTCACACCGGCCGAACGCGCTCTAACCTCCTCTGACACATGACGGGCGAAGCCCGCGTTTTCACAGGGGAGGAACTGCCTTGGCCACTGCCAGCCCGCCACCGGGTATCCCGGTGACCCAGCCGCTTGCGCCCAGCGCGCGCCGCTATGCCATCGGCATGCTGCTTGTCATCTACATCTTCAATTTCCTGGACCGGCAGATCGTCAACATCCTGGCTGAGCCGATCAAGATCGAGCTGGGGTTGGCCGACTGGCAGCTTGGCATGCTGACCGGCCTTGCCTTCGCCGCTTTCTATACCGTGCTGGGCATTCCGATTGCGCGTTACGCCGAAAAGGCTGACCGGGTGAAGATCATCTCGGTGGCCGTGGCGGTGTGGAGCGCCTTCACCATCGCCTGCGGACTGGCGGCCAATTTCACCCAGCTATTGCTGGCGCGTATCGGGGTTGGCGTTGGCGAGGCCGGGTGTTCGCCGCCCGCTCACTCGCTCATCACGGACTATACGCCCAAGGAAGAGCGCGCCTCGGCGCTGGCCATCTATTCGATGGGAATTCCGCTGGGATCGCTGGCGGGCATGGCGCTCGGCGGGCTGATTGCTGACGCGTTCGGCTGGCGGGTCGCCTTTTTTGTTGCCGGTGCGCCGGGCATCATTCTGGCCATCATGGCCTTCCTCACCCTGCCGGAACCGCGCCGGGGCCTTGAGAAGAAGGTCGTGCCGGTCAAGGGGCCAAGCTTTGGAGATGCCCTCAGGGAGCTGAAATCCAAAAAATCCTTCTGGTGGATTTCCATCGGCGCGGCGTTGAGCGCCATGGTCGGCTATGGCCATATCGCTTTTTACGGCTCGTTCTATCTGCGCAATCACGGCGAGGGCCTGACCGCCATGGCGGTAAACGTAAACGAAATGATCGGCGTCAGCTTCGGCCCGATAGGCTTTGTTGGCACCGCGCTTGGCCTCATCATCGGGATATGCGGCGCGGCAGGCACCTTCCTTGGCGGTGTGCTGGCCGACCGGGCGGCGCGCAAGAATGTGTCGGGCTATGCCACCGTGCCGGCGATCGCGGGCCTCGTGACCGTGATCCCCTTCATTGCGGCCATGCTGGTGGACAATGTGGCGCTATCCTTCGCTTTGCTCGCCATTCCGGTCTTTGCCGGGGCGATCTGGTACGGGCCGATCTTTGCCAGCGCGCAGAGCCTTGTGCATCCGCAGACGCGGGCGACGGCGGCGGCGGTATTGCTCTTCATCATCAATCTGGTTGGCCTGGGGCTCGGCCCGCTTCTGGTCGGCACATTCAGCGACATCTTTGCCCAGACGATGGGTGCAGCTGAAGGCATTCGCTGGTCGATGGTGGTGTTTGGCGGCATGGGCGGCATTGCCTCCATCGCCTTCTTCCTCGCCGCGCGGACGCTGAAAGACGAGGTCGTGGCCTAGGGTCTGTTATGAGGACAGACCCTAAATAACGCCTGCAAGCGACAGGGCGAGGCCAGCGGCCAGCCCTGTCGCGACCAGCGTCATCACACCCCGCTTGAGCCCGAAGGCGATGATGGCGCACAGGGCCGCAATGGCGATCACCCACGGGTCAAACGTGGTGAGATCGGCGGTGACGATCCGGAAGGGGCCAAGGCTCATAGAGCCGGTATCGGCAAAGAGGATCTGCACGGCAAACCACACACCAAGGCTGGCGATGACGCCGACTACAGCGGCGGAAATGCCAGCGAGCGCGCTTTGCAGGGCCTTGATGCTGTTCAGCCTCTCCATCCAAGGGGCGAGCGTGAAGATCGCCATGAAGGAGGGCAGGAACACCGCCCACAGCGTTAGCGCAGCGCCCAGTATCCCGCCCAGCATCGCGCCGAAGGGTTCGGGCAGACGATAGCCCGCGATGAAGCCGGTAAACTGCGTCACCAGAATGAGCGGACCGGGCGTGGACTCGGCCAGCCCCAGACCGTCCGCCATCTCTCCGGCGCTCAGCCAGCCATATTGCTCAACCCCTGCCTGTGCCATCCAGGCGAGGACGGCATAAGCTCCGCCAAAGCTGACCAGAGCCAGCCAGGAGAAGAAGCCCGCCACCTCCACCAGCCTATGGGAGGGCGAAAGCAGGAGCGCAGCCAGCGCCAGCGGCGCGAGCCAGACGGCAGTCCAGATGAGGAGGGATGCGGCGGTCGCGGACACCGACGCGCCCTCGCCTGTCGGTGTTTCGTGCGCTTCTACCCCGTGATGGCCGGCGGCCATCCAGCGCGAGGCGAGCCATCCGGCAAGGCCTGCGCCTGCGACGACCAGCGGGAAGGGTATGGCAAGGCTGAGCGCGATGAAGGCGGCAGCAGCAATGGCCAGCGTGGCGGGGCTTTTGAGCGTCTTGGAGCCCAGCCGGATCACCGCGCCCAGCAGGATCACCAGCACGGCGGCTTTCACCCCGAAGAATGCGCCCTCAACAAGGGACAGGTCAGCGGCGAGCACGTAGAGAATGGAGAGCGCCAGCATGATCAGCGCGCCCGGCAGCACGAACAGCCCGCCGGTGATCAGCCCGCCGCGTATCCCGCCAAGCTTCCAGCCGATCCAGGTGGCGAGTTGCATCGCTTCCGGGCCGGGCAGGAGATGGCAGACATTGAGCGCGCGCAGGAAATCGCCATCGCTCACCCAGCCGCGCTGCTCCACGACGAGATCATGCAGCATGGCGATCTGCGGGGCGGGTCCGCCAAAGCTCAAAAACCCGATACGGGTGAAGTCGCGCGCGAGGCTGGCAAGCGATGGGGATTGCATCAAGGTGTGGCTCCGGCCCTGCGGACGGTGAAGCGGGCGCCGGGCCGGGCCGATCCCGGTCTTGCATCCTCCACATCGACGGTGAGGCCGTGGCGGCGGGCCACGGCATGGACGAAGGACAGGCCTAGACCATGACCGCGCGGGCCGCCATGGCTGATACGGGCGAAACGCATGAATACGCGCTCACGCCAGTCTGGCGGCACGCCGGGGCCGTTATCTTCCACGATCAGTACCGGCCCGGCGCGGACAATCACTTTCACCTCCCCGCCTTCGGGCAGGAATTTCACCGCATTGTCGACGAGGTTGGCGATCAGGCGGCCCAACTGGGCGGGGCTGCCGCGCATCATCACAGGCGCGCCGGCTTCCACCTTCACGCTGGCGCCCTTCTCGCTGGCAACGTCATTGTATAGCGGGGTGACCGACCGGGCGAGGGCGGCAAGGTCGAGCGTTTCCAGACCGCGCGTATCACCGATCTCGGCGCTGATCGCGGAAATATCCATGAGCGAGTTGATGAGCTCGCCCAGCTCGGCGAGCTGTTCGCGCGCCTGCTCGATACGCTCAGGATCGCTTGCGGCGTCTGCCAGTGTGCGGTCGATGCGCACCAGAGGGGTGCGCAGTTCGTGTGCGGTCAGGTCAGACACGTCACGCTGTGCGCTGATAAGGCGCTCTATCCGGTCCAGCATGGCGTTGATATTGCGCGAAAGCACGCCGAACTCATCGGCGCCTTCGGCTCCCGGCGCACGCTGGTCGATGGCCCCGTCACGCACCGCATGGCAAGTGCGGTTCAGCCGCTCCACTCTCTGCATGATCCAGCCTGCCGCGACCAGGCCAGCGGCAATGCCAAGGGTCATGGTGATGAAGAAGCCGGCGGTAAAGATCGTGCGCAGGCGGGCGAGCGCCTCGGCCTGGCTTGTGGTGGACCGCCCGACAAACAGCCGGTAGTCCTGCGGCATCAGGAAGGCGCGCCCGATCAGAGGCAAGGCCTCGCCGTCCACCGTGAAGGTGCCGTTCACCCAGCTGGCATCGAGCGAAAACGCGTCCGGCCAGTGGGTCAGATTGCCCGCGAGCGGTTCGCCTTGCGGGTCAGCCAGCAGATAGACCGGGCCTTCGCCTTCCAGCGGCCGGAAGGCCAGCCGGTCCTGCAAGGAGCGCTGCAGACCGGCCTCGCCCTCGATGGAATATATGTCCACCAGGCCTGCCGCGTCGGTATCGACCAGCTGGCGCAGGGTCTGGTCGGATACAAAAGCGAAGGCGAAATACGCAATCAGGAAAACGGCTGTCGCGGCGAAGCTGACGAGGGCCGCAATCATGGCGGCCAGGCGCGCGAAGCTGGAACGCAGAATGCGCAAGCGCGAACCTTTCCGCCCCGCGCGGGATTGGTCTAAGGTTGGGTCCGGGATCATGGAAGAGGGGCTCCCCGATGCACCAGCGCCTTTGTGCCCTTGCGATGGCCGTTGTTTTTCCGGTGGTCATGACGGGCTGTGCGTCGCAGCAGGCTGTATCGGCCCTGCCTGCCGTTGCCGAGCCTGATGGCCAGATATTTGCTGCGCTCGACATTGGCTTGCGCGCCGAAGCGGCAGGTGATGGCGCAGCATTGCTGGCGGCGGCGAGCCTGCTGGAGGCCAGCGGCGCGCGCCCCGCTGAGGGCGACGCTGACCTGGCCGCACGCTGGCAGGCCAGAGCCGCCGAGCTCGGCGAAACCGTTCCGCCTTCGCGCGGGCGCATTGCCGGCCCTGCCTATCGCAATGGCATTGTGGGAGCCGGGGAGACGGCCCTGCTGCGCGACAGTTTTCATTCTGGCCGCGCTGCACGCGTTTCGCTGCAGGCACGTGGAAGCGGCACGCTGCGCCTGTCGATCCGGCGTAATGATGGCGAACCTGTCTGCGAGGCGCTTGCCACCACCGCTCCGGTCAGTTGCCAGTGGGTGCCGGTATGGTCGGAGCCGTTCACCATTGAGGTGGTCAACCTCACGGGCGCGCAAATCCCCTATTACCTGATCACCAACTGACATCGCCGGCTACCGGCCTATCAGGGCGAAGGGGCCCCAGACGCCTGGATGGGCGCTGCCCGGTATCGCCTCGTTGCGCATTAGTTCCAGCATGGCGCCGCGAAAGGCTTGCGGCCTTGCCTCACCTGCCAGTGCCCGCCTGGCGGTTTGGGCGGTAAGGTAGGCCGCCGCGTCGTCGCGCACCGTCCAGTGGGACACAAGCAGGCTGCGTGCGCCGGCATAGAGGAAGGCCTGCGCGAGCCGGTCCGGGGCCGTGGCGGTGCCGTCAGCGGTGAAGGTGTTACAGGCCGACAGCACGACCCAGTCCGCATCCAGCCGCAGGCCGGCAATTTCAGACGCGGTGAGCAGGCCGTCATCAAGCGCGTCGGGCTGTGCGGGCGGCGTGAAGGCGAGGGCAGGCTCCAGCACCGTCTCCAGCTCACCGGGCAACAGGCCGTGAGTGGCGAACACCAGAACGCTGGCGCGGTTAAGGTCGGCGGATTTGACGGCCGTCTCCGTGGCCCAGACGCCCAGCCTTATGTCTGCCCGGCCTTCGCCAAAGAGCCGGGCCAGTTCTTCCAGCTCCGCACGCGCGCCGGGCAGCGGTGCAAGGGAGGACAGGGCCTGACCGCTTTCTTCGCTTGCGCTACGCGTCAGCGCGGCCAGCGTGACAGGCTCTGCCCCGGTGTCACCGGAGAAGACCGGAGCCCCGAAGCCGATCAGATAGGGCTCGGCGCTGCCCGGCCCGTCATTGCGCTGGCGCAGCGCAGAAAGGGTGGCCAGCGTGGTCACCGCATGGCGCGCGATCAGCCAGGGCGCGCCGGCATAGGCCGCCTCGCTGTCCAACGGCCGGGACGGCTCTCCGGTCAGCAATACCGGGAAGGGGATGGAACGGTAGGGGCCATCAGCCAGAACGAACAGCGCGGCCTCCTCTTCCAGTCCGTTTGTCAGACGGGGGGTGAAAACGCCTCCATAGAGACGGTGAGCCTCGTCCGCCGGGAATGGCCGGGCCACCCCGGCTGCGGCGCCAGCCTCCAGCGCGGGGCGCAAAATGGCCAGTGCTGATTGTGCTGCATCGCGGTCAATCGCCAGCCGGTCCATTACCAGGTCCGATTGCCCGATACGCAGGCTGACCCCGCCAGCGGGCGTGAAGGCGAAGGCGATGATGTGGTCTCCCGCACCGAGCATTTGCTGCACGGTTTCGAGGGTGAGCGTCTCCAGCCCTTGGGCGTGATCGCCGTCCGGTGACAGTCCGCTCATCGCTGTCCGCGCCATCTCGTAGGCGTCGCGGGCTGCGGCGAGTGTCTGCGGGTCGGGTGATGCGCTGGCAGAGCGGACGCGGACATAGTTTTCCTCGGCCAGGCGCAGGGCGCGCCAGCTGTCCTGCCGGGCGCGGACAAGGTCTGCTGTTTGCGCGCCGCTGCTGCTGACCCTCAGGGCGGTGGCCTCGGCGGCGAGTGCGAGCCCTGTGGCGTGTACCATCTGCATGTAGCGCAGGGCGGCTTGCGTATCGCCAGCGGCGAAGGCGATGTCGAGGGCGCGGCGGAAGGCGCGCTGGCGGGTGCGCGCCATGTCCCGCGCACTGTCGATATCTGCCAGATCGAGATCGCCGGAGAGGGCCGTCATGGCGGCCTGTACTTCGCGGGGCACCATCTGCAAGGTGCCGCCATCCATGGCCGATATCCATGCCTCGTCTATCGCCAGCTCATGGCGGCGTTCATGGCCTTCGGGCAGATAGTCGGCGGCCAGCATCCGCGCATCGGCGATATAGTCCCTGCCCTGCGCCGGATTGCCGTCCATCGCCTCCAGTGCCGCCAGCTCGGCTAGAACCCTGATCCTGTCCGGGCCTGACGTCCCGGCGGCGTCGAACACGCCCAGCACATCCAGCCATTCCGTGCGGGCAGCATCATACTGACCGAGCGCAAAGGCCGTGTCGGCGGCGTTCATCTGCATGCGGGCCGCCTCGATGGACTCGGCACCGGCCGCATTGCGGTAGATATCGCGCGCCGCCAGGAATAATGGCCGGGCCTCGGCTGAACGGCCCTGACCAAACAGGGCCACACCGAGATTATTGAGCGTGTCGGCGACTTGTGGGTGCGCCTCGCCAAGGCTGGCGCGCCTGTCTTCCAGAATACGCCGCAGCAAGGGCTCAGCCGCCTCGTAGCGGCCCCACGCATTGAGCGCGCCGGCATAGCTGGAGCGGGCAAACCCGATAAAGGGATGGCCGGGCGGCAGGCTGGCCTCGAGTTGTTCTGCGGCGCGGCGTGACAGCTCGGCGGCGTCGGCAAAGCGGTAGGCGCGTATGAGGATCGCCGCCAGGCTCACCTGCGTCATCGCAATATGAGGATGGCCCTCTTCCAGCACTGTCTCGCGGATGCGCAGCGACCGCTCGACCAGCTCGATGGCATCGTTCAGCTCGCCACGCGCATTCAGTATCGAGCCCAGTTCAAAATAGGAGCGGGCGATCTGGACGTGATCTTCGGGGTAGAGCTGCTGGCGGATGGCGAGCACGTCGCGGGTGGCCGTTTCGGCTTCGTCCAGCCGGCCCAGCGTGCCAAGGATGGAGGCGACATTGCCAAGCGCCTGCTCCAGAGGCTCGAGATAGTCCGGGCCGGCAGCCTCGAAAACGCTGGCGGCCTCACGGAAGAGGCCAAGCGCTTCCTCGCGCCCGCCAGCATAGAAGATTGCCGAACCGAGCTGGTTGAGGATGGCGGCACGGTCGGTCTGCGCTACGCCTTCAAGCGTGAGGGCCGTATCGTAGGCGCTTTGCCATGCGGCGCGGGCCCCGGCAGGGTCCTCCTCCATGTCGATGGCTTCCGCGGCCTCAATCAGGGCGCGCGCATCAGCCTGGACAATCGACGGGGCAAGCGGTGGCGGCGTCTCCTGAGCCTGAAGGCCGGGTGCGGCCAGCAGGACAAGTCCCAGTGCCCAGATCATGAAATGGTGACATGCCATAAGCCGGTACCTCCCCCTAGCGCACCCGCAGCCTGCCCATGATTGCGTGGCGCGCGCCAGCTGGCAAATACTTGCCTTGCCTCCAGCCTGACAAAGACAGACAGGCTTTATGCATGTTGCTCGACAGCCCGTATTTCCTGCCTAAGACTTTCTCACGGGCAAGGCTTGCTCTGAAAACGGGGTAATCGGTGCAGATGAGAATACTGGTGGTGATGTGTGCCGGTGCGGCCATGCTGACATGGCATGGCGCCGCGTTCGGGCAGGGCTG
The DNA here is from genome assembly GCF_051859565.1 of Glycocaulis sp. Taxonomy (GTDB): domain Bacteria; phylum Pseudomonadota; class Alphaproteobacteria; order Caulobacterales; family Maricaulaceae; genus Glycocaulis. The sequence continues at coordinate 132,493 of NZ_JBHYFK010000002.1, forward strand.
TGAGGTCGATCCGGAGCGTGTCGAGGCGCTTGATCTGGCGGCGCTGGAGCTGGAGCCTTCAGAGCAGGTCGCGCTTTATTTTGACCTTGCGGACTGGCAGGCGGAGTGCGGCGATGTCGCGCGCGCACGCAGTGCCTACGAAACGGCGCGTACGCTGATTGCCTCTGCCGACAGGGTTGAAGGCGCGTGGGCGCATGGGCTGATCAACGAGGCAAGGATGGAGATGGCGCAGGGCCGGTTCGACCGGGCGCGCGAAATTCTCGATGAAGCCTATGCGGTGCTGGAGGAGGCGGGCGCCTTGCGGGCGCGCGACTTCCTCTACCTGATGGAGACAGCCTTGGCTGTCGAGGCGGCGGCGTCCGGGGCGGGAGCAGCGCACAGCCTTGAAGGCGCGCAGGCCGAGCTCGCCGTCCTGCGCGCGCGCATTGCCCGCGAGGACGAGGAGGCATTGACGCGCGATCCCGGCGCGGGTGCCGATGCAGACCATGTAATCGTGCCGGTGTTCTACGGGACCAACCGGGTGCGTACGGGGTCTGAGGATCCCAACGCCTTCTACGGGGTTACGGCAGCGCCGCTGGATCTGGGCGTAGTCACCGTCTCGGTGCCGCGCAATCGTGAGGTCGGCTCGATCCCGCGCAGGCGTGATTATCCCGGTGATCTGGACCAGTACCGGGCAGGCTATTTCATCCTTGAACGCGTGGAGCCCTTTGCTGACGATTATGTCTTCACCCGCGCGCTCGGCACGGCGATGGATGCATCAGAGCGGCGCGAGCTGCTCGTCTTCATTCACGGCTTCAATTCAGACTTTCGCGGCGCGGCGGAGCGTGCAGCGCAGCTCGCAGTCGATCTGGAGATTGACGGGGTGCCAGCGCTCTATTCCTGGCCGTCGCGGGCGTCATTGCTGGGCTATCTTGCCGACGGGCGCGAGGTGAATGACGCCAATATCCGTGACCTTGTGGACTATCTCTACCTGCTCATGAATGGCGCGAATGCGGACCGCATCCATATCGTCGCGCATTCGATGGGCAACCGCTTTCTGGCGCGCGCCCTTGATCAGTTGGCCGACACCTATCCCAACCCGCCCGAACCGCTCTTTGATCAGGTCGTATGGGCCTCGCCGGACGTGGATGCTGAGGAGTTCATGGACCTGTTGCCGCGCATCGATCATCTGGCCAGCGGCATGACGCTGTATGCCTCCAGCCGTGACCGCGCCCTGCTGCTGTCGCGCCGGATCAATGGCGGCAATGCGCGTGCTGGCGATTCCAGCCCGCCCTACCCGGTCGTGGTTGCAGGCCTCAGCACGGTGGACACCACGGCGGCAGGCGGGCGCGGGCTTGGCCATTCGGACTATGCCGGCCCTGCCATGGACGATTTCCGGGCGCTGATATGGCTGTCCTTGAGCCCGGAAGAGCGCTGCATCCTGCACACCAATACAGGTGAGCTGGGACAGTTCTACGCGGTGGCCCCGCAAACCGGCGGCCGTTGCGAGCCGGACGTGTTCAAATACTCCATCACCGCCCTGCGCCGCGGCGGTGATGGCGAACCGATGGAGTTGCTGCAGAGCGCTGCGGCCCTGTCGGGAACGGCGATTGCCGGCCGGCTGGACGATGTCCGCCAGCTGATCGCCCGGCTGACGGGAGGCTGACGGCAGGGGTTTGGTGGCGGGATGTCCTCCCCCGTTTACGGGGGAGGTGTCAGCGCAGCTGACGGAGGGGGGAAACTTTTCTTTTCAAAATCCCCCCCCCCCCGGGCGGCGGGCCCCACCCCCCCCCCCCCGGGGGGGGGCCCACAAACCCCCCGTGCACGGCCCCCCCACTTTTCTTTTCAAAATCCCCCCCCCTCGGTCCTTCGGACCACTCCCCCCGCAGGCGGGGGGAGACAACAAGCAGGCGCTTTCCAGGTCCCCCATCACTCCGCCGGGCGGTTCTGCCCGACCAGCACGAAGGGCGCCCACATCGCCGGATGCGCAAACTGCGGGTCATCCATCATGGACAGCATGGACTGACGCAGCGCTTCTGCGCGCCCCGCTGACGGATCGGCGTTCATCGCCGAGAGTGTGCCGGTGGTGATGCGCCGCGCGGCGGCGTCATCGACAACCCAGTGCGAGACCAGCAGGGCCCGCGCGCCGGCATAGAAGAAGGCGCTGGCAAGGCCTGACAGACTATCCGCGCCTGCGCCGCCGGGTGCTGCCGTATTGCAGGCCGAGAGGATCACCCAGTCGGCATCCAGCGTCAGGTCGCGTGCGATCTCGGAGGCCGTCAGCAGACCGTCATCGCCCTCGCTGGCCTGTGCAGGCGGGGTGAGGACCAGAGCCGGCTCGGTCAGGCCGGGCAGCTCATCAGCGATCAGGCCATGCGTGGCAAAGGCGATGACCTGCCGGTTCGACAGGTCGGCCGTGCTGCGCAGATTGGCTTCGGTTGCTCCGTCGCCGACCAGCAGATCCTGGCTCGGTTGCGCGCCAAAGGCTTCTGCCAGCGCGATGAGTTCGGGGCGGGTATTGGGCAGGGCGCTCAAGGCACGCACCGCCTCGACATCAGCCAGAAATACGCCGTCTGTGGACGCGCTGGCATTGAACACGCCGCGTGTGCCGCCGCCGCGCTGCTGCGGGCCGGAACTTGCCGGTGCGCGTTCACAGCCAGCACCGGCGCGCGCGCCAATGCAGGGATCACCGACGCCAAGGAAGGGCGCAGAGGCGCGGCTTGCCCCGAAACGCGTCAGCGCGCGCAAGGAAGCCGGTGAGGGCAGCACGGTCATGGCATAGCGCCGTCCCAGCCAGGCGGTCTGGCGCAGCGCGTCCACGTCGCTGTCTGCGCCTGATGGCGGCTCTGTGACCAGCAAGGCGAGCGGCAGGCTGGAAAGCGCGCCGGAGGGGATGGCATAGACATGCGCCTTGCCCTCAAGGCGCGCTTCGATTGGCGCCAGAAGCTGCTGATAGAGCTGGAAGGCGGCCTGCCGGTCGAACACGGGCAGGCCTGCGGCGGCGCTGCTGGTCTGTACGGCCACAGCGTTCCAGGGGCCCCGCCCGTGATCGAGATCGACGCCCTGACGCAACAGGTCCACCGCCTCGCCAAGCTCGGCTGCTGTTACCTCGACGCGCGCCCAGTCGATACCGTCCCGGTCAATCGCAAAGACGAAGGTGGAGCGGTCACCGGCGAGGATCAGGATGAGGGCCTCGTCAGCGCGCAGCAGGGCCTGCGTCGCCTCGACCGATAGCGGCTGGGGACTGGTGAGCTGGGCGTATTCAGGAAAGTCGCGCGACAATGTGGCGTCGATTTCGCCAAGGCGGCCAGAGGCGGTATCCAGCGCGCTGCGCGCCGTGGCCGTGGCCTCCTCACGCGAAGCCGGGTCGGTAATGGCAAGGGCTTCATAGAGGGCGCGTTCGGCGGCGTTGCGCTGGTCCGCCATGCGGCGGCGCTCGGCGACAAGCAGGCCCAGCGCGTCGTCACCGGAGGCAAAGCGGGCCCCGACCTGCGAGAGTGCGCGTGCTGCCGAGGTCTGGATTGCCCACTGGGCGGCCCAATAGCCTTCGGCCCGCAGGCAGGCGTACTCCATCGAGCCTTCCGGGCAGGCGTCAGACCCTTGCGCAAAGCCTGCACTGGTAAAGGCCGCCCCGGCAAGGCAGGTCGATGCCAGAAGGGTGCGGACGAAGTTCGATATGGGGCGGGTCAGCATGAAATTACCCTTCATTGTGTGCAGCGGCCCAGGCTGCTTCTGTGTGGAGCTGGAACATGTCGTTGCGGCGCACGATGAGCGCGCTGGCTGCGGTGTCGGTGCTGGCCGATTGGGCACCATCCAGCGCGGCGCTGACGATGGATCTGGAGGCCGTGCGATAGAGTTGCAGCGCCTCGGCGGGACGGTTCATATGCCGCAGGAACAGCCAGGCGAGGTTCGCACGCGCGACGAGAAGAGCGGTATGGGTTTCCGGGACACGTCCCGTCAGGCCATCCAGCCCGCCGCGCATCAGGCTTTCCGCGCCCTCATAATCACCGGCAAGGCCCAGCGTCGTTCCCGCATTGGCAAAGGCGCGCACGGCCTCCGGGTGATTGGCGCCCAGCGTTTCGCGATACAGGCCGAGGGCGCGCACCTGTAGCGCCGAGGCTTCGTCCAGCTGTCCTTGTGCACGGATGGACCCCGCAAGATTCTCAAGGCTCATGGCGATGGAAAGCGGCTGGCCCTCCGCTTCTGCTGCGGCCAGCGAAGCCCGGTACAGCGTTTCGGCGTCAGCCAGACGGCCAAGCATGCGCAAGCTGCCCGCCAGATTGCTTTCCAGCGCGCCAATAATGGCTGCCCGCCCGGCATCATCCAGGCCTTGTGCCTCTGACAGGGCGCGCCTCTGCAGGCTTTCCGCCTCCTGATAGCGGCCCTGATCGAAGAGGGCCGACGCCAGAAAGCTCATCGCGGAAACAGTCTGGGAAGTGCCCGAGCCAAACGCCGCTTCGCTCTCTGACAGGGCCTGTTGCAATAGCGGTTCGGCGTCGCGCGCACGCCCCGCCATTTGCAAGGCCCTGCCCAAACGTTGCCGCAGGGTGGCCACGTGGCGCGGATTGGCTGTGGCGGCCCCTTCCAGCGCGGCAAGCGCGTCCTGCTGGAAATGTATCGCGTCCTCGTAGCGGCCAAGGTCCAGATAGGCCTGCCCCAACCCGCTGACAATGTCGGCACTTTCCGGCGCGCCCTCGCCATAGGCGGCTGTTTCGATCGCCAGGGCGTTTTCCAGCAGGGGACGCGCCTCTGCAGGGCGGCCAAGCGAGAGATAGGCGCTGGCGAGATTGCCCATGGCTGCGGCGGTGTTGGGATGGTCGGCGCCGAAAATGGAGCGCATGCGCTCCAGCGCGGACTGGTAGCCGGCAAGTGCTGCCTCCGGTCCGCCCTGATGGCGCTGAACGGAGGTGAGATTATTCTCCACCACTGCCAGATAGCGGTGAGAAGGGGAGATGGCCTCGAAAATCGCGCGGGCGCGTGTGAGAGCGTTTTGCGCGTCGGGGTGGCGGCGGGTCTGGTTATAGACCTCGGCCAGATTGACCCAGGCGACGCCTGCGCCTTCGCTGCGCCCGGAGCCTGCCTCTTCATGGGCGGCAAGCACCTGCAGGAAGCCGGTCTCCGCACTAGCATAATCGCCCGCTTGATAGGCCGTGACGGCTGCATTGTTGAGGCCGTCGAGCGAGTTGCTGCCAGCGCTGGCGCTGACACCAGCAGACGCGGGCGCAGGCTGATGCTGCGGCCCGGGAGCAGGCGGCGCGCCGGCCGGTGCGCCGGGATTCTGGCGGTCGCGGGCCATCCCGATCGCGCGCTGAATGCCCGGCCGGCGGGTATTCCCCGGATCAATCTCGGCGAGGATCTCGTCAGCGACCTGCAGCACTTCGAGCGCTTCGGCAAACCGGCCCTGACCCAGCATGGCCATGCCCATATTGGCGCCTGCCACCGCAGACAAGGGATGATCGAGTCCCAGATGGCGGTGATAGATCAGGAAGGCGGCCTCGAACTCGCGCGTGGCGGTACGAAAATCGCTTTCCCGGAAGGCAGTTTCGGCGGCGGCGTTGTGGCGCTCAATCGCGGCTATGTCCTGCGGGGGAATGTTCGCCTGCTGGAGCGTGGCAGCGCTGAGCGTGCCGGCGTGGGCCGGGATGGCGGAAGCCAGTGACAGTCCTATCAGCGCACTGGCAAGGAGTGCTTTGTACATCGCTTCAGTTTTCCCCGCCCGGCGGGATCAGCCGCCACTGGAACAGTATGGTGCCGGCCTGCGCATCGAGAGCCGGGCGTGCGCGCGCGCTGCGGGTGGCAGCGCCGCCAAAGGCGGCCATGCTCATCAGCTGGCCGAGAGGGGATCGCTGTGCATCGTTCACGGCGGCATCGGCGGACCGGCTGAGGCTGGCTTGTGTCAGGAAGCTGAAATCCATCGGGATCGCCGCGTCCGGCTCGCGCTCCACCGCCAGCAGGACAAGCCGTTCCAGGCCCGCACTTGCCGGATAGCCGCTCGTCCAGTCAAAGGTACGAAGCCCGGCCCACACTATGCGCGGCTGCTCTCCCGGCTCGATGCGGGTGGACGTGCTGGCGCCGAGGAAGGGCAGGCGGTAAATGCCTGCCTGGCTATCGATATAGAGCGGGGTGACGTCGATCGCCCGGCTGCCCGTATTGGTCAGGCGGATATAGACGATGTCGCAATGGCCAAGTTCCAGCGCGTTGAGATCACTGGTGCCGAGCTCTTCAAAGGATACCGCACCGGCTGGAATGGCGGACGGGTCGGGCAGGGAGCAGGCCCAGTCATCGGCCGCACGGGCACTGGCGGTCAGGCGCGGCGGGGTGGCTCGCCAGACAAAGGCCTCATGGCGCAGGTTTTCCAGCCCGTTAGCCCCTTGCAGGGCGCTGGCGGCATTGAGGATGTTGCGGACCCGGGCCAGCTTCTGCAGTTCACCCTCAATCTGGCTCATCAGCGCATCGGCGGTTGATGTGTCGTCAATAGCGATATGCGCGGAGCGCTCGCGGCCAGTCGCGATGATGTCGGGCTCGCCGCGCAATAGCCAGATGGCGTCATCCTGCACGCGGATACGCACGTCGGCAGGCTCGCCGGGATCACGGAAATCTATGGGCGCGATCAGCGTTTCCGGGTTGGCCTGCGCCAGCCGGGCGAGTGCCTCAAGGGCTGTCTGCTCGCGCGCATTCACATCCAAGCTTGCCTCTTCCACCGATACGGAAAGCGACAGGCGCACGCCGGGGTCGGCCAGCCGGGCCGTCATATAGGCGGTACGTCCGGGCAGGGCGCGAGCCGCCTCGTTGTTCTCGAAGGCGGTCAGGACGGCGCGGGTCGCGGTCTGTCCTACGTCTACCGCCTCGACGAAATAGGGTCCGGGGAAGGAGGGGTGGGGGCCTTGTGTGTCCGGGTCGCGCACGATGATCTCGAACACGGCGCCTTCGCCAACGCCTTCCAGAAAGCCGGCCTCGATCTCGGCAGTGTCGCGGGCCAGAAACCGGGCATGCCATTGCGGAGAGCGCATCGCACCCCCCTGGCCCAGCAGCGCGCGGTCAAGATCGCCCTCGAACAGGGGCGCTGGCGCCCGGCTACCCCAGTCATTGTATCCGGAGAGGACGCGGTAGGCGAGGTCGCGATAGCTCGCCACGCCGCCTGCCAGCAGGCCGTTGGCGATGTGGAAGGTCATCACGCCGAAATTATTACGCGCTTCTGCTGCGCCAACCTTGGGCATCAGCCCTTCAAGGGCGAGTTGGCCGGAATGGGCGGCGTAGAAGGCGACGAAACCGCCTTCTCCCAGTGCAATCGAGGCATCAGGGCGCGGCGAACTTGTTCCTGAGCGTGTCGTCTGCGCGCGCTGTTCGGCTTCGGTGCGGGCCTCCAGCGGAATGCCCAGCATGTCCTCGGTGACGGCGCGGGTGCGGAACTCGCCGCCTGGCCCCGCGCCCCGGTTCGCGCCCCCCGAATGGCAGGTGTCCACCACCAGCCAGACGAAGATATTGCGCGCTCTCAAGGCATCGAGAAATTCGCCGATTTCATCATCGATCAGCGCATTTCGCACGCCAGCCTGCCGGTCGCCCTGAGCGCCCTCCCAGGAACCGATATCCAGCGGCAGGAATATCTCGTCAAAGCCGTTGGCCTCCGGCACAGCTGCGCCTTCTGGCTGGGGCTGGCGCGAACCATGGCCGGAAAAATACACCAGAACTTCATCGCCGGGCCGGGCGCGCTCCAGCATGGCCTCGAACGCCGCCAGAATCTCATTGCGGTTGGGATCGCCCTGGGCGGTAAAATCAATGCCCGTCTGCTCCAGCCCGTCAGCGAGCACCAGCATGTTGGCATCGGGTACGTCATAGGCGCGCAGCGCACGGATCATCAGCGCCACATCATTGCGCGGCCCCAGCAATTCGACGCCCGGCCCGATCCGGTCCTCGTCATAGCCCGAAGCCCCGATCAGCAGGGCGTGGCGCTGGGGGGTGTCAGCCAGAGCTGCCGCTCCAAGGGCCATCAGACCTGCCAGAACCGTGATGAAGCGTATTGCCGTGCCAAGCATCAGCCTTGCATCCCCTGCTGCATTGTTCCCGTGACCCTAGCGCGGCGCAGGCACTGGCCGCGAGCATATGTTTTCTGACAAAGGCCGACAGCCATGTGCTTGCCGCAATGCCCAAAACGGCGAGCGGACGGCGAGCGGCCATATGGCCGCCGCGCCGTCCGTACTGCCAGCTTCCGGCGGGAGCGTCCGGAAGGCCGGACAGGTCCCGGGACGCTAGTTGGTCACCATGTTGTAGCTGACGCCGACATTGCCCAGATTGCGGACCTGGACGGTGAAGGTGCCGGTCCAGCGCGGCGTCCAGAAGCAGGACATGCGGTCGGAATAGTCGATATGGCGGCAGATCAGATTGCCGTTGCTGTCATACACATACATGTCGAGATCCGTGCGGCCGGGGCCGTTGGCCCAGACGGCGGCGCGCTCGCCCCCGCGGAAGGTGATGTTGTAGCTGGTGGTGCTGCGTGCGCCGACCCAGCCTGAAGCGCGGCCCGGCCCACCGACGCGGCCACGGGCAGCATCGGCTTCCACTTCGGCAATCAGGCCGGCAAGCGCTTCGTCGCCGCGGGCCAGAACGCGCGCCTCATCGAGCATGTCTGCCGCAGACGCGAACTCGATCTCGGCCTCTTCAGGCTCACCGCCCTGCTCGGCGATCTCGTATTCACGCTCCTCGACATCCACACCCTGGCGGATGCGCGCTGCCACGATGACGGCGAGCGGGTCGCGGGCATCCACACCGTAGGCATAAAGCTCCTGCGACAGGGCCAGCAGCTCGACGCCGGTGGTTTCCTCGCTGCGCTGGTCCTCGGCAAAGTTGGTGCCGGTCTCGTCAGCATCCTGGGCGATGACAGAGCCGGTCAGGGCGATCGCTGCAGTCGCAGCAAGCAAAGACGACAGTTTCATTTGGTTTACTCCTGTAATGACATTTTATCCGCATTCGCCAACAGGTGTTCAGTGTTCGACAGTGCCCGGTCCGGGACGCTTTTCCTGCTGCCTTGATCAGTCCTAGCCCGCTGTTCAGGGCTGGAAAAGCGCCAAAAAAAGTATGTCCGTCTTTGTCAGGAATGCCGCTTGCCCGCGTCTTTGCTTTCTGACAGGGCTTGTAAGTAGCTGCGTGCGCGCCGTGCCGCCAAGATTTGCGCTGAGACATGCCGGAGCCTCTCATGCCTTATTCCACCACGCGCGCCCTGATCGCCTCCGCGCTCCTTGCGGCCCTGCTGGCGGTTGCCCAGCTGAACGCAGGCTGGCGGCCCGGCCAGGCAGCAGCGCCCGCAGCGGAGACGCAAGTACCGGGTTCTGCGCCGTTTGAAGGCGGCGAAGCCGTCATCCGCTCGGTGGTCACCGTGTATGCCGAGCGTTCGGTCAGCCGGCCTGTCATGGTGATGAACGAGGCCGGGGAAGAGGGCGCGCGCAATAGCGCAGAAGACCAGACCGGCTGGTCCTGGCGTTCCGGCTCGGGGTTTGCGGTAGCGCAGGGCGGTTATGTGCTGACCAATTTCCATGTCGTGTCCGGCGCGCGCCGGATCGAGGCACGCCTTGCCAATGGGCGGCGGGTGGGCGCTGAACTGATTGGCGCCGATCCGCTGACCGATCTGGCCCTGTTGCGGGTACAGGCAGACTTGCCGGTTCTGGAGTGGGGAGATGATAGCGCGTTGCGTCTTGGTGCGCCGGTTCTGGCCGTGGGTTCGCCGCTGGACTTTCACCTGTCGGTGAGTTCCGGCGTCGTGGGCGGTTTTGCACGTGCCTATGACGGGGCCGATCCGGTTGGCTATATCCAGCACGATGCCGCGCTCAATCCCGGCAATTCCGGCGGGCCGCTGCTTGATCGCCACGGGCACGTGGTCGGGGTCAATACAGCCATTCCGCAGGAAGCGTTTTTCAATGTCGGCATATCGCTGGCCATTCCGTCAGGCATTGCCCGGGAGGTTGCCGAGACGCTGATAGAGCGCGGACAGCTGGAACGTGGCTATCTGGGGCTGACCGTGCGTGCCCTGCATGGCCCGCTGGCCAGCGCGATGGGACGTCAGAGCGGGGAAGGCGTGCTGATAGAGGCTGTTGATCCTGACTCGGCCGCTGCCGGAGCCGGCATCCGTGCCGGGCAGACGCTGCTGGCGGTCAATGGGATTGATATGTCGACGCCGCGTGATCTGGCGCGCGCGCTTTTGCTGGCGCGTCCGGGCGAGCGCGCGGCGCTAAGCCTGCATGACGGTCAGGCGCGCTACCGGGTGGAGGTCTGGCTGGACAGAAGGCCGGATAATCAGGATCTGGCGGCGAGCCGCGATCTGGGTTTTGAGCCTGTTAGCCGCCGTGGCTACGGGATCAGCTTTGCCGCCAGCGAAGGAGCCGGTGTGCAGGTGGCCTCGGTCGTGCCCGGCAGCCCGGCCGCGCAGGCGGGCCTTCGCGAGGGTGACGCCGTTCTGGCGATTGGCGCGACGGACATAACCGATGCTGACGAGGCGCAGGTCCGCCTCATGCTTGCCCGCCGCCAGGTCGCCTTGCGGGTATTGCGTGGCGGTGACGATGCGCCCCGCTATATTGCGCTGGCGCTGGACGAGGGGGCGACAGCGCATGCGCCTGACCATGCAGCGTTCGCCGATGCGTCTGGCGGGCCGTTCTGACAACCAGCCTGCTGACCAGGCAGATCCGGGGAGAATCCAGATGCAGATCCTGATGGTCGAGGATGAAGATGTGTGGGCTGACAAGGCCACCCAGGCGGTGAGCGCCGAGCCGGACTGGTCGCTTGAGCGCGTGGCAACCGGCAGGGAGGCACTTGCGCGCGCGGCGTCCAGCGCCGTCGATGTGCTGGTCATCGACCGGGTGATCGAGACCGACGGCACGGACGGCCTCCAACTGCTTGCCCGATTGCGGGATATGGGCGTGGTTGCACCGGCGCTGGTCTTGTCCAGTCTGGGTCAGACCCATCAGCGCGTTGAAGGGCTGGAGGCCGGTGCGGACGACTATCTTGCCAAGCCGTTTGATGCTGCCGAGCTGCGTGCGCGGCTGAAATCGCTGGCGCGGCGAGCAGGCTTTGTGGCCAACCCGGAGGTGATCGTGCTCGGCGGGCTTGAGGTCAGGGTCAAGGCGCGCACGGCGCACTGGAAAGGCGCGCACATTCCGTTGTCTCCGCAGGAGTTCAACATATTGAAACTGCTAGCAGAGCGCGCAGGCACGCCCGTCAGCCGCGACACGCTGTGGGCCGAGGTCTGGACCGACTTTCCCAACCTGCCGCCGCAGATCAATGTCATCGACGTGGCGGTGGCCCGGCTGCGCCGTTCGATCCGCGCGGTCGTCGGCGAGGATCTGATCGAGACACAAAGGCTGAAAGGCTACGTGCTGCCGCTACCGTCAGAGGGCTTTCCAATCTGACCAGCTGGAGCAGGTAGTTTTTCATCCTTTGGAAATTTGCCATTGAGGGGTGAATTCCCGCCGCCGCCATGCAAGAGTGCGGCGCCCTTAGCGGGCAGGCAGGGAGGACAGGCCATGGGGATGAGTACGGGAAATATTTGTCGGACGGGTGCCGTGTCCTTGCGGCGGGTGGCGGTTCTGGCGGGCCTCGCCGGCGCGCTCGCCCTGGCCGGTTGCGGCGATGATCCTTCCCCTGCTTCACGCGATGAAGGCCCTGCCCTGCAATCACGCTCTGCCGACGCACCGCGCGCCACACCGGAGGTTTCTGACCGTTTTGAATATCTGCGCTACGCGGCCGATATCGACGGTGATGCGCCGCGCCTGTGCCTGACCTTCTCCGGTCCCCTCGATCCCGATACGGATTACAGCGCCTATGTCGAAGTGGACGAGCCGGTCGCTCTCAATGTCGATGGCCAGCGCCTGTGCATTGGCGGGCTTAGCTTCGGCCAGACGCGCACCCTCATCCTGCGCGAAGGCCTGCCGTCTGCCGATGGGCGCCGCCTTGAAGCCGAAGAGAGAGATACGCTGAGCTTTGCCTCGCGTCCGGCCTATGTCGGCTTTGCCGGTACGGGCGTGATCCTGCCGCGTGTGGACGCTGATGGCGTGGCCATCGAGACCGTCAATGTCGATGCCGTGCGCGTGACCGTGACGCGCGTGACCGACCGGGCACTCGCCTTTCGCCAGATCATTTCCGGGTTCAATGCCGCGTCTGGCGACTGGTACTGGCTGGGTTCCGAAGAACAGCCGGGCGAGGCCGGATCGCCGGTCTGGCAGGGCGAGATGGATACACCCGGCAATGCGAACGCCATGACCACGACGGTGTTTCCGCTGGCCGAAACCATCGGCAGTCTGCGCCCCGGCGCGTACTTCCTGCGCGCGGAAAATCTCGCCGAGATCGATACCGACCGCTATGGCGAATATGCCCGTGCGGCCCGCTGGCTGATCGTGACTGATCTGGCTTTCACCGCCTATCGCGGGCGTGACGGGATTGATGCGATTGTCCGCTCCCTGCAGAGCGCCCGGCCGCAGGCTGGTGTCGAGGTGCAGCTGATTGCCCGCTCCAACGAGGTGCTGGCGACCGCGCGCAGCGATGAGCGCGGGCGCGTGCGCTTTGGCGAGGCGCTGGTGTCGGGCCGGGAAGGCGATGCGCCGCGCCTCCTTATGGCCTATGGCCCGGACGGTGATTTCGCCGTGCTGGACCTTGCCCGGGCGCCGGTCGATCTCTCCGCCCAGCCGGTTGGCGGGCGTAACCGCGCCGAGGGCGCGGATGGCTTCATCTGGCTGGACCGGGGCATTTACCGTCCGGGTGAGACAATTCATGCCTCGGCGATGATCCGCGACAGCGAAGGCCGGGCTCTCTCTGACCGGCCGGGCACGATCACGCTTTATGCGCCCAATGGCCTCGCCCATGCGGAGGTGCGTTTTGAGCGCGCCGCGCAGGCTGGCGCGATCTTCCATGACTTTGAGCTGCCGCGCGAAGCGGCCCGTGGCCGTTGGCGGCTCGCCGTCAGCGTGGACGGTGTGGGCGAGGTGGCGAGCCAGAGCCTGTCTGTCGAGGACTTTGTGCCGCAACGCGTCGCGCTGACGCTGACCGCCGATACAGACACGCCGATCCGGGCCGGTCAGACGCGCATGGTGGAGACCTTCACGCGCTTCCTCTATGGCGCGCCGGGGGCTGGCCTGCAGCTTCGTGGCACGGCCCGCATACAGCCTGATCCCAACCCTTTCCCGGAGTTTTCCGGCTTCCGCTTTGGCAGGCATGACGAGCGCTTCGCCGAGGAGGTGATCGATCTGCCCGATACCATGACAGACGGGCAGGGCAATGCGGCCATGCCGGTTGCGCCGGGCCGGGCAGGGCGCGATTCCTCGCTGCCCTTGCGGGCGCGCGCGATCATCACCGTGGAAGAGCCCGGCGGGCGCGCTGTCAGTGATGATGTGCGCATCCCCTACCGGCCGCGCGACCGCTATGTCGGCATCCGCATGGCAGGCGATGACGACACCGTGCGCCGTGGCCAGTCCACGCGCCTGTCCGTGATCGGTGTCGGCGCAGATGGCGCGGCGCTGGCGATGGAAGCGGACTGGCGCCTGATCCGTACTGACTGGCAGTATGACTGGTACCGCACCGATAATGGCGACTGGCGCTGGCGGCGTTCGCAGCGCGTCGTGCCGATTGAATCCGGCCTTGTGCGCCTTGATGGCGAGAACCCGTCCATCGTCGAGACGCCCTCGCTCGACTGGGGTGATTACACCCTCATCGTCTCGGCTGATGGCGCGGATCTGGCGAGCTTCGGCTTCTGGTCGGGCTATGGCGGACGCCCCGAAGATGGCGAGGCGGCCCCTGACCACGTGCGTCTGTCCGGTCCGTCTGCAGCGCCGCAAACTGGCGAGACCGCGCGAGTGTCCATCTTTGCCCCCTATGCAGGGCAAGCCGAGCTGGTGGTGGCGACCGACCGGGTCATTCTCTCGCGCACACTGGAAGTGGGCGAGGGTGCCACCGAAGTGGAGTTGCCCGTCACCGCCGATTGGGGCGCAGGCGCCTATGTGATGGTGTCGGTCTTTACCCCGCGTGATGCGGTGACGCGCCCCACCCCGCGCCGCGCCGTGGGCGTGCTGCACGTGCCGGTCAATGTCGAGGACCGCACATTCGAGCTGACACTGGATGCACCGGAGCGGATCAATCCGCGCGAACGCTTTGACTTCACGATTACCGCCAGTGACGGCCCGGCTCGCGAACAGGCCTATGTGACGGTGGCTGCCGTCGATGAGGGCATATTGCTGCTGACGGGCTTTGCCTCGCCCGACCCGGAAAGCTGGTTCTTCGGCAAGGCGCGCCTCGGCGTTGACCTGCTCGATGATTATGGCCGCCTGCTCGACCCCAATCAGGGACCGGCAGCGCCGGTGCGCTCTGGCGGTGACGAGATCGGGGCTGCAGGCCTGTCCGTGGTGCCGACCCGCACCGTCGCCCTGTTCTCCGGGCCTGTACGCTTTGACGGGCAGGGCCGCGCGCAAGTGAGCTTCGATATTCCGGACTTCAATGGCGAGCTGCGCCTGATGGCGGTGGCCTGGTCGGATCGCGGGATTGGCTCGGCGAGCCAGCCCCTGACCGTGCGCGATGATGTGCCCTCAGAGCTGATCCTGCCGCGCTTCCTGGCACCGGGCGATACGGCGTCGGCCACGCTGACCATGGACAATATCGATGGCGCGCCGGGTGATTATGCGGTGGCGCTGAGCGCGGACGGTCCTGTCAGCTTTGCTGACGCTACCTTCACGCAAAGCCTGCCCGCCGGGCAACGGACCGACCGCGCCGTGGCGCTCTCTGCCGCGTCCTCGCCGGGGATTGCAGAGCTCTCGCTCTCTGTCACCGGGCCGGATGGCGAGGCGGTGGTGCATGAATACCCGATAGAGGTGCGTTCAGCCTTCCTGCCGATGACATCGATCACGCGGCGCACCTTGCGCCCGGGCGAAACCTGGCAACCGCCAGCCGATGCGCTTGGCGCATTTGCACCGGGCAGCGGGGCGTTACGCCTCTCCGTCGCCGCAACACCCATCGATGTGGCCGCGATCTACGAGGCGCTGTCGGGCTATCCCTATGGCTGTACCGAACAGGCGGTGAGCCGGGCCTTGCCCTTGCTCTATGCCGGGCAGATGGCCGGGCTGTCGGGCGCGGATGCACCAGCGGACGCCGACGATATCGTGCGCCGTGCGGTGGAATCGGTGCTGGCCCGCCAGAGCGAGGATGGCGCTATCGGCCTGTGGCGCATTGGCGACGGGCAGGCATCGCCCTGGCTGGGTGCGTATTCCACCGACTTCCTGATGCGGGCTGCAGAAGCCGGTTACAGCGTGCCGCGTGCGGCGCTGACACGCGCGCTTGATGCGCTGGTGCCGGTGGCGCGCGGTGATCTGTGGCAGGCCTATGGCTATGACACCAGCGCACCCGATCCGCGCTGGAGCCGCGATACGCAAGACCGGATCAATCATCGCAGCAGCGCCTATGCCGCCTACCTTCTGGCCCGTGCGGGCCGGGGAGACCGGGCGCGGCTTCGCTATCTGCATGATGAAATGCTTGGCCGGATCGAAAGCCCGCTGGCGCGCGCCCATATCGGGGCCGGGCTGGCCGCCATTGGCGACCGCGCCCGTGCGGTGAGCGCCTTTGACAGCGCCATCTCGGTGCTCGGCTACAATAATGCCGGTGACTGGTATCAGACGCCGGTGCGTGATCTGGCCGGCGTGACGGCTCTGGTCGCCGAGGCAGGCATTGAAGACCGCGTGGAGGGCCTGCTGGCGCGTCTGGCGCGTGACCTGCCCGAACCCACCCGCATGACCACGCAGGAACAGGCCCATGTGCTGATGGCGGCGCGTGCCTTTGCCGGAGACGCGCAAAACCTGTCGCTGGAATGGGGCGGTGCGCCGCTGGAAGATCGGTCTGTCACCCTGGATGCCGATGAGCTGAGTGAGGGCCGGGAGCTGACCAATCGCGGCCAGCAGCCGGTCTGGGTGACGGCTTTTGCGCGCGGCGTACCGGTGGAAGCGCCTGACACGGCCTCCGAAGGCGTGAGTGTCGAGCGCTCCCTCACTGACCGGCGCGGCAATGCTATCGACACCGCCGCAATCAGGCGCGGTGACCAGATCATTGTCAGCCTGACCATCACGCCTGAACAGACCCGCGCCATGCCGCTGATTGTGGCTGATCTCCTGCCCGCGGGCTTCGAGATCGAGGGCATTCTGCGCGCAGGCGATGCGGGCGAGACCGGGCCGTATGCCTTCCTTGGTGATCTGGCATCCACGCAAATTGCCGAAGCACGTGATGACCGCTTCATCGCGGCCATCAATACGCGCGGGCGCGATGCGGTGCGGGTGGCCTATATGGTCCGCGCCGTCACGCCGGGGCAATTTGTCCAGCCCGGCACGGTGGTGGAAGACATGTACCGGCCGGACGTGTTTGCCCGCTCTGAGGCCGGGCAGGTCACGATCCGCCCGTAATGGCTGGCTGGCTGGCGATAGGGCTGAGGCGGGCGAGCGTGCCGCTCGCCTCGCTCCTCGCTGCTGGCGTCTTGCTGGCAGGTCTCGATCATGCCCTGCCACCCCCGCTCATGCCGGAGGTTTCCGCGCTGGTGACAGACCGGGAGGGGCGGGCCTTGCGTGCCTTTCCGGTCGAGGATGGACGCTGGCGTCTGCCGGTTGATCCTGAAGCCGTTGATCCGGCGTTTCGCGCCGCCCTGATCGAGATCGAGGACCAGCGCTTCTATTCCCATCACGGCGTCGATCCACTGGCGATGGCGCGTGCGGTTGGCTCCCTCGTCAGCTCCGGGCGGATCGTGTCGGGCGGGTCGACGATCACCATGCAGACGGCCCGCCTGCTGGAGCCGCGCCCGCGCCGGACGATTGGTGCAAAACTGTTAGAGATGGTGCGCGCCATCCAGCTGGAGCGGCGCTATTCCAAACATGAAATCCTGCAAGCCTGGCTGACGCTCGCGCCCTATGGCGGCAATCTGGAGGGCGTGCGCGCGGCCAGCTGGGCGTGGTTCGGGCATGAGCCGGATGTGCTCACTCCGGATGAAATTGCGCTTCTGATTGCCCTGCCGCAGGCGCCCGAAGCGCGGCGTCCCGATCTGCGCCCCGATGCGGCGATGGCCTCGCGTGCGCGGCTGCTCGCCCGTATGGAGCGCGCTGGCCTGATAAGTGCGGACCGGGCGGCGGATGCGGCAGAAGAACCGGCGCCAGTGCGCCGCGCCTTCCCGGCGCGCGCCTGGCATGCCTCGCAGCATCTGGCTCGTGCAGGCGGGGAGGTGCGCTCCACAATCGACATCCGCCTTCAGAGCGCGCTGGAGACGCGTCTGGAGACGCTGGCAAACGAGGCCGGACCCGATGTTCAGGCCTCTGCGCTGATCGTGTCGCTCGACGGGCGTGAAGTGCGCGCGGCGGTGGGGTCTGCCGGGCGTGACAGGCCGGGCGGCTGGATTGATCTGACGCGGCGTGCGCGCTCGCCGGGCTCGGTCTTGAAGCCCTTCATCTATGGCCTGGCGTTCGAGGACGGGCTGGCAGGGCCCGGCACGCGCATCGCCGATCTGCCGCGCCGCTTTGCCGACTATAATCCGGAGAATTTCGACCGCAGCTTCCGGGGCGATGTGACCATTGCCGAGGCGCTGCAGCATTCGCTCAACGTGCCCGCCGTGCAGGTGCTCGACGCGGTGGGGGCCAACCGCTTTCTCGCCGCCATGAGCTTTGCGGGAGGACGCGCCATTGTCCCGCGCTCGAACGAAGGCGATGCCGGGCTCGCCATCGCGCTCGGCGGGCTTGGCATCACGGCAGAGGAGATCGCGGTGATGTTTGCGGCGCTGGGCGCAGGCGGCGAGGCGCTGCCGCTTGCCTGGACACCGGAGGCGGCTGAGGCCAATCGGGAAAGCCGGGGCTTCCGCCTGCTGGACCGCTCGGCTGCAGCGACGCTTGTCGATGTGCTGCAGCGCTCTCCCGCTCCGCCAGGGCGCATGCCCGCTCGCCTGACCAGCGGCGCGCCCGCCATCGCCTACAAGACCGGCACCTCCTACGGCTTTCGCGATGCCTGGGCGGCGGGCGTGTCGGGCAATTACGCGGTTGTGGTCTGGGTAGGCCGGGCCGATGGCGCGCCGCGCCCCGGCGAGAGTGGGCGGCAGGCCGCCCTGCCTGCCCTGTTCGACATTTTTGATGTCATCGCGCGGCGTGATCCGTCTGGTGTTGCGTCGCGCACAGACAGTCTTGTAGCCAGGAACGCCACAGGGCCGCTGGCGCGCTTTGACCGGGGTGTGTCCGGCCCTGACATCGTTTTCCCGCCCGATGGCGCAGAAGTGTGGGCCGATGAGCCGGGACGCGGATTTGCCCTGTCGGCGCGTGGCAGCGGCCCGCTGCGCTGGTATCAGCGCGGCGTGCCGGTGGCGCTCGATGCAGGCGGGCAATCCCTGTGGCAGCCGCAAGGGCCGGGCTTTTACGAGCTGACAGTCGTCGACGAGGCCGGGCGCAGCGCCCGCACCCGTGTCCGGGTGCGGATGCCGGAGCCTTCGTGAGCTGTAAGCCTAGTCCCCACCATACCAGCGCAGCGAGATATTGCGGATACGCTCTCCGCCCACTTCCACACCGCCGGTAAAGGCAGGGCGCTGGCTGTCACCGGCGCGGACGACATCGCCGTGCAGCGCGCCGTCAATGATGACGGTTCCCAGCTCCGGATCGATGCCTTCAAAGGTGAAGGCACCATCGGCCAGATAGTAATAGTCGGCCTGCACGCGCGTCGTGACGGTGTGATACTCGCCGCCGAGCTCGTTTGTGCCGGTCGGGCTGTTCACATCAGAAAAATCCACAAACACCGGGCCGAACGGCATCTCGTCGCGCCTGCCGCCCGCTTCCCATGCCTCGAAATCGCTACTGGGGGCGATGAAGACATTGTCCAGCCGCCAATTGCCGAACTGCAGCGGTTCAAAGGGCAGATAATAGCCAAAGGCATCGAAATGCTGCTCGCGGGTCGACACCCGTTCCCCGGCATCCTGATCAGGTTCGGCGGCCGGTGTCGTCACCGCCTCGTCGACATCAACCCAGCCGGCGGTCCCGGCATTATCCTCGCACGCCGCCAGCCCAGCCAGCGCAAGACAGCCCGCGCCCGCGAGCAAGAATCTGGAAATCTTCGTCATCAGCCCTGTCCTCTCGTGACTGCGAATACCCAAGCCCACTTCGAGGAAAAGATTACCGGTGAACGCGCATGCCTGAAAGTGTGCTCTGGCCAGAAACGCGTGATGGTCTAAAACGCTCCTTCATGAGCGCGAGCGCCAATCTTGAAACGCCCTATGACGGCCCCCGGCTCTGGCTGGTGGGTACGCCTATCGGCAATCTGGAAGACCTGCCGCCCCGCGCGGCGCGCATCCTGTCAGAGGTCAGCGTCATTGCTTGCGAGGATACGCGCACTACGCGCCGCCTGCTGGATCTGGCCGGTATCACCCTGCCGCGCCTGATCGCCTGTCATGACCATAACGAGCAGAGCAGCGCGGGCGGTATCGTCAAACTGCTGGGGCAGGGCGAGAGCGTGGCGCTGGTCAGCGATGCGGGCATGCCTGCCATCTCCGATCCGGGCTACCGGGTGGTGCGCGCGGTGATCGAAGCCGGGTTTGAGGTCAGCGCGGTTCCGGGACCATCCTCGGTGCTGACCGCGCTGGCGGTGTCGGGCCTGCCGACCGACCGCTTTACTTTTCTGGGGTTCGCACCGCGCAAGAGCGGCAAGCGCCAGCGCTGGCTGGAGCCGTTCAAGGCCGATCCGGCGACCCTCATCATCATGGAAAGCGCGCAGCGCCTCTCCGAGACGCTAGCCGATGCCGCCGCTGTGCTCGGCGAGCGGCAGGGCGCCGTGGCGTTCGAGTTGACCAAGGCGTTCGAGCGTGTCCATCGCGGCACGCTCATCGAACTTGCCGCGCGCTATTCAGAGCCACCGCTCGGCGAAGCGGTGATCGTCATCGCCGGCGCCGTGGTAGTGCGTGAGAAGGTCAATAAATACACGCCCGATGGGGGCAAGAAGAAGGGGTGAGGACTTCCCCTCGCTGAAACCCCGGACGCGCAGCGATCCGGGCCTCTCTCCGATTTTCTTGCATAAGGTCCCGGATCGGCTCTGCCGTCCGGGAGTTCAGAACATGTGAGGGTTACCGCGTCCCGTAGCGCATTTTCGCGGCCATGGCGGCAAAGTCCGGCAGGCCGGCAAGCTGCTTGTTGACCTTCGCCTTCACCTTCTCGAACTCCATCACATTGGCGATGCGCCGGTCTAGGAAGGCGAGTGTTTCGGGCTTTGCCGGATCGTTCTCTGACAGCCAGATGGCGAGGCTGGACGTCCATACGCCGGTGAGAATCGTCCGCTTGGAATACCAGTTGGCATCGGTCGAGCTGTCGCCAATC
Source organism: Glycocaulis sp. (assembly GCF_051859565.1). GTDB lineage: Bacteria > Pseudomonadota > Alphaproteobacteria > Caulobacterales > Maricaulaceae > Glycocaulis. The sequence goes on from NZ_JBHYFK010000002.1 coordinate 152,805, forward strand.
GCCCGCCAGATCATGTCAGACGTGTTCCAGGCGAGCTGCGCGCCGGTGGCGATACCGTCGGGCAGCAGCAGGCGGGCGCGGGCACGCGACAGCGCATCCTCATGGCCCTTTGCCGCTTCCAGACGCAGCACGACCGCGCGGCGGATGCGCTCGCGGATCTTTGCCGGTGATTCTCCCGCCGTTATGGCTTCCTGTGCGGCGTCATCCATTTCGCGCCACCAGAACACGATCAGGCTGATGGCGCCGTCCGGGCAATAGAGCGCCACCTCGTCATCGCTCATCCCGGCATCGCGCGCGGCGATGCGCAGGAGCGATCCTGACCAGCCCTCGAAGGGTATATGGGGCAGGGCAGCGTCCAGCAGCCGGGCGCGGGCTGCATCCGCGTGGGAACGATTGGGGCGGTCAGAGGCGTTTGATGTGCTCATGGCGGGTAATCTACTGTGAATTTGTGTGCGCGTCATCGCGTCAGCATGCCGCGATGTGTATGGACAGCAGGGCTTTGCTCTGGTAACACCCGCGCCTCATCGCAAAGTTTCCGGCGGAACAGGCGATCCAGAACCGCTCTGTTACGCCTTTTCGTGTTAGAATTCTGGGTGACCGGCCAGACCGGACCCGTTGCAGGACCTGGGAGAGTAAGTCATCGTTCAGATCGTCGTGCGCGATAACAATGTCGAGCAAGCGCTCAAGGCATTGAAAAAGAAAATGCAGCGGGAAGGCACTTTCCGCGAGATGAAGCGCCGCAACCATTACGAAAAGCCGTCTGAAAAGCGCGCTCGCCAGAAGGCGGAGGCGATCCGCCGCGCCCGCAAGCTGGCCCGCAAGCGCGCCCAGCGCGAAGGTCTGCTGCCGCGTACGGCAACGGCCCGCCGCTAGGCCAGCTTCCCTTTACGGGACTGCACAAACATTACGCCGCGCCGGAATATCCGGCGCGGCGTTTTGCGTTGTGATTGTCAGAATGTATGGCCGGGCGGGGTACGCTCGCGCATTGACCGGCGGCGCGCCTTGTGGTCGGGCATGATCCGGTCCAGCAGGGCATAAAAGCGCGGCGAATGGTTCATCTCGATGAGGTGGCAGGCCTCGTGGGCGCAGACATAGGCGATCTCGTCCTCGGGGAAGGCGATCAGGCGCGTATTCATGCGGATCACGCCGTCTGATGAACAGCTGCCCCAGCGTGACTCCTGCGCTCGTACCTTCACTTGCGGGGCAGGCAGGCCGAGCGCTCCGGCATAGTGCGCGATGCGCGGCGTATAGTCGGCAAGGGCAGTATCGGCCCGCCAGCGCTTGACCGCCCGCAGCACGGTGGCATCGCGCAAGGATGGATCGAGGCGTTCATCGGTTTTCACCAGCAGGTGATCGTCATGAACGCTGATGAGGGTGCGTGCGCGCCCGTGCGGCTCGACCACGACTTCCAGCTCGCGGCCCAGATAGCCGATTGTCTGGCCGCCCATACCGGTAAAGTCCGGCCGGGCGCGCGCACTCCATTTTTCAAGCCGGGGCAGTATCCATCCCGCCCGGTCGCGCGCCACCCGGTCCGCTTCGATCGCGGGTGTGCGCCGGGGCAGGGTGATGGTCAGGCCATCGGCATCGATGCGCAGCCCGATCGTTCGCCGCCCGGTATGGCGCACCTGATAGGTGACGTCGTGGCCGTCCAGCTCGATTGTACGGGTCTGCATGACACTCCTAGCGCGGTCTCAACGTCAGAACGCGCGATCCTTGCGGCGCGCTTTGCGGCGTCCAGTCATCACGGATCTGGAAATACTCGCCGCGCGACCAGAGTTCCGCAAGATCGCGATAATGCGGCGAGAGCGGATGGCCCGACTGGCCCGGCCCGTGGATGAAGCGGGAATTGTTCAGGTCTGCGAGATCGTAAACCACGCGAAGGGAGGCGGCGTGGACGATGTCGAACCCTTCACCGGCATAGCTGAAATTGGCGACATTGACGGTGGTGCCATCGCCGCCCACCGGCACGCGCACGCCAAACATGCCGCCCAGCACAGGCAGGGAATCCATGGGGTGGGCAAAATAGCCCTGCGCATGGTCGCCCCAGCGCCAGCTGGATATATCGCCGCCATTGGTTCGCGCCAGCTCCGCCATGGCGGTGTCCAGCGCCAGCCCGGCAATGACGGGGCAGGTTTCCACCTGCGTGGTCGTCACGTTGTTGCACCAGGATGATGCATCGCCCGTCAGCACGTCCTGCACGAAGACAGGGCGCGGCCCGCGGAAATAGCGCGCCATGGGGCCCAGCTCATCGGCCCAGATCGCCTCGGTCATCACCCGCAGCCAGGCTGACAGAATAAGCCCTTCCGGGCCCTCTGCATCCAGCGATGCGTTCCAGCCTTCGAGGCGGGCGAGCGCTTCGAGGCCCAGCTCGCTTTCAGGCTGCGCGGCCAGCAGGGCCGGCAGGATGGCTTCAGCCAGAGCAGAGGTGACATCCATCTGCATGGTGATGAAGCCTTCCAGCGAGTGACGGCGGCGCTCAGCCAGCATGTTTTCGATACGCACGGCGCGGTGGACCGCATAGCGGCCGGGAAGCGGATAGGGATAGGCCGCGCCTGCTGGCAGATTATTGCCCGACGCAATCGATCCGCCAGCGGGATTGACGATGCGGGGAAGTTCCTCGAACGGGACAAAGCCCGTCCACTCGCCATCCTCATCGCGGATCGGCAAAAGACCTGCGGTGGTGTAGCCGATTGTGCCGTCCACGCCCGCATAGTGCATGTTCTGCATCGGCGCGGTCCAGCCGCGCCCGGCCTCCACGAAATCGTCCCAGCCGGTGGAGCGCATGATGGCAAGGGTGGCATCGGCCACCCGGTTGCGCGGATCAGACACGGTGGAGCGGCGCACCACCAGCGCATCGGAATCAAAGCCGGTCAGATCAAACCATTGGGCGTCCAGTACCGGGCCTTCGCTCGTCTCGGTGATGGTGAGTTCGAACGGATCGCGCTGGCCGAGCACATTGATTGTCTCGATGCGCGTATTGGTCTGCGTGGTGTCGCTGTCGCGTTCGACAAGGTCGATCACTTTAAAGCCGGTATTGGTGAAGCCCCACGCGCCATGGGCGTTGCGCCCCAGCGTGATGAAGGGCGTGCCGGGCAGGGACGCGCCCAGCACCGGACCGAAGGAGAGGTTCAGCCGTGTGAAATACCAGATGGAGGGCGCAGACAGGCCCAGATGCGGATCATTGGCCAGCAGGGGTGCGCCGGTCTCGGTGCGGTCCCCCGAGACGACCCAGGCATTGGAGCCGGGCTCGTTATCGGGCTGTGTGCCGGCAGGCGGGGGAAGCGTCTGGCGACGGATATCACCGAAGGCGGCGCTGATGTCTTCGTCTTTCAGCGTGGTTGGCGCCCAGTCCGGGAAGGCGGAGAGGAATTGTTCCAGCATCGAACCCTCGAGCACTTGCGATGCGCGGGCGCGTTCGCGGTCCTCGCCTTCGCCAGTGGCCAGATCATCAGCCAGCACGACCACCACGGACGCGGAATCGGCCAGCGTCCAGGGTTCCGGCCGCGTGCGAAGCAGCAGGTATTCCGGTGCCGGATTGCCTTGCTCCAGCCGCGCATTCACCCCGCTCACATAGGCCTCGACGATGAGGCGGGCCTCGTCAGACAGGTTTGCCAGCGCATGGCGGGAGGCTTCTGGAAATCCAAAAGTGCGCGCGCGGATATCAGCGCGCAGGGCGCGTTCGCCAAACAGCTCCGACAGGCGGCCCTGCGCGGTGCGCCGGTAGAGGTCCATCTGGAAGAAGCGTTCGGCGGCATGGGTGTAGCCAAGGGCGAAATAGACGTCGGCATCGGTCTCGCCGAAAATGTGCGCCACGCCATACTGGTCGCGTACCACATTGACCGGCGCTGTCACGCCCTCAAGGCGAACCTCGCCCTCGGTGCGGGGCTGTGACCCCACAAACCGCCAGCCCGCCCAGCCGGTTACGGCCAGAACAAGCACCAGCACCAGCGCCACAACGCCGATAACGCCGCGCACAATCCATTTTACCATGATAGCCCCCTCGACTCAGGCCCCGCGCCCCAGAGTGGCGCGAGCTTATCAAGCTGAAGACGCGAGGGAAGCGGTGAGCGCTTACCCGGCCTGCAGTTTCTTGAAAAATTCAAACAGCTTTCCGTAAGGCGGCGCCATCAGGCGGATCGGATGCCAGACTGGCGCATGAAACACGCTGCGCTCATGGCAGAAGGTACGGAAACCCTCTTCACCGTGATAGGCGCCATAGCCCGATGCGCCCGTGCCGCCAAAGGGCAAATCCTCGACCGACAGGTGCAGCATCGGCACGTTCACGCCCACCCCGCCCGACATGGTCTTGTCGAGAAAGCCCTGCGCGGTGGCTTTGGACTTTGTGTAGACATAAAGCGCCAGCGGCCGGTCCCGGTCGTTGATGAAGCGCGCGGCGTCATCCAGCCCGTCATGGCCGAGCACCGGCAATACGGGGCCGAAAATCTCTTCCGTCATGAGTTTGGAGTCCGCAGGCGCATTGAGGACAACCGTCGGCGGGAAGGCATGGTGATTGCCGCCCGTGCCGCTTTCGGTGGGAACCTGCAGCACGGTCGCGCCGCCCTTGCGTGCCTCCTCAACCATCTCTGAGATGCGCTTGTAATGCCGCTCCGAAACGATGCCGGTATAGTCATCATTGCTGTCCGGGCCGGGCCAGAACTTCGTTGCGTTGCCGATAATCGCCTCGGCGAGCGATTGCTCGGAGCCCTTGGGGGTCAGCACATAGTCCGGCGCGACGCAGGTCTGGCCGGCATTGAAATACTTGCCCCAGGCGATGGTCTTGGCCGCTTCCTCGATGTCGAAATCGGGCGCGATGACGGTGGGTGATTTGCCACCCAGCTCCAGCGTGACGGGGGTGAGGTTCTTCGCCGCCGCCTGCGCCACCATCCGGCCCACATGGGTGGAGCCGGTGTAGAAGAGATGATCGAATGGCAGATCGCAGAAAGCCTGCCCGACCTCCGGCCCGCCGGTGATGACGGCGACATGGTCTTCCGAATAGAGACTGCCGAGCGTCTCTTTCAGCATGTCGGCCACGCGCGGCGTGTATTCGGATGGCTTGATCATCACCCGGCATCCGGCGGCGAGCGCAGGGACGAGCGGCGCCAGCGCCAGCTGGATCGGGTAGTTCCACGGCGCGACAATGCCGACAACGCCCTTCGGCTCGCGCCGGATATAGGCTTTGCCGGGCGCCAGCGTCATCGGCACCGGAACCGAGCGGTCCGCCATCCAGCTTTTGAGCTTCTTGCGGGTGTGCTTGGCGGTGGCGAGGGTAAAGCCGATCTCGGCGATCTGGGTCTCGGCGGCGGAGCGCCGGCCATAGTCTGCCGAAACGGCGGCGGCGAAGGCATCGGCCTTCTCCTTGACCATGGCTTCGAGCTTCTCAAGGTCCGCCTTGCGTTCGCTATAGGGGCGTATCTTGCTGGCCTTGAAGGCCGATTTCTGCGCGTCGAAGACCGATTTCATGCGCTCGATCTGGCGGGCTGCGGCGTCACTCATCGGGTCTCTCCTCGGCTTCGGTCTCGAACGGGTTTCAGGCGCCAGCGATAATCATGTCGGCGGCGCGGGTAGCGATCATCATGGTCGGGGCGTTGGTGTTACCGCCGACGACGCGCGGCATCACCGAGGCATCGACGACGCGGAGCGATTTCACCCCGCGCACCCGGCATTGCGGGTCGGTAACGGCAAGCTCGCCCGAACCCATCGCGCAGGTGGAGGTGGGATGGTAGAGCGTCTCGGCATTGGCGCGAACGTGATCGAGAAGCTCGGCGCGGCTGCCATTGGTCTTGGCGGGCAGTTCCAGCTCTCTGAACTCGCCATCAAAGGCGTCGCTCAAGAGAATGTCGCGGGCGATCTCGAGGCAATCGGTCATCACCTCCACATCCTCTTCGTGATCCATATAGTTGGGGTCGATGAGGATGGGATCACGCGGGTCGGCGCTTTTCAGGCGCAAGCTGCCACGGCTTTGCGGATAGAGATGGCAGGCATGGATCATCATGCCATGTCCGGTCATGGTCTCGCGGCCATGGGGTGATCCGCGCGCCGGGATGAAGACAAGCTGGATGTCCGGCAAATCCTTCGCGCGGCTGGATTTCACAAACCCGCAGCCCTGCACCGGATTGACCGTGAAATTGCCCGTGCCGGTCGTCGCCCATTGCAGCACGTCACGCGCGGTCGCGGGGAATTTCTTCAGCGAATACCCGATGGATCTGGCCGAGCGGGTGGAGGCGCGGGCCATGATGTCGAGATGGTCCTGCATGTTCGCGCCGACGCCAGGCAGATCGGCTTCGACGGATATGCCATGCTCGCGGAGATGGTCCGCGGGCCCGATGCCCGACAGCATGAGAAGGTGCGGCGTGTTGATCGCCCCGCCTGACAGGATGACCTCCTTGCGGGCAGTGATTGTGCAGGTCTCGCTTTCGGTCTCGATCTCGATGCCGGTCGCCCGGCCTTCCTCGATAATGATTTTGCGGGCGAGCGCACCGGTAATGACGGTGAGGTTTGGCCGCGTCATGGCGGGTTTGAGGAAGGCATCAGCGGCCGAGCAGCGCTTGCCGTCTTTCTGCGTCACCTGATAGACGCCAAAGCCTTCCTGTTTCTCGCCGTTGAAATCATCATTCCACGGCAATTGCCGGCGGCGGCAGGCCTCGTAATAGAGCTCGGTCAGTGGATTGAGCGGCGAGATGGATTTGACATTCAGCGGCCCGCCCTTGCCGTGCCAGGGCTCACCATGGTTTTCGTTGTTTTCGACCCGCTTGAAGGCTTCCAGCGCGGCCTCGCGGCCCCAGCCGGTCGCGCCGTAAACCTTCTCCCACTCGTCGTAATTCTCCCACGCGCCGCGCATATAGTGCATGGCGTTGATGGAGGAGGAGCCGCCGAGCGTCTTGCCGCGCGGCCAGTAGAGCTTGCGGTCCTGAAGGTTTTTCTGCGGCTCTGTCCAGTAGTCCCAGTTGATCGACGGATCGGTGATCGCGAACTGCAGGAGCATGGGCGTCTGGATGATCGCCTTCTTGTCGGAGCCGCCTGCCTCGATCACACAGACCGTGACAGACGGGTCTTCAGATAGACGGGCTGCCAGCACCGATCCGGCGCTGCCCGCGCCCGCGATCACATAATCGCACTCGGACGCGGCGGACATTATTCGCTGTCCTCTTCTGATGCCTCGTCGAGCGGCTCTTCTTCGGCACCCAGCGGGGCATCGAGGGCGGGTTCCCCGGTGTCTTCAACCGGCTCCGGCTCCACCTCAAGCGGCGACACCGTTTCGGCAATCGCGCGCATGACGGTGAACACCTCCGCGCCGAGACGCCCCCAGGCCGGGTCACCGGCATTCTGGGCGATCACCACGCCGCGCCGCTCATCGACCCAGATATACTGGCCGTAGACGCCAGCGAAGAAATACTCGCCGTCATGGCCTTCGGGGATCCAGAAATGCAGGCCATAGCCGCGCGGGCCATAGGCCGGTGTCGCGCCCGCCTCATGGGCTGGCGAGACCGGGCGGGTGGCTTCTTGCACCCAGCCCTCTGGCAGCAGGCGGGTGCCGTTCCACACGCCGTCCTGCAGATAGAACTGGCCGAAGCGGGCATAGTCCTCGCTGGTCGCCTGCAGACAGCAATAGCCGACGGCCACGCCGCGATTGCCCGGCACCTGCTGCAGCCATGTAGCGTCAGAAGTCATGCCAAGCGGCGTCCAGATGCGCTCTTCCACCACTTGCGCCAGCGATCCGCCAAACACATGGCGCGCCACAGCGGAGAGAACCTGCGTGTTCGTGGAGGCGTAGTGGAGGTGTTCGCCGGGCACCTGGTCATTGGCGCCAAAGGCGCTGGCCAGCGCGTCCGGGCTGCGGCCCATGATGAAAGCGTTGAAGAAGAAGGGGCGCACATCGGAGGGACGGTCGGGCGAGTATTCCTCGTTGAAATTGATGCCCGCCGACATCATCAGCAAATGGCGCAAAGACACCGTGCCGTAATACGTTCCCGCATATTCAGGCGCATAGCGCTCCGCCGGATCATCAAGGCTTTCGATCAGACCTTCGTCCAGCGCCATCGCGATGAGGCTGGCGACATAGCTCTTGCCGACCGACCATGAGGTGAAGCGCGTGGTCTCGTCCGCGCCGTGGAAGAAGCGCTGGTGGATCACTTCGCCGTTCCGCAGCACGGTCAGGCCGGTCGCGCGCGCCGCTTCGAGATACTCATCCAGCGTGCGGGTTCCGCCTTCCCACTCATAGCTCACATCAAGCGGCTGGAGATTGCGCGGCAGGGGTTGCGGCGCTGTTGCCGAAATCGTGGCGCTGGGCAGGATCTCGTCCATGCGCTGGAAGGTGGTCACATAGTCGTCCGGATTGTCGAGCGCAGTAATGCTCGCGGGCGAATAGGGCGACCAGGGCCGGTAATACCAGCCTGCAAATGCCAGTCCAGCGACAACGATTACGGCCACCAGGCCGATCAGAATACGCTTCATGCGCGCCTCCCCAGAGTATGTGGCCGGTCACGCACGAATCCGCCCCGGCCCTTGTGTTTAGGCAGAAGTGAACACCTTTCACGCGCCGAACGCCAGCCCCTTCACTGAGCGATGTGTCAGTCCGCTGGCGAGAGGCGCAGGAGCGCGCCATTGGCGTGATCGGTCAGCACATAAACCAGCCCGTCCGGGCCGGTGCGGACATCGCGGATGCGTGCGCCTTCGTCTGCCAGCAGGACTTCCTCGGCTATCGCCTGCCCGTTTTCCACGCGGACCCGGTGCAGGGCCTGTCCGGCCAGCGCGCCGATCAGCAGATCGCCGCTCCAGTTGGGGAAGGCCTCGCCGCGATAGACCGCCAGACCTGACGGCGCGATGGAGTTGGGCAGCCATTCACGCAGCGGGCCAGTGTAATCATCGCCATGTGCGGTGAAAGGCGAGATGCGCGCACCGGAGTAATCAAGTCCCGAAGTGACGATGGGCCAGCCATAATTCTGGCCGCCTTCGATAATGTTCAGCTCGTCCCCGCCGCGCGGCCCGTGCTCATGCGCCCAGACAATGCCGGTCTGAGGGTCGATGGCGATGCCTTGCACATTGCGATGGCCATAGGTCCAGATGTCGGCAAGCGCCCCGTCTTCCTCTGCCAGCGGATTGCCGCTTGCCGGTGAGCCATCGGGGTTCAGGCGCACGATAGTGCCGAAATGGTTGGCGAGGTTCTGCGCTTCCTCGCGGAATTCAAACCCGTCTCCCAGGGTGAGCAACAACGTGCCATCGCCCATGAAGGCGATGCGTCCGCCAAAATGCGCGCCGCCGGTCTTGTCCATCTGCGAGGTCCAGATCACCTCACCATCAAGCAGCGCGCCATCTTCATAGCGCGCGCGATAGAGGGCGGTGTTGTTGGACTGGGCGGTGCCGCTCGCAAAGGAGAGATAGACCAGCGAGGAGGCGGTGAAGTCCGGCGCCAGCACGACATCGAACAGCCCGCCTTGGGAGAGTACCAGCACCTCCGGCACGCCGCTGACCGGCGCATCAACAAGCGCGCCATCGCGGATCAGACGAAGCTGGCCGGTCCGCTCGGTCACCAGCATGTCTCCGCCGGGCAGGAAGGCCAGCCCCCAGGGATGCTCCAGCCCGTCCACGACCGTTTCCACCGAGACAGAATGGCCACTGGCCGGTTCAGGCAGTTCAACCGCTTCGCGATTGTCTGCGCAGGCCGCAGCGATGAGGCCAAGCGCGCAGACCAGAAGTGCAGGGTGATGGAGTGCTGATACCGTCATGAACGTAATCTCCAGCCTTGAAAAATGCGTGCCACGGCGAAAAACAGAGATTGGCCAGGCGGCGGTTTGCGGGGCATCATGGCCGCAAATCATCCATCGACCAAGATGGTTCGTGGGGCGGGCAAGGGGCGGACGGGTCCGCCAGGTCCAACAGGGGGAGTGCCGATATGGGCTGGTTCAGATATCCGCTGGGACTGGTGCTGGCCAGCATCTTCATGGCGCTGGCTGGCGTGATCGTGCAGACGCAGTTCGTGCTGTCGGCGCTGGCGGGTGCCGGTGCGCAGATTTCCGCCGCAGACCGGCTATCGATGACGCTCGCGGACATGGCGGGCCTGGGTCCGCTCTATCTCGTTTTCATCCTGATCGGCTTTCTCATCGCCTTTCTTGCCGGGGCGCTGGTGGTCCGTTTCACGCCGGTGCCGCGCACAGCCGTCTACGCGGTGGCCGGGGCGGTGTGCATGTTCGTCATGCTGATGCTGATGCGCGAGGTGTTCTTCGGCGTTCCGGTGATTGCTGGCGCGCGCAGCCTTGCTGGCGAAATATCACAAGCGGTCTGTGGCGCGCTGGCGGGCGTGTTCTACGCATGGATGACCAGCCGTCAGGGTTAATTCTCCTGTCAGTGTGACGGGAATGCCTCACTTGGCTGACAGACCACTAAAGACCCGATGACAAACCTGTGAAATCGCGCCTACAGTGCGAACTGAAGTCATGTGGACGTACGAATCTGCAGGCTGAACACATCCAGAGGGGGAGGAACCCAATGAAGCGTTTTTCAAGAGCCGCCGTGCTCGGTGCGACCGCGTTGGCCGCTGGCCTTGTCGGCACCGCCGCACAAGCGCAAGTCGAAATCATCACCGTTACGGCCCAGAAGCGTGAGCAGACCCTGCTCGAAGCGCCGGTGGCCGTTACCGCCGTCACCGGCGAAACGATTGCCGAGGCGCAAATCCGCGACGCGGCCGACCTGCAGACCCTTGTCCCCTCGCTGAGCGTGGGCGAGTTTGCAGCGTCCACCAACCAGACCTTCAATATCCGCTCGCTGGGTTCTTCCTCGTTTAACCCGGGCGTGGAGCCTTCGGTCGGCGTGTTCATCGACGGTGTGTACGTGCCGCGTCAGGGCGCCTCGATCAATGACTTCCTGTCGCTGGAGCGCGTCGAGGTCATCCGGGGCCCGCAATCAACCCTGTTCGGCCGCAACACGCCCGCCGGTGTTGTCAGCTTCCACACCCGCCAGCCCGAATTCGAGTTTGGCGCTGAAGGCGAAGTGACCGTCGGTAATTACAACGCGCGCGTTGTCAGCGGCACCGTCACCGGGCCGCTTGTCGCTGACCAGCTGGCATTCCGCCTGGACGGCTCGATCAACCAGCGCGACGGCTTCATCACGAATGTGGACGGGCGCGAATTCAATAATCGCGACCGCTGGAGCGCACGCGGACAGCTGCTGTGGGATAGCGGCGGCGCGACGACCGCCCGCTTCATCGCCAGCGTCAGCAATATTGACGAGAACTGCTGTGCTGCGCCTTTCTCCAATGTTGCTCCGTCAGAGCTCTTTGCGTTCACCCAGCTTGGCGCTGTCGTGCCGTCCGGCAACCCGCATGACGGGACTACGGCCATCAACGGCCCGCTGCGCACGCAGGTCGACACCTGGGGTCTGTCAGCGGAAATCAATCATGATTTTGGCGGCTTCACGCTGACCTCGATCACGGCCTATCAGAGCTATGAAGAAGATCAGGTCATCGACGCTGACTTCACCACGCTGGATGCGGCTGGCGCCCGTCAGCAGTTCCAAGAATATAACGCATTCACGCAGGAATTCCGTATTGCGTCCAATGGCGGCGAGAATTTCGACTGGATGGCCGGCCTGTTCTACTACAATAACGAGCTGACCTTCCAGAACGAGACGCCTTACGGCTCGCAGCTGGCCGCGTTCGCCAACCTTGCATCCTCGCTGGACCCGTCGGTTCAGGCGCTTGCGACAGGTCTCGGCCTTCCGGCCGGTTCGGGCATTCCGGCGATCATGAATACCATTGTCGGGCTGAACAACATGCTGGGCACGCCCGGCGTGCCAGCACTCCCGGCTGGCGGCTATCTCGGGGCGGGTCAGGGTCTGGTTAACGAGACCTATAATTACGACACGGAAGCCTGGTCTGCCTTCGGTCAGGTCGACTGGCGTGTCACCGACCGCTTTACCATCACGGCGGGTTTGCGCTACTCGCGTGAGACCAAGGACTACACGCCGAATGTCACGATCAACGATCCGTTCTCGTCGCTCGATGCGGTCGCACTGGGTCAGAATCTGCAACTGCCCGGTGGCCTCTTCTTCGTTCCGGCGATCCTCGCCGGCGGCGGCGCGCCGATTAATCCGTTTGTCCCGCTGACCTTGGCCCAGGCACAAAATCCCAGCGTAAACTTCCTGCTGCCGCTGATCGAGGGTTCGGGCCTGCAGTTCAACCGGGTCAACGCACCGTTCACGCCCGGCTCGCGCACCGACGAGAACGTCTCCGGCTCGATCATTTTCGGGTATGACTGGAGCCCGACGCTCAACACCTATCTGAGCGTTGGCACCGGCTACAAGCCGGGCGGCTTCTCGCTGAACTCCAACTCGGCGGCGACCGGCCTCTTCCAGTTTGAGGAAGAAACCACGCTCAATATCGAGGTTGGCGTGAAGGGTACGGCGTTCGACAACCGTATGGTTTATGCCATCGCGCTGTTTGACCAGACCAACAAGGACTTCCAGACCGAAGTCTTCGTGGGCGGCGGCTTCTATCTCGACAATGCGGGCGAGATTTCGGTGCGCGGCCTCGAGGTCGAGGCGACTATTGCGCCGACGCAAAACCTCGTTCTGGCTGGCGGCTTCACATGGCTGTTCCAGAACCGCTACGAGAGCTACGAGTTCGGGCCCTGCCCGCGCACATCGTCGCTGACGGAGCCAGGTCTTGCGGGCAACCCGCTGTTTGCTGACTGCCTGGCAACGCGAGTCAACCAGAACGGCTTCACTGGACGCTTCAACGATCTGTCGGGTGTTGACCGCGGCAGCCCGGAGTTCTCCGGCTTCCTGACCGCCATGTACACCCAGCCGCTGGGCAATGGCCTTGAGCTGCGTCTGCGTGGCGAGACGTCCTATACGTCCAGCCAGAACCTGAACGGAGCGCTGGCGGCCATGCCGAGCTTCGAGCAGGACGCTATTACGCTGGTCAACGGCTCGATCGGAATCGGTGCCGAGGATGGCGCCTGGTCGCTGCAACTGTGGGGCCGCAACCTCACGGACGAGACCTACTACCGGGGTACGTTCTTCTCGGTCGGGACGATCGGTCCGAGCACGAACTCCTATCCCAGCAATCCGCGTACCTACGGCCTGACGCTGCGGGCACGCTTCTAGAAGCCTCTCCTTCGGGGATCGGGCAGGGGCCGGGAGGGAAACCTCCCGGCCCTTTGCTGTTCAAGGGTTGCGTCTCCCCTCGTCCTTCGAGACGTTCGCTTCGCTCACCCTCAGGATGAGGGGAGAAGCAACCCCAGAGCCCTCATCCTGAGGAGCACGCAGTGCGTCTCGAAGGACGAGGGCTCAAGACGGAAACTCACTCCCCCTGCGTGCCTGCCATCACATCCACCCGGTCGGTGATGATGCCATCAACGCCGCGCGCGATCAGCGCCTCCATCTCGTCGGGCTCATTGATGGTCCAGACCTGCACGGCGATCCCGCGCGCATGGGCGGCGTCCACCAGGCGTGGATGGATGACATCCAGTCCGTTGGCACGCGGCGGGAGCTGGGCCGCAACGGCGCGTGTGGGGTGAAATTTCGCCAGCCCCAGCCGGGCCAGCACGTAGAAGCTGAACGCTTCGCGGCGTCCCATGCCCGTTGCCACCTCAGGGCAGAACGCGCGGAAATGGGCCATGGCATTGTCATGAAAAGAGCCGACGAGGGCCCGGGTTTCCATGCCGGCCTCCCGGATTGTCTCGCATATCACGCGGGCGGCCTCTTCGGTGTCCGGCTTGATCTCGACGATCCAGCGCATGTCCGCGAAGGCGCCGAACGCATCTGCCAACGTCGGCACATTGATACCGTCGCCGGCAAACCTGTCTGCCCGTTCGCCCTCATAGCCGAAGGCGGCGTTGAGGGCCTGCACCTCGCCAAGGGTCAGGTCTGCAACGCGGCCAGCGCCATCCGTGGTGCGGTCGACCGTGTCGTCATGCATCAGCACGAGGATCCCGTCGGAGGTGAGCTGGGTGTCGACCTCCAGCACGTCTGCGCCGTCTGCCATCGCCTGTTCCAGCGCGGCAATCGTGTTGGCGGGCGCGCGGCCAAGCCCGCCGCCATGGGCGATGCGCTCGGCCCGCTCCACCGTCCGGCCGTCCAGCCAGGGGTGGGAAACGGGGTCCGGACCGGGCCAGAACAGGGCTGTCCCGTACGCTGCCGCCAATACCGCCGGTACAATCAGCACACCGCGCATCTTCTATCCTCCCCGCAAGCTTGTTCGGGTATGATATGGCATCAGGGCGTGTCAGTCAGGTGACGGGCAATAGCGGGACAAGGACGAAGGCTTATGGCGCGTATCATCCTCATCGCGGCGGGCGTTATGGCCGGCATTGTTCTGGTGGCGGCGCTGGCCGGCCTGATGATCGCGCGTTCGCTGTTTGCCGAACCCGGTGTGGCGCGCCTTGCCGATCTGCGCGCAGAGCTAGGCGAGGCGGGTCTGCTTTTCGTATTCGCGCATCCCGATGACGAGATCACGGCCAATGCGCTGATGGCGCGCGGCGTGGCTGAAGGACTGCCCGTGCATCTCTTCACCGCCACGCGCGGTGAGGCGGGTACGCAGTTCCCGCCGGTAGTGGACCAGCCGCATCTGGGCATAGTGCGAGAGGCGGAAGCGCGAAAGCACGGCTTTGCGCTGGGCGTGGCCTCCCACACGGTGCTCGATCTGGGTGATGGCCAGCTGCGCGCACGCCCCTTCGATCAGCTGGTGGAGCGTGTGGCGGCGGAGATTGAACGCACCCGGCCCTCGGCCGTCATCAGCTTCCATCCTGAAAGCGCGATCTCGCTGCACCCCGATCATATGGCCATTGGGGAAGCGGCGCGCCAGGCGGTTCTGGCCATGGGTGAGGATGCGCCGCGCCTTGTCTATGTGCTCGCCCCGCGCCCGGGCCTTCGCCGGTTTGGCGGCGAACGCGGCCAGCTCATTGCCGATATACAGCCTGAGCCGGATTTTGCCGTGCCTTCGCCATCGCGCGACAAGCAGCGGGCTTGGCGTATCCATGAAAGCCAGTCGCGCTATCTGCAGGCGACCTATGGCATTGGGCCGCGTGTGATGTACGCGCTGTGGACACGCGAATACTACGCGTTTGCCGACGCAACTGACTGAGTGGATGCTCAGCGGCTTGCGCTTCGCTCTCAAAGACAGCAAGTATTAGCGCATGGATGACAACCCTCTTGCCATTCTCGCCGTACTGGCCGTGTCTGCCCTCGCGGTGGGCGCGCTCATCGTGTTCAACCGCCTCATTGGCGGCTGGCAGGATGTTCGCTTTGAGGATGCCAGCCTGCCCTCCCAGAGGCTGGAAGAGGATGTCGTCGGGTTTCGCGCAGGCGAGGGCGTGATAGCGGCCGACGGTCTTGCCGCGCTCGTGATGGAGCAAGGCGAGGCGCGCCTGGGGCTGGTGCTTGCGCGGTCAAGCCGCTGCGTGACCCGCGTGGTGCGCCCCGGCGAGATCGCCCGGCTGGAGGCGGATGGCGCGCGCTTTCATATCCATTTCAACGATTTCACCCTGCCGCATGTGACCATCGATCTTGATGACGCCTCAGCGCAGGGGTGGGGCGAGCGGATGCGCCGGTTCGTCCGCCAGAGCGATACGCAGATGCGAGGAGAGGGTCATGCCCGAGCTTCCTGATCCGATCCTGATTGCCATTCCCTTCTTCGTGGCGTTGATCGTCGCGGAGATGATCTATGCGCGAGTGACCGGCAAGGCCGAGTTCGAGCCCAAGGACACGGCCGCCAGCCTCGCCATGGGGCTTGGCAATACGGTCTCCGGCGTGCTGCTCGGCTTCATCGCGCTCGCCTGGTTCATGTATATCGAGCGCTTTGCCCTGTTTGACATTGGCTGGGCGTGGTGGGCGTTTGTGGTCTGCTTCGTGCTGGACGATTTTCTCTATTACTGGTCACACCGTTTCGCGCACACCGTGCGCTGGTGGTGGGCGGACCATGTGATCCACCACTCCTCCCAGCACTACAATCTCTCCACGGCGCTGCGTCAGCCCTGGCTCAGCCCGCTGACCTTCAAGTTCATCTTCTTCGGTTCGTGGCTGGTGCTGCTGGGCTTTCCCATCGCGATGGTGGCCTTTGTGGGCGCGCTGAATCTCATCTACCAGTTCTGGATCCATACCGAGGCCGTCAAGCGCCTGCCTGCGCCGATTGAGTGGCTGTTCAACACCCCCTCTCATCACCGTGTCCATCACGCGACGAACCCGCTCTATCTGGACCGTAATTATGCGGGCGTGTTCATCATCTGGGACCGGATGTTCGGCACCTTCCAGGAGGAGCTGGACGAGGAGAAGTGCCGCTATGGCATCGTGAAGAATCTCGGCACTTACAACCCGATCCGCATCTGCCTGCATGAATGGGTGGGCATCGTGAAGGATGTGTCGTCGGCCAAATCCCTGCGCGATGCGCTGGGCTACTGGCTCGGACCGCCGGGCTGGTCGCCCGATGGCAGCCGGGAAAGTTCGAAAATCATCAAGGCGCGCTGGGCCGAGCAACAGGCGGCGAAGCGCGGTGAAGCCGTTCCAGACGATGCGCGCGCGGCATCACCCGTCCAGACCGCCGCCACGCCTGCTGAATAAGGCCTTACGGCCCCTCCACCACATAGCCGGCAGCGGCCAGCCTTGCCTGAATGCCGTCTTCGGCCAGCCAGCCTGCTGCGCCGACAATGGCAAGGGTGACCCCGCCACCGGCTATGGAACTGCCAATGGCCTGCGCCCAGATGCCCGGATAGTCGATGTCAGCGGTGGTGGCGCCGCCGAATGTGCGAAGCCCGCCCATTTCGCCTTCCATGGCGCGCTGGCAGTCGAGCCCGGTGCGGCGGCCTGAAAATCCGCGCAGCGTGTCGACATCACCGCGTGCCCAGGCCTGCGCCGCCATCCACGCCGTGGGTAGTTCGGAGCGGGCGAATGTCACGGCCTCGGAAATGCAGGTCTCATTGGTCTCGCGCGAGAAATCCTGCACCGAGCGCATGAGGGCAGAAATATCTGATACGGCCAGATCATAGCTCTGCACGGCGCGTACGGGCACGCGGTTGCGGCGCGCGAGGCGCGTCACGCGGCTTTCAATGGCAGAGGAGCCTTGCAGATCCACGCTTTGTGCGGCCTTGCCGATCAGGTTCATGGCCTGAAAGAAGGGGTGCATCCTGCCCGGTTCCAGACTGGCAAGGCGCGCGGCCAGCGCGGACTGCTCCGGCTCTTCCAGTACGTCATCTGCCGTCAACTCGCCGTCGCCGCGCCGGGCGGCACGGCGCAGCGCGCGGCGGCGCTCATCGCGCTCTTCGGCGATCGCCGCCGCCTCGTAAAACTCTGCCGCCAGCTCATCGCCCACACGGTCGGCCAGCGTGATCCCGCGCGGCATCATCAGGCGGCTGCGGTTGAACGTGACGGTGCGCAGCATCATGGCCGCCATGCGGGTGGTGCTGACCGCACCGGCATTGACCTCGAACTCGGTCAGGACTTCGCCTGCTTCCTCCAGAACGCTCGCCACGGGGCGTTCATTCCATTCAAGGCTCGCGGGCAGCCAGGGGATTGTGATGAAGACATAGACCTCGCCAGCCTGTTCGGGGTGAGAGATCCGCCAGAGCTGCGGGCCGGAGCGCTCTGCGCGTACCGTGATGATCTCGGTGGCGGCCGCTTCCGGCGCGGGCGTGTCCTGCACGGCAAGAGCGGGTGAGAGGGTGAGGGCGCAGGCAAGTACAGCAAGCAGACAGCGCAGCATGGGCACTCCGATAGGTGCGAGGGTCAGGCACGTTTGCCTCTGCGCCGCTGCCCGCACCAGTGAAATCGTGTTCATGAATTTTCACTGACTGATCAGTCAGGGGTAGACAGGCGGGTATAGTCGGAGTCATGCTCTGTCCATCGGGTGAACACCGTTCACCCCTATAGACGAGGACCGGGCAGCGCCCGGCAGGGTTTGCACGCGCTGCACCGGCTTCCCGCTACGGAGGAGAGCTGAAGCGATGACGGCCTTGCGCGACTTGTACCCCATGCCCGGGATTGACGATCACTGGCATGTCCCCCAGCAGTTCGACGCGGTGTTTGACTGGCGCTTTGACGAGGGCCGCACCACGCTCATGCACCTCTACCAGAAGGGTAAGGACATGCAGTGGGATGCGCTCAATCGCATCGACTGGACGCAGGAGCTCGATCCGGAAAACCCGATGCAGATGCCCGACGAGGCCGTCGCCATCTATGGCTCGGATGTCTGGAACAGGATGACCAAGAAGGAGCGCATAAATCTGCGCCGCCATACGCAGGCCTGGAATATCAGCCAGTTCCTGCAAGGCGAGCAGGCAGCGCTCCTGTCGGCCTCCAAGATCGTGTCGTCCGTGCCTGATCTCGATGCGAAGTTCTACGCCGCCACGCAGGTGATGGACGAGGCCCGCCATGTGGAGGCCTATCGCCTGCTGCAGGGCAAGTTCGGCGTGGCCTATCCGATGACCGATCCGCTACAGGAGCTGGTCAATGATGCGCTGAGGGATTCCCGCTGGGACGTCACATATCTGGCCATGCAGGTGGTGATCGAGGGGCTGGCGCTCGCCGCCTTCGGCACGATCCGCGATCTGGCACAGAACCCGCTGGCGCGCATGGTCAATGCCTATGTGATGGAGGACGAAGCGCGCCACGTCGCTTTCGGCCGGCTCTCCTTGCGCGATTACTACCCCCAGCTCACCCAGAAAGAGCGCGATGAGCGCGAGGAGTTCCTCGTGGAGGCCTGCTATCTCATGCGTGACCGCATGACCCAGAGCCACGAGCTTTACGAGGTGCTCGATCTGCCGGCGAAGGAATGCAAGGAGTTTGTCGAGAACTCCGAGATCGTGAAGCTCTACCGGACGCTGCTCTTCCAGCGCATCGTGCCGATCGTGAAGGATATCGGCCTTTGGGGGCCGCGTATCCGCAAGGCGTATGAGGATATGGGCGTGCTGCACTATGCCGAGCTCGATCCGCAGACCCTGCAGGATGAGGATGAGCGCATCGCCGCCCAGATCGACGCCAACAAGGCGCGCAGCGACTATGTTCACGCGGTGGCGGGGCTGGCGGAGTAGGGGTTAGCCGTCCGGTTCGCCATCCAGCGCGTCACGCAGCTGTCCGATCCTGTGCATGCGTTCGTGCAGTACGGTGACGATGCCGATATCGCCATTGTCGAGATACCGCCAGTAGACGAAATGGCGTTCGTACCGGAACACGAAGCCGTCGACGCCCAGCTCGGCAGGGATGGGCCGTGACAGCACACCGTGAGTGGCGATCGTCCCGAACGCGTCGAACAGGCCGGTGATGTAGCGCTCCGCCTGTTCCTCGCCCCAGTGCTTGCGGGTGTAGAGATATATTTCGTCCAGCCGCCTTGAGGCCGCCTCCTGAATGCGGATTCGGGTCATCCGCTCAGCCCTGATTGCGGCGGACTACATCGGCGGCGGTCAGGGGCTTGTAACTGGAGTCCGGGGCCGCGAAGGCATGGGTCAGCTCCGCCTTCAGCCGATCAAAAGCTGCCTGCTCAGCGCGTTCCTTGTCCCGGCGGATCAGGTCGCGGACATATTCGCTGACATTCTCATAGGCACCGTCATCGCCGACATTGGCGGCAACGAACTCGCTCAATACTCCGCTCAGGCGCACCGTCATCGTCGTAGTGCGGGACATGGCTACCTCCGGTCCCGTTGCTGTACGTATTCAATATAATCAAAAATGAATACGTGAGGCAATCAGGCCGCCACTTTGCCCTCGTCCTTCGAGACGCTTCGCTGCGCTCGCCCTCAGGATGAGGGTCAGGCCTTACCCCTCATAAGCCGCTTTCAGGGCGGCGATATCGAGCTTCTTCATGGCGAACATGGCTTGCCGGGCACGGGCCTGGCCTGCCTTGTCCGGCCCGTTGATGTAGTCCGAAAAGCCTTCCGGGATGACCTGCCAGCTAAGCCCGTAGGCATCGCACAGCCAGCCGCATTGCTCGGCCTCCGGAACGTGGGTGAGCGCGCCCCAGATGCGGTCTGTCTCGGCCTGACCTGCGGGATAGACCTGCAGGGACTGGCCGGGTGTGAAGCCGAAACCGTGGTCCATGGGGGAGTCAAAAGCGATGAAGGCCTGACCGGCGATTTTGTACTGCCCGTGCATCAGCAGGCCTTCGTTGGCGCCTGTGCCCGGCGGGTAGTGACTGACTTCAATCGGCCGGAACCCGCCCAGCACCGCGCCATAGCGGGCCATGGCTTCCTCGGCCTTCCCGGCAGCGCCTTGCGTAAACATCAGGGCCGGGACAATAGTCTGCCCCAGCGCGCCCGGATCGGCCATCATCAATTGCCAGCTGACGCCGAAGCGGTCCTCCACCCAGCCATAATGCTCGCACCAGGGGTAGCTTCCAAGCTCCATGCGTGCCCTGCCGCCATCAATGAGTGCGGTCCAGAGCCGGTCGATTTCGGCTTTGTCATTGATGAAAACGAAGAAGGACATGGCAGGGTTGGGCGAAAACATCCGCCCGCCATTGAGAAGCGTGAAGGCCTGCCCGCCGAGCGTGAGTTCGACCACCATCACGCTGCCGTCCGTCTGTCCGTGAAGCTCGGCGCCGTCTTTCGAGAACCGGGCGATCTCGCCGATAGCGGCGTCCGGAAAGAGGGCGGCGTAAAGATCGGCGGCTTCTTCCGCCCATCCGTCGGCCCAGATGCAGGCGCTGATTTTTGGCATGGCGGGTCTCCCGATTACAGATCTACCACCGGCATGAAGCCGCCATAGATCATGCGCTTGCCGTCAAACGGCATCGGGTTGTTGGCGGGGTCGAGGCGCCCGTCCTCCATGATTTTCGGCATGGCAGCGTCCAGCGCCTCTTTCGACGGCCAGATATACCAGGAGAACACCACCGTCTCGTCCGCCTCGGCCTTCACTGCCATAGGGAAGGAGGTGTGGACGCCATCAGGCACGTCATCGCCCCAGCATTCCACGCATTTGAGTACGCCATATTCCTTGAAGATGCCGGCGGCTTCCCTGGCGTGCTTGATGAAAGCGTCCTTGTTGGCGGTGGGCACCGCGAGCACAAAGCCCTGTACGTAATAGCTCATTGGTCCTGTCCTTCCTGTCTGTTGACTGATTATGCGCCGTTAGCTTGCGGCCTCGTTGAACGCCCACTGGATGCCGAACGGGTCCCGAACCAGGCCCCACCGGTCGCCCCAGAACTGCATCTCGAACGGCATGACGATCTCGCAACCTGCCTCGACCGCACGGTCCCAGCGCGCCTGCGCATCGGTAGCGACGATTTGCAGGTGAAAGCCCTCGCGCTCCACGGCTGCGTCGCGATGGTCGGTCATCATCAGCGTGCCGCCATTGATCTCGATCTGGCAGTGCACGACACGTCCTGCACTCTGACCGGGCACATGGCCGATCATCTTTGCACTGAAGGCCTTCTCGTAGAATCTCGCCGCTTCCAGCGACCGGCCCGCCATATCCAGATAGGGGATGACGCCCTTGGTGGTTTCGGGATTGGTGATTGATGTGGTCAGTTCAGCCATAATCGGCTCTCCCATTTGGGTATGTCGATGATTCATTCCGCCGTGTCGGCAAAGCTGCCGGTTCGCGCAGGCCCGGCGGGTTTGTAGATGTTGATGATGACGCCGGAGCCAGCCGCCTTGCTGCTGATCAGGGACAGCTCGGTGGCAGCCGCCGTGTCCGAGAAAATCCGCTTGCCGCGCCCCAGCATGACCGGGAAGACCAGCAGCACGACCTCGTCAGCCAGCCCATGTTCGATCAGCGCAGGCGTGATCGTCGAACTGCCCCACACGACCAGATCGGGGCCTTCGCCCGCCTTGATGGCGCGCACGCCAGCGACAATGTCCGCGCCCAGATCTTCGGCAGGTCCCCAGCCAAGGCTATCCGGCCTGTGCGTGGCGACATACTTTCTGGCGCCGTTGAGCTGATCAGCCATCGGGCCGGTCTGGTGCGGCCAGTGACCGGCGAAAATGTCATAGGTGCGCCGCCCCAGCAGGAGATCGAAGCCGTCGCCATGCACGGCATCTACTGCCTCGCCGACCGCCGCGTCAAAATGGGGAAAGGCCCACCCGCCATGGGCAAACCCGCTGTCGATATCCTCATCGGGGCCGCCGGGGGCCTGTATCACCCCGTCCAGCGAGATGTGCTCAATGATCCGGATCGTTCTCATGCGGCACTCCTTGTGTCCGCCCGCGCAGGCGAGCCGTCAAAAATGAAGGCGAAATAGCGTTTCAGGTGGGCGGCAGCATCCAGCGCGGGGCCCTTGTGTCCCGCCGCCTTGGCGGTGATGAAGCCGCCTTGCAGGACGCTCTGTGTGAGCAGGGCCAGGCTCTGCGCCGTATAGGGCGCACCGATCCCGCGTGCGTCCATGGCGGCCTGGATGTCAGCCTCCAGCGTGGCGGCATGGCCGGTGATCGAGCGATTGCAGGCATCGCGTATCGCGTCGCTGGAGCCGTAGGTCTCCTGCACCATCGTGCCGACGAGACAGGTGAATTCGGCGATCTCGCCATCGATCAGCGCGGCGCGGAAATCGAGATAGGCAAATACGCGATCCAGCGGGTCAGCTGGCGCATGATAGGGCGCGGCCGCAAACAGGGCCGAAGTGGTCTCCGACCAGTAATCGGCCGCTGCCGCGCCCAGCGCTTCCTTGCTGTCAAAATGGTGGAAGAAGGCGCCCTTGGTGACGCCGGCCTCCTTGCACAACGCATCCACGCTGGTTGCCGCGAAGCCCTGCTCGCGGATCAGTCTCAGCGCCGTGTCGAGGAGACGTGTGCGGGCTTCCCCGCGCGGGATGCGGGCAGGAGAGGCGGCTGCGGGGTGGTTGTCATTCCTCATGCAGCATAAATACCAACCAGTTGGTATGTATGCAAGCGAGAATCCAGAGGACGAGGAAAGCGGGTCTTGTGCGCCGATCAGGCTGGCGTGCTGCCGGAGCGGGCAAATGGCGGCAAGCGCCGAAATCCACGGCCAGCCAGCCTTGAGGGGGTTGGGGTATTTGCGCTAGCGCCGCGGCGAGCACAGCAGGGGGCGGGCATGTACGAAATCCGGGAAGATGATCTATCTGGGGCGGACACGCGCGGGCTTCTGGCGCTGCATCTGGCGGGCATGCATGCCAGCTCTCCACCGGGGACAGTGTTTGCGCTGGACCTGTCCGGCCTGCAAAGGCCGGAGATAACTGTCTGGACCGCGTGGCGGCAGGGAAGGATCGCGTGCGTCGGGGCGCTGAAGGCGCTCAGCGTCACTCATGGCGAGATCAAGTCGATGCGGGCTCATCCCGATTTTGCCGGGCGGGGCGCGGGCGCGGCCATACTTGATCACATCATTACGGTGGCGCGTGATCGAGGTATGATGCGGCTAAGTCTGGAGACGGGCAGAGGCCCGGCATTCGAGGCGGCGGTGAAGCTCTATGCCCGGCGCGGCTTCCTGCCGGGTGATGCGTTTGCGGACTACCCGCAAACCGCGTTCAACCAGTTCTTCCACGTTGAGCTTTGAGGCGGGCGCTAAAGCCCGGCAATCACATTCCTGACCACCTTGAAGACCGGCTCACTCATGGCATGGCCATGGGCCGGCACGATGACGAGACGCGCATCAGGCGCGGCATCCTTCAGATCGAAGGCCGATTGCAGCGGACACACCATGTCATAGCGGCTGTGGACGATATGGACCGGCATGGTGAGGCGGTGTGCCCCGGTCAGTAGCTGGGCTTCCTCAAGGAAGCAGCCCTGTGAAAAGTAATGCGCCTCGATCAGGGCGGTGGAGATCAGCTTGTCGCGGCCCTTGGCGCGTAAGTTCGCCAGCGCGCTCTGTGGTGTTGCCTCCAGTTGCGAGAGCAATTCCTCATAGGCGATCCAGCGGAATATCACGCTGTCTTTCAAGGCGGCTTCGGCATCCGGATCGTCCAGTCCCGCCAGCAAGGGCGCGCCTGCGGCCAGCTCGGTCTGCATGGCGGCCAGCGCCCAGCGAGCAAAGCCCGGTGGGTCGTCGTGCAGTGTCTCCGGCACGCCGTGCATCAGCCAGTCATGGGCATCGGGATAGACCGCGCCCGCCCCGCTTTTGCCATGCCACCAGTCCAGCTCCCGGCGGGTCGCCAGAAAGACGCCTTCGACGAGCACGTTTTCCACGCGTTCGGGGCATGCCTGCGCATAGGCCAGAGCCAGCGTGGTCCCCCAGCTTGCCCCCATCACGCAATCAAAGCGCTCAAGGCCCAGATGCTCGCGCAGGGCCTCGATATCCTCAATCAGGTGTGCGGTTGTGTTGGCGTATAGCTCGAACAGCGGAGCGGAGCGTCCGCAGCCGCGCTGGTCAAACTGGATGGTCTCCCAGATGTCCGGATCGGCATAGCGGCGGTGACGGGCGTTCGCGCCCGACCCCGGCCCGCCATGCAGGAAAAGAAGCGTGCGCCCGCCCTCGCGCCCGGATCGTTCCCAATAGAGGGAATGCCCGTCAGACACAGGCAGCAGGCCGGCCTCGCGGGCCGCAATGTCCGGGAAAAGTGCGCTATGCATGCCGGCAGTTATGACGGTCAGCTCTGGCCTCCGCTACGCGGCGCGGTGAGGTTGGCGATGAGATCACCGGCCATCGGGAAGACAATGGTGTTGGAGCCCTTGCCGCCGATCTCCTGCAAGGTGCCGAGATAGCGCAGCTGCATCGCGCCATCTTGGCGGGCCAGCACTTCTGCGGCCTCGGCCAGCTTGGCGGCGGCCTGCTGTTCGCCCTCGGCGATGATGACCTTGGCGCGCCGTTCGCGCTCGGCCTCGGCCTGGCGGGCGATGGCGCGGATCATGGATGTATCCAGATCGACATGCTTGATCTCGACATTGGAGACCTTGATGCCCCAGGCCTCGGTCTGGGAGTCCAGAATGGACTGGATGTCCTCGTTCAGCTTGTCCCGCTGGGAGAGCATTTCATCAAGATCATGCTTGCCGAGTACCGAACGCAGCGTGGTCTGGGCGAGCTGGCTAGTCGCCTCGCGGAAATCGCTGACCTGGTTGATGGCGCGCTGCGGATCGACGATGCGGTAATAGAGCACGGCGTTCACCCGCACCGAGACATTGTCCTGGCTGATGACATCCTGGCTGGGGACGTCCTCTGCCACGATGCGCAAATCGACTTTCACCATCTGCTGGACGATTGGGATGAGGATGATCAGGCCCGGACCTGAGGTTCCCGAGTACCGCCCGAGCGTGAACACCACGCCGCGCTCATATTCGCGCAAAATCTTGATCGCCGACGACAGGAAGGCGAACACCACGGCCGCAAGGCCCAGCAGAAATCCGATATTCATGCCCAGTTCCGCCACAGACTTCTCCTTCCAAATTGCCTTGCCGGCAGCCTAGCCCCGGCCAGATGATTTCACTTTCACAGTCAGCCCGTCCACCGAAACGACTTTCACAACATCGCCCGGTTGCAGATCATCAGAGGACACTGCCTGCCAGCGCTCGCCCTCCACCTGAACATGGCCAGCGCCATTGAGCCAGCTTAGCACGGTGCCGGTAGCGCCCGTCAGGCCTTCGCGGCCTGTCACCACCTTGCGCGCCTGCGCTGCGAGGCCGTAACTGCCAGCCAGCAACACCGACACGCCCATGATCGCGCTCATCGCCAGCACCAGCGGCCAGTCAATGCGCAGGCCTTCCACATCGGTATCGACCAGCATCAGCGCGCCGATGGCAAAGGCGATCACACCGCCGAGCGCCAGCAATCCGTAAGAGGCGACGAATACTTCCGCGATGAGCAGGCCCAGCCCCAGCACGATCAGCGCCGCGCCTGCATAGTTCAGGGGCAGGGTATTGAGCGCATAAAGCCCGACTATGATGCAGATGAGACCCGCCACAAAGGTGATCGGCTCCAGCCCGTTATAGAAGCTCACAAGTAGGCCGATAAAGCCGAGATTGAGCACCAGAAAGGCGATGTTCGGATCGGTGATGACGGTGAGAATCTGCGTGGGGAGGCTCATCTCGGCCCGCTCCACCGCCGCGCCTTCGAGCGCAAGCGTGATCTCGCTGCCATCGCCCAGCATCACCGTGCGGCCGCTGGCGAGGGTCAGAAGTTCGCTCGTCGATCCGGCAACGAAGTCCGCAACGTTTTCCGACACCGCCTCGCTATAGGTCAGGCTTACGCCTTCCCGCACGGCGCGCTCGGCCCAGTCAGCATTGCGCCCGCGCAGCTCTGCCAGCGCGCGGATATAGGCCACCGAATCGTTGACCATCTTGTTGCGCATGGCTTCGTCATTGGCCGGTGCTCGGCGGGTGGCCGGCTCGCTGCGCTGGCGCGCGGCTTCCTCCAGCGCATTGCCGGGCTCATTGCTCTCCTCTTCGCCCTCTTCAGGCGTTTGCGGCGGGCTGCCGGGTGCGCCGCCCATGGTCACAGGCGTTGCTGCGCCGACCGTGCTGCCCGGCGCCATCGCGGCCACGTGGGCCGCATAGAGGATATAGGTGCCCGCGCTGGTGGCCCGTGCGCCGGTGGGCGCGACATGGACGATCACCGGCACAGGAGAGGCAAGAATGGCATTATTGATGTCGCGCATCGCATCAACCAGGCCGCCCGGCGTATCCATCTCGATGATGACGGCGTCCGCCTCGCTGGCTGCGCGCTCGATCACGCGCACCACATGGCCTGCCCGCGCCGGGCCTATCGCGCCCTGCAGGCTGACCAGATGCACCGTGCCGCCAGCGCTTTCAGCCTGCCGTGCCAGCGCGCCTGCGGCCAGCATCACTGCGCCGAGCGCGATGAGGCCCGCGCACATCAGCCGCACAGGCGTCAGCAGGGACTTCGCAGAGGATAATCGCATCACGGACATGGAGGGGTTCCGTCAGCTGGTGGCCTGACAGCAAACCTAACCCGGAAATGACGAAAGCCCAATGCGGAAGGGGGGGGAGAAAGAAAAATGGTGCCGCTAGAGTGAATTGAACACTCGACCTCTCCCTTACCAAGGGAACGCTCTACCCCTGAGCTATAGCGGCCTTCGGTGCCGGGCAGCGCGCGAGGCCTGCCCTACCGGAGCGGGGCGTATAGCCCAAGTTTTGCCGCCCGCCAAGGGCGCGCTTGCGGTTGTTGCAGGGGGGAACTCTTTTAGCTTCGCAACGCATCCGCGTTGCGATGTTCCGCGAACTCCCGCCTGCGCGGGGGCAGGCAGTCGCGGGCGCGCGTTCGCGCTTTTCAGGCCGCAAAGCGGCCTGTTGCCTTTGAGTACAACTCACCACGCGTTTCACCGGCGCAAGCCGGTGCCCAGCAATTTTCTGGATCCCGGCTTTCGCCGGGAAAACGAAACAGGCGGTAGCCGACGCAGGGGAGTGCCCGCTTGACCGCCCACCCGCTTGGCGTCACACCAGACCCATGACCAAAAAGTCCGACAAAGGCTCTCGCCCGCCAGCCGGATCAGACAGCCGCGAGGCGCGTCTGGCCGAGGCTTTGCGCGCCAATCTGCGCCGGCGCAAGGCAGCCGCCAGACCGGCGAAAGGCGGCGCTGAAAAAACGACTGGCACAAAGCCCGCCGGTCAGGGCTAGGATAGGGACAAGCCCCATCCTACATGGCAGGCGTATTGCCGCCTCGCCCCACCCGTTTTCAGGACCGTTTTCATGGATCGCATTGTCATTCGCGGGAAACAGCCGCTTTCCGGCACCATTCCGGTTTCCGGCGCGAAAAATTCGGCCCTGAAGCTGATGGCGGCAAGCCTTCTGACCGAACGCGAGCTCCTGCTGGAAAACATGCCGCGCCTGGCCGATACGCGCTTCATGGCCCATCTGCTGGCGCATCTGGGCGTAAAAGCTGAGGAGCAGTCGGGCAACCGGCTGAGCCTGACGGCAGCGAATCTTACCGGCACCACCGCCCCTTATGATCTGGTGCGCAAGATGCGAGCGACCTTCAACGTGCTGGGTCCGCTGCTGGCGCGCGAGGGCAAGGCGAAGGTCTCCCTGCCCGGCGGCTGTGCCATCGGTGCGCGCCCTGTCGATCTGCACCTGAAAGCCATGGAGGCGCTGGGCGCCAAGATCACGCTGGAAGAAGGCTATGTGCTGGCCGAGGCTCCGGCAGGCGGGCTGAAGGGCGGGCATATCGTCTTTCCGTTTGTCTCGGTCGGTGCGACCGAGCACGCCATGCTGGCCGCCGTGCTGGCGAAGGGCACATCGAAACTGGAAAACTGCGCGCGCGAGCCGGAGATCGAGGATCTCGCCAATTGCCTCAATGCCATGGGCGCGAAGGTTTCCGGCGCGGGTACCGGCACGATCACGATTGAGGGCGTCTCTTCGCTCGATGGCGCTGTGTGGCCTGTGGTCGCCGACCGTATCGAGACCGGCACCTATGCCATGGCGGCAGCGGCGGCGGGCGGCGATGTCACGCTGACCGGCATGGTGCCTGCGCATAATCAGGCGCTGTGGGCGGATTTGCGCGAGGCCGGCGTGACGGTGGAGGAGGGTGACACCTCGGTACGTATCGTGCGCGACGGGCCGCTAAAGGCCGTCGACATGCAGACTGCGCCCTATCCGGGCTTCCCGACCGATCTGCAGGCCCAGTTCATGGCGCTGATGTGCCTGGCCGAGGGGGCGTCTGTCATCCGCGAGACGATATTTGAAAACCGCTTCATGCACGCCCCGGAACTGACCCGGCTGGGCGCGCGCATTGATGTGCGCGGCAATGAGGCGGTGGTGCGCGGACCTGCGCCCCTGAAAGGCGCGCCGGTGATGGCCACGGACTTGCGCGCTTCGGTGTCGCTGGTCATCGCCGGGCTGGCGGCGGAGGGAGAAACCATCGTCTCGCGCGTTTATCACCTTGACCGCGGCTTTGAACGGCTGGAGGAAAAGCTGTCGGCTTGCGGGGCCGATATACGCCGGGAGAAGGAAGAGGCATGAGCAGCAAGCCATTACGCCTCATCGGTCAGGACGAGGGTGATGTCGCGCCGGTATCGGCTGCGCTGCAGGACGCGATTGCGCGCATTGCTGACCTCAAATTCGAGGCGCGCGCCCGGCGCTTCACGGCCGTCTTCACGCGTTATCGCTGGGAAAAGCCGGCTGGCAAGGGCGAGCGCATACGCTCCGGCCTGCAGATCGGTTCGGTCACATCTGTAAAGGCCCAGCGCCTGCGCAAGGGCGCGCCGGATGCCTTTGTCTCCCTGCTCTCGCTGACCTTTGAGCCTGCGGGCGGGGCGGAAGACCCGTCCGGCACGCTGGTCTTCACCTTTGCCGGTGGCGGCGCGCTCAAAGTCGAGGTGGAGTGCGTTGATCTGGTACTCGCCGATGTGTCCGCGCCCTGGAAAGCGTCGGCACGTCCCGACCATGAAAGCGAAGGCGCGCCATGAGCGAACACGCCCCTGAAGACCGGCTGATCGCGATCGAGCTGGATGCGGCCAGTATCGGCAAGGCGGAAGAAAACGTCGAGCATGAGCGCCGGGTGGCGATTGCCGACCTGCTTGAAGCCAATCGCTTCCGCCCGGAAGACGGGCCGGGCGGCCCCTACCGGCTGCGCCTCGCCATCGAGGAGCAGCGCCTAGTGTTTGATGTCAGCGCGGAAGACGGCACGCCGGTGCGCATGTTCGTGTTCTCGCTGGGGCCGCTGCGGCGCATATTGAAGGACTATTTCCTCATCTGCGAAAGCTATTACGAGGCAGTGCGCGATGCTTCGCTCGCCCAGATCGAGGCGGTGGATATGGGCCGCCGGGGCGTCCACAATGAAGGCTCCACGCTCCTCAAAGAGCGGCTGGAGGGCAAGATCGATGTCGATTTCGACACGGCAAGGCGCCTCTTCACCCTGATCTGTGCCTTGCACCGGAGATCTGCGTGAGCGCCCCCGATCTGGTATTCGTGTGCGGTCGCAATTCTGTGCGCTCGCCCATGGCCGAGGCGCTGTGGCGCGCGCGCTTTGGCGACGAAGCGCGTGTGCAATCGTGCGGTATCGAACCGGCCAGTTGCGCCGACGGGTTCATGATTGCCGTGATGCGCGAAGAGGGCGCGGACCTTTCCAGCTTTGAACCGCAGGGGCTGGAGGATGTCAGCGCCGGACCCGATACGCTGGTGGTGTGCCTCGCGCCGGAAGCCGATGAGGCGGCCAGAGCGCTGGCACAGCGTGCAAAGGCCCGCATCGAGCACTGGCATTTTGCCGACCCGGCGGAGATTGAAGGCAGCCGCGAGGCACGCCTTGAGGCCTACCGCGCCATACGCGATGCGTTGAAATCACGCATCAATACCATGGCCGTGTGAGCCAATACTGCCGCAAGGCTCGACGTCAGCCCACTATAGGGACTATATAGCCCGCCACGCGCCGCGCGGGGTGAAGGCTGATTCCATCACGATGAGGGAACAGCCTGCCTGATGCCAGACAAGAGGAGCTGCATGGCGAAGGAAGAATTGCTGGAGTTTCCCGGTGAGGTCACCGAACTCCTGCCGAATGCCACTTTCCGGGTGAAGCTGGAAAACGACCACGAGATCATTGCCCACACCGCCGGCAAGATGCGCAAGAACCGCATCCGCGTGCTGGCCGGTGACAAGGTGCTGGTCGAGATGACGCCCTACGACCTGACCAAGGGCCGTATCACCTACCGCTTCAAGTAGGGCAGTAGCCATGCCTGCAGATGCGCGCCTTGTTCTGGCGAGTGCCTCGCCGCGCAGGCGTGACCTGCTGACGGGAATCGGCTTCCCGCCCGACGCGATTGCCCCCACCGATATTGACGAGACCGAGCATGCAGGAGAGCTGCCGCGCGATCTGGCCCTGCGCCTGACGCTTGGAAAGCTCGCCGCCGCGACCGGCCATGACGATGCCTATGTGCTGGCCAGCGACACGGTGGTCGGCGTGGGCCGGCGCATATTGCCCAAGACCGAAACCGAAGACGAAGCGCGCGCCTGCCTGGCGCTCATTTCCGGGCGTAATCACCGCGTCTTTACCGGCGTGGCGGTGCGTGCGCCCGATGGCCGGGTGTCCAGCCGTCTTTCCATGACGCGCGTGGCGGTAAAGCGCCTCAGCGCCGAAGAAACCGATGAATACATCGCCAGCGGTGAATGGCAGGGCAAGGCGGGCGGCTATGGCATTCAGGGCCGGTTCGGCGCGCATATCATCCAGATTACCGGCAGCTATACCGGCGTGATGGGCCTACCCGTCTACGAGACCCGCCAATTGCTTATCGGCCTTGGCTACCGTCCGGGGGGCGCGGGCTGATGCGCATTATCGTCGCTGAACATGTGGGCGAGACGCGCGCCGCGATCTTTGAGGGCGACCGCGCGGTGGAGCTGCATCTGGAGCGCTGGAGCGAGCGCAAGAGCCGCGCCATACGCGGCGAAATTTACCGTGCCCGCGTGCGCCGTATCGAGCCGCAGCTCAATGGCGCCTTCCTCGATATCGGTCGCGGCCCGGACGGATTTTTGCCATTCGGCGCAGCTGGCCGCCCCGCCGGCTTCCATGAAGGCGCTGGCATTGGCGTGCAGATCGCGCGCGAGGCGTTTCAGGAAAAAGGCCCGACCCTTGTCCTCCATGAGGTGGAGCCGGGCGACGCGCCAGAAGCTCTCCTTACCGCGCCGCCGCTGGCAGAGCGCCTGTCCGGGCTGAATGACGCGCCCATCATACAAGCCGCCAAGGCCGGCATTGATCTCGACGCCGAGTTCGACGCCGCGCTGGAAGCCGATGTGCCGCTCAATGGCGGTGGACGCCTCATCATCGAGCCGGTGACGGCGCTGACCGCCATTGATGTCGATGCGGGCGGGCGCACCGGCGGGAAGGGCAATTTCGCATTTGATCTCAACCGTACCGCTGCGCGCGAGGCGGCCCGCCAGATTCGCCTGCGCGGCATTGGCGGGGTTGTGGCCATCGACTTCCTGCCGTTGAAGAAAAAGGGCGATCAGACGGCGCTGGAAGCGACGCTGAAATCGGCCTTCAAGAATGATCCGGCCAAGGTCGATATCGCGCCCTCATCGCGCTTTGCCATTGTCGAGCTGGCCCGCCAGCGCCTCGGCCGCGCCTTGCATGAGCAGATGTGGGAGCGCTTCGGCGTGGAGAGCCTTGAGACCGCTTCCCTCGCCGCCCTGCGCGCGCTGGAGGCCGAAGGCAAGGCCAACCGCGCCAGCCAGCTTGTGCTGGAAGCTGGCCTGGATGTGCATGACTGGCTGACCCGTGATCCTGTGGGCTGGCACAAGGCGATGGCCTCGCGCCTGGGTGCCCGCTTCACCCTGAAACTTTCTGACCGCCTCCCGCCGCGTGGCTTCGCCGCCGGGAGGGTGTGATGAGCGCCAAGGCCAAATGCCCGATGTGCGGCAAGCCGGTGGTGCATGAGTTCCGGCCCTTCTGCTCGAAACGCTGCAGCGATCTCGATCTGCAGAAATGGCTGTCGAATTCCTACGCGGTCCCCGGCGAGCCGGTATCGCCCGAGGCCCTGCCCCCGGAGGAGGGGGGGTAGGTTAGCTTCCCTCGTCCTTCGAGACGCTCATTTCATTCGCTCCTCAGGATGAGGGAAAGAAGTAGTGGCCCTCATCCTGAGGGTGAGCGAAGCGAACGTCTCGAAGGACGAGGGCTACACACCCGCGCCCTTCCCGCATGCCCGCCAGCGCGCTAAACACCCGCCAAACATCCAGACGGAGGAAGCCCCATGGCCGATATTCGCAAATGTCAGGTTCTTGTCGTAGGCGGCGGACCGGGCGGTTATCCGGCAGCCATCCGCGCAGGCCAGCTCGGCCTTGATACGGTGATCGTGGACAAGCACGGGCTTGGCGGCACCTGCCTCAACCGGGGCTGCATCCCGTCTAAAGCCTTCATCCACGCGGCTTCCAAGTATGAGGAAATGGCCGGGCATGTGGGCGAGGGGTCGCTTGGCATATCGCTCAAAACCGCGCCCGTGCTGGACATGGCAGGCGTCACCGCCTGGAAGGATACGATCGTTGGCAAGCTGACCAAGGGCGTCGGCCAGCTCCTCAAAAGCGCCAAGGTGGAAGCGGTTTCCGGCTGGGCGAAATTCTCCGACGCCAAGACCTGCACGGTGGAGCTGGAAGACGGCAAGACGCTGACCATTCAGGCCGAGAACGTGATCCTGGCCACGGGTTCAAAAGAAACCGAGCTGCCCTTCCTGCCTTTCGGTGACAAGGTGATCGGCTCCACGGCCGCGCTGGAACTGACCGAACTGCCCAAGAAGCTGGTCGTCGTCGGCGCTGGCTATATCGGGCTGGAACTCGGCATCGCGTTCGCCAAGATGGGCAGCGAGGTCAGCTTCGTTGAGGCTGCTGACGCCATCCTGCCGCTTTACGATAGCGAGATGACGCGCCCGATCACGCAATGGCTCAAACGCCACAAGATCAATGTCCACCTCAAAGCCCGCGCCAAGGGCGTTGAGGAGAAAGACGGCAAGACCTTCCTCGTCTTCGAGGATTCCTCCGGCAAGGCGGAGAAGCTGGAAGCCGACCGCATTCTGGTGGCGGTGGGGCGCAAGCCCGTCACTGAAGGCTGGGGCCTTGAGACTATGGGCCTCGATATGGCAGGGCCGTTCCTCAAGATCGACGATCAATGCCGCACGCCCATGCGCGGCGTCTACGCCATTGGCGATCTCGTCGGCGAGCCGTTGCTGGCCCACAAGGCGACCGCTCAGGGCGAACTCGTCGCCGAAGTGATCGCCGGCCATCGCCGCCGCTTTGATCCCAATTCAATCGCCGCCGTGTGCTTTACCGAGCCGGAGATTGTCGGGGTCGGCATGACACCGGACGAGGCCAAGAAGAAGGGCGAGAGCGTCATCACTGGCAAATTCCCGCTGGCCGCCTCAGGCCGCGCGCTGTCGATGGAAGGCGGGGCCGATGGCGGGTTCGTGCGCATCACCGCGCGCGAAAGCGATCACGTGATCCTTGGCATCCATGCCGTCGGCAAGCATGTGAGCGAGCTCTCAGGCGAGTTTGCGCTGGCCATCGAGATGGGCGCACGCCTTGAGGACATTGCCGGCACGATCCACGTCCACCCGACCCTGACCGAGTGCTTTGCCGAAGCCGCCCTCGCGGCGCTGGGCCATCCGATTCATATTCCGGCTTGATCCACACCCTCGTCCTTCGAGCACCACGTGGCCGAAGGATGAGGGAAAAGCTCCCTCAGCAAAAGGCCCCGGATAGCCCTGCGGGCTTCCGGGGGTTCAGTTTTTGTAACCACCACATTCTTGAAATCCCGGAGGCCCGAAGGGCCATCCGGGACCTCGTGCAGAAGCGGACAGGGACCCCGGTATTGATGCGGTTTCGATAATTCTGCCGGTTTTCCCGCTGCTGGAGTGACGAGAAGAGACCCCCTAAAACCTCGCCCCCACCCGCACATAGGCCACACGCCCGCGCGGATCATGCACCTTGGTGTCATAGCCCAGAGGCGTCGGCACGAACGGCGCAGCCTCGTCAGTGATGTTCAGTGCCCCGGCGGTGAGGGTCAGGGCAGTGCCCGCCAGATCAAGCGTATAGCGCCCCTGCAGGTCCAGCACGGTCCAGCTTTCCACATCGCTGCCCGCGCCCTCATCATTGCGGTAGCCCGCGATGTGGCGCACGCCCGCGCGGGCGCTGAACGCGCCGCTGGTCCAGTCCAGATACGCGCTGGCGCGCCAGTCCGGCACCGAGCGGGCAAAATTGGTGAAGTTGCGGCTGCCCAGCGCGTCGATCTCGCGGTTCAGCACGGGGTCCACAATCGTGAACTCGCCAATCCAGCTGGCGTCCACGCCCCAGCCGAGCGCTCCGGTACCCAGATCCACCGGATCACCACGCAGGGCCAGATCAATGCCTGACGCATCGACGCGCGGCGCATTGACGAAGGCAGCGCGCACCAGCACCACATCGCCCGCCGGGGAGAGCTCGATACGCGGATCGTCAAACTGGCCATTATCCGCCAGATCGGCGGCGATGATCGCATTGGCGCTTTCACGGACGATCAGGTCTTCATAGCGTACCCGCCACGCATCCACGGTGGCGTTGATGCCTGACACCCGCGCCGACAGGCCGGCCGAGAAGGTCTGCGCGCGTTCGGGATCAAGATCGGGATTGCCGACAGTGCGCACCGGGCGAAACAAAGCCTGCGTACCGATGGTCAGCGATTGCAGCGTGGTCGTCGCTGAGACTTCCTGATGCAAGGACGGCGCGCGGTAGGAGCGCGACCAGGAGGCGCGCAGCGTCACTGCCTCGTTCACATCAAAGGCGGCCGCCACGCGTGGATCGGTGGACGAAAAATCACCCTGACGCTCATGGCGCGCGGCGAGCTGCAGGCGAAAGGCTTGCGTCAGCGGCAGGATCGCATCGGCGAAGACGGCCTGTGCGCTGCGTGCGCCCGCATAATCCGGCCCGCCGACGATGAAGAGGAAATTGTCGGCGTTGAAATCATCGCCATGGTCAACGCGGTAGCTTTCCCGGCGCAGATGCGCGCCGAACGCCGCCGAGACCGGGCCTGCAGGCAGGGTGAAGAGCGCATCCGTCGCGGCGGTGAACTCAGCCGTGACAAGGTCTGCGTGCGAGTTGCGGATGTTCTCGCCGATGATGTAGTCGATCACAGCCGGGTCGTTATAGCGCGGGTCAGCCGGGTCGGTGACCAGCCCGCCAGAGCCGAACGGGTTGAAGAAGAAGCAGCCCTGCGACTGATCGCCCGCCGCCACGCCTTGCCCCGGTGCGCGCACCGGGCAGTCCGCCCCGCCAAAGCCCAGGATCGCGGCATCGAAATTATCGGCCAGCGTATCGGTGATGGTCGCCCGCAAGCTGTTGCGCGAATAGGTGAGATCGGCGCTCAGGCTCCAGTCGCGGTTCATGGCCTGAATATCGTGCTCAAGGCTGGCTTCGGCGCGCCAGGTGCGGTGCTCGAACGCGCGCCGCGCTGCGCCCGCGCGCTCACCCAGAGGGCGGCCAAGCCAGATCACATCACGCCCGAACGGGTTGGCCGGGTGGAGGGCGGAGATGGTGGGGAAGCGCAAGTTTGCCAGCGAAGGCGAATTGCCGCGCTCCACATTTTGCCCCGCGCCTGCGAAACGCAGCGCGATACGTGTATCGCCGAAATCGCCCGAAAGCGCCGCAAAGCCGGAAAGCCGCTCCTCATCGGTCAGCACCGAGAAGAACTGGCCGAAATCCAGCCCGCACGAGCCGATCTGGCCGAAGGCTGTCTGCGCGCCGGTGGCGAGCGGGCGTCCGCCGGCTGCCACGCAGTCTGGATCAAGCACGGGAGCCGGGCCGCCGCTGGCATTGGTCACTTCAAATCCGCCGCCGGGCGCGAGGATGTAGAAGGAGCCGGGCTGGCCGAGCGAAGACAGGCCCGTGCCGGGCGCGAACGGGGTCTCAAATCCTTCCAGTCCCTCGCGGTCAAACCATTCGACAGCGCCGGTCACATGCCAGTTGCCGAACGCTCGCCCCGCAATGGCGCTAATCGTATAGCCCGCACCGGAGCCGGAAAATTCTGTCGGTCCGCGCCATTCGGCGAAGGTTTCAACGCCTTCAAACCGGTCCCGCGTGATGACATTGATGACGCCGGCCACAGCGTCTGCGCCGTACACCGGCGAGGCGCCGTCACGCAGGATTTCCACCCGCTCCACCGCCAGCGAGGGCATCAGGGCGTTGAAATCGACAAAGCTGGAGCCATCGTCGGCGGCAACACTCGCCACCGTCTGGCGCTGGCCATTGACCAGCACCAGCGTCGCGCCGAGGCCGAGCCCGCGCAAATTCACGTTCGACGTGCCTGAGGTGTCGTTCTGCGTGCCGGGATCCTCGTTGAATTCCGACCCTGTCACGAAGGTCTGGAAAACCAGCGCCTCGCCGATACGGGCAAAGCCTGCCCCGTCGATCTCATCACGGCTGATCACGGAGACGGGCCGGTCTGCTTCCAGCGCGCCCGGTGCGCGGCCGCCCGTGATGGTGATGACCTCGCGCGGCCCAGTTGCGTCTTGCGCCAGTGTGGCTTGTGTAAAGGCGCACAGGGCGGTGCTGGCCAGAAGGCCGCGAAGGATGGCGTTCATGGGATGATGTCTCATCAGGCAGGAAGCGGGTCGGGTGGAGCCGGTTAGCAGCGCACACCAGGCCGGGCAAGGCGTGACAGGCGTTTACATAGCACGCGGCGTTCATGTGCAAAGCATGGGCGCCAGATGCGCCAACCCCCATGGACAGAGGCAAAAACCGGCCCTATAAACCGCGCTCTCCGATTTCGGAGTGTGCCCAGGTAGCTCAGTTGGTAGAGCAGCGGATTGAAAATCCGCGTGTCGCTGGTTCGATTCCGGCCCTGGGCACCATTTCCTTTCCTTAAATTTCAGATGCACAGACGCGCTGGCGCGCGCATGCTGGAAACCTGTTGCTGCCGGCAAGCGCGTTCATGGCGCGTTCATGCTGGCGCACACAGCCTGCCTTGCCCTTTCGGGTCGAGGTTTTCGCCGTGCAGGAGGAATCACATGCCGCGTGCTGGTATCGCCGTTCTGGCCCTTGCTTCGCTTGTTGCCGTCCCCGCTCCCACGTTCGCACAAGCGCTCTCCAGCGGCGATTATGAACGCTGCGCGGTCTACCGCCCCGATGGCAGCCGCGCCGGCTACAGCAATGCCTGCCTCGAACGCCAGCGCGCGATGATCCGCCGCTACAGCAATCAGGGCAATCAGGGATATGGCTATGCCCCTGCGCCTGTCTACGGGGCGGCCAGCTATCCGTGCCCGTCCTGGGCCAATAATGGCCGCGGCTATAGTTCCACGACCCGTCCGGGCAGTTATGGCGTTGTGTATGGAACCTTCAACTCGGCCTTTAACGGGCAGGCATGCATTCCCAATAGCGGCAATCAGTTCCTGCGCGGCGTGAACTAGCGCGCCGGGAATCACCCTGCGGTCACCGCCCTTCTTCAGGGCGTCCGCGCGCGCCGGTATGTCTGTCCGGGCGCAGTTTGCGGCGTGCAGCCAGCGGCAAGGCCCATACACTTGTGAATAATGGTATCAAGGGCTTGCTCTTGCGCTCAGTCCGGTGCTGGATAAGTGCCCGCCTTTCGGCTAGCACTGCAATAAATCACAAAAGAGCTGGGGTCCCCTCATGAGCAATTCCTCTTCTGCCTCCAAGCCCACCAAGAACGGCATTCCCGACAATGGCGAGGATCTCGCCTTCTTCATGGGCGAAAAATGCTCCGTGGAAGGGGCTGTCCTCGATGTTGACGGTGCCGCGCGTATCGACGGCCAGTTCAGCGGCAAGCTGCGCGCTGTTCACCTGATCGTTGGCGAGAAGGGGCATGTCGCGGGCGACATCTCCAGCGAAACGGCCGACATCATGGGCAGCGTGGAAGACACGCTGGTCCTGTCGGGCAAGCTGACCATCCGCGAAGCCGGGCGCATTGAAGGCCAGATCACCTACGGTTCGCTGGAAGCCCATGAGGGCGCCCAGCTGGTCGGCCAGATCAATACGCAAGGCCGTGCTACCCGTACGGAAGGGACGTCTTCGCTCAGCAATCTGCGCTCGGCAATCTCGCAATCGGCGCGTGACGCTGGCTCGGCGCCCAAGCCCGTCGACACCTCCACCGCCACAGACTCCGACGACAGCGAATCCTGATCTGCACGCTGACCGTGTCAGTTGAGGAAGCCAGGACGGCAGGGCCATGAGCTGCACCACCGTTATGTTCGCAAACGCCAAGGGTGGTGCGGGAAAGAGCACGCTTGCCTTTCTCAGCGCCATCCATTTTGCCGCGACATACGATCTGCGTGTGTGCGTGATCGATTTCGATCGTCTGCGCACGACATACAACGCCGTTCGCCGGTTCTCCGGCTCGGGCGTGCAGTCCTTTTACCTCGCTGACGAACACGGCGAGGGGCACCGGGTCGCGCCCGATGCCGTCCGGTCTGCGCTGGATAACCGGCGTGCCTCCAGCGATGTCCTGTTTGTGGATACGCCGGCGGGCTTTCCTGCCGGCACCATGGTTCCGGCGATTCAGCCGGACGCCATTTTCGTGCCCGTCGCTGTGTCCGATGCCGATATCATGGCCACCAAGGCTTACCTGCCAGAACTGGAGGAAGCCGCCAGCCGCATGGCGGAGGCGTCGGGGGTGAAGCCGCGCATCATGCTGGTGCCCAACCAGGTGTTCAGCGATGATCACGCCTTGCGCATCCGCGATGCGTTCCGGGGACACTCGGTGCGGATAGCGCCTGCACTTGCGTTCTCACGTACTTTGCGCGAAGTCTTCCACTTCGAGCCGGGTGACGCGAATATCGCCTCGGTTTTCCTCGAAGATGGTGGCTTTTTCCGATGGATGTCGGCGGAAATTTTTGCGCTGCGGCAAATGCGATCCCGTCAGGGATAACCGCTTTGCGCAAGGCCGTTTCGGCCCTGCTGGGCCTGATATGTGTCAGCGCCTGTGCACCCACGCTTAGCGTTACCCAGTTCGACGAGCTGCCGCGGGACGTTGCCCGTCAGCCGGTATTGACCGTCTCAGGCCGGGCACCAACCCATGACGCGACGCTGTTCGGGCGGGAGCGCGCGGAAACGCTCAGCTATGGCGTGCACACAGTTTCCATTCCGCCAGACCGCGAGCCGGGCCGCATCCGCTATCCGCGCGGAACGCCCGACCCGATGCGCCATTTCACCTTCGCCTTCGCCGAAACGCTGAGCGGGCAGGAAGTCTTCCTGGACATGCTGAACCGCAAGCTCTCCCAGCTTGATGAAGATGAGCGCATCCTCGTCATTTTCGTGCACGGCTATAACGAGACTTTCGGCAGCGGCCTGTTCCGTTTCGCCCAGATGATGCACGATTTCGAAATACCCGGCGTGCCGCTCTACTTTGCCTGGCCGAGCGCGGGGGATCCGCGTTATTATGCCTACGATCTCGACAGCGTGTTCATCAGCCGGGACGGGCTTGCCGATACGCTGCGCCTTGCCTCGCGCGCGCAGGCTGACCGGATCATGATAATCGCCCACTCCATGGGGTCGATGCTGACCCTGGAAGCCTTGCGCGACCTGTCGGATGCCAATGATGGCGAAGTGCTGAGCCGGATCGGGCAGGTGGCCCTGATGTCACCGGATCTGAGTGTGGACGTGTTCCGCAGTCAGCTCACCGTCATCGGTGAAGCTTCCGACATTGACTTCATTGTTTTCACCTCGACCCGTGACCGGGCCTTGCGCGCCTCGGCGGTGCTCCGTGGCCAGACCGACCGGCTGGGTTCCCTGCGTTCGGTCGAGGAAGTGGCCGATCTGCGCCTCACCGTGGTCGATGTGTCCAGCTTCGATACGGCAGACCCGATGCGCCATTCCACAGTGTCCATGTCGCCGCAGCTGATTGCCCTGTTCGCGGGTACGCGCGATTTCGGGGTGGAGCCGGCTGCCCAGGCGGGCGGCGTGCGCGGACCTTTGAGCCTTTCGGTCAATGTGGTGCGCCAGGCAACCGAGATCATCCTGGCGCCTGCCGCTGCGGCAGCCGGCGCCATTGAAGGCACCGGCGCGCGCCAGCCTAACTAGCCCCCCGGCATCTCGTAGAAGGTGGGCGAACCCGGCCCGACCGGCATGCCCAGCGCGAACGTCCACAGGAAGAACAGCGCGACCCAGATGACCAGGAAGGCAACCGAGTAGGGCAGCATCATCGCGATGACGGTGCCGATACCGAGATTTTTGTCATAGCGCGTCATCCAGGCGAGGATCAGGCCGAAATAGCTCATCATGGGCGTAATGATATTGGTCGATGAATCCCCGATCCGGTAGGCAGCCTGGATCACTTCGGGCGAATAGCCCACCAGCATCAGCATGGGCACGAAGATGGGCGCGGTCACCGCCCATTGCGCGCTGGCCGAGCCGAGCATCAGGTTCACAAAGCAGCACATCAGGATGAAGCCGATGAAGATGGCCGGGCCGGTCATGCCGGTATCTGTGAGGAATTGCGCGCCAGTGACGGCGGTGATGGCGCCGAGGTTCGACCAGCCAAAGAAAGCCACGAACTGGGCGGCGAAGAAGACCAGTACGATGTAGAGACCAAGCGTGGAGATGGCAGACGCCATGCCGTCAATCACGTCCCGGTCATTCTTCATCGTTCCGGCAGCGCGGCCATAGGCAAAGCCGACGATGAGGAAGAAGAGGAATATCCAGGTCACGAAGCCGGTGAAGAAGGGCGCCTGCTGGAAGATCGAGCCGGTTTCGGGATTGCGCAGCGCTCCCCAGCCGGGCAGCCATCCGGCCAGATCGATTTGCGGCATCAGCGTCCAGGCCATGGCGGCAAAGACAGCCAAAGTGGCGATACCCGCCCAGACCAGGCCCTTCTTCTCTGCGCCGGATACCGGCTGCATCATGTTCTTGTCGAGGACGGCCGGGTCGGCGCGGCTGGAATCATATTTGCCCAGCTTCGGCTCGACGATGAAGATGGTGACGAGCGAACCCACGACCGTGATCATGAAGGTCGAGATCACCATGAAATACCAGTTGGCGGGGGCCGAGACGACATAGCCCGGGTCGATAAGCTGCGCGGCCTCGGTGGTGATGCCCGCCAGTAGGGGATCAATCGTGCCGATCAGGAGGTTGGCGCTATAACCGCCCGACGTGCCCGCGAACGCGGCAGCCATGCCGGCAAGCGGATGGCGCCCGAGCGCGTAGAACACCGCGCCAGCCAGCGGGACCAGCACGACATAGCCCATCTCCGAAGCGGTGTTGGACAGCACGCCGGCAAACACCACCGCCACGGTGACGGTGTGCCGGTTGGCGCCGAGCACGATGGAGCGCACGGCGGCAGACAGAAGCCCTGATTTTTCCGCCACGCCGACGCCCAGCATCGCCACCAGCACGACGCCCAGCGGCGCAAAGCTGGTGAAATTGGTAGTGAGGCTGGTGAAGATGCGCCGGAAGCCGTCCTCATTCATCAGGCTGACGGCGCGGATCATGCCGTCGGCGGCTCGCCCGCTAGCACCCTCCGGGCGCGGGTCTTCCACAGCCACTTCCATCACGCCGCCAAACAGGCCAGAGGCCAGGATCATCAGGCCGGCAAGGATGGCAAACAGGGTGACAGGGTGAGGCAGGAGATTGCCCAGCCATTCCACACCATCAAGAAAGCGGGTCATGGCGCCGCGCTTCTCGGCGCGTGTTGCAGGGCTCGTCTCTGTCACCGGGCAAACTCGTCAGCTGTTGGGGGATGCGCCTACCATGCCCGGCGCGGCTGGCCGGGTCCAGTCCTGCGCGTGCCTCAGCTACGCCAGCGCAGGTTTGCAGGTTGTACCGGGTTCTCGAAGCCGGTGCGCGCGCCGCCGCCCTTCTCCCAGGCGTCCTTCAGCCGGAAATACCATTTTGCCTGAACATCGCTGTCATTGATGAGCATCAGGCGGGGATCAAACTTCAGGCCTTCCTTCTGGATGTTCACCATGTCGCCATCCTGTTTCAGGAAGGAGCGCACGAAGGGCCGCAGCACGGGCTTCAGCGCGCCCAGAACGGGCAGCGTCCAGTAGAAGCTCTGTGTCACCTCGGTGGAAGTTTCGGTGAGCGGGGTCACTGATGTCAGCCCGACAACGTGGCCGCGCGTGCCTGCCGTGATGTGCTCCACCCGGACGCCCGGCAGGCGGAAGCTGATCGCGGTGGTCAGATTGCCGCCGAGGATTTTGTAAAAGCGCGAGTTTTTCGACGGCGTGTGCGGCAGCATGGTGAAGCCCAGCTCGCTTGGCCCGAACGCTTTTTCCTTCTCGTGCATGGATTTTTCCGAGCGCCAGAAGACCGAGCGGTGGACATAAGGCCCGTGCGCGGGATCCATCAGGCCGATAACGGCGTGATCGACATGGCAGTCGAAGACCATGCGTTCGATCAGGGTGGGCGAACGCTCGCCCACTTCCGGCATGACCGGGGGTTCGTGATCAGGCTCTGGCGTGTCGTCCAGCACCGGGCCGTCACTGGCCATGGGCATCCATATCCAGATATTGCCCTGCAGCTCGCGCACCGGATAGCGCCGGACCCGGATCCGGCCGATATCCATTTCCTGTCCGGTGACCAGAGACGGTATGGCCTTGCACGCCCCGTCGGGGCCGAACCGCCAGCCATGATAGGGGCACTCGATCTGGGGCTCGCCCAGCGTCTTGCCATCCACTGAGCTGCCAGCCGCGCACAGGCGCCCGGCCGAAAGCGGTACGCCGCGATGCGGACACAGATCGCGCAAGGCGAACACCGCGCCGTCACTGCCGCGCGCAAACACGACCGGCTCGCCCAGGAGAACCTTGTGCAGCATCTTGCCGGGCTTCAGGTCCGAGGCCGGGCAGGCATAATACCAGATATTACGCAGAAACATGGAAAGGCCGGCTCCCGGTCATCACAGACGATCCGGTTATCGGAGGCTGGCGGCGCATTATCAAGCCTTTGGTGCCAGCCCGCCGCTGAACAGGGTCACGAGATCGGAAAAAAAGGCGTTCATGGCCAGAGGCCTCGCCTCGTCGCCATGGAGCAGGCGCTGGTGCAGTATCGCAAACAGCATGGTGGAGTAGAGCGCCAGTGCGCCATGGCGCACCCGGTCGGGGTTCTGGCCTTCAGGGTCAAGGCTTGGGCCAAGGCGTGCCTCGATGGCTTTCAGCGACGGCTCAACGACGATGTCGAGATAGGCCCGCCCGACAACCGGATCATGGATGGATTCCACCAGGGCAAACGCGTGAGCCTGCACGAAGAGCGAGTTGTCAAAGCCCTGCAGGGCCAGATCGAGATAGCCCTTCACTGAGGTTTCCAGCGTGTCTGCAGGGGAGGCAGACAGGGCAAGCCACGCGCCGGCCTGCCGCGCGAAATGGTGCAAAATGGCGATGACGACGCCCTGGCGGTCCTTGAAGAAATGGCGCAGCGTCGGCTCCGACACACCCGCCCTTATGGCGAACTGGCGCAAGGAAACCGGCCCTGAACGGTCAGCGACGGCCGCGACGGAGAGCATGTCCAGCAATTCGCGCTGACGGTCGGAGTGCAGGGCGGGCGACGCGGTCATGGCCGTCTCCGGGCGAAGGGCGTGCGGCGTGTCTGCCGTCTGGTTGTCGTTTCCGGGCGCAGGGAATCGGTCCGGTGCTGCTTCGTCCATTACGACACTTCTCCTGTCATTGCACGTGAGGCGTTCGCCATCTGCCGGGCGCCTCTGTGATTGCGGCGCCTTGCCCGGCCGGGCGCAGGTCTGCGCAAAAGCACGCCGGGCCCTTGCCCTTCTTATCTACTATTGCATATCCGATATTGCATATCACTTTCGGCCATCCAAGAAGGAGACAGAGATGAGTTACTCAACCCGCCTTTCGGTCCTGCGTACGGGTCTTGCCGCGTCGGTGCTTGCCCTGGCGCTAGGCGCGGGTGCATCCGCACAGCAATATGTCTCGGCGTCTGCCGGGTTCAATTTCCAGAGTGACAGCTCCAATTCCGGCAGTTTCACCAGCGATTTCACCACCGGTGAAGGCGTTGCCGTGCCGGCCGGTACCGTGCTGGCCTCGGGCACCCCGCTGGGCTGGAACACCGAGTTCGAGACGGGCGCATTTGTCAGTGCGGCCTATGGCTGGCGCCTGGCGAGCGGCCTGCGCTTTGAGGCCGAGATCGGCTATTCATCCAGCGATGTCGACACCCACACCAATGTGACGGTCGGCGGCAACCCGATCGGGGCGGCTGACGCGGCTGTCCTGATTACCGGCTCGCCAGAGCTTGGTGTGACCGTGGCTGATCTCGTGGCTGACGGCCGCGGCGTGATCCGCAATACCAGCTTCATGATCAACGCCTATTACGATTTCGATCTTGAAGGCCCGCTGGGGCTTTATGCTGGTGCGGGCATTGGCGCGTCGAGTGTGAAGGTCCGTTACAACCCGTCCGATGTCGATATCATCAATGGCCGCGAGACGGTGTTTGCCTACCAGTTGATGGCCGGCGCGAGCTTTGATGTGTCGGACCGCGTCCAGATCTTTGGCGGTTATCGCTACCGCGCGACGCAGGATGTGGATCTCAATGTCAACCTGTTCCCGGCCACGCTGGATATCGAGAACCGTTCCAACATCCTGGAAGCGGGCGTGCGCTTCTACTTCTAGTCTGGACTGTCAGTAATATCCGGCAGACCGGATCGAGTGGCCCTGCGGTTCTTGCCCGCCGCAGGGCCATTTTTGTCCGGTAGGTGCAGGCTTCGCGCATTGCCCTTGGCGGGCACCAGCCTTT
Organism: Glycocaulis sp.; assembly: GCF_051859565.1. GTDB lineage: Bacteria > Pseudomonadota > Alphaproteobacteria > Caulobacterales > Maricaulaceae > Glycocaulis. The sequence goes on from NZ_JBHYFK010000002.1 coordinate 197,754, forward strand.
AAGGTCTGGCGCAAATGACCTGATGCAGTACGAAAAGGACAATCCGCATGCGCGCTCTGATCTGCAAGGAATTCGGCCCCTACGAGAATCTGGAAGTGGCGGAAGTGGATGCGCCGCCGCTGAATGAGGGCTTTGTGCAGGTCGATGTGAAGGCAGCAGGCGTCAACTTTCCCGACATCCTTCTGGTCGAGGGCAAGTATCAGGCCCAGCCGCCCTTTCCCTTCATTCCGGGCACGGAGTGCGCCGGCGTGGTCTCCGAGCTCGGCAAGGGTGCGTCAGGCTTCAAGCCGGGTGACCGGGTGATCGTGGCGACCATGCTGGGCGGATTTGCCGAGCAGGCCGTTGCGCCCGCAGCCCAGGTAATCCCGATCCCCGACGTGATGAGCTTTGAGCACGCGGCTGCCTTCACCACGATTTACGGCACGTCCTATCATGCGCTGAAACAGCGCGCGAAGCTCAAGCCCGGCGAGACCGTGCTGGTGCTGGGCGCTGCCGGAGGTGTTGGCCTTGCCACCGTGCAGCTGGCCAAGGCGATGGGCGCTAAGGTGATCGCAGCCGCCAGCTCGGCAGAGAAGCTGGAGATCGCCCGCGAAGGCGGGGCTGACGAGCTGATCAATTATACAAGCGAAGACCTTAAAGCCCGCGTGCGCGAGATCACCGCAAACAAGGGCGTGGACGTCGTCTATGACCCTGTGGGCGGGGATTATTCCGAAGCCGCCTTGCGCGCTACCGGCTGGGGCGGGCGCTATCTCGTCATCGGCTTTGCCGCTGGTCCGATCCCGAAAGTGCCGCTCAATCTGGCCCTCCTTAACAGCCGCGACATTCTGGGCGTGTTCTGGGGCGCGTGGGCGGGCCGCAACCCGCGTGAGAATGCGCAGAACATGAAAGAGCTGTTTGACCTCTACGAGGCCGGGAAGATCGTGCCGCACATTTCGGCGGCCTATCCGCTGGACGAATTTGCCAAGGCCTTTGCCGACATCATGGAGCGCCGGGTGAAGGGGAAAGTTATCCTCACCTTCTGATTTCAGGCTATTCTGACCCCTGCCAGCCAGTCATGGAGTTGACGATGATCCGTATCCTGATTGCCCTTGTTGTCCTTGTCCTTGCAGCCCCTGCCGCGCAGGCGCGGAACGCAAGCGCGGGCGAGCTTGAATGGTCCATCATCATTCATGGCGGGGCAGGCGTGATCGAACGCGGCGCCATGGATGATGAAACCGAGGCCGCCTATCGCGCTGCCTTGCAGGCCGCTCTGGAACTGGGCGGCGCCATGCTGTCGGGCGGCGCGGACGGGGTGGATGTGGTTGAGGCGGTGATCCGGACGCTCGAAGACGATCCGCTGTTCAATGCCGGGCGCGGCGCGGTGTTCACTGCAGAGGGCCGTGTGGAGCTGGATGCCTCCATCATGGCGGGTAATTCGCGCGCTGCCGGGGCTGTCGCTGGCGTCACCGGGGTACGCCATCCCATTTCGCTGGCCCGCGCCGTGATGGAGCACAGCCCGCATGTCATGCTGATCGGGGATGGGGCTGAAGCCTTTGCCGCCGAGCGCGAGCTGGAGACAGCGGAACAATCCTTCTTCTTCACCGAGCGGCGCTGGCAGGGGCTGGAGCGTCAGCTGGAGCGTCTCGGGCTGCCAGTTCCGCCCCGCCCGGAAGGCGCGCCGGACCCTGAACCGATCCGCGAAGGCGCGCTTGATCTGTTGGAGCGCGAGCATCGCTTTGGCACAGTCGGCGTGGTGGTGATGGACACTCATGGCGTCACCGTCGCTGGCACGTCGACGGGCGGCACGACCGCCAAGAGATGGGGGCGGGTGGGCGATACGCCGATCATCGGCGCGGGCACCTGGGCCGACGAACGCTGCGGGCTCTCTGCGACCGGCACGGGTGAGTACTTCATCCGCTTCAACGTCGCCGCCACGATCTGCCATGAGGCCGACCGGCTGATGATCGAACACGGGTTTGAAGCCGCCGCACAGATGGCCGCTGACCGCATGATGGAGCGCCTTGAGGCCGATGGCGGGGATGGCGGCATCGTCATGCTGTTTGTCGGCCAGCCGGTCTGGGCGATGAACACGCCGGGCATGTACCGCGCCAGCTGGGGCGAACGCCGCGAGCCGTATGTCGCCATCTATGGTGATGAGTAGGTTTTTGCTCCGTCACAGGCCTGTCGTCTGACTGGGCTAGTAGCCCTGCAATGTCTAATAATCCCTCGCGGAGTTTCCATGCGCCTGTTTGATCCTGCCCTGCTGAAACTTGCCAGCATGTCGGCCCTGTCCCTGCTTCTGGCGGCCTGCCCGGAGCCGGTGGGTGAGATCGAGATACCCGAGCCGAGCGGTGTGGTATCGGAGGCCGAGCGGCGCCTGGCTGAAACCGAATCTGCGCCGGCGACCCTGCCCGAACCCCTGGTGGCGGCGGTCGCGCCCGAAGGACAGTTCATCCCCGATGTACTGCGTTGCCTGATGGAACGTGAGGTGACGCTGGTCAGCGCGCACCGGGGCGGCGTGGAGCCGGGCTATCCGGAACACGCGATCGAAACCTTCGCCAACACGCTTTCGGGCGGACCCATGTTGCTGGAGATGGATGTCCGGCGTACTGCCGATGGCGTGCTGGTCATGATGCACGATGAGAGCCTGGACCGGACCACGAACGGAACCGGGAATATATCCGAACTGACCTTCGCCGAGCTGTCGGCATTCCAGCTGGTCGATAATGAGGGTGAGCTGACCCCCTATCGCATCCCCAGCCTGTCGGAAGTGCTCAGCTGGGCGCGCGGGCGCGCCTTCGTCCAGCTGGACCTGAAGCGCACCGTGCCGGTGGAGGAGCTGGTGGAGGCGATCCTCGCCAATGACGCCCTCTCCTACGCCATGGTGATTACCTATGAGGCTGAGGACGCGCTGCGCGCCGCAGCCGTGAGCGACGATGTGGTCATTTCCATCCAGCTGACCGATCCCGAACGTCTGGGGGCGCTGACCGCCGCCGGTGTCGATCCGGCCCGCCTCATCGGCTGGGCTGGCGTACAGCGCGAGCTCGACCCGTCTGTCTGGGCTCATTTGCTGGAGGCTGGCATTCCTCCCGTTGCCGGCACGCTGTGGCACATTGACAGTGCAGTGCTGGAGAGCGGCGATACGTCCATCTATGCCGGATTTGCCGATGCGGGCGTGGCCATGATCGCGACCGACCTGCACTGGACCGCCTATGAAGCGCTGGAAGAGCGCCAGGATACGGTGGCGGCTTTCCGGGCCTGTACGGCGGAGTAGGACGCTCACTCACCCTTTGCCAGTCCATCCGCGCTCAGGCAGACTGCGCTACCGGGCACCCCTTGCCGCGAAGCCTCTTTCATTTAGTTTCAAATGTAACTAAATTGACGGTCCGGCAGAACGGAGAACATGTCATGGCGCGCAAATGGATCTACACCTCCCGCAGCGAGGGCGATGCCTCGCGGCAGGCCCATGCCGATCTGCCCGAGCATGCGCCCTATGAGCGCGAGATGAGCAAGGAGGGGTTTTTCGGCCCCGCCGCCTTCCTCCATCACAAGCGCCCGCCGACCGGCTGGGTGAAGTTTGAAGGCCCACTGCAGCCGCGCGCCTTCGATCTGACAAGGCTGAACCGGCCCGATGATGTGCCGTGGTCCAGCCCGTCGGTCCTCTTCAACAATAGCTGCGACATACGTCTGTGGAAGTTGGACAAGCCGATGACGGGCCTTGCCCGCAATGGCGATGGCGACCAGCTCTTGTTCATCCATACCGGCAAGGGCTCGCTCTTCTGCGATTTCGGCCATCTGGCATACGAGGCGGGCGATTACATCATCCTGCCGCGCGCGACGATGTGGCGGCTGGTGCCGACCGAAGCGACGTCCGTGCTGATGGTGGAGGCCACCAACACCCACTACACCCTGCCCGACCGGGGCCTGCTCGGCCCGCATGCGATCTTCGACCCTGCCGTGCTGGACGTGCCCGCCATGGACGAGGCCTTCCGCGCGCAGCAGGCCGACGAGGATGGTGAGTGGGTGGTGCATGTGAAGAAGCGCGGGCAGGTCAGCCGCATCACCTATCCGTATAATCCGCTGGATGCCGCTGGCTGGCATGGTGAGCTTTATCCGGTGCGCCTGAATGTGCGCGATATCCGCCCGCTGATGAGCCATCGCTATCACGTGCCGCCGAGCGCGCACACGACCTTCCTGTCGGACCGTTTCGTGATCTGCACCTTCGCGCCGCGCCCCTTCGAGACTGATCCCGGCGCGCTGAAAGTGCCGTTCTTCCACAACAACAATGATTACGACGAGGTGCTGTTCTACCACGCGGGCGACTTCTTCAGCCGCGACGGCATTGATGCAGGCATGATGACCTTCCACCCGGCAGGCTTCACCCATGGCCCGCACCCCAAAGCGCTCGCCAACATGTTCACGCAGAAAAAGCCTGCCACGGACGAGTATGCCGTGATGATCGACACCCGTGATCCGCTGGATGTGGGCGAGGGCGCTGCCAGCGTCGAGAATCTGGATTACGTTCACTCATGGAAGCCGAAACAGGCGGCCGAGTAGCGATCATCTGACCGGGGCGGGGCATGGATATTTTCACGCTGGCGGAAGCCAATCTGATCTCCCCGCCCATCCTGTTTTTCGTGCTGGGGCTGATCGCGGCCTTCGTCCGCTCTGACCTTTCCATCCCTGAAGCCATCGCCAAGGCGCTGTCGCTCTATCTGGTCATGGCGATCGGTTTCAAGGGCGGGGCCGAGATGGCTGCCGGTGACCTCAACTGGTCTGTCGGCGGCGCAATCCTTGCCGGCATTGTGCTCTCGGCACTCCTGCCGATTCTCGGCTTCGGCCTGCTCATGCTGACCACGAAGGTCGGACGCATTGATGCGGCGGCCATCGCCGCGCATTACGGCTCCATCTCCATCGTTACCTTCATTGCTGCGAGCGATGCGGCGCGCTTTCTGGAGACGCCGGGCGAAGGTTTCATGGTCGCGGTCGCTGCGGCCATGGAAGCCCCGGCGATTGTGACAGCGCTGATCCTCGCCGGCTCTGCCGCGCGCGCGTCCAATGGCGCTGAGGGGCATGGCGAAAGCCGCCTCTCGGTTCTCAAGGAGATCGCCGCCAACGGCTCCATCGTTCTTCTGATCGGGGCGTTCTTCATCGGCTGGATGACTGGCCCTCGCGGCATGATGGCCGTCGCGCCCTTTTTCAATGACATTTTCCGCGGCGTACTCTGCCTCTTCCTGCTCGATATGGGGCTGGTGGCGGGCAGGGGGCTATTGCGCAACTGGCGCGTGCTCAAGCCCGGCGTTATCGGCTTTGGCCTCTACATGCCGCTTATCGGGGCGCTGGCAGGCATGGGAACGGGGCTGGCTGTGGGGCTCGACGGCGGCAGCCTCGGCCTTCTCATGACGCTCGCCGCATCCGCCAGCTATATCGCCGTGCCAGCGGCTTTACGCCTTGCCCTGCCCGAAGCGCGGCCTGCCATCTCGCTCACGCTGGCGCTGGGGATTACTTTCCCGTTCAATCTGGTGGCGGGTATTCCGCTCTATTTCTGGCTCGCCCGGCTTGTGACCGGCACTGGAGGCTAGACCGATGCAGACCAGTCTGAAAAAGCGCCTTGAGATCATTATCGAGATGCCCGCCGTGCCGCGCCTTGAGGGCGTGCTGGAAAAGGCAGGGGTCAAGGGCTGGACGGTGCTGCCCGCCAAGTCCGGGCGCGGTGCCAATGGCAGCTGGTCACGCGAGGGCCAGATTACCAGCGCCGGGCGCATGGTGATGGTTCTGGTGATCATTGACCCTGCGGTTCTCGACACGGTTCTGGAGCGCGTCTATGCGCTGCTGGAGCGCCAGATCGGCATTGTGATGGTGTCCGATGTGCAGGTGGTGCGCGCCGAGCGCTTCTGACATAGCCGCGCTTGCCGCGCGCCCAATCGAAGGCTAGACCGCCAGACATGATACCCACCCGACTGCATGAGGGCTTTGCCCGCTTCCGCGCCGAGCGCTTCGAGCGCAAGCAACGCATCTGGCAGACCCTCGCCAAGGGGCAGAGCCCTGAAACGCTCGTCATTGGCTGCGCTGACAGCCGCGTCGATCCGGCCGCCATTTTCGATGCCGGGCCGGGCGAGCTTTTTATCATCCGCAATGTCGCCAATCTGGTCCCGCCTTACGAGCCGGACTCCGCGCATCACGGCGTTTCGGCCGCGCTGGAATATGCGGTGACGGTGCTGAAAGTTAAGAACATCGTGGTGCTGGGCCATCGCCAGTGTGGCGGCGTGGCTGCGGCCGCCACGGGTGCGGCGGAAGACACCCAGTTCGTGCGCAAATGGCTTGAGCCGTTGACGCCGGTCCACGCGGAAGCCTGCCGGGAGCTCGGCGCAGACGCATCTGTCGATGATCTGTGCGATGACATGGAGCTGCGCTCCATCCGCCGTTCGCGCGAGCGTCTGATGTCCTTCCCCTTCATCGCTGAAGGGGTGCAGGCCGGAACACTGGTCCTTCATGGCGCGCGCTTTGGCATTGCAGACGGTGAGCTTGAATGGCTGATGGCTGATGGCCAGTTTGAGCCTGTGGCGCCCGCCCTTACCCCTCGTTCTGACCGCGCCTGACGCGCAAAGGAGCCTTTAGCGATGAAACTTGCCAGCCTGAAGAATGGCCGCCGCGATGGCCGTCTGGTCGTGGTCTCGAAGGATCTCGCCTGGTGCGCGGACGCGTCTCACATTGCGCCGACCCTGCAGGCCGCGCTGGATGACTGGGACGTGATCGCGCCGAAGCTGGAAACCCTGTCGGACGAGCTGCACCGCGAGACCATTCCGCGCGAACGCTTTCATGAGCATGAAGCGCTGTCGCCCTTGCCGCGCGCCTATCAGTGGGCTGATGGCTCGGCCTATGTGAACCATGTGGAACTGGTCAGGAAAGCACGCGGCGCCGAGATGCCGGAAAGCTTCTGGACCGATCCGCTGATGTATCAGGGCGGGTCCGACGCGTTTCTTGCGCCCCGTGATCCGATCCCGCTGGGTGATGATGCCTGGGGCCTCGATTTCGAGGGTGAAGTGGCTGTCATTACCGGCGATGCGCCGATGGGCTGCACGGCGGACGAGGCGGCCAAAGCCATCCGTCTGGTGATGATCTGCAATGATGTGTCCTTGCGCGGGCTTATTCCCGGCGAGCTGGCCAAGGGGTTCGGCTTCTTCCAGTCCAAGCCGCCGACGGCCTTCTCTCCGGTTGCTGTGACGCCGGACGAGCTGGGCGAAGCGTGGGATGGCGCGCGCCTCTCTTTGCCCCTGCGCTCGCAGTATAATGGCCAGCTCTTTGGCGAGCCGGACGCCGGTGTCGACATGACGTTCGGCTTTCCCGAGCTGATCGCCCATCTGGCCAAGACCCGGCCCGTGACGGCAGGCACGATTGTCGGTTCGGGCACCGTCTCCAACAAGCAGGATGGCGGCCCTGGCAAGCCGGTCAGCGAGGGCGGCAAGGGCTATTCGTGCATCGCGGAAATCCGCATGATCGAGACGATCAATGACGGCAAGCCGAAAACGCCCTTCATGACGCCGGGCGATACGGTGCGCATCGATATGCGCGACAAGGCTGGAAAATCGATTTTCGGTGCGATCGAGCAGGAAGTCGTGCGCTACGGGAAATAGCTAGTTCGCCCGCGAGGCGATTTCCGGCTTTACCTTGTAGCGGGCGCCGTCGAAGCCTTCGAATACGGCGGCCGCTTCGGGGTGGCCCACCGGGCCGTTATGCGCGTCGGGCAGGAGGTTCTGCTCGGATACATAGGCCGTGTAGTAGTTCTGCTCATTCTCTGCCAGCACATGGTAGAAAGGCTGGTCCTTGTGCGGGCGGATGCGCTCGGGGATGGACTGGTACCATTCCTCGGTATTGGCAAATTGCGGGTCGACATCGAAGACGACGCCCCGGAACGGGAAGAGCCGGTGGCGGACCACATCACCGATCGCAAATTGTGCGCTTCGCACGGAAAACCTCTTTTTTGTACAGAGCCTTACCCTTGAGATATGGCGTGGTTTCGACAAGTCCAGCCCTATGCTGCAAGACACGCTGACGGACCAAATCCCTGTCATCCTGTCACAATCGTGTTATCATAGTCTTCAACACACGAACCAGACCGGCTTTGTCCGGCAACGGGCTGCGCGCCGAAAGGTTGCGCGCCTTGCCAGCCAGGCCGGAAGCAGGACCAGACAGTTCATGGATACGCATGACCCCGGTGACCGGCCGGGGACCGATTCGCGCAACACATCCAAAGGCCGGCAGCGGCACGACGTCATTTACGGTGCGATAGACCTTGGCACCAATAATTGCCGCATGCTGATGGCCAAGCGCGCCCACCGGGGCTTTCGCGTGGTGGAGAGCTTTTCGCGCATTGTGAAGCTGGGTGAGGGTCTGGGTGCCAGCGGGGTCCTGTCGGACGAGGCCATGGACCGCGCCGTCGAGGCGCTGGCGGTGTGCGCGCAGAAGCTGGAACGCCGCAAAGTCACAAAGCTGCGCGCCGTCGCCACGCAGGCCTGCCGCATGGCCTCTAACGGTCAGGAATTTCTCGACCGGGTGGAGCGTGAAACCGGTCTGCAGCTTGATCTCATTTCGCCGGAAGAAGAGGCGCGGCTGGCCGTACAGGGCAGTCTGGATCTGCTTGATGACAGCTTTGACGCGGCCTTGGTGGTGGATATTGGTGGCGGGTCGACCGAGCTGTGCTGGCTGGATCTGGCCGAGTGGCGCGAGCGTGGCGGCTATCCAGACGCAGGCCGTCCGGGCATTCGCGGCTGGACGACAATACCGCTGGGCGTCGTCACCCTGTCTGAACGCTGCCCCGAGCCGGAAAATGCCACACCGGACGAGCGGCGCGCCTGGTATGAGGCGATGAAGGCCGAAGTGCGCAAGGAAACGCGTATCCCCAAGGGTGCGCGCCGCCTGCGCCCCCTGTTCGAGCAGGGCAGGGCCCATATGGTCGGCACATCGGGCACGGTAACGTCCGTGGCCGGGGTTCATCTCAACCTTGTGCGTTATGATCGTAACCGGGTGGACGGCTCCTGGATGGAGGCGCACGAGGCACGCGCCGCCTGTGACCGGCTGTCCAGCAAGGACGCGGCAGGGCGCGCCGGCGAGGGGTGTATAGGTACGGAAAGGGCTGATCTGGTTGTTGCGGGCTGCGCTATTCTGGAAACGTTGATGGATGGCTGGCCGGTGCCGCGCCTGCGTGTGGGTGACAGGGGGCTTCGTGAAGGCCTGCTGCTCAACCTGATCTATCCGAGGCGCAAGCGGGGCCGGCGTGGCCGCAAGGGACGGGTACGCAAGTCCGGACCATCAGGAGTTGAAGCATGAGTTCCGGTAAAGATGACGAGCCGCCCGAGGAAAAGCGCCGCAGACGCTCCGGCCCTGTAACGGCCGGGGGCAGCAAGCGCGCCGACAAGCAGTTTCACGAGCGGGTAAAGACCGCCAAGAAGCGCAAGGTCTCATCCCAGCGCTGGCTGGAGCGGCAGCTCAACGACCCTTATGTGCAGCGCGCCAAGGCCGAAGGCTATCGCTCGCGCGCGGCCTACAAGCTGATCGAGCTGGATGAGAAATTCGGCCTTTTGAAGCCCGGCATGCGCATTGCTGATCTCGGCGCGGCGCCGGGCGGCTGGGTGCAGGTGGCGCTCAAGCGCGGCGCCAGCCATGTTGTCGGCATTGACCTTCTGGAAATGGACCACATTGCGGGCGCCGTCCTGATGACGATGGACTTCACTGATCCCGGCGCGCCGGAGGCCGTGAAAGAGGCGCTTGGCGGCCCGGCCGACCTGGTGATGTCCGACCTTGCCCCCTGGACGACCGGCCACAAGAGCACTGACCATTTGCGCATCGTCAATCTGGTCGAGGCGGCGGCAGACTTCGCGCTGGAAACATTGAAGCCCGGCGGGGCGTTCATCGCCAAGGCGTTTCAGGGCGGCACCGAAAGCGAAATACTTGCCCGGCTTAAACCGCGCTTTGACAAGGTGAAGCACGCCAAGCCCGCCGCCAGCCGCGCCGATAGCTCGGAAACCTATCTCGTCGCTCTAGGCTTCCGGGGGTAGGCCTAGCACGACAGCAAGTCTCGCCCGGATATCGGCAAGGCAAGCGCCGCTGACCTCGCCAGCCTTGCGGGCGTGTCTGGCATTGGGGTCTATCGCGCGGACCTGATCAACGAGCGCGTAGCCGTCAACCCCGCCTGTCTCACCGGCCAGCTTCACCTTGAAGGGCCACGGCTTGCCGCTGCTGGTGACCGGGCAGACGAGGATCAGGCTGGAGCGGGCATTATAGCCGCCCGCTGACACCACCACGGCTGGCCGCCGCCCCGCCTGTTCGCGGCCCGAGACATCGGCGAACTCCAGCCAGACCAGATCGCCGGGCTGGAAAGCGGCCGGCTGCGTTACCAAGCCTCAGCCCCGCGCGCTGGTCCCCAGTCAATTTCTGCTGGCGGATCACATTGTTCCATCTGTGCAAACAGAGCGCCGGGGTCGAGCTTGGCCGGGCGTTTGACGGGTGTGATGACGAGCTGATCGTTCACCAGCTCCATCTCTACCTCGTCGCCAGCCTTCAGGCGCAGCTGGTCAGAGATGTCCTTGGGCAGCCTCACCGCCTGTGACTGCCCCCATTTGCCGATCAACGCTTTCATGGCCTTGCTCCTGAAAAGATATCTTGAAAATATCATTTTTGCGGGCCAAATGCGAGTTCAATGTTTCAAGTCCGCCAGCGCAAGGTCGCGGGCTTGACCGGATTGACGAAGCTGCGGCCCTCGGCGCGTGCCTCCCTTAGCTCCTTCTTTATGCGCTGGTACCAGACGAAGAGCTGGTCAGCGTCGCGGATGAGCATGCCTTTTGCCCCGAATGTCAGCCCCTTCTGGCGCAGCGCCATGATGCGCACATCCTGCTGCAGAAAGGGGCGCGAGACCAGGCGCGCTATCGGCCTGATCGCGCTCAGGACGGGCGTATCCCAGTAGAATATCTGCCGGATGACGGTCTGATCCGCATCAATCGGGGTAAGGGCGGTGACGCCGACAACCGTGTGCTTCTCGGTCCATATCCGCTCAATGCGCAGGCCCGGCAGGCGGAAGGCGATTGTGACGCGGATCGAGCCACCAATGATATTGTAGAGCCTGGAGTTGACGGGTGCGTGCGGAACCATGGTGAAGCCCAGCTCGCTCGGCACATAATCCTTTGCCTTGTCTTTGAGCGTCTTGGAGCTGCGCCAGATCGGGCTGGCGTGGACGTACGGCCCGTGCGCCGGGTCCAGCAGCCCATAGGCGGCATCATCGATATGGCAGGGCAGCAATGCCTCTTCCACGAAGCGGACACGGCCCCTGCCAGGACCGTCGAATGTCGGCGGCAGGCTTGTGGGTTCAGGGGTGATCTCGTCACCCATGAATGCCCAGAGGAGCCCGTCCTGCTCGCAAGTCGTGACGTTATGGCCTGCTTCGTCAACAGCGCTGCTGGTGCCGTCCGGGCTGCGGTGAAGCGTCAATGCTGCGCCGCAAATTCGGGCGTTCAACGGCTTGTGGCGTCTCAGCCTCGAGGCGGGGCAGGCCACGTACCAGACGCCGCGCAACAGCCCGTCATCACTCGGCGTCATCGCGGCTTCGTCGCGCATGGATCATCTTTGCCCGCAGATACGGTGTTTAACACAGTATTGTGCAAAAACATGTAAAGCTGCAAGGGACATGTTCGGCCCTGTGTGGTCAATGCTGCGCTTGTCCGCATCCAGGCCCCTTCGGCCTCGCTCCAGCCGTGCTAACCTGCCAGACCATCGCCGAATCGAGAGCAGACCTGTCCGCGCGCCCATGAGCTCCATACCCCTTTCCCAGCAGGCCTCTGCCCGTCCGCCGTCCGGCGGAGAGACGGGCCTGCCTGCCTATCTCAAAGGGCTCAACGCCGAGCAGCGCGCCGCGGTGGAGGCGACCGACGGCCCGGTTCTGGTGCTGGCAGGCGCCGGCACGGGCAAGACACGTGTGCTGACCACCAGGCTGGCGCATATCCTCGCCACGGGCCGGGCGAACCCGTGGGAGATCCTCTCCGTCACTTTCACCAACAAGGCTGCGCGCGAGATGAAGGAGCGCGTCGGCGCGATCATCGGCGAGGCGGTGGAGGGCTTGCCCTGGCTGGGCACTTTCCACTCGATCGCCGCGCAGATACTGCGCCGTCATGCCGAGTTGGTGGGGCTGAAATCCTCCTTCACCATTCTCGATACCGATGACCAGCTGCGGCTGATCAAGCAGATCCTGCAGGCCGAAGGCATTGACGATAAACGCTGGACGCCGCGCCATCTGTCCAGCCTCATCGATGGCTGGAAGAACCGGGGCATCCGCCCGGAAAAGCTGGGAGAGGAAGATCGCTGGACCTTCGCTGACGGCAAGGCCGATGTCCTCTACCGGCTCTATCAGGAGCGGCTCAAAGTCCTCAATGCCTGCGATTTTGGCGATCTGCTGCTGCACAATCTGACGATCTTCACCGAGCATGCCGATGTGCTGGCGCTCTATCACAGGCGCTTCCGCTATCTTCTGGTGGATGAGTATCAGGACACGAATGTCTGCCAGTATCTCTGGCTGCGCCTGCTGGCGCGCGGGTCGGGCAATGTGTGCTGCGTGGGTGATGACGACCAGTCCATCTATGGCTGGCGCGGCGCGGAAGTGGATAATATTCTGCGCTTCGAGACCGATTTTCCCGGCGCGACCGTGATCCGTCTGGAGCGCAATTACCGCTCTACGGGCCATATTCTGGGGGCTGCTTCCGGGCTCATCAAGACCAATCGCGCGCGCCTCGGAAAGACGCTCTGGACCGACGATGATCCCGGCGAGAAGGTGCAGGTGCGCGGGCTGTGGGATGGCGAGGCGGAAGCGCGCTTTGTTGCCGACGAGATCGAGGCGTTCGTCCGCGCCGGTAACCAGCACAATGACATTGCGATTCTGGTGCGCGCCTCCTGGCAGATGCGCGCGTTTGAAGACCGCTTCATCATGCTGGGCCTGCCCTACAAGGTCATTGGCGGCCCGCGCTTCTTTGAACGCGCCGAGATACGCGACGCCCACGCCTATATGCGCCTGGTGCGCTCGCCGGAGGACGATCTGGCGTTCGAGCGGATCGTGAACGTCCCCAAGCGCGGGATCGGTGAGACCAGCGTGCAGAAGATCGCCTCGGCTGCCCGCTCTGCCGGCGTCTCGATGAGCGAGATGGCGGGCCTGATGGTCCAGACCGACGAGATACGCGGCAAGGCGCGCACCGCGCTTCAGGTGTTTTTGCGCGATGTCGAGCGCTGGCGGCTACAGGCCGACACGATGCGCCATGACGAGCTGGCCGAGATCATCCTTGATGAAAGCGGCTATACGGCGATGTGGCGCGAGGACAAGAGCCCGCAGGCTGCGGGCCGCCTCGATAACCTGAAGGAACTTGTCCGCTCCATGGGCCAGTTCGACACGCTGGAAGCCTATCTGGAACACGTCTCGCTGGTGGCCGATCTCGATCAGGCCGGGACCGGGGACGAGGTTTCCCTGATGACGCTGCACGCGGCCAAGGGGCTGGAGTTTCCCCTGGTCTTCCTGCCCGGCTGGGAAGAGACGGTGTTTCCCTCCCAGCGGTCGCTGGACGAAGGCGGCACCGCGAGCCTGGAGGAAGAGCGCCGCCTTGCCTATGTCGGTATTACCCGTGCGCGGGCGCGCGCTATCATCTCCTTTACCGCCAACCGGATGATTTTCGGGCGTTGGCAGTCTGTTCTGCCTTCGCGCTTTATCGATGAGTTGCCGCCCGAACATGCCGAGGCCAAATCCGAGACCGGATATTATGATGCGGGGCCGGGTTTTGCGGGCGTGTCAGAGCCTGCCGATCCGTTCCGCTCCGCCTATGACAGTCCAGGCTGGAAACGCTTCAAGGCGGCGCAGGAAAGCGGCGCACGGCGCGATCCGGGCGTGATCGAAGGCAAGGCGAAGCTGATCGAGAGCGGCGACAATGGCGCTGGCGGTTTTGCCCGCGGTGACCGGGTCTTCCATCAGAAATTCGGCTATGGCCGTATATTGGTGGCCGACGGCGCCAAGCTCACCGTCGCCTTTGACAAGGCGGGCGAGAAGAAGGTGGTCTCCAGCTTCGTGGAGAAGGCGTGAGATGTTGGCCGCGCGTGTTGCCAGCGCACACTATCGACCTGCCGCCCCAAAGGCTTTAATCCTTCGATTATGAATACGAAAACGCAATCCCGCCCGGCGCGCACCAATGAGCGCGAAGCCCAGAGAGAGGCAACGCAGAGCCGCATCCTGGACGCGGCCATCACCCTGTTTGCCCAGCGCGGGTTTGCCGGCGCGTCGGTGAGCGATGTGGCGCGCGCCTGCGGCGCGCCCGTGCCGCTCATCATGTATCATTTCAAGTCCAAACAGGGCGTGTGGGAAGCGGCGGTCGAGCGCCTCTATGCGCGCGTGAACGCGCAGCTGGCTGAGGAACTGGAAAGCACGCAAGGCCTTACCGGCCTGCCCTTCTACAAGGCGGCTATCCGAGCCCATATCACGACGCTCGCAGCCCATCCTGAACACATGCGCCTCCTGCTGCAGGAGGGCGCCGAGCGCACGCCGCGCCTGGAATGGCTGATAGACCGGCACCAGAAGCCGCTGAACGACAAGATCATTGCACTGATCATATCGGCGCAGGGCGAGGATCTGATCGCGGCGGGCGATCCGACGCATCTCATGTTCGTGCTGTCAGGCGCGTTCTCACTGCCGATCGTGCTGGCCCCGGAATATGAGATTCTCACGGGCAAGAACTCGATCGAGACCCGCCAGATCGAGGCGCATATCGATGCCTGTCTGGAACTGATCCTGAAGCCGGTCTGATTTCACAGAACTGTCTCGAAGCCGGGGTTGACGCCGCATGCAAGCCGGGGTTATGCCCCTGCCCGTCTGCTCACGGCAGGCGACAATCAAGGACACTTTGATGGACGGCAGTTCCAGTAGCCCGCGTCTGACGCGGGCTGAACACAACACCACGCCCTCCGGCCTTTAGATGCCGGGTGATCCGGCAGCGGCTCGTCCTTACAGGACCCACGCTTTCGTCTGATCCACCCGCGTTTGATGGCTCATGAGGGTCAGACATTCGCGCGGGTGTGAGAACCAATCTCGGCTCGCTTCGTTATCATCTGTGTGCCGGGCCGCAAAAGGCCCGCAGCACGCGCGTCGCGCATGCCCCTGATGCGGGCTGCCGGCAGGCAGGGAGGCCGATCATGGACGATCCGTCGAGTAGGCGGGCCGTGATGCGTTCCACAGGACGTGGCGGCCTGCGCGACCAATCCGAGATTTGCGCCCGTGGCGGGATGTCCGGCGCGCGCTGACCTTCTCATGTCGAGGAGGCTGGTGCGCCTCTGACAGTCTTCTGACGGGCCTGTTGCAACGCCCTGTCAGGAGGTTCTGACATGACGAGTAATCACATCGCGGCAGCAATCCGCGACTTTCTGAACAATAACGATACAGCATCCATCAAGACAGCTCTGGCGAGCCTGCACCCGGCTGATATTGCCAATGCCATTGGCACGCTGAGCCCGGAGGAAGTGGCCCGGGTGCTGGCCGCGCTTGGCGTGGAAACGGCGGCTGAAGTCTTCGGCTACCTGCCTGCCGACATGCAGGCCGAGACGGCGCTCGCCATGGAACGCGATGCGCTGGCAGCGCTCGTTACGGCGATGTCGCCCGATGAGCGTGCCGACCTCTTCAACGCCCTGCCCAAAGAGCTGCAGGACCGGCTTCTGCCCGTGCTGGCGCGTGCCGACCGTGAGGACATCCGCAAGCTCTCGGCCTATGCCGAGGGCACGGCCGGGGCGATCATGACGTCGGACTACGCGACGCTGAAAGCAGACCTCACGACCGTTGAGGCCATTGCCCGGCTGCGCCGCGAAGCGCCCAACAAGGAGACCATCTACGACTCTTACGTGGTCGATGAGGACCGCCGCCTGATCGGCGTGGTTTCCTTGCGTGACCTGCTGACCGAGCCGGACGAGGCTCTGGTCGGCGACATCATGGTACGCGAGGTGATCTTCGTGCGGGCCAACGAGTCCCAGGAAGAGGCGGCCCGCAAGATCGCCCAGTACGACCTTCTGGCCATTCCCGTCATCAATGGCGGGGACGCGCTGGTCGGCATCATCACCGCCGACGACGCGATGGACGTGCAGGTGGCCGAAGCCACCGAGGACTTCTACCGCGCAGGCGGCGTGCAGGACATTGGCAGCGACCAGAAGGGCTATGTGCCCGGCATGAAGCGCATCACCAATGTGCGCACCGCCTCCACCTTCGTACTCTACCGGATGCGTATCGTCTGGCTGGTGCTGCTGGTCTTCGGCAACATCTTCTCCGGCGCCGGTATCGCCTATTTCGAAGACACGATCATGGCCTATGTGGCGCTGGTCTTCTTCCTGCCCTTGCTGATCGACTCCGGCGGCAATGCGGGCTCACAGGCCGCCACGCTGATGGTGCGGGGCCTTGCGGTGGGTGATGTGAAACTCTCCGACTGGGGCAAGATGATCGGCCGGGAGAGCTTTGTCGCGCTTCTGCTCGGCATCACCATGGCCATAGCGGTATCTGCTATCGGCGTTGTCCGTGGCGGCCCGGAAGTGGCTCTTGTCGTGTCGCTCTCCATGGTGGTGATCGTGCTTGTCGGCTCTATCATCGGGATGAGCCTTCCCTTCATCCTGTCACGGATGAAGCTCGACCCGGCAGCGGCCAGTGCACCGCTCATCACCTCCATCGCCGATGCGGCAGGCGTGCTGATCTATTTCTCCATCGCCACCGCCCTTCTCGATCTGCCCGCTGCGGCGGCATGACCGGTCCCAATCAACAGGAGCAAGACCGATGAAAAAATTTCTCTTTGCTGTCAGCGCTGTGACGCTGAGCTTTTCCGCCATGCCCGCAAGCTTTGCCAATGGCGGCCCGTACGCGGTGGACGACGCGGGCATCGCAACGCCGGGCATGTTCAAGCTCGAAACCTGGACCTCGTTTGCCAATAATGGTGACCGGGTCTATCTCGCCTCGCCGGGCTTTACGCTGGAAGCGCTGCCCTTTGTCGAGTTCGAACTGACCATGGAGAGCCGCCGTGCGGACGGGGAGTGGGCAACCACCTTCGCCCCTGCCGCCAAGATCGCCTTGCGCGATATTGACGAGCATGGCTACGGCCTCGCCCTGTCAGTGGGCAGCGGCCATGCCGGCGTGATCCGCAATGCCGACACGATCTACGCTGTGGTGCCGCTATCGCTGCCGGTCAATGAGCGGCTCAACCTGCATTTCAATGCCGGTGTGGAGCGTGACCTTACGGAGAACGAGACTGTCGGCGTATGGGGCATGGCCGCGCAAGTAATGGCCCACGACCGGCTGGAACTGATCGGCGAGGTGTTCGGCGCGGAGAATGACCGCCCCGGCTGGCAGGCGGGCATTCGCCCCTTCCTGTTCGACGGCAATGTTGCTCTCGATATCGTCTATGGGCGCAATCTCGATGGTGAGCGGGCCGACTGGCTCACCGTTGGTTTCGCCGTAGAGTTCTAGGCTTAAAGGTTGAAGGGCAGGCCGGGCGTATTATCGCTTGGGTCTGCCCTTCCTCCCGCGAGGTGCCTGTCATGTTCGATCCGCTGATCATCCCGTCCACCATCAATCTGATCGCAGCCGTCCTGCTGGGCGCGCTGATCGGATTTGAGCGGCAATGGCGCCAGCGCCTTGCGGGCCTGCGCACCAACACGCTGGTGGCGCTGGGTTCGGCCAGTTTCGTGGTCTTCTCAACCCTGTTCGGGGGCGATGAGGTGAGCCCAACGCGCGTGGCCGCGCAGGTCGTCTCCGGGGTCGGCTTTATCGGCGCTGGGATCATCTTCCGCGAAGGCTTCAATGTGCGCGGGCTCAACACGGCGGCCACGCTCTGGTGTGCGGCGGCGGTGGGGGTGCTCGCCGGCGCCGGTGCGCTGGTCTACGCACTGATCGTCGCAGTGCTGGTGGTGCTGGTGAACCTTCTGCTGCGCCCGTTGGCCGCGAAGATCAACCGCCAGCCCATGGACAGTGCCGAACTGCCCGCAGGCTATGCCGTCACCATTGTCTGCCGGGGCGAGGAGGAAGCCCATATCCGCGCGCTCCTGCTGCAGGGCGTGGCCTCGGGCGGGCTGCACCTGCAATCCCTCGACAGCGAGAATATCGAGGAAAGCGAGCGGGTGGAGGTCAGCGCCGAGCTCACCTCGGACAGCCGTGCGGACAAGACGCTGGAACAGATCGTCGGACGGCTGAGCCTTGAAGCGGCTGTCACAGCCGCGCGCTGGCGCATATCCGATACGGACCGCTAGGCGCCTTTCAGCGTCAGGATCGCCCATTCGTCGATAATGTCGGCGTGGGCCGTGACCAGTCCGGCGTCCCTGTAGGCTGCCTCCACCGCCTCGATCTGCTCTTCCAGCAGGCCTGACAGCACAGCGCGGCCGTCCGGGGCCAGGCGCTCAGCCAGCGCACGCGCCAGCTCCTGCAGCGGTCCGGCGAGGATATTGGCGAAGATCAGATCAAACACCGCACCCTCGAAAGCGGGATGGTCAAACCCGTCTGCGGTAATGGCCTGAATTCTGTCGGCCACACCGTTCTTGGCATTGTTGATTTCGGTTTCTGCCACCGCTTCAGGGTCAATATCGGTCGCCAGCACATCGGCATTGGGCCAGACCAGCGCCGCAGCAATGGCGAGCGCGCCCGTGCCGCAGCCCAGATCCAGCACGCGGGCGACTTTCAGCCCTTCGCGCTCGAGCCGGTCACATGCGATTAGGCAGCCTTTGGTAGTGCCGTGATGGCCGGTGCCGAAGGCGGGGCCCGCCTCGATCTCGATGCCCAGTTCGCCCGGCTCCAGCGGACGGCGGGCATGTTCCCCATAGATGACGAACCGGCCCGCCTTCACCGCCGGCAGGCCCGCCAGCGAGAGGCGCACCCAGTCCTCTTCGGGAAGCGGGGCGAACTGCACATCAATGTTCGCGCCCGTCAGCCCGATGGCGTCGAGGAACCCTTCCACATCGATCTGTTGACCGAAAAGCACGTCCAGCCGCCAGACCTCTTCGCTGCCGTCCTCGAAGAAGGACCAGGAGAGCATCGGGCCGTCTTCCCACCCGTTCAGGGAAGCGTCTGCGGCCTTCAGGGGCGCGGCCGGACCGATGGCGAGCAGGCGCCAGAGTGTGGACATCGGAGTGTTTCCTTGCGCTAGCGCTCGCGCCGGTAGAGCCACATGGTGAGCGGTCCGAATATGGCCGCCATCACGCCGGGGGCGAGCAGGGCCAGCAATATAGCGCCTGCGTCCGGTGTGCCAGCCATGATGTCGCGGATGGCCGTGACCAGCAGCGACACCGGATTGACCGACACAACCGCCTGCAGCCAGCCCGGCATGGTCGCGGGGTCGACATAGATGTTGGAGGCAAAGGTGAGGGGCATCAGTACCAGCCAGGCGAGCGTCATCACCGTGGAGGGCGTGCGCACCGACAGCGCCAGCGCCGTGAATATCCAGCCAAAGCCCAGTGCAAAGGCGTTCATCAGCGCGAGGGCGGGAATAACCGCGATGAACCCGCCCTCAGGCCGGTAGCCCATCAGGGTGCCGATGATGAAGACAATGACGCCCGACGCGGTGAAGCGGAACACATCAGCCAGCATCGCACCCGCAATCGGCCCCGGCGACCAGACCGGCAGAGAGCGGAAGCGGTCAAACACGCCCTTGGAAATGTCGGTATTGAGCGTGAAGCCGGTATAGACGGATGTGAAAACAATCGTCTGCACCAGAATGCCCGGCAGCAGGAATTGCAGATAGGCATCGGTCGAACCCGCCAGCGCACCGCCAAACAGATAGGTGAACATCACCGTGAACATGATGGGGGTCACCACCACGTCGAAGAGCTGTTCGGGCATGTGCTTGATCTTCAGGAGAGCCCGCCACGCATAGGTGAGGCTGACCGACACCGCATGGGGCGGGCGTGCCGCAATGGCGGATGCTGACAGCACGGCATTCTCGGCGGCCTGCTCAAGAGGTTTCACGATCTCACTCATTGTGCCGCCTCCGTCTCTGCTTCTTTCTCCGGTTCTGGCGGGCGCCCGGTCAGCGCGAAGAACACCTCATCGAGGCTCGGCTGGCTGAGGGCATAGCCGGTCAGCGTGATGCCTGCCGCTGACAGTGCGCCGAGCGCCGCCAGACCCGCATCCGGATCCGCCACATCCACATTCAGGGAGACGCCATTGCCGCCTGCGCGCACCTCGCCCACCAGCATGTCAGACAGCAGGCGGGAAGCCTCCTCGCGCCG
Organism: Glycocaulis sp.; assembly: GCF_051859565.1. GTDB lineage: Bacteria > Pseudomonadota > Alphaproteobacteria > Caulobacterales > Maricaulaceae > Glycocaulis. The sequence goes on from NZ_JBHYFK010000002.1 coordinate 217,992, forward strand.
CTCCGCGCTGGCAAGGTTGATCTGCAACACGCCCCCGCCGACCTTGGCTTTGAGTTCGGCGCTGGTACCGCGCGCAATGATCCGGCCGTGATCGACAACGGCGATTTCGTCTGCGAGCTGGTCGGCCTCCTCCAGATACTGCGTGGTCAGAAGAATGGTCGTGCCGCTGGCGGCAAGGCCGCGCACAATGTCCCACACCTGATTGCGCGAGCGCGGATCCAGCCCGGTCGTCGGCTCGTCCAGAAACAGGAGTTCGGGGCGGCGGATGAGGCTGGCGGCGATGTCGAGCTTGCGGCGCATGCCGCCGGAATAGTCCTTGGCCTGCTTGGCAGCCGCTTCGGCCAGATCAAAGGCGGTCAGCAGATTCATCGCCCGGCCCTTGGCGTCTGCACCTTTCAGGCCCGACAGGCGAGAGAGGAGAAGCAGGTTCTCATAGCCGGTAAGGTCTTCGTCTACCGAAGCAAACTGGCCGGTCAGGCTGATCTTGCGGCGCACCTCGCGCGCTTCGCGCTCGATATCGTGGCCGAGCACGCGCGCGCTGCCCTCCGAGGGACGCAGCAGGGTTGCCAGCATGCGCACCAGCGTCGTCTTGCCTGCGCCATTAGGGCCGAGCACGGCGAAAATCTCGCCGCGCTTCACGTCGAGATCAATGCCATCGACCGCCCGCTTGTCGCCGAAGCGGCGGGCAAGGGATCGGGTTTCAATGGCAGGTGCGGTCATGGCCAGGCTCGCGCGTAATCAGCAGGGCGCGCCGGTTTAGCCCAACCCGGCCAGAGGGCAAGCCTGCAAATATTACGCTTTCGACAGATGCTGGCCGGCTACTCCTTTTCCAGCGCGAAGGCATCGATCTCCACACCGTCTGCATTGATGGCGCGGTAGGAGAGGGTGCCGGCAGCTGAGTCCATATCGATGATCTGATAGGTGCGCTCATTCGTGGTGCCGAAGGCGACGAAATCGCGCAATTCCTGCTCGTACATCTTGGTGCCGGAAACCGCGACCAGATAGATGGTGCCGTGCTCACCCGGCTCTGCCGGGCGGTGATCCCTCATGGGCACGGTGCGCATATAGGCGTGGTCGTGGCCCTGGAAGGCTATATCGACATTGTGCCGGTCGAAGATCGGGCCCCAGGCATCGCGCAAGGGCTGGTTATCGCGGCCCGGACGCGAGGCATAGAAGGGGTGGTGGTAGATAACCACTTTCCAGCGCGCATCGCTCTCGCCGAGGACCCGGTCCAGCCATTCGGTCTGCGTTTCCGGCTCGATGAGATCATAGTTGGAATCCATCACCACGATCAGCATGTCCTGATAGGTCAGGTGATAGGTGCGGCCCGGATCGAGATGCTCGGACCCGTTATCGGGCAGGGCAAACTGTTGAAGGTAAAGGGTCGGGTGGCCGCCATGGCTGTCATGATTGCCAATGGCCGGGACCACGGCGGAGCGGTCGAACACGGTGGAGCCTTCGGCGAAGAACTGGTCCCAGTTATCGCGCTCCGTACCCTTGTCGATCAGGTCTCCGGCAATCATCCAGAAGCGGATTTCAGGAAATCTTTCATAGCCCTGGCGGATGAGATCGCCCCATTCGTCCAGCCCGTTCTGCGGATCGCCCAGATAGGCAAACTGCCAGCTCTGCGCGCCCGGCTCGGCCGCCGTGTGGAAGTGCCTCACTTCGCTCCAGTTTTCGCCGCCGTTCGCACTGACGCCGAACGCGTATCGCACACCCGGTTCCAGCCCGGTCAGGCGCACGCGGTGGAAGTCCACAGCCGGGTCATTGACGATCTGCCGGCTGCGCAGCGACACCGTTTCGGCGCGTACGTAAGAGACAGATTCCGTTTCATTCTCAGGGGCATACCAGAGTACCGGATCGCTGGCCGCTCCTGAGCGGGTGCGCCACTGGATCGTGATCTCCTCGCGCGGATCGCCCTGCCAGGTCTGGATGATGTGATCGGGCTGGCCTGAGGACGGGTAATCCGTGGTGCGGAAGAAGCCGACCATGCGGGAGACAAATTCCCAGCTTTCATAGGACCTTAGTACGGGAAGGCCGTCGAGTTCTGCCGGCAGGGCGTTGAAATAGTCATTATCGTCGATGAAGGGCTCACCGCCCTCAGCGGCAATCTGCACATCCGTGCCGTCAACAAGCGGTGTAATTTCAATGGCTTCACCGCCATCCAGAGGCGCGGCGAAGACCACATAGGGTTTCAGCTCGCCGGAGAAGGAAGGGATGCCGAGGCGGATCTCGCCAGCCTCGTACTCGCGCTGCCAGACCTCGTAGGGGTCTTCCGAATCAACAATAAAATCAATAGCTTCGCGGCGTTCAAAGCCCAGATCTTCAAGCCAGAAAGGCCGCTCGCCATACATGCCGTCATAGGCGACATAGATGCGGGCCGGGCGGTCAATGGAGAAATGGACGAAAGCCGTTGAAAGATAAGCCCTTTCTTCTTCACTCAGGAAGGCGAGGGCGGTTTCGGGGGTGAGCGCTACCAGTGCGTCCGGACCCAGTTCGGCGGCGAATCTGTCAAGTATATCAGAGACTTGTGCTTCCAGCGCCGCATGGGGGCTGGTATCGGGGGCGCGGGTATGGCCGTCGGCGAAGCGCGCGCCCGGATCGGCATAAGCTGTTGAAATATTGAGGAAAAGTGTGGCAATCAGCGCAACGGCGAAGCGGATCATGGCGGACTCCGGGTCAACTATCCCCGCCCTATATCGCGTTTGGCCCTTGTTGTGTGTGACAGTTTTTTGCCAAAGCGCCCCCTCTCTTCTCCGGATAGCCCGGCCCCGCCCCGCCGGATAGAGCGCCCACAGCATGCCCCGATTGATCGCCGCCCGGAGGGGGATTAGCTTGCCCCCATGACCCATATTATCCCCCCCGAAACCATCCAGACCTTCACCCCCAAGGGCGGCCCCGCCAATGGCCGTAAAGCCTTGCCGCTGCTTCGAAAAGAGCTGGAGCGCCTTGGCCTTGACGGCTTTCTCGTGCCCCATGAGGACGAGTATAATAACGAATATGTCCCCGCCAGCGCGGACCGTCTGGCATGGGTAACCGGCTTCACGGGCAGCGCCGGGGCGGCGATTATCATGCGGGACAGGGCCGCCATCTTTACCGACGGGCGCTATACCCTGCAGGTGCGCGACCAGGTTGATGGACAACTTTTCGCCTTCGAGGGCTTTCCGGAGCCGGGAATCGCGGGCTGGATCGCCGCAAACGCCCGTAAAGGCGAGATAATCGGCTATGATGCCCGCCTGCACAGCCCCGATGCCATCGCGCGGATAGAGGCAGCCGCAGCGCGCGCCGGTATCCACATGCGGATAGTTGACGAGAACCCGGTGGATAGAATCTGGGAAAATCGCCCCGCGGCCCCGAAAGCGAAAATCTATCCCCACCCCGTCACTTTGGCCGGGCGCAGGGTGGAGGAGAAACTCGATGAGGTTTCTCAAGGGCTTAAAGAGGCTGGCGCCGATGCGGCCGTGCTGTCAGACCCGATTTCGGTGGCCTGGATCCTCAATTTGCGCGGCGGAGACGTCGCCTGCGCCCCCATAGGTCTGGGACGCGCAATTATACTATCGGACGGGTCGGTTTCTGGGTATTTCGACCCCGAAAAAGGGGTTTCTGAGCTCTATCCTGTGGGCGGCAACAAAGTATCCATCGAATCTGAAGACAGCTTCGATTCCGCGCTCGCCGCCCTCACCGGGAAAACCGTGCTCGTGGACCCGGCCATCACCAGCGCCCACGTCTTCAACCAGCTTGAAAAAGCCGGCGCGATCATCAAGCGCGGCGCCGATCCGGTGGCCCTGCCGCGTGCGATCAAGAACGCGGTCGAGGTGGAAGGCGCTCGCCAGGCCCATATCCGCGATGGCGCGGCCATGGTGCGCTTCCTCCACTGGCTGGATACGCAAGGACAGTCCGGCCATGAGGACGAGATCAGCGCGGCGGTGAAGCTGGAAAGCTTCCGCCGGGCGCTGCCTGAATTTCGCGATATAAGCTTTGAGACGATTTCCGGCGCCGGGCCGAACGGCGCGCTGCCGCACTACCGCGTCTCCACCGACTCGGTACGCAAGCTGGAGCGCGGCACGCTTTATCTGGTGGACTCCGGTGGTCAGTACCCGGACGGTACCACCGACATCACCCGCACCGTGCCCATCGGCGAGGCGGGCGCGGACATGCGCCGCGCCTTCACGCTGGTGCTGAAGGGCCATATCGCGCTGGCGCGCATACGCTTTCCTGAAGGCACGACCGGATCACAGCTTGATGCCCTCGCGCGCCAGCCCTTGTGGATGGCGGGGATGGATTATGATCATGGCACCGGCCACGGGGTCGGCAGCTATCTCTCCGTACACGAAGGGCCGGGCCGCATCGCCAAGGCGCCCAACACAATCGCGCTGAAACCGGGGATGATCTTCTCTAACGAGCCGGGCTTTTATAATACCGGCAAGTGGGGCATCCGCATCGAGACGCTGCAGGTCGTCACCCCGCCGGAGGATCTGCCCGGCGGCGAGCGGCCGATGATGGGCTTTGAAACGATCACGCTCGCGCCCATCCACACCGCTCTGGTGGATGTGGAGCTGATGAGCGATGAGGAGCGTGACTGGCTCAATGCCTATCACGCCGATGTGCTGGAAAAGATCGGCCCGCTGGTGGCGGAGGAGGCAGAGGTGCATGCCTGGCTGAAAGCGGCCTGCGCGCCGGTATGAGGGAAACCTTCCACAGTCACCTGAAACCCCGGAAGCGCGCAGCGCTATCCGGGGCCTCTCTCAGGGCTATTCTGCACGAGGTCCCGGCTCTGCGCTTCGCTTGGCCGGGATTTCAACCCTCTAATGAAACCCCGGACGCGCAGCGATCCGGGGTCTCGAAACAATCCGGCAACAGCTCCCGGCTCTCGCTCCGCTCGGCCGGGATTTCACTGCTTGTTCTGCCCGCGCTGATGCTCGCGGGCTGCTTTACCAGCGAGGTGGAGCTGATCGGCGCACGCCAGGCGACCCGCGCCATGCCGCCGGGCGAATACACCCATACGCCGTTTGATACAGAGGGCGTGGAATGGGGCGGGGTGACGTGGCAGGGCCGTATCGACTATGCCCGCTTCTCGCGCCGCTACAGCTCGGACGTGGAAAACTTCCCGCACCAGAATGCCAGGCTGCGCCGCCTGTCGGGCGATATCTATATCGCGCAAGTCCCCCGCCAGGACGCCATCACCTATGGCGTGCTCTTCGTCTATGCGGACATGACCACCTATCACCAGCCCGATTGCCATATCCTCTCGGCTGAACAGCTCGCCGCCGCCGGCATCACCCGCGACCCGGAAGGCTTTTGCGATATCGAAACGCTTGACCAGCTCGAACAGGTCATACGAACCTATCTCGACATTCTGGACGGCGACGTGCGGATAGACGGGATTTATCGCAGGGTGGGGTGAGGGGGGGCCGAGCCAGACAGATCACCTAGGCGGCACTTGCCGATTGATACCGAATAGAATTCGCAATCCGCCTTCTCAGTACGTCACACCTCAAATTCTCGACGTTTGCACTCAGTCTCATCAAAAAAACTTCCCTTCGACCTCCAACGTCGAACACGTCTTTCACCAATCCAAATAGCAAAGGGATAGAAACATATTTTCCGCTAACATAGTCCATGTAATGCATTCGCATTGCATTTCTGCGCACGGTGTTAATCGCATCTATACACTTATCGCGCCCCGCAGCATCTTTCATCGCGCGAATTACCTGCTTGCACCTTCCCGCTATCAGCTTCGGCGAGCCAACAAGCCTTCCACTAGTGCTCTTAATGCAGAGACGTGACAGCGCGTAAGCCGAGAGCTGTTCGCGCACATTTAATCTAGATGCCGCCGCATAAAGCATATATAATTTAGAGAACAATCTCAATTCCCTTTTGAATGATTCATAATCTAACCTACTCTTAATTTCTGCCGATCTCCACTCCGGCTTGTCATGAACAAGCGTTAGCTCGATAGCGCGCTGACAGAGGAAATAATTTTCTACACAATACCTTGACAGTGGGACAGTATGTCTATTTGTCGAATCTCGGCACTTTCCGATTAGTTCTAAATCTGAGTCGACAATATACAATTCGACTCGATTCAAATTAACGGGCGCCTGCTTTGAAGCTTGAATAACCTTGTCCCTGCCCCCTAGGGGAAATACCTCCCGAATTTTAATAGACGGTGGAAGGTTAGAGAACACAAGCATCTCTACAAGCCTCCACGTTTTAGTATCTTCTACGTATATATCTATATCATTCCTGCCACTTTTTAAAGCTGCCAACCCGTACATTGCTCTGGATGTGTACTTCGGTATAGCCACCATGTTTACAGGCCCACGCAGTTGTTTACACGGTTCCCAATTATCGACGGGCTGTGGGTTGCAAAGATATACTGCATGCTTGAATTAGCAGCCTGGAGCGCTTCAACAAACATCTCCTGCCATTGCACATGCAAGCTCAACTCTGGCTCATCGATGATGAGGCAGTTAGCGTCCTTAACATCGAGGTTAAAAATAACGTGGGCCATAAGTAGAAATATTTGCATCTCACCAGAGCTCATATCAGTTGGTGACTGAGTCTTATCATTAGGAAGATCAACTCCCACGTTACCACTCTCGTCAATGTGGATTGATTTCCCCGACTCTTTTAGAAATTCGTTCACGAAATCACAAAACATATAACTAGATGAGTATATTTCATTTTCTAATTTCTCATAACCGTCGATTATCTCTGATATTTTATTAAAAATAGGAACCCTTGTGCTTATTTCAAGCCATTTTGTTATCAGCCTTTGTTGTGATTTATCAGAATTAAAAAATACATCGGCTGAGGGGCGTCCGATCTGAACCAACTTCTCGGCTGTCTCAATCAGATCTTCAAATACCGGGCTAATATGAGTTGATATATCCTCATCGGAAAAATCAACTCTCTTAAGAATGGGATTTATTTTGTCTCGAATATCTTTATACTTCTTGATGAGCGTTTGATTTGGCCAGTGTTCCCCAAAAACCCTTCTGTGTGGGGTGACGTGAAATACAGATAGCACAAGTTGTTTACGAAAATCACTATCAAGTTTAGCCCGACTAATAGATATTTTTCTATATCGTTCGACAATCACCTCTTCTGCGAGAGACACGCCGTACGTCAAGGGAGTTTGCCTATTCGACCTTAGCCTCTGAGGCGCAGAGCGCCGCCGCCGACTTATGTTAATGCGTCGGGCAGGAGAGGTTCTCTCAAGACCTAAGAAAAACGGAGTTGGAAGTTTGTGTGGTTCTTTGTAAAATGATGAGTTAATAAATTCTGCCTTTACAAAATCCATAATTCTATTGGATGAATCAAATGCCGCTTCGTCAGAACTCAATAAATTGTATTCTTCAACAAGGGATAAGCTTAAAGCTGCTTCCCCGATAATTTCGCCGTCCTTTTTAAGTATAAACGCCAATGACGAGCCGTTGTTTTCAGCGGTGGCGCTAAAGGCTCCGGGAGAATTAAATTTCACTTCTATTGACTTAAATTCATTTGTTATCAGCCAATGAATGTCCGGCTGTATTAGTGAAACGATGGCAAGTACGATTGATGTCTTTCCTTGTCCATTTATTCCATAAATAAATGTCAGATCTCTCCGGAATTTTATATTGAAATCAAGGTAGCCATGTAGTGAAGAAACTTTTACACTTTTTATTTCCACGGAATCTACTCCCCCAGCGCCTTGATCTCGTCCCGTAGCCTTGCCGCTTCCTCGAATTCGAGATTGGCGGCGGCCTCGCGCATGCGTTTTTCAAGGTCGGCGATGACCGCCTTGAGATTATTGGGTTCAAAGCTTGCCTGATCTTCGCGGGCGGTCAAGCGATCCTGACCCCGCTGGCGGCTGCGCGAGCCCCTGCCGGCGGCCGTCTTCTCCATCACGCCTTCGAGCACATCGGAAATGCCGCGCACAATCGTGCGCGGGGTGATGCCGTGGGCCTCGTTATGGGCGATCTGCTTGTCGCGGCGGCGTGCCGTCTCATCCATCGCGCGCTGCATGGAGCCGGTCACGCTGTCGGCATAGAGGATGACGCGCGCATCGGCATTCCTCGCCGCGCGGCCGATTGTCTGTACCAGGCTCGTCTCCGAGCGCAGGAAGCCCTCCTTGTCGGCATCCAGGATGCCCACCAGCCCGCATTCGGGGATGTCCAGCCCCTCGCGAAGCAGGTTGATGCCCACCAGCACATCATAGGCGCCAAGGCGCAAATCCCGGATCAGCTCGATGCGCTCCACCGTGTCCACATCAGAGTGCATGTAGCGCACTTTCAGGCCCTGCTCGTGCATGTATTCGGTGAGGTCTTCGGCCATGCGTTTGGTGAGCGTGGTGACGAGCGTGCGCATACCGGCAGCGGCCGTGGCCCTCGCCTCCTCGATAATGTCATCCACCTGGCTGAAGCCTTCCTTCGCGACCGGGCGCACCTCCACCGGCGGATCGATAAGCCCGGTGGGGCGGATCACCTGCTCGGTGAAGACGCCGCCGGTCTTGTCCAGCTCCCAAGAGCCGGGCGTCGCCGAGACGTGGATGGTCTGCGGGCGCATCGCCTCCCATTCCTCGAATTTGAGGGGGCGGTTATCCATGCAGGAGGGCAGGCGGAAGCCGTGCTCGGCGAGCGTGCGCTTGCGGGAGAAGTCGCCCTTGTACATCGCGCCGAGCTGCGGGATCGTCACATGGCTCTCATCGGTGAAGACCAGCGCGTTCTCCGGGATGTATTCAAACAGGGTCGGCGGCGGCTCGCCGGGCTTGCGGCCCGTGAGGTAACGCGAATAGTTCTCGATGCCGTTGCAGCTGCCTGTGGCCTCCAGCATCTCGATATCGAACTGCACGCGCTGGGCGAGGCGCTGGGCTTCGAGAAGCTTGTTATTGGCCTCCATCCATTCCAGGCGCTCGGCCAGCTCCGCCTTGATATGGGTAATCGCCTGATTGAGCGTCGGGCGCGGGGTGACATAGTGGGAGTTGGCGTAGACGCGCACCTTCTCCAGCGCCGCCACCGCCTTGCCGGTGAGGGTGTCGAACTCGGAAATGCTCTCGATCTCGTCGCCAAAGAAGCTGATCCGCCAGGCTCGGGCGTCATAGTGGGCGGGGAAGATCTCCAGCACATCGCCGCGCACCCGGAACGTGCCGCGCGTGAAGGCGGCGTCGTTGCGCGTGTATTGCAAGGCGGTGAGCTGGCGCATGATCTCGCGCGGATCGGACAGGTCGCCGACCTTCAGGTCGAACACCATGGCGGTGTAGGTCTCCACCGATCCGATGCCGTAAATGCAGGAGACGCTAGCGACGATGATCACGTCATCGCGCTCCAGGATGGCCCGCGTCGCAGCGTGGCGCATCCGGTCGATGGCCTCGTTTATCGAGGATTCCTTCTCGATATAGGTATCGGTGCGCGGCACATAGGCTTCGGGCTGGTAGTAGTCGTAATAGGAGACGAAATACTCCACCGCATTGTGGGGGAAGAAGCTCTTGAACTCCCCGTAAAGCTGCGCGGCGAGCGTCTTGTTGGGCGCGAGGATCAGGGCCGGGCGCTGCGTCGCCTCGATGATCTTGGCCATGGTGAAGGTCTTGCCGGAGCCGGTGACCCCCAGCAGCACCTGATCGCGCTCATGCTGGCTCAAGCCCTCCACCAGCTCGGCGATGGCCGCGGGCTGATCGCCTGAGGGCTCAAAATCACTGACCATCTGGAAGGTGCGCCCGCCCTCGGACTTGTCGGGCCGGTCCGGGCGGTGCGGCGTCCAGTTGGCGGGCAAAGAGAGCGCATCATGGATGCCGGCGGGCACCACATCGCGTACAAACTCCGCCTGGCCCATATCGGACACGCCGCCTGGGCTTATGGCCTCTTCGGGCGGGGCATAGGCGGTATCGTCGCGGGTCAGCTTGGCCATGAGAACATATATGCAACACGCTTGGCCTGAAAGCGAGAGTGCTGTTGCACCAGTGCCGCAAGTTTTGGTTAACGCTGCGGGTGCACAATGGCCTCTACAGTCGCGAATCCATCGGGCGAGGCATGTCAGGCAGCTTTGAACGCGTGCGGGTCCTTATCGTTGAGGACAACGCGCATATGTCCACAATCCTGCGCAAGGTGCTGCAGGGTTTTGGCGTGCGCACCGTGGTGGAGGTGCGTGACGCGGCCGATGCGTTTGAATCCATGCGCACTTCCAACCCCGATGTGGCGTTGGTCGATTATGCGCTGGGCGATGTCGATGGCCTCGAGTTTACCCGGCTGGTGCGCACCGCGTCGGACAGCCCGAACAAATACCTGCCCATCATCATGGTCACCGGCCATACCGACCGCACCCGCATCATGGAAGCCATCAATGCGGGCGTGAACGAGTATCTGGCGAAGCCCGTGCGCCCGGTCGATCTGTATAACCGCATGGTGGCGCTGATCGAGCGGCCGCGCCGCTTCATCAAGTCGGGCAATTATTTCGGCCCGGACCGGCGCCGCCGCACCGATCCGCGCTATCCGGGGCCCTTCCGCCGTGCGACGGACAAGGAAAACCAGAACCCCGAAGACGAGGTCGATTTCGGGTAGGGGGTTTTTCTTTTTCCCTCTTTCGTCGTTCCCGCGCAGGCGGGAACCCAGAGCCGCTTGTCACTGCCTTCGCCCCATGATCTCTGGATGCCCGCCTGCGCGGGCATGACGAGGGGGTAGGGTCTCCCGGCGCGTAGCGCCGAAAAGCGCGAACGCGCGCCCGCGACTTTTCGCGGAACATCGCAACGCGGATGCGTTGCGTAAGACAAGATTGCCCCTCCCGCCCCAACACGGCTAGCGTGTGGGATCAAGGGGAGACGCGCGCGGGCCATGAGTGTGATTGACGAGCAGGTGGAAGCCTTCATCGAACGCTGGAAGGAATCCGGCGGCGGGGAGCTGGCCAATACGCACACCTTCCTCAACGAGCTCTGCGATCTCATCGGCGTGGACCGTCCCGACCCGTCACGCGAGGAGACGGCGCTCAACGATTACGTCTTTGAGCGGCAGGTGACCCGACTGCACGAAGATGGCAGCCAGTCGAGCCGTCGGATTGATCTCTACAAGCGCAGCTGCTTCGTGCTGGAGGCCAAGCAGGGCTCATCAGGGACGGGAAACCGCAAGGCCAGCGCGGCCCAGGTGGACATGTTCGGCGCAGAGGCGGGCAAGGCGCGCTCAGGCACCGCCCGGCGCGGCACTGATGGCTGGATCACCGCCATGCAGCGCGCGCGGGGGCAGGCGGAGCGCTACGCCAAGGATCTGCCGCGCGAGCATGGCTGGCCGCCTTTCCTGATCGTGGCTGATATCGGCTACTGCTTCGAGCTCTATGCCGACTTCTCCGGGCAGGGAAAGGCGTATGAGCAATTCCCCGACAGGCGGGGTTTCCGCATTCTGCTGGAGGATTTGCGAAAGCCGGAAATCCGCGCGCGGCTGAAAGCTGTCTGGACCGATCCGCACTCCATCGACCCGGCGAAAAAGACAGCCGAGGTTACCAAGGACATTGCCGCGCGCCTCGCCATCGTGGCGCGCGAGCTGGAGAAAAAGCACGAGGCCGAACAGGTCGCCCTGTTCCTCATGCGCTGCCTTTTCACCATGTTCGCCGAGGACGTGTCCCTGCTGCCGAAGGACTCCTTCACAAAGCTGCTTGCGGATCTGAAGGGCGATCCTTCCAAGGCGCATATCGCGCTGGAGGCTCTGTGGCGGGAGATGAACACCGGCGCTGATCTCTCGGGGTGGCTGCGCGAACCCATCCGGCGCTTCAATGGCGGGCTGTTCAAGGATGCGCGCGCCCTGCCGCTTTCCCCGGAAATGCTGTCAGAGCTCTATATCGCGGCCAGGCAGGACTGGACGCAGGTGGAGCCGGCCATTTTCGGCACGCTGCTGGAACAGGCGCTGGACAAGCGCGAACGCCACCGGCTGGGCGCGCACTATACGCCGCGCGCCTATGTCGACCGGCTGATCACGCCGTCCCTGATGGAGCCCTTGCGTGATGACTGGGCGGCGGTGCGCGCCGAGGTGCAGGGCTTTCTGGATGCGGACCGCAAGGAGAAGGCGCTGGAGCGCTTGCGCGCCTTCCACGCCACTTTGTGCGATATCCGTGTGCTGGACCCGGCCTGCGGCACGGGCAATTTCCTCTATGTCGCCATGGAGCGCATGAAGCGCCTTGAGGGCGAAGTGGTGGACATGATCGTGGAGCTGGGCAGCACTGCGGCGTTGGAGTTTGAAGGCCATACGGTGGACCCACATCAGTTTCTCGGGCTGGAGATCAATCCGCGTGCTGCGGCGATTGCCGAGCTGGTGCTCTGGATCGGTTTCATTCAATGGCAGATCAAGACAGCAGGTCAGGACATTGTCCGTGATCCGGTCCTGCGCGATTTTCACAATATCGAGTGCCGCGATGCGCTGCTGGATCATGGCGAACCGGTGCTGCGCACAGGCGATGACGGCAAGCCGGTCACGCGCTGGGACGGGATCAGCTTCAAGGATCACCCGGTGACGGGCGAGCGCGTGCCGGACGAGGCCGCGCGCGTGGAGATACTCGATTATCCCAAAGCCAAGGCCACTAGCTGGCCGAAGGCCGAATTCATCATCGGCAATCCGCCCTTCATTGGCGGCAAGGATTTGCGCGCATCGCTGGGCGATGGCTACACGGAAGCCCTGTGGCGTGCCTATCCGCATATGCCGCGCTCGGCCGATTTCGTGATGTACTGGTGGGGCAAGGCCGCCGACCTGACGGCCAAGGCCGCGAAGGCCAAGGCGAAGACGCCGCGCCGTTTCGGCTTCATCACCACCAACTCGCTGCGCCAGACCTTCAACCGGCGCGTGGTCGAGGCGGCGCTTTCCGGCAAGCCGCCTTTGTCCATCGTTTATGCCATCCCGGACCATCCCTGGATGAAGTCAGCGGACAAGGCAGCCGTGCGCATCGCCATGACGGTGGTGACCCCGGGCGAGGAGCGCGACGGCGTGCTGGCCGACGTGGTAAGCGAGGCGGGGCTCAACACCGACGCGCCGCAGGTGGAGCTGCGGGCGCGGACGGGGCTGGTCATTCGTGACAATCTCAGGGCGGGGCTGGCTCTTAGCTCCTGCTTTCCTTTGAACTCCAATCGAGGAATTGGATTCAAAGGCGTAATGCCTTACAGTAAAGGTTTTTGGGTTGATCATACGTTTAGAAATAAAAGTTCATTATCGGAGATTGAGAGGCAAAAAATACTACCGTATGTCAATGGTCGTGATTTAGTTCAGCGATCAAGAGGTATTTTTGCTATTGATCTATATGGATTTGATGTTGACGAGGTTTCTCGTAATTTCCCTAATCTTTATCAGCACCTTCTCGATAGCGTGCGTCCAACGCTTGAAGCCAAGCGGGGGACTAGTCCTGACAATGATCAGTATGCGGATCGCTGGTGGCTGTTCGCAAAAACACGTCCCGCTATGCGAAAGGCGCTTGAGGGGTTAAGCCGCTATATCGCGACAACAGAAACGGCTAAGCATAGAACCTTCCAGACCGTGAGTGCGGACATACTGCCGGACCAGAAAGTCAGGGTTATCGCGGTCGAAGACTTGGCCATTTTGGCGGTCCTCTCATCACGCTTGCATGTCACGTATTCTGACGCTCGTGGCAATCGGCAAGGAGTGGGAAACGATCCCGTTTACACCCACAGTACCTGCTTCGACCCCTTCCCCTTCCCGGACCTTGAGGGCAAGCCGGAACTTAAAGCCCGTCTCGATGCGCTGGGCGAGCGGCTGGATTCCTTCCGCAAGGAGCGGCTGGAAGCCCATGACTTCCTGACCATGACCAGGCTCTACAATGTGCTGGAGCGGGTGCGCGCGCTGGAGGCGGGCAAGGAGGGCGAGCCGCCCCTGAGTGATGCCGAGCGCGATATTTACGAGGCGGGGCTGGTCGGGGTGCTGAAAGACATTCACGACCAGATCGATGCGGCGGTGGCGGAAAGCTATGGCTGGCCGGCCGACCTTGAAGAGGAAGAGATACTTTCCCGCCTGGTCGCGCTGAACCATGAGCGCGCCGCCGAAGAAGCGCGCGGGGTCATCCGCTGGCTGCGGCCAGAGTTCCAGAACCCGGACGGGCGCGCGGCGCGCGTGGCGGACGAACAGGTGGAGATGGATGTGGGCGTGGCCACGCCGGAGCCCTCAGGTCCGCGCCTGCCCGAAGAGCAGGGGGAGCTGGCCAGATCGGTACGCGCACTGGTCGCCGCGTCCGCAACCCCGCTCTCCGCGCGCGATATCGCCAGCCGGTTTGCGGGCAAGAACACCAAGGCCAAGATCGGCAGGGTGGAGGGCATGCTCTCCATCCTCGCTGCCATCGGTCAGGCCGAGGCGACCGATGATGGCCGCTGGTTTAGCGCTGGCTAAAACCTACCCCCTCACATCCTCCGCGCTGTCCCATTGCTCCACCATGATGAGCATGGAGGTGTCGAAGCCTTGGGCCTCCAGCCAGCCGAGGCGGTCGCCAAGCGTGTCCGCGTCCATCTGGGGCTCGCGTGAGAGGATCCACAAGTATCGCCCCTCCGGCTCCGAGACGACTGCCCAGCTATAATCGTCTGCCAGATCGATGATCCAGTAATCGCCCCAGAACGGGCCGAAGAAGGAGACTTCCAGCTGCGCGTTCGTCGTCTCGTCGGCGATGCGGGCGCGGCCATTGGCGGTGCGCATGCGGCCGTCCAGCCCGTCCTGGTAGCAGGTATTGGTGACATCGATCCGCCCGTCATCGCGCAGGGCATAGTCGGCCGTCACGCCCGCGCAGCCGCGCTCGAAACCGTGATCATAGCGGGCAATCTCGAACCAGCGGCCGAGATAGCGCTCGATCTCCACATTATCCACGGTCTGCAGGGGCGGGACATCGCTGCCGCGCCCTGAAGGCGGCTGGCAGGCGGCGAGCGCCAGGGCGGCAAAGGCGAGCAAGGCAGGGCGGATCATGGGGCAAACTCCTGTGTCGTCGCGGCAGGATATAGTGCGCCTGTAACGCGCGGACAGGCGGTCAGGCTCCACCGTCCGGGTGCGAAAGATCGCGTTAACCTGATTTAAACACCCGCCAGAGAATATAAGTTCACTAAACGCATTCAGTTACTCAAGTAAGTGAATAGCTAGTGCGTGAGTTGAGTCCACTTCCGGGCGGGGGTTTTCAAAATGCTGTCATCGTCACGCGCCGAATTTGCGCTTCGTGATCCGTCGGCTCTGTCGGCGCTGCTTTCCTATGACTGGCGTGCGCGCCAGATACTCACCGATGCCGAGCTGCTCGGTGAGGGACGGTATGAACCGGCGGTGGAGGGCGATGCGGACAGTCTCCTGCGTCCGCTGCAGAGGCTGGGCTTTGTAAAGCCGCTGCACGGCGTGCGCCCGCATGGCGGGCGGATGCGGCTGTGGAGCCTGGGCGATGTGCTGAAAATCCAGATCGCCGCCGATTTGCGCCAGGTCAGCGATATGAGCGTGAATGCGTGCGTGCGCCATCTGCGTGCGGATGAGGGCGCGGCGGTCGCGGCGGCGCTGTCGCAATGGCAAAGTCATGCCGGCGCGCCGGGTGATCACTGCGCGGCCCTGCGCCTGCGGTTTGAAGGGCTGCCCACCTTACCCGAAGGCGAGACGCTGGCGGAGTTCGCGCACTGCTCGGTCGCGCGCTTTGTCCATCGCAACCGGTTTGACACCGTGGAGCGCCCGGCCTTCCTGGCCTGAGAGATCGCCTGAAATCCCGGCCTGCGCAGCAGAGCCGGGACCTGGCAGGATGAAGCGGAGAGAGGCCCCGGGCCTCGCTTCACTCGCCCGGGGTTTCATCACGGGTAGTTGAGAGACGAGGGCGTCAGTCCGCACCCTTCAGGCTGACCACAAACACCGTCCCCTCCGGCCCGGTCGATTGCAGGGTGATGGCGCCGGCCAGCAGTCCTGCAAGCTCGCGCGCGATGGAGAGGCCGAGCCCCGTGCTGCCCTCGCCGCCGCCGGACGAGAAGGGCTCGAACAGGCGAGCCTGCACGCGGCCAGGAATGCCCGGCCCGGTATCGGCGAGCGTGATGTGGACCTCATCGCCGCTGGCATGGGCGCTGGCCGTCAGACGGGCGCCGTCCTGCCCCTTCATTGCGGTGGCCGCATTGCGGATGAGATTGCCGAACAGGCGGTGCAGCATGTCGCGGTCAGCCATCACGGTGATGTCCGGCGCAATGGCATTCTCCCAGATCACGCCATCACTGCCGGCGAGCAGCTCACCGGCGATCTCCTCGACAAGGGGGGCAAGGATGACGGGTTGCAGTTCGGGGTGCGCCTCGCCGCTGCGTCCATATTCCAGAACATCGGAGCACAGGCGGATTCCGCGCCCGATGGCCCGCACCAGGCGCTGGCCCATGGCGGCGGTGCGCGCATCCTCGCTCATGGCCAGCCGGTCAGAAACCAGCTGGGCGGAGGCAAACACGTTCCGCAGATCGTGATTGATGCGCGCGACGGCGAGGCCGAGGCTTGCCAGCCGCTCACGCTGGCGGATGGCGGCCAGAATATCGGCCTGCATGGCGGCCAGCGCGCGTTCCGCCTCGCCTATCTCGTCATGGCGCTTGCCGGGCGAGAGCACGCGGCGCGCATCGGACGGGTTTTCCTGAAACCGCGTCATGGACAGGGATAGCCGCCGCATCGGCCCGACAAACAGGACCAGCAGCGCCAGATATATCAGTGCGCCGGTGGCCAGCGAAGCAAACAGCGCAAACCAGAACAGGCGCGCGGAAAACCCCATCAATGCCTCACGCAAGGGCGCTTCGGGCAGGATGACCAGAATGCGCTCATCGGGCCGGGTCTGGGGAATGGCGGTCAGCACGATCAGCCGGTCAGCCGGGCCGGTTAAAGTGGTGATGACGGCAGCCATCTCGCGCAAGGGCCGCCGCCGGGTCTGGTCCTCGTCCAGCAGGGGCGCATTGCCCGTATCTGCTCCCAGCACCAGCTCGGTCGCGCCGCCTGCTATGCGCGCCACCGCGATGGCGTCGGCCCCGTCCAGCAGTTCGCGCACGGCCTCTTCGGAGAGATTGTCTTCAGCCAACTCGGCGGCAATGGCGGCCAGATGGGCGGCATTGGCCCGCTCGCCCAGCCAGCTATTGCGGAAATTGGCCGCCGACGGGAAGAAGATCAGCACTGAAGCGGTCAGCACAAATGCGATGGTCAGCGCCAGCAGGCGTCCGCCCAGCGAGCCGGTGCCGGAGCGCAGGATCCGCCCGGTGCGCGCCAGTCCTTCCCTGATTGCCCCTCTGGCCAAGCTGCCCCCATGATTGCGAACGCAAATCAGTGCAGCGCGGACAATAACGCGGCCCACGCCTTCGCGAAGGGTCCAAATACCACAGGCTCGAAATGTTTGCCCGCTGCGCGTTTTATCGCCTCGCCGCGCGTCGGATAGGCAAGGACGGGGCTGGTCAGATCGCGCACGGTGCCGCCCTTGGCCATGGTGATGGCGGCCAGCGCGGCGATATCGTCGCTGCGCGCGCCTGCCACATGCACGCCCAGCAGCTTGCCGCCCTTGCCCAGCACCAGCTTCACCCCGCCTGCGGTATCGCCCTCGGCAATCGCGCGGTCATTGTCGGCGAAGGGCCAGGAGACGACAGACACCTTGTCGCCATGCAGTTCGCGCGCCTTGGTCTCAGTCAGTCCGAGCTGGGCAAGACCCGGGCTGGTATAGACGCAGGCCGGTATCGGGTTGGAGGATTGGCGCGTCGGCACACCGTAATAGAGATTGCGCAGGATGACGGAGGCATGCCAGCCAGCCAGATGGGTCAGCGCGCCCTTGCCCGCGATGTCGCCCGCGGCGTAGACGCGCCTGTTGGCGGTACGCAGCTTGTCATCGCAGACAATCCCGCGCGCATCAGCCTCAATGCCCGCCGCCTCCAGCCCGAGCGTATCGGTGACGGGTTCGCGCCCTGCGGCCACCAGCACATGGCTGGCATTAATCGTCTCGCCGCCCGCCAGATGCGCGGTGATGGCGCCCGCCTCGCCGGAAAAGCGTTCAACGCCCGTGTTCTCTATCAGGCGTGCGCCATCGGCGGCCAACGCCTCGCGCAAGACCGCCACATGGTCCGGCTCGAACGCGCCAAGGGCGGTGCCGGCCTCCACGATGGTCACGTCTGAGCCAAGACGGGCAAAAGCCTGTCCCAGCTCGCAGCCAATCGGTCCCGCGCCCAGAATGAAGAGATGGCGGGGCAGGGCATCCAGCTGCCAGATCGTTTCATTGGTGAGGTAGGGCAGGGTATCAAGACCCGGAATGGAGGGGATGCGCGCACGCGTGCCGGACGCGATGACGAAGCGTTTCGCCTTCACGGTGACACTGCCGCTTTCCACCGTGTCAGGAGAGGTAAAGCGCGCCCATTCGCGGATCACGCGCACGCCCAGCCCTTCAAAACGGTCCTGGCTGTCATTGGGTTCGATGTCGGCGATGGATTTGCGGACATGCGCCATCACGGCGGCGAAATCGATCTGAGGTTCGCCCGCGTTGACGCCCAGCTTTGCAGCCGCGCGGACATTATGGGCCGCATGGGCGGCAGAGAGGATCGCCTTGGAGGGCACGCAGCCGAAATTGAGGCAATCGCCGCCCATTTCACGCGCTTCAAAGAGGACGACCTTGCGGTCCAGCATGGCGGCGCCCGCCGCCGTGACGAGGCCCGCTGCGCCTGCGCCGATAATGCACAGGTCGGCCTTGATGGTTTCCCGGCTCATGCCTCGCCCCCATTGGAAGCTGGCGGCTTCTTGCCGGTCAGGCGCTTGTAGATGAAGGGCAGGAACCCAACGAGCGCGAATACACAGATGGCCGCGATGAGTTCGGGGGTCAGAAGATCGAGAAGGCTCGGCACGCCGCCTGCGGCCCGGCCAATGGTGGAGCCGACCGTGGCATAGACATAGGCCAGCGGCATGACGCCGATAAACGTGCCGAGCACATAGGCGCGCAAGGGCACGTTCAGCAAGGCGGTCGCGATATTGATGCCGAAAAAGGGCAGGACCGGAATCAGGCGCAGGATCAGCACATAGCTGAAGGCATCGGAGGAAAACCCGTCCTGCAGGCGCTTGACCCAGTTGCCGAATTTCGCCCGCGCCCAGTCGGCAAAGGCATAGCGCACGGCGATGAAGATGATCGTCGCCCCGATGGTGGAGCCGGTAACGGCAACGCCGGTGCCGACAATCGGCCCGAACAGGAAGCCCGCCCCGATAGTGAACCAGATCGCGCCCGGCACAGAGATCGACACGGCGAGCGCATAGATAATCGTGTAGATCAGCACCGCCAGGATCAGGTTCGCCGCAACATAGGCCTCCAGCGCGGCTTGGTTGGCCTGTAGGGTCTCAAGGTTCAGATCGCGCCACACCCCGCTTGCCAGCACCGCGATCAGCGCCCCCGCCAGAATGAGCACCGGCAACAGCCGCAGCCAGAGCGGTTTCGCCTTTGCAGGCGCATCGGGGGGCGTGGGAGCGGTCATGGGATGTCCTTGGACGGGTGGGGTGCTATCAGCTTGCCAATATAGGCTTGCGCAGCTGAAAGTCGCCTTGCGAATTGAACTGCCCGAATTACCCACTCCCGCTTGACACCCGCGCCCGCCGCCGGTAGTTACCGCGGCTCGATTTTCGCCGGGCTTTGCCCCGTCCCTCGCGCGTAGAGCGCGGACGTGATGAGACCGGCGCGTTTGCCTTTTCAGGAGCCAGTGCCGTGAAACGTACCTTCCAGCCGTCCAAAATCGTCCGCGCCCGGCGTCACGGTTTCCGCGCCCGTATGGCCACCAAGGCTGGCCGTCAGATTGTCGCCCGCCGCCGTGCGCGTGGCCGCAAGCGCCTGTCGGCCTAATCGCCACACTTTGAAAGCGCTGCAATATCCAAATCGCGCCGCGCGCATCCGCGTACGGCGCGATTTTTTGCGTGCGCGTGATGGCCGCTCTGCCGCCCGTCCCGGCCTTGTCGTGCAGATGGTGGCGCGTGATCCGGCAGAAGGCCCTGCCAGGGCTGGCTTTACCGCCTCGAAGAAGGTGGGCAATGCCGTCCAGCGCAACCGGGCGCGGCGCCGGCTGAAAGAGGCCGCGCGCCAGATTCTCCCCCTCCATGGCCTCTCCGGCACCGACTATGTGTTCATCGCGCGTGCCGGAACGGCTGCGCGTGAATGGGAGGCTTTGCTTGACGATATGAAAAGCGCATTGCTAAGCCTCGCCGCGCCGTCCCGGCACCGACAAAGCGTGAAGGACAAACCCGGTCATGGGTGACACCCGCAATATTCTCCTCGTGGTGGCGATCGTTCTGGCGATCTTCATTCCCTACCAGCTCTTCATCGTCGAACCGATGATGGCCGAGCAGCGCGCCGCGCAGGAAGCGGCGGTGGAAGCTGAAGAAGGCGAGGCCGCCACCGACACGCCCAGCGCGTTTGGCGGCGAAGAGGCCCCTGCGGCGCTTGGCGGGTTTACCAGCCGGGAGGATGCGCTTGGCCGCTCAGAGCGCATCGCGATCCGCACGCCCGCGCTGGAAGGCTCCATCGCGCTGACCGGCGCGCGCTTCGATGATCTGCGCCTTTTGCGCTATGATGTGGCTGTCGGGTCGGATGAGCCGGTGACGCTGCTCTCTCCGCAAGGCACGCGCGGCGGGCATTATGCGGTCGATGGCTGGACGGGCGCTGCCGGTGCGCCGTCGGGCCTGCCCGGTCCCTCGACGCCCTGGCAGGCTGTAGGCAATACCACGCTGACGCCAACCAGCCCGGTGACGCTGGAGCATGTGGCGGGCGATCTTACCTTCCGCCGGGTCATCTCGGTGGATGAGGACTATCTCTTCACCGTCACCGATACGGTGACGAATAATGGCGCAGACGCAGTATCGCTGTCGCGCTTTGGTGTGGTGCGCCAGGAAGGCATCCCCGAGGACATCACCAATTTCTTCATCCTGCACGAAGGCCCGATCGGCGTTGCCGGCGGGTCGCTCATGGACCGCAAATATAACCGGCTCGAGCGCGATGGCTCCATGGAGCGCACCGGCGCGGGCGGCTGGATGGGGATTACCTCCAAATACTGGCTGACGGCAGTGGCGCCCAGCGATGATGGCGAGATCCGCGCCCGCTTCGAGGCGCGCCAGTCGGGCGGCCGCACCATCTTTGAATCGAGCTATGTGCGCACCGCCGACACGATTGCGGCGGGCAGCTCGGTCACCAGCGTGTCGCATGTCTATGCGGGGTCGAAATCGGTGCCGATCCTGCAGCGCTATCAGGACGAGCAGGGCATTCCGCGCCTCGACATGGCAGTGGACTGGGGCAATTTCTGGTTCTTCACCCGCCCCTTCTTCTGGCTCCTGAACACGTTCTACCAGTGGACGGGCAATTTCGGCGTGGCGATCCTGCTACTGACCGTGCTCATCAAGATCCCGCTCTTCCCGCTCAATAACCGCGCTTTTGCCTCCATGGCGAAGATGCGCGCGGTCGGTCCGAAAATGACCGAAATCCGCGAGCGCTTTGCCGCTGACAAGCAGCGCCAGAGCCAGGAGATGATGGAGCTCTACAAGCGCGAGAAGATCAATCCGCTCGCCGGGTGCCTGCCCATCCTGCCGCAAATCCCGATCTTCTTTGCGCTCTACAAGACGGTGTTCATCTCGCTGGAGGCGCGTCATGCGCCCTTCTTCGGCTGGATCCAGGACCTGTCGGCGCCCGATCCCACCTCCTTGTGGAATCTGTTCGGCCTTCTGCCCTATTCGGTCGATGGCTGGTGGCTGCTGGGCGATTACCAGCTCGGTGTCTGGCCGATCCTGATGGGCCTGACCATGTGGGCGCAGCAATCGCTCAACCCCCCGCCGCCCGATCCCATGCAGCGGCGCATCTTCGCCTTCCTGCCGATCGTGTTCACCTTCATCCTGTCGCCGTTTGCGGCTGCGCTGGTGATCTACTGGACGTGGAACAATTTCCTGACGATCCTGCAGCAATACGTCATCATGCGCCGCCACGGCACCTATACCGAGGTGGACAAGATCGCGGCGCGGCTGCATTCGCGCGTCACAGGAAAGCCGGTGCCGGAATTTGCCTTGCCGGGCGCCGCGCCGGGCCTGACGCCAGCGGCGGCCAAGCCTGCCAATGACGTCAAACCGGCCAAGGGCACGGCGAAGGACGCAAAAGCGTCACCGCCCCCCGTCGATGTGACCGAGCAGGTGGAGAGCAGCGTTCCCGAAGCCGATGCGCCCGCGCCCAAACCCGCCACGCCGGGGCGGCGCACCACGTCCAACCCCGCAGCGAAAAAGCCCAAGGGCGCGCGTAAAACCCCGGCGAAGAAGCCGGCGGCCAAACGCCCGGGCACCCGGCGCACCCCGCCGGCCAAGCCGGAGGGAGAGGGCTGAGCGCGCCCGACGAGCTTAGCGAGGAAGAGGCGGCCCGCCTGGCCGCAGGCAAGCGCCTGTTCGCCCAGAATGTGACCTTCATCAAGGGCGCGGTCGGCATGGACGGGCTGCCGCCTGCCGACATGCCGGAGATTGCCTTTGCCGGCCGGTCGAATGTGGGCAAGTCCTCGCTCATCAATGCGCTGACCAATCGCAAGGATCTAGCACGGGCCTCTGGCGAGCCGGGGCGCACGCGCGAGCTCAATTTCTTTGATCTGGCCGGGCGCATCCGCATTGTCGATTTGCCGGGCTATGGCTTTGCCAAGGCGCCGAAAGATGTCGCCGCACGCTGGATGGCACTGACGCGCGACTATTTGCGCGGCCGGGTCAATCTGAAACGCGTCATCCTGCTCATCGACGGCCGTCATGGCATCAAGCCTGCCGACGAGGCGATCATGAAAGTGCTGACCGAGGCGGCGGTCGGCTATCAGGTGACTTTGACCAAGCTCGACAAGCTGAAACCGGCCGAGCGCGAGGCGATGATCGCCGCCACGCAGGCCGCCGTGGCCAAGAAGGTCGCGGCCTATCCGGTCATTGCTGCAACATCCTCCTCCAAACGCCTTGGCCTTGACGCATTGCGCGCCGATATTGCGGATCTCGCAATACCGGAGCAGGAGAAATGATGCGGGCTGTGATGGTGCTGGCGGTGCTGGTCCTGGCGGGGGTTTTCGCTCCGCAGGCGCGCGCTGGCGAGGTGTGCAACGAGACCAGCTATTATGTGGATGCGGCCAAGGCCTGGGGCGGGGAGAACGGTATCTCCGCGCAAGGCTGGCAGCGTATTGCGCCGGGTTCCTGCGCGCGCTTTTCAGGCATACCCGCCGGCGTGCCGCAGTTTCTCTATGCGCGCACCAGCGAGGCCTATCTTGGCGGGGCGCGTGAATGGCTGGGCCGCACGCCGGTCTGTGTGGACCGTGCCAATTTCCAGATCGAGGGCGCGGACGATTGCGAGGCGATGGGGCTGGAGCAGCGCGAATTCCGCCAGCTCGCCCCGTCTGAACGGGCGCGCGCTGTACTGGTCGAGCCCGATGATTTTGGCAGCCGGGCGCTGGAAGCGGGCGTGCAGCGCCTGTTGCAGACGCTGGGCTATGAGGTGCGGGTGGTGGACGGGTTTGCGGGCCGCCGGTCGCGCAACCAGATCGCCGCGTTCGAGCGTGATGCCGGCGCATCGTTTGGCAGCAATTACGAGCGGCTGATAGAGCGGCTGCACGCGGCCGCGCTGGAGCGTAACCGGGAAGTGGGCCTGAATGTGTGCAATCAGGCATCGGCGCCTGCCGGTATCGCGATTGCCCGTCAGCGCAATGAGCGCTGGCAGAGCCGGGGCTGGTGGCGCATTGAGGCAGGATCCTGCATGCGCGTTATTGCCGAGAGGCTGCAGCCCGGAGAGGTTTTTGTGTTCGCGCAGATCATCAATGGCGACCGCACCGAGCCCTTGCGGCGCGGTGTCGAGGCGTTTTGTGTTGCGCCGGGACGGTTCACCTCCGAAGGCCGCTCCAATTGCGCAGAGCGCGGTTATACGCAGGTCCTGTTCCGCCCCAGCCCGGTGCCTGTTGATGGTGTCGCGCGGGTGACGCTGGAAGACGCTGACTTTGAGGACCTCGTTCAGTGAAACGCCTGCTCCAGCGCGACGTATGGGTCTTTGATCTCGACAATACGCTCTATCCAGCACACACGGCGGTGATGAGCCAGGTCGAGGCGCGCATGACCGAATTCGTCATGCAGCTTCTGGATCTGGACCGCGAAGCGGCCTTCAAGGTGCAGAACAGCTACTGGCATGACTACGGCACGACGTTGAACGGGTTGATGGTCAACCACGGAATCGCGATCAGCGACTTTCTCGATTTCGTCCACGACATCGACCATTCGGTGCTGCAGCCCAATCCGGTACTGGCTGGACATATCGCGGCGCTGGATGGCGCGCGCATCATCTACACCAATGGTTCGGTGCGCCACGCGGAGAACGTGCTGGCACGCCTGGGACTGGACCATCTGTTCGAGGGCATATTTGACATCGCCGCTGCCGATTACACACCCAAACCCCAGCGCGAGAGCTTTGACCGCTTCATCAAGCGTCACGCGGTCAATCCGGCGCGCGCGGTGATGTTTGAAGACAGCGCCCGCAACCTCGAAACCGCTGCAGGGATCGGCTTTGCGACCGTGCTGGTGCGCGCCCGTGAGAATATCGGCAATGGTCACACGGCCGGGCCCGGCGAGCACCCCGAATTTGTAGACTATGCCGTAGACTGCCTCGACACCTTCCTTGGCGAGGTTGTCGAGGGCTTCAAGGAGACACCCGCATGAGCGACACCGCCGCCCTGAAATCTGTCATCGAAGCGGGCTGGGAGGCACGCGATGGCGTTTCCACCGCGACGCAAGGCGAGCTGCGCGATGCAGTGAACACCGCGCTCAGCGAACTGGATGCGGGCCGTCTGCGCGTGGCTTCCAAAGACGGTAATGGTGACTGGCAGGTCCATGAATGGCTGAAAAAAGCCGTGCTGCTCTCCTTCCGCCTTGAACCCAACCGGCGCATGGGCCTGCCCGGCGCGCCGGTGCCGGGCCCGTGGTGGGACAAGGTGGCGGTCAAATGGGAGGGCTGGTCAGCCAGCCAGTTCGAGGCTGCGGGTTTCCGCGCCGTGCCGGGCAGTGTCGTGCGCCGGGGCAGCTTTGTCGCCAAGGGCGCGGTGCTGATGCCGTCCTTCGTCAATATCGGGGCTTATGTCGGTGAAGGCACGATGGTGGATACATGGGCCACGGTGGGCTCCTGCGCGCAGATTGGCGCAAATGTGCACATTTCCGGCGGGGTGGGCATTGGCGGCGTTCTGGAGCCGCTGCAGGCTGCGCCCGTCATCATCGAGGACAATGTGTTTATCGGCGCGCGCTCTGAAGTCGCCGAAGGCGTGATCGTGCGCGAAGGCGCGGTCATCTCCATGGGCGTGTTCCTGGGCGCCTCGACCAAGATCGTCGACCGGGCGACCGGGGAGGTCACGCGCGGGGAAATCCCGTCCTATGCGGTCGTGGTTCCGGGTACGCTGCCGGACCCGAAGGGCGGGCCCTCGCTCGCCTGCGCCGTGATCGTCAAGCGTGTGGACGCGCAGACCCGCTCCAAGACGGGCATCAACGCGCTTTTGCGGGACTGATGTTCTGATCCTTCGAGACGCTTTCTAACGAAAGCTCCTCAGGATGAAGGCTTTGTGCGCTTTTCCCCTCATGCTTCGGCCACGTGGTGCTCGAAGCACGAGAGAAAAGCGTTAGCGCGCCAGAATCGCCTGTATTTCCGGCACCGAGCTGTAAACGAGGTTTTCGCCGAAGCTTTCCGACGCGCGTTCAATCTCGCCGATGAAGCGCGGCTGGGCCGAGAGCCAGTTGCGGGCCGCTTCGCTATTGCCGAAATCTTCGATGGCGGCTTGCTGCTCGGCCGGCAGCGCAAGGATCAGCGCGGTCAATTCCTCGGCGCTGGTCTCGGAGCCGCGGGCAATCGCGCGGGCCTGCACCTGCCCGGCTTCCGACCGGAAATAGGTGGTCAGTTCGCGCAGATCGGCCGTTGAGAGGTGGCTGGCGAGCACGCCGGACACTGTATCAAGGAAAGCCGGTTGCTCTGCCTCGAAGCGGGCATTGAGCAGCGCGGCGATATCGCGGGCCTGCTCGCCGCGAAGCTCTGGCCGCGTCTCGCGTATGCCCTCCACCACGACCGCGCCCAGATCGGGGATATTGGTAAGGATCGCCTGCCACATGCCGCTGGCATGGGCGAAATCGCGTGCGGCTTCGAGCCGTTCGGCGCGATCATCGGCAAGGCCCGCAAACGGCAGGGCCACAATCATTACGAGGGCGGTGAGAAACGCACGCATGGGCAAGGCCTTTCCGGCAATCATTGAACCGGAAAGGAGCCTAGCGCCGGGCCTGCCGGGGCGATACCCGCCACAGGCTGACAATGCCGGTCAGGGAAGACGCTAAAGCTCCATCACCTTCACATCGTCGTCCTCGCCGACGATCACCACGCGGGCCTGATCGAGAAATAGGCCGTGATCGACCACGCCCGGCAGTGCCAGCAGTTCGGCATCGACGCTGTAGGGGTCTATAATGGCCCCGCAGGCGCAATCGAGAATGTAGTGGCCGCCATCGGTGATGAAGGGCTCGCTGCGGTCGCCCTGGCGGCGGATATCGACCAGAGGCCGCTCCACGCCCGCGCGGCGCAGCGCGTCGAACACTTTCTTGGCGGTGATGGTCCAGCCGAACGGATCGATCTCGACGGGCAGCGGGAAGGCGCCCAGCGTCTCCACCAGCTTGGTCTCATCGATCAGTACGACCATATAGTCGGCCGCATCGGCGATGATCTTCTCGCGCAGGAGGCAGCCGCCCCCGCCCTTGATGAGGCGGAAGCCGCCATCAACCTCATCGGCGCCGTCAACCGCCACATCAATGCGGTCAGCCTGCTCGATCGGGATGAGGGGAACGCCCGCCTCAAGCGCGATCTGTTCGGTCTCGCGCGAGGTGGGGATGCCCTTGATGGAGAGATCACCCGCCAGACAGCGCCGCCCCAGCGCCTTGACGAAAAGGGCGGCGGTGGAGCCCGAACCGAGCCCCACAATCATGCCGTCCTCGATATACTCGAGCGCCGCTTCAGCGGCTCTGGCCTTCTGGCTCTGCGCGCTCACTGATCGACCCCGCCAAGGAGGACGAATTTCAGCTCGGTGAACTCTTCGGCCGCCCATTTGCCGCCCTCGCGGCCAATGCCGGACTGCTTCATGCCGCCAAAGGGTGTGGCGGGCGAGCCGACCATGGGCGCGTTGACGCCGACCATGCCAAAATCAATGCCTTCGGAGATGCGGTGGATGCGCCCGGCATCGCGCGTGTAGAGATAGGCGGCGAGGCCATAAGGCGTGTCATTGGCGAGCCGGATCACGTCTGCCTCGTCCTTGAACGGATAGAGCGCGGCGACGGGCCCGAAGATCTCGTTGCAGGCAAGGCTCATGGAATGGTCCGCGCCGGTGATGAGGGTCGGCTCGAAATACGCACCGCCCATATCGTCCACGCGCGACTTGCCGCCTGTGAGCACTTTGGCGCCCTTGGAAACGGCGTTCTCCACCAGCTCGGCCACGCGGCTGACGGCCTCTTCGTGGATGAGCGGGCCGACATCGGTGCCGTCAGCGAAGGGATCGCCGAGCTTCAGCTTGGATACGCGCGTCTTTAGAAGCTCGGTCAGCTTATCCATTACGCCTTCCTGTACGAAGACGCGGTTGGGCGACACACAAGTCTGGCCGGCTGCGCGGAACTTGCCCTGAACGAGGCCGTCAGCGGCTTTTTCAAGGTCCGCATCATCCATGATGATGAAGGGCGCATTGCCGCCCAGCTCCAGCGCAACGCGCTTGATGGTTTTCGCCGCCTGCTCCATCAGCAGCGCGCCCACCGGCGTTGAGCCGGTAAAGGCGATCATCGCCACTTCTTCCGATCCGGTCAGGACCGGGCCAATCTCGCGCGCTTCGCCGGTGACGACGTTAAACACGCCCTTGGGGAAGCCGGCACGGTCTGCCAGCTCGGCCAGCGCCAGCGCAGAGAGCGGCGTTTCCGCCGCCGGCTTGATGACGATGGGACAGCCCACCGCCAGTGCTGGGCCGCACTTGCGGGTGATCATGGCAGAGGGGAAGTTCCAAGGCGTGATGCACGAGACAACGCCCACGGGCTGGCGGATCGTCCAGCCGCGCGCGCCGGGCGTCGGCACGGGCAGGGTCTCGCCATGCACGCGGCGCGCTTCCTCTGCGGCCCACTGGACGAAGCCTGCGCCATAGGCAACCTCGCCCTTGGCTTCTTTCAGGGGCTTGCCCATCTCGGCGGCCAGAATGATCCCCAGATCATCCTGATGCTCCATGATCAGCTCATACCAGCGATTGACGATGCGCGAGCGCTCAAACGCCGAGGTGCGCCGCCAGGCAAGGTTCGCCGCCGCAGCGGCCTTCACCGCGCGCTTGGCGCCCTCTGCCCCGACATCGGCGACATCGGCGACTTTCTTCCGGTTGGCCGGATTGTTGACGTCAAACCGGCTCTCACCCTTCACCCACTCGCCATTGATCCAGGAATCAGTGCGCCACAGGCCGGAATCTTTCAGGCGGGACTTGTAATCACTCATGGGGAGGTCCTTTCGCGTGTGGGGCCGGTTTCCCGGTCTATTATGCTTTCGTCTTGTCCTTGCGCGCCTGCATCGTCTGGCGGAAGCGTGCCGCCCAGCCGGGCTTGTTCTCCTGCTTGGCGCGCGACAGAGCCAGCGTGTCATCCGGCACGTCTGATGTGATGACGCTGCCCGAGCCTGTAAAGGCCCCGCGTCCAATGTTCACAGGCGCGACCAGGCTGGTATTGGACCCGATAAACGCGCCATCGCCGACAATCGTTCGATGTTTGAAGAAGCCATCATAATTGCAGGTGATGGTGCCAGCGCCGATATTGGCCTTCGCGCCAATGTCGGCATCGCCGATATAGGACAAATGATTGGCCTTCGCGCCGGCGTGCAGGACCGCGTTTTTCACCTCGACGAAATTGCCGATTTTCGCTCCCGTCTCCAGCACCGCGCCGGGGCGCAGGCGGGCATAGGGGCCAACGGACGCGTTCTCGCCAACGCTTGTCCCCTCCAGATGGCTGAAGGCATGGATCAATGCGCCGGTCTCAATGCGCACGCCGGGGCCAAAGACCACGTTCGGCTCCACGATCACGTCATTCGCGATTTGCGTGTCATGGCTGAAGAACACGGTTTCGGGCGCGATCAGCGTGACGCCCGCCTCCATGGCAGCGGCGCGGGCGCGCGCCTGAAAGGCGGCTTCGGCCTCAGCCAGATTGGCGCGGGAGTTGACGCCCAGCACCTCATCTGCGTCCGCGCGCACCGCGCGGGCGGTGTGTCCGGCAGCGACGCCAAGCGCCACGATGTCGGTCAGGTAATACTCACCCATCGCGTTGTCGTTCGTGACCTTCGAGAGCAGTTCAAACAGGAGCGGGGCGGGCGCTGCCATTACGCCGGAATTGCACAGGCGCACACCCCTTTGCTCGGCGTTGGCTTCCTTTTCCTCGACAATGGCGGTGAGCGCGCCGGACGCGTTTTCGATCAGGCGGCCATAGCCCGTGGGGTTCTCCGGCTCGAAGCCCAGAACGGCGATGTCCGCGCCCGAATCGAGCGCCGCAAAGACCGCCTGCAGTGTTTCGGTGCGGATCAGGGGGGTGTCGGCGAACAGCACGGCCACATCGCCGTCAAAACCGGCCAGCGAGTCCCTGCCGCACAGCACGGCGTGGCCGGTGCCCATGGGCGGGTCCTGCAGGGCGGTTGCAGCGCCTGCGGCCTCTGCGCGGGTCTTCACCTCCGGCCCGTGCGCACCCCAGATCACCACCTGGCGGTCCGCGCCGCATTCACCGGCCAGCGCGAGGCTCCAGTCCAGCATGGGGCGTCCGCCGACAGCATGCAGCGGCTTGGGCAGGGCCGACTTCATCCGGGTGCCGTGCCCGGCCGCGAGAATGATGACGGCGCGTGCCTTTGCCATGGAGCTGTCCTTCCTCATGCCTGCCGCCGGGCGCTGTTCGTGAAAGCGTGCCCGCGCTATAGCCCATCGGGCGCATACTTGCGAAGGGGAAGACTGGCCATGACGCATTTTGAGGCTCTGCGGGGGGCGTCCATTGCGTTTGACCTTGATGGCACGCTGGTGGATACGGCCCCTGATCTGGTGCGGGCGCTGAATGAATCGATTGCCCGCTTCGGCCTTGATCCGGTGCCGGTTGATGATGTTCGCGCCATGGTCGGACGTGGCGCGCGGGCGCTGATCGTGCGGGCTTTCGACCGGGCCGGTGCCGTTCTGGAGCCGGACATGGCCGAATCGGCCCTGTCGCATTTCCTGATGACCTATGGCGCGGATATCGCCGCACACAGCCGGCCGTTCGACGGGGTGGAGGCCGCGCTGGATGTCCTGGCGGCATCCGGCGCGCGGCTCAGCGTATGTACCAACAAGCCGTCGGCTCTAGCACGCCAGCTGATAGAGGCGTTGGACCTGACGGGCCGGTTCGAGCGGATCACCGGGCCGGAGGATGCACCGGCCAGGAAGCCCGACCCGTCCCATCTGCTGGCCGCTGCCGGTGAAGGCGATACAGGGCGTTTTATCGCGCTGGTGGGCGATTCCGAGCCTGATGCACTGGCAGCACAGGGCGCAGGCGTGGCCTGTCTGCTGTTTTCGAGAGGTTACAGCGAAAAGCCGGTCAGCACGCTGGGCGCTGACCGGCTTTTCGATCACTTCGACGATCTGCCTGCCATGCTCGCCGAACTGGCTGCGGGCAGGCGATCGGTCTGAAATTACGCGCTGCGGCGATTCTCGCCACGGTCATTGGCCGGGCGCGGCATGCCGTTGACGAGGTTGGAGCGCACATCGGTGCGGGCAGACCGCATGGCGGGCATGAAGCCAGCGTCCACGAGATCGACGGTCACGTCGTAACCGCGCTCTTTCCAGTAGGCTTCAATACGTTCTTTCAGGCGGCGCGCGCCTTCAGGCGTGCAGAGGTCATTACTGGCCATGTCTCTATTCTCCTTCGACGCGCTTAGGGCCTTGAAGCGCACCGGCTCTGGTGACTGTAGGGTGTCATACCGGGGCCGCTTCATGCGCCCGGCGGTATGAGCGATATAGATGCTTTGTCTTCTTGACGGAAGTGTGACGAAAGCCCTCCTCGCGATTTTGTTATCCAGCCAGTGAATGCATGCAGCGAAATCGAGTCGGCTCGGCGATCCAGCGCTTGACCGCGTGCGTGTTTTGCCTCTATACGCCGCTCCCTCCGGGCGATTAGCTCAGCGGTAGAGCACTTCGTTCACACCGAAGGGGTCACTAGTTCGATCCTAGTATCGCCCACCAGATTTCCTCATTAAATCTGTGTAATGCCGGATTTTCGACTGCCCTCAGGCCAATGCCTGCAAGGGCAGTCGATGCCGGTTTTGCGCGCGACACGGACAGCATCGCCCCTGAGGGAGGCGGATCACTTTAAAGTGACCATTGGAGTGGCGGCCGCGTGTCGCGCCACTTCGGAAATGTTGTCTTTCCTTTTGGGAAACGCTGGGCACGTTCGGCGGGGCTGCATGGCCCCTCAATTAACTCACACTTGCTCTTGCGAAGCGTTCGCAGAACTGGCATGACGGCCGGTAACGGCGCCGGACCCTTTTGACGGAGGCTCTCTGTGCTGCCGCAAACCGTGAGAGGAACGCCATGTCTGACCGTCTCCGCCTTTCCATAATCGGCGCTCTTTGTGCCTCGCTGGGGCTGACCGCCTGTGGCCAACCTGAGCAGGACAGCGTCGTCAACGTGTTCTCGGCGCGCCATTACGCGTCCGATCAGGAAGTGTTCCGGGCCTTCACCGAAGAGACAGGCATCGCGATCAATCTGGTCGAGGCTGATGGCGATCTGCTGATCGAGCGGGTTCGCGCCGATGGCGAGCGTTCGCAGGCTGATGTCATCATCACTGTCGATGCGGGCCGTCTGCACCGTGCCGAGCAGGCGGGCCTGTTCCAGCCCGCAGGCGATCTGGGCGGCATGCTGGACCGGGTGCCCGACGCCCTGGTGCATCCCGATAATCTCTGGTTCGGCTTCGCGACCCGCGCCCGCGTCATTGTTTATGCGCGTGACCGTGTGGACCCGTCCGAGGTGCAGACTTATGCCGATCTCGCCCGTCCGGAGTTTGAAGGCCGGGTGTGTGTGCGCTCGTCCTCCAATGTCTATAACCAGTCGCTCGTCGCCGGCATGATTGCCGAAGACGGCGTTGAGGCGGCAGAAAGCTTTGCGCGCGGCATCGCCCAGAATCTCGCCCGCACCCCGCAGGGCGGCGATACTGATCAGATCCGCGCTGTCGCCGCTGGTGAATGCGATGTCGCCATCGTCAATCATTACTATCTTGGCCGGCTGCTGAATGCCTCTGACAATGCCGATCGCGCCGTCGGCGAGGCCGTTGGGATCGTGTTTCCCGATCAGGGGCAGGGCGGCACTTATTTGAACATCTCGGGCGCGGGCCTTGCGGCCAATGCACCCAATCCTGAAGCCGCGCGTGCCCTACTGGCCTTCCTTCTGTCGGAGCGGGCGCAGCGGGCCTTTGCCGAACTTACCAATGAGTTTCCCGCCGACCCGTCTGTCAGCTATGACAACACCGTTCTTGAAGGGTTTGCCGGTTTCGAGGCGCGTGATCTGAACGTCAACGCGCTGGGCGAGAACGGCGCTGAAGCCCAACGCATTTTTGACCGGGTGGGATGGCCATAACCGATACTGCCACACTCCGCCGCACGCTGACGGGCCGGACAGGATTGCATCCTGTCTGGCTCGCTGCTTTTGCAGGCCTTTTGTGCGCCGCGCCTTTGCTGGCCGTGGTGTGGCTGGGCGTGTCCGGCCCGTGGAGCGATTATCTGATCCACATTGCCAATACGCGTCTGGCCGAATTCCTCATCAATACCGCGATTGTGGGCCTGACGGCGGCGCTCCTGGCCGGCGTTATCGGCACAGGCACGGCCTGGCTGGTCACGCGCTATGTGTTTCCCGGCCGCAATCTCTTCCAGTGGATGCTGGCCCTGCCGCTGGCCATGCCCGCCTATGCGGCCGCCTATGGCTGGTATGATCTGACGCAAGGGGCAGGCCCGCTGGGCGGGCTGCTACCCACTGTGCACGGGCCGCTGGGGGCAGGCGCGATCTTTGGCCTCGTCTTCTACCCTTATGTCTACCTGCTGGCGCGCGAGAGCTTCTCGGCCCAGTCCGCCGATGCCTATGACGCGGCGCGCACGCTGGGCTGTTCGCCCTTTGCCGCCTTTGCCCGCACCGCCCTGCCCATGGTGCGCCCGGCCATCGCGGCGGGCCTTGCGCTGGTCGTGATGGAGGCGCTGGCAGACTATGGCACGGTCAGCCATCTGGGCGCGCCGACCCTGACCGTGGCGCTGATGCGCGCCTGGGCGGGCGAGGGGTCGATCCCTGATGCGGCGCGCCTTGCCATGCTGCTGGTGTCCATCACCTTCCTGATTTTCATGGCCGAGCGGGCGCTGCGCCGGCGCGCGCGCCAGACAGCGGCGTCTGGCCATGTGCGCGCCTTCCGCCGCCAGAGCCTTTCCCCGCTCGCCGGGATGCTGGCGGCCTTTGCTTGTCTGTTGCCGGTGCTGATGGGGCTCGTCATTCCGGCGGCAAGGCTGGGCTGGCGGGCGGCCTATACGCCGGCTGCAACCGGGCTGATGGATGCGGCGGTGAACTCGCTGATGCTGGCGGGCATATCGGGGCTGCTGGCAGCGGTCATCGGGCTGGGCCTTGCCTATGCCATCCGCACCCGAAAGCTTGCCGGACGCGCCTCTGCCCGTATTGCCGCGATGGGATACGGCGTGCCGGGCGCGGTGGCGGCGCTGGGCGTGCTGATCATCTTCGGCACGTTGCAGGGCTGGCTGGATACCGGCTGGCGTACCCTCACCGGCTCGCCCTTCCCGCTGGTGCTGACGGGTAGCGCGCTGGCGCTCATCTTTGCCTATCAGGCGCGTTTCATCGCCGCCGCCATCGGCCCCAGCGAAAGCGCGCTGTCGCGCGTCACGCCCTCCTTGGATGCAGCAGCGCGCTCGCTGGGGGCAAGACCGCTGGAGCTCGCCCGGCGCGTCCATTGGCCGCTGGTCTCATCGGGTGTCGCGCTGGCGGGCCTGCTTGTATTTGTGGAGGTTCTCAAAGAGCTTCCCGCGACGATGATTTTAAGGCCCTTCAACATGAATACGCTGGCCGTGACCGCGCACAATTATGCAGCCGATGAAAGGCTGGGCGAGGCGGCCCTCCCGGCGGTGCTGCTGGTCGTGGCGGCTTTGCCCGCGATGATCTGGATCGCCCGGCGCATTACCGCCACGGAGCGTGCGCGTGCCAGTGTGCCTCCCTCCGAAGCGATACCGGGGCTGGCTGAATGAACATGATGACCAGCGACACACCGCGCGTGACCATCACCCGCGCCGAGGTGCGCCTTGGCGGTGCCGACGGTGTTGCTGTGCGCGGGGCTGATCTGGCATTGCGAGCTGGTCAGGTAACGGCTCTGCTGGGGCCATCCGGGGCAGGCAAGTCCACGCTTCTCAGGGCGATTGCCGGGCTGGAGCGCCTGCATGCGGGCGAGATCGTGTCAGATGGCAATGTGTGGAGCGGGCCGGGCGTGCATCTGGCACCGGAGCGGCGGCGCTGCGGGGTGGTGTTTCAGGATTACGCCCTGTTTCCGCACCTGACCGCGATCCAGAATGTGGCCTTTGGCCTGCGCCACTTGAGCAGCGGTGAACGCCGCCAGCGCGTAATGGAAAGCCTTGAGGCGGTGGAGTTGACCCACCGCGCGCGCGCCTATCCCCACGAGCTGTCCGGCGGGGAGCAGCAGCGCGTGGCGCTGGCCCGCGCGCTGGCGCCCGAACCTGCCGTCATGCTGCTGGACGAACCGTTTAGCGGGCTCGACCGGCGGCTGCGCGCCGACCTTTCCGCGATGACGCTGGACGTGCTGCGCCGCTCCGGCACGGCCTCGCTCATCATCACGCACGATGCCGAAGATGCGTTGGCCAGTGCCGACGAGATCGCGCTGATGGAGCGTGGCAGCATCATCCAGTCGGGCACGCCTGACGCGCTCTATCTCGCGCCTGCCAGCGAAAGCGCGGCGCGCATGCTGGGCGATGTCGATGCCTTTGCCAGCAGGGTGGATGGCGGCAATGCATCAACGCCTCTGGGTGTGGCCGCCGCCCCTCAACCCGATGGCAGCGCCGTCACCGTGCTGGTGCGCCCGGAAGGCATTCTGGTCGGTGCGGAGGGCGAAGCCGGGGCGTCTGCCCGCATCGTCTCACGGCGCCCTGCTGGCCCCGTGGTCGTGCTGCTGATCGCGCTGGCATCGGGTGAACGCGTGACGGCCCGCGCGCCTGTCAGCCACCCGGCACATGCCGGTGATGCGGTGTCGCTCACCCTGGACCCGGCTTTTGTGAGTGTAGTGGCGGGGTAGGGTTTTCACACTCTGGACGTGAAACCCCGGAAGCCCGAAGGGCTATCCGGGGCCTTGTTCCGCTTCTCCTGCACGAGGTCCCGGCTCTGCGCTACGCTTGGCCGGGAGTTCACGGTGGGGCTTCCCCCTAAGGCCGCTCCGCCACCCCATCCCTGCGCGGGTCAGCGCCGCCTTCCAGCGTGCCGTCTTCGCCCAGGCGGATGATGTGGATGCCGGAGTTTTCGCCCTGCTCGCCGCGTATCTGGTGGCCGAGCGCGCGCAAACCCTCCAGCAGCTCTGCATCAAAGCCGCTTTCAATGCTGACCACATCGCCGCGCGCCACAACATTGGGAAGGGCTGCGGCTTCCTGCGGCGTCATCCCCCAATCCAGCATGGCGACCAGTGTCTTGGCGGTGTAGGCGATGATGGAATTGCCGCCCGGAGAGCCCGTGGCGATCAGGAAATCGCCTTCCGCATCCAGCACGATTGTAGGCGACATGGACGAGCGCGGACGCTTGCCGCCCGCTGGCGCGTTCGGGTGGGTGCGGCCTTCTGCATCTCTGGGTGCGAAGGCGAAATCGGTGAGCTGGTTGTTGAGCAGGAAGCCGCCTTGCGTCATCCGGTTATTGCCGAAGATGGACTCCACCGTGGTCGTCATCGAGACGACATTGCCGAACGTGTCGCGGATGGAATAGTGCGTGGTGCCGGGGCTATCCGGCGTGGTGTCGGCGATCACTTCCGGAGCGCCGGGCGGCGTGCCGTGGCGAACTGCGGGGATGGCCCTGTCTACCGAGATCAGGCGGCGGCGCTCGGTAAGGTAGCCGTGATCGAGCAGGCCCTGAACCGGCACATCGGCAAAGGCCGGATCGCCGACATACTGGTCCCGGTCGGCATAGGCCAGGCGGCTGGCCTCGATGAAAAGGTGCCAGCCCTCCACCGTGTCCGGGCCGAACGCGCTCATCTCATAGCCTTCCAGCAGGGTCAGGATGGCACCTACAGCTACCGCGCCCGATGAGGGCGGCGGGGCCGAACACACACGATATACGCGGTAGGGCACACA
This sequence comes from Glycocaulis sp., assembly GCF_051859565.1. Lineage (GTDB taxonomy): Bacteria > Pseudomonadota > Alphaproteobacteria > Caulobacterales > Maricaulaceae > Glycocaulis. Next base: position 254,319 of record NZ_JBHYFK010000002.1, read on the forward strand.
GATGGCCTCGCGCCGGACCGGCTCGTACCCGGCCAGGTCTTCCAGCGTCAGGAGCCCGCCCCGCGGATCGCGCGATGCGGTGGCAATAATGTCTTGCGCTATCTCGCCGGTGTAGAAATTGCGCCAGTCAGCTGCGACGGCCCGCAGGGTCTCGGCATAGCCCGGATTGGTGCGGATGAAGCCCTCAGGGTGGGCATTGCCCTCTTCATCGTAGAAATAAGAGCGGGCCGGTTCCTGACGCGACAACTGGGAAATCTGCGCCACGCGCGCGGCCATGGAAGAGGTGCGCCCTGACAGAGGAAAGCCTTCCTCGGCCAGTTCAATGCCCGCCTCGAAACCGGCCGACCAGTCCAGACGGCCATGCTCTTCATGGGCCATGGCCAGCATGGCCACCGCCCCGGGCGCGCCGGTGGACTGGCCGCTCTGCCAGGCATCAAGATAGGCCAGAGGCTCGCCGTTTTCGTCCAGCCAGTAGTCTTCTGTTACCGCCGCCGGGGCTGTCTCGCGACCGTCATAGACCGTGACGGTGCCGGACTGTGCGTCATAGCGCACCATGAAGGCCCCGCCCGCAATGCCGGAGCTTTGCGGCTCGACCAGACCCAGCACCATCTGCACCGCAATGGCGGCATCGACCGCATCGCCGCCCTGGCGCAAGACATCCAGACCGGCTTCCACCGCCAGCGGGTGGGCGGCAGAGACCATCGCTTCCTCACCGCCTGTAACCGGACCTGAAGTGCTTTGCTGCGCGCTGTCATCGCCGCTGCAGGCGATCAGGGCAAAGGGCAGGGCGGCGGTAAGCAGGAAGCGGTTCAGATGCATGGACGGTCTCTCTTTTTCAGTCAGTCTGGTGGAAAGTGTGGCGTGGCAGCGGGTTTGGCTAGACCCCGGCTGTTTCAAAGGGCCTTGCCTCTTCGGTGAGGAAGCTGGCGAGCGAGCGTGCCGCACGGCTCAGCGGGCGTCCTTCGGGTGACAATAGATGATAGCGCCAGGAGAGCGGCGTCACCCCGTCGGCGATAAGGGTGATGAGGCGCCCTTCCGCGACGGCGTTTTCGGCCAGCGAGGCGCGCACCAGCGCCACGCCGCGCCCCGATACCGCCGCCCGCACGGCGTGATCGGGCGCGCTGACATGATCGCCTTGGGCGAGATCGGGCCGGTTCAACCCGCGGCGCGCCAGCCAGACCTGCCAGTCGGGCTGGGACGGATCGCGTGCCGGGGTCGTGTCATGAATGAGCGGCAGGGCGAGCACGGCCTTGCGCCAGTCGCCATCGCACTGCTCCAGCAGGTCGGGCGCGACGGCCGGCATCAGGCTTTCGGACAATAGCGGGCGCACCGCATAGCCCGGCCATTGCCCGTCGCCAAAGCGTATTTCGATATCCAGCCGGAAACGGTCCAGATCGTCCGTGCCGGGATCGCTGATCAGGTTGACATCACTGCGTCCCGCCCGGGCAAGGCGCGGGGCCAGCCAGGCGGCGGCAAAGGCACCGGGAACCCCCAGACGCACCCGAGCAGGTGCGGCGCCTGCAAAACGCAACCGCGCGCTGGCTTCGGCAAGACTGGCAAAGGCCTCGTGGAGATAGGGCGCCGCATCGGCGGCCTCCACGGTGAGCAATACGCCCTGCCCGGTGCGCTCCAGCAGGCGGGTCTTGAGCACATCTTCCAGAAGCCGGATCTGCTGGGATACGGCGCCTGGTGTGACGCCCAACTCTCTCGCAGCTGCAGCAAGGCTGCCGCGCCGGGCGGCTGCCTCGAAGGCGCGTAAGGCGTTCAGCGGCAGGAGCGGCTGCGGCGCAGAAGAGGTCAGATCTCCATCATTCAGATTTTCTAATGCCATCCCTAGGTCCGCTCGATTGCGCTCGCGCTGTGTAACGGGCCTTTTGTCTACAAGTTCTCACTCAGCCTGTCGATTGTGCAGTGCGGGGGCGGGGATTTTTTTGAGGGGCGCCAGCATGCAGTTAGATATTCTTCGCTCAACGCGCTCCTTTTCCGTCCATGACGGCATGTGTCGCAAAATTGTTACATCGACAGGGGCTTGGCTTCCGACCGGCTCCGACTGACTGGAAACCGTCCACGCTCAACACAATGTACGGACATTCTGGACGGTATAACCACCGGATTGCTGCGCTGCAGCGTTAGCCGGCGGCACTTTTCACCGACTGATCAAAAAAGGGGATTGGACCCATGAAAACACTACTCACCAGCACCGCGATTGCACTGGTTGCGGCCAGTGCGGGCCTCGCTCAGCAACCGGCCAGCACACCTGAAGAGGTAATCGTCGTCACTGGCACACGCTCTGAAGGACGCACCGCGCTGCAGACGCTTGCGCCAGTGGATGTCATTTCCAACGCGCAGCTGGAAGCCAATGGCTCGACCGAGCTGAACGTGGCGCTGAACTATGCCGTGCCATCGTTCTCCTTCCCGCAGCCCTCTCTCACCGACGGCACTGACAGTGTTCGCCCGGCGACCCTGCGCGGCCTTGGCCCTGACCAGACCCTCACCCTGGTTAACGGCAAGCGCCGCCATGTCAGCGCGCTGGTCAACCTGAACGGCTCGGTGGGCCGGGGTTCGGCAGCGGTTGACCTCAACACCATCCCGACCAGTGCCATCGGCGCGGTGGAAGTGCTGCGCGACGGCGCAGCGGCACAATACGGCTCGGACGCCATTGCCGGCGTCATCAATGTGCGCCTGCGCGAAGCGCGTGAAGGCGGAGGCGCCACCTTCACCTATGGCCAGAACGTGACGACCGTGCCGCTGCTCAGCGGTGACCGGAACGAACGCGACGGCGAGACCTTCACAGCCGCCGCCTGGGCGGGCCTGCCGCTTGGCGCCGACGGCTTCCTGACGATTTCGGGTGAGTTCCGTGACCGCAGCGCGACCAACCGCTCCGGTCCCGATCCGCGCCAGCAATACCCGGCTGCGGGTGATCCGCGCGAGGCAAGCTTCAACCGACTCAATCACCGCTTCGGCAACCCGAACGCGCGTGACATCACCCTGCTGGCCAATGCCGGTATTCCATTTGCCAATGGCAATGAGCTTTACGGCTTTGCCAGCTATCAGAACCGCGAAGCAGACTCCGCTGGCTTCTACCGCCGTGCGCTGGATCCCCGAAATGTGCTGGCCGTTTACCCGGACGGCTTCCTGCCGCTGATCGCGCCGGAAGTGGAGGACTACTCGGTTGGCGGGGGCCTGCGTGCACAGCTGGGCGAGTGGTCGGCTGATGCCAGCCTTGTCTATGGCCGCAACCAGATTGACTATACGATCAGGGACACGCTCAACACCACGCTTGGCGCTGCCAGCCCGACCGAATTCTATGCCGGCCGGCTGGCCTACAGCCAGGCCGTGGCCAATTTCGATCTTGTCCGCCAGTATGCGGTTGACGCCTTTGCCGGTCCGCTGAATGTGGGTCTGGGCCTTGAGGCGCGATTTGAAAACTTCGAGATCGGTGCGGGTGAGCCGGGCTCCTACATACAGGGCGCTTTCCCGGGCGCTCCGGGCAGCCAGGTCTTCCCCGGCTTCCAGCCCAGCAACGAGGTGGATGCCAGCCGTGAATCCTTCAGCGCCTATATCGATCTGGAGGCTGATCTCACCGACCGCCTGACGGTCTCTGCTGCAGCCCGTTATGAGAATTATTCTGATTTCGGTGACACGCTGAATGGCCGTCTCGCGGCCCGCTTCGAACTCACCGATGCGCTGGCGCTGCGTGGTTCGGTCAGCACGGGCTTCCGTGCGCCGTCCCTGCATCAGTCCTTCTTCACCTCGACCGCGACGGTATTCACCGGCGGCGTGCCGTTTGAAACCGGCACCTTCCCGGTCTCCAGCCCGGTTGCCATCGCGCTCGGTGCCACCCCGCTGGAAGCTGAAACTAGCGTGAACTACTCGCTCGGCGCCGTGTTCGCCACGGGCGGGTTCGCGCTCACCATCGACGCTTACCGCATCGAGATCGATGACCGCATCCTGTTGTCGGAAAACCTGAACTCGCCGGCCGTACAAGCCATTCTGCCGGCCGGTGTCACCTCGGCCCGCTTCTTCCTGAACGCGGCGGACAGCACGACCGAAGGCGTGGACATCGTAGCCAGCTATGGCTGGTCGGTGGAAAATATCGGCGAGTTCAATGCGACGTTCGGCTATAACTACAACACGGTGGAACTGAGCAATATCCAGTCAACCGGTGTGCTGTCCTCGCTGACCCCGCCGCCGACAATCTTCGGGCGCCAGTCCACCCTGCGTCTGGAAGAGGGCACGCCGCGCGACAAGTTCATCCTCGGCCTCGACTGGTCGCGTGACCGCCTTGGCGGGTTTGTCCGCGCCACGCGCTTTGGTGAAACGCTTTCGCCGGGTACGGCGGCGGCCAGCGATGTGGAACTGTCCGAACAGTGGGTCATTGACCTTGAAGGCAATATCGACATTACCAGCCGCATGAACTTCGCGCTGGGTGCCAACAATTTGTTCGACACCTACCCGGACAATGTTCCTGCGGGTCTGAACTTCGATGGTATCCTGCCGTTCTCCAGCTTCTCGCCGGCTGGCTTTAACGGCCGCTACGTCTATGGCCGGGTCCGCGTGAACTGGTAAGCTCTCCTCCCGTCACTGGACGGTTCTGCCCCCGCAAGGTCCGCCTTGCGGGGGTTTTCTTTTGTCTGCTTTTGAGATGCGGCTAGGCTGCCGCCGCCGAGCAGGAGCGCGAACAATGCACAACGACCTTACTGACATAGCCGGGCTCAGCGTCGGACAGGCCGAGGACGAGACCGTCCGTACCGGGGTTACGCTGGTGCTGTTCGACGAACCGGCGATTGCCGCCATCGATGTGCGCGGCGGCGGCCCCGGCACGCGCGAGAGTGATGTGTTGCGCCCCGGCGGACTGGTGGAAGGCGTGGACGCCATCGTGCTGTCAGGCGGTTCGGTGTACGGGCTGGGCGCAGCGGACGCGGTATGCGCGGCGCTGGGCGCGCAAGGGCGTGGCTATGCGCTGATGCCCCAGCCGGGCGTGCCGGCCTCTCCCATCGTGCCGGCGGCGATTCTCTATGATCTGGCCAATGGCGGAGACAAGGACTGGGGCGGCGAACCGCCCTATGCGCGGCTGGGCCGCGCCGCGCTTGACGATGCCGGCCGCCGCGCGCCCGTACGCCTTGGCCGTGCCGGGGCGGGTTTTGGCGCAAGGGCCGGGGCCTTGCCCGGCGGAACCGGCTCTGCCAGCGCTAAATCGCGCGATGGCTACATGGTCAGCGCGCTTGTGTGCGTGAACAGTTTCGGTTCGGTGCAGGTGCCCGGAACGCAGCAATACTGGGCCGCGCCGTTTGAGCGGGAGAGCGAGTTTGGCGGGCTGGGCTGCTCGCCTGCTCCGCTGGATGATCTGGAAGACTGGGGCGGGGCGAAGTTCAATCCTGGCCTGCGTACCAACACCACGCTTGCCATCATTGCCACGGATGCGGCGCTGACACCCGATCAGGCAAGACGGGTCGCCATCATGGCGCAGGACGGGCTGGCGCGCGCGATTCGCCCGGTCCATACGCCCTTTGATGGTGATGTGGTGTTCGTGGCGTCGACCGGGCGGGCCTGCCTGCCGGATCCTGCGCCCCTGTTCCTTGCCCGGCTTGGCAATCTGGCAGCGGACTGTCTGGCGCGGGCCATAGCGCGCGGCGTCCACCATGCCGGGATGACAAAACTGTAAGGCCGGTGAATGCTGTTTACAGCAAATGGGCTGCAACCAAATGCGGCAGGCGTGCGTTTATTCCCGGCGTTGCTGACGGCGATTTCCGGGCGGTACACCCTGTTATTGCTTGACGGGAAGCCAATAAGCTGTTGGCTTTCCTTTGCGGTTATTCCGCGGGGCTGCAAAAAACCGGGGCACGAATAGCGCCGCCGGCCTCCCTGATGGACAGGTCACTGATGGAGAAGTTGACGATGAAAAAGTTTGTTCTGGCTGCATTCGCTGCAAGTGCGATTCTGGCCGCCTGTGAGCAGCAGGGTCCGGCAGAAGAAGCGGGTGAAGCAATCGATGAGGCGCTGGGCACTCAGGAGCAAAACCCGGTAGAAGAGGCTTGGGACGACACGACCGATCAGGTCGAGGAGTGGGCCGAGGAAACTGAGGAGGCCTGGGAAGAGGCCACCGAGGAAAACCCTGAGGACGGCGCTCCGGAATAATACGGGCACGCTGTCCCAAGACGGACTTCAAGGACCCCCGGGCGGAAACGTCCGGGGGTTTCCTGTTGCCGGGTATATTTCCCGTTCTCATCGCGGCAACGTCTTGTTAACCTCGCCGGCGCGGCCGAGGGGGGTGATATGGGCGCACGCGCCTTTTTCATGATGTCAGCGTTGTGCGCACTGGTGCTTGCCGTCACAGGTCCAGCGCACTCGCGTCAGGCGTGGAGCGACAGCCACATCGCCGATCTGGCCGATGCGTTGAGCGAGGCGTGGACGCACGGGCTGACACCGGGCCATTACCCTGCACCCGAAGCGGTAGTCGCCTTAGGCGCGGGGCCGGAACGCGATGCCCTGGCCCGTGAAGGCTTCACGGCGCTCGCGCGGGACCTTGCGATTGGCCGTATCGACCCGCGCCAGCTGGAGCCGGACTGGACCGCGCCGCAGCGCAGGCTCGACCTCGACATGGCGATGGCGACAGCCCTTCGCGAGAATGCCGTGTTTGCCACGCTGGAGGGGTTCAGCCCCTCCCACCCTGACTATATGGCCTTGCGCCGCGAGCTGATCCGCCGCCATGCGCTGCTGCGTGCCCATTCACTCATCGCGGACGGGCCGAGGCTGGAGCTTGGTGATAGCGGCGCGCGGGTGGATGCGTTGCGTGCGCGCCTGCATCAGGAAGGCTTGCTGGCGCGACTCGCGCCGCCGGGCACCCCGTTTGACGATATGCTGCGAACGGCTCTGATCCGGTTTCAGGCGCGGCACAATCTGGCCACCGACGGAGTCGTGGGGCCTGGCACCCTGCGTGAGCTGAATACGCCGCCGCGTCACCGGCTCGATCAGGTGCGCGCCAATCTGGAGCGCTGGCGCTGGGTGCCGCGTGATCTGGGCGAGCGGCATATCCGGGTAAACCTCGCCGACTACCGGCTGGAAGCGTGGTCGGGCGGGCAGGTGGAGCGGGTGCACCGCTCCATGATCGGGCGGGGCTATAACCGCACGCCGGTCTTCTCCGAGGACATGACCTTTATCGAGATCAATCCGGTCTGGTACACGCCCACCAACCTCGGCGCGCCCTGGCTCAGGCGCTTCCAGACCAATCCGGGCTATGCGCTGGCATCGGGCTACCGGCTGGTGGACCAGTCGACCGGCGGGGTCATCAGCCCGTCGCAGGCGGACTGGGCAAACGGGCGCTACCGCGTCATTCAGGTGCCGGGGCGCGGCAATTCGATGGGGGAGGTGAAATTCATGTTCCCCAACATCCACAATATCTACATCCATGACACGCCCCATCGCGCCCTGTTCGATCAGGTGCAGCGCAATGAATCCTCTGGCTGTGTACGCGTCGACGAGCCGCGCGAGCTCGCCTGGTGGGTGCTGCAGGGCGAGACGGGCTGGACGCGCGAGGCGATGGAGGAGGCCTTTGACAATGGCCGCACGCGCCGCGTCTGGCTGCGCAATCACATCCCCGTCCACATCCTCTATTTTACCGCTGTGTCGGACCGTTTCGGCCATGTCCGCTTCATTCACGACATCTATAACCGCGATGCGGCCCTGATCGCGGCGCTGGACGCTGATGCACGCGGGGAGGTGGAGGAGGTGCGAGACGCCGGCGAGCTTCTGACTGCCGCAGTGCAGGGCAGCCCGTGAACGGTTCAACGAAGCGCTGAAACCCCGGCCAAGCGCAGCGCGAGCCGGGACCTCTGGCAGAACTGGCCTGAGGCCCCGGACAGCCCTGCGGGCTTCCGGGGGTTCAACTGCTGGCTAATCAGGAAACAAGATCAACGACCACCTCCCGCTCACACACCCGTTTGCGCAACGCAGCAATGAGCGCTAAACGCGTGAGCTTTCCAACGCCCAAGGGAGGCGCGTGAAACGATGCGGCATTTCCTGTCTACCGCTGACTGGTCGAGACAAGAACTTCAGGCCCTGATCGACCGCGCGCGCCGATACCGCGAAAGCCCACAAGGCGATGCCCTCAAAGGCAAGTCCATCGCGCTGGTCTTCTTCAACCCGTCGCTTCGCACGCGCACCTCGTTTGACCTTGGCGCGCACCAGCTGGGCGGCCATGCCATTGTGCTGGATGCGCGTGGCGGCACCTGGCCGGTGGAGTTCGAGGACGGGGCCATCATGGATGGCACCGCAGAAGAGCACGTGAAGGAAGCCGCGCGTGTGCTGTCGTCCTACGTCGATCTCATCGCGATCCGCTGCTTCCCCAAGTTTGAGAACTGGACGGCCGAGCGCGAGGATCCGCTGATCATGGCGTATGCGAAATACGCCACGGTTCCTGTCATCAACATGGAAACAATCGTCCATCCCTGTCAGGAGCTAGCGCATATGATGGCGCTGCAGGACGCTATCGGCGATGTGCGCGGCAAGGAGTTTCTCCTCACCTGGGTGCCGCACCCGAAACCGCTCAACACCGCTGTGGCCAATTCCGCGCTGCTGATTGCGTCGAAGTTTGGCATGAATGTGCGCCTGCTCATCCCCGACGAAGTCTATCGCCTCGATCAGCGCTACATGGATGCGGCAGAGAAATTCTGCGGTGATGCCGGTACGTCGCTTACCGTCACCACCGACGTGAAGGCGGCCTATAGCGGCGCGCACGCCGTCTACGCCAAGAGCTGGGGCGCGCTGCCCTTTTTCGGCCAGTGGGACGGTGAAGCGCCCTACCGCGCCAAGGGTGCCGGCTTCATGATCGACGATGCCAAGATGGCGATGACGGACAAGGCGGTCGTCAGCCACTGCCTGCCCATGCGCCGCAATGTGAAGATTGCGGATTCTGTCGTGGATTCGCCGGCCTTTATCGGTATGGCGGAAGCGGAAAACCGCCTGCACGTGCAAAAGGCGATCATGGAAGCCCTCGTCAAAGGAGGGGCAGCGTGATCGATCAGGCAGCCGGTAATTCGGCAAATGAACGCGGCGGGGCCGCTGTTCCCGTACGCTCGGCCATTGTCCAGCTTCTCTCCCAGATGCGCGACGGCAAGGAGATACGCGAGTATCTGACCCGCTTCTCGCGCCTCGATCAGGAGCGTTTCGCTGTCATCAAGGTCGGCGGCGCGGTGATGGAAGAGGACATGGCCGCGCTCTCGGCCTCGCTCGCCTTCCTGCAGACGGTGGGGCTGGCTCCCATCGTGGTGCATGGCGGCGGTCCGCAGCTCGACAAGGCGCTGGCCGAGGCGGGCATCGAGACCGTGCGCAAGCAGGGCCTGCGCGTGACCCCGCCCGAAGCGATCCCCGTGATCCGCGATACGCTGACGCGCGTGAATCTCGAACTGGTGCAGGCGATCCGCGATTGCGGCGGGCGCGCAGCCGCTATTCCCTCCGGCGTCTTTGAAGCCGAGCTGATGGATGAGGCGGAGCTTGGGCGCGTCGGCGATCCCAAGGCTGTGCGCCTTGATCTGGTTGCAGCGGCTGCGCGCGCCGGGCAGGCGCCGATCCTGGCCTGTCTTGGCGATACGGCCGACGGGCGCATGGTCAATATCAATGCCGATGCTGCCGTGCGCGCGCTCGTACACGCGCTCCAGCCCTACAAGATCGTGTTCCTGACGGGCACGGGCGCGCTGCTGGACGAGGCGGGCAAAGCCATCTCGGCCATCAACCTCGCCACCGATTTTGACGAGCTGATGGGTGCGGACTGGGTGTCGGGCGGGATGCGTCTGAAAATGGAAGAGATCAAGCGTCTGCTTGATGATCTGCCATTGTCCAGCTCGGTCTCGATCACCAGTCCGGGGGAACTCGCCAAGGAGCTCTTCACCCACGCCGGGTCCGGCACGCTGGTGCGCAAGGGCGAGCGCATGCTGGAGATCACGGCCAAGGCCGATCTCGACACGGCGCGTGCGGCCCCGCTGATTGAACAGGCTTTCGGGCGCAAGCTGGTGGAGGGGTATTTCGACCGGCTGGACTTTGACCGCGCCTTTGTCACCGAGAGCTACCGGGCCGCGGCGATCACCTCGCGGCTTGATGATGTCATCTATCTCGACAAGTTTGCCGTGCTGGACGATGCGCGCGGCGAGGGGCTGGGCGGGGCGGTATGGCGCAAGCTGATCGCCTATGCGCCGCGCCTCTACTGGCGTTCGCGCACCGATAATCCGGTCAATGAGTTCTACTTTGCCACCTGCCATGGCGCGGTGAAGACCGGCCACTGGACGGTGTTCTGGCGCGGGGAGGATGATCTGTCGCGCATTCCGGCCATGGTGGAACGCATCGCTGCCTTGCCGCCGACGCTGAGGAGTTAGGGCCATGCTGACGGTCGGTCTTGTGGGCGCGCGCGGACATACCGGCAAGGAGCTCATCGCCATCCTGTCGCGCCGTAGCGATATGCGGCTGGTGTTCGCGTCCTCGCGGGCGATGGCGGGTGAGCCGGTATCCAATCTCGCGCCTGAAGCCCGCGATGGGCTGATCTTCGAGGCGATGGGGCCGGAAGACGTGGCTGCGCGCGGTGCGGACGCGGTGATACTGGCGCTGCCCAATGGCGAAGCCGCGCCCTATGTGGCGGCGATTGAAGCCGCAGCGCCGGGCACGATCCTGGTCGATCTGTCGGCGGATTACCGCTTTGACGGCAGCTGGGCCTATGGCCTGCCCGAGCTTTACGGCCGGGAGCGCCTGAAAGGCGCGGCGCGCATCTCCAATCCCGGCTGCTACGCCACGGCGGGCCAGCTCTGCGTGCATCCGGTGCGTGATCTCTTGAGCGGTCCGGCGCATCTGTTCGGCGTGTCGGGCTATTCCGGCGCAGGCACCACGCCCAGCCGCAAGAATGATGTCGAAGCGCTTCGCGACAATCTCATGCCCTACAGCCTCACCGGCCATATGCATGAGCGTGAGATGAGCCGTCATCTGGCCCACGAAGTGCGCTTCTCACCCCATGTCGCGTCCTTCTTCCGGGGCATCACCCTGACCGCGCAGCTGAACTTTGCCGCCCCGGTGACGTTGGAAGCGCTCAAAAGCCGCTACGTGGCGGCCTATGGCGGCGAAAAGCTGATCCGCCTCTCTGACACCATCCCCGAAATCCGTGACGGGCAGGATATTCCGGGCGCAGTGATCGGCGGCTGGTCTGTGGGCGAGGGCGGACGCAATGCGACGCTGGTGTGCGCACTCGACAATCTCCTGAAAGGCGCCGCCGTGCAGGCGGTGCAGAACCTTGCCCTGGCGGCGGGGCTGGAGGAGCTGGGCGGTATCAGCTGATCCCGCCTTGCGTGTCACAATTTCGCGTGCGGGGCTTTCCCTGACGGCAGTCTGCGTCATTTACTCACTGTCAGCTGACCCGAAGGATGCCGCCATGCGCCTGCTCGCCCTTATTGCCGCAGCCTTCCTGATGGCCTGTTCCGACAGCCCGGCCGGAACCGCGCAAGAGGCTGGCGAACCCGCCGCCCTGCCGGACGGTCAGGCGCGCGCGATCCTTGCCTCTGGCTGCTTCTGGTGCACCGAGGCTGATTTTGAACGGCTCGACGGCGTGATCGACGTGGTCTCCGGTTTTACTGGCGGGCATGTGGAGAATCCCGAATACCGTCAGGTGGTCAATGGCAATACCGGCCATGTCGAGGCGGTCGAGATCATCTATGACCCGCAGATCGTCAGCTATGAGGCGCTGCTTCATCACTACTGGCGCAATGTCGATCCGTTCGACGGGGGCGGGCAGTTCTGCGACCGGGGGGCGGCCTATGCGCCTGCCATTTTCACGCTTGATGAGGCGCAGCGCGCCGCTGCCGAGGCCAGCGCCGCCGAAGTCGAGGCCCGCTTCGGCCAGCCGCTGGCGGTGCGTATCCGCGAGGCTGAAACCTTCTGGCCAGCGGAGGACTATCACCAGAACTATGCGGCGAATAATCCGATCCGCTATCAGCGCTACCGCTTTGGCTGCCGGCGCGATCAGCGCCTGCGCGAAATCTGGGGCAATGAGGCGGGCGGTTACTGAAGGGCTGCGTCGCGCGCCTCTCGAGACAGGCGGACCGCATCCTCGAACTGGTCGGTCCTGACGACAGGCCGGTAGCCTTCTGCGATGAAGAGCTGGTAGTGGCGCTCGCGCCCGCCGCCCAGATCAATGCGGATATCGCCAGCGCGCTCGAGACTTTCAAAGTCGAACGCCATGACCGGCACTTCCAGCGGGCGTTCTGACGCGATCAGGACCGGGCCGTCATAGCCTGCTGGCAGGGCCCAGCCCTGCTCGGCATGGTTGGTAACGCCCGCATAGCGCATCCACATGAAGAACCGGGCATTGATGGCCCCGCCATAGCGTTGCATCTGGTGGAAATCATTGCGGTTATCGAAGACGAGCGTCTCGACGCCGGTGCGCTCTACGGCTTCCGCCAGGGCAGTTGCGGTTTCCGGCCAGCCGCGCACGCGCTTGAACGCGTTGGCAAGGCCTGCCTGCTCGGTCAGGGCCGGGCTCATGGCGAGCGTGGCAAAGGTCACGCCGACAAGTGTGTGTAGCGCAACCGAGCCGGTCAGCACCCAGCGCCGCCAGCGCGGACCCTGCAGCAGCACGGCGATCACGATAATCGTCGCGGCGGCATAGGCGCTGGCCGCCCAGTTGGCGTGGGCGCGGCTCAAGAAGGCCTGCCCCGTCACGACGAGAATGGCGGGCACGCAGAAACAGGCCAGCACGATGAGGCGCGGGTCGGCGCTGCCCTTGCGCCACTGGCGTGCCAGCATGACGATGATGGCACCAAGCGCGATGAAGAAGGCCGGGCCGAACACGCCCATCTGGTCAATCAGAAAGGTGATGGCCTCACCGGGGTTGAACATGTCTCCGCCCCAGTTGGCATTGGCCGCCGTGTGGGAGACGGTCGCAAAGTCATTACGCCAGTTCCAGATGAGGTTTGGTGCCATGATGAGCAGGGCCAGCGCGCCCGCCACCAGCAGGCGCGGGCGCAATAGCGCGCGGCGCGAGACCGGGTCGAGAATGGCCGCCAGCGCCAGCCCGGCAGCGAAATAGCCCATGGCGTATTTTGCCAGCATGCCAAAGCCGAACCCGGCGCCCAGCAGGAGAATAGCGCTCCAGCCCGCGCCGTCGCGCAGGCGGACAAAGCCGTAAAGCGCCAGCGCCCAGCAGGTCAGCAGCACCGCATCGGTGGAAATGACCGCCGCTGACAGCCAGACCGAGGGCAGGGTGATCCAGGCAATGAAGGTCCATGCGGCTACGGCCCGGCCAAACAGCCGGTCAGCGCTGAGCGCCAGCAGCAGCGCGGTTGCGGTATGCAGCAGAGGCGCGGCGAGCCGGATCGCCCAGTCCGAATCACCGAAGACGGCGGTGGTGGCAGCGATGATCCAGGCGATCAGCGGCGGCTTGGAGAAATAGCCCCAGTCCAGATCACGCGACCACACCCAGTATTGCGTCTCGTCGGCATAGAGGCTGGACGGGTTGACGATCAGCCCGATGATCCGCGCGGTGAGCAATAACAGGCCAAACAGGCCTGCCGCCAGGACGAGCCGTCGCGTTGTCAGATCGGTCAGGGAGGCATGCAGCAGGGTCATTATCGTGTCGGGCCGGGCAGGCAGGAATGTTCAAGGTCCAACCTACATAGAGCGTATGGGCGACCAGCGCACCTGGCTTGCGGTTATTGCTGCAGGGAGCGGTGATGGGAGGCGGGTGACGAGAGGCGTTGCGCAGAAGTCACGGTTCCTGAGATGTCGCTGCAACGCCGGTCCAGTCCGGCATCCGTCAGCGGATGCCTCAAAAGCACAACCGGCGGCGGGAAATGCCTGCAGAGCCTTGAATTTGCGTGGCTGTGCGTCTGTTACAGTGTCCGTATGCACCCTAACGCGCTGTTAATAAACCGGTAGCATTGAAATAAAACCTTCACACTTGTGTCACCGAACCGACTCCCACCGCCCGTAAGCGGTCCCCCGAACGCCCGTATTCCGGCGGGCTTCGCTTCATTTTGGTCGATCCAGGGGGACCTATCCCATGAAACTCTTCAAGAAGCTCGCTTATGGCGCTTCTGTGGCCGCGCTCGCCGCGATGGCCCCGGTTGCCGCCGTACACGCCCAGCAGACCGCCTCTCAGGTGCGCGGCACTGTTGTGGACCAGAACGGCGCTCCGGTTGCGAATGCGTCGGTGACCATCATTCACGTCCCGACCTCCACCGTGTCGGTTGCCACCACCAGCGCTAACGGCAACTTCGCCGCTTCGGGCCTGCGCGTGGGCGGTCCTTACCGGATCACGGTCGACGCCGCCGGTTATGAAGGCGATCTGGTTGACAACCTGAACCTGGCTCCAGGTGTCAACCCGCCGGTGCGCGCCTCGCTGCGCCTGATCGAAAACGTCGAGACGATCGTCGTATCCGGTACGGCCACCTCGGCGATCAGCCTGAACAACGGCGCCGGTTCGTCCTTCACCGCCCGTGACATTCTCAACCAGCCTGCCTATGGCCGCGATATCTCCTCTCTGCTGTCGCGTGACCCGCTCACGAACGCATCTGGCGGCCCGGGCGTTCTTCAGATCGCCGGCTCCAACCCGCGCTTCAACGCGTTTGCCGTTGATGGCGTGCTGCAGCAGGACGATTTCGGCCTGAGCTCACGTACCTTCGGCACCAACCGCTCACCGATCTCGCTGGACGCTATCGAAGCGGTGTCCGTTGCCGCGACCGATTACTCGGTGTTCGCCGGCGGCTTCCAAGGCGGTATCGTGAACGTCGTCACCAAATCGGGCTCGAACGACTTCTCCGGCTCGGCCTACTACTACCGCTCGGGCAATGACTTCATCGGCAACACGGCGTTTGACAGCTACGTCGCGCAGGCCGATTTCATCGAGGAAGAGTATGGCTTCACGCTCGGCGGCCCGATCCTGCGCGACCGTCTGTTCTTCTTTGTGGGCTATGAGCGCTTTGAAACCGCTCAGCCGCGTAACTTTACGTCCAACGACGCCAATGCCGGCATCCAGCCTGGCTTCTTCCCGGCTGTTCGGGATGCGATCCTGGCTGGGACAGGCTATGATGTGGGTGAGCGCCCGACCGTGTTTGGCAGCCCGACCGAGTCCGAGCGCATCATCGCGCGCGTTGACTGGAACATCACCGACGATCATCGCTTCTCATTCACCTACCAGGACGTCCAGGACCTCGACTCCGCCGGTGATAACAACAGCTCCAACTTCAATACGACCTACTATCCGACGGATCGCCGGGTGACGACGTATTCGGCCCAGCTCTATTCTGACTGGAATGCGAACTTCTCCACGACGCTGCGCGCATCGTTCAAAGAGTTCGAAAACATGCCGAACTGTAACGCTGGCACCAATGTCGGCCAGATCGAGATCGTCGGCCTGAATGCTGCTTCTGTGGCGGGCACGCCGCTGGCCGGTCTCGTCAACAGCAACACAACGGTTCTGGGTGGATGTGACCGCTCGCGTCAGGCTAACGAACTGTCCGACGAGCGCTGGCAGTTCTACGCGCAGGGTGATTATCGCTGGGGCGATCACACGATCAGCTTCGGTGGCGGCTACGAGATGTACGAAGTGTATAACCTGTTCATGCAGGACGCTTCGGGCCGTTTCGTGTTCAGCACGCAGAACAACCACAGCACCGGTGATATCTATCAGGACATCATCGAGGGCCGCGCCCGCGTCTCCTATCGCGGCGTTCAGTCAAATGTCCGCGAAGAAGGCGCCACGGAACTCGATTACGATATCCTGACGCTGTTCGCGCAGGATGACTGGCAGATCCTTCCGAACCTCCAGATCACTTATGGCCTGCGTTATGAGCGTTATGTCAGCAGCCGCTCGCTTATCGGCCGTGCTGATTTCGACGCACGCTATGGTGCCAGCCAGCGCCGTGATCTCGAAGGCCTGGACATTGTCATGCCGCGCTTCGGCTTCCGCTGGGACGCGCTTGACCGCACAACGGTGACGGGCGGCTTTGGCCTGTTCTCCGGCGCTGATCCGAAAGTATGGTTCGGCAATAACTTCCTGCCGCAGCAGTTCGACTTCAGCGGCGATTTCATCGGCGTTGATCCGCTCACCATTCCGGCGTCCCTGATTGCCCAGGTGGCGGCAGCCGATCCCACAACGCTGGCTCCGATCGACACGATTGATCCGGGCTTCAACCTGCCGTCAGAATGGCGTGGTTCGCTCGGGGTGACTCAAGAGTTTGACCTCGCCTTTGGCGCTTTCGATCTCGGCCGCAACTACATCGCTCAGGCCCAGGTGATCTACACCGACACGCGCCACGGCTATACTTGGCAGAACCTGGCCCAGATTGCTCCGCGTCTTAACGGCCCGACCCCGTCAATCGGTGTCGCTCCTGACGGCCGCCCGATCTATCTCGACCTGGGTGCAATCTCCGGCGAGCAGAACGCTACCCGCCTGACCAATACCAGCGGCGGTGGCGGCTGGATCTACACCCTGTCGCTGTCCAACGAGTTCGAAAACGGTTTCGGCTTCTACGTGTCCTATGCCCATCAGGACATTGAAAGCCAGAGCCCGGGCAGCTCGTCGGTTGCCATCTCGAACTTCAATGGCGCGGTAACAGCCGACCGCAACAATCTTGAACTGGCGCGTTCTGACTATGAGACCGAGCACAGCTTTACCTTAAACCTCTCCTACGAGACGGCGGTCTTCGGTGATCTGACGACACGGTTCGACATTTTCGGCCAGGTCCAGACCGGAAATGCCTACAGCCTGACCTTCGGTCATACGGCCAACAACCCGCTGTTTGGCCGTTCCGCCGTGCAGAACCTCAATACCGCGCAGACCGATCTGCTGTACGTTCCCACCCTGAACGACCCGCGTGTCAGCTATGCGCCGGGCTTTGATCAGGCGGCGTTCAATCAGTTTATCGACGAACGCGGTGTGGCACGCGGCCAGATCTTCGAGCGTAACTCCCTGCGGGCCCCGTGGAGCCAGTCCTGGGATCTGCGCATCCAGCAGGATCTGCCGTTCGCCTCGCTGGGTGTTGACCGGTTCCGCAATAACCGCGCCAGCCTTGTGATTGACGTTCAGAACTTCCCCAACATGCTCAACAATGAGTGGGGCCGTCAGTATCGCCGGCCGGGGGATGCCTCGAACCAGTTCTTCTCGACGGCTGCGCCGATCGTGAACGCTGATATTGTACAGACGGGCGACCCGACCTTCCGTCCGCTGAACTCACGGGCGAATGCCAACAACACCGGTGCCTACTCCGCCGCCCACGACCCGTCGATCGTGTGTGCGACCGAAGGGGCCTGCCAGTACCGGTTCAATTCGTTCACGCCGCGGACGGTCGCGACCAATCCGAACGCGTCGCTCTACCGCATCCGCATCGGCCTGCGTTACGAGTTCTAGTAACCAGCCTTTACGGCTCTGAGACCAAGGGGAAGGGCGGCTCTGTTGAGCCGCCCTTTTCTTTTGAAAACCACCTGAAATCCCGGAGGCCCGCAGGGCCATCCGGGACCTGTGGCAGGATGAAGCGGAGAGAGGCCCCGGATAGCGCTTTGCGCTTTAAGGGGTTTCAGTAAGAGGTGCCCCGCTTAACCCCATCGCTACGCCTTGACGGGCATGGTATGGCAACGCTCTACACAGCCAGCTGCGCGGATTGCTCATGACCACTCCCCTCCATATTCCCCACGAAACTGCCGCCCAGAGCGTGATCCACACCTGCTGGCCGGCCGACGGCGATCTGTGGGAGGATAATCTCGATCCCGCCCGCGCCGAGTTTGCGAGCTTCGTCAGCCATCTGGTGCGCGGCGGCCAGGCCGTCACCGTGCATGCGGCCAATGAGGAAACGCAGCGCGATGTCCGCGCCCGTCTGGGGCAGACCGTCGAGGTGGTGCGCAATCCTTATGGCGATGTCTGGGTGCGTGATACCGGGCCAGTCTTCGCGGTGTCGAACGGCCAGCTGAAGGCAGTGCGTTTCCGCTTCAATGGCTGGGGCGGCAAGTATGAGCTCGATGGCGACCAGCAGATCGGCCTCGCCGTCGCCGCACTGTCGGGGGCCACGCTGAATGAGATCGATCTGGTCTGCGAGGGCGGGGCGCTGGAGTTTGATGGCGAGGGCACGCTGATCACCACGCGCCAGTGCCTGCTCAATGCCAATCGCAATCCGGGTCTTAGCGAAGCGCAGGTGGAGGGCCGGCTGAAAGAGGCGCTGGGGATCAGCACCGTCATCTGGCTCGATGAGGGCCTTATTGGCGATCACACCGATGGCCATGTCGACAATATCGCCCGCTTCATCGCGCCCGGCATCGTCGCCTGCCAGAGCGCCAGCGGCAGCGATGATCCCAATGCAAAAATCTTCGATGCCATCGCCCGGCAGCTGGAAAGCGCAGCTGATGCGAAGGGGCGCAAGCTGAAAGTGGTGCGCATTCCCTCTCCGGGGCGGGTTGTGGACGAGGAGGGCGAGCCAAAGGCCGCCTCTCACATGAACTGGGTGATTTCGCCGAAAACCGTTGTTATTCCATCGTTTAATGAACACGCGGATGCGGCGTTAGAGGTTTTGAAACCTTACTTTGCGTTGCACACTCTTGCGGCCAGCCCGTCTTCGCATATCCTGTCTGGCGGCGGGTCCTTTCATTGTGTGACGTGCAACCAGCCGCGGGTGTGATCCCATGCGCTATACGGCCTACGCTTTTGCTGCGCTTGCCATGGCGGCCGCATCCAGTGCGGCGCCGCCCACGCCATACTTGCGTGCGCTGACGGCGAGTGCACTGGCCTCGGCCGATGATGCGCCCGCCTCTGAAGCCAGCCTGACCATTGAGCAGGCCGACGCGCTGATCGCCGCTGCCGAAGCGCGGCGTGAAGCTGCCGGCGTGTCTGAAATGCGAGATGGGGGCGAGGCGGTATATGCCCTCGCCGATGCCGGCGCAGCGGCAGGCATGGGGCTGGACGGCGCGCCTGTGCTGCCGGAACGTCACCTGCCAGAGCGCCGGACCGGCGCGGAAGAGCGCGCGCCTGCGGAGACCGAGGGCGAAACCATCTACCGGATCGCGCCTGCGCCGGGCGCGGAGGCGGAGGCCCCGTTCATCGCCAGCGCACCCGAACTGGACGCGGAGGCGGCGCTGGCCGAAGCTGCGGCCATCGCGGAATCCCTCGACATGGCCTATGTCAGTGAGGGCAGCGTAGTGCCGGTGGCGGTGCCTGCCGATGGCGGTCAGTTCGTATGGGAAATCACGCCTGAGCGCCTCTTGCCGACCCTGGTGGATGAGGCGGAGACGCTGGCCCAGATCAGCAATCCGCGCGAACCGCGCGTGTCGCTCTATTCCAACCTTGCCTATCTGGACGATGTGATCGTGCGCCTCAACCAGGCGGCCAGTTCACGGCGCGTGGTCGGCCTGGCTGTCGCCATTATCGAGCAGGGCCGCCCCGCGCTTATCTATACCTCTGGCGAGACGGCGGCCGGCTCGGGTGAACCCATCACCCCGCGCACCGTGTTCCGTGCTGCCTCGCTGACCAAGACGATGACGGGCGTGTTGCTGGCCCATCTGGAACATGAGGGCCGCATCCGGCTTGATGACCCGGCGCCGGAGACGATCCGCGTCAATAATTCGCGCCAGCCGACCGTGCTGGATCTGGTCTCCCATCGCACCGGCCTGCCACGCAATGCCTATGACAACCGGCTGGAGGAGGGGCGCGCCATTGACGCCATCCTTACCGATACGGCGCTGCTGGACCCGGTCTGCGCCGTCGGTGAGTGCTATACCTATCAGAACATTGTGTTTTCCGGCGCCGCTGAAGTGGTGCGCCGCTCCACCGGCTCCAGCTATGAGCGCAATGTGCGCCGACGCCTGTTTGACCGCTACGGGTTGACGACCGCCGGGTTTGGCGAGCGCGACCTGACGCGCGCGGCCAGCTGGGCGCGGCCCCATCGTGGCTGGGCACGCCGCGCCGACACGCCCGGCAGCCCGGCCAGCAATTACGATGCAGTGGCACCGGCTGCGGCGGCTATCGTATCGCTGGAAGATCTGATGGCCTGGGCGCAGGCGCATATCTCCGAAACGGGCGGTATACCGGCCGAAATCCGCGAGCGCCTGTTTACCCCTTACGTGGCGACCCCGCGCGAGACGCAAGGCCTGAACCGGCGCTTCCCGGGGCGCGTGCAGGAGACTCATTACGGGCTGGGCTGGCGCATTTACCGCTGGGGGGACCGCACCCTCATCGCCCATTCGGGCTATCTGTCGGGCTATGGAGCGCAGATAGTCATGGAACCGGCGACCGGTTTTGCCTACATAGCGCTGTGGAATGCCGATGCCAGCGCCCCGTGGCGGCTCTGGCCGACGGTGATGGACCTGCGCACGGGCGACGGGCCGGGCGACTGGCTCGACCAGCTTAACGAGGACTGATCTTGACTGACACGGCGATTACGCTGGGCGTGCTGCAAGGCGCGTTCGGTGAAGACATGCATGCCAATATCGAAACGGTAAAAAGCCTCGTGCGCGAGGCGGCGGGCAAGGGCGCGCAAGTGATCCTGCCGCCGGAACTGTTTCAGGGGCCGTATTTTTGCACCAGCCAGGAAGAGCGCTGGTTTGGCACTGCCTACCCGGCGCTGGAGCATCCGTGCGTGACCGCGCTGCAGCCGCTGGCTGCCGAGCTGGGCGTGGTGATCCCGGTCTCCATCTTCGAGCGTGACGGTCCGCGCTATTACAACTCCATGGTCATGCTGGACGCGGACGGCAAGGCGCTCGGCACCTACCGCAAGAGCCATATCCCCGATGGCCCCGGCTATCAGGAGAAGTATTATTTCCGCCCCGGCGATACCGGCTTCAAGGTGTGGAATACCCGCCATGGCCGCGTCGGCGTTGGCATTTGCTGGGACCAGTGGTTCCCCGAAACCGCGCGCGCCATGGCGCTTCTGGGCGCTGAAGTCTTGCTCTACCCCACCGCCATCGGGTCTGAACCCCATGATGACAGCCTGGACACGGCGGCGCGCTGGCGCCGGGCCATGCAGGGCCATGCCGTCTCCAACGTGATGCCCATCGCCGCAGCGAACCGGGTGGGCGACGAGAACGGCCAGGTCTTCTACGGGACCAGCTTTATCTGCGATCATACCGGCGAAGTGGTGTCCGAGCTGGACCGGACGGAACAAGGTGTAGCGGTTGCGCGTTTCGACCGTGCCTTCCTTGACCGTCACCGCGCCGCCTGGGGCTTTTTCCGGGATCGGCGCACCGATCTATACGGACCCCATTTTTCATGACCGATACCCGCCGCAGCGCGAAACTGACCGTACGTAATGCCACGCTGGCCGATGTGCCGGAGATTCTGGCGCTTCAGGACCGGGCCTATCCCAACCTGCCGCCAGACCTGCCCGGCATGATACGCGGCCAGATACAGGCCTTTCCCGAAGGCCAGTTTCTCGTGGAATATGAAGGCGATGTGGTCGGCTGGTGTGCGACCTTCATCATCAGCGAAGAGCTGGCGATGAGCCCGCATACATGGGCGGAGATCACCGGCAATGGCTATGCGGCGCGCCATGATGAGGATGGCGAGTGGCTCTACGGCATGGAGGTGGCGGTTGATCCGACACGCCGCCGTCTGCGCATTGGCCAGCGGCTCTACAATGCCAGAAAGCAGCTCTGCCAGGCCTGGGGGCTGAAGGGCGTTGTCTTTGGCGGGCGGCTGCCCGGCTATAAGCGCCGCCGCAAGGCCTACCCCACGCCGGAAGAATATCTGGCCGCCATCGAGGCGCGCGAGGTGAAGGACTCGGTCTCCAACTTCCAGATGCGCATGGGCTTTGAGCCGGTGGGCGTTCTGAAGAACTACTACCCCGAAGATACTGATTCTCTTGGCCATGCCTCGCTGATGGTGTGGCGCAATCCCAAATTCGTTGAAGCGCCGTCCGGCGGCAAACGCCCCGACCCGCAGACCGTGCGCGTGGCGGCTGTCCAGTTCATGGCCCGCGCGGTTGAAAGCACGCGCGAGTTCGAGCGCAATGTGGAATATTTCGTCGATGTCTGCTCGGACTACCGGGCCGATTTCTGCGTCTTCCCCGAAATGTTCACCGTGGCGCTCTTATCGCTCGAAAAGCGGCGCCTCTCGCCGCAGGAATCCATCGCCGCCCTGTCGCGCCACACGCCGCGCTTCCTGGAGTTCATGAGCCAGCTGGCCGTGCGCTACAACATTAATATCGTTGGTGGTTCTCACCCGACCGAGACCGATGACGGCGAGATCCAGAACGTCGCCTATGTCTTCCTGCGCGATGGCTCGGTCCACGCTCAGGAGAAGATCCACCCCACGCCGAACGAGCGCTTCTGGTGGAATATCAAGGGCGGCGATTTCGTCCACGCCATCCCGACAGACTGCGGGCCTATTGGCGTACTCATCTGTTATGACAGCGAATTTCCAGAGCTGGCCCGCCGCCTGGCCGATGAAGGCGCGCGCATATTGTTCGTCCCCTACGCCACCGATGACCGCACCGGCCATTTGCGGGTGCGTTATTGCTCGCAGGCGAGGGCCATCGAGAACCAGTTTTACGTCGTCACAGCAGGCAATGTCGGCAATCTGCCGGACGTTGAAAACATGGACGTCAACTACGCCCAGAGCGCCATTCTGACGCCGTGCGACTTTCCGTTTGCGCGCGATGGCATCGCGGCTGAAACCTCTGAAAATGTTGAGACAATCGCGGTGGCCGATTTGCGCCTAGATGATCTGGCCGAGAGCCGGCGCTCCGGCACGGTGCGCAATTTGCGCGACCGGCGCTTTGATCTATACCGCATTGTGTGGAATGACGGGCCCGGTTCAGGGCGCAGCTAACACGCTGTTATCAAAAACCTATTCGCGCCGCGCGGCCGGGATCAGGAGGGCGATGGCCAGTGCCGCGCCCGCGCTCGGCCAGGTAAAGGCGATGGCCTGATCCACCATGCCGCTGGCAAGGCTCATCCCTCCGGCCCCGAGGCCGAGAGCTAGCACGCCTGCAAAGGCAGTCCAGAGCATGATGCGAAACCGTGTCATGGCGCTTTTTCTCCTGCACCCTGAAGGCAGGATAATGGCAGAAACTGGCTAAATTTCAGTGTGCGCAGCGTTTACGCTGCATTGACCATAAACGTCAGCCCAGCAAGGCGCCTGCGATCCCGTCAAAGATGAACTGGGCGGCCAGAGCGGCCAGGATCACCCCGAGGATACGCGTGATCATCGCGGCGACTGTATCCCCCATCACGCGCATCAGCGGACCGGCGGCCAGAAACAGCACCAGACACACGATCAGATTGGCCGCCATCGCCGCCAGAACCACGCCTTGCGTCGCCCAGTCCCCGCCAGAGCCGGACATGTAGAGCATGATGGAGGCAATCGCGCCCGGCCCCGCCAGCATGGGGATAGCCATGGGGAAAACGGAGATATCCTCTGGCGCGCTCTCGCCCTCGCCGTGCAGTTTTCCGGCCCGGTCCTCGCGCCGTTCGGTGCGCTTTTCAAAGATCATGTCGAGCGCCAGGAGGAAGAGCAGAACGCCGCCCGCCGCGCGGAACGCATCAAGGCTCACCCCCAGCGCGGAGAGCAGCCATTCCCCGCCATAGGCAAAGCCCAGCAAGATGATGGTGGCGATAAGAACCGACTTGATGGCCATCTTGCGCCGGTGGGCCGCGCTGGTGCCTTGGGTCAGCCCCGCAAAGATCGGCATCACGCCAATGGGGTCGATCACCACGAAAAAGGTGACAAAGGCGGCAGATAGAAGGGCAAGATCGAAAGCGGGCATGACACACCTGTCCATGGGGGATAGGGGGGCGGATAACACCCCTTTTTGCGTCTGGCGAGAGGGGGCGGGGCCTCTATCCCCGTTTTAAGGGGTTTTCAGGCCCGAAATGAGGGGTGCGCACACCCCGATTCCACGGTTCCAAGGCCCGGATTCCACCGTGTTGCCTGAATGCCACAAGGAGGGCAGATGCCCGCCGGCGGCATCTATCCCCCTATTGGCGGGAAATGGGGGGATAGGGGTGGAGTTATCCCCCTGCAGGGTGGGTTGGGGTAGAATGGGTGTGGTTGGAGGTGTGTTGGCTGAATGGCGACTCTTGCATTTGCAGCGTCGCGTACTGGAAGTGCCAGGCTGTCATTCAACGTTCGAAAATACAATCTAGGACTTCGGTGAATCCTATTTCCTCGCGGGTCAGCTTAGCCTCAAGTTCGTTGAGATCTTTAATGCTAGGTAAGTTGTCGGTTCCCGATATATCTACAGTAAACTCCGCATTGTAAAACCTGCCGACTTTTGAAAGCTCTGAACTAAGTTGGCGGAATATGTCGTCTCGTAGTATAAGCTGGTTTCGCCGAAACCGAATTAGTCTGTGACAGTCGAAAAAATCCGAGCGCTTGGATGAGTCCTGTTTTCTGCCGTTCCAACCAGTGCTCCGCGTGGACCGGTAAAACACACGATCCTTTGTATTTCTCCAGACGCCGAAATCGAAATGATTCGTTGGATTTGGATTTTCGTGCGTAGCTTGAGGCTGGAACTCGGTTAGTTTAAACTCGTGCCTATCCAGCACAGCCAGCGTCCTGTTTTGAACTGAGAGCATGCGCTTAATTCCGTGAGGAAGCACGAAGCGCATTACTTTGGCTGAGTCCAAGAGACGTATTTCGCCGGGAACCTTTTCGTCCTCTCGATCCCAGTTCCTTTTCAAGCGTTTAGGCACCCACTGAATATGCCTGCCAAAAAGATATCCAATATCCCCTGACCCAAACGAATTCACGCGGATCTCGCCACTATCCGGGTTGTCGTGCAGGAAGTAATAAGCTGCTCCAAACCGGACCAATGACTGAGCGATGTCCTCCACCCGCTTTCGAACAGATTGGTCGACAGAACGGCGTTCGTATCGCGGGTCTGCGTTCGCCAATAGCTTTCGGGCAAGTTCATCGTCGCTGGATACAACGTTAAACAGATTGCCACGCTCCCGACCCCTAAAGCCGAACAACCTGGCAAAATCCTCGTCAAACATCCGGCGGTTAAAGTCCGGCCTGTCGCTTTTACGCCGCAACACGAGGCGATCAACCCAGCCCGGTTGCTCATCGTGCAGATGGCGAGCCAGTGGTGGAGCTTTAACGATCCTCATCTTGAATCTCTTCGGAGGTGTCGCGCAGTCGCTGCGCTAATTCCGTTATCCGGCGATCGATCTCAAAATCGACGGTTTCGAGTTGTGGGACAACGTGCATGGCGAAGAAGAGATGGGATGCATCTGAAAATGAGCGCAGAAACTCCCTTACGGTCTTGTGCGGATGCGGGTCGCCTCTCTCTATTCCAGTCCGATCGCCGAACCCATCATTCCTAGCGCGTCGTTCGAACGAGAGTTTCCAATTAGTCCGGATCAAACCTCTCGGGGAAGCGCTCACACTGAAGCTATATGGATTTGACAGAAGGATCATACGCTTCAAGTGCTGCTGCTTGTCGGGAGCACGCTCAGCCCAAGTATCGAACTCTGCAAGCGCCCCCTCAAATAACTTGTCGTTATTAAAGTAAGCGCCATAGAGGATCGCGAAGCCCAAAATAGCCGCTAAATCGTTGATCGCTGTTGATATGAGATGAAGTCGAAACTCGACTGTTAGATCGAGTGACGGGTCAAGAAACTTTGAATTAGCCGCCAGGATGGCAAGTGACACGAACATTGGGAGTATTTTGTCGAGTTTTTCTTCATCGTTTTGCTCAATTGCTCTTACGCAGGCTTCCGCCAGTTCAAAGTAAATTTGCCCAAAATGATCTGGAAGCTCATCACTGCTTTCTGACTCGAAAATATGACCGACCATTGCTCCATTGCCGAGAAGCGCCAACGCCTCATCTCGTAACGATTCAAGCTGCGTAGACATTTCGGTGAGGTCGATATTTGGGAGCAGGTACTGGTTTTCTTTATAGTGCTCATAATCGCCGTACCGACTTATAAGGTCAGCTATATTGGCTATCCATTTTGGAAGCTTCCAGTGGTTGTGTAAGCTCGCCAACGTGACCTGTGTAGCGGCCTCGGACATTTCCAACTTCATCAATGTCGCGACAAAACTTGGAACCATCTTGTGGTGGAAATTGTACACCTCTGGCAGAATATTGGAGTAGTGTTGCAGAAGTTTTTGGACCGCTAGCTGCTGGACGTACTTTGGTTTGGATAAGCGCTGTCCCTCGATATTCTGCTCGAACTCAATACGCTCAACGATTAATGCGAGATCGACCTGCAAAAAAGTAGGTAAACGTTTTAATGAATCTTCGGTCCAATCATCAGCCTCAAAGAATTCTTTTAGATTTTTCTCAAAAGTTATCATTCGACGTAAAGTTTCTTGGCAGAGATTGCTGCCTAATGCAGCCCACGTGTCTGCTATACCTATTTTCATCATTCTTGTCTCGTCGCTCTCTAAGAGAGCTGAATTAATAAAAGCTCGCTCGATGATCTTTTGGAGTTTATTGAGTTCTTGCATGCCAGTTTCAAAATGAAACTGTGCCGCGTAGGAAGATATGCGGGTATAGAAGCGACTGAGAAGCTTCAATGCAAGATTGAAGTCGTTGGCCTGAAATGCGAGCTCTATATGACCTGCCAGTTTGTTGACGATTTCAGTTTCCAACCACTGATGGTCGGGTGTGTCTTCAATCAACATTTCCTGACTGCTCGTCTCCAAGGCCATAGAGGTTGCAGTGTCGCCGGCAAAAAACCAACGCTTATGCATCCTTCGCCGCGGATACCAATAGCTTGCATGATTGATCGCATGTTTGTGGTGGAGATAATGTAGAAGTAGTGTCGAATAACTATCTGTCAGTCTAAGAAGATTGTATTCTAAACTCTCCCTTTCTAATTTGAGGCGACCGTCAATGTAAGTGAGTTGCTCAAGAGCACGGCGTGCGCTCTTAGAGTGATGGTTGGCTAACGACATTGAAGCATTGCGATTTGCAGCATTTTCGATGTGGCGTGCAATGCTGGGGAGTATCTCGCTCCGGACAAGCACATTGAGATCGAAGAAGTTGAACAGTCTTTGACCCAATGGAAACAGGGCGAAGGCGCTTAGCAAAGTTAAAGCTGTCCCGATAATGTATACAATTTGTCCAGGCTCAAATCCGATAAGCGGCAGAGCTGTAGCTAGCAAGCAGAACATAGCGGCCAGCACCAATGCCTGAGAATACAAGCTTCCGACCTGCTCGTTGGTCAGCATCTGAATGATATCACGCCGAAGCCGAGCATGCCCGGCACTTAAAATTATTCCGATTGTCGCGAAGTAAATAGAGAAGATACCCGTCAATATTTGAGCGTACAGACGAAGTTGATCTGTTAAGAAAGCTCGGTCGGCGTCGCTGAGACTGGGCATCCACTCAAGCCGATCTCTAGCATAAAACTCTATAGCCATCATCAATGCCAATGAAGATGCTGTAAGAAAAAGAATTCTTGATACACGTTGTACAATAGATGCGATAATCCAAGCATTGCTTTGTGCTTTGGATGCATAGGTGCGGCGCTGATATAATTCACGCTCGAACATAAATGCGATTTTTTGAAATTTTGTCCGGATTATCCAAAACCAGGGCTTGGAGCTGATCCAGATTTTTAGCCGATCAATCAAAAATTGAACCCCCATAGCCTCTTGCTTCAGAGGCGCTGATGCTTCCTACCGCTACCATACGTGATGTCTGGTCGCTTGCATAAGGGAGAAGCGCCCCCTGCCCCCAATACCGCGCCACTCACACGTACATCGCCGCTTGTGACGATCACCGGACGTATTAGAAGCATGCGCTGTCATCCAGCAGAGTAGCCGGGTCCACCGCTCCGGCGGAGGACCCCGGAGGTAACCTCCTACCCCTCCTGCTCCGCTATCCAGGCTTCCATTTTGCTTTCCAGATAGGAGAGGGGCAGGGGGCCTTCTTCCAGGATCGTGTCGTGGAAATCGGCGAGGTCAAAATCCTCGCCCAGCCTCGCCTCGCCCTGGCTGCGCAGGCGGCGGATGAGGATCTCGCCGGTCTTGTAGGCCAGCGCCTGACCCGGCCATGAGATATAGCGCGACACCTCATTGGTGACGTTCAGGGGCGCGAGGGCGGAATTGTCGAGGAAGCAGCTTTCGGCCTCTTCGCGCGTCCAGCCGAAATAATGCATGCCGGTATCGACCACCAGGCGGCAGGCGCGCCACATCTCGTAGGAGAGGCGGCCAAAATCCTCATACGCGTCTTCGTAAAAGCCCATATCAAGGCCGAGGAACTCCGAATAAAGCCCCCAGCCTTCGGTGAAGGCGGTGATGGAGGCGCGCCGCCGGAAGGCGGGCATGTCCTCGATCTCCTGGGCGAGCGCGATCTGGTGGTGATGGCCGGGCACCGCCTCATGCAGGGTGAGGGCAGGCAGCTCATAGAGCGGGCGCTGGTCGAGCGCATAGGTGTTGACCATATAGCCGCCAGCCCGGCCCGTTTCGGCGTCGCCCGGCCAGTAGCGGCCCGTCGTGTAGTTCGGCGCAATGGCAGGCGGCACGGGGCGCACGCCATAGGGCAGGCGCGGCAGGCGGTTGAACACGGCCGGCATCGCATCATCGGCCAGCTTGGAGAGATAGGAGGCGCGCATCATCAGCTCCATCTCGCTCTGGGCGTAGAAGCGCGGATCGGTGCGCAGATAATGCGTAAATTCGTCAAAACTGCCCTCAAATCCGGTGCGGGCGATGACATCGTCCATCTCCGCGCGGATGCGGGCCACCTCGGCAAGACCAGTCTGGTGAACCTCCTCCGGGGTGAGATCCAGCGAGGTGTGATAGCGCACCAGAGCGCGGTAATAGGCGCGCCCGCCGGGCACTTCGGACACGCCAATGCTCTCGCGCGCGGCCGGCATGTAGGTGTTTTCAAAATAGTCTCTCAGGCCCGCAATGGCGGGCATGACCGTATCGGCGATCACGGCTGCACCGCGCGCCTGCAGCGCCTCGCGCGCCTCAGCCGGAATGCTGGCGGGCAGGTTGGCCAGCGGTATGAAGAGCGCGCTGTCGCGCGGATCATCGACGATCTGGGCGGCGATCTGGTCGATCACGCCGGGGATGATTTCGCGCGGCTGGGTCCAGCCCGCCTGAATCGCCTCGTCCAGCCAGCCCATCCACGCGTCCAGATGTGCCGGATAGGCCGCCAGCCGGTCGATCCAGGCCTCAGCCTCATCCGCATTGCGCAGACGCGCGCTCATCGCGGCGAAATCGGCCGAGGTGTGAAAGCCGGAATCATTGGTGAAGGGGAAGTACATGCCTTGCGCCTGCGGCAGGGCGACGGCGTGGCGCAGCATGTGCTCCAGCACGGCGTAGGAGGCGGTGTCGCTGCCCTCCAGCGCGGCGGGGTCAATCGCGCGCATCCGGTCATAAAAGCCTGCCATCTGCGTATCGCGGGCCTCGATGGTCGCACGCGAGATATCGCGCCATTCACGCATCGCATCGAGATCACCGGCGCGGATGCGCGCCTGCACGTTCTGCTCCTCGGTCCAGGCCTCGTAATCGGCGACCAGGCTGGCGAAATCCTCTGCCGGATCGGCATGGGCGGCGCTGGCGATCAGCACGCTGGCGGCGATGCCGCAGATCAGATGGCGCATGGTGTTCTCCCCGTTCGTATATGGTCCAAGGGCTTTACTGCCCGCGTGTGTTGAGCGCTTGCGGCGTCAGACCGAGGCGCCTGGTGATGATCCTGTCTGCCATCCGGCGCGGCATGATGCCCAGTAACCACTGCGTGAACGGTTCGGGCGTGACGATGGTGTTGAGCTTCGGCTTGGGCGATGTCACCGCCGCCCAGACCGCATCAGCCACCGCAGAGGGCGGCAGGCCGCTGCGCCCGCGCTCCAGCATGTAATTGACCAGCCGGCGTATGGGCTTGATGTAATCGGTGTGGGCGTATTGTTCGGGGTCGACGCTTTCGGCCTTGTCCCAGATCGGCGTGGCGATAGGCCCCGGATTGATGGCGACGACATCAATGCCATAAGGCGTCAGCTCGCGGCGCAGCCCCTGGGTAAACGCCTCCAGCGCAAACTTCGAGCACGCATAGGGCACCACGAAGGGCGCGGCGCTGAAACCGGCGACAGACGAGATATTCACGATCCGCCCCGGCGCGCCGGAGAGGCTGCGGTCCGTGCCCAGAAGCGGGCCAAAGGCCTGCACCACGCGAAGCTGGCCGGTCACGTTCACATCCATCTGCTTTTCCATCTCCTCGATGGGCAGGTGCAGAAGTGGTCCGGCCACGGCGATACCGGCATTATTGATGAGAGCGCCCAGCGTCGCGCCCATCAGCGCCTCGCGCATCTGGCCCGCGGCGCGGGCAATCGCCGGGCCGTCTGTGACGTCAAAGAGGAGGGGGATGACCGCCTCGCCGATTTCGCTTTTAAGGCGTTCGCCGTCCTCGGCCTTGCGCACGCTGGCAAAGACCTGCCAGCCTTCGCCCGCGAATTTCTCCACGCAGGCCCGGCCAATGCCGGTCGATGCGCCCGTTACCAGCGCGCTGCGCACAAACTCGCTCATCAGCCACCCCTGTTTTTGAATTCAGCCAGGATGAAGGGTGGCAAGCGGGGCGGGCGCGGTCAATTACCCATCCCCTTAGCACCCGCCGCATTGACCTTGCGCCTTGCCGGATTATTGTCTCGCTCAAACAGGCAAGGGGCGGCCTGAACTGGCATGACTGATACCGGGGCCGCCCGGTTAAGGCGCTGTCAAGGAAAGCACCGTCCTTTCCCGTTTACGGATTTTTTCGAAACGGTATTCGAAGGCGGAAAGCAACGCCCATGGCGACCAGACCTGACCAGCCCCTCTCCCCTCACGTCCAGATATGGCGCTGGCACGCCACCATGGCCTCCTCCATCCTGCACCGCGCGACCGGCGTTGCGAACTATATCGGTGCGGTGCTGGTCTCGGTCTGGCTGGTGCTTCTGGCCGCAGGGCCGGAAACCTACGCGATCTGGGAAGATCTGAACGCCGGGCCGCTGGGCATTCTCATCACGGCGATTTTTGTCGGTTTCACCTTCTCGGTGAGTTTCCACCTCCTCAACGGTATCCGCCACCTCGTCTGGGATGCGGGGATCGGGTTTGACGCCAAGGGCTCGAACCTGCGCTCTGTTGTGATCATATTTTTTGCCATCGCCTTCACAGCGGGCGCGTGGATCATGGGAGGGCTGGTGTAATGGGTGATTTCCGTACACCTCTGGCGCGTGTGCGCGGCCTCGGTTCGGCCAAATCCGGCACCGGCCATTTCATCGCCCAGCGTGTCAGCGCCATCGCGCTTGTCGTGCTGATGCCGCTGTTTCTGGTGAAGCTCGCGAAGCATGCAGGCGCGGGCTATGTGGAGGCCGCCGCCTGGGTCGGCTCGCCGTTCGGCGCCATCCTCACCCTGCTGGCCATGACTGCGGCGCTTTATCACATGCGTCTGGGTCTCCAGGTCGTCATCGAGGACTACATCTATCGTCCGGCGACCAAGGCGATCCTGCTGATCCTCAACACTTTCGTGGCGGCGGGCCTGTGGATCGCAGTTCTTTATTCCGTACTCGCGCTCGCGCGCTAGGAGCAGGTTTCGATGTCTGAATACAAATGGATCGACCACTCGTTTGACGTTGTCGTGGTGGGCGCGGGCGGTTCGGGCCTGCGCGCAGCGCTCGGCGCGGCGCAAGCCGGTCTGAAGACGGCCTGCATCACCAAAGTCTTCCCCACGCGCTCCCACACGGTTGCAGCGCAGGGCGGCATCTCGGCCAGCCTTGGCAATATGGGCGAGGATGACTGGCGCTGGCATATGTATGACACCGTCAAGGGGTCGGACTGGCTGGGCGATCAGGACGCGATTGAATATCTATGCCGCGAGGCCCCGGCCGCCGTGTATGAGCTGGAACACTGGGGCGTGCCGTTCTCGCGCACCGAGGAAGGCAAGATCTATCAGCGCGCTTTTGGTGGCATGACGCGCAATTATGGCGAAGGCCCGGTGCAGCGCACCTGCGCGGCGGCTGACCGTACCGGCCACGCCATCCTGCACACGCTCTATGGCCAGTCGCTTCGTCACTCGACCGAGTTCTTCATCGAGTATTTCGCGCTCGATCTCATCATGGATGAGGAGGGCGCCTGCCGGGGCGTCACCGCCTGGAAGCTCGATGACGGCACGCTGCACCGCTTCCGCGCGCAGAAGGTCATTCTGGCGACCGGCGGCTATGGCCGGGCCTACTTCTCCGCCACCTCCGCTCACACCTGCACCGGCGATGGCAATGCCATGGTCTTACGCGCTGGTCTGCCGCTGCAGGACATGGAGTTTGTCCAGTTCCACCCGACCGGGATTTACGGCGCGGGCTGCCTCATCACCGAGGGTGCGCGCGGCGAGGGCGGGTATCTGACGAACTCCGAAGGCGAGCGCTTCATGGAGCGCTATGCGCCCTCGGCCAAAGACCTTGCCAGCCGCGATGTCGTCTCACGCTCGATGACGATCGAGATCCGTGAAGGGCGCGGGGTCGGTCCCAACAAGGACCATATCTTCCTGCACCTTGATCACCTTGATCCGAAAGTACTGCACGAGCGCCTGCCGGGCATTTCGGAAAGCGCGAAAATCTTCGCCGGTGTGGACGTGACGCGCGAGCCGATCCCGGTCCTGCCGACCGTCCACTATAATATGGGCGGCATCCCGACCAATTATCATGGCGAAGTGCTGACCAAGGTGGGCGGCGATCCGGACCATGTCGTGCCCGGCCTGATGGCCGTCGGCGAGGCGGCGTGTGTGTCGGTCCACGGCGCGAACCGTCTCGGCTCCAACTCGCTGATTGACCTTGTGGTGTTTGGCCGGGCGGCGGGCCTTCGCTGCGCGGAGACGACGCAGAGCGGTGCCAATCAGGCCGAACTGCCCAAAGACGCAGGCGATGCGACGCTCGCCCGCCTCGACCGTTTCCGCCACGCCAATGGCGGCACGCCGACGGCCAAGCTGCGCCTCGACATGCAGCGGGCCATGCAGGAAAACTGCGCCGTCTTCCGTACCCAGGACGTGCTGGACGAGGGCGTTGAGCGCATCGCGAAAGTGGTCTCCGGTTCTGGCGATATTGCGATCAAGGACCGCTCCATGGTCTGGAATACCGATCTCGTTGAAGCCCTGGAGTTTGACAATCTCATCGCCCAGGCCGCCGTCACCGTGAACTCGGCAGCGGCGCGTACCGAGAGCCGGGGCGCGCATGCGCGCGAGGACTTCCCCGACCGCGATGACAAGCAATGGATGAAGCATACGCTTGCCTGGTATGAGGAAAAGACCGGCAAGGTCACGCTGGGCGACCGTCCGGTGCATGAATACACGCTCTCCAACGACATCGCCTATATCGAGCCCAAGGCCCGGGTCTACTAGACACAGGACACGACTGACATGGTCCAGCTGACGCTGCCGAAAAACTCGCAAGTCAAAAAAGGCAAGGCCTGGCCGAAGCCGGAGGGCGCGAAGAATACCCGCACCTTCAAGGTCTACCGCTATGACCCCGATACGGGCGAGAACCCGCGCTGGGACACCTATCAGGTGGACATGGACAAGTGTGGCCCGATGGTGCTGGACGCGCTGTTCTTCATCAAGAACGAGATCGATTCCACGCTCGCCTTCCGCCGCTCCTGCCGCGAGGGGATTTGCGGCTCCTGCTCGATGAATATTGGCGGGCGCAACACCATCGCCTGCACCGCCGCCATCGACGACTACAAGGGCAGCGTCACCATTTCGCCCCTGCCGCACCAGCCGGTCATCAAGGATCTGGTGCCGGACCTGACCAATTTCTACGCCCAGCTGACCAGCATAAAACCCTATCTGCAGACCGTGACGCCGACCCCGCAGGGCGAATGGCGCCAGTCCATCGATGACCGCGAAAAGCTGGACGGGCTTTACGAGTGCATCCTTTGCGCCTCGTGCTCGACGGCCTGCCCGTCCTACTGGTGGAATTCCGACAAGTATCTGGGCCCGGCTGCGCTCCTGCAGGCTTATCGCTGGATTGCCGACAGCCGCGATGAAGCCACCGGCGAGCGCCTCGATGATCTTGAAGACCCGTTCAAGCTCTATCGCTGCCACACCATCATGAACTGCACCAATGTGTGCCCGAAGGGCCTGAACCCCGCCAAAGCCATCGGCCATATCAAGGAATTGCTGGTCGAACGGCAGGGGTAGTTTTTCCTCCCGGCGTTTCCACCGTCCCTGCGTTTCACCGGCCCACCCTGCGTTTTCCCGACGAAAGTCGGGATCCAGAGGAACCGTTCGACTGGGCACCGGCTTTCGCCGGTGAAACGCGTAATAGGGAAACGCAAATAGGGAATTAGAACCAGTCCTGATACAGATCGCGCCATTCAGGATTGGCGGCCTCAATCAGTTCCAGCTTCCAGCGCCGCTTCCATTCCTTGATTTGCAGCTCACGCTTGATGGCGGCAGCCATCAGATCGTGGAACTCGTACCAGACCAGCAATGTCACGCCATACTTGCGGGTGAAGACAGACCCGACACCCTCTTTATGGTCCCAGATGCGCTTGATCGGCGTCGAGGTGGAGCCGCAATAGAGCGTGCCGTTGCGCTGGCTGGCGAGGATATACACGCAAGGCTGGAACGGCTCTTCACGCATGATTTCAGCTTAAGCGCGCGCGGTTAGCGTGAAAACCCGCCACAGCGTTTTCCCGACGCAAGTCGGGACCCAGCCTTTCTCGTATTCCACAGCCCTCTTCGCGTTTCACTCCCCTCTTTGCGTTTCACCGGCGAAAGCCGGTGCCTAGGTAGAAGCTTCCGCTGGACCCCGACTTTCGTCGGGGAAACGCAAAGAGAGGTGAACCCCGGTGGAGAGGGCCAATCCCCCTTCCCCGAATCCTCCCCTCCCGCTACACACCCCTCCATGAAATCGATCTGTGTATATTGCGGGGCGAGCCCCGGCGGTGATCCGGCCTATGCCGCGATGGCAAGGGCTGTGGGCTTTCATCTGGCAAGTGAAGGCTACCGGCTCGTCTATGGCGGCGGGCAGGTGGGCCTGATGGGTGTGCTGGCCGATGCGGCCGTGGATGCCGGCGGGGCTGTTACCGGCGTGATCCCGGACTTTCTCCATCACCGCGAGATCGCCCATCCGCGCGTTTCTGACATGCGCGTCGTCACCTCCATGCATGAGCGCAAGCACGTGATGGCAGAGGAATCCGATGCCTTCATCGCGCTGCCGGGCGGTATTGGCACGATGGAAGAGCTGTTCGAGATATGGACATGGAGCGCGCTGGGCCGTCACACAAAGCCGGTCGGGCTTATCAATGTGAACGGCTATTATGACGGGCTCTTGGCGTTTCTGGACCGGATGCAGGGCGATGGCTTCGTGCAGGCGCGCCATCGTGACATGCTGTTTTCAGGCGGTGATATTGCCGATCTGCTCGCCCGCATGGGCGATTATGACCATCCCGGCATGATACCTTCGCTTGAACGCGCGCGCATGTAGGGTGTATCGCCAGTCCCATGCGCTTGCCCGACCAGAAACTCGAACAGATTCTCGACCGCTTCGACCAGATCGAGGCGCGCCTCGGCGCGGCCGCCGATGGCGAGGAGATCGTCAAGCTGTCGCGCGAGCATTCCGAGCTTAAAGAGATCACCGAAAAGGCGCGTGAGCTCAAAGCCGCGCGCGCCGGGCTTGCCGAGGCCGAGGCAATCATCGCAGAGGGCGGTGACAAGGATATGGCCGAGCTCGCCCAGGAAGAGCGCGCGGAGCTGAAAGAGCGCATCCCGCAAATCGAGCGCGAGCTGCAGCTTCTCCTCCTGCCCAAAGACAAGGATGACGAGGCCAATGTGATCCTCGAAATCCGCGCCGGTACGGGCGGGGATGAGGCGGCGCTGTTTGCCGGTGATCTCTTCTCCATGTACCAGCGCCACGCCTCCAAGCAGGGCTGGAAGGTGGAGGTATTGTCGGCCAGCGATAGCGAGGTTGGCGGCTACAAGGAAATCATCGCCTCACTCAATGGCAAGGGCGTGTTCGGCAAGCTGAAATTTGAATCCGGCGTCCACCGCGTGCAGCGCGTACCGGCGACTGAAGCCGGCGGGCGCATCCATACATCAGCCGCGACCGTCGCCGTGCTGCCCGAACCGGAAGATGTCGATATCCAGATACGCGATGAGGATATCCGCATTGATACGATGCGGGCCTCCGGCGCAGGCGGTCAGCACGTCAACAAGACGGACTCGGCCGTGCGCATGACGCACCTGCCCACCGGCATCGTGGTGATCAGCCAGGAAAAATCCCAGCACCAGAACCGCGCCATCGCCATGCAGGTGATGAAGACGCGGCTCTATGAAAAAGAGCGCGCCGAGAAGGACGCCGCCCGCGCGGCCGAGCGGAAGGGCCAGGTCGGCTCCGGCGACCGCTCAGAACGCATCCGCACCTATAACTATCCGCAAGGGCGCGTCACCGATCACCGCATCAATCTGACGCTCTACAAGCTGCCCGAGATCGTGTCTGGCGAGGCGCTGGGCGAGGTGATCGATGCGCTGCTCGCCGAGGATCAGGCCGCCCGCCTCGCCGCCATGGATGAGGGGTAGGGGTTGGCTTCCGCTGGTTCAGACGAGCCGGATGATGATAACGAGCCGGGGAAAGTCCGGGTCGAAGTGGTCGATGTCGAGGGGGGCGGTCAGGTCCTGATCGCCGTGCGGCGAGATGGCTCCCCGATTGACCCAATGGACCTCGTTGCAAAGATCGAAGGCGCCGAACCGACGGCTTATGCGGCATTGGCGGCGCAATGGCATGACCTGTCGATAGGCCAGCTTCGCCGGGCGCTGACTGCCTGGCTGCGCGAGGCGGGTATCGAAGACGCCGAACACGACTCTCGCCGCATTCTCGAAACGGTGCTGAAGCCCTACCAGCTCAACGCGGTTCTGGATGCGTCGACGCCTGCGGCATGGTCAATCCCGAGTGAGGTGGCTGAAATGGCCGTCCGCCGCGCAGCCCGCGAACCCCTGTCCCAGATCATCGGCTCGGTGGGCTTCTGGACGCTGGACCTCATCGTCACCCGCGATGTGCTCACCCCGCGCCCCGACACCGAAACGCTGGTGCGCGCCGCGCTGGGACGAATCACGGACCGCAGCGCGCCGTTGAAAATTCTCGATATAGCGACAGGATCGGGCGCCATTGCGCTGGCGCTTCTGTCTGAACTGCCGAACGCTCATGCCGTCGCGACGGACATCTCGCCCGCGGCACTGGAGATCGCAAAGGCCAATGCCGCACGCAATCAGCTCTCGGGGCGGGTCCGCTTTCTCGAGACGGGCTGGGCCGATGGCGTGGAGGGCCGGTTTGATCTTCTGGTCTCCAACCCGCCCTATATTGCGCCGGAGGTGATTGCCACGCTGGAGCCGGAAGTGCGTGATTTTGAACCGCTTCTGGCGCTGGATGGCGGGCAGGGCGGGCTGGCGCCCTATCCGCATCTTCTCAATGAGGCGCGCCGCCTGCTCAATCCCGGCGGCCACGCCCTTTTCGAGATCGGCCATGACCAGGGCGCGCCGGTGCTGGAACTGGCGCGTGCAGCGGGTTTTGGAAGCGCCCGTATACTTGCCGACCTGGCCGGACATGACCGGGTACTGGCTGTGCATAACTGAAAAAGATTTGGAAATGACGTGCAGATGAGTCTAGGTTGGCGTTGATACAGCGATTGTGGCGCGCCGGGACGGGGCTGTTACAACTGAAAAGTGGCATGCGCCTGACGCTGTAATACCGGCTCTCATCTTGCAGAGACATGTTGCACCACTAACAAGGTGCGTCATGACTTGGCGCAACGCGACCCCCGGCACGGGCCCGCAGGATAAAGCCATAACAGACAGGTATTCCGGCAAGATGACGGTCACCAGATGAGGACCCAGCACGACATGAAGCGTCAACGCGGCCGCGGGCGTAAGCCCAGTCATAATCAGGGCAATCGCAATTTTGAAAGCAATGGGCCGGACGTGAAAATCCGGGGCAATGCTGCCCATATTTACGAAAAATATCTTCAGCTCGCGCGCGATGCTTCCTCCTCCGGCGACCGGATCATGGCGGAAAACTATTACCAGCACGCCGAGCACTATCTGCGCATTCTGCAGGTCATCCAGCCGCGCCGCGAAGAGCGCGACAATAACAATGATGACAATGATGATGACGGTGATGATGGCGACAGCCGCAACACGCATCAGTCGCGCAGCAATGGCGGCGATAGCGATAATGGCGACCGCCAGGACGGCCAGAACAATCAGCGCCAGCAGGGCAATGGGCAAGGCGGCGAACGCCAGCCGCGTGGCCGCCGCCCCAGCCGCCGCAATGAGAATGCCGGTCAGCAGGGCGCCTCTGACGGTGACAGCCGCAAGGGCGCAGACAATGGCGATGCCCAGAGCGATCCGCTGCGCATGGTTGATCCGGGCACGGCCGAGCAGACGCCGGTGATTTCCGGCGGTGACGACCAGCCCGGCGACGAGGCTCCGCGCCCGGCCCGCACACGGCGTCCGCGCCGTTCACGCGCCGATGCCGAAGCCGAAGCGGCGCTGAAATCGGCCTCTGACGGTGATGGCGAGGCGGCTGCCTGATCTGGATGCCTGACGCCTGCTCCGCCTTCACCTCGTCACATCGCTCCTATATGTTGGAGCGAGGCGCGAAGGAGCAGGTTCATGGCGGTCGAGGATCACACCAAGGTCAGGCCCTGGCGGGCGATTGACCGGCGCGTCTCGCGCAAAATCCGTGTCGGGTCTGTCGAGGTGGGCGGGGATGCCCCCATCTCCGTCCAGTCCATGACCAACACGCCCACCAGCGACGCGCGCGCGACGATCAACCAGATACGCGGGCTGGAAGAGGCGGGCGCGGACATTGTGCGCGTCTCCTGCCCGGATGAAGACTCAACGGCGGCCTTCCGCACGATTGCGCGCGAGGCAAAAGTGCCGCTCGTCGCCGACATCCATTTCCACTACAAGCGCGGCATCGAGGCAGCAGAGGCGGGCGCGGCGTGCCTGCGCATCAATCCGGGCAATATCGGCTCCATGGCGCGCGTGAAGGACGTGGTTTCCGCTGCGCGGAATAATGGCTGCTCCATCCGCATCGGGGTCAATGCCGGGTCGCTGGAGCGCGAGCTGCTGGAGAAATATGGCGAGCCCTGCCCCGACGCGATGGTGGAAAGCGCCCTCAACCACGCCCGCATTCTCGATGATCTGGGCTTTCACGAATACAAGATCTCGGTGAAGGCGTCTGATTTGTTCCTCACCGTCGCTGCCTATCAGATGCTGGCTGAAGCCACCGACGCGCCCCTGCACCTTGGCGTGACAGAGGCCGGCGGGCTTCGCTCCGGCACGATCAAATCGGCCATCGGCATGGGCTCGCTCCTCTGGGCGGGGATTGGCGACACGATCCGGGTTTC
Organism: Glycocaulis sp.; assembly: GCF_051859565.1. Lineage (GTDB taxonomy): Bacteria > Pseudomonadota > Alphaproteobacteria > Caulobacterales > Maricaulaceae > Glycocaulis. The sequence goes on from NZ_JBHYFK010000002.1 coordinate 293,596, forward strand.
GCTCTCGGCTGAGCCGGTGGAGGAAATCCGCGCAGGCTTTGACATGCTGAAAGCCCTCGGCCTGCGCACGCGCGGGGTGAACATCATCGCCTGCCCGTCCTGTGCGCGGCAGGGCTTTGACGTGATCCGCACGGTGGAGGCGCTCGAAGCGCGGCTGGCCCACATCTCCGAGCCGATCTCGCTCTCCATCATTGGCTGCGTGGTCAACGGCCCCGGCGAGGCGGCCTATACCGATCTGGGCTTCACCGGCGGCGGCAAGGGCGCGGGCATGCTCTATTTTGCCGGCCAGCAGACCGAGAAAGTCTCCAACGAAACGATGATCGAACGCATCGTCGCTGCGGTGGAAGACAAGGCCGCGAAAATGCGCGCCGCACGCGAGGCGCTGGCGGCGGCGGAGTAGGGTTCCTTCCAGACCGGCAAAACTATCGAAACCCGCACAATACCGGGGACCCCGGTTGATAGGCCGAAGGCGAAACTGGCAGATTATTCAGGAAGCCAACATTTCCGGGGTCTCCCGCCACGACGGGAGACCCAGAAAAAGGGTGCGGCGCGCTTGAGCGGCGATCGGTGTTCGCAATCTGACGGTATTTTGAAAATGGGTCCCCGTTCCCCGTTTTCACGAGGACAGGCGGTGCGGGGGACCCCGGTCCTTCGACGTTTGAGGGTGCTCTGGCTCTCAGCAGAAAAGAAGGCCCCTAAACCCCCAACTCGGTCTGCACAGCCTTCGTCCAGCCGACATGGACCGTGCTTCCCGTAACGATCACAGGGCGCTTTATAAGCGTGCGGTGTTCGTCGAGCAGGCTGGCAAGTTTGCCTGCATCATCAGCCCTCGCCTTGTCGGCGTCGGAGAGCTTGCGCCAGGTCATCGAGGCGCGGTTGATGATCTTTGCTTCACCCACAGCCCTGATCCAGCCGGGGATCAGTCCGGCCACGGAAGGCTCGGCGCGGATGTCAACGAAGGCGGGATTTCTCCCGCCTTCGCCAAGCGCGGTCATTGCCTTGCGGCAGGTCTCGCAATTTTTCAGTCCGTATACAGTAAGGCTCATACCGACAAGGCTATCAGATTGCGGATAGCGATGACAAACAGGCAGAGCGTCGCCAGCGTGTAGATGCCAAAGCGCAGGGGAATGAAGTTGATCGTGCTCTGCACCAGCGAGTGGATGATGCGCAGGATCACATAGGTCCAGGCAAAGCCGATATTGATGGCATCACCCACGCCAACGAGATGGCTGTAGGTGACGAGCGCGTAGAAAATCACCGGCTGTTCGTGCAGATGGTTATGATTGTCCGCAATCTGACGCACGCCGCGCGGCAGCACGTCCATCTCGGACTTTTCCTTCATCTTTGCAGCATTGATGCCGGCCTTCTGCATGGCCGGAATGCGCGTGGCATACATCCACACCCACATCACCAGCGTCCAGCATACCAGCACCAGCAGCGGCACCATCATGGATTGATACATGGTCGTCTCCTCCCGTCCGGGGCGTCTGGCGCCCTCTGGTCAGGAGAGATAAGCGCGACTCTGCCCGGACGGGAAGGGGCGTCTTTTTAGTGGTGCTCCGCGCATCCGCGCGTCGCGCCTCGCACGAGCTCGGGCGCGCGTTCGCGCTTGCGGCGCTGCGCGCCGGGGTGCCAGCCTGGCCCCGTCAGGGGCCGCAAGGCCGACCGGCCGCCCGCGACTTCTCGCGGAACACCGCAGCCCGGATGGGCTGCGGCGCTAAAAGACCTCTCTACTGGATCACGGCCTCCGCCGGCGGCAGGGCAGAGCGGGAGACCGCGCGGCCATTGATGGTCAGTGATCCGGCCTCGGCGGAGACCTTCACCTCGTCGCCATCATTGATCGTGCCTTCCAGGATCAGGCGGGCGAGCGGGTCCTGCAGCTCCTTCTGGATCACGCGCTTCAGGGGGCGCGCGCCATAGGCCGGGTCATAGCCCTTGTCGGCGAGCCATTGCTTTGCCTGTTCATCCAGAGAGATCGTCATGCGGCGGTCTTTCAGGAGCGCTTCAAGGCGTTTGAGCTGGATCGAGACAATCGCGCCCATGTGCTGGGGTTCGAGGCGCTGGAACAATATCGTCTCGTCGATCCGGTTGATGAATTCAGGGCGGAAGTTTGCCCGCACCGCCTCCATCACCTGTGGGCGCGCATCCTCCACCGAGCCGGAGAGGAGATATTCCGAACCGAGATTGGAGGTCATGATGATCAGCGTGTTGCGGAAATCGACCGTGCGGCCCTGACCGTCTGTCAGGCGGCCATCATCGAGCACCTGCAAGAGCACGTTGAACACGTCCGGATGGGCCTTTTCCACCTCGTCAAAGAGGATGACCTGATAGGGTCGCCTTCTGACGGCTTCCGTCAGCGCCCCGCCCTCGTCATAGCCGACATAGCCCGGCGGTGCGCCGATCATGCGGGCGACCGAGTGCTTCTCCATGTATTCGCTCATGTCGAGGCGGGTGATCGCCGTCTCGTCATCGAAGAGGAACTCGGCGAGCGCTTTGGTCAGCTCGGTCTTGCCAACGCCCGTGGGGCCGAGGAAGAGGAAGCTGCCGATGGGGCGGCTGGGGTCTTTCAGGCCCGCGCGCGCACGGCGCACGGCGTCGGAGACGGCGGCGACCGCCTCGTCCTGACCGACCACGCGGGCATGCAGCCCCTCCTCCATTTTCAGGAGTTTCGCCCGCTCGCCCTCCAGCATCTTGTCGACCGGCACACCGGTCCAGCGCGAGACGATGCCGGCAATCTGCTCCTCGTCCACGACCTCCTGCACCAGAGCGCCCTTGCCATTGGCCTCGCCCGCCTTTTCGGCCTCGCCAAGCTGGCGCTCAAGGTCCGGGATGCGGCCATATTTGATCTCGGAGGCACGCGCGAGATCACCGCGCCGCTCGGCATTGGCGAGCTCTGCGCGAAGCTGGTCCAGCTGCTCTTTCAGGCTGGTCGAGGAGGCAAGCTTGTCCTTCTCCGCGCGCCAGGCCGCCGTCATCTCCGCAGAGCGCTGCTCAAGGTCGGAGAGCTCTTTGGTCAGCGCTTCAAGGCGCGCCTTGGAGGCGGCATCGGACTCTTTTTTCAGCGCCTCGCCTTCGATCTTCAGCTGGATGATGCGCCGGTCGAGCTCGTCGAGCTCTTCGGGCTTGGAATCCACCTGCATGCGCAGGCGCGCAGAGGCCTCGTCCATCAGGTCGATGGCCTTGTCCGGCAGGAAGCGGTCGGTGATGTAGCGGTTGGAGAGGGTGGCAGCGGCCACGATGGCCCCATCGGCGATGCGCACGCCGTGATGAACCTCATACTTCTCCTTCAGGCCGCGCAGGATGGAGATCGTGTCCTCCACGCTCGGCTCGTCCACGAAGACGGGCTGGAAGCGGCGGGCGAGCGCGGCGTCCTTCTCCACATGCTTGCGGTATTCATCGAGCGTGGTCGCGCCCACACAGTGCAGCTCACCGCGCGCCAAGGCGGGCTTCAAAAGGTTCGAGGCATCCATCGCGCCATCGGTTTTCCCGGCGCCGACGAGGGTGTGCATCTCGTCGATGAAGAGGATGATCTTCCCATCGGCTGCGGTCACTTCGGAGAGCACGGCTTTCAGCCGCTCCTCGAACTCGCCGCGATATTTCGCGCCCGCGATCAGCGCGCCCATGTCGAGCGCGAGCAGGCGCTTGTCTTTGAGGGATTCCGGCACATCACCATTGACGATGCGCAGGGCCAACCCTTCCGCAATCGCGGTCTTGCCGACACCCGGTTCGCCGATCAGGACGGGGTTATTCTTGGTACGCCGGGAGAGCACCTGAATGGTGCGGCGGATTTCCTCATCACGGCCAATCACCGGATCGAGCTTGCCCTTGCGGGCGACTTCGGTGAGGTCGCGCGCGTATTTCTTCAGCGCCTCATAGCTGTCTTCAGAGGAGGCGCTGTCGGCGGTGCGGCCCTGACGCAGCGCATTGATCGCGGTGTTCAGCGTCTGCGGGGTCACGCCCGCCTGCTTCAATATGTCAAACGGCGCGGTGCCGGGCGTGATCGCAAAGGCCAGCAGCAGGCGCTCAGCCGTCACATACTGGTCACCGGCCTTCTTGGCGGCTTCTTCGGCGGCGGAGAGGATTTCGGCTGTCTTGGGCGCCAGATAAAGCTGGCCTGATCCGCCTTCTACCTTGGGCAGGGCGTCCACGGCGCGCTTTGCCAGGTCAGCGGCGAGGTCCGCGCGCCCGCCGGCAGCGTTGATGAGATTGGGGGCGAGGCCCTCTTCCTCCTCCATCAGCGCGCGGAACACGTGCTCGGGGGAGAATTGCTGGTTCTTCGCCTTCATGGCGAGGCCCTGTGCGGTCTGGATCACAGTGCGCGCACGGTCGGTATAGCTGTCGAAATTCATGCCTTCAGGTCTCCTGAAAATGGGCAGCGAGACAAGGGGTTAGGTAAGAGCCGCCCTCTTGGAGGCACGGCCCGCCATCCCTGATGACATGCATGTAGGTGTGGCCACGAGACCACACAAGGAATGGGGGGATAAATTTGGTGGAGGGGTTGCGCGGGGCGTTGCCATGGGTCCCCACTCGGAGGGCGGGGCCCGGTTTTCTACCTATTCGGAAAATCTGCGAATTTGCCGATGCTCTCTCCGCCGGGGTCCCCCGCCCCGACGGGGGACCCATGGACAGGCCCGGTGGCCGGAGACCCGGTGAGTTGAACTCACGAGGCTAAAAGGTGCGCGGCAGGGATGTGTGAGCATTAAACTTGGGTTCCCGCCTGCGCGGGAACGACGAGGTGGAGGGTCCACGAAAAGACTCCCCGCTTCCTCCCGGCACCAATCCTGCTAGAGAAGGGCCATGACACGGCTGGTCCTGAAATTTGGCGGCACTTCGATGGGCAGTCCGGAACGGATTGCCCATTCGGCCTCCATCGTGGCCGCAGAGGCGGCCAGGGGCCATCAGCTCGCCGTGGTGGTCTCTGCCATGTCCGGCGAGACAGACCGCTATCTGGGCCATGCCAGCGCACTCGGCGGCGGGCTTGGCGAGATCGAGACCGACACCGTGCTGGCCGCTGGCGAACAGGCCGCTGCCGCCCTGATGGCGCTGGCGCTGAAACAGCTGGGCCTGAAAGCGCGCTCAATCCTCGCCTGGCAATTACCGATAGAGGTGGACGGCGTGCCGGGTTCGGCGCGCATTACCGGCATTGATGGCGAGGTGCTGGAGAGCCTGCTCGGCGACGGGGTGATCCCGGTGGTGGCGGGCTATCAGGGCGTGGATGCGCAGGGGCGCCTCGTCACGCTGGGCCGGGGCGGGACGGATCTGTCAGCAGCCGCGATTGCGGCGGCCATAGGCGCCGAGTGCGACATCTACACCGATGTCGATGGGGTGTTCACCACTGATCCGCGTATTGAGCCCAAAGCCACGCGCCTGGCGCGCATCTCCCATGACGAGATGCTGGAGCTGGCGGCGATGGGCGCGAAGGTTCTGCAGACCCGCTCTGTCGAATACGCCAAGGCCAAGGGCGTGGCGATGCGGGTGAAATCCAGCTTTGCCGCGCCGGGGGCGAGCATCGGTACGCAGGTGTTGAGCGAGAGCGCGCTGGCCGAACGGCGCGTCGTGTCCGGCATTGCCTATGCCCGCGCGCAGGCGCGCATCGCGCTGCCGGGCATTGAGGACAGCGCCAGCGGGCCGGGCGGCGTGTTTGCCGCGCTGGCGGGGGCGGGCGTGCATGTCGACATGATCGTGCAGGGCCGGGCGCGTTCGGGCGGGTCCAATCTGGAATTTTCGGTGGAGCGGCGTGATCTGCGCGCCGCCCTGCAGGCGCTGGCCGGGCATGAGGGACTGGCTTCAGAGGTGGGCCTTGCCAAGGTGTCGGTGGTCGGTACGGGCCTTCGCGGACGGGCGGACGTGGCGCGCACGCTCTATGGTGTGCTGGAGCGCGAGGCGATTGAGGTGCGCATGCTGGCAACTTCAGAGATCAAGATTTCAGCACTCGTGAACGAAGATGCGCTAGAACGGGCGGTCCGCGCCCTTCATGCAGCCTATAGGCTGGACGAGGCTTGACGTCAGGGGCGAAAGGGGCCACTGCCCCGCGCAATACCTGACATTGCCCGCCCGCAGCCACGGGACCACTAGAACCATGACGCTGGAAAAGCCCATGCTGGACAGGACGGGCCTGCGCGGACCGCGCCGGCTCCTGCAGCGCATCCGCGATCTGATGGCGCAGCAGGATCAGGCGCAGGCGCGCCTTGACCGGCTGACGCGCATCATCGCCGAGGAAACCGGCTCTGATGTGTGCTCGATCTATCTGGTCCTGCCCAGCGGCGCGCTGGAGCTGTCGGCGACGCACGGCCTGAAGGCAGAAGCGGTTCACTCTCTCCGCCTGGCGCGAGATGAGGGCCTGGTGGGTCTTGTCGCCCAGAGGGCGCGGCCCCTGTCGGTGGAAGACGCCCCGGCCCACCCGCGCTTTGCCTACAAGCCTGAAACCGGCGAAGAACCCTTCAAGAGCTTTGTCGGTGTGCCGGTCTTGCGCGGCGGGCGTCTGGTCGGGGTGCTGACCGCCCAGTCCAAATCGGCGCGGCCCAGCACCGAAGAGGAAATCGAGACGCTGCAGACGGTCGCCATGCTGCTGGCCGAGATCGTGGCGTCGGGCGAGCTTATTCGCGCCGAAGCGTTTTCTGATCTTGAACTGCGCGCATCGGGGCCGGAGCGCTATGCCGGTGCGGCGTTGGCGCCGGGCATCGCCATGGGCGTGGCGGTGGTTCACGAGCCGCACGTTGCGCCTGCCCGCATGATCGCAGAGGATGCGGAGGCAGAAGAGGTGCGTCTGGATTCGGCGATTGCCGATCTGCGGCGCGGGCTCGATGAATTGCTGGAATCGGGGCGCGCGCCCATCGGCACGCCCTCGCGCGATGTGCTCGATGCCTACCGCATGTTCGCCCATGACCGGGGCTGGACCGGCCAGCTGCGCGAGGCGGTGCGCTCGGGCCTGACCGCAGAGGCCGCGGTCGAGCGGGTGCGCAATGAACACCGCGCCAGGCTGATGAAGGCGCGCGAAGCCCATTTCCGCGAGCGCCTGCATGACCTGGAAGACCTTGCCAACCGGCTGCTGCGCCATCTGGCGGGGCCGGACGCGGTGCGGGCGCTGGCCGATCTGCCGCCCAATGCCATCCTCGTTGCCCGCTCCATAGGCCCGGCCGAGCTGATGGAGCTGGACCGCTCACGCCTGGCGGGGCTGGCCACGGAAGAAGGCTCTGCCACCAGCCATGCGGCCATTGTCGCCAAGGCGCTGGGCATACCCATGGTGGGGCAGGTGGAAGGCGCGCTGGACCGGGTGGAAGATGGCGACACGCTCATCATCGATGGCGAGTTTGGCATATTGCATGTGCGTCCCGGCGAGGAGGTACTGACCGCCTATGCCGAGCGGATGGAGGGCCTCTCCCGGGCGAACCTGGCCTATGCGGCGCGGCGCGACGAGCCAGCAGTGACCGCCGATGGCGTGGCCATGGAATTGTCGATGAATGCCGGCCTGCTGATCGAGATGCCGCGCCTTGCTGAAACGGGCGCGGCGGGCGTGGGCCTGTTCCGCACCGAGTTTCAGTTCATGATCTCCCACACCCTGCCGCGCGTGCCAGCCCAGATCGAGATGTACAAGGCGGTCCTGAAAGCGGCGGGCGGCAGGCCGGTCGTGTTCCGCACGCTCGATCTTGGCGGCGACAAGGTGACGCGCTTCATCCCCGAAATGCGCGAGCCCAATCCGGCGCTGGGCTGGCGGGCGCTGCGCATGGGGCTCGACCGGCCTGCGCTCACCCGATACCAGCTGCGCGCCCTTGTCAGGGCGAGCGCAGGGCAGGGGCTGAAAGTCCTCTTTCCCATGGTGGCCGATATTGGCGAGCTGTCGCGCGCGCGCGATCTTCTCTATACCGAGCTGGAACTGGCCCGGCGCCATGGCCACGGCGTGCCGGAGCGGGTTGAAACCGGGCTGATGATCGAGACGCCGGCCGTGGCCTTCGCCCCGGAGCCCTATCTGGCCTTGTGTGACTTTGCCGCCGTGGGCGCCAATGACCTGATGCAGTACTTCTTCGCGGCTGACCGGCAAAACCCGCAAGTGGCCCAGCGCTACGACGTGCTGAACCCGGCGCCGCTCGCCCTGCTTCAATCGGTCCGCGAGGCGTGTGACGCGGCCGGCAAGCCGGTTTCTGTATGCGGTGAAATGGCCGGAAAGCCGCTAGAGGCCTGCGTTCTGGCCGGTCTTGGTTACCGGCGATTGTCCATGTCGGCGGCCAGTATCGGCCCGGTAAAGGCGGCGCTGGCAGAATGTGATGCGGGCCGTCTTGGCATCTGGCTTGCAGGCGAGATCGCCACAAAGCGTCCCGATACGGATAAATCGTTGAGGCACAAGCTGATCGCTGCTGCGCAAGAAGCCGGAATTTCTTCACGACTTGTTGATAACCGTGCTGCATTTTGATTTAATCTGCTTGCGTTGGGATCAAAAAGTCACACCAAGTGGCCTTGAGTCAGCGCGAGTGGTGAGGGGAAGCCGCCGTCAGGCGGTTTAAATTGCGATGCAAAAGCTGGCCGGTCAGGTAGCAGGAAGTCAGTACGTGCCCATGGATGCTGTTTTCGCCAATGCCCCGGTGGCACCTTGTGGCCCCGTGAGCATCGGTGACACCTTGCGTCAGGCGCGGTTGAAACATGGCTGGACGCTGGATTCCGCCGCTGCCCGCACCCGCATCAAGCGCGATTATCTCGAAGCCCTCGAAGCGATGGATCCGCGCGGCCTGCCCTCGCGCGCCTATACGATTGGTTATCTGCGCGCCTATGCCGGCTTCCTTGAGCTGAACGTCACCGACGTGGTGGAGCAGTTCAAGCTGGAGGTGGAGTGCGATACGGGCCGCGCCCAGCCGACCGCTCCGAGGAAAAAACGCGAATTCAAACTGCCCAAGGGCGTTATCGGCGCCGTTGTCATTCTGGGCAGCGTGCTGGCCGCGACGAGCTGGTATGGCGTGCACATCACCCGCACCGGCGCGTTTGCCGACGCGCCCGACGCCGCTACACTGCTGGCCATGCCACGCCCTGTGGTGGAATCCAGCCGTGCGCCCGACCCGGCCCAGATCTGGGCCGGTCTGCCGACCGCCCATGCGCCCGAGGCGCTGGTCTTTACCGCCATTTCGCCGGTGACGCTGGAAGTGCGTGATGGCTCTGGCCGGGTGTTGTTTGCGCGCGAGATGGAGGCCGGTGCCTCCTGGCGTGCGCCGGACGAGGCCGGGCTTGAAGTCTCTGCCACCGATGCCGGCGCTGTGCGCGTGCGTTCGGGCGCGCAGGATATCGGGGTGCTGGGCAATTCCGGGCAGATACTGGAATCGCTGCCCATGGACAATTTCGTGCGCAACTGGCGCGCGGCGCGTGCCGACAGCACGCCGGTGATCGGCGCAGGCGCTGGCGCAGGCCGGTAGGCTTTTCCGGCCACAGGTCCCGGATGGCCCTGCGGGCCTCCGGGATTTCAGCAAAGTACAAACATCATCATTGAACCCCCGGAACCGCGAAGCGGTATCCGTGGCCTCGTGCCATATCCCGGCTCTCCGCCCCGCATTTCAGGCGGCGGCATTTTACCTCACTCACAGCCCTTAACGCGCGCGCGTGCCAGCGTATATTGGCCGGTGCGATTACCGTTCCCGCACCGCAGGATGTCCCATGGCCCAGTCAAGCTCGCCTGAAACCCTCTCCAGCCCCTCCATCGATCCGGCGGAGGTGGAGAAGTTCTCACGCATGGCTGCCGAGTGGTGGGATCCCAAATCCAAGTTCGCGCCGCTGCACAAATTCAATCCGGCGCGCCTCACCTGGATACGCGAGCGCCTGTGCGCCCATTTCGCCCGTGAGGGCCGCGAGCCGCTGGCGGGGCTTGAGCTTCTCGATATTGGCTGCGGGGGCGGGCTGGTGTCTGAACCGATGGCGCGTCTGGGCGCCAAGGTGACGGGGGTGGATGCCGCCGAGCCCAATATCAAGACCGCGCTGGTGCATGCCCGCGAGGCGGGTCTCGAAATCGGCTACCGCCACGGCACGGCAGAGCAGTTGCTGGAGGCCGAAGGGCCGGGCCGGTTTGATGCCGTGCTCAATCTGGAAGTCGTCGAGCATGTCGCCGATCCGGAGCAGTTCCTTGCCGACTGCGCGGCGCTGGTAAAGCCCGGCGGGATAATGATTGTCGGGACGATCAACCGTACCAGCCGCGCCTTCGTGACGGCGATTTTTGGCGCGGAATATGTGCTGGGCTGGCTGCCGCGCGGCACGCACCGCTTTGGAAAGCTGGTAAAGCCCGAAGAGGTGGAGGCCGCGCTGAAAACTGCGGGCCTTGCGCCCGAAACGCCGGTGGGCGTCAGCTATAACCCGCTGAAAGACAGCTTCTTCATCAGCACTGATGCTGGCGTGAACTATCTGATGGCGGCCACGAAGTAGGCGCGGGCGGTACCGTTACGGCCGTGCGCTGGCCCCGGAACCGGCGCTGACGCGGCGTTCCTCGCTGCGCTCGGCAACCAGAACGGGCTGGGGCTCTTCCTCACGCGCTGCCGGAGCCTGATCGCGCAGGGCGATGATCCGGTCACGCTCGGCGCGGAACACGTTCAGCTCATTGCTCTCCAGGCGGCGGCCCGTCGGCAGGTCCAGACTCATCGGGTTCAGCGGGCGGCCATTGAGGTGCACCTCATAGTGCAGGTGCGGGCCGGTGGAGGCGCCGGTCGTGCCGACATAGCCGATGGTCTGGCCTTGCGTGACGCGCGTGCCGGCGCGGATGCCGCGGGCAAAGCCGTTCAGGTGCGCGTAGGCGGTCTGATAGCCGTTGGCGTGGCGGATGCGGATATAGTTGCCGAATGTGCCAAACCAGTCGGCGCGTTCCACCGTGCCACTACCGGCGGCGTAGATAGGCGTCCCGGTCGGGGCGGCGAAATCCGTGCCATTATGGGGCCGGTTGGTGCGGCGGATCGGGTGGAAGCGCATGCCGAACTGGCTGGAGATGCGCGCGCCATTGATCGGCATTTTCATCAGCAGGCGCGCCGCGCTCTCGCCTTCGGCGGTGTAGTAGCCAATATCGCCGTCCGGGGCTTCGTAGCGGAAATACTCCAGCGGACGGCCCCGGCCCTCGAATGTCATGTAGAGAATGCGGCCGGTACGGATCACTTCGCCCGCGCGGTTGGTATAGCGCTCGAACACGATGTCGAACGTGTCGCCATAGCGGATGGTGCGGAAGTCCACCGCGTGGCCCAGCACCAGCGCCATGTCGGTGACGATGCGGTCGGTCGCGCCGGCATTCAGCGCGGCGGCGTACAGGCTGGAGGAAATCTCGCCGCGGGCGCGCACGATTTCGCGCTCGACGGTCATGACGGCTTCGCGGGTGCGGTACTGGCCGTCGGCGGTGCGCGCGACGGTCAGTGTGCGCTCCTGGTCGGGACGGAAGGAAATGCCGGTCAGGGTAAGGCCGCTCTCTTCGTCGGCCGATATGCGCTGCAAGGGATCGCGCTCGAAGAAGAGGTTGAGCGACTGCCCTGCGCGAAGTGATCGGGCGGGGTAGATGGGATCCAGCGCAGCAATGGCGCGGGCCGCGTCAATGCGGCTGGCGCCGGCCTCGGCCAGCACGCTGGCAAAGGTCTGGCCGGAACGGACCGTCACTTCGGCAGCCATCAGCACGGGACAGTCGATGCAATTGGCGAAGACAGCGTGTTCGGCCATCACCATGTCGTCGAGGGTGAGGGCGGCTTCAGCCGCCTCAGCCATCAGGGCCGCACCCGCCGGATCAAGCCCGCCCGTTTCCGGCGCCGCGGCCGAGGCGGAGGTGCCTGCCATGGTCCGGCTGACCAGTATGGCCGCTACAAGCAGCAGCGCCATGGTCAGTGTGGCAAAGAAAACCAGCGCACGAGAGCGGTGGGCGTCAGCGAGGCGGACGTCAAAACCGGACATGCGTATTATTTCCCTCTTCCCGCGCGGTTGGTCATCAGCCGCCAGTCCAGCAAGGCAAGATGCAGGCCAACATCACCCCCCGTGACATGCTGTCATCTTTCCCGGACCGTGCCGGAGCGGCACACACAGTGACAAGGACGAATCGACTTGCCAAGGGGGCATGTGTGCCGCAGGCAAGGTTAATGTCTCCCTTAACCACAATGCATGTTATGCATCCCGGTGCAGCGCACAGGAAGGATATTTATGAAAACCTGGCTTTTGGCGGTGGTTCTGGGCGCGATGCTCATCGGCGCGATTGCATTATCGGCCCGGCTTTGGATGAGCATGGATAATGCAGTCGGCGGGCATGGCTGGGCCGCGCTGGTCATCGGCGCGGTGCTGACCTTCGTGGTCGGGGCAGGGCTGATGGCGCTGGTCTTCTTCTCTTCGCGGCGCGGCTATGACGAGGACGACCGCGAGCCGTAGGCACCCGGAGGTCCCGCACACGCGTTAACCCTTTCGCGATCGAGAATCGGATAATGCTTGGCGCCATGAGCACGCAACACACACCCTCCGCCACCGAGCTTGCCGCACTTTTGTGCGCCCGGCTCTGCCATGATCTTGTCAGCCCGGTATCGGCGCTCGGCGCGGCCCTGTCCGTGCTGGATGATGAAAACGCCGCCGACATGCGCGATGACGCCATCGAGCTGATCCGCACAGGCGCCAATCAGGCCCATGCCAAGCTGGAATATGTGCGCCTGGCCTTCGGGGCAGGGGGCTCGCGTCCGGGCAGTGTCGACACCGGCGAGCTGAAGCGTCTGGCGGAGGCCATGTTTGCGCCCGCCAAGCCGGAGCTGGTGTGGAAGGTGCAGGCGGCCGGCCTCGACAAGCCGGCGGCGCGTGTGCTGCTGAACCTTATCTGGCTGGCGGTGGACAATGTGCCCCGCGGCGGGACGGTGACGGTAGAGGCAACGGCCAGCGAAGCCGGTGACAGCCGTCTGCGTATCATTGCTGCCGGACCGCGGGCACGCATCGACCCGGCCTATGTCGAGGCACTGGCCGGCCGGGCGGGCGAGGACGGTTATGATGGCCGCTCCATCCAGCCATACTATGCCGGGCTGGTGGCCCGCGAGCATGGCGGCCGGGTTGAGGCGCATGCGGAAGAAGAGCGCATTGAATACATTGCCCTCCTGGCTCCGCAGGCGAAGGCGGCAGCGGCCTGAATAATACTATTCGGATCCGGGCCACCCGCCAAACGATGCGTTAACCCTGCCCGTGTGAGTTTCGTCCCTGATCACAGTTGCGCGCCGTGCGCGCGAGTCCGCCCGGTGGCGGACAGTCAGGGGACGGGTTCACGATGGATGAGCTGATTGGCGAGTTTCTGGCCGAAACGGCTGAGAGCCTTGATACGATCGATGTCGAGCTGGTGAAGTTCGAATCCGATCCGACCGACCGGGCGACGCTCGACAATATTTTCAGGCTTCTGCACACCATCAAGGGCACGTGCGGCTTTCTGGGCCTGTCGCGCCTTGAGGCCGTGGCCCATGCGGGCGAAACGCTGTTGGGCAAGTTCCGTGACGGCACGCTGGTCGCCGATAGCGCCGCGGTGACGCTGGTCCTGCAATCGCTTGACCGCATCAAGCTGGTGCTGGGCGGTCTGGAAGAGACCGGGAGTGAACCTGAGGGCGATGACAGCGAACTGATTGCCAAGCTGGAAGCGCTGGCAATGGGCGAGGCAGTAGAGGCCACGCCTGAGCCGGAACCCGAGCCTGAACCCGTTATCGAAGCTGTTGCCGAAGGCGGGGAGGCGTTCGACGCCGATCTGGGCCGCCCCTTGCGTCCGGGCGAAGTGTCGCTGGCCGATCTGGAAGCGGCCTTCATGGCCGCTGAAGGGCCGGAGCTGGCCAGCGCTGCCGTCGAGGACGAGGCGGAGGCCGAGGACGATGATGAGGCGCCTGCGCCGGTAGCCGCCATGAAGGTCGGTAAGCCTGCGGTGCAGACACTTCCGGCAGATGGCGATGGTCCAAGGTCTGAAGGCGTGCGGGCCCAGTCCACAATCCGGGTGAATGTGGACGTTCTCGAAACGCTGATGACGACGGTGTCCGAGCTGGTGCTGGCGCGTAACCAGCTGCACCAGATCGTGCGCGAGAACGAAGATTCCGCCCTGAAAAGCCCGCTACAGCGTCTGTCCTCGGTCACGGCCGAGCTGCAGGACGGGGTGATGAAGACGCGCATGCAGCCCGTGGGCGATGCCTGGCGCAAGCTGCCGCGCATCGTGCGCGATACCCAGCAGGATCTCGGCAAGAAAATCCGCCTCATCATGGAGGGCGAGGAGACCGAGCTGGACCGCCAGGTGCTTGAGCTGATCAAGGATCCGCTCACCCACATGGTGCGCAACTCTGCCGATCACGGCATCGAGATGCCCGAGGCGCGCGCCGCCAAGGGCAAGCCCGAGCAGGGCACGATCCGCCTGTCTGCCTATCATGAAGGCGGGGCGATCATCATCAAGATCACTGATGATGGCGCCGGTCTCGACCCGGAGAAAATCCGCGCCAAGGCGCTCGAAAAGGGTCTCGCCACGGCAGAAGAGCTCAGCTCCATGAGCGAGCAGCAGATCCAGCGCTTCATCTTTGCGGCCGGTTTCTCGACCGCCGCCAAGGTGACGAACCTGTCCGGCCGCGGCGTCGGCATGGATGTGGTGCGCACCAATATCGAGCAGATTGGCGGCTCCATCGACCTTACCTCCGAGGTGGGCAAGGGCACCAGCTTTGCGATCAAGATTCCGCTGACCCTGGCCATCGTCTCGGCCCTGATCGTGAAGGCGGGTGATGCCCGCTTCGCGCTGCCGCAACTGGCTGTGCGCGAGCTGGTGCGGGCCGGTGAAGGATCGGCGCACTCCATAGAGTCGATGAATGGCGCGCGCATGATCCGCCTGCGCAACCGGCTCCTGCCGGTGGTCAGCCTGAATACGGTGCTTGGTCTGCCGGATGCCTCCAGCGATGCCAGCCATGGCTATGTGGTGGTGATCGAGGCGGCGGGGCGCAAGCTCGGCGTTGTGGTCGATGATGTGCTCGATACCGAGGAGATCGTGGTCAAGCCGCTCTCGGCCCAGCTGCGCGGCATCCAGGTCTATTCCGGCGCCACCCTTCTGGGTGATGGCTCGGTCATCATCATTCTTGATCCCAATGGCCTCTCCCAGCAACTGGCGCACGCCACCGAGGAAACGCCTGCTTCTGAAGAACTGGCGGCTGGCTCTGCTGACCCCTCACGCCAGCGCCTGCTTCTGGTGCGTGCAGGCGAAGATGATGTGAAGGCCGTTCCGGTCAGCCTCATCACACGTCTTGAGGAGTTTGACGGGTCCGCGATTGAAGTCGTCGATGCGCGCCATGTCGTACAATACCGCGGACGCCTGCTGCCGCTGGCCCATGCCTCGGGTGTGGATGAGTTCAAGCGCGAGGGCCGTCAGGCGGTGCTGGTCTTCTCCGAGGAAGGCCGTTCGGCCGGTGTGGCTGTCGACGAAATTCTCGATGTGGTGGAAGAGACGCTCGACCTGCAGATGGGCTCTGAACGCCCCGGCGTTATCGGCTCTGCCATCATCAAGGGCCGGGCGACCGAAGTGCTCGACATTGCCTGGCACATGGAGCGGGCCTGGTCCGGTTCGCCGCAGCGTCCGGCGCGTTCGGGCCGCCATCCGATCCTGCTGGTGGAGCCGGATGCCTTCGCCCGGCGCATGATGGCGCCGCTGCTGGCCGCTGCGGGCTACGACGTGACGGTGGTGGGCGGTCTGCACGAGGCGCGCGATGCCGCCCAGATGGGCGCGCAATACGCTGCGCTGGTGGGCGATCCGGCCGCGCTCGACACTCTGGCCAGTGAAGGCCACTGGGCCGATGTGCCGCGCCTTGGCGTCAGTGACCGTGCGCGCGGGGGTCATGGCGAAGGCATGGTGGCGGTGATGCGCCCGGCCGACAGGGGCGGGCTGATTGCTGCCCTCGACCGGGCGGCGCGCTCCGGTGAAACACGCGCGGCTTAGGGGCTAGGAGAAGCGATCATGGCACTCGATTATCAGACCAGCCAGGAATTTGTGACGGTGCGTATCGCCGGTCAGCTCTGCGGCGCGCCGGTAAAGGAAATCCGCGAGGTCTTTGCCCCACAGGCGATCACTTCGGTACCGCTGGCCCGGCCGGAGATTGCCGGTCTTCTCAATCTGCGCGGCCGCATCGTGACGGTGATCGACGCGCGCATCCGCCTTGGACTGCCGGCGCGCGAGGCCGATGCGCCGTGCATGTCGCTCGGGCTGGAGCGGGGCGCGGAACTCTTCGGCGTACTGGTGGACGAGGTCGGCGAGGTGCTGCGCCTCGGACAGGACACGTTCGAGCCGGTGCCAGCCCATCTCGATCCGCGCTGGCGGGCGCTCCTCACCGGCGTTCATCGTCTGGAAACCGAACTGCTGGCCATACTGGATGTGGACAGGCTGATCGCCGCCGACATGGCGATGGCGGCCTGACGGGCGAAAGGCAAAAGGGCAATGAAAACCTGTCTGGTAGTCGATGACAGCCGGGTCATCCGCAAGGTGGCCCGGAAAATCGTGGAAGATCTCGGCTTTGCCTGCGAAGAAGCCCAGGACGGCAAAATGGCGCTGGACCAGTGCCGCAAGTCCATGCCCGACGCGATCCTGCTTGACTGGAACATGCCGGTGATGAACGGGATCGATTTTCTGATCACGCTGCGCGCCGAACAGAACGGCAAGCGCCCGGTCGTCGTGTTCTGCACGACAGAGAATGACATGTCCCATATCACACAGGCCCTTCGGGCAGGTGCGGACGAGTATGTGATGAAGCCGTTCGATGGCGACATTATCGGCTCGAAGTTCGCCGAAGCCGGGCTGGTGTGAGCCGGCCATTGTGATGAATACAGCCGCCAACCTTCCCCCCGGAGCCAGCCCTGGCGCCCTGCCACGCGTGATGGTGGTGGACGATTCTGCTGTCGTGCGCGGGCTTGTCGCGCGCTGGATCGAGGCTGATCCGCGCCTGGCGCTGGCGGCGACCTGCTCTGATGGCGAGCAGGGCGTCAAGCGCGCTGGCGAGCTGCAGCCTGATCTGGTCGTACTCGACATTGAAATGCCGCGCATGGACGGGCTGACCGCCCTGCCGCTGATCCTTAAAGCTGCGCCCAAGGCGCGGGTCATCATGGCCTCGACGCTGACCCAGAAGGGCGCGCAGGTGACGCTACAGGCGCTCTCCCTTGGCGCTGCCGACTTTGCTCCGAAGCCCGATACCAGCCGGATGGGCGGGGCGGAAAGCTACCGCCTTGAACTGCTGGACAAGCTGGCCGGGCTGGCCCCGCGCTATGCGCCGCAGCGCGCCGCGGGTCCGGCTATCGCAGCCGCTGCCACTGCCGGCGTAAAGCTTTCTGCCGGCACGGGTGCGGCGGCATCGGGGCGGGAGCTGCCATCACGCATCGATCTTCTGGCCATCGGCTCGTCCACCGGCGGCCCGCAGGCCCTGCGCCAGGTGATACAGAATATTCCCTCATCCATCCGCATGCCCGTGGTGATCGCCCAGCATATGCCCAAGGTCTTTACGGCGATCCTCGCCGAGCATCTCTCACGCGAGGGACTGCCCGCCCACGAGGCCCGCGACGGCGAAACACTGAAAGCTGGCCATGTCTATGTGGCGCCGGGCGATTATCATCTGACAATCGAGGGCGCGCCGGGTCAGTACCGGGCAAGGCTGGATCAGAACCCGCCGATCAATTTCTGCCGTCCGTCCGTTGATCCGCTGTTTGAAAGCTGCGCGCGCGTCGCGGGCAAGAACCTGCTGGCGCTTGTCCTGACGGGCATGGGTTCTGACGGACGCAATGGCGCGCGCCATATCCGCAATGCCGGCGGCGGTGTGATCGTGCAGGACCAGGCCTCCAGCGTCGTCTGGGGCATGCCTGGCGCCGTGGCCGAAGCGGGCCTCGCAGACCTTGTGCTGCCACTCAACCAGATCGGACCGGAACTCGCCCGCCGCCTGACAGGAGCGCGATAATGCTGAGCGAAACCAAATACAAATTCCTCGCCGCCGAGGTGAAGAAGCGCTCCGGCCTCGTGCTGGGTCCGGAGAAGGGCTATCTGATCGAGAGCCGTCTGGCGCCGCTGGCGCGTGCCGAAGGGCTCGCCGGGCCGGAGGCTGTCATTGATGCCATGATGCGCGGCGATCAGCGCCTGTGTGCCGCCGCGTCTGAAGCGCTGGCAACCCACGAGACCTTCTTCTTCCGCGACAAGACCCCGTTTGACATGTTCAGCGATGTGATGGCGCCCGCCCTGCGCCAGGCGCGCGGGGGGCGGCCCTTCAAGATCTGGTGCGCGGCGGCCTCGACAGGCCAGGAGCCTTATTCGCTGGCCATGCTGATCCGCGAAATGAACGGGATCAGCGCGTCCATTCTCGCGACGGATATGTGCGCGCACGTGATGGAGAAGGCCAAGGCCGGGATTTACAGCCAGTTCGAGGTGCAGCGTGGCCTCGCCATCCAGCGCCTGGTGCAGCACTTCGACCAGAACGGGGATAGCTGGCGGGTGAAGCCGGAACTGCGCGAGATGATCCGGTTTGAAACCGGCAATCTGCTTGAGGATTTCTCGCGCTATGGCACGCTCGACATCATCTTCTGCCGCAATGTGCTGATCTATTTCGATGTGGAGTCCAAGGCAAAGATACTCGACCGGCTGGCCCTCCAACTGGCGCCGGATGGTTATCTGGTGCTCGGCGCTGCCGAAACGGTCGTCGGCCTGACAGACAGTTTCAAGCCCGTCGCCGGCCAGCGCGGCCTGTACATGCGTAACCAGCCTGGCGTGCAGGCCGCTCCGGCGGCTCCACGGGCAGTGGCGTAGCGCCCTCTATCCGTTCACCGGCGTGCGGACAACCTGATAGCGCTCCAGCTCGCGCAAGGGCGGCTCCCAGCCTGGGGAGAGTTCCAGTGCGCTCTGGAAGTCGGCATAGGCTTCCGTGTAGCGTTCGCGCGCGTCGTAGCTGAGCGCCCGGTGATAATGGGCCTTGTGGGCCTCACGCACATTCAGCGCCAGCGAGCGGGTGATATCGGCTTCGGCCAGGGCATATTCCTGCAGGCTGAACCGGGCGATCCCGCGATTGAGCCAGGCTTCGGCCAGCTGTGGCTGTATGCCCAGTGCGCGGTCATAGGCGGCCAGTGCCTCATCCGTGCGGCCCGCGCGCATCAGCAAGATGCCCATATTCACTTCCGTGGCCGCACGGTCGCGCCGCGATACCATTCCGCCGGCGAGCGCGTTCTCGCACTGCGTGACACCACTGGCGGCATGCCGGGCCCCGTCCCGCGCGGCCTCATAGCAGGCGCGTGCTTCGCTGGTGCCCAGTATAATGGTCATCTGGGCGGATGCGCTGGCGGGGGCGATGATGCTGAGCACGGCAAGACTGATCAGAAAACGCATGTCTCTACCTCCCGTTACAAGGGGCGAGCGCTTTTGTCTGTCAGCCGTCCGGGGGCAGGTGAGGGGATGGAAAGCCCCCGTCCGGGGCTGCCCTGTAACCCACACAATGTAGCACGGGCGCCGGGTCTGGTTAATCAGAATCGGAAGAGGCGCGGGTAATTGGCTTGCCCCAAAGAAAAACCCCGGCGCGGAGGCCGGGGTTCTTGCATGTTCTGGTGATCGTGTGGCTGTTACGCCGCGCCTTTTTCCTCGACCGGGTCGCGCAGCACATAGCCGCGGCCCCAGACGGTCTCGATCGGGGCTTTGGAGCCGGTCGCCGCTTCCAGCTTCTTGCGAAGCTTGCAGATGAAGACGTCGATGATTTTCAGTTCCGGCTCGTCCATGCCGCCATAAAGGTGGTTGAGGAACATTTCCTTGGTGAGCGTCGTGCCCTTGCGCAGGGAGAGCAGCTCCAGCATCTGGTATTCCTTGCCGGTCAGGTGAACCCGCTGGGAGTTCACTTCCACCGTCTTGGCGTCCAGATTCACCGCGATATCGCCGGTGCGGATGATTGACTGGCTGTGGCCTTTCGAGCGGCGCACAATGGCGTGTATGCGCGCAATCAGCTCTTCCTTGTGGAAGGGCTTGGTCATGTAGTCGTCGGCGCCCGAACCAAGCCCGCGCACCTTGTTATCAATGTCGGCATTGCCCGACAGGATGAGGATGGGCGTATCAACCTTGGCAAGGCGCAATGTCTTGAGAACGTCAAAACCCGGCATGTCCGGCAGGTTCAGGTCCAGAAGGATGATGTCGTAGTCGTAGAGCTTGCCGAGATCGACACCCTCCTCGCCCAGATCGGCTGTGTACATGTTGAAGCCGTCGGACTTCAGCATCAGTTCGATGCCCTGCGCTGTCGCGCGATCATCCTCGATGAGCAGTACCCGCATCGGTCCCTCTCCGCAGCCGCTCGCGCGAATCACCTGATCCGGCGCGTCGTCCCCATGGTTAACGTGGTTCGCACAATGGCGCGACAATTCCTTCGAGAAAGTTAACAGCGATTTGACTCAAAGGGCGGAATCGAGTCCGTCCAGCACTGTTCCTGGTTAACGTATTGATAAAGCACGCTGCGCTGCATGGCCCCGCGGCAGAGTTTTTGCTGCAACGCCCTGTGGAGAAAGTATGAGCAAGGCGTTGCGGGGTCGTTTACGCCGTTGAAACCGCACTTGCGTTAAAAGCTTGCAAGACCGGCCGCAGAAGCAGCCGGAACCACAGCTAAGCGAGAACCGCCGTGCAAGGCCTGATTGACCGTATCGAGGAGATCGAGACGCGCACCTTCAAGGGGCGCGTGAAGGCGATCAACGGCCTGCTTATCGAGGCGGAAGGTCCGCGTGCCGGGCTGACGCTGGGTGCCAGCGCCTATGTGGGGGCAGGCGACAACCCGCAGCGCTGCGAGGTGGTCGGCTTCCGGGGCGATACCGCCCTGATGATGGCCCATGGCGATCTGTCCGGCATCCGCGCCGGTGCGCCCGCCCGTATCGATCCTGACGGCATGGTGATCCGTCCGCATGGCGCCTGGCTTGGCCGGGTCATCAATGCGTTTGGCGAGCCGCGCGACGGGAAGGGTCCGCTGGCGGAAGGCAATCGTGCCTATCCGGTCAAGGGTGCGCCGCTGTGCGCTCACCAGCGTGACGCGCTGGGCCCGCGCCTGGATCTGGGCGTGCGTGCGCTCAATACCTTCACCCCGATGCGTACCGGCCAGCGCCTTGGCGTGTTCGCCGGTTCGGGCGTCGGCAAGTCCGTCCTGATGAGCATGATCACGCGCGGCACCAGCGCGGACGTGATCGTGATCGGCCTGATTGGCGAGCGGGGACGCGAAGCGCGCGAGTTTGTCGACGAGGTGCTGGGCGAGGCGGGCCGTGCCCGCGCCGTTGTCATCACCGAGACATCCGATGCGCCCGCCCTGTCGCGCCGACAGGCTGCCTATATGACGCTGACCATCGCGGAGTATTTCCGCGATTGCGGCCTCAACGTGCTGTGCCTGATGGATTCAGTAACGCGCTTTGCCCTTGCCCAGCGCGAGATCGGGCTGGCTGCGGGCGAGCCGCCCACAACGCGCGGCTATACGCCATCCGTCTTTGCCGAGCTGCCGCGCCTTCTGGAGCGGGCAGGTCCAGGCGAGAACGGCTGCGGGTCGATCACCGCGCTGTTTACCGTTCTCGTGGATGGCGACGATCATAACGAACCGATTGCCGATGCGGTGCGCGGCATTCTGGACGGCCACGTGGTGATGACGCGCGCGATTGCCGAGCGCGGCCGCTTCCCGGCCATCGATGTGCTCAAATCCATCTCGCGTACCGCGCCGGAGGTCTACGGACCCGGCGAGGCAGAGCTGGTTGTCGAGGCACGGCGCGTGCTTAGCGCCTATGCCGACATGGAAGAACTGATAAGGCTCGGGGCCTATGCCGCCGGGTCCAATACAGAGGTCGACCGCGCGATTGCGCTGAACGGCCCGCTCGAAGCGTTCCTCGGGCAGGGAAAAGACGACACCTCCTCGATTGAAGAGAGTTTCGCGGCCCTGTCGGAGATTGTGGTGGATGGAAAGGAATAACCCATGAGCACACGCTCTCATGCTCCGCTGATCCGGCTGGCCCGGTTCAAGGTGGAAGAACTGCAAAAGCAGATGGCCGACATCGACCGCGCCCGCGCGGCGATTGCCGACCAGATCGAACGGCTGGAGCTAAGCGTTCCGGGCGAACAGGCCGCCGCCTCAGAGAGCAAGGAAGGCTATCTCGCCTACGGCTCCTATGCGCGCTCTGTCATTCAGCGCAAAGACAATCTGCGTGCCTCCGAACGCGAGGTCGAGGCGCAGGCGGGGGAATTGCGCGAGCGGCTGGAGACGGCTTTTGCGGAGCTGAAAAAGTACGAGCTTCTCGAAGAGCGCCGCGTGGCGCGTATCGAGGATGCCGTGCGCGCTGCCGAACAGGCCGAGATGGACGAGATCGCCGGTCGCATGCGCCGGGCTGCGCACTAGCTTTAGTGATGCTCCGGGGCATCCGCCCCGTCGCTCCTCGCATTAGCTCGGGCGCGCGTTCGCGCTTGCGGGCCGCCGATGCGGCCCGAATGGCCATTGACCTGTCCACCGGGGTCCCCCGCCCCGACGGGGGACCCATGGACAAGCTCGGTGGCTGGAAAGATGGACCCCGGCTCGGTGGCCGGGGACCCGGTTGAGAGGCATTCGCCAGAAACATCTTAGGTCGCCCGCCGCGCCTGTCCCCGTGAAAACGGGGAACGGGGGACCCATTTCATCGTCCGCCATCTCTCCAGCGTCATTCCGGCGAAAGCCGGAACCCAGGCTTTTTTGAAAGACTACTGGGTTCCAGATAGCGGCTGACGCCGCTTCTGGAGTGACGATAGTGAGGGATCATCCCCCGCAGTGCCAAAGAAAAGCCCTCTCCGCGAGGTGCGAAGAGGGCCAGGCTTGGGGGAGTATCACAGAGCCCATGCAGCGTCCGTGATGGTGTTCGGGCGCTAGTAGCGCCAGCCGAAACCGATACCGACAATCCAGGGATCAATATCAACATCGGCGTTCACGATGCCGAGCCCGCCGGCATCAATGGTGACGTCGGTGTTGATCCAGACCTTCTTCACATCAAAGTTCAGGAACCAGCGCTCGCTGAGCGCATAATCCACGCCCGCCTGAAGCGCGAAACCGATGCTGTTGTCATAGCTGATCGAGGTGAGCGGTGAGCCGGAGGGCAGGTCCGCATTGAAGAAGTGGGTGAAGTTCACACCGGCCCCCACATAGGGGCGCAGCTGGCCTTCCGGGTTGAAGTGGTATTGCAGGGTCAAGGTCGGCGGCAGCAGCCACACATCGCCCAAGTCGACATCCCCGAGACTGGTGTTTACCGCGCTCACATCATGGGGGGTGGCGCCTAGAATGAGTTCCACCGCGATCCGGTCTGTGAAGAAGTAGGTGATGTCGAGTTCGGGCACGACCGATGTGCCGATATCGACCGAGCCGCCAATGGGAGAGATGGTTGCGCCCTCGTCCGGAGCGACGTGCAGCGCACGCAGCCGGAACATCCAGTCGCCCTGTCCGGCCATCGCGGCAGGAGCAATCGAACCGGCCAGAACGGCGGCACCGGCACAGGCCATCAACAGCGTCTTCATGGGGAAAAACCTTTCCTGTAAAAAAAGTAGGGTTATTTCGCAGGAGAGATGTGCCGCAGGCGATGAGGCAAGCCGCCGCGCGGCGTGCTGCCGCAGGCAAGAGGTCTTTCTTCAGGCAAAAAAACCCCCGCACCCTCTGGACAGGTGCGGGGGTCTCATGCGGCCAGTCCCTCAACCGGCCGGCGTTAGTTTTCGCAACGCATCCGCGTTGCGATGTTCCGCGAAAAGTCGCGGGCGCGCGTTCGCGCTCTTCGGACGGCGCTTCGCCGTCCGCAAGGCCAATTGCTGTTCATTGCCCTCTCCGCTTGTCATCCTCCGGCCGCGTAGCGGTCCGGGGGACCCATGCCTCTAGAGTTTCCGGCTGATCGTTCGTTGCAGGCATGGGTGGCCCGGATAAACCGGGCCATGACAGCGCGTGTTGCGCCCTCTCACCACCCTCCGGTCCAGGACAGATCGATGCGGAAGGTGCGGCCGGCTTCCGAGACGCCGGCAAACACGCGCTCATAATCGGTGTCGAACACGTTCTCCACGCCGGCATTGATGCGCACCCGGCGATCCTCAAAGGGCTGCCAGCTGCCAAACACATCCAGCACCGCAAAGCTGTCGCGCTCATTGCCAGCGCTCGTATTGTCAAAATCACCGGCAAAGCTCAGGCGCGCGCCGATGTCGGCCCGGTCAAAGCTCCACACGCCGCGCACATAGCCTTGAACGGGTTGCAGTGAGCCCAGCGGCGCGCCGGTGGTGCGATCCTCGCCATCAACCTCATAGACAGAGCCGGAAAGGGTGAGCGGCCCGTTCTGGTAGAGCGCGGCGATCTCGAACCCGGTCAGCTCGGCATTGGCCACATTGCTGGAGAAGGACGTGCCCGCCGAGCAGGGCGCGAAGAAGGGCGGGGCAAAGCAGGTGGGCGAGAGCGCGAAATCCACCGCCAGATTGATGAGATCATCGGCGCGCGTGCGGAACCAGGCGCCTTTCACCTCCAGCCGGTCAGCAGATGTGAACAGGCCGGTATGGGTGTAGCCCGCCCCGATCTCGAAAGTTTCGCTGGATTCCGGGCGCAGGTTGGGGTTGGGGATGAAGTCATTGGTGATGAAGTTCGGCGCGCCAAGGATCGGGTGCGGCATGGAGAAGTGCGTGCCATCGAGGTAAAGCTCGTTGAGCGAGGGCGCGCGGAAGGCTTCTGACCAGCTGGCGAAGATGCGCACGCTCTCGACCGGCGCCCAGGTGGCCCCGAAGCGGGCCGAGATGGCCTCGTCCTCATTGGCGCCGCCAATATCGCTATCGCTTTCAAACCTGTCCCAGCGTACGCCCGGCAGCAGGATGACGCGGCCCAGCGCGCCAACAGAGAACTCCGTCTCGCCCTGCACATAGGCGCCGTAGAAACTGGTCGTGCCGTTCGGTACACCGCCGCGCACGCCGGAGGGCACATCGCTGTCGGTGCCGGTCTGCTCGTCCTCATACCATTCGCCGCCAAAGGTCAGCGCGAGCGGCAGGGTGCCAACCAGAAATTCGGAGCGGTTTTCGGCGCGGAAACCATTGGTGGTGAGATCGCGGGTGATGAAACGCCCGGTCAGTGGGTCACGCTCATCTACCCCGCCCTCGGTGCGGTAGAGCGTCATCTCCAGCCCAATGAGCGACTGGCCTTCAGGCGCAAAGCGCAGCCCGGCGCGGTATGTATCGGCGCTGACATCCTTTTCCATCAGCGGATTGCCGCTGGCCACTTCCTGCGCGCCCTGACCGTTATTGGGCTCGCGCGCCTCGTTGCGGAAGGAGAGGATGCCGCCGGATAGCGTCAGGCCGGGGCTGACACGCCATTCGCCATTGGCCAGAAGCGAGATCACTTCGTCATCGGCGGGCAGATCATTGCCGGAGCCGAGCGAAATATCGCCAGAGGAACGCGCTGACAGGGCAACGAGGCCGGAGACGACATCATTGCGTCCGAACACGGCCGCAGAGCCGCGCGTTTCCTCATTGCCGGAGCGGTAGCCGATGGAGGCGCGCGCGCCGCGCGTCTCACCGGCCTGCAGGAAAGTGTCGGCATTGGCGGTTTCAAACGCGATCACGCCGCCCGATGCGCCCGAACCATAAAGCGAGGATGCTGCGCCGCGCACCGTCTCCACGCGTCCCAGAAGGCCCGGATCGATGAACATCACCCCGTCATGGGCGGAGGAGAAGTTCTGCCGCGTGCCATCGACCAGAAGGGCGATATTCTCGCGGCCAAATCCGCGCAGGGACAGGGTCTGGCCGGTGCGGCGCGGACCGCCTGCCACTTCAAGGCCGGGCGTATCGCGAAGAAGATCGGTGAGGTCTGACGGGCGCTCTGACTCCAGCCAGTCCAGATCAATCACAGATGCCATGCCGGGATAATCGAAATTGGGCAGGCGGGTGCGCGTGGCGGTGACGATGATCGTCTCGCTCGCCTCATTCACCTGCGCGGTGTCCGCGTCATTGGCGAACGCCGTGGCGGGCAGCAGGGCGAGAGCGGCGGCGCTGGCCAGCAGGCTCGCGCGGGCGGATGTGGAAAGGGTGTGGATTGGGGAGGACATGATGCAGCTTCCTTATTGCGAATAAGTCTTAATTGCGGCATGTATGTCGGCGACGATTTCAGAATGCAAGTCAGAATCGTTTGCAAAACTGCAATTGACGGAGTAGGCCATGCGCAAGGGACACAAGCTTCGCTCCCTGAGGCAGGCCGAGATCGCTGCGGCCCTTACAGGGCTGGCGTCCACAACAGATGGAGATGTGACGGTGAAACGAGTGGTAACAGGGCTGACGGGCAGTTTTCTGGCGCTGGCGATGCTGGCAGGGCCGGCCGCCGCGCTGGGCGGGACGGTAGCGGAAGGCGTGCAGGCGCAAGGCGAGGCGGGCGTGCCGTCAGAGGCGGACCGTCAGGCCATTCTGGCGATGCAGGGCGAATACGCCGTCACCTTCGCCTTCAATGAATATCTGCCGATTGCCGAGGGCTATGAGCTGCGCCCGTCCACCGAGACGCCTGCGCGCGAGCTGGTGATCGTGATCGCCGACGAGCCGGGCTTCATCTCGCTGCAGCACCTCCTGCTGGTGGGTGACCCTGAAGACCCGATGGTTATCAAGCACTGGCGTCAGGACTGGCAGTATCAGCCCTCCCGCCTGATGGCCTATCGCGGCTTCAACAGCTGGGAGATGGAAGAGGTCAGCGCGGACGATGCGCGGGGCGCATGGTCACAGACCGTCTATCAGGTGGACGATTCCCCGCGCTATGCCGGTCTCGCCCGCTGGGAACATGGCGTGGGTGCCTCCACCTGGACGCCGGGCGTCTCATGGCGTCCGCTGCCGCGCCGTGATGCCACCACGCGCGATGATTACGACACTATCGCGGCCGTAAACCGCCACACCATCACTGCCTGGGGCTGGACCCATGAGCAGGACAATTCAAAGCTGGCCTTACGCGATGGTGAGCCACGCGAACTGGTGCGCGAGCACGGCATCAACACCTATCGCCGCACAGAGCTCACCGGCGTTGAGAACGCCCACCGCTACTGGGCCGCTACCGCCGACTATTGGGCCGAGGTGCGCGCCGCGTGGGACGAGATCATGCTGGCTGATGTCTTCACCGCCGAGGACGACGCCGAAGGCACGCTGCTCTATGGCCCGGTCCTCTCTGAAGGGCAGGCCGTGTTCATGGGCGCGCGCGACACGGAAGAAGCCTTTGCCAATGCGGCCGCGATCATCGAGACGCGGGTGACGGCGAACGGACAGCCGGCCGATATCCTCCCCTGAAGGGATTGTCCCTTTACATCGGACGGTTAGATGCTGCGGCGCGCGTTACGCCCTGACGCGCGCCGCAGTTTTTTTGTGCTTAGGGGGCGGGCGTGGAAGTGGTGATGGCCAGTTAGTTGTCTCCCCCCGTTTACGGGGCGAGGGGGGGTGAAAAGAAAAGTTCCCCCCTCCGTCTCGCTTGCGCTCGACACCTCCCCCGCAGGCGGGGGAGGACATCAACCTTCGTCTTATGCCGCCCCATCACGGCCCCTTAAAACTTATCCACCCCTGCCTCTGGCGGGTGTAGTATGTGTCTGGTCGGGCGGAGTGATGACCGGCGGGAGATGAGGGTGGATACGCGATGATTATGTTCTGGAAAATGCTCGTTGGTGCGCTGGCCGCGCTGTTTGTCCTCGTAGCCCTATCGGGCTGTGAGCAGCCACGCCCCATCCCGCCGGGTACCGACAGGGCATACTACGGTCATCTTGTCGAAGGTGCGAAGTATGGCGTGTCGGTTGGTATGGCTCACGAGGATGCGGTGGCAACGCTGGTAGCTCAGGGGCTGCGTGATGATCGTCGTTATCGATGCGACGTATCCTACCTCAAGGAACTTGTTCAGTGCTCAGATAACGACGACATCCATTTCTTCCGGCGGCAAGATTTCTTGAAAGATGGACAGGTGTTCCTGCGGATCGAGAACGGGCGTGTCGTGGCCATTTTCTGGCGTTACTCGCTGGTTCACATTGTTTTTTGAGGGAGGCCTTAGGAGGCCAATTCACCCCCCTACCTCGCCCCATACCGCTTCTTCACCCAGAACAGGGCGGCGATGACGCCGAGATAGAGGAAGGGGCGGGCCATGGCGCTGATCGCGCCTGCATCGAGGCGCGTCATGGCGAGTTCCATGGCGAAATTGACGGGCACGCCGTCGGCGGCGCCCAGCTCCAGGAGATAGCGCGCCACGCAGTCAGCCGCGAAGGCAAAGAGGGCGGCGGCGTAAAGCTGGCTCCAGCGGCGCATGACCAGCGCGGCCACAATCGAGACCAGCGTCAACAGGATCAGCGTTGCAGGTGTGAACCCGGCGATCAGCCGGGTGGCAAATTCTTCGATCATGGCTCCCCCCGGTTTTCAAACCGGCCCCCACCGGATCGCTCAAGCGTAAGCGCTCTCGGCCCCCGCAGCAAGAAGTCCGGCAATGGCCTCGATGTCGCGGATGGCCGGGGTGGCGGGCGCAAAGGTTTTCAGCGCGGTCTGCGCGCGGATGGCTTTGGGCACGTTGCTGTCACGCCTGATAATGCCGGCGAGCGGCGGACGGAAGCCGAGGAAGCTCTCGCAGGTGCGCGCAAACGAGGCATAGGCCATCTCCGCGCTCGCCTTGTCGGGCGCATTGTTGACGATGATGAAGGGGGCTGCCCCCTCATCCCTCAGCCGCAGGAGTTTCACGAAGGCATAGGCGTCGGTGAGCGAGGTCGGCTCATCGGACATGACCAGCACCACATCATCGGCCGCCGCGGCAAGGCGGATCGTGGCGCGGTCGGCCCCGGCGGCGAGATCGATCAGCGTGCGGTCATAGGTCATGGAGGCGGCGGCAATTCCGGCGGCGAGGCGCGCCGCGCCTGCGGTGTCGAGCCCTGCCAGCGCGGCTGAGCCGGAACGCCCGGCGATGACGTCAAACCCGCCGGTCATGTCCGCCCCGCCCGCGACGCAGGAGACGGCTTCGGCGAGCGAAATCTGGCCGGACATGACGCCGGAGAGATCCCCGCGCGGATCGAGCCCCAGCTGCACATCGATATTGGCCATGCCCAGATCACCATCGACTAGCAGGGTGCGTTCCTGGCGCGCGGCAAAGGCGCTGGCGAGCGCGCCGGCCACCACCGTCTTGCCGACCCCGCCCTTGCCGGAGGCTATGGCCAGAAGCGAGCCGGCCTTGCGCGGCTGGTCATCGGCGGTGGTGCTGAAATACTGCTTCATGGTGCGGCCTCCTCAGGCCCGTCTTCCGTAGGGTCTTCGAGCAAAGCGCGGGCAAGACGCAAGGGCGTGGCCGGAGCCAGGCCCGACCCGATAAAGGGCGAGGCGGCGATATGGGCGTAGGAAAGCCCCGCCTCTCCGGCGGCCAGCAGCGCGCCCATGCGCCGTGCAATATCAAGCCTTGTGAAGATCACACGCGCCGTTCCGATGGAGGTGAAGAGCGCGGCGGCGTCTTCGGCATCGGCGGGTATCTGGCCTGCTTCCATCACCGCGATGATCTCGGCGTCTGCGGTGGCGGCGAGGTAAGTGAGGCTTTCCAGCGCGTCCAGCTCGAACGGGTTCACCCCGCCGGTATCGATGAAGACCGGGCGGCCATTGGCACCGTCCAGCACCAGATCCAGCTCGCGTGCGCCGGGCGCGGCCTCGAAATCGAGCTGCAGCGCCTTGGCATAGGTCTGCATCTGGGCGGCTGCGCCTGCACGCTGGTCGCAAGAAACCAGTAGCGGGGTCACGCCTTGCGAGACCGCGCGCGCGGCAAGGCGCGCCATGACGGAGGATTTGCCTGCCCCCGGCGCACCGGCAAAGAGGATCGGCCTTGCGGGCATGATCTCGACCGGGTGGACCGCGTAGCGTGCGTCCAGCGCATGGGCGAGGGTAGCGGTCGGCTCGGCGTCTTCCAGGCTGATCGCGGCGTCCATGATGGCTTCGGCGGCGCTGTCGGGCACATCATGCCAGGCGAGCGAGCGGGCGATGCGGGTGATGCCGTCTGCATTGTCGCCGCGCCCACGCGTGCGTTCGGCCTCGCGGCGCTTGGCGGCCAGTTTGGGGGAGTCCTTGGACGGCTGCACCGCGCCTTCCTCGGCAGCCGCGCGCACGCTCACCCCGCCATCGGCGCGTTCCTGCGTGGCGACGATGATGGCGTCCGGCCCCAGCTCCCGGCGCACCTGTGCCATGGCCTCGCTGATCGACGCGGCGGTGAAGGTGCGAAGGCGCATGGCTTAAACCTTCCCTAGACCGCGCCGACGGTTTTCAGCCGCGCGCTGGGGTGGATCTCGTTCTGGCTCATTACGACTGTAGAGGGGCGGAAGCGCTCGGTCAGGGAGCGCACATAGGGGCGGATGGCGGGGCTGGTCAGCAGAACCGGCACATCGCCTGATGCGCCTGCCCGGTCGAAGGCATCGCGCACGGCGGTTACAAACTCGCGCAGGCGTGTCGGGGCAAGGGCGAGCTGGCGGCGTTCGCCATCGCCGATCATCGCCTCGGCAAAGGCCTGCTCCCATTGCGGAGAGAGGCTCAGCACGGGAAGCGCGCCATCGGGGCCGCGATTGGCAAAGCAGAGCTGGCGGGCCAGGCGCGTGCGGACATGCTCGGTGATGGCATCGAGGTTCTGCGTCGCGCCTGAGGCCTCGGCGATGCCTTCGATGATCCCGGCGAGGTCACGGATCGAGACGCGCTCGCGCAGCAGGTTCTGCAGGACGCGCTGTATCCCTGCGCGGGTGATCTGGCCGGGCGTGATGTCGTCGACCAGCTTCTTGTGCTCCTTCGACAGGCCGTCGAGCAGCTTTTCAACCTCGGAGTAGGACAGAAGGTCGGCCAGGTGCTCGCGCAAGAGCTCGGTCAGGTGCGTGACGAGCACGGCGGCCGGATCGACGATGGTGTAGCCGCGGAAGGTGGCTTCTTCGCGCGCGCCTTCCTCGATCCAGGTTGCGGGCAGGCCGAAGGCGGGTTCCTTCACATGGGCGCCGGCCATGGAGACCTGCTGGCCGGACGGGTCCATGACGAGGAGATGGCGCATTTTCAGCTGGCCGGCGCCCGCCTCCATCTCCTTGATGCGGATCACATAGTCTTCGGCCGTCAGCTGCATGTTGTCGATAATGCGCACGCTGGGCAGGATGAAGCCGGTATCCT
This sequence comes from Glycocaulis sp., assembly GCF_051859565.1. Classification (GTDB taxonomy): domain Bacteria; phylum Pseudomonadota; class Alphaproteobacteria; order Caulobacterales; family Maricaulaceae; genus Glycocaulis. The sequence continues at coordinate 324,662 of NZ_JBHYFK010000002.1, forward strand.
GCGCCAGATTGCGGCGCAGCGCCTTGATCTGGTCGGTCAGGCGGCGGCCTTCCACATCATTGATGAGCGGCAGGAGTGCGTAGCCAAGCTCGATCTTCAGCTCGTCAATATGCAGCGAGTCCTCGATAGGCGCTTCCGAAGGCTGCTGCGCGGCGGCGGCTTCGGTCTGGATGGCCGTGGCCTCGCGCTCGGCGGTCTGTATCTTTCGCCGGTTCATGATGAAGGCTGTGCCGCCCGCCGCTGCTGCCAGCACCGCAAACGGGAAGAGCGGCATGCCGGGCAGAAGCCCGATGGAGATCGCCGCCGCCGCCACCATCGCCATGCTGGTCGGGTTGGCAGCAAGCTGGCCGAACACGGCCTTGTCGGCCTCGCCCTCAACGCCCGCCTTGGAGACCAGAAGACCGGCCGCCAGCGAGACGATCAGGGCCGGTATCTGCGAAACCAGACCATCGCCAATCGTCAGCGTGGAGTAGGTGGAGGCCGCATCGCCAAATGCCATGTTGGACTGGGCCACGCCAATGATCATGCCGCCAATCAGATTGATCGAGGTGATGAGAATGCCGGCCACCGCGTCGCCGCGCACGAACTTTGAGGCACCGTCCATGGCGCCGAAGAAGTTGGACTTGTCTTCCAGCTCCTTGCGGCGGGTGCGCGCCTCGTCCTCGCTGATAAGCCCGGCGGAGAGGTCAGCATCAATGGCCATCTGCTTGCCGGGCATGGCGTCCAGCGTG
>NZ_JBHYFK010000002.1:325402-489995 GCF_051859565.1 Glycocaulis sp.
CGATACGGCCCGAACCCTTGGTGATGACGACGAAGTTCACGATCACCAGGATCACGAACACGATGATGCCGATGACGAAATTGCCCTGCATCACGAAGGCGCCAAACGCCTGGATGATGTCGCCCGCCGCCGCTGTGCCCTGATGGCCCTCCGAGAGGATAAGGCGGGTGGAGGCGACATTCAGGCCCAGCCGGAGCATGGTCGCGATCAGCAGAATGGCCGGGAAGGCGGTAAATTCCAGCGGCGTGCGGATGAACAGCGCCGTCATCAGGATCAGCACCGAAAAGCAGATCGAGATCGCCAGCGAAATGTCCAGCAGCGCACGCGGCATGGGCAGGATGAGCATGACGAGGATCGCCAGCACGCCCACCGCCATGGCGACATCACCACGCGCAAAACGCTGGCCGATTTTCTGCCAGTCAAGGCCGAGTGAGGAACCGGGTGCGGGTGTGTCAGCCAAGGGACTTTCTGTCCTTCTTCCATTCTTGTCTCCCCCCCCCGTTCACGGGGGGAGTGGCCCGGAGGGCCGAGAGGGGATTGCACGAAACAAGCTCCCCCCTCCGTCAGCTTCGCTGACACCTCCCCCGCAGGCGGGGGAGGACATCAACCTTCGTCTTACGCCGCTCCGGCGCGGCTCTCACCGGGCGCAGGCACCGTGATGCCCTGATCGGTGTAGAGTTTGAGCTTGTTGCGCAGGGTGCGGATCGAGATGCCGAGAATGTTCGCGGCATGGGTGCGGTTGCCAAAGCAATGGTCCAGCGTGTCCAGGATCAGGTCCTGTTCAACTTCCGCCACGGTGCGCCCGACCATGTGGTGGGCCGCATCGGCGGCCTCTGCCGCCTGCCGGGCCACCCCGCCGCTGGAATGGAAGGCAGAGCCGTCCGGCGCCCGGATGGCATCGGGTCCGATCTCGGTGCCGGAAGCGAGCAGCACGGCGCGGTGCATGGCGTTTTCCAACTCGCGCACATTGCCCGTCCAGCTGCGCGTGGTGATCTGCAGCTTGGCTGCTTCGTTGAGCGCGCGGTGCGGCAGGCCATTGGCGGCGGCGTATTTCTTCAGGAAGTGCTCGGCCAGCGCCAGCGCGTCCTCCGGGCGTTCACGCAAGGGTGGAATGGCAAGGTTGACCACATTCAGCCGGAACAGCAGGTCTTCGCGGAACACGCCCTCGCGCACGGCCTTTTGCAGGTCGCGGTTGGAGGTGGCGATAACGCGGATATTGACCTTTACCGGGCCGGAGCCACCCACCCGGTCAATCTCGCGCTCCTGCAGGGCGCGCAGGAGCTTCGCCTGCAGGCGGGCATCCATTTCGGAGATTTCATCCAGTAGCAGGGTGCCGCCATCGGCCTCTTCAAACTTGCCGACCCGGCGCGCCACGGCGCCTGTGAACGCGCCCTTCTCGTGACCGAAAAGCTCGGACTCCAGCAGGTTTTCAGGGATCGCGGCGCAATTGACCGAGACGAAGGGCTTGGCTGCGCGCTTTGACTTGCGGTGAAGGAAGCGTGCCATCACCTCCTTGCCGACGCCGCTTTCGCCGGTGATGAGCACCGAGGCATCCGAGGCGGCAATCCGGTTGGCCAGTTCGACGACGGCCAGCATGGATTTGTCGCGCGCCACCATGGGCCGCTCATCATCGCTGACCGCTTCGAGAACGGCCGCCATCAGTTCGGCATCGGCGGGGAGTGGAATGAATTCCTTCGCCCCGGCGCGGATGGCCGCTGCGGCGGCATCTGGGCGCACATTCACGCCGCAGGCGACGACCGGCACGGTGATGCGCTCCAGCTCGTTGGCGGCAATGAAAGCGCCTATGTCCAGGCTGACATCGACCATCACCAGATCGGCCCCGCGCCCGGCGCGCAGATAGGCCGTCGCCTGGGCGGGTGTGTCGACCTGGGAGACCTTGGCACCCCGGTCCATCGCCATCTTGGTGGCGGTTCCTGATTGCCCTGCGAGCGAGCCGACTATGAGTACACGCATGGCTCAGTTTCTCCTTGCAGACTGTGTCGGGGCGGGGTGGGTCATGCGGAATCCCCGTCCTTGATGATCTCGGTCATGGTCACGCCCAGCCGGTCGTCGACGACGACGACCTCGCCGCGCGCCACGAGGCGGTTATTGACGTAGATGTCGATGGCCTCACCGACCTTGCGGTCGAGCTCCAGCACCGAACCGGAGGTGAGCTTCAGCAGCGAACTCACGTCGATATGCGTCTTGCCGAGCACCGCCGAGATATTGACCGGCACGTCGTAGACGGGCGCGAGGTCCACTGCGGTGCGGATAGACTCATCGACCAGCGACTGGGAGGGTAGGGCGGCGGGGCCGGAATCCTCCGCTCCTGCGCCGCCTTGCCCGGTATTGAGGTCGGGCAGGTCCAGATCGGTTGAATCAGCCATGGTTGAGCTCCTTGAGCGGCTCGGCTTCGTCTGAGTTTTGTGTTTCGCTTACGTCATCGCGCGGCGCGGCCAGCCAGCGCTCGACCAGCTCGGCTATGCGCGCTTCGATGTCCGATGCGGTGCGTTCAATGGCGCCCGAGCGCCATTCCAGCACGCAGTCGCCGATGGCAATTTCCTCGTCGGCGCGCACGATGACGGCGCCTTCCAGCCCGAAATGGTCAGCTTGGGTCTGCAGACGTTCGGCAATGGTGTCGGCTAGTGCCGGTGTGACGCGGACGGCAATGCGCGGTTCGGCGCGCAGATCATCCATGATCGAGCGGGCACACTCCAGAACTGTTTCCTCGCCATGGGCGGCGAGCGCGGCGCCGGCGATCTGGCGGGCGGCGGCGACGGCCAGGCGGGCCGCGTCTGCCCGCATGGCCTCGGATTCGGCTTCCATGCGCGCAAGGATGGCCTGTATCCGCCCGGTCAGGACTTTCAGCGCCTCTGCTGCCGCGCGGGCCGCCTCGGCATTGTCCGCTTTCAGCGCTTCGGCTGCGGCTGCCTCGGCCTTTTCCTGTGCTTCGGACAGGGTGAGCATGCGTTTGACACGTTCACCATCGCGCAGCACCGTGCCGTCGGATGCGAAGACCCGGTCAAAGCCGAAAGGAGTGTGGCGCGTGGTCAAAACGGTCATCCTAGTAGATCAGCTCGTCATCACCGCCGCCATCGGCAATGAGTATTTCGCCCTTGGCGGCGAGGTCCTTGGCGGTGTTGACCATGGCCTGCTGGGCCTGATCGACGTCTTTCAGGCGCACGGGGCCCATGGTCTGCATGTCCTCGCGCAGGATTTTCGCGGCGCGCTCTGACATGTTGGAGAAGAACAGGTCGCGCAGCGTGTCCGAGGCGCCTTTCAGCGCCAGGCCCAACTGATCCTTGTTGACCGCGCGCAGCAATGTCTGGATGCCTTGCGGGTCCAGCTTGCCCAGATCCTCGAAGACAAACATGAGCGAGCGGATCTTCTCCGCGCTGTCCCGGTTGCGTTCTTCCAGTGCCGCCAGGAAGCGGTTCTCGGTCTGGCGGTCGAAATTGTTGAAGATGTCAGCCATCATTTCGTGGCTGTCCTGCTTGGATGTGCGCGCCAGATTGCTCATGAATTCGTTGCGCAAGGTCATCTCGATCTTGTCGAGGATTTCGCGCTGGACCGGCTCCATGCGCAACATGCGCTGCACGACCTCGAGGGCGAAATCCTCCGGCAGGGCGGAGAGCACGCGGGCAGCATGCTCGGAACGCACCTTGGACAGGACCACGGCCACGGTCTGCGGGTATTCGTTCTTGAGATAGTTGGCCAGAACCATCTCGTTCACATTGCCCAGCTTGTCCCACATGGTGCGCCCGGCCGGGCCGCGCAGCTCTTCCATGATGGCTTCGACGCGTTCTTCCGGCAGGAAGCTGGCCAGAAGGCGCTGGGTGCGCTCCACCGAGCCGGAGATCGAGCCGGTGGTCGACATGGAGCCGACAAATTCCACGATCAGCTTTTCGACCGCCTGTGAGGACACGTTGCCTAGCGAGGCCATGGCCTGCGAGACGATGCGGATTTCCTCCTCATCCATCATCTCCCAGAGCGCGGCCTGCTCTTCGCCCAACGCCATCAGGATGACGGCAGCCTTCTCCGGCCCGTCAAGCGCTGAGGGGTCGTCGATAAGTTTGCGTTTTACGGCTGGTACAACCATCGACTAGCTCTCGTGCATCCAGGTGCGCAGGATCGCCATGGACTCGTCAGGATGCTTCTCGACGAGCGTGGAGACCTTCTTCACAGACGACTTTTTCACCTGGCCATCGATATGGGCGATATCGATTGTTTCTTCCGGATCACCGGAGTCAGGCAAAGCGAACGGGCCGTCGCCGGAATGGCTTATGGCGGCCTGGCGCGGTTGCGAGGGCAGGGCCTGCGCGCCGGCGCCTGCGCCGGCCAGTGCAGGGGCCGGACCGCTTATCGCGCCCTTGATGAGCGGACGGGCAACCATGAACACGATCAGCAGAGCGGTGATGAACAGAACCGCGATCTCGGCAATGCGCATGATGTCGCCGCGGCTGAGCGAAAAGCCGGAGCTGGCTGGCGTGCCGATATCCAGATCAGGACGCGAGAAGCGCAGCTGGGCCACTTCGATAACGTCGCCGCGATCGGCATTAAGCCCGGCCGCGACGCCGGCGAGCTGGCGGATGCGGGCGATCTCTTCCTCGCTGCGCGGCGTGAAGACGGGCGAGCCATCCTCACCGCGCGTCATCACCTCGTCGACGACAACCGACACAGACAGGCGCTCGATGGCACCGGCCTCGATGATGCGGGTGCGGGTGGTGGAGGAATTCAGGAAGTTCTCCACCCGCGAATTGCGGCCGGTTTCGGCCATGCCTGCGCCGCCAGCGTCCGCGCCCTGCCCGGCTTCGGGGAGGTTTTCGGCCACAGATACCGCGCCAGTATTGCGCCCGGCCGGTTCGCGCGTGAATTCTTCAGTGGACTCCCGTCCCGAACGCACCTGGCCTTCAGGGTCATAGGTCTGGCTGCTTTCGGTGATGCTTTCGCGGCTGAGATCGGCGGTGACCACAACACGGGCCGCACCGGGGCCGACAATGCCCTCCACCACATCGCGCACACGGTCGCGCAGCTGGGACTCCAGGCTGGAGCGGCGCCCTTCCAGAGCGGCACTGGTCAGTGAGCCGTCATCAGAGGGGCTGGCCAGCAGCCGGCCCCGGTCATCGGCAATGGTGATGCGGTTGGCGCTCAAGCCCGGAACAGCCGTCGCCACAAGGTCGCGCACGGTGGCGATCTGCTCAGGCGTGATCTGGCCGCGCAGATTGAGGATGACCGAGGCTGACGGTTCCTGCACCTGCTGGGAAAACAGCCGGCGTTCGGGCAGCACCAGATGCACGCGCGCGCCGCTGACCACACCGATCGTGTTGATGGTGCGGGCCAGCTCGCCTTCCAGTGCGCGCTTGGCGTTGATGTTCTGGACAAAGCTGGTGGTGCCCAGCGCATCGGTTTCGTCAAAAATCTCGTAGCCGACCGAGCCAAAGCCCAGCGCGCCGCCCTGCGCCACGCGCAGGCGCGCCTCGTCCACGCGCTGGCGGTCGACGAATACGGCTGTGCCGCCTTCACGCAGGGAATAGGGGATGTTGGCCTGACCGAGACGTTCGCTGACGGCGGCCGTGTCCTGCGGCTGCAGGCCGGAATAGAGCAGCGCCTCGCGTGAGCCATTCATGCTCATCGTGAAGATGACCAGCGCTGCGGCCACCCCGATGGTCAGGCCGAGTATGGCCGTCAGGCGGCCAACGCCAAACTTTGCGAGTTGTTCAAATAGCGCGTTCACGGGTGAAAAAGCCCTGCCCCTCTGGCCAGCGCGGCGATTTGCCGGACTGGTAGGCAAGTTTTTCCCACTGCCCGCGTAAACGAGTGTTTAACGAGAGTTACCAAATCCCAGCGCAGGGTTGTGGAAAAGCGCCGTTATTGTTGGTGGGCCGTTTTCAAGGGTGAATTGAAGGGCGAAAAGCAATATGGGTCCCCCGTCAGGGCGGGGGAACCCGGTGGAAAGGGCATCGCTGAAGCTGGATATATAGCAGCATCGGTGAAACAGCCGGGGTCTCCCGCACCGACGGGAGACCCAGATTTTTTCTGTCCTCCCCCACATCCGTAGGGTCGGTTCCGGCCACGAGGCCGGGCGCGCGTTTGCGCTTGCGACGCTGCGCGTCGGGGAGCCAGTCCGGCCCCGTCAGGGGCCGCAAGGGCGACCGCCCGCCCGAGCTAATGCGAGGAGCGACGGGGCGGATGCCCCGGAGTATCACTAAAACTAGTGCCTGTAGTCCTGGATGCGGGTCGTGCGCAGGCCGGCCAGGCCATGACGCTCGATAGCGCGCTGCCAGCCGAGGAATTCCTCCACGGTCAGGCGATAACGCTCGCACGCTTCATCCAGGCTGATCAGTCCGCCGCGTACGGCTGCGACGACTTCAGCCTTGCGGCGGATCACCCAGCGCTTGGTGTTGGCAGACGGCAGATCCGCTACCGTGAGCGGGCTGCCATCGGGCCCGATCACATAGTTTTCTTTCTTGATACGACGTTCCATCCAACCCGGTCCTTCCACCACGAAGGCGCTCTTAATGGCGCTCTTGATGGGACCGTTATACGTGAGACGTTTTAACGACGGCCTAAACGCCTTGGTAAATCTTCTATAAATCAGCGGTTTAGAAATGATTCACCCCCGTGGGGTCTTTTTCCTGTCCTCCCCCACATCCGTGGGGTCGGTTCCGCGAAAAGTCGCGGGCGGGCGTGATCTTTAGCTGCGCAGCCCATCCGGGCTGCGATGTTCCGCGCACGAGCGCGGACGGCCCTTGGCCTTGCGGGCGGCCAGAGGCCGCCCGAAAAGCGCGGATGCGCGGGGCACTAATGAAACAAGCGCCCCCGCGGAGCCGGTGTGCCGTTAGGCACACTCGGCGTGAGCGAGAAAGATTACCGCTTCATCTGGATCGCTTCGGCCATCATCTCGTCGGCCGTGGTGATGATGCGTGAGGATGCCGAATAGGCGCGCTGGGTGATGATGAGGTTGGAGAACTCGGTCGCGATATCGACATTGGAGTTTTCCAGCGCCTTGGGGGCGATCTGGCCGGACGCGCCCGCGCCGGGGATATTCAGTGTGAACGCACCAGACTCAGGCGTGACGTAGAAGGCCGAGCCACCGGCTGTTGCCAGTCCGTTCGGGTTGGCCACCGTGGCCACCGGGATCTGGTAGATCTTGCGCACCACGCCATTGGTGAAGCGGGCCGACACAAAGCCCTGATTATCTACATCAACGCTGGCAAACGCGCCGAAGATCGCACCATTGACGCGCGTCGAGTTCAGTGTCGACGGACTGTCATACTGGGTGATGCCGCCGGGTGTACCGGCTGCGCCCAGATCCAGCTGGATCGACTGGGCGCCGATACCCGTACCGGCTGACCATTGGAAATCATTGGCTCCCAGGGCGGCCGCATTGTCCGACCCAAGGAAGTTCAGTGTAGAGGGCAGGGTGGTGTTGGCGACGTCGATCTGGCCGTCCGTGTTGAAGGCCAGAAGGCCGGTTGCGATCTGGCCTGAATTGAGGCCAGCGCCGGTGGTGATGTCGGTGGCCGGGTCAATGTGAAGTTCCGCGTGCCACTGATTGGCGTTGGCCGATTTCAGAAGCGACAGGGTCACGGAGCGCACGCCGCCCTGGCTGTCATAGATCTGGATGGTGCGCTGGAAGTCCGGGGTCACCGCGCCAGACGCCATGTTTTCGGCCGGGTCGGCGGCGTCGTAGGTAGCAGCCGCAGGCGAGATCGCCTGGCTGGCCTGCAGATTGGCGTTGATACGCACCGAGGAGGTCGCTTCCGCCGCGCCGCCGATATTGGACAGGTTGATGGCTTCAAGCTGGTCGAGATTTGACGGGTTGGCGTTGACCGTGCCGTCGGCCTGTACCGGCCAGCCATAGAGATACATGCCCGCCGCATTGCGCAGAAAGCCGGCGGAATCGGTTTCAAAATTGCCCGAGCGGGTGAACAGGACCGGGTCGAAGCCGGTGGCGTTCTGGGAGTTGGGCCGCACCACGAAGAAGCCATTTCCGTCAATCGCCAGCGAGGTGGAGGAACTGGCCGGATTGAGAAGCCCGCTTGTGGACACGTCCAGCTTGGACAGCGTCGAGGTGCCGCCGGCTGCATAGCGCACATCACCGGCGCCGGAGGTCAGCGAGTAGTTCGGGAAGAAATTCGTGTTGACGCGCTTGTAGCCGACCGTGTTCACGTTGGCGATGTTGTCCGAAATCCCCGCCAGGGCAGAGGAGTTGGAGATCAGGCCGGATGCGCCGGCTGCCAGGGCTGAATTGAGGCTCATAGTCTTGCTCCTGCTTATTTTTCGTTTTCTGGAACGTTATCGGGTGTGGACGGGCGGGATCACGAGACGGCTTCGGGCTCGTCTTCCTCTTCATCGATGGGGTCGGTTACGGGCGGTTGTTCAACCGGATCGGCGGGCTGTTCGCGCAGGCGGATAATGCGCGAGGCGGGCACCTGCATGCCGCCTATCTCGACGATGGCCTGGCCTTCGCTGAGCTCCACGCCGGTTACGCGGCCGCCCACAAGAACACTGACATTCTCGATGCGCTGGCCGTCCGCGTCGAAGGCGACAACTTCGAGGTTATAGACGCCGTCAGGCAGCGCGTTGCCATCGGTGTCCTTGCCGTCCCAGACGAGACGGTGCTCGCCTGCGCCGGTCTGGCCGCTCATAGTGCCAACGGTAGCGCCCTGCTCATTGGTAATGACAAGCTGGGTTGAGGTGGCGTCCTGGGGTAGCTGGTAGGTCCACTCCGCACGGCCTTCGCTCAGCAGCGCGCCACTGGTCTGCACCAGCGCATACTTGCCGATGTAATCAACGCTGGAAAGCTGGGCGAGCGCGGCCTGGACGTTCAGGAGTGCCTGAATGGCCTGTGTGGACTGGATCTGCTGCTCAACGGAGGAGAACTGCACCAGCTGGGAGACGAATTCCTGTGAATCCATCGGGCTTAACGGATCCTGGTTCTGCAGCTGGGAGGTCAGCAGGGTCAGGAAGGTATCGAAATTGTCCGTCAGGCTCTTTGCCGAGGAGGCCGTTGTCGTCTGGTTGACGCCGGCGGCTGCCTGCTGGGCCTGGGCAATGGGGTTAAGCTCGCTCATCAGATCAAATCCTCATGTCCACGCCGGTCCGTCCGGTCATCAGAAAGCCGTAGCGGCTTACCGGGGCGGAGATGGACTCTTCTGAAATAGTGGCAGTGCTGGTGGTGGAAGGCCCGGTGGCGCGCCCGTCATGGTCACGCTCTGCCTGCTCGTCGCCGCCGCCTTCGCTCAGCGCGAAACCGATGCCGTTTTCACCGAGGTCCAGCCCGGCATCAGCCAGCGCCTTTTCCAGCTCGCGCGCATTGCGCTGCAGTTCGGCGAGCGCTTCGGGCTTGTCTGCCGTCAGCATGGCCTGGACGGAGCGGTCGGCCCCGATCTCAAGACGCACCTGCACCCGGCCAAGCTCTGGCGGATCAAGGCGGATATCAAAGCTGCGCGAACCGTCGGCAAAGCGCCGGGCAATCATCTGGCCCAGCTCGGCCACATGGCCCGATGCCATGCGCAGATGCGGCAGGGCGGATGTTGTGCGGGTGCCCGCCAAGCTGGCGCTCTCATTGCGGGCCAGAAGCGGCGAGCTGCTCTCCAGACGGAGCTCTGTGGCTTCGCTGGCCTCAAGCGTTTCGGGCGCAGCGATACCAGATTGCAGGGCCGTCAGCATGGCGGCCATTGATGCCGCCGGAGCGGCGGGCTGGGGCGCACTGTTGGCAGCCTGTGCAGGAGCGGAGGCGGTCATGGCTGCGCGCTGGATGGCGGGCGCGTCTTTGGCGCCGGATTCAGCCTTGTCCGCCGTGAGGCGGGCATTCTCCAGCCCTTCGCTGCCGCGCGTCATGCCGCGCTCCGTCTCACGGCGCAGGGCAGCCGCGTTGGGCACATCGCCCTCGGCTTTACCCGGCTGTGCGATGAGGTCCGCCTTTGCCTGCTGGGCGTTAGTGGAGGCGGTCTGGGCCACTTCAGGCGCGCGTGTTCCGCCTGCCGGATCACCGGCGGTTGCGGGCTGCGGGGCCGGGGCCTGCGCCGGTGTTTGCGGTTGCACGGAAGCCTGTTGACCGGCAGCAGCTTTCGGCTGGCTGGGCTGGGCTGTCGTCTGACTGGCCGGGACCTCGGCAGGTTTGCCTGCCCCGGACGCAACATCTTTAGAGGGTGCGGCAGGGGGGGCAGGTTCGGCTCCGGCGCTCTTGCCAGCGTCAGCCCTGCCGGTTGTATCGCGGGCCTCGTCAGGCCTGCTGTCTTCAGCTGTGTCAGCGTCAGGTATGTCCGCTTCAGCGGCGCCGTTCTGCATGCCCGCAGACGGGGACTGCGTTTCAATCAGGCTGTTGGCGCGAATATCGGACGGTTCGGGTTCGTTAGCCGCGATGCTTTCACCGTTGCCGGGTGCCGCGCTGGTTCCGGGCTGCATGACCGTGATGGCGGGATCGGTGCCGTCTTGCGTGCCTTCAACATGGCTGCCTTCAACGCTGACCAGCAGTTCCGGCGCGTCAGGCTCCGGCGCTACAGATAGCGCGGGTGCTGGCTGCCCGGTGATTTCGGCGCTGGCCTCGGTGCTGACATCCACAAGCTTTGCCTGCCCGCCTGTCTGGCCGGAAGATGATTTGGCGGGCGCGTTGTTGCCGCCAGCTTCATCGCGGAGCAGGGCCTCGAACCCGCCGGCCTCGCCTGTGTCACCGGCTACAGGGCGCGCAGCCTCGCCACGCCCCGCAGACAGGGCAGCAAACAAGGTGTCAGCAATGGCATAGCCAGGCAGCATGGGCGCGGCAGTCCTTCGACAGGATCGTATCGGGATGTTGCGCGCGTTTTGCGGCGGGCGGCGTTTCATGCCCCAGGGGGCACGAGCCGGTCGAACACTGGCTTTCAAGCTTCATGCCACTGAAAGGATTTCAATAGGGCCAATAAAAACAATGTGTTGATTGTCATTGCGCGTGGGCGGAGACGTGCCGGGCGGCAAAAACTCCCCGGTGGCAGGGCCGAGTCTTGCCGGGTGAGGGGGTAAATCGGGGGCGATCCCGGCCTGTCCGGTAATCCCGGCCCTGTCGCTGTTCTGATCGCGCGTCTGGCCCGGCTTTTGCGCCGCATGGATCCCGCAAATGGTTCGCTCGTGCTCGCGGACCGGAGGCAGAAGAAGGTTTAGGTTCACACTTTCAATGACTTGCGCAGTCAACATATCGGCAGAGCGTTGGGCCAGGAAGGCCTGTGCCCCCGGCAGGAATTGCCGCGCAGGGGCGGATTCTGCCTATGTGCAGGCCGGTGTGAGGGCCAGCGGAGTTGAAGGAGGCCGGACATGGCGCTGAATGGAATTCTCGGCAATGCGATGTCCGGTATCCAGGCAAGTCAGCTGGGGATGCGCTCGGTCTCCAACAACATCGCCAACGTCAACACGCCCGGCTATGCACGCACCAAGGTAGACCTGATCGCCCGTTCGGCTGCCGGCATGGGCATGGGCGTTCAAGTGGCGGGTATCACCCGCGTGGCCGATGTGTTCCTGCAGGCAGCTTCCCTGCGCGCCGGGTCCGATGCCGCCAAGGCGAGCACCAGTGCTGCCCTGCTGGACCGGCTGCAGACCCAGTTTGGAAGCACGCAGGATGCTGGCGGCCTGTACGGGCGGCTTGTGCGTGCCTTTGAATCCATTGGGGCGGCGGCGGTTGATCCGGCCGAGCGCGTGGCGCGGCTGTCGGCGGCGTCCGATCTGCAATCCTTTTTCGACGAGGCCAGCCGCCTGTCTGCCGAGGTGCGCGCCCTTCGGGATGAAGCAGACCGGCGCATTGGTGGCGGGGTAGAGCGCGTCAACGAGATACTCATCGAGCTGCAATCGCTCAACACACAGGCCCAGACCCTCAACGCGTCGGGCTCGGATTCCACCGGTGTGACCAACCGGCAGGCCGAGCTGCTTGATGAGCTGTCCGGCCTTATGGATATCCGCTCGGAGGTTCAGCCAGATGGGCGGCTGTTCGTGCGCACGGAGAACGGTACGGCCCTGCTGGACAATTCGCGGCTGCAGCTGCGTTACATTCCGGCCGGAACAGGTGCGTATGGCGCCGACTACGGACGTATCACGGCGGTCGTATCCTCCTCAGGGGCAACGGTTGACCTGACAAGTTCGATCCGGTCTGGCGAACTGCGTGCCCTCATGGACATGCGTGACAACGAGCTGCCCGCCATCGCGGCACAACTTGCCGAGTTCACGGCGGGTACCTCCGATGCACTCAACGCCGCGCACAATAATTCTTCCTCCTATCCCCCCCCTGCAGCGATGAACGGGCGCAATACGGGGCTGATCGCCAATGATCTTCTGGGCGGCAGCGGCAGTGCCACGCTGGCGGTCGTTACCCATGGCGGCGAGCTGGTGAACCGGATCGATCTGGAATTCACCGCCGGTGGCTTCACGGTCAATGGCAATGCTGGGACCACGGTGAATGATCTTGTCACCCAGCTCAATGCGGCGCTGGGCGGGGACGGTACGGCCAGCTTTTCTGGCGGGCGTCTGGTCATCAACGCGACAGCGCCTGGTACCGGGCTGGCGGCGGTGCAGGACGAGTCCAGCCCGTCCGATCTCGGCGGCGGGCGCGGCTTTGCGCATTTCTTCGGTCTTAATGACATCATCACATCCGCCAGACCGTCCTTCTTTGATACCGGCTTGGGAGCGGGAACGCCGCTGGGCACCAGCGCCGGGCAGGATATGACGTTCCGCGTCTCGACGCCCGATGGCCGCTCGACCACCGAAATCACCATTCCGGCCGATCAGGCAACGCTTGGCGATTTCGTCAATGCGCTTAACAATCCGGCGAGTGGCATGGGCGGGTTTGGCACCTGGTCGCTCAATGGTGATGGCGCATTGAACTTCACGCCCTCTACGGCTTATGCGAGCTACAACTTCGATCTCATTGGCGATACCACATCGCGCGGCGATACCGGGCTTGCCCTGTCGCAGGTTTTTGGCATTGGCGATGCGGCACGCATGTCACGGTCCGAAGCGTTCTCGGTCAGAAACGATCTGCGCAGCAATTCTTCCGCCATCGCATTCTCCCGGCTTGATATCGGTGCGGGCACCGTGCCGGGTGATCTGGTCCTGACCGAAGGTGACGGGCGAGGCGGACAGGCGCTTTATGATGCGTTTTCCGCCTCCCGCCGCTTTGACGGGGCAGGCGGGTTCGCGGGCGGTACCGCCAGCCTGCAGGAATACGGCGCGCGCCTGGCCGGTGATGTCGGCTCGCGGGCCGCGCGGGCGGAAAGGGCGGCCGAGTCCGCCCTGTCGGTGAAGGAGGCCGCCGACCGCAAGCGCATGGATGTCGAAGGCGTCAATATGGATGAGGAGCTGGCCAACATGATCCTCTATCAGCAGGCGTACAACGCCGCCGCACGCATGATCCAGGCGTCCAAGGAAATGACGGACGTGCTTCTGAATATGGGCCGCTAGGAAAGGGTTTGACTGTCATGCGTATTTCGACACAGGCCGCGTCCCAGTCCGCCCTGATTGACCTGATGCGTGCGCAGCGCGAGCTTTACGAATCCAGCCAGCAGATATCGACCGGCCTGAAGGCGCCGGACCTGAAAGGTTACGGTAATCAGGCGGAGACAATTCTCTTCGCGCGCGGCGCGCTGGCCCGGTCAGACAATTTTGTCGAAGCCAGCAAGCGCCTTGCCAGCCGCCTGGATGTGCAGGACCTCGCGCTGAACGAGATGTCGGACGCGGTGCAGGATTTGCGGCTGGCACTTACGACCAATGACGGCACCTTCCTGATGAATGATGTGCAAGCGGCCTTCAGCCGGTTCACCAGCGCGCTGAACACAAAGTTCAACGGCTCTTTCATCTTTGGCGGCACGCGCACGGACGCCGTCCCGTTCACGGCCAACACGATCGCCGACGTACAGGGTGCGGCGAACATTGCCGATCTGTTCCAGAATTCCAGCAAGGCGCAGACCGGCCGGATCGAGGAAAACACGCTGGTGGAAACCGGCTTTCTGGCGAGTGATCTGGCTGCCGACCTGATGGGCATTTTCGAGCGGATCGCCGACTTCAATGCCGGGCCAGACGGACCGTTCGACGGAACGGTCACCGAGGCGCAGCAGAATTTCCTCTCCACCGAGATCGCCAATGTGATCGCGGCGTTCGAGAATATCTCCACGGCCCTTGGCAAGAACGGCTCGATGCAGTCACGCCTGGAAACAGCGCAAGCGAGTAACGCGCAGCGCTCGGACTATCTGAAAAGCATGATCGCCGGGCTCGAGGAGGCCGACATGGCCGTGGCGGCAACGCGCCTGGCACAGGCGCAGGCCGCCGTTCAGGTATCAGCTCTGGTCTTCTCGGACATGAGCCAGGTGTCGCTGCTGCCCTTCCTGCGCTAGCCCGCGATCCTAGCCGTAAACGATCAGGCTCAGCCAGTCTGCGGCCAGAGCAGGCGTATCGGAGCCTTCAATCTCGACCGAACAGCTCTGCACCAGCTGGATCTGGCCGGGCTTGCGCTCGTCTGCCCTTGCCAGCGTGAACTTGCCCCGGATGCGCGAACCCACCCGCACCGGCGACAGGAAGCGTACCTTGTCAAAGCCGTAATTGATGCCAATCACCTTGCCCGGCAGAGGCGGCAGGGTGGCTTCGGCAAAATGGGAGAGAAGCGAGAGCGTCAGGAAGCCGTGGGCGATAGGCCCGCCAAACGGCGTTTCTTTCGCGGCGCGTTCCGGGTCCACATGGATGAACTGATGATCCAGCGTCACATCAGCAAAGGCATTGACCCGCGCCTGATCCACTTCAAACCAGTCTGACGTGACAGTTTCACCGATGCGTCCGGCATATTGTTCCAGAAGGCTCATGGCCGTCTCTCCCCTGTAATTGTTGCGGCCAATGCCTACACCAGCTCCTTGAGCGCTTCAGCCGAAAAATCAGCCAGCTCGTCAAACCGGCCATCGCGCACCTTGGCGGCCCATTGCGGATCGGACAGCAGCGCCCGGCCGATGGCGACGAGATCGAACTCGCCGTTTTCAAAGCGCTTCATCAGGCCGTCGAGCGAGGCTGCGGGCGAACCCTCGCCCATGAAGGCGCCGAGGAAATCCGAATTGAGGCCGACTGAGCCGACAGTGATGACCGGCTTGCCGGTGAGCTTTTTCGTCCAGCCGGCAAGATTGAGGTCGGAGCCCTCGAACTCGGGGATCCAGAAGCGCCGCGTGGAGGCGTGGAAAATGTCGACACCGGCGCCGGCCAGCGGGCTAAGGAAGGCTTCCAGCTCTTGCGGCGTTTCGGCCAGGCGCGCGGTGTAGTCCTGCTGCTTCCACTGCGAATAGCGCAGGATGAGCGGCATGGCGGCCGGCATCTCGGCGCGCACGGCCCGGACGATCTCCTCGCCGAATGTGAGACGGCCTTTCAGATCGCCGCCAAAGCGGTCGCTGCGTTTGTTGAGCCCCTCCCAGAAGAACTGGTCGATCAGATAGCCGTGGGCGCCGTGCAGCTCGACCGCGTCAAAGCCGGTCTCCACCGCAGCCTTTGCCGCCTTGGCAAAGGCGTGGATCGTGTCGGCAATGTCCTCCTCGCTCATGGGCTCGCCAATGGTCTTGCCGTTCGGCAATATGCCCGATGGGCTGTCGGAGGGGGCGTCGGGATGCGGCCCGGTGCCGGGACGGCGGGCAAGACCGACATGCCAGAG
Organism: Glycocaulis sp.; assembly: GCF_051859565.1. Lineage (GTDB taxonomy): Bacteria > Pseudomonadota > Alphaproteobacteria > Caulobacterales > Maricaulaceae > Glycocaulis. The sequence goes on from NZ_JBHYFK010000002.1 coordinate 341,046, forward strand.
CTGGGGCGCGATCTTCCCGCCGGCGGCGTGCACCGCATCGACAACCTTTTTCCAGCCGGCCAGCGATTCCGGCGCGTGGAAGTTCGGTATGGCAGGGTCGAAGCTCGCGCCCGGACGGTCCACGGTCGTGCCTTCGGTGATAATCAGGCCCACCGCATTTTCCGCGCGGCGGCGGTAATACGCCACCACGTCGTCGCCCGGCACGCCGCCCGGCGAGAAGGAGCGCGTCATCGGCGCCATCACGATACGGTTGGCAAGGGAGAGCGAGCCCAGCTGGAAGGGCTGGAACAGGGCAGCAGCATTGGTCATGGGATCGTCCTGCGAGGAGGATAGGAGGGATAAGGTCGCCGTTATCAGATGGCGTTGCTGCCGGTGCGGTCAAGGCGCTGTCTCGCACTTTGATGCAGCGCAGCGCCCGTGATAGAAAGCGGCAGAACACAATCCGGGAGTGCACATGAACCGCTTCGAGCGCGATTTTACAGGCGAAGCCAAGCTGGAATATGGCGATGCCGACTTCATGATACTGGAGCCGGGCGCTTATGTGCTGTGCGCCGTCACAGGCGAGAAAATCCCGCTCAACCAGCTGCGCTACTGGAGCTCTGAGCTTCAGGAAGCCTTCAAGGATGCACAGGCCGCGACCAAACGCTGGCTGGAAATCCATTCACAGCCGGGGATGCAGACATGAGCGTGCTTCTTGCGGCTGTGCTGGCGATTGCCAGCCCTGAGCCTGCGATTGCGTGCAGCGGTGAACACCGTCAGGGCGGTGTGCTGGTATGCCGTACTGCGCCCGGTGCCACCGTCATGATCGATGATGTCGAGACCCGCGCCAATGACGAGGGCTGGGTCATTCTCGGCCATGACCGCGACGCGCCCGAAGAGACGCGCCTGCGTGTCCGGATCGACGGGGAATGGGTGTTCGATGCGCGCTATGATGTGGCGCCAGCGGAGTATGACATCCAGCGCATTGAGGGCCTGCCGCCTGCCATGGTCACGCCGCCGCCGGAAGTGCTGGAGCGTATTCGCGCCGAAGGCGTGCGCAAAGGCCAGGCCCATGCCTCACGCTGGGAAGGTGACGGGTTCATGACCGGCTTCATCCAGCCCGCACAGGGGCGCATCTCGAGCCGGTTCGGCGGTCAGCGCATCTATAATGGCGAGCCGCGCACCCCCCATTACGGGGTAGACATCGCCGCGCCGACGGGCACCGAGGTACTGGCACCGGCTGGCGGCATTGTCAGGCTGGCTGACACCGACATGTATTTTGAAGGCGGTCTGATCTTCATCGATCACGGGCAGGGCTTCAACTCGGCCTATCTGCACCTGTCCGAAGTCCTTGTTGAAGAAGGTGATGTGGTCGAGCAGGGCCAGCTGATCGCCCGCGTCGGTTCCACCGGGCGCTCCACCGGCCCCCACCTGTGCTGGCGCATACGCTGGCACGGGCGCAATGTGGACCCGTTCGCGACACTGGATGTTCAGCCGGACGCCTTGCGGTAGATGTCCTTGGGAAAGCGCCGGTGTACCCAGAACCACTGGGCCGGCGTTTCAAGGATGCGCTGCTCGATAAAGCGGTTCACGCCTGTGACCATTTCCAGAATGGCTTGCGTGCGGTCTGCTGCCTGCGGACGCGGTAGTGGCTCGTAGACCTTCACCGTGAAATTCGCGCCATGGCGGCGCACGATCGACATCGGCACCATGGGCGCATCGTATTTGAGCGCCATGCGCGCAGGGCCGGAGGCGGTCATGGCGGGCAGGCCGAAAAACGGCGCCTCGATCCCGTCATTCATCTTCTGGTCGTTCATCAGCGCCACCGAGTGACCGGTCTGCAGCGCCTTGAGCGCTTCCTTGGCGCCCGCCTCGCCCTTGGGCGCGAATATCTCCACGCCATAGGCCGCGCGCTGGTTGACGATGCGCCGGTCGATCAGCGGGTTATTGGCATGGCGGTAGGTCATCCGGCATTTGGGCATGGCGTTTGCCAGCACGGCGGCCAGCACTTCCCAGTTGGCGAAATGCCCGCCGACAAAAACGACCGGATCGCCCTTGCGCGCCAGTTCGTCGATGACGTCGCGTCCCTCAAGGCGGATGCTGTCGCCGGTGACTTTGAGATCCATGCGGTGCAGGTTGGGAAACTCGCCGAGCAGCCGGCCGATATTGTCCCACATGGCGACCAGAAGCGCGTCGATCTCGCGCCGGCCGGCATCAGGAAAGACCAGCTCCATATTGCGCCGGGCGACTTTATGCGGGCTGAGGCGCGGCCCCAGACGCGCGCCCACGGAGGCGCCAAAATCGCTGGCGGCCTCCACGCTCATGGTGCGCATCAGGCTCTGATAGCCGTCCCAGCCCAGCGCTTCGGCGCGCCGCCCCATAGCCTGCAGAATTGACACTATGACGTCCCTGCCTTCGCCGTGATCTGTGCCAGACAATCCCTGATCCGGGCCTCGTCGGCAAATACGGCCTGCACCGGATAGCTTGAGACCTGCTCGCGCCAGTCAGCAGGCAGGCGCACATAATCCTTCTCGGTGGTGACAAGCCGGGCATCCCAACTGTCGGCGAGGTCTGCCAGGCGTTTGAGATCGCTCGCGCTGAAGCGGTGATGGTCGGGAAACTGGATGGCATCGGCCAGGTCGCCGCCTGCAGCCTTGAGGCCATCAAAGAATTTCTGCGGCCGGCCAATGCCGGCAAAGGCCAGCAATCTGCCCTCCGGCACGGAGGCGGACGGAGCGAGCCATGCGCGGAAAACCGGCTTTTCCAGCGTGTCGAGCTTCAGTCGGGCAAGGTCGGGCAGGGTTTCGCTGTCACCCATCATCACAATCACGGCGTCCGCGCGCGCCAGTCCGGCGCTGACGGGCTCACGCAATGGTCCAGCCGGAAAGATGGTGCCCGGCCCCCAGCCGGTCTCGCCATCGACCACGACGAAAGAGAAATCCTTGTGCAGGGTAGGGTTCTGGTGGCCGTCATCCATGACGATGATGCCGGCGCCCTCATTGGCGGCGAGCTGCGCCCCTGCGGGGCGGTCAGCCGAGATGATTGCTGGCGCGGCGCGCGCCAGCAATAGCGGCTCATCGCCCACATCGTCTGCGCTGTGTTGGCCCGCATCGACCCGCACCGGACCTTTCAGACGCCCGCCCCAGCCGCGTGACAGGGCGAACGGGTTCGCGCCCATGTCCTGCAGCATGGCCAGCAGTGTTGCGCTGACGGGCGTCTTGCCGGTGCCGCCAAGGGTCAGATTGCCGACGCAGATCACCGGCACATCCGCCTTGAAGGGCGTTGTGCGTGCAATGCGCGCCGCGCCTGCCGCCGCATAGGCCCAGCCCAGCGGGGAGAGCAGGGCGCGCGTGACGGCACCTGAGGAGCGGCCGGCCTTGTCATTCCAGAAGGCGGGCGGGCGCATCAGCTTTTCTCCGCAGGCGTGTCGAGAAGGGATAGTAGCTTGCGCGTGGTGGTCTCCAGCACATTGCCGGTCAGCGCTGACAGGGCGGCCTGGCCTGCGCTCACGTCTGCGCCCTCACCAGCCCATGTCCGCCGTACGGCTTCGGCCAGCCCGGCGGCGTCCTGCACCGTGGTGACGGCGCCATAGGTTTCGTAGGCGTCGAAAATGTCGGAGAAGCTGTCACGCCATGGACCGGAAATGACCGGGCAGCCCAGCCGTGTCGCTTCGATCGGGTTATGCCCGCCAATGGCGGGTTTCAGACTGCCAGCGATCAGGGCTACGGGCGCCAGTTCAAACCAGAGAGACATCTCGCCCAGCGTGTCTGCCAGCCATACGGGCGTGTCCTGGCCGGGGGCTTCACGCCGCGACCGCAGGGCAAACCCGAGCTGGCGCTGCTCCATGAGGTTCCCGATTGCGCCGGCACGGTCAGGATGGCGCGGCACCAGAATGAGCAGGGCGTCGCGATGACGGGCGAGAAGATGCTGGTGGGCGTCCAGAACGATCTCTTCCTCGCCCGCATGCGTGCTGGCCGCCACCCATAGAGGGCGGCCATTGACGATGGTGCGGGCCGCGGCCAGCTTGTCCCTGGACGGCATGGCGGGGAGGATTTCCAGCTTCAGATTGCCTGCGACGGACAGCTTGCGGCCGAGCAACTGACCAAGCCCGCGCGCGGTGCGCCCGTCTGCGGGGCTGATCCAGTCAAACAGGCCGACCAGCGCCTTGCCGGATCGCTGCCAGCGTTGCCAGCGGCGCAAGGAGGCCTCGTTCATCCGCGCATTGACCAGCGCCAGACGCGCGCCGGAGCGTGCCGTTTCGAGAATGAGGTTCGGCCACAGCTCGCTTTCCACAAACACGGCCACATCCGGCTTCCAGTGCGCGGCGAAACGCCGTGCGGCGCCGGGGGTGTCTGCAGGGATGTACTGATGGATGACGCCGGGCGGTGCTTCGCGTCCGACAAGGGCCGCGGAGGTGACGGTGCCGGAGGTCAGCAGCACGTTGAGGCCGGGACGGGCCGCGATCAGCGCACTGGCAAGGGTAAGCGCAACGCGGCTTTCGCCGACGCTGGCACCATGGATCCAGATAAGGCTGCCTTCAGGCCGGGGCAGGGAGGCACGGCCCAGACGCTCGGCCACGCGGCTTTGATCCTCCTTGCCCTTGGCCGCGCGCGACGACAATAGGGCAGGGGCCAGCGGCGCGGCCAGCCCGGATGCAAGGCGATAGAGGGAGAGGGCAGGGGGCAGGCCGGTCATGCTTTGCGCGCGCCTCCTGGAGGTGCCGGTTCAACCGGCTCGACGCCGCAGGCTAGGTCCGCTTCACGCGTCAGCGCGATCAGCGTCTCCTCCAGCCAGACACGGGCCGCTTCGCGGTCTTCGGCGGTGGGATTTTCCGGCAGCTGGTAGGGCTCGCTCCAGATGATGACGCCGCGCGAAAACGGGAAGGGCAGCACGAAGCGGTCCCAGGAGTTGAACACCTTGCGCCAGCGGATCGACCAGCTGACCGCCAGCAGGGGCGCGCCAGTGGCCTCTGCCAGCCGCAAGGCACCCGGTGTGACGCGCATGCGCGGGCCTTTGGGACCGTCCGGCGTAATGGCCATCACGCCGCCCTCATCAATATGGCGCACCATGGCGCGATAGGCGCTCATCGCGCCCTTGTCGTCATGGGTGCCGTCGCGGCGGCGCTTGCGTGTGGAGCCGCGGATGCCGGCGACCTTATGGTGGGCGGCGGCGCGCGCGATAATGTCGCCATCGACCGAGCGCGAGACCAGGATGGCGGGCTGCTGCGTGCGGGGCGGCCAGAGCGCGATGCTCATCAGCAGACGGCCATGCCAGAAGGCGCCAATGGCGCCGCCGCCGCGCGCGGCGATCTCGCGCATGGCTTCGCTGCGCCGCACGTCCCAGCGCGTCGTGTGCTGGACGAGGGACATATAGCCGCCCATCAGCGCGCCAAGCGCGATCTGGACGGGCGTAAAGCTCAATACGGACCTTGCCATGTCCTGTTGCTGGCCAGAGCGCCGCCTTACGTCAAGCATCAAGTGTTGTTGCGCGCATCGTGCTTAACGCTTAAGTCCGCCCTCCATGAGCGAGAATTTTGATGATCCGGCCGTTCTGGCGCGTGCCCGCAACAGCCTCATGTGGGACGATCATGGCGTGCTGCGCCGGGCCTTCCGCAATCACCGCCATGTTGCCGGGCAGATGTGGCGCGGCAATCAGCCTGACCCGGAGCGCATTGCGTGGCTGGCAGACGAGGGTTTCAAGACCATTTTGAACCTGCGCGGCGTGCAGCCGGGAAAAGCCTATTACGATCTTGAGCACTGGGCCGCGAAGAAGCACGGGATGACCGTGATTGATCTGGGCTGGGGTTCACGCGAGGCGCCCTATGTCGAGCGTATCGAGCGGCTGATCGAGGTCTTCAATACCATCGAGTACCCCGCCTTCATGCACTGCAAGTCCGGCTCTGACCGGGCCGGCATTGTGGCCGTGCTCTACCTCATCCTGCACGAGGGCTGGACGGTCGAAGCGGCGCTGGCACACCTGTCGCTCAAATATGGCCATGTAAAGCAGGGCAAGACCGGCATGCTGGATCATTTCTTCCAGCTTTATGTGGACCGCAACGCGAAAGAGCCCGTCGATTTCCTGACCTGGGTAAGAACCGAGTACGACCGGCAGGCCTGTCATGATGGTTTCATGGCCAGCTGGTGGGGGTCATTTATTACCGAACGCCTGCTCAGGCGGGAATGATACCGTTATCAGGGCCACCGGATATTAACCTTTCCCATGGCAATATCGTTCTCCATTGGGAGGGCATATGGGCCGTCACCACATATCACTGAGCCCCGATCGCTCGATTGTGATTATCGCCGTTTCCGGCGCGCGTGACACCTCAACCTATTCACAAAGCACGCCCGACTTCCTTGAATTTTTCCTGGCCCAGCCTGCCCGCAAGGTGCTGTTTGACACCCGGCTCGCCCACGCCGCGATCGACAGCAGCAAGGCCATGGACCTGGCGGAAGCCTGTGGCCGCCAGATGCCAGCCAGCCGGATTGCCATTGTGGCACGCGAATTTGATTGCGCCTATGCCCGTGTCTGGCGGCGCGGCCTGAGTGCCACCGGCCATGAATCCTTCGTCTTTGAGTCTGTTGCCGAGGCGGATGCGTGGCTGCGCTCGGAAGCCGACGAGGATACGCTCTACGTCGCCTGATCGCCGTCGCGGAACTGGATACGGCATAGCTGGGCATAGAGCCCGCCTCTGGCCACCAGATCATCATGGCGGCCTTCTTCCACCACCCGGCCCTGATCCATCACATAGATCCAGTCTGCATTGCGCACGGTAAAGAGCCGGTGCGCGATGACGAGCGTGGTACGCCCGGCGCTCAGGCGCTCCAGCGCCGCCTGGACCCGCTCTTCCGACTGGGCATCCAGCGCGGATGTCGCTTCATCCAGCAGCAAGATGGGCGCGTCTTTGAGAAGCGCGCGGGCGATGGAGATGCGCTGGCGCTGTCCGCCGGAGAGCAGATTGCCGCGCGGCCCGGCCCGGAATTCGTAAGTGCCGGGCAGGCTCATGATGAAGTCGTGCGCGTCGGCGGCCTTCGCGGCGGCCTCGATGGCGTCCTGACCGGCGTCCAGCGCGCCAAAGCCGATATTGGCGGCGATGGTGTCGTCAAACAGGGTCGTGTCCTGGCTGACAAGGGCCAGCGAGCCACGTACGCTGGCCAGTGTAGCCGTGGCGATGTCCTGCCCGTCAATCTCCACGGTGCCAGACTGCGGATCGAACAGGCGTGCAATGAGATTGAGCACGCTGGTTTTGCCCGAACCGGACGGTCCGACAAGCGCTACCGTTTTGCCCGCTGGTACCTTCAGAGAGACGCCATTGAGGGCCGGGGCTTCGGGGCCATAGGCGAAGCGCACGTCCTTCAGGGCAATTGTGCCACCCTTCAGCTTCAGCGGCTTTGCCCCGGAGCGTTCCACCAGGCGCGGGTCTTCGTCGAGCAGGTTGAAGACGCGCTCCAGCACGCCCATGCCTTCCTGTATGGCACCGGCCAGCGAGCCGAGCGCACGCAAGGCCGGACTGACGATCAGAAGCGCCGCGATCACGCCAAGGAAGCGGCCCACATCGCTGTCGCCTGTCGCCATGCGCCAGCCCGCGACGGCGAAAATGCCCGCCAGCGCGACACCGCCGGCGATCTCCATCAGCGGTTCGATCTTGGAGCGGTCGCGCACCATGGCCTGCAAGAGCTGGAAGCGCTCCTGAAAGGCCGTGCGCGAGCGGCCACGGGCGTAGTTTTCCAGCGAGAAGGTCTTGATGAGGCGCGTGCCGCTCAGGGTTTCTTCCAGAAAGCTCGTCACATTGCCCATCTGGCTCATCACGCTGAGTGAACGCTTGCGGATGATGGCGCCAATGCGCAGCACCGGCGCGCCAGCCAGAGGCAGGATCAGCAGCAGCAATAGGGCCAGCACCCAGTCCAGCCAGATCATCACCGCCACCCCGCCAATCACCTGCAGCGTGTCGCGGGTGAGGTTGTTGGCGGCGCGTACAAGGCTTTCGCGCAAGGTGGTGATGTCATTGGTAAAGCGCGACACCAGCGAGCCAGCGCCCTCGCCCTGCAGGCGGGCAAAGTCGGCGTCCATCAGGCGGGCATACATGGCGGTCTGCAGATCGCGCATCACGCCCAGCGCCAGCCGGTTGGTGGCCAGCGTCTGCCAGTAGAGGCTAAGGCTGCGGATCAGCACCAGTGGCAGCACAATCGCCGGGGCCAGCCAGATGACGCGCGCATCGCGCAGCTCCATCAGCGCGGTCATCTCGCGCACCACGAGCGCATAGCCACTTACCGAGGCGGCCGTGACGGCAGAGAGGAAGAGGCCCAGCAGGAGCAAAGGCCATCTGGGCGCGATCCAGCCGGAAAACAGCCGCGCGGCGAGTGCGAGCGTTCCGGCCGATTGCGGGCCGGAGCGTACCGGAAGGGCGGGATCGCTCAGCGTCCTTGCCTCTTAGCCCTGCGGCCCGCCATTGGCGGGGTCGAGCAGCTTGTGGGCGTGGATGATGAAGAAGCGCATATGGGCGTTGTCGACCGTGTTTTGCGCAGCGGCCTTCCACGCCATGCGCGCACTTTCATAGTCGGGGAATGCGCCGACGAATTCGACGGCACCCAAATCCTTGAACTCGTGAACGTCCGGGCGAACCTCGGTCAACTCGCCGCCGATCACGAGATGGAGAAGCTGCTGGCTCATGGTGATTCCTTTGATCGCAGGGCAAGGCGCTCCAATAGCAAAGCATGGAGCGCCGGGCCAGCGGCGATGGGCGCTGGCTGGCGGTGGCTTTCGTCATCATAGCTGAGCTTCACGCCATCCGGCGAGGAGAGGCGCCCGCCCGCCTCCGTCACGATGAGATGGCCAGCCGCCAGATCCCAGTCATTTTTCGGGCGCACCGCGACCAGCCCATCGGCCTGTCCACTGGCGGTGAGAGCGAGCCTTAGCGCCACAGAATTGATGTGGATGGTCTGAGCTCCGATGGAGCGCAGATCGCCCAGCCGCCCCGCATCGCCCAGCAGCTTTGCTCCGGCGATGGCAGATTGGCGGGAGACCTGCAGGCGTTCGCCGTTACACAGCGCGCCCTCGCCGCGCACGCTGGTATAGAACTCCCCGCGTGCGGGCGCGCAGATCGCGGCGGCTATGGGCTGGCCGTTTTCCACGATAGCCAGCGAGACGCAGAAATCAGTACGACCCTTGATGAAGGCGCGGGTGCCATCAATCGGATCGACGACAAAGATCCGGCCCGACGATCCGGGTTCGGCGCGGCTTTCCTCTGACAGCCAGCCATAATCGGGCCGGGCGTTAAGCAGCGTGTCTTTCAGGAAGGCATCGGCGGCCATGTCTGCCGCGCTGACCGGATCGCCGGGGCGTTTTTCCCAGTGCTTCAGGCGCGAGCCTTCGCCGAAATAGTCCATGACGAGGTGGCCAGCGTCGCGCGCCGCTCCGGCCAGAAGGTCAATATCCGCGCTAGCGCCCGCCAACGGAAAGCGCGTCCACCAGCACGCTGGGGGCGTTGATCCGGCCAGAGAATTCCAGATCACTGCCGGGCTGCAGCCGGGCGAAAATATCCAGCATGTTGCCCGCCACGGTGCTCTCGCTGATTGCGCCGGTGATCTTGCCGTTCTCGATGCGATGCCCTGCTACACCGACCGACCAGTCGCCGGTATTGGAATTGAGCGAGGCGCCAAACATTTCTGTCACCAGCAGGCCATTGCCCGCATCCGCGATGAGTTCGGCGCGCGAGCGCTCGCCCGGTGCAAGGTGCAGATTGGAGACGCTGACCCCCGGAGGGCCGCCTGGATCGGCGCTGGCATGGCCGGTGAGCGGCAGGCCGAGCTGGCGGGCGCTGGCGGCGTTCAGAAGCCAGCCGGTCAGCACGCCATCCTCGATGATGGCGCGCGGGCGCGTGGCGACGCCTTCGCCGTCAAAGGCGCGGCTGCCATGGCCCCAGGGCTTTAGCGGGTCTTCAACGATGTCGATGCCCTCGGCGAAAATCTGCGCGCCATTCTTGTCGCGCAGGAAGGAGGTGCCGCGCGCAATTGACGGCCCGGAGATCGCGCCCAGCAGCGCGCCGAGGAAGCTGGTCGCCACGCGCTCATCAAAGACGACGGGCATTTTGCCGGATTTCATCTTTTCGGCGCCGAGGCGGGCAACGGCACGCTCACCGGCAGAGCGGCCCAGCTCTTCTGCGCTGCGCAAGGCGGCGCGCTGGCGCATGGAATGCTGGTCGTAATCGCGCTCCATCAGCTCGCCCGATTTTGCGATGGCCGCGATCCCGCGTGAAGCCATGGAGCCAAGCTTGGCGCCGGTGAAGCCAGTGGAGGTGACCATGACGGCGGCGCTGGCCGACAGGCTGGCGCCGGAGCTGGCAACCATTGCCACCCCGTCAACGGCGCGCGCGGCCGCTTCCATTTCCAGCGCCTCGGCCTCCAGCGCGCCTGCATCCCAGTCCATATCCTCGTAAAGATCGATATGGGGGATGGTGCGGGCGAGCTGGTCAGGCTCGACAAGGCCGCAATACGGGTCTTCAGGCGCCACGCGCGCCATGGCGATGGCGCGCTCCACTGCAAGGCGCGCGCCCTCGTCGGTAAGGTCTGAAAAGCTGGTGCCCGCCATGCGCTTGCCGATGAAGACGCGCAGGCCCGCGCTGCGCCCTTCAGAGCGCTCCACATCCTCCAGCGCGCCTTCGCGTACCGAGACTTCCAGCGAGCGCGCTTCGCCCAGGATTACTTCGGCGGCATCGGCCCCGGCGGCCATGGCGCGTTTGAGCAGGCTTTCAGCCAGCGGCAGCAGGGTTTCGGTGCTCGGCCCGCTGGCGGGCGATGCGGCGGTGTTTCGGGCTTTATCGGTCATGGTCACCGGCTATAGCGGTGTGCCGCGCGCCGGGCAATCACCCGCCCCGCAATCAGGTCAGCGCGTACCAGAGAATGGCAACACTGCCCGCCAGATAGACCAGAAGCGTGATCAGCGCGCCGCCGAACCGGCCAAAGCTGGTGCCGGAACTGCCTGTCAGGCCGAAGGCGTGCAGCACGCGCGCCAGCGTCAGGGCGATGCCGAGCGCGTGCAGGACGTAGATATGCGCGTCGAGCAGCGCCAGCGTCAGCAGGCCGATCAGCATGCCCGGCACCCACTCGGTCGCGTTGGCATGCACGCGGATGCGCCGGGCGAGGCTTTCATCACCGCCATCGCCAAAGCCGACCTTGCTGCTCCGCCGGCCATCGATGACGTTCCAGGCCAGAGCGAGCAGAATGAGCAGATTGATGCCGATATAGAGACCGGCGACGGCCACTGGTGTCATGGTGATAGTCCTCCCGCGAGGCCGATTGAGCTCAGCCTTTGACGCGCACTATCGGGTGCGCCGCAGCTGTGCGCAATCAGGTTTCCGGATAACAGGAGAGGGCGGTCTCAGCGACGAAGCGGCTGAGCGCGCCCTGGACGCTGGAATTGAGCCCGGCGGCATCCATGCGCGCGCGGACAGGCTGGCCGGTCATGGACTCGATCAGGATCGAGTAGGCCACCGCATCAAAGCGGCGTGCGGCACGCTCTGACAGGCAGGTGCAGGCTTCATCGCCATAGTCGAAACGTTCGCTGCACACGGCAATGAAGCGGGCCTGTTCGGCCCCGTCAGGCGGGGTGCGCGGGCCAGGCGAGCATGCCGCCAGCAGGACAGCGGCCAGAGCGGGGAGCGCGCGCATCATGCGTCTTCCTCAGGTGGCAGGCTGGCAGCCTTGCGTATGGCGTCCGCCAGCACTTCAGGCGCCTCGGCCCCGGAGACGGTGAACGCACCGTTGAAGATGAAGCAGGGCACGCCCGCCACGCCCAGCGAGCGGTAGAACTTCTCCTCGCGCTCCAGCACATCCTTGTCGCGATGGGTGGAGAGAAGGTCGGCCACCACATTGGCATCCAGCCCGATACTCTCTGCTATCGCGGTCAGTTCTGAGGCCGCGCCTATATCGCGCCGCTCCTCGAAATAGGCCTTAAAGAGCGCTTCGGCAGCCTCTGCCCCCTTGCCCTGGCCTTGCGCCCAGCGGATCAGGCGGTGCGCATCCATCGTGTTCGGGCGCATGGGGATTTCATCGAAATTGAAGACGATGCCTGCTTCGGGGCCTGCGGCTTCCAGGTGCTCGCGCATGGCCTTGAAGCGGCCCTGACTGTCTTCGCCGACGCGCTTCCTCATATAGTCCTGATAGGGCAGGCCAGCCTTGGGGATGGAGGCATCCAGCTGGAAGGGGCGCAGCACGGTCTCCACCGGGATTTCCGGCACAAGGGCCTGCGCCGCCTGCCAGTAGCGATGGCCAAGCCAGCACCACGGGCACACCGGATCAAGGACAAGATCGACGTTTACCGAAGCCATGGGCGCTTTTTTCAGTCCTCTTCCTTGCGATGCGTGCTGACGGCGAGAATCCGCGTCGCGGCCAGATCGCCCGTTACATTGACCGATGTGCGTGCCATGTCGAGGAACCTGTCCACGCCCAGCACGAAGACCAGCCCGGCGGGGGGTATGCCGAAGCTGGCGATGAGTCCGGAAAGAATGGCGATGGACACGCCCGGAGCACCCGGCGCGCCGATGGAGGCAGCCACCAGCGTCAGCACGATAATGGCAATTTCGCCCGGTGCCAGCGTGACGCCGGCCACTTGCGCCACGAAGATCACGGCGACGGCCTGATAGAGCGCCGTGCCGGCCATGTTCACGGTGGCGGCCAGCGGGATGACAAAGCTGGCCATGGAGGGTGGTGCGCCGAGCTTTTCTACCGCGATACGGATGGAAAGCGGCATGACAGCGGCGGATGAGGAGGTGGAGAAGGCAAGCAGCTGCGCTTCGCCGACGGCTGACTGGAACTTCAGCGGGTTCATCCGGCCGAGCAAAGCGACCAGCGCCAGATAGAGGATCAGGAGGATGGCCAATCCGATCAGCACCGTGCCCACATAGGCTCCGAGTGCTGCCAGCGACCCCACGCCGAGGCGCGCCAGCAATTGGGCAGTCAGGCCGAACACGGCATAGGGCGTGATATACATCGCCCAGCGCACCACCGTCATCGAGACTTCCAATAGCCCCTCGAACACGCCGAGCAGCGGGTCGAGCCGGGTTTTGTTGGTGGAGCTGACATAGGCGGCGCCGAGGAACAGGCCGAAAATCACGATCGCCAGCATCTCGTTCTGGACGGCGGAGGCGAGGGGGTTGTCCGGCACCAATCCCACGATCAGATCCGGCGCGGTCTGGATGATCTCGCCCAGCCGGTCATTATTGGCGGGAGCCTCTTCTGCCGCATCAACCACCAGCGGCGCATCGCCCGCCACGGCCTCGGCTGTGGCAGAATCGATCAGCGTGCCCGGCGCGATGGTCAGGCCCAGCGTCGCCCCCAGCAGGGCCGCAGCAAGCGTTGTGACACCTACGAATCCGGCAAGGCGCGTGCCCGAGGCGCGCAGGCCCGCAGGGTCGGACGCGCTCGCGGCCAGCCCCAGCACGATGGAGGATAGGACCAGCGGCATCAGCACCATCTTGATGAGGGAAAGGAAGATGCTGCCGGGCAGGGCGAGCCAGCCGCCAATCAGTTCCGCCGTGTCACGCGGGATGAGACCGGCTTCAGGACCCAGCAACAGACCGGCAAGTACGCCCAGCACCAGCCCGGCCATGACCTGTGCCCACAGCCGGGTGCGCATCCAGGATTCCAGCCGGAAGGCGAGCCTGCGGTACTGCGCGCGGCGGCGCATCGTCTCGGTCATGGATCACCCCTTCTTGTTGCAGCGCAAGGTTAAGGGGCCGGTCGCAGGATTTGAAGGGTCAGGCCTTCACGTCCAGCAGCGCGCCAACCATGTCGTCAGCGGCGCGCACGATGGCGCCCGATGCGGCGGCGAGGTTTTGCGCCTGGATCATGTCCACGGCGGCTGCGGCGTAGTCGGGGGAAGGAGTGACGCGCCCGCCGGGTGCGGGTTTTTGAGGGGAATTGCCGGCAGGCGCGCCTGGAGTGTTGACCGCGCGGGAAGAGCGGTCGGGGATGGTCAGGTCACGAACGCCAGACACCCGGTCTGCCGCGCGGTTCATAAGAGCCGTGGCAGAGGCAAAGCCCGAAACACCGGATGCGAATGCAGCGTTCATGAGGAAAGCATGCGCGCCGCGCCGCCGGAAATCCATCGAAACCCGTAATAATCGTAAACGCCATGCTAACGGCGGGGCGCGACGCGGGCATGCCTTCTATTTGCCGCGTCCATGCGCTATATGCCGCCCCTGACACCCATTGCCACCGGCCTTGAACCGGCGGGAAAGGAAAAAGAGATGACGACCCTTATTCAGGCGCGCCCCGCAGGGGGCCTGCGCGACACGCTTTCTGCCAACCCGGCTGCCGATGCGGCGCGTGTCGACGCGCTGATGGCCGAGTTCGGCCTGACCGGCGAGTTTCTGGGGCTGGGCGGTAACCCGCAAGATCACCGTGTTGTGGCGGCCATGTCCGGCGGCGTGGACTCATCCGTCGTCGGGGCCATATTGCACCGTGCGGGCTATCAGGTCGTCGGCATGACGCTGCAGCTCTACGATCATGGCACGGCCATCCACCGCAAGGGCGCGTGCTGCGCCGGGCAGGACATCCATGATGCACGCCGGGTGGCGGAGGCCATGGGCTTTGCGCATTACGTGCTGGACTATGAGAGCCGCTTCCGTGAAGCGGTGATGGAAGACTTCGCCGACACGTATCTGGCGGGCTCCACGCCGATCCCGTGCGTGCGCTGCAACCAGTCTGTGAAATTTGCCGACCTGCTGAGCACCGCGCAGCAACTGGGCGCAGCCGCGCTGGTGACGGGCCATTATATCCGCCGCGAGGACCGCGAAGGCGGGCCGGTGCTGCTGCGCGCCGAAGACCACGGCAAGGACCAGTCCTATTTCCTGTTCGCGACCACGCCTGAGCAGCTGGATTACTTACGCTTCCCGCTGGGGCATCTGACCAAGGACCAGACGCGCGAGCTGGCCCTGGCGATGGGTCTGATCGTGGCCGCCAAGCCTGACAGTCAGGACATCTGCTTTGTGCCCGATGGCGATTACGCCAGCGTGGTCAAACGCCTGCGCCCGGACGCTGCGCGCCCCGGCGAGATCGTCCATGAGGATGGCCGGGTGCTTGGCACCCATGAGGGAGTGATCCACTACACGGTGGGTCAGCGCCGCGGGCTCGGCGTGGCCACCGGCGAGCCGCTCTACGTGATCCGCCTCGATGCTGCCAAGGCGCAGGTCGTTGTCGGCCCGCGCGAGGCGCTGGCCGTGCGCACCATCCAGCTTGCCGATGTGAACTGGATTGGCGATGGCAGCCTTGTCGATGCCGACGGGATGGAGATCGCGGTGAAAGTCCGCTCCACGCGCCCGCCCAGCCCCGCCAGCCTGCATGTGAGTGCAGACGGCGCTGTCAGTGTGACACTGGCCGCGGGCGAGGAAGGTGTGGCCCCCGGTCAGGCGTGTGTCTTCTACAGCGTGGACGAGGAATCGCGCGTGCTGGGCGGGGGCTGGATCACGGCTACCAGGAGCGAGGACAAGGCCGCATGAGCGCCGATGCCTATTTCGATAAGCTGGACCGCGAAAAGGCCACCGCGCCGCTGGCGCGTGAGGTGCGCGGCTGGATCCGGGCGCGTGCGCCGCAACTGACGGAGGCGCTGGCCTGGGGGTATCCCTGCTACTCAGGCGAGGGTCGGATCTGCTCGATCGTGCCGCACAAGGCGCACATCAATCTGCAGTTTTTCCGCGGGGCTGAACTGGCAGGTCATGTGCGCGTGGAAGGCAGTGGAAAGGCCTTGCGTCACGTGAAAATTTACGCGGTTGACGATCTCGATGACGGGCTCGCTACTATATTGGCGGAAGCGGTGGGGCTCGACCGCGCCTGACATTGCACCTGCGAAAAGCCTTGACGCAGCGCGGCGCGGGGCCTTCACATGCGCGCCAGTTTTTAACACGCATACCCCTTTCATCCTGAAACAGGAGAGATAATCATGAGCGCAGACGATCCCATCGTCATTGTGGGCATGGCGCGCACCCCCATGGGCGGGCTGCTGGGCGATCTGGCGGCTATGGCCGCGCCCGAGCTTGGCTCCATCGCCATCAAGGCCGCTCTGGCCGAAGCCGGTGTCGCCGGCGACGACGTCAACATGGTCTTCATGGGCAATGTGCTGAGC
This sequence comes from Glycocaulis sp., assembly GCF_051859565.1. Lineage (GTDB taxonomy): Bacteria > Pseudomonadota > Alphaproteobacteria > Caulobacterales > Maricaulaceae > Glycocaulis. The sequence continues at coordinate 357,144 of NZ_JBHYFK010000002.1, forward strand.
GCCGGTCAGGGTCAGGCGCCCGCCCGTCAGGCCGCCATCAAGGCGGGCCTGCCCAAATCGGCTCAGGCCACCACGCTCAACAAGGTGTGCGGCTCGGGCATGCAGGCGGCGATCTATGCCCGCGCGATGATCGCCTCTGGTGAGGCGGACGTGATCGTAGCAGGCGGCATGGAATCCATGACCAACGCGCCGCACCTTCTGCCCACCCACCGCGCGGGCTTCAAGTACGGCCATGACACGCTGAAAGATCACATGGCGCTCGACGGGCTTGAAGATGCCTATGAGCACAAGGCCATGGGCGTCTATGCCGACATGGTGGCGCAGGAATACCAGTTCACCCGCGAAGACCAGGACGCCTACGCCATCGAGACGCTCAAACGTGCGCAGGCCGCCACGAAGGACGGGGTGTTCAAGCGCGAGATTGCCCCCGTCACCATCTCCACCCGCAAGGGCGATGTGACGGTCGAGCATGACGAGCTGCCCGGCAAGGCGCGCCCCGAAAAAATCCCGGAGCTGCGCGCGGCCTTCACCAAGGACGGCACGGTGACAGCCGCCAACGCCTCTGCCATCTCTGATGGCGCGGCGGCTCTGGTGCTGATGCGCCTGTCTGAAGCGGAACGCCGGGGCCTCAAACCCATCGCGAAAATCGTCGCCACGGCGGCGCATGCCCACGAGCCGGCCTACTTCATGACCGCGCCGGTGCCGGCCATGCGCAAGGTGATGGAGCGTGCGGGCTGGGCCACCAAGGACGTAGACCTGTTCGAGATCAACGAGGCGTTTGCCAGCGTGCCGATGATCGCGATGAAGGACTTGGGCCTCTCACACGATGTCATCAACGTAAACGGCGGTGCCTGCGCCCTCGGCCACCCGATCGGCGCCTCTGGTGCGCGCATCCTCGTCACGCTGCTTTCGGCGCTGGAAAAGCACGATCAGAAGCGCGGCGTCGCCTCGCTCTGCATTGGTGGCGGCGAAGCTACCGCCATGGCCGTGGAGCGGTTTTAAGCTGACTTGTCCTCCCCCGTTCACGGGGGAGGTGCCTTCGAAGAAGGCGGAGGGGGGAGCATTCCTGCAATCCCCCCCCCCCCTCGGCCCTTCGGGCCACTCCCCCCGTAAACGGGGGGAGAAACCGTTGGTGCCCCGGCCAAGACAGGCCACTTTTCTTCCAGGAGTTCCCCATGTCCCAGTTCGCAAAGCGCCTCGCAGAGCTTGGTATCACCCTGCCGCAGGCCGTCGCCCCGGTGGCCAATTACGTGCCCTTCGTGCGCTCGGGCAATCTGGTGTTCGTGTCGGGACAGGTCTCGATCGGGCCGGACGGCCTCGTGAAGGGTACGCTGGGGCAGGACATGGATGTGGCCGCAGGCCAGGCGGCTGCGCGCCTGTGCGGGCTCAATCTCATCGCCCAGTTTGCGGCTGCCTGTGAGGGTGATCTCGACCGGGTAAAGCGCGTGGTGCGCCTTGGCGGCTTCGTCGCCGCAGACCCGGCCTTCACCGACATTCCCAAAGTCATCAATGGCTGTTCAGACCTGATGGTGGAAGTGTTTGGCGATGCGGGCCGTCACGCCCGCTCCGCCGTCGCCTGTCCGGTCCTGCCGCTGGGTGCGGCGGTAGAGGTCGATGCGGTAATCGAGCTGGGGTGAGGCTTCTTTCCTCACTGAAATCCCGGCCAAGCGCAGCGCAGAGCCGGGACCTCGTGCAGGATGACCCGGAGAGGGGCCCCGGATCGCTTCGCGTCCGGGGTTTCAGAACGTAAGGTCTAAACCGCCCCCAGCGTCTCCACAAAGCGGGCCGCTTCGCCGGTTGACGGCGTGACCAGCTCATCATCGCGCATCACCGTGCGTCCGCGCACGATTGTGCCCATCGGCCAGCCGGTGACCGTGTCGCCGGTAAAGGGCGACCAGCCGCAGCGTGAGGCCAGCCAGCTTTCCTCGATAGTGCGCACGGCGTGCAGATCGACCAGCGTCAGATCGGCATCGTATCCGGCGGCGATGCGGCCCTTGTTCGCGAGGCCGAACACGCGCTGCGGCCCGTGGCTCGTCAGGTCGACAAAGCGCTCCAGCGTCAGCTTGCCCTTGCTCACATGATCGAGCATGAGCGGCACCAGCGTCTGCACGCCCGGCATGCCCGATGGCGAGGCCGGGTAGGGCTTGGATTTTTCTTCCACCGTATGGGGCGCGTGGTCAGAGCCCAGAATATCGGCAATGCCCTGATCGACGCCGCGCCACAGCCCTTCGCGGTGCTTTGCGTTGCGCACGGGCGGGTTCATCTGCGCGTAGGCGCCCAGGCGCTCATAGCATTCCGGTGCGGCCAGGGTCAGGTGCTGGGGCGTCACCTCCACGCTGGCAATATCCTTGTGGTGCTGGAGATAGTCGATCTCGTCAGCAGTGGAGATGTGCAGCACGTGGATGCGCTTGCCCGCCTCACGCGCGAGGCGCACCAGGCGCTGCGTGCTCTGCATGGCGGCGATGTCGTCGCGCACCTCCACATGGCTCGTCCAGTCGCCATGGCGGGCCAGCGCGCGCCGGTCAGCCAGGCGGAATTCATCCTCGGAGTGGAAGGCCGCGCGCCGCTCGATCACGTTCAGCACGGCTGCCACGCCCTCATCGGTATCGACCAGCAGATCGCCGGTGGACGCGCCCATGAACACTTTCACGCCGCAGCACCCGGCCATCAGCTCCATCTCGCGAAGCAGGTGGACGTTTTCCTTGGTCGCGCCCGCATAGAAGGCAAAATCGGTGTGCATGCGGTGTGTACCGCGCTTCACCTTGTCGGCCATCAGCTCCGGCGTGGTCGTCGCCGGATTGGTGTTGGGCATTTCAAAGACGCACACCACGCCTCCAAGAGCCGCAGCCCGGCTGCCGCTTTCAAGGTCTTCCTTCCATTCCAGGCCCGGCTCGCGGAAATGGACCTGCGTATCGATCACGCCGGGCAGGACATGCAGCCCCTTGGCATCGATCACTTCGCCCGCGCTGGCGGCGGAGAGATCGCCCATGGCGGCAAAGCGGCCATCGCGAATGCCAATATCGGCCTTCATGCGCCCGGCATGGCTGACGATTGTGCCGCCCTTGATGAGGGTGTCGAATGTCTCGCTCATGCTGCGCTCTCCTGTCTGATCAGATTGTCCGCCGCTGCCAGTACCGGCGCAAGCTCCAGATCGGCCAGCAGGCCGGTCTCAGACGTTTTCAGCCGGTCGCGCGTGCGCTCATCGGCCTGATCGCCCGCGCGTACGGTGGCGGTTCTGCGGCCCCACGGACCATAGATGCGTTCATCGGTCGGCCCGAACAGGCCAAGCGTCGGCGTGCCGGCGGCCGCCGCCATGTGCATCAGCCCGCTATCATTGCCAACAAACAGCGCCGCTTGTGACAGGCAGGCCCCGGTTTCAACCAGATCCAGCTGGCCGGTAAAATCGTGTGTGCGCTCAGGGTCCAGCTGCGAGGTGACGGCGCGCGCGGTGGCTTCATCGCCCGGTCCACCGAAAATGGCGACATGCGCCCCCGCCAGCGCGCCATCGGGACCCGTGAGGGCCAGGGCCAGCCCGGCAAAGCGCTCCGGCGCCCATTCCTTGAAGCGCGCAGCGGCGGCAGGCGCGAGTGCCAGCACCGGCGCATCGGGCATCAGGGCGCGAGCACGCGCGCGCGCCAGATCATCCAGCCAGAGCACGGGCGAGGGCGCGGGCGATATGCCCAGAAAGGCTGCCGCCTCCTCGACCCGGTGAACCGGCGTGCCGTCGCCCGGCCAGTTGCGCTTCACATGGCGCTTGCCCGCCAGCAGGAACCAGCTCGTCGCGCTCTCGCGCAGATCGATCACGATGTCCCAGCGATGCGTGACGGTGCTAAGCCACAGATCGAACCAGTGGCCGCCACCCTTTTTCTTGGTCATCACGATGACGCGCTCCAGCCCCGGCACGGCGCGGAACAGCGGCGCAGCCAGCGGTCCGCAGGCAATCGTCACGCGCGGATCAGGATGGGTGCGCAGCACATGGTCCAGCAGGCCGCTGGAGAGGATCGCGTCGCCAATGCGCGTCGCTGTGATGAAGAGAATTCGCGTCATGGCGCGTGGCTTAGCGCAGAGCGGGCCTGCCCGCCAGATCAAGCCGCCGCGGCGCTTCAGCGCTGCAGCAGATCGAGCGCGCTGCCATAGAGTTTCTGGATCGAGCCTGCGAGCGATACCGCCCATTTCACGATGAAGGCGGGCGGTATCTCGCCCATGGCGCGGATGGCGGGAATTTCCTGGCCGTATATGCGCCCCACGCTGGCGACGGCCACTTCGAAATGGGCGTAGAAGGCGTGGATGGCCCGCCGGTCATCATTGGCCAGCGTGTTCAGATTCTCGCGGTAGCGCTCATAGGTTTCCTTGCCGAAATAGCTCTGGAAATCATGATAATAGCTGCCGATCTGGCTGATATAGGCGGCAAAGCCGGTAACGAGCGTAACAAGTGCGTCCGCCGTGCGCTGCCTGTCACCTGCCGCCCTTGCATCCTCCACCGCCTGCAGGGCCTTTTGCGCCCAGTCCATGAAGTCCAGCGAGTACTCCACCAGATTGCTGGTGAAGGAGAGCTTCTGTTCGAGATCAAACAGGATGTCGGGGCAGACCGCCTCCACCTTGCGCAGCAGGGTCGTGCTGGCGCGCACGCTCGCCCAGTCGCGGAATTTCTTCATGATGGCGATGGCCGAGCCGAGACTGTCGGTACCGACGCCGGCCAGATAGTCGCCATGCTTGAGCTGGTGGGTGATGAGGTTTGGCTGGCCGGGATCGAAAGACATCGACTGCCGGTAGGGCAGAGCCGTCAGCACGTCCTGAAAGCTGGCTCTGGCGCCGCGAAGGCGGTCCTTGCCCCGTCCAAACATCGCCCCCTCCTTCAATGCCGGTGGGTGATGATTGCCGATAAAGCGGCAAGGGGCAAATGACACGCCAGTGACGCCCTTGCAGCCAGGCGATGGATGGGCCACATCGAAGCCATGTCAGACACCGGCTTCCTCACCCGTCTTTCCCACCGCGCCGTGATCCATATCACCGGAGCGGATGCGCGCGATTTCCTGCAGCGCGTCGTCACCAATGGTCCGCAAGGCGTCACGCCCGGCAAGGCGGTCGGATCGGCGCTTTTGACCCCGCAAGGCAAGGTGCTGGCCGATTTCATCTTCCTTGATGATGGCGAGGGCGGGCTGTTTGTCGATGTGCCGCGAAGCGAGGCCGACGCCCTCCTGAAACGCTTCACGCTCTACCGGCTGCGCGCCAAGGCCGAGCTTGGCTTGCGCGATGATCTCGCCGTGGCGGCGGCGCGCGGTGACGGGACGGCGGCACTGGAAGCGGCCGCACTGGCCCTGGCGCCGGACCCGCGCGGGCCGGGGCTGGGCATGCGGGCGATTGTGCCTGCTACGGCGGAAATTGGCGAAGACACATCCGGCTATTTCGCGGCCAATGCGGCGGCGTGCGTGACCGAAATGCCGCTGGATTATGGCCCGGCGGAGGTGTTCTCCACCGATGTGAACCACGATCTTCTGCACATGATCGATTACAAGAAAGGCTGCTTTGTCGGACAGGAAGTGGCCAGCCGCATGCACCGCAAGGGCGGGGTCAGGAAGCGGACAGCCTATCTGACCGGGCAGGGCGGCTTTGCGCAAGGCAGTCCCGTCATGGCGGGCGAGACGCCGCTGGGCGAGATACTGTCTGGCGGGCAGCGCTTCGCGCTGGGCCTTGTCCGGATCGACCGGCTTGAAGCGGCAGACCAGCCGGTGACGGTGGATGGCCAGCCAGTAACGGTAAATCTGCCCTCGGCGCCGTCCTGATTCCAGCAAGGGTGTTGCAAGAAAGCGCGCAGCAGGCGCATGCTCACTGCCGCAGTGCAGCAACTCCAGAAATGAAGGCCCGTCCCTACCGTGAGCAACACTCCATTCAGCGCCCTCCTTGTCGAAAATGTTCATGAAGATGCTGACAGCGCGCTGACCAGCTATGGTCCGATGGAGATAATCCGCGCCTCGGGATCGCCGGAGCCTGTGGCGCTGAAGGCTGCGCTCAAAGGACGGTCGGTGCTGGGCATCCGTTCACGCACCCATATTGATGCAGACATCCTCGATGCCGCGCCGGACCTGCAGGCGGTGGGGTGTTTCTGCATCGGTACCAACCAGGTTGATCTGGCCGAAGCTGCGCGCCGGGGCATTCCGGTGTTCAACGCGCCCTTTGCCAATACGCGCTCGGTGGCCGAGCTCACCCTTGCCTCGATCATCATGCTGATGCGCCGCGTGCCGGAAAAAATGTTCGCCATCCATGAGGGCGGCTGGCTGAAAAGCGCCGATGGCTGCAACGAGGTGCGCAAGAAGAAGCTTGGCATTGTCGGCTACGGCAATATCGGCGCCCAGCTCTCCGTGCTCGCTTCGGCGCTGGGCATGCATGTCTATTATTACGATGTGGAGCCCAAGCTCGCTCACGGCAATGCGCGGCCCATGGAGAGCCTTGAGGCCCTGCTGGCCGAGTGTGATGTGGTCACGCTGCACGTGCCGTCCAGCCCGCAGACCCGCAATCTGATGAATGCGCAGCGCATCCGCGCCATGAAGCCGGGCAGCTTCCTGATCAATCAGGCGCGCGGCGATCTGGTCGACATTGATGCACTGGCGGCGGCACTGGACAGCGGACATCTGGCCGGTGCGGCGGTGGACGTGTTCCCGGTGGAGCCGAGCGCCAAGGGCGACACGTTTGAATCGCCCCTGCAGCACTTCAAGAATGTCATCCTGACCCCGCATATTGGCGGTTCGACGCTGGAGGCGCAGGCCGCCATCGGTCAGGACAGCGCGATCAAGCTGGCCAAATATCTCTATCTGGGCTCGACGGGGCATGCGGTGAATTTCCCGCAAGTGGAGCCGGGGCCGATCAAGCCGGGCCGGACCCGCGTGGCCGTGCCCCATATCAACGCGCCGGGCTTCCTGCGCCGTCTCAATGATGCAGCCGAAAAGGCGGGCGCGAACGTGGCCGCCCAGTTCCTGCAGACCGATGCCGAGATCGGCTATGCGCTGGCCGATCTGGAAGGTGATCTGCCGGCAGACTTCCTTGACCGGATCAACGCACTGGAGGGGACGATCCGCGCGCGCCTGCTGCCCGGCCCGGCTATAGGCTAGTGGCGGTGGCGGCGAGCGGGATGGTTGCGGACGTCACGATCCTGATCGTTGCCTATGAGAGCGCGCAGCACTGGGCGCAGCTCAAAGCCGCCCTCGCTGCGCAGTCCCTTCGCCCGGCGCGCATACTGGTGCTGGAAAACGGCTCGCAGACCGGCAAGCTGATGCCGGCTGACATGCCGGATGGGATCGAGCTCGCCGTCTCCGACACCAATCTGGGCTTTGCCGGCGGCAATAACCGGCTGGCGGCGATGGCTGATACGCGCTGGCTGGTCCTTTTAAACCCCGATGCCTTTCCTAAGCCAGACTGGCTGGAACAGCTGATGGCGGCGGCGGAGCGCTATCCCTACGTGAGCCTCTTTGGCTCCACCCAGCGCGCTTACGGACATGCGGGCGTGCTCGATGGGGCTGGCGATGTCTGGCACATCACCGGTATTCCTTATCGCGGGGCGTATGGACGCGAGATGGCCTCCCCGCCCGATGGCGAAATATTCGCGCCCTGCGCTGCCGCCATGATGATCCGCCGCGATGTGTTCGGGGATTTGAACGGCTTTGATGAAGACTATTTCTGCTATGTGGAGGATGTGGACCTCGGCGCGCGCGCGCGTCTGGCCGGTCACACCGCCATCCATGTGCAGAACGCGGTGGTCGATCATGTCGGCTACGGATCCAGCGGGCGGCGCTCGGTGTTTGCCACGTATCACGGCACGCGCAACCGGCTGTGGACCTGGATGAAGATCATGCCGTTTCCGCTGCTGGTGCTCACCGCGCCACTGCACGGCGCGATGACGCTGGCGCTATGGGCGTCGGCGGCGCGCTTCGGGCATTTCGCCCTGTTTGGCCGCGCGCTCAAAGATGCATTCAAGGGCCTGCCCGGCCTGTGGGAGAAGCGCCGGGCGGTGCAGTCTGCCCGCAAGGTTGCAGCAGCCGATTTCGCCCGCATGCTGGCCTATAGCCCGCTGGATCTGTTGACCCGGCGGCCTCTGGTCAGGCCGGTTGACGCCCGCGCACCACAAACGCGCCGTTGAGATAGCCGGTCTCTGTCTTGCCGTAGAGGAAGGGCGATCCGTCCGGGCAGGTGACATCGCCGCCCGCTGCCAGCACCACCGCATGACCAGCCGCCGTATCCCATTCCATGGTCGGGCCAAAGCGCGGATAGAGATCTGCGCTGCCATCTGCGACCAGGCAGAATTTCAGCGATGACCCGGCGCTGACGGTCTCGCTCACCCCTTCGGCGGCGGCAAAGGCGCGGGTCTGGTCATCGGCGTGCGAACGGCTCATCACCGCGATACGGCCCGTCTGCGGCATGGCGCGCGCCTGCATCGGCGACAGCGCGCCTGCGTCGAGTTTTGCGCCCGGCGGAAAAGTGCCGCTAAGCCCGGATTTTCCGCCAATGAAGATGCGCTTCAGGGCCGGGGCGTAGACGCAGCCCGCTATCGGCACCCGCCCGGAGATGAGGGCAATATTGATGGTGAACTCGCCATTGCGGTTGATGAATTCCTTGGTGCCATCGACCGGATCGACCAGCAGGAAATCGCCATTAATATCGGGCCGCACGCCGGCGGAGAAGCTTTCCTCGGCCAGTACCGGCACGCCGGGCGCTATGTGTCTGAGCGCTTCGAGAATGACAGCCTCGGCGCGGGTGTCGGCGGCTGTAACGGGCGAGCGATCATCCTTGGACTGAACGACAAAGCCGCTGTCATAGACATCCATCACCTCGATGGCGGCTTTCAGACAGATGTCTGCAAAGGCGTGCGCGAGCCTGTCATTTTCCCGTTCCACGCCTCAACCCCTTCAATAACCGGCCTTATCCGCGCCGCCGCCTGTCTAGTGGATGGGGACGGGCTTGAAAACCCGGTGTATAGAAGCGCGCGCACACCTCATCTGACACTTGAACTTTTGTACGCAAGAGCGGATTTTAACGCCCATGACCGCAACCCCGCCCGCCGATACTCCTGATAGCGACCCTCTGAGCGAGGCCGAGGCCCGGCTGCTGGCCGCCATCGGCGCGGTCGAAACCCGGCTTGGTCAGCTGTCCAGCCGCATGGGCGAGGCCGAGGGCGATGCACGCGCCGCCCGTCATGCCGATGAGGACCGTTCCCGGCTGGCCGAACAGCTTGATGCTGCCCGCGCCAGCGAAGCGGAACTGGCCGAGGCTGCCAGCGAAGCCAGCGCGGCGCTGGCAGAGGCGATGAGCGAGCTGAAAGCAGCCATTGCCGGGGCCGGGCTTGCCGATAGCGGACCGGATGATCTGTTCGCCGGGGGCGGCCGCTAATGTCGAAGGTCACGATTTCCCTGAACGGCCGCCCGTTCACGATAGGGTGTGAGGATGGCCAGCAGGCCTATCTGAAAGAGCTCGCCGGGCATCTGGATACACATGTGCGCGATCTCGCCGAGAAGGTTGGCCAGATCGGCGAACTGCGGCTTTTGCTGATGGCATCACTGATCGTCGCTGACGAGATGCGCGAGGCACAAGGCAAGGCCGAGGCGCTGGAAGCCCAACTGCTGGACGCCAAGGGCACCATCTCGCAGGGCGAGGCGCGGCGCCGCGCCGACCGGGCCCGCGCAGCCGAAGCGATCGTGAAGGCCGCCGAGCGTCTCGAAGCGCTCGCCGGAGCAGATGGCAGTGAGGCTTGAGCAAAGCCCCGCAAAGGCCCATGTTCATCGTTGTGGCGGTGACTGGAGTTCTCGTCAGGCTCTCACATCCCGGCGACCTTACATCTCTGAACGGGAGCTGCCTCTGATGCTGGCCGTGGCCTACATCACGCGGCGCCCACCTGGTAGTCCGGGTCATCAGGGTTGTTACATAGCCAACGGCCCGTCTGGTGCCGCCACACTTCTCTCTTCGGGCAGGGCCACATGCTGAGCGGCTGGCAGAAGAACCGCCTTCGCCGCAAGGCGCTGGCCCGCCGCAAGGTGCTGGCCGGGGCGCAGGGCGATGCCGGTCACGCTCTTGCCAGCCATTTTCCCGACGCCGCATGGCCAGCCGTAAACGCGGTGGTCGCCGGATACTGGCCGGTGCGCGGCGAGATCGATCCGCGCCCGTTGATGGAGACTTTCCTCCTCGAACAGGCCCAGCTCGCCCTGCCGGTGGTGGCGGCCAAGGACGCGCCCTTGCAGTTCCGCGCCTGGCACCCGGACGATGTGCTGGAGTCCGGCGCGTTTGGCATTGACGTGCCGGGGGCGAAGCGGCCCGTCTTGACGCCCACCCTTTTGCTGGTGCCGCTGGTGGCGTTCGACACGCGCTGCCACCGGATTGGTTATGGCGCGGGCTTTTATGACCGCACGCTAAGCGCGCTGCGCACCTCCGGTCCTGTGTTGGCTGTCGGGCTTGCCTATGAGGGCCAGCGCGTTGGCAAGGTGCCGGCAGGGCGCCATGATGTGGCACTGGACTATGTGGTGACCGAGGCAGGCTGCTACCGGGCGGTCTGATGCCGCCGATCTCACCGGCAGGCATTGGCGAAAGGGGGCGGAGCCGCTACATCCCGCACCAGATTTGCAAACGGCCCAGATACGAGACCTCTTCCCCCATGGCAGCTTTCAGCGAACAGCGCGTCCTTTCCGTGCGCCACTGGACCGGCAGTCTTTTCTCCTTCCGGGTGGAGCGTCCGGCGAGCTTCCGCTTCCGCTCCGGCGAGTTCGTGATGCTGGGCCTGAAAGTCGACGGCAAGCCGCTCTTGCGCGCCTATTCGATTGCCAGCCCGGCCTGGGATGATGGGCTCGATTTCTTCTCGATCAAGGTCGCCGATGGCCCGCTCACCTCGCGCCTTCAAGGCATCAAGGAGGGTGACGACATCCTGCTGGGCACCAAATCGGTCGGCACGCTGGTCCATGATGCACTGCTGCCGGGCAAGCGGCTTTACCTGCTTTCCACCGGCACCGGGATCGCGCCCTTTGCCAGCATTATCCGCGATCCTGAGACCTATGAGCGCTTTGAACAGGTGATCCTTACCCATACCTGCCGGGAGGCGGCTGAGCTTGCCTATGGCGAGGAGCTGGTGACGGGTCTCAAGGACGATCCGCTGGTGGGCGAGCATGCGCACAAGCTGATCCACTACACCTCGCTGACGCGCGAGGATCATCCGCGCACGGGCCGCATTACAGCGCTGATGGATACAGGTCAGCTCTGGGATGAGACGGGCGGGCCGCTCGATCCGGCCACTGACCGTGTGATGATCTGCGGGTCCATCAATATGATCAATGACTGCAAGGCGCGCGTTGAAGCGGCCGGGCTGGAGGAAGGCTCCAATGCCCGCCCCGGCGCCTTTGTCGTCGAGAAGGCGTTTGTAGGATAGTCAAACCAATCGCTGCATCCTGGGGCAGAGGCTCCAAGCCGCAAAAAATACAACCTGTCGATGCATTAAGCTTGACCGCCACCGAGAGGATGATAACCTGAAATTGTGTTGCGCTTACGCAGCACCATAAGTCGAAATGCTTGTGCGCTAATTGAGAGAAGGGGAAGGAAGATGAGTGTTCTAACGAATATCGGAGCCGGTGCGTTGGCCATCACGACCGCTTCCGCTGCTATTGTGGCTGGAATGAGCGTTGGTGACATCGCCCTCGCCGAACTCGGCCTGCAACAGCCAGACCTTCAACTTAACGATTTGTTGGCGGATCTGGGGTTCGACAAATCGGTCGCGTGGTGGTTCTTCATCAACCCTGATGAAGATTCTCCTGTCAGAATCCTGTTCCTGTATTATCGGGAATTTTGATAATATTTCAGCGCTATCGTCAAATGCCGATAGCGCTGAACCTTTCCTGCAGGTTGCCGTAATGGATAAGCATTCACCGCAATATCTGGACAGCTGTGCTAATAATATTCTGCTGTGGTTCGACGAATTTTTTAAAACGTTTGCCCCGCTTGATCCAAAGTCATTTCGAGATAAAAAAATATCCTATGAAAAAGTATGGGCGGAATGCTCCATGCTATTTCTGTTGTTGAATTATTTCAGTTTCGGCGACCGCATTGCTTTGAATATATCCCGTCGCTTGGTAGAACCCCTCAAGTTACCGGAATTTATGCACAGGGTTACCCGCGAGCGAGCCCGGTTTGGGGCTTGCATCCACAATGTCGCGTTGGCCCAGAGACTGGGTGTCGATGTGCGCGAAGAGGCGCGTTACGTTCGCGCGCTTATTGAGGAGGGGGGATTGTGGGGCCACGATATAGAGTGTTGGGAAAAAGCAGAAACTTTATTCAGCAAGGCCTTGCTGGGTGGCAGCGTTGATTTTTCCGATATAGAAGGTGTGTTGAAGAGCTCTGAATTATTTAAAGAGCGGAATATATGTTTTTTAAGTGTATTAGACGGATATAAAATTACACATGCAGCATTTTATCATACCGGATTTCGTATTCATGGGTTGTATGATAATAGTGTTGCGGTGGCACCGGCTCCCCGCCACTTGCCAGAGATGCTGGACGCTTTGAGCGCGAAGTTCTTACTGCAAGGCCAGCTGGACCTGGCGCTTGAGTTCGTTCTGGTTGCTATACTGTATAAACTTCCGATATCCAATATACATCTGCAAATAATATCGATCGCGCTGGAATGTGTCCATGCGCATGGAAGTGTGCCGGCCTATATTTTTGATTATAAAGAAAATAATTCACGCAGCCCTCGGGAAGTAAAAGAACGGTTTTCATTTGGCGCATGCTATCATCCGACGATAGTGTTTCTATTAATAATAATGTATTTAGATGTTGATGATCTGTTGCCCTATGTAAACTCGAGACTTTATTCCGCTTGGAATAGCCCGGCTTGCGGCGTTATGGACATACTTGAAGGGGTCAGGGTTAGACGGCTTTCAGAGGCGAGCCCTGCATTGGCCGTTGGTGAAATGCTGGCAGCGGCTGAAAGGTATGATCTGGAGAAGCTGGCATCCCTGCTCCTCGCCTCGCAGCCGATTGGCATTATTAAACCGGGTGGTGTGGTCGAGCATAGTTTGCGGCAGTTTTTACGTCTCCAAGCTCGTGCGAACGGAGATTTTGGATATTATGATGTTGAGAAGGCCCTGCATGGGTCAGTGTTTGGAGGTGTTCAGCAGCGGGTTAACCAGTTGGTTTCCGAGGCTATTGGGTGATGCGATCGGCTTTCGTGACGTCTTAGCGAAGGATGCAATGAATGTCTGGCCTTTGTTCGGTCTGCTGGCGCGCGACAGTTACAGCCTGCTTTGCGCTGAATCTTGCGGCCTGCACGCTCCGGCTGGATGGGGTTGAGCCGCGCCCGGTACAGGATCTGTCCTCGGAGCCTGGACAGGGTGTTTTGACGTTCGACCTCCGGGAGAGTGCAGGTGTGACTGTGGAGGTGGAAGGCCGGCATGTTGATTTGGTGCTTCTGGCGCGAGCGGAGTCGCTGGTTGCGCTCAATCGGGATATTGCCGGGTCGCTTGGCCTGCAAAGCGCAATGCTGGGCCTGGGGACGGCTGCCGTTCGCGATGGGGACCACCGCGTGAGCGGGGCGGTCAGACGCGCGCGCTACCGGATCGCCCCGGGCGCTTACGAGCGTGCCTGGGTTCTCGATATGGAGGAAAATTTCTACCCCGGGTATAACGGCGCAATCTCCTTTGGCGCTATCCCGGCAAGCCGGTTCCGGATCCTTTTAAACGACGCTCCGCCAGCAGGGGTGGAGGAGGTGTGGGTCCCCATGGTTCTGGAAGGGCGGTCGGAAGCGCTGGAGCAGTCCCGCGACTACGCAGCGCTGGAGTTCAGTCATGATCTGGCGCTCTACCAGGAACCCGTCAGCGCCAATCGCAAGGCCGTCTTCTATCTTCATGCGGCAGGGCGCCTCGTCCCCATTTCGCAGAGCGAACCCTTCATGCGCCTGTTAAACAATGTGAGGCCGCATGTGACGTTTTCGGTACGCCCGCCCGTAATGGTTTCCGGTCTGCCTGCCGGCGAAATTCTCGGTGAAGTCGATCCAGAGTACGATCCGTTTGCGCCTCGGAATGATGAGGCGGGCGAGGTTATCGTAGTCCACCATGATCTCAGGGGGACCGCCTATGCGCCGACCCTCTATCTAGGCCGAAGCTTTTTCTCAGCGTGTTCAGAGCTGCTTGTCGTACGCGAAGAGCTGGAACGCGACCGGCAGACCGTCTCAGCCCGCTGCCGCGCCGATGCCCTTAACCGATAGCCGCAGTCCTGACCTGCTGCCTTGTCCCAACCACGGGCGGTTCTGGGCGGGGTGATGGCGGGCATGGTCATCGCGTCAGCACCGCGTTATAGGGCTGTGATGCGATTAGCGTTTTTTGGAGATGTGGTCGGCAAGTCGGGCCGCGATGTGCTGGTGGAGGAGCTCAGCTCTTTCCGCGACCGGCTGAAGCTCGATTTCGTGGTGGTCAATGCCGAGAACGCCGCGGGCGGTTTTGGCATTACCGAGCGCACGGCCATCGAGCTGTTTGATGCGGGCGCGGACGTGCTCACCCTCGGCAATCATTCCTGGGACCAGTCAGAAGCCCTCACTTATATCGAGCGCGAACCGCGCCTGCTTCGCCCGGCCAACTATCCCACCGGCACCGCGCCGGGGCGCGGCACCGGACTCTATGAGACGAAATCAGGCGCGCGCGTCATGGTGATGAACGTGCTCCTGCGCCTCTACATGCAGCCGCTGGACGATCCGTTTGCCTGCGTGGATGAGGCGCTGTCCGCCTCCCCGCTGGGGCAGGTGGCCGATGCCATTATCGTCGATGCGCACGGCGAGGCGACGAGTGAAAAGCATGCCATGGGCCATTTCTGCGATGGGCGGGCTAGCCTTGTGGTTGGCACGCATACACATATTCCAACGGCGGATCACCAGATCCTCGCGGGCGGAACGGCCTATCAGACCGATGCAGGCATGTGCGGCAGCTACGACTCTGTCATCGGCATGGACAAGGAAGAGCCCATGCGCCGCTTCACGACCCATATGCGCTCCGGGCGCATGCAGGCGGCCAGCGGCCCGGCGACGGCCTGTGGTGTATTCGTGGAAACCGATGACCGTACCGGGCTTGCGGTACGCGTGGAGCCTATCCGCTTTGGCGGCGTGCTGTCGGAAACCGTGCCGGTGGTTTGAGTTTCATCGCGACACTTTCCTCCCCCGTTTACGGGGGAGGTGTCAGCGAAGCTGACGGAGGGGGGAGCTTTCTTGCAATCCCTCCCTCGGCTCTTCGAGCCACTCCCCCCGTAAACGGGGGGAGAAAGCGGTTCTGCCCCGGATCGGCTTCGCCGCCCGGGGGTTCAGGCTGCGGCGCGCGGAAACCTCAAGCCCCCTTCGCGTTCTCCAGCGCGCTGCAGATATCGCTGACGACCGCTTCGATCACCTTGCGCTCGCCTTCGGCCATGACGCGGATCAGCGGCTCGGTGCCCGATTTGCGCACCAGCAGACGGCCCTTGCCATTAAGGCGCGTCTCGCCTTCGTAGATCGCGTCCTTCACCCTCTCATTCTCCAGCGGCAGGGCCCCGTTGGTGTAGCGCACATTTTTCAGGATTTGCGGCGCGGGCGTGAAGACCTTCAGGAGCTGGCTGGCGGGCTTGCCGGACTCGATGAGCAGGGAGAGCACCTGCAGCGCCGCGATCAGCCCGTCGCCGGTCGTGGCAAAGTCGCTCAACACCACGTGGCCGGATTGCTCGCCGCCCAGATTGGCGCCGGAGGTCCGCATTGCCTCGACCACATAGCGATCACCGACTTGCGTGCGGTGCAGCTTGATCTTCTGCTTTTCGAGATACTGTTCCAGGCCCAGATTGGACATCTGGGTGGTCACGACCGTATCGCCAGCAAGCTTTCCGCTGGCCTTCCACGCGGTCGCCAGAAGGCCGATGATCTGGTCGCCGTCAACGAGCTTGCCCTTTTCGTCGCACAGCACGACGCGGTCGGCATCGCCGTCCAGGGCAATGCCCAGATCGGCGCGGTAGCGCTTCACGTTCTCGGCAAGATCCTGAGGCGCGGTGGCGCCGCAATCCTCGTTTATATTGAAGCCGTTGGGGTTGTTGTGCAGCGGGATCACGTCCGCGCCCAGCTCCCACAGTACTTTCGGCGCGACCTTGTAGGCCGCCCCATTGGCGCAATCGACCACGATACGAAGACCGGCAAGGCGCATGGAGCGCGGCAGGGTGGCCTTGGCGATTTCCATATAGCGCGCCTCGGCGTCATCAATGCGCTTGGCGCGGCCGATATGGCGCGGCGCGACCAGATGGTCGGCCGTATCGGCATCCATGAGCGCCTCGATTTCCAGCTCGGCAGCATCGTCCAGCTTGTATCCGTCCGGGCCGAACAGCTTGATGCCGTTGTCTTCGTAGCGATTGTGCGAGGCGGTAATCATTACGCCCATGTCTGCGCGCAGCGAACGGGTCAGCATGGCGGTGGCGGGCGTGGGTACCGGGCCGAACTGGTAGACATCCATACCGGCGGAGGTGAAGCCGGCGACCAGTGCGGACTCGATCATATAGCCTGACAGGCGCGTGTCCTTGCCGATCACGACCGTATGCCGGCGGCCATTCTCGCGCTTGAAATAATGCGCCGCTGCCATGCCAAGGCGAAGGGCCGTTTCGGCGGTCATCACCGACTGGTTGGTCGTGCCGCGAACGCCGTCTGTGCCAAAATACCGTTTGATCATGAAAGTTTACCCCTGGCTCAACCCGTTGCGCCCAGTCTTTTTCCAGTCCTCAAGAAATGCCTTCAGACCGCTATCCGTCAGCGGATGGGTCACCAATGCGTCGAATATCCCCGGCGGCAGCGTGGCTGCATCGCAGCCAATCCGGGCTGCCATCTCCACATGTGTAACAGAGCGCAGGGAGGCTGCAAGAATTCCCGTTTCATATCCGTACTGGTCATAAACCTCGCGGATGGCTTCGAGCAGGCCGAGCCCGTCACCGCCCATATCGTCAATCCTGCCGACGAAGGGCGACACGAATGTGGCCCCGGCCTTGGCCGCGAGCAGCGCCTGGTTCAGCGAGAAGCACAGTGTCACATTGGTGGGAATGCCTTCATCGGCAAAGGTGCGGCAGGCCTTAAGCCCGTCGGTAGTCAACGGCAACTTGACCACGACATTGTCCGCGATGGTACGCAGGCGGCGTCCCTCTTCCAGCATGCCCTCAAAACCCGTGGCGACGACTTCTGCCGAGACAGGCCCCGGCACCACCGCGCAGATCTCCGCGATGCGCTCGATAATGTCTGCGCCCGATTTTGCGATCAGGGACGGGTTGGTGGTAACGCCGTCCACCAGCCCGCCTTCCACGCGGGCGGTGATTTGCGAAATGTCTGCGGTGTCGAGGAAAAGCTGCATGGTATGGGTGCCGGAATCTAGGAGTTGTCAGGAAGAATGAAGACGCGGATACGCCGGATCAGGATTTCCCGGTTTTCCCCTTGCGGGTCGGGCCAGATGCCAATGGCTTCGTTGAACTCCTGACCCTCATAGACTGGCGCGTCCCACTCGAAGGAAATCGTGGCGTATCGCGGCGATACAGGCAGTTCGCGCCATCCGCTATCGCCATACCCGGTCGTGAAATACCCGATCCGCACCGTGTCCGGCCCGTTGGATCCAGCGGTACGCACCTCGAACTCCACCCTTATCCGGCGGCCCGAAATACGCGTCTCGAACTCATCGGGAACGAAAGCGGCGACACCGGCTGACATGTTGCCGGCCATCTCGAAGCTTGCTGCCGAAGAGGCGCGCGCTACCGGGCCGTCGCTGTGACCGGGATCGAAACGGACATTCGTCCCTGGACCGTTCACAAGGTCAGCAAGCGCAGCGCCCTGAAACACCAGCTCGCGTTCGGTTACGACCGCGCTGGCATTGCGCGGCTGCATCATCAGGGCGATGGCAATCAGCAAGGCCGCCAGGGCGGCGGCTGACGGATAGAATACCGCGTCAGGAATATTGATCCGGCCAAGTGTGGCGAGCCTGGACATCATGGTGCCGGAACTGCCTCCCGGGCAGGGCTTGGTTTCAGTGTTACGGGGTCGACAGGCGCCCTTTTGGCATGGCCGGTCCGCCTTGTCACCGCCCAGACGGGATCACGATTTCCCGCACTGTCCGCACCAGGATCACGGCGTCACGCCAGAGCGACCAGTTGCGCGCATACCAGTCATCCAGCCGGGCGCGCTCGGCAAAGCTCGTCGCATTGCGCCCATTGACCTGCCACAGGCCGGTAATGCCGGGGCGCATGCGCACGTAGGCGCTCAGGGACAAGCCGTAATCGGCCTGCTGGTCCAGCGTCATGGGGCGCGGGCCGACAAGGCTCATATCGCCCCTGAACACGTTGATGAGCTGGGGCAGCTCATCAAGGCTGAACTTGCGCAGCCAGTGTCCGACGCCAGTGATACGCGGATCATTGTCCAGCTTCTTGAAGGTGTTCCACTGTGCGGCACGTTCAGGATCCTCAGCCAGTACGCTGGCGAGCTTCTCCTCCGCGTCCGCCCACATGGTCCGGAATTTCAGGCAGCCGAATGTCTGGCCATCCTTGCCAACGCGCGGCTGGACGAACAGGGCCGGTCCGCCATCACGCCGGATGGCCCAAGCGAAGGCGAGCATGGCGGGGGCGAGGAGGAGCAGTCCGAACGCGCTGGTTGCCAGATCGAAGGCGCGCTTGGCGCGCTGGGCCAGCGGGCGGTCCAGACTGTCACCGATACGGAAGACGAACCCGTCGGCAGGCGGGTAGTCGATGAGGTCGATATTCTGTGTCGGGATGCGCCCGATCGAAGGCTGGTAGTAGAAGCATTCGCCGCGCGCGCTGAGCATGCTGGCGATGCGGTTTGCAACGCCTTGCGTGGCCTCGTCGGGCGCAAGGAAGGCCGGCATGTCGTCCAGCGCATCCAGCCAGCGTGCCAGTGCCGCATCATCCAGATGCTGCAGGCTTTCCAGCGGCACGGCGGTAGCGGCGTTCAGCCCGTGATCGGCATTGCGCTTGAGAATGCTGAGCTGTTCGGCGCGCTGGGCGGCGGCGGTCAGCAGGGTGACAGGCTGCGCCCATTCGCCTGAGGCTTCGAGCGCCGCACGCGTACCGAAGCGCAGAAGCATCATCATGGCGGGCAGCGCCCCCCAGAGTACGAGCGTGGCTATCCTCAGGCCCGGCTCGCCGGTCATCATGTGGATGGTACCGGCTCCCAGAAGGGCGAGCAAAGATGCTGTCAGGACGGGGCGGATCTGGTTGGCGAGGCCCTGGCGGGCGCGGTAATGGCCGCGGGAACGCAGCCAGAGCATGACCGCGCCGAAAAGGCCGAGGCTGGCTCCGGCATGGCGCAGCATCTGCAAATCATCGTGCTGGGGGGAGGCGAGCGGCATGGTGATGCACAGACACAGCGTGAATGCCAGCAGGTCACTCAAGCCGAAGGCGCGCAGCACGTTCGTGCGCCGTAAGGCGGGACGCAGAAATCTGCCGGCCTTTGCCTCGCTGCCCGCATTCAGGGCGCTGTCTGATCCATATTGATACGCCATCACGGCCTCCCGGGCGGTCCGGCGCGTTCTGCACCGGATCAGGCGGGGAGGGACGCAAGAATCCTGCCGTTCAGGGGCTGGTGCGCGAGCGGGCGACGAAGGCTGCGGCAATGGCCAGGGCCAGTGCCCCGTGATGCCATTCCTGCCAGACCCCGTAGCTGAGGACGACATTCACGGCCCAGACGGTCACGGCGAACACGATCATCATGATAACCGGCCGGGTGAGCGTTTCAGCCGACGGCAGCGCGCGCGCAAGAGCCACCAGCGCGGCTGCGCACAGAATTGCGCCTGCCAGCCCGGTCTCCAGCCACAGGGTCAAAGAGGCATTGTGCGCGTGAAGGGGCAGCAGGTCGATTTCGTATCCGCGCAGCTCCATCGTGCCTTCCAGCACGCGCGCCGCGCCAATACCGTGCCCGGCAAGCGGTGCCTCGGCGATCTTTTCCAGTGCGAACCGCCAGATTTCCAGCCGCCACTCCCACGACATGGGCATGGCCGCGCCTGTCTCCGGGCTGACCAGGGCGAGCAACACCAGAAACACGAGCGGACCAGCGAGGATCAAGGCAGCAAGGCCAATCAGAAGGAGCCGGAGGGTCACAGCAGGCCAGCGCCAGGCTATTGCCGTCGCCGCCACGGCTGCGACGAGGGCAACAATGTTGGCCTGCACACCAAAATCCAGTGCGATGGCGATCGTGATCACACCGGCGGCGGCCGCCAATAGCCGCAAGGCACGGCTGCGCTGCGTCCACAGCAGCATGATGGCTATGCCTGCAAACATGATGGCGGGCGTGGCACCCCGGCTGAGCACGGTGTTGACACGGATGTCGAGATCGGTGCGGCCATCGTCATAGCCTTCAACCGCCAGCTTGTAGCTTCGGGACATGTCGCCGCCGGTCAGTGCCTCTATCGCCATTACGCACAGGATGAAGCCAATCGCGGCAATGAATGCGGCGCGGGCCAGCTGTTGACGGGGCCCATTCAGGCGGGCCGCGGCGACCGGCACGATGATGAAGAGCGGCGTTAGCAGGGCCAGCTTCAGAACCTCTTCAGGGTTCCGGTTCGGAGACCAGCTATAGCTCAGCGTGGCCCAGCCAAGGGCGGCAGCTGCAAGGATCGTTGCCAGCCCCGGCTTGCGCAAATGCGTGGCGAGTGTGTGGGCGGGGACAGCAAACAGCGCAAACAGCCCCGCCGATGCCGCTAGCCCCAGCCCGCCTGCCGGAACAAACAGCGCTGTGAGGGCCATGGCGCCAAACCACGCCCACAGGGCGCGGTTCTCCTCGCTCAGAATGGCGCTGATCGCCGGGCGCATCAGCTCACCCCTGACAGCGCGGCCGGTTGGGGTGGCACGTTCCAAGCGTGAAGCTGCCAGCCGGACTCAGTGTGAGCGCCAATGCTCCAGTGCCCGGTGCGCATCTTGGACTCCTCAGGGCGCCGCGGATCACCGCCCAGCAGCGCGTGAAAATAACGCAGAATGCCATTCGACGAGATCAGCAGAACCGTGTCTGCGGATTTTGCGGCGGTGTTGATGTCCTGAAGGATCGCCGAGGCATTGGCTGCGATCGTCTCCGGCGAGGGCGACCAACCTGCTCCTGCGGGCACTATGGAGCGCTCGCGCCAGTCATGGATGGCCGCTTCACCCCACTGGGCGGCGATCTCGGCATCGCTGCGCCCGCCCCAGCTGCCATAATCGATCTCGCGCAGGCGGGTGTCGATTTCGATTTCGCCCTCAAAGCCGCATTCGGCGGCGGCAAGCTGTGCGCCATTGGCTGTGCGTTGCAACGGTCCTGCGATTATCCGCGCCGGCACGATGCCGGCCTCTTTGAGCGCCAGACCTAACTGCACCGACTGCACCCGGCCGGTGTCGGTGAGTGGCAGGTCCTCGCGCGCGCCGACCCAGACCGGAGTCTCACCGGGGCCGAATGTATTGCCGTGGCGTGCAAGGATCAGGCGCATCAGACAATCTCGCCTTCTGCAGCGATAATGCTGGCGGCAATTTCAGCGTCGCGCGGGCTATCGACAGACCAGGGTGTACGGCCGCGATAATCGGTCAGCACAATGCGGATCGGGATACCGTTTTCCAGAGCGCGCAATTGCTCCAGGCTTTCGGCCTTTTCCAGCGGCGTCGGCTCCATCGCCACCAGCCGCTCCAGCGTGTCGAAGCGATAGGCATAAAGGCCGATATGCTTGTAGACGGGGGTACCGGCGCTCTTTTCGCGCTGGAAGGGGATAACCGCCTTGGAGAAGTAGAGCGCGTTCATCTGCCGGTCGAAGACGACCGTTGTGCCGCCGACCTCCCCCTTCGCCTTGGCCTCGGCCATTTTCGCGTACGCATCCTCTGACAGCGCCACGGCCGGGGTTGCCATGGCAAGGTCCGGATTTGCCGCCATTTCAGCCGCAACCGCCTCGATCACCCAGGGCGGGGTCAGCGGCGCATCGCCCTGCAGATTGATGATGACATCGCCGGGCGCGGCAAAGGCCTTTACCGCTTCATAGGCGCGCTCGGTGCCGTTGCGGCAGCTTTCCGGTGTCATCACCGCCTCGCCGCCCGCCGCCGTGACGGCGTCCATAATGCGAGTGTCGTCGGTGGCGACGATGACGCGGTCAACACTGCCGGCGGCCAGCGCCAGCCGGCGCACCCGTTCCACCATTGGCACGCCTGCAATTGCGTGCAGGGGTTTGCCGGGAAAGCGCGTCGAGCCATAACGCGCCGGTATGACGGCGATCACGCTCATGCGGCTGCGGCCGCCTGCGGCTTACGGCCAATATAGAGAACATCGCCGCGGAACAGCCCCCAGCGCGGCTCCTCCTCCGGCGGCAGGCGCCAGACCTCGACATCCAGCCCGCTGGCATCGGCAAAGCGCTGCGCGAAATCGCGTCCGTAATAGCGCACATGGCCGGTATCGTCGTAATGGGCGAAGCGTTCGGCTTCGCTGATATCGGGGGCGGCCTCGAAGGTTTCCTCGCGCGCCCAGTTCTGCGGCACGGTGATGATCGCCATGCCGCCGGGGGCCAGGCAGCGGCCAATGCCCGCCATCGCCTTGCGGTCATCGGGGACATGCTCGAGCACGTGATTGGCCACCACCATGTCGACCGAGCCTTCCGGCAGGGTGATGTCGGCAATGTCCATGGTCAGGTCGGCCTTGCCGGGCACGATGTCGGCGGCCTTGTATCCGGGGTGGGCGGACAGCATGCGCTTGACGTGTTTTTCCGGCGCGAAATGCAGGATGGTGCCCAGCCGGGTCAGGTCGATCTGCTCGCGCTCAAGAAACAGATGGATGAGCCGGTGGCGCTCACGCGAAGAGCAGTTCGGGCAGCGCCCGTCCCAGCGCGGCGGTGTCCCCAGCGCCAGAAACACGCCTTCATATCCGCAGATCGGGCATTCGCGCTTCATCTTCGGTACGGAGAACTGGCGGGGGTCCTGCAATCGCGATTGCAGCCGCTTCAACCAGATGCGCATGAGCCAAGCCTTTCAAGAGCCTGCTCAACGCATAGCCGGGAAAAGCGGCGTCCGGCAAGCCAGACGGCACTTTTTCACAACGCTGCCAGCAGCGGGTTTGCCCAAGTCCGGCCTATGCGATAGAAGGCGCGCTCCCCGCTCTGGCGGGCAGACATGTTTGCAGGAGGTTCCCCATGGCCGGGCATTCCAAATGGGCCAATATCCAGCATCGCAAGGGCCGTCAGGACAAGGCGCGCGCGAAGCTGTTTTCCAAGCTGTCCAAGGAAATCACCATTGCCTCGAAAATGGGTGGCCCCGACCCGGACATGAACCCGCGCCTGCGCCTCGCCGTCGCCAATGCCAAGGGCCAGTCCATGCCCAAGGACAATATCGAGCGCGCGATCAAGAAAGGTCAGGGCGGGGATGTCGAGGAGTATTTCGAGATCCGCTATGAGGGTTTTGGCCCGGCCGGTGTCGGCCTGATCGTGGAAGCCTCCACCGACAACAAGAACCGCGCCGCGTCTGACGTGCGCTCTGCCTTCTCCAAGAATGGCGGCAATATGGGCGAGACCGGCTCTGTCTCCTTCATGTTTGATCAGGTGGGCGAGATCCGCTTTCCCCTTTCCATTGGTGATGAGGAGGCCGTTCTGGAAGCCGCTATCGAGGCGGGCGCCGAGGATGTGACCCAGGAAGAGGGCGGTGAGGACGAAGAGGGCGAACACGTCATCTATTGTGCCCGCGAGGACCTGGCCGAGGTGAGCGAGGCTCTGGAAGGGCGCTTTGGCGAGGCGAAATCGGCCAATATCATCTGGCGTCCGCAAAACCTGATCGAGGTTGATGGCGACAAGGCGGCCACGCTGATGAAGCTGATGGAAGCGCTCGAAGATCTTGATGACGTAGCGAGCGTTTACGCCAATTTTGACATTTCCGAAGACGAGATGGGCAAGCTCGCATCGTGAACTGTGCCGCCGGGAAGGGCCTCGCGCCATGCTGATTGCCGTTGATGGACCGCTGGCCTCGGGCAAGGGCACGATTGCGCGGGCGCTCTCGGCAAAGTTTGGCCTTCCCCATCTCGATACCGGAACGCTCTACCGCGCGGTCGCGGTGGCTGTGCTGGATGCAGGCGATGATCCCGCAGACAGCGCCGCTGCCGAAGCGGCTGCGCGCGCGCTTGATCCTGCCAGCATTGATGAGGCGAAAATCCGCACCGCCGGCGCGGGCGCGGCGGCTTCAATCGTGTCGGCCCATCCCAAAGTGCGTGCGGCCCTCAAAGAAGTGCAGCAGGAATTTGCCCGCCAGCCTGGCGGCGCGGTGCTGGACGGGCGCGATATAGGGACCGTGATTGCGCCTGACGCCGATGTGAAACTCTTCGTCACGGCCAGCGCCGAAGTGCGCGCCTCGCGCCGCTGGAGCGAGCTGGTCGGGCGCGGCGAGAATGTCAGCCTGGAACAGATCATGAGCCAGTTGGCCGAGCGTGACGGACGCGATGCCTCGCGTCCCGATGCGCCGCTGATGAAGGCGGCTGATGCGGTCGAGCTGGATACGACCGACATGGATGAGGGCGAAGCCATACGCGCTGCCATCGCCATCGTGGAGGCGCGGCGCTAGCCGGGCACGCCCGCCTGCCGCCTCGTCGCGGACGGGTGATTTTCGCTGGCAAATTCCCTTCATTTACCGTTCAGATAGCGCCCGCTCCAATGTGTGGGTGATGGAGCGGGAGGGGTTTGCATGTTGCGTGTTGTTATCTTCGGCTGCGCCATTATTGGCGCGGTTCTGGCGCTGCCATGCGGTCATGCTCTGACGCAGCAGCAAGGCGGGTCCCAGCCGCTGCAGACGGTCCGCCCGCTGCCAGCGATGACGGCGCGCCCGGCAGAAGCCGAGACCGAACAGGACCAGCCCCAGGCACGCGAAACCCTGCAAGGTCCGGCCACGCTGACCACCCGCCCTGAACCCATGCAGGGGCTTGCCGGGCGCCCTGCTGCCCAACAAGGTCAGCCAGGCATGACAGCGCAACAGGCTGGTATTCCGGCTCTGGCGTTTGATTCCAGTCAGGCATCCATGGCGGCGCTCAATGCTGATGCGGTCCGCGCGGCCGTCGGCCGCTCCCCCCTGTTTCTGGCGGAGCTGGATTATCGCGGGCTGAGCAACGCGCAGTCCCTTCCATTGCTCGTCGCGCCGGGGGCCGAGATCGATCTGCCGCGCTATCTGCGCGAGACCGACCTTTCCGCGCAGCCGGACGTCGCGGCGATCATCGCCAATCCGCGCGCTCTTGGCGTTACCCGCCCGCTGGTCCAGCGCAATGAGGTCTTCCTGCTGGAAGACAGGCTGATCGTGTCGCGCCAGGTCACGGTCACGGTTGAGCGTGACAGTTGCGAGAGGGCTGCGCGCACGGCCGAACAGCGCGCCTTTCAGGAAAGCTTCTGCCTGACATTCGTGCCTGCCGGCCAGCGCACGGACTTTGCCCGTGTGCGGCCCGATGCCCTGCGCCGCGGGCTCAATCCTGATGATCTTCTGGGCACGCCGCCCACCGAGGCCGACATCCGCGAGGCGGCAGAGGCCATCCGCGAAGAGCTGCGGGCCATGAACCCGCGCGCCCTGTACGCTTTCGACGTGACGGTGGAGGCCGCACTGCGCCTGTCAGACGATGCGCTGCTTGCGCTGGAGCTTAATGGCGAGGAGCGCGAGATCACGCACGTCACGGTGATACCGCTTGACGAGAGCCTGCGCATGCCGGCCGACATACGCCGGGAACCCGGTGCGGCACCGCCTGCGCGGATTGATCAGGGCCTGTTGATGGACCAGCCAATCGGTCCGTCTGTGCGGGTGTTTCCAGAGCTGTTCCGCAGCCATGTCATCACACGCGCCGACCTGATGCGCGTAACCCGGCCGGTTACGGCAAGCCGGCTGCCGCAATCTGCCTTGCAAGGGGCTGCCGGCTCGCACACCTCCGCTCCTGCCGATAGCGGCTATCAGGTATTCTCAATGCCGCAGCAAACGACCCTTCGCCACCGTCTGCCGGACTTCGACGCGCGCGATGCCGTGGTGACCGAAAGCGAGGACTTCTACTTTTTGACGGGGTTCACGATCTCGCGCTCGATAGAGGACCGCTACAAGCACACATTCAACCGGCGCAAAAACTATTTCGTCGCCTTCCAGTATTCTGTCGGGTTCGGGTTGGGTCTGCGCTTCCCCTTCGAGGTGCGCGCGGTCACGACCGAGCGGTTCAACGAAATCCTGCCCGATGTCTGGCATTCGCAATCGCTGAACCTGCAGCTGAGTGCGCGCGGCGTGTCCGGGGCAGAGCGTGTGCCCGGCGTGCCCTCGGTCTATCTCGCCTCCGGGCTCGACCCTTCGCTGCGCTTTGATGACCAGGAGTTTGTCTTCCGTTTGTGGGCGGGTTGCCAGCTGCAGGTGCGTGCGCCGGTGGTGGGAACGGTGCGCATCAACTGTCCCAGCGTAAACATACCGCGTGCCGGCACATGTCCGGGCTGGGCTTGCCAGCGCTTTACGCCACTGATCGCTGGCGGACGCACCGAGCTGGCGCGCTTTACCGTTCCCGCGAGCGTGTCGGGCCTGCGCATCAATGCCTGGATCGGCGAGGCCGGTCTGGAGCCGGGCGTGCGGGTGGAAGCACGCAACGCAAACCTGCGGTTCAACCTGGCCGCCAATGGCGCGCCTTTCGCCACTCAGGGCTCAAGGGCGTGTGCCGCGCCGGGCCGGGGCTCGCCCACTGCCAGCAACCGGCTCGTGAATGGCCAGACCTGCGAGGTGCGTTTCATCCGGGCCGGACACGGATCAGGCGAGCAGATGCAGTTCCATCTGCAGGCTGAAGGCGGGCGTGATCCCAGCCTGACCCTGTCCGATCCGGTGTACAGTTTTACGATGGCGCTGGTGCCGTTCATCGATCTCTACGGCGCCATCGATATTGCGGTTGCGCGCTGGGAGTTGCGCCACACCTTCGATATTCCGGGGCTTACCATCCAGCAGGACTTCACCTTCCCGCGCCATGAGGGCACGCAGCGCTCGGTGACGCTTGGCACCTGTTCGCCGGGCGCCGCCAATGGCCCGCAATGCGCGAATGCCCGTGTGCAGATACAGCCGCGCAGTGGCGGGCCGGGATAGCGCTGGCGCAGGCGTTCAAGTAAGGCAGTGTGCATGAGCATTCTGCCCTCCCGCCTCGGCTTTGGCATTTCCGGTGCGCACGGCACGCCGCTAGTGGCACCGGGCGGTACGGTCCGGCTTGTCGGGCAGGCCTTTGCCGCCGGGGTGCGCGTCTTCGATACAGCCCCTGCCTATGGCGCGGGCGAGGCGGAAAAGCGGCTGGGCCGCGCGCTGGCGTCGCTGCCGCGAGACGGCGTCTTCGTGACCACAAAGGCGGGCGTCTCCTCCACCGGCCTTGCCCGACGCGTCCGTGATTTTTCCCCCGATGGCCTTGAACGCTCCATCCGCGCCAGCCTGTCCCGGCTTGGCCTTGAGGGAGTGGACGGGCTGATCCTGCATGGCCCGGCACCGTCCGAGCTGACCCCGGCCTTGCTGACGCGCCTCAAGGCGCTGCAAGCCGCCGGAGCCTTCCGCCATCTGGGCGTGGCCGGAAGGGGCGCTGAGCTGGATGCGGCGCTGGAAACCGGCGCGTTCACAATCCTCATGGCGCCTGTCCATCCTTTCGTGGGCGAGGCGGCGCGGTCGCGCCTGCGGCGCGCGCGTGCGGCGGGCATAGCTGTGATGGGGATCGAGGCGGCTGGCGATGGTCCGGCACCCTTGCGCCTGCCGCGAAAGGCCTCTGATCTCTATATGCTCGCCCGGCGCTTGCGGTCGGGGGCGGCGGACGGCCCGCGCGCGGCCATGCCGGACGCGCTGGCAGATCCGCTCCGTGACGGGCTGGCTGACTGCGTGGTGATGACCACGACGCGGCCGGAACACCTTGCCGCCAATGCTGATGCGATTACCGGGACAGGCGCCAGCGCCTGAATCGACTTTTCACGCGAGACTGGCTATGGCCGGTGGAAGGATGAGTCTTCCCAACTGACAGGGTGCCGATGCACGCAGAGTTGCTGACCAAGCTGAAGGCACTGGGCGAGCCGACCCGGTTGCGTATCGTGACCTTGCTGCTGCGCGGCGAGCTGACGGTCAGCGAAATCATGCAGGTGCTCGGACAGAGCCAGCCGCGCGTCAGCCGCCATCTCAAACTTCTTGCAGATGCAGGGCTTTGCGAGCGCTATCCCGAAGGGGGCTGGGTGTTCTACCGGCTGGCGCGATCACGCGTGGGCGAACGCTTGGCCGCCCTCCTGGAAGAGATGGAACGCAGCGATGATACCGAAGTTGCCCGCGATCTGGCGCGTCTGAGCGAGGTGCGCCGCCTGCGCGCCGAGACCGCGCAGAAATATTTCGAGGTCGCCGCCGAGCAATGGGCGCGCATCCGGGGCCTCCACTTCTCCGAAGAGGCGGTAGAGGCGGCCATGCTGAAAGCGGCAGGCGAGCGTCAATTCCGCCTGCATCTCGATGTCGGCACTGGCACGGGCCGCATGCTGGAGATTTTTGCCGACCGGGCCGAGGACGGCATGGGTGTTGATCTCAGCCGGGAAATGCTCACTGTCGCCCGCTCCAAGATGAGCGAGGCCGGACTTGCCAACCGGCTGGTGCGCCAGGCCGATGCGACGGCCCTGCCACTGGAGACAGGGGCCGCAGACCTCATCACCGTGCATCAGGTCCTGCACTATATTGCGCAGCCGCAGCGCGCCCTGACCGAGTGGGCGCGCGTGCTCGCGCCGGGCGGGCTTCTGCTGCTGGCGGACTTTGAGGCCCACGATTTTGAGGGTTTCCGCGCCGAATACCATCACGCCCATCTGGGCTTTGAGCGCGGGCAACTGCGCGCCTGGCTGGAAGCAGCGGGGCTGAAGCCGCTGGGTATCGACCCGCTCCAGTCAGAAAAGGCCGAAGGCGGGCTGACGGTCCTGATCTGTTCGGCCACCAAGGTATGAGCGCTGCGCCGATGGATATTGCCCGACAGCTAGACCCCCATGTGAAGCGCCTTGCAGGCGAACCGCTCGGCGCATTGGTGCGCGCGGGCGGCGGACAGCGCGACGCTGCCCTGCAATGGCAGGCCGGACCCATTGCGCTGGATGCCCGCCATCAGCGCCTGGATGCGGACGCGATGAACGCGCTTTTTGCGCTGGCTGAAGGCGCGGGCTTTGATGATGCCCGCAAGGCGCTCTTTGCGGGGGATGTCGTCAATCCGACAGAGGGACGTCCCGCCCTTCATGCGGCGCTGCGTGATGCCTCCGCGCTGAAAGACCGTGATTATGCGGCACGTATCGAGGCAGCACGGGCGCGCACGGCGGCCTTTGCCCGCGCCTGTCAGGGCGCGGATGCGCCCGGCGGCAAGCCGGTCACACGCATCATCAATATCGGCATTGGCGGGTCTGATCTCGGGCCCCGCCTGGTCTACAGCGCCATGAAGGCGTTCCGCCGCGAGGGCGTCGATCTGCGCTTCGTGTCCAATCTGGACCCGGCAGACCTTGAGGATGCTGTTGAGGGCGCGGACCCCGAAACGACGCTGGTCTGTGTCACGTCAAAATCCTTCACAACCTCTGAAACGCTGATGAATGCCCGCGCGGCCAAGGCCTGGCTTGCGGCAAACCTTGGCGAAGACGGGGCCAATGCCCGCATGGCCGCTGCCACCGCAGCGCCGGGCAAGGCTGAAGGCTTCGGCATCGCGCCGTCGCGCATCTTCCCGTTCGAGGAAGGCGTGGGCGGGCGCTATTCCTTCTGGTCGGCGGCCGGGCTGTGTCTGGAGATCGCGCTGGGGCCGGACGTGTTTGCCCGCATTCTTGAGGGTGCGCGCCAGATTGACGAACACTTCGCAACAGCGGCGGCGAAAGACAATCTGCCGCTCGCCAAGGCGCTGATCGATGTGTGGAACCGCGCCGGGCGCGGCCTGCTGGCGCGCTGCGTCGCCGCCTATTCGACGCGTCTCCAACTTCTGCCTGCCTATCTGCAACAGCTGGAGATGGAGAGCCTTGGCAAGCCGGTGCGCCTTGATGGCTCGGCCCTGCCTGCCCATTCCGGCGGTCAGCTGGTGTGGGGTGGCAAAGGGTCTGACATCCAGCATTCCTTCTTCCAGTGGCTCCATCAGGGCGTGGACGAGGTGCCGGTAGACTTCATTGCCGTAAAAACGCTTTACGCCAGCGGTGATGAGCGGGCAAAAGCGCTGGGGGCCAATCTGGTCGCGCAGAGCGCAGCCCTGCTCGACGGCCATGAAGGCGAGGGCGCGCTGGCCGCGCACAAGACGCTGCCGGGCGGACGGGCAAGTTCCGTCATCGTGCTCGAACGCCTTGATCCTGAAGGGCTGGGCGCGCTGATCGCTCTCCATGAGCACAAAGTGTTCTGCGAAGGGCTGGTCTACAGCCTCAATCCGTTCGACCAGTGGGGGGTGGAGCTGGGCAAGCTGCTGACAAACGACCTCCTGAAAGGCAATCACAGCCGGTTTGACGCCGCCAGTCTTGACCTTGCCCGGCTATTCAGGCTTTGACCCCGCCATACCCACGACTCTCACCAGAGGCCCATCCCCATGACCGCTCCCGATCTTGACCGTATCCGTCCGATGGCCAATGCGGTCCGCGCCCTGTCGATGGACGCAGTGGAGAAGGCCAAGTCGGGCCATCCGGGCATGCCGATGGGCATGGCCGATGCAGCCGCCGTGCTCTGGGCCAAGCATATCAAGTTCGACCCGGCGGATCCGCAATGGCCCGACCGGGACCGCTTCGTGCTGTCGGCGGGCCATGGCTCCATGCTTATCTACTCCATCCTGCACCTGATCGGGGTGGAAGGCGTGACGATGGATGAGCTGAAAAACTTCCGTCAGTTCGGCTCCAAAACGCCCGGCCACCCGGAGTTTGGCCATACGCCCGGCGTGGAAACCACGACCGGCCCGCTGGGGCAGGGCATCTCCACCGCTGTCGGCATGGCGCTGGCCGAGCGCATCCTCAATGCGCATTTCGGCGATGCGCTGGTCGATCACCATACCTGGGTCATCGCATCAGACGGTGATCTGCAGGAGGGTATCAGCCAGGAAGCGATCTCGCTGGCCGGCCATCTCAAACTCAACCGCCTCATCGTGCTGTGGGACGACAA
Organism: Glycocaulis sp.; assembly: GCF_051859565.1. Classification (GTDB taxonomy): domain Bacteria; phylum Pseudomonadota; class Alphaproteobacteria; order Caulobacterales; family Maricaulaceae; genus Glycocaulis. The sequence continues at coordinate 388,212 of NZ_JBHYFK010000002.1, forward strand.
CTCCATCTCCATCGATGGCTCGACGGAGCTGTCCGATACGGTCGATCACAAGAAACGCTTTGAAGCGGCGGGCTGGGACACGCTCAGCGTGGATGGCCATGATCCGGCCGCCGTCGACGCGGCGCTGACGCGCGCCAAAGCCAGTGACCGCCCGGTCCTGATCGCCTGCCGCACCACGATTGGTTTTGGCGCACCGAAAAAGGCTGGCACTGCCGGTTCGCACGGCTCGCCGCTGGGCGCTGAAGAGATCGACGGCGCAAGGAAGGCGCTCGGCTGGGAGCACGGCCCGTTCGAGGTGCCGGAAAACATCTATGCTGACTGGCGGGAGATGGCTGTGCGCAGCGCGGCTGACCGCAAGGCATGGAATGAACGTCTGGCGGCATCGAATGTGCGTGATGCCTTCATCGCGCGCATGGCCGGCGGTGTGCCCAAGGCCGCGCAGGACGCACTGAAAGCGCATATCGCCAAAGTCGTCGAGGACAAGCCGAAGCTCGCTACGCGCGCCGCGTCCGGCAAGGTGCTCGAAGCGATTGCGGCGGACTATCCCGCGCTCATTGGCGGTTCGGCAGACCTTACGGGCTCGAACCTCACCAAAGCCAGCTCGCAGGCCATCATCAAGTCTGACGATTTCTCCGGCGGCTATATCCATTACGGCGTGCGCGAGCATGGCATGGCCGCCGCGATGAACGGGATGAGCCTGCATGGCGGGATCACGCCCTATGGCGGCACCTTCCTGATCTTTTCTGATTATTGCCGTCCGGCGATCCGCCTGTCTGCGCTGATGAACCAGAGTGTCATCTACGTGCTGACCCACGATTCCATCGGGCTGGGCGAAGACGGCCCCACCCACCAGCCGGTCGAGCATCTCTCGGCCCTGCGCTCCATTCCGGGTGTGGAGACCTGGCGGCCCTGCGACGCGCTGGAGACAGCCGAAAGCTGGGCCTGCGCGCTGGAACGCACGGACGGTCCGGCCATCCTTGCCCTGTCGCGTCAGGGTGTGCCGCATCTGCGCGAGGATGACGGGTCGCAAAACCTCTCCGCGCGCGGCGCCTATGTGCTGCGTGAAGCCCAAGGCGGTGCGCCGCAGATCGTGCTGATCGCCACCGGCACCGAAGTGGAACTGGCCGTGCAGGCCCGTGACATGCTGGCGGAAAAGGGCGTGAAGGCCCGCGTCGTCAGCGCGCCCTCTCCGGAGCGTTTCCTCAAACAGGATGATGCCTATCGCGCCTCGGTCCTGCCGGACGGCGTGCCGTGCGTGGCGGTGGAAGCGGCCATACGCTGGGGCTGGGATGCCATCATTGGCCGCGAGGGCGGATTTGTCGGCATGACAGGCTTTGGCGCATCGGCTCCGGCTGAGCAGCTCTATGAGCATTTTGGCATCACGGCGGAGCGCGTCGTCGAGGAAGCGCTGAAGCGGGTTTAGGCCCGCTCCGCCGCGCCGAAGGCCAGCAGGCGCTCTATCGCCTCGCGGGCCTTGGCCTCGCCGAGGGACGCGAAATCGGCCTGTGATACGGGCTCTCCAGCGACAAAGGCTTCGAGTGCGGACAGGGCCGGTTCATCAAAGCTGATATCCCCGCCGGCCACGACGAGCGCGATGTGATGGCCGTCACTGGCCAGCCGCATCGGTGTCAGCGGACGGCGGCGTATCTGCGTGTCCGGCCCAACAGGGCCTGTGGTCAATCCGCCTGAGAGATCTGGCTGGCGTGTGCGCAGAAAGGTGTCGATGAACAGGTCCAGCACGCTGTCGAGATCGGCTTGCTGGCGGGCCTCGTCCATGGCGGCCTCGAACAGGGCGCGCAGACCCTCCCGGTCGAAATCATCCAGGTGGAAGCCCGGCGGCATGGAGCGCCGCAAATGGGGGGAGTGCAGGCTGGCCTCCGCCACCGCTTCCAGCAGGAAGTCGGCCAGCGTCTTCACGATAATGCCGGTGGTGATGTGCAGCGAATGGGAGCCCGCTTCGCTGACCGCATCATGCATCAGGCCGCGCGGCACGTAGAGCATGTCGCCCGGCTCCAGCACGAACTCGGCCACGGGCTCGCCAGCGGCAAACTTGCCCGGCGTGAACTGTTCCCCCCGGAATGGCGTTCCCGCCGGGGTGTCATAGAGCCGCCAGCGCTTGCGGCCCTCCACCTGACACACAAACACGCAATGATTGTCGTAATGGGTATGAAAGCCCTGCGCACCTGAAGGTGTCAGATAGATATTGGTCTGCACATGGGCGGAGAAAACACTCTCCAGCTGGCGGCAGAATTGTGCCAGAGGCGCATGACGGCGTTCCAGATGCGGCAGGATGATGGTGGCGCCCTGCTGCCACAGACGCATCACCGCACCCCGGTCGATCTCGCCATTATCCAGTACATAATCACCCGGAGCGATGCGCGGCTCGGAACGCGCCAGACTCAGCTCGCCTTCGCGAAAGCGCTGGCCGGAGATAAGGGCGTCAATGGCGGCGGAGGAAAGGAGCGGCGTGAAGCGGTCGGCGCCGCCCGTCCGCGTCTCGTCTGCCCGGCAGTGAAGGGCCTTTTGCTCCCAGTATTCGCGCAGGAAGCGGCCTTCACCCGCCGGGGCGGTGAGCTGATCCAGTGACAGAACGCCCGGCATTCGTGTGTCTAGCACCGGCGCCCCTGATAGGCCGGGTCGGCGTAAGGCCCGCTATCGGAATCCGAGCAGGCCCGCGGTCCGCCGCGCCCACCACCCACAGGGTCGGCGTAAGGGCCGGTATCGTTGTCGGTGTAGCCGGTCTGCGGACGCCCGCCACGCCCATTGCCTGCCGGATCGGCATAAGGGCCGCGGTCACTATCGGTATAGCCTGACTGCGGAGGGCGCCCGCCGCCGCGTCCGCCACCCGCCGGGTCCGCATAGGGCCCCGTGTCGTTGTCGGTATAGCCGGTTTGCGGGCGCCCGCCCCCGCGTCCGCCGCCAACAGGGTCAGCGTAGGGGCCGGTATCGCTGTCGGTGATACCTGACTGGTGCTGGCAGGAGCGGCCCTGATTGACCGGATCGGAATAAGTGCCGACATCGGAGTCGGTACATGCCCGGTATCCGCCGCGCACGCCGTATCCGGCTGCGTCGGCATAGAGCCCGCCATCATTGTCGGTCACGCCGGTATAGACGGGGCCTGCTGTCGCACAGCCCGATACGCCCAGAAGCGTTGCGCCGCCAGCCACCTGCGCCAGGAAAGAGCGGCGCGAGAGCGGGCGCAGGCCTTTTTTCGGTTTGCCTGAATTATCGTCGGACATTGGCGCTACCTCCCCAGGCTGCCAATCCTGTGTGCGATGACGATATGAAGTAAATTGTGTTCCCGCCAGCGAAAAGTAGGGGCAGCCGCCTGCGTGCGCCGAAAGCCGATGAACCGCGATGGAGACGTGCAGGCGCGCGCCAAGCAGCGCTATGCTCGCCCGATGAGCCAGACGATTCGCATTCTTGGCATTGATCCGGGCCTTGCCGCCACCGGATGGGGCGTGATCGACCAGACCGGCACGCGCCTGTCTCTGGTGGCCCACGGCGTCATCAAGGCGCCGGTGAAAGCGCCCCTGCCGCAGCGTCTCGAAGCCATCTTTGCCGCCGTCGAGGCGCTGGTGGCGCAGTACGCCCCCCATGAGGCGGCAGTGGAAGACCAGTTCGTCAGCGCGAACGCGGGCACAGCCCTCAAGCTGGGTCAGGCGCGCGCCGCGGCCATCCTGCCTGCCGCGCGGGCGGGGCTTAGCGTTGCCGAATACGCGCCGCGTCTGGTGAAGAAGTCTGTTGTCGGCACCGGCGCGGCAGAGAAGGGGCAGGTCGCCGCGATGATCGCCGTCATCCTGCCCGGCAGCCGCGCCACGGCGGACGCTGCCGACGCACTGGCGGTGGCGATCTGTCACGCGCATCATCGCGGCATCAAAACAAGGCTCAGCGCATGATCGGGATGCTCAAAGGTGTGGTGGTGGCGCTGGGCGATGAGGATGCCGTCATCGATGTGGGCGGGGTGGGCTATCTCGTCTCGCTCGGCACCCGCGCGCGCGCGCGCCTCGAGATCGGCACCGGGATCACGCTCCATATTGAGACCTATGTGCGCGAGGACGCGTTTCGCCTGTTCGGCTTTCTGACCGAGGCAGAACGCGCCTGGTTCGTGCGCCTGCAAGGCGTGCAGGGCGTCGGCGCCAAGCACGCTCTGGCGCTGCTGGACGCGGTTTCTGCCTCCGGTATCGAGACGGCGGCGGCGCTGGGCGATGCGTCGGCGTTCGAGCGCGCCAAGGGGGTGGGTAGAAAGCTCGCTGAGCGCATTGCGGTCGAGTTGAAGGGCAAGGCGCCGCCCGCGCGCCGGCGCTCCCAGAAGGGCGCTGAGAGCCTTGTGGGGGCATTGTCCGAGGGTGAGACTCCGGCGGCCTCCAGCGCGCCCGTAGCCGCTCCCGAAACCGAAAATGACGACGCCCGCGAGGTGGCGATCAGCGCGCTTACCAATCTGGGCTATGGCGAGAGCGAGGCGCGCCATGCGGTCGCGCTCGCCATCACCGCCAACCCTGAAGCCGGCGAGACCATGCTGATCCGCGCAGCCCTGAAGGAGCTGGCACGGTGAGGGGCGTTATTCTTTTTCGTCGTTCCCGCGCAGGCGGGAACCCAGAGCCGTTTGCATGGACTTCGCTCTACGATCTCTGGATGCCCGCCTGCGCGGGCATGACGAGAGAAAAGCGGAGAAGTCTGCGATGACCGAGGCAAACCGCATCATCTCAACCGAACCCGCGCCGGGGGACGGGCGCGACAAGGCGCTGCGCCCCTTGAGCTTTGACGAGTTCGTCGGCCAGCGCGCGGCCATCGATAATCTCAAGGTCTTCGTGAGTGCTGCCGCCAGCCGGGGCGAGGCGCTCGACCACGTGCTGCTCTCCGGTCCGCCGGGGCTGGGCAAGACCACGCTGGCGCAGATCGTCGCGCGTGAGCTGGGCGTCAATTTCCGCGCCACTTCCGGCCCTGTCATCGCCCGCGCGGGCGATCTCGCTGCGATCCTGACCAATCTGGAAGAGCGCGACGTGCTTTTCATAGATGAAATCCACCGCCTGCTGCCGGTGGTGGAGGAAATCCTCTACCCCGCCATGGAGGATTTCGCGCTGGACCTCGTGATCGGGGAGGGGCCGAGCGCGCGCACCGTGCGCATTGATCTGCCGCCCTTTACCCTTGTCGGTGCGACAACACGGGCGGGACTGCTGGCGACGCCCTTGCGAGACCGGTTCGGCGTGCCGGTACGGCTGGAATTTTATGGCGAAAAGGAACTGACCAGCATCGTCACCCGCGCCGCTGGAAAGCTCGGCGCGGCCATAGAGCCTGACGGCGCGCGGGAAATCGCAAGGCGGGCGAGAGGCACGCCGCGCGTGGCGGGCCGCCTCCTGCGCCGGGTGCGCGACTTTGCCGAGGCCGATGGCGAGACCAGCATCTCCGCCAAGGTCGCCGACCTCGCCCTGAAGCGCCTTGAGGTGGACGAGGTGGGCCTCGACAGCCTCGACCGTCGATACTTACGCGTCCTCATCGAAGGGTTTGCCGGCGGGCCTGCGGGCGTGGAAACACTGGCGGCGGCCTGCGCCGAGGCGCGCGATGCGCTGGAAGAAGTGGTCGAACCCTTCCTGATCCAGCAGGGCTTCATCCAGCGCACACCAAGGGGCCGCATTGCCGCCCCGCGCGCCTGGACGCATATGGGGCTGGAGCCGCCGCGCTCCTCGCCGGACCTGTTTGGAGGCGATAAATGAGCGCGCCGGAAGCCGGACGCTGGCAGGGCGGCGCGCATTATCTGCCCGTGCGGGTCTATTACGAGGACACGGACTTCACCGGCATCGTCTACTACGCGAACTATCTCAAATTCTTCGAGCGCGGCCGCACCGACGCACTTCGTACGGCGGGCATCAGCCATGCAGACCTGCTAAAGGCCGATCCGCCTTTGGGTTTTGCGGTGCGGAAAGTGACGGTGGAATATCACGCCCCCGCCCGCATCGATGACGCGCTTGAAGTGGAGACGCGCTTTGCCAGCCTCTCCGGTGTACGCATGCAGATCGAACAGGTGATCACGCGCGAAGGCGTATTACTCGCCAGCGCCGAAGTGGAAGCGGTCTGCATCGACCTCAAAGGCCGCCCCAAGCGCCTGCCTGCGGGGCTTAAAGAGGCTTTGGGGAAGGTGGGGGGGGAGCCCCATCCACTGCAAATCCAAACGCGTCCTTAACCCTTCTTCCTTCAAATCGCCCCAATCGGATCAGAGAAAGCCTGCCGGGAACAGATGAGGGCGGGTTTTGAGCGTGTCAGGCTTGGCGAGAGTGCTGCTCGCCGCTAAGCAACGCGCTCATCCGTTTGCCGGGAGTGTGAGGGAGCCGTCATGGACAGCGTAGCCGTAGAACTGACCCAGCCAGCGCAGGAACTGACTATTTTCTACCTTTTCATGCGCGCCGACATCATCGTGAAGGCGGTGATGGGTATCTTGCTGTTCATGTCCGTCTGGTCATGGGCCGTGGCCATCGAGAAATTCCTGCAGTTCCGCAAGGCAGCCGCCCAGGCCGCCCGGTTCGAGGATGATTTCTGGGCTGGCGGCTCGATTGATGATCTCGCCAACCGCTATGCGCGCAATCCCAAGGACCCGTTCAGCCGGGTGCTGGCCGCTGCGCTGCGTGACTGGGACAGCTTCTCCGTCTCGCGCTCTGGCGGCGCGGAAGCCAACCGGGAACTGACCCGCATGGAGCAGGGGCTCGGCATTCTCGCCATTGTCGGCTCCTCGGCGCCCTTTATCGGACTGTTCGGCACGGTCTGGGGGATCATGAACTCCTTCCGCTCCATCGCCGCCTCGCGCGACACCAATCTCGCCGTCGTGGCGCCCGGCATCGCCGAGGCGCTGTTTGCGACGGGTCTGGGCCTGGTGGCCGCCATTCCGGCGGTGATCTTCTTCAACGCGCTCTCCTCGCAGCTCGCCAAGTATGCGGTGCGCCTGGAAGGGTTCGTGGACGATCTTTCCGCGCTTGCAGCCCGGGAGGGTTAGATGGCCGGCAATGTGGACATGGGCGGCCGCAGGACCGGCCGCCGCTGGAAGCCCAAGGCAGAGATCAACATCGTCCCCTATGTGGACGTGATGCTGGTGCTGCTGATCGTGTTCATGGTCGCCGCGCCACTGCTGACCGTGGGCGTGGACGTGAACCTGCCTGACACCGAAGCGCGGGCGATGACCACGTCGGAAGAGCCGCTGACCATAACGATACAAGCCGATGGCAGCATATTCCTGCAGGAAACGCGCGTCAGCTTTGAAGAGCTGGTGCCGCGTCTGGAGGCGATCTCGCGCACCGGGTCCGAGGCACGCGTCTATATCCGCGCCGATGAGGCGGTGGGCTATGGCGAGGTCATGCGCGTCATGGCGCGCGTCTCCTCGGCTGGCTATGCCAATATCGGTCTTGTTACCGATCCTTTGAACCAGTAGCAGGGAAACGCTTTTTAGCCCGATGCGCTCGTTTGCCAGCTTCATCCTATCGCTGGTGCTGCACCTCTCGCTGTTTGCGAGTGCGTTCATCTATTTCCCGCGCTCGGCCAGCCAGCTCGACGGTGAAAGCGTGCTGGTTCCGGTCGAGCTGGTGACGCTGGCCGACATCACCAATATCCGCGCTGCCGCGCCCGATCCGGTGCCAGAGCCTGAACCTGAAGTGATCGAGCGCCCGCAGCCGGTAGCGCCGGAACCAGAGCCCGAGCCGCAGGTCTCCGAGCCTGAACCCATTCCGCTGCCGCCGACCGAACAGCCGCAACCCGAGCCGGAACCCGAACCGCAGCCCGAGCGCGAGCCTGATCCCGTTCCGCCGCAACCCGAACCCCGGCGTGAGCCGGAACGCCCGCAGCCACGTCCCCAGCCGCAACAGCAGCAGGGGCTGGATCTGGATGCGCTCTCCACGCTGGTCGACCGTTCGCGCCAGCAGAGCGCGCAGAACCGTCCTGCAGAGCAGGGTGATACCCGGCAGGGCGCAGGCGCGGGCACGGCCATGACGGTGACGATGGCGGACCTTTTCCGCAGCCAGACTTCGCGTTGCTGGCGCGAGCCGTCCGATGCGCCGGACCCGGCCTCCTTGCGCGTGTCGGTGGAAGTGCAGCTGGAACGTGACGGATCGTTGAGTGCGCCGCCGCGTCTTGTTGATGCCAACCGCGTGCTGGGCTCGCCCAATCCGTATATGCGCCTTGCGGGTGAGCGCGCGGTGCGCGCCGTGATCGAGTGCGCGCCCTACACCATGCCTGCGGGCCAATATCAGCAATGGCGCCGCATTACGGTCAATTTCGAGCCGTCAAATCGATAGTGTGATACAACCCGCCTGAACGACAGGAGCTAACAGATGCGTTTTCTGGCCCGCCTTGCCGCCATGTTCGCCATGATTGCAGCGCTTGCGGCGCCTGCGCTTGCCCAGTCGGGCAGTCCGCTTGTTGTTACCGTCACTGACGGCAATGTCGATCCTTTCCCGATCGCGATTACCGACTTCATCGCGCAGGATACGCAAAGCGCCGAGACGGGCGCGGATATCGCACGAGTGGTGACGAACAATCTGGCCAATTCGGGCCTGTTCGCCCCGGTAGACCAGAATGCCTTTATCGAGGACATCACCAATATCGATCTGCGTCCCCGCTTTGCTGACTGGCGCATCATCAACGCCTCCGCCCTTCTGGTGGGCCGGGTCAGCATTGACGAGCAGGGCCGGCTCCTGGTCGCTTTCCGCCTGTGGGATACGGCTGCCGAGCAGCAGATCCTCGGCATGCAGTTCACATCGGTGCCGGAGAACTGGCGCCGTCTGGCCCACAAGGTGTCTGATGCCGTCTATGAGCGTCTGACCGGGGAGAGCGGGTTTTTTGACACCCGCATTGTCTATGTGTCCGAAGGTGACGGCCCCAATGGCGAGCCCACGCGCCGTCTGGTCATCATGGATCAGGACGGAGCCAACCCGTCCTTCCTGACCGACCGCTCCTACATGGCGTTGCTGCCGAACTATTCGCCGACCAACCAGCAGATCACCTATGTGTCCTTCCGCGACCTGCAGGCGACCAGCTATCTCTACGATCTGCAGACCGGCCGTCAGGAAGCGCTGTTTGACAGCAGCAATGCGGCTATCACGGGCGGCGGCCAGTCGCTCTCGGCGCGTTTCCACCCCAATGGCCGCGAGCTGGTGATGTCGGTGGAGCGGCGCGGCCGCCACGATCTTTACGGGTTCGATTTGCGCACGCGCGCGCTGCGTCAGCTGACCAGCAATCCGTCTGACGACACCGAGCCGACCTATTCGCCCGATGGCCGCCAGATCGCCTTTGCCTCCAACCGTTCCGGCCAGCCGCAGATCTATGTGATGAATGCCGACGGCACGGACCAGCGCCGGATCAGCTTCGGGCCAGGGCGGTACACCAGCCCGGTCTGGTCGCCGCGCGGCGATCTGATTGCCTTCATCAAGCAGCAGGGCTCGATGTTCTCGCTGGGCGTGATGCGCGCTGACGGCACCGGCGAGGAACGAATTCTCTATGACGGGTATTTTGTAGATACGCCCGCCTGGTCCCCGAACGGACGCATGCTGCTGTTTACACGCGGCGATTACTCCGCGACGGGCACGCGCTATTCAGTCTGGAGCGTGGATCTGGGCGGGTTCAACCTGAGGCGCCTGCCGACTCAAGGCGCCGCGTCCGACGCTGCCTGGTCGCCACTTCTGGACTGAAACAGCGACGGAAAATAGTTCGCAAATCCATATCGATTCACCGTCAAATGTGGTGTATGGAGAACTCGGTCGTGCAGGCGTGCTGCACGGACACTATTGAGGGACATTGCTCCAATGAAACTTGCTCCGTTCGCTGCTCTGGCAGCGTGCAGCCTTCTCGTCACCGCCTGCGCCAGCCGCCCGGATGAAACTCCGGTCGTGCAGGACACCAGCACAGGCACCACCACCACCGACACCCGTACCACGGGTCCGGTGCCCGGTTCGATCGCGGACTTTGAACAAAATGCGGGCGACCGTGTTTTCTTCGGCCTCGATCGTTCGGATCTGGATAACGCCTCGCGCGAGACCCTGCGCCGTCAGGCTGCCTGGCTTGCCCAATACCCGGGTACGCGTATCCTGATCGCCGGCAATGCCGACGAGCGCGGTACCCGCGAATACAACCTGGCACTGGGTGCCCGCCGTGCCAACTCGGTACGCGACTTCCTGGTCAGCCAGGGTGTTGATGCGTCGCGCATCTCCACCGTCTCTTACGGCAAAGAACGTCCGACCTGCACCCAGTCGACCGAGTCGTGCTGGGCCCAGAACCGGAACGGCATCACTGTCGTAACGTCTGGCGCGGTGTCCTAGTCAACGGCTTGCCCGTTGCTACTGCGGAGCTTGAAGGCTCGCCAGCATGACCGGCCCGGTCGTGCTGGCGAGCCTTTTGTTTTCTACCGGGGCCTTGAGCGGGCCAGTGACAGGGGGGGCTTATGGGCTGTGCCGCAATTTCGCCCCTTGCATTCGTCACGCTGCCCACTTGACCCTGCGCGGCCAACGCGCGATCCCGGTTATCCGGATTTTTTTGTTGTTCAGAGGTGATGGCATGCGCTGGCTCGTTTCTCTCCTGATTGGTTTCGGTCTCCTTGCCGGGACCGCCCATGCCCAGTCCAGCCGGGCGCTGACGATGCGCATGGATGCCATCGAGGCGCGTCTGAACGAAATGGAGCAACAATCGCTGGCCGGTGATCCGGTAGCGGAGAGCCTGCTTATGCGCGTTGAGGCGCTTGAGCGTGAGCAGCGCAGCCTGACAGGTGAGCTGGAAACGCTCACCTTTGAAAACCGGCGCCTGCGTCAGGAAGTTGACCGTCTCAACACCGCCATGCGGCGTATGCTGGCGGGTGAGGGAGGCGAGCTGGCCGTTACCGAGCCGGGCGATCCGCATGCGGATGCACGTGCCGCCGCCACGCGGCCCCTCAGCCTTCAGGGCAGCAATCTGCCGGCCACACGGGCAGACGCCGACGCCGCACAAGCTTCTTCCGGTGCCGCCGAATCAAGCCGCGAACGAGCCTCCGCCCCGTCTGACCCGGACGAGGCTTTTGCCAGCGCGCGTGCGCGCCTGCTGGACGGTGACTTCGCCGGGGCGCAGGAGCGTTTTGCCGGTTTTGTTGAAGCCCATGGCGGTCACCCGATGACGGGTCAGGCCTGGTACTGGCTTGGCGAAACCCATTTTGCGCAAGGCAATTATCAGGACGCTGCCGATGCCTATATGGCGTCCTTGCGTGCGGACCGCCGCGGTGAACGCGGGCCGGACGCGCTGGTGCGCCTGGGTGCCTCGCTTCATGCGATGGATCAGAGCGGCGCTGCGTGCAACGTACTCGGCTCCTTCGGGCAGGAATATCCCAATGCCAGCGCAGAGGCGCGCCAGCGTGCCGAGCGTGAGCGCAGCCGTGCCGGGTGCCGCTAGACACTGACCTTGCTGCAGGCGCGCGCGCTGTCGCGCGCCTGTGCCCATCCGGGCCTCTGGTGCTCGCGCTCTCCGGCGGTGGCGATTCCCTGGCGCTCGCCTGCCTGATCGCAGATATGGCCCGTCAGGCTGGCCGCGATTTTCATACCTTGACCGTAGACCACCGCTTGCGGCCCGAAAGCGCCAGCGAAGCGGCGCTGACCGCCCGGCGGGCCGAAGCGCTGGGCGCGACAGCCCATATTCTGATCTGGGACGCGCCGGCACCGGGGCAGGCGGCGGCCCGGCGCGCGCGCCATGGCCTGCTGGCCGATGCCGCGCGGGGTCTGGGCGCGAACCGGCTGTTCCTTGCCCACACGGCGGACGACGTTATCGAAACACTGCTGATGCGCCTGTCGCGCAAGGAGGCAGCCTGGCGCGCTCTTGCCGCTATGGGTGAGCTGAGCGCCAGTCCGGCCTGGCCCGAAGGGCGAGGTGTCAGCCTTGCCCGCCCGCTGGTGCGGATGGCGCGCGAAGATTTGCGCCAATGGCTGAGCGCACGGGGACAGGCATGGGTGGAGGATCCCTCCAACACCAACCGCGCCTTTGAGCGTGTGCGTGTGCGGTCCGCCGCGCCGCCGCCTGCAAGTCCGGCGGGCAGGCGCCTGCTTGCGCTCAATGAGGCGGCGCTGCGCACAGATGCCCGCCTGAGGCAGCTGGCGCATCTGCGGGTCAGGGCGGGCGCTGACATCCTCCCATGGGGCGCTGTGCGGTTGAATGCGGCGAAGTTTGCCGGGGGATCGCGAGAGGTGGGCTTGCGGGCGTGCGAGGCGCTGATGCTGGCTGTCAGCGGCGAACGCGCCCTGCCGGGGCCGGACAGTGTTTCCGCCCTGCTGGATGCCCTGCTGGCAGGCATCCCGTTGAATGCTGGCGGGGTCATGTTGACGCGTGAGGGCGTGATGGGGCGCGATCCCGGCGCCGCCGCAGGCCGGGCGGACGGCCATGGCGGTGCTGCCGCGCTGCATTTGGCACCGGGCGATTGCGGCGTGTTTGATAGCCGGATGCTGGTATGCGCCGGATCAGTGCCTCTGACCGTGCAGCCCTTGCGGATGCAGAATCGGCCAGTCCCCGATGTGCCTGCCCGCTTGCGGCCATCTCTGACGGTTATCAGCGGTGGTGGCCAAAGCGTGATTGCCGGACTGGACACACCGCCCGGTGAGGGGGCAGCTGGCGCGTTGATTGCAGACCGGCTGGACGCGTTGCTGGGTGTGTCCGCATACGGCACGGCAGGTCAAAACACTGTATGATGTGCGGCAGCTGGACGCGCAGGGCTGGCGAAATCGTGTGCGCCGTCCAATATTGATGTTGACGTCCCACGCTGGCTGCTGCCGCGTGTCTGGCCGGGACTGACAGGACTTGAGGCGGGCGCATGGGCCCGGCGGAAGGATAAGTAAATGAATTTGCGTAATATTCTGGTCTGGGCAATCCTGCTGGTTCTGCTGGCTGCCTTGTTCAACATCCTTCAGGGTCCGCGCCCGGCCGCGCAGACCAACGAGATGACCTACACGCAATTCATGGACAATGTGGAGGCGGGCCGCGTCCGCGAGGTGACGATTGAAGGCCAGTCAGTCACCGGCGAGCTGAGCGGCGGTCAGGCTTTCCGTACCGAAGTGCCGGCCGATGCGCGCGTCACCGATGCGCTGCGAGCCAATAATGTCCAGATCACCGCGCGTGCGCCGGCCGATGGCGGCATGAATTTGTTCGGAATCCTGCTGAGCTGGTTCCCGATGCTGCTGCTGATCGGGGTGTGGATTTTCTTCATGCGCCAGATGCAGGGCGGGGGCAAAGGCGCGATGGGCTTTGGCAAGTCCAAAGCCAAGCTGCTGACCGAGAAAACCGGCCGGGTCACGTTTGATGATGTGGCGGGCATTGACGAGGCCAAGGAAGAACTTTCCGAGATCGTGGAGTTCCTCAAAGACCCCTCCAAATTCCAGCGCCTTGGCGGCAAGATCCCTAAAGGCGCGTTGCTGATCGGCCCTCCGGGTACAGGCAAGACGCTGACCGCGCGCGCCGTCGCCGGTGAGGCGGGCGTGCCCTTCTTCACGATTTCCGGTTCGGACTTTGTCGAGATGTTCGTCGGCGTCGGTGCGAGCCGCGTGCGTGACATGTTCGAGCAGGCCAAGAAGAACGCCCCCTGCATCATCTTCATCGACGAGATCGATGCGGTGGGCCGTTCGCGCGGCGCCGGCCTTGGTGGCGGCAATGATGAGCGCGAGCAGACGCTGAACCAGCTTCTGGTCGAGATGGACGGGTTTGAGGCCAATGAGGGCATCATCCTCATCGCGGCGACCAACCGCCCTGACGTGCTCGATCCTGCCCTGCTGCGCCCGGGTCGGTTTGACCGTCAGGTCGTGGTGCCGAACCCGGACATCACGGGCCGCGAGAAAATCCTCAAAGTCCATATGCGCAACGTGCCGCTGGCCGCTGATGTCGATCCCAAGGTGATCGCACGCGGCACGCCGGGCTTCTCTGGTGCTGACCTTGCCAATCTCGTCAACGAGGCGGCCCTGCTGGCCGCGCGCCGCAACCGCCGCCTCGTCTCCATGGCCGAGTTTGAAGAGGCCAAGGACAAGGTGATGATGGGCCCCGAGCGCCGCTCCATGGTCATGGGCGAGAAGGAAAAGACGCTGACCGCCTATCACGAGGCCGGTCACGCCATCGTGGCGATGAAAGTGCCGGCGGCTGATCCGGTCCACAAGGCGACGATCATTCCGCGCGGGCGGGCTCTGGGCATGGTCATGCAGCTGCCCGAGGGCGACAAGCTGTCCATGACGCATCAGGAAATGACCAGCCGGCTGGCCATCATGATGGGCGGGCGCGTTGCCGAGGAGCTTAAGTTCGGCAAGGAGAACGTGACCTCCGGTGCCGCCAGCGACATCCAGCAGGCGACACGCCTTGCCCGCGCCATGGTCACCCAGTGGGGCTTTTCCGAAGAGCTTGGACCCATCGACTACGCCGACAATCAGGGCGATGTCTTCCTCGGCCAGCAACTGGTCCAGCAATCGCGTACGGTCTCTGCCGAAACGGCGGCCAAGATCGAGCGTGAGGTGAAAGGCCTTGTCGAGGGCGGCCTTGTTGAGGCGCGCCGCATCCTGACGGACTACAACAAGGACTGGGAAGCCATCGCCCAGGGCCTGCTGGAGTACGAGACCCTCTCTGGCGAAGAGATCACCGACCTGCTCAATGGCAAGCCGCCCGTGCGCAACACCGATGTTCCTGCCAAGGGTGAGGGGCCGTTCACGCCCGATAGCGCCGTGCCTGTCATCGACGATGAAGACGAGGACGACGTGGCGGCCCCGGGCGGAATCGAACCGAAGCCCGGTCCGGCCTGAGGCTCTTGAACGCGGACTGGATAAGTGACGAAGGCGAGGGAGCGATCCTTCGCCTTCGTGTTATACCCAAGGCCTCAATGGATGCGGTCGAAGGCGTGGAAACCGGCGCTGACGGGCTGGCTCATCTGAAGGTCCGCGTGCGCGCCGTGCCGGACAAGGGCGCGGCCAACACGGCCGTTCTTAAATTGCTGGCGAAGAGTCTGAGCCTGCCGAAATCGGCGCTGGAACTGGTGTCGGGGCAGACCTCGCGGGCGAAGGTGGTGCGTATTGCCGGCCTTCCCAGCGGCGAGGTCCGCAAGAGACTAGGTGTCGTGCCCTGAGGGCCGGATCCGTGCGGCTTGGCGTTCACAAATCCGTTTGCCAGCCTTTCGCGTATAACGGCCACAACACCCTTTCATAGCCGGGAATGACCCATGCCCGATCTGTCCTTGCCCTGGATGCTGGCCGCCACTGCCTCTGCAATCGGCGCCCTGATGGGATTGATGAGCCTTGCCGTGCCGCGCTGGGGCGCGAACGTAGTGCGTCTGGCCCCGGCACCCGATCTGAAGGGAGGCTGGGCGGAGTTCCGCTCCAGCTATGGCGGCGCGCTGGTACTGGCCCATGGCGCGGTATTGCTCACCTTGATGATGAGCGCTCAGGCTGGTTCTGGCGCGGTCATGGGGGCCAGTTTCGCTGTCGGGCTTTACTGGCTGGGCATGGCGATGGGCCGGGCCATCTCGATGGCTGCCGACGCCGATCACGGCACGCGCACGCGCTACAACGCAGCCGCTATCGGGTTTGAAACGCTGATGGGGCTGGCGCTGTGCGCCCCCTTCATCGCCCATCTGGGCGGGTAGGGCTCAGGCGCTCTGATTGACGGCTATGGCGCCGATCTGGTTTGCCCGCGCTGATTGCGGGCCGTAGCCGGCATTTTGCGACTTCTGGCGGACGGCCTCATCGGCGATGGACTTGACCAGGCCTTCGGTGATGTCTTTGAGCGCCTCGACCACGAAGCCATTTCGCTGCACGGCAGCCTCCAGCTTCTCCACGTTTGACCGCAAGGAAGCCTTCAGAGCCGGTTCCAGTCCCGCCAGACGCTCCGGATCGCCAGCGGCCAGCTGGGTTTCGCGCCGGTAGATATTGGCCAGCTGCATCTTCTCGTCCTGAAGGTCGAAGGCCTTGTGGGGCTGGCGCGCCTCGAAATGCGCGGTCTCGGTTTCAAACAGCTCGGTCAGCCGGGCCGTCAGGCGGATCAGCGCCGCAGCGCGTTCGGCGGGGGTGTTCGCGGCCAGTTCGCTCATTACCGGGCTCCTGCTTCCTGAAGGCGCAGAATTTCGCGGGTAAGGTCATCGGCGAGGCCAATGCCCCCTGCGCGCGCCATCACCTTCGCATATTCCTCGTTGAGCATGCCCCGGAAGGCGCTCTCGCCCGCACCGCCGCCAAACATTTCGCTCTGTGTGCTCTCGCCCATCATCTGTTCCACGAGCTGGGCAAGGAAGACCGCCTCGAACTCTTCGGCGACGCGGCGGGCCAGTTCGGCATTGCTGATGCCGCCGGTGCCGGGCAGAGAGGGTTCGCGCGTCTGGAACGCGCCCTGAACCTGGCTGGCGAGAAGATTGTCCATTACAGCACCTCGATCTCGGCCTGCAGCGCGCCTGCCGCCTTGATGGTCTGAAGGATGGTGATCATGTCGCGCGGGGAGACGCCCAGCGCGTTGAGCCCGTCGACCAGCTCACGCAACGACACCGTTCCGTTAAGTACGCCGAGCTGCATGGAGTCTTCCTCGGCGGTGACCTGCGTCCGCGGCAGCACAACCGTCTCGCCCTCGGAGAAGGCGCCGGGCTGGCTGGCAATCGGGGTCTCGCTTACCGTGATGGTGAGATTGCCCTGCGCGATGGCTACGGTGGACACGCGTACATTCTCGCCCATCACGATGGTGCCGGTGCTTTCGTCAATCACCACGCGGGCGCGCATGTCGGCGGCAACGCGAAGCTGCTCCACATCGGCGACAAGGCTGACCATATCACCGGCAAAGCTGGCGGGCCGGCTGACCACGACCGTGGCCGGATCGCTGGCATGGGCGGTGCCGGTGCCGATATAGGCGTTGATGGCATCGGCCATGCGGCGCGCGGTGGTGAAGTCCGGATTGCGTAAGGCGAGCCGGATCTCGTCGCGGCTGGCCAGGTCAAAGCGCAGCTCGCGTTCGATGATCGCGCCGTTGGAGATGCGGCCATTGGTCGGCACACCGCGCGTGATGCTGGCGCCTGCGCCCTGAGCGGCAAAGCCGCCGACCGCGATGGAGCCCTGCGCCACGGCGTAGACCTGCCCGTCGGCGCCCATGAGCGGTGTAGCAATGAGAACGCCGCCTTGCAGGCTGCTGGCATCGCCCATGGCCGATACGGTGACATCCATGCGTGAGCCTTGCGTGGCAAACGGCGGCAGATGCGCTGTCACCAGCACGGCAGCCACATTGCCGGTGCGCAAATCGGCATCGCGGATATTGACGTTGAAGCGCTCCATGAGCGAGTTCAGCGACTGGCGGGTAAAGGCGGAATTGCGCAGCGTGTCGCCAGAGCCGTCGAGACCGACCACAAGCCCGTATCCGACCAGCTGGTTGTCACGCACGCCCTCGATATCGGCGATGTCCTTGATACGCGGATTGGCGTGCGCCGGCGCAAGCAGCGCCAGACAGAGGGCAGTGGCAATCAAAATCCGGGTCAGCATGGCGCGCGGTTCTCCGCCTTGGGTGTGTTTCGCGTATTAACCATGCGAATTCCGTGCCAAGATGGCGTCAGCTAACGCATTGATATATTTTCGTTTGACGGGAAGCGCTTGGCGGCAGAACACGCGCATGGCGGACGCTGCCGGGAAGATTTTGCCGGGCGCGCGAAGCGGTTTAAGGGACTGTTAAGCAAGCTTAAGCAATTTGGCTCAGATGTTCCTGTCGAAGAGGCATGACCGATGAAGATCAGCGGTCCGGGCAGCACCCAGGGGCCGAGCGCTCCCAAACGCACCAGCCGCACGCAGAGCGGTTCGGGAAGCTTTGCGCCTGCCTCACCGGCGTCTGCGCCGGCATCGTCCAGTGTTGCGGGAACGGGGCCGGTTGCGTCGGTCGGATCGGTCGAGGCGCTGCTGGCGCTGCAAGGCGATCATGACGAGGCTGGAGCGCGCCAGCGGGCAACCGAACGCGCCTTCACCCTGCTTGATGTGCTCGATGATCTGAAAATCGCTCTGCTGGAAGGCGGCGTTCCGCGTTCCAGACTGGTCCGCCTGATGGACGTGCTCAAGGCACGGCGCGAATCCGTAACGGACCCGCGTCTGGAAGCCATGCTGGACGAAGTTGAGACGCGCGCGGCGGTCGAACTGGCCAAATATGACGCTTGAATGACGAAGGCGTGGCCGTCTAGTCCTTGAAAGTCTTCATCTAATCGTATTGGCACCAAACTTGCGGTGTAACGGTCATGCGCCGTTGACTTGATGAGTTGCGCCGATATTCTCCGCCGCGCTCATGGGCAGGGGCGTGAGCGTCATGGAGGCGGGCGTATGAGCGCATTTGAATCCAAGATTGAGCTGCCTGAGGGGTATCGTCCCAGCGAGGACGAGGACTTCATGAACCCGCGGCAGAAAGAGTATTTCCGCCGCAAGCTGATGGCATGGAAAGACGAGATTCTGCGGGAGAGCAAAACGACGCTCTACGCCCTGCAGGAAGATATCGGCGCCCTGCCGGATCTGGCTGACCGTGCTTCGACCGAAACCGACCGTTCGCTGGAGCTTCGCGCCCGCGACCGTCAGCGTAAGCTGATCTCGAAGATCGAGTCTGCGCTGCGCCGGATCGAGGAAGATACCTACGGGTATTGCGATGAGACGGGTGAGCCTATTTCGCTGGCCCGTCTGGATGCACGCCCGGTGGCAACGCTGAGCCTGGAAGCCCAGGAACGCCATGAACGCTCCGAGCGGGTCCACCGCGACGACTGACCGTTATTCGATCCCGCGCGCGAAGCGTTCCGCATCGTCCCAGTTGCCAAACGCGCGTGCCTGAAAACCCGCCTTGAAGAGCGTTTTCGTCATATAGGCGGCGTGCATCATGTTTGATGCGTGGTACACGTAGCTGAAGCGCACATGGGCGGGCATGTGCCGGACGAACAGATCCCCGACCCTGATGAACTCTTCCAGCTTATGTTCCAGCTGGCACTGGCTGTAATCGAGTATGACGGCATCGCGGTTCTCGCGCACGACGCGCTCTGCCAGGCGCTGCGCGTTGACGAGGCTGTCTTTCAAGCGGTGGGTGCCGATCAGCCGGGCGCAGAAGACATTTGCGCCTTCCAGCTCGAAACGTTCGATACTGAGGTCGGATGCGTCAGGCGCTTCGGGCATGAACATTCAGGCCTGCGCGGCGGGCATCGGCGGCCAGCTGGGCCATCGCGATCTGCTGGCGTGCCCAGGCAATGGCAGGCCGGTGGGTGGCGAAGGGCTCGGTAATGATCCCCTTGCGGGCCAGTGTGCGCATCAGTGTGACAACGAAGCCTGCATGTTGGCGGGCAAGCACATAGGCAACCGGAAAGCCGGCTGGCAGGCGGCTCGCGACCCGTCCGGCCAGGGTGCCGATCTGGAAGGTGTCGTGGGTATAGACCATGCGCCGGTAATCGAAGATCACCGCATTGATGCCGCCCTTGGCCACACGGTCGAGCAGCATGCCGCCCCGGTCACGGCTGAGGTCCGGGCGGTTGACGCCGAAAACGCGCACATACATGAGCCCTTCAGGCTCCAGAATGCGCGTAATATATGAGAAACGCCCGGTCATTCAGCCCCCCTTCGAGCTTGCGCCCGAATATCATCCTAGGGGCCGAATGATGAGCAAAGCGTTAGCGCGCAATCGTTAGAACGGCCACAGGAGGTTGTATATTTCCTGGCCGACTGGCGGGCGCTGCATCTCGGAAATATGCCCGCGGCCACCATAGGAAATGCGCGCCTCGGCGATCTTGGAGTGGTCGATCGTGTTGTCCGATGCGATGTCCTGCGGGCGTACGATGCCGGAGATCAGAAGCTCACGCACCTCGTTATTGATCCGCACTTCCTGGCGGCCGTGCACGATCATGTTCCCGTTCCACAACACGTCCACCACGATGGCGGCGGCGGTAAGGCGGATGGTCTCGGAACGGTTGACCGAGCCGCTGCCGCGCGTGGAGCTGTTGGACCCCATGCGGACAAGGTTTTCCGGGTCAATGGCGTCGTTAAAGAACCCATCGAGGGCCGCTTCGCCGCCAAAAAAGTTGGGAATGCCTGCGCGTTCAGACGTGACCCGTGAGCGGTTGGTCTGATTGTTCAGCTGGGCGCGGTCGGCAATGTTGATGTTGACGGTGAGAATGTCGCCCACACGTGCCGCACGCGGATCGCCGAAGAAGGTGGATGAGTTGGACCGCCAGAGCGAGTTCAGATTGCCAGTATCGTTCTGGCGGGCGGCGATGGCGGCCTGCAGGGCTTCCAGCTGGCGTTGACCCGATGCGCCGTTCTGTTCGGTGATGCCGACCCCGCGAATGGCCGCATCGGCAGAGATGGGCGACAGGGGTGGCGGCTGGCCGATATAGCTGGCGCGGTCGCGTACGGCGCAGGCGCTCATGGCTGTAAGGGCGAGCGCGCAGACGCCGAGGCGGGCAAGGCGCGTCAGGTGGGTGCTGGGCATGATCGTCGTCTCCTGACGGCTAGAAGATATTGCTGGTGGCGCCGGTCACGCGCGCGCGGCCCGGTCCCTCGACCACACCTTCGACGGTGCGGTTGGACTGAAGGTTCACAAAGCGGACCGTCTGGCCGAGCGCCGCGTTTTCAAGGGCGCGGGCACGTGCGGTCAGGGTCAGCGGACCGGACTGGAAAACCAGTGCCACGGTTTCGCCGCGCGTGATGGCAGCCGGCTCGCGCAGATCATAGCCACGCAGCGCTTCACCGGCGCGCAGGGCGCGGCGCGCTTCCTGACCGATAAGGGCGCGTTCGCTGGTGATGGCGTCGGGGCGGATGCGGTCAGAGCGCATGCGCACCCACTCGATGTCGCCCGCTTCAATGACTTCGCCGCGCGCCACCGGGCGGCCCAGAACCGGCACATCCATGACCGGGTCAGCGCGGCCGGTAATGGTCACGGCATCGCCGCCATCATGGGTGCGGATCTCCGCGCGGAACGGTCCGGTGCGGCCATCCAGCTCCAGCCGGACGATTTCCGGTGAGCCGGAGGCGTCCACGGGCGCGTGGATCGACAGCATGCGGTTGGAAAGCGTGACTTCGTGGCTGCGGCCGGTTTCGCGGTACATGTGCGCGGCGATCATGTCGGCGATCTCGCCCGCTGACAGGCTTTGCGAAGCGCGTTCAACCGCCACGCGTTCCATGCCTGTGGCGTTTGCCCACTCCAGTCCGTTGCGGCTGGCCTGACGGCTGACCCAGGCAGGGTCAAGGAAGGTGCGTGAACCGGGCTGCGGCGCGCGGGCAAGCGTCACCGAAGCGGCGTCGCCTTCTACCCCTTCAAACAGGTCGCCGAGCGTCACGGTCGCGCCCTGGACCACCACGCGTTCGCGCAGAAGCACGCTTTGCTGTGCGGCGGCGAAGGCGGTTCCGGCGATGGCAAGAAGCGTGGCAGTGGCTATGACGCGCAGCATGATAATTACCCCTATCAGCGCAGGTTTGCAGAAGCAGCGAGCATTTCGTCGGCAGCGCTGATGACACGGGCATTCATCTCATAGGCCCGCTGGGCGCGGATCAGCGCGGTGATCTCGGTGACGGCATCCACGTTGGAGGTTTCCACAAAGCCTTGCCGGATAATGCCGAAGCCCGGCTGGCCCGGCACGCCGACATTGGCCGCGCCCGACGCTGCGGTTTCCAGGTAGAGGTTGTCGCCTGCCGCCTCGAGACCCGCCTCGTTGGCAAAGGTGATGAGTTCGAGCTGGCCGAGGATCTGCGCCTCGGCGTCGCCATCAAGCTGCACCTGCACCTGTCCTTGCTGGTTCACTTCCACGCGGCGCGCCTCTTCGGGGATCGCGATGCCCGGCATGACGAGATAGCCGTCAGAGGTGACCAGCTGGCCCTCCGGGCTGCGCGAGAAGCTGCCGGCGCGGGTATAGGCCTCGCCGCCATTGGGCAGTTCGATGCGGAAATAGCCCCGGCCTGAAATGGCAAGGTCCAGTTCATTGCCGGTCTGGGAAAGGCTGCCCTGCTCGGTGATGCGGTAGACCGAGCCCGCCTGCACGCCCAGACCGATCTGCAGGCCGGTCGGCACGATGGTGCCGGCGTCCGAGCTGGCGGCGCCAACCTGACCCAGATTCTGATAGAGCAGATCCTGAAACTCCGCGCGCTGACGCTTGAACGCGGTCGTGTTCATGTTGGCGAGGTTGTGGGCAATCACCTCGACATTGAGCTGCTGGGCTTCCATTCCCGTGGCGGCGGTAGACAGTGCGCGCATCAGTTGGGTTTCCTTATCATGAATTCACTAGCCCGGCCGGCCAAGACGCTCGATCGCCTTGCGGCTGAGTTCGTCGGCCTGCTGGAGCATGCGGGTAACGGAGGAATAGGCGCGCGACACTTCCATCATGGAGGTGATCTCCATGATGGGGCGCACGTTGGAGCTCTCGACAAATCCCTGGCGGATCACGGGTTCGAGCGCGAGTTCGCGCGGCGCATCGTCAGGGGCGGTATAGAGATTGTCGCCTATCTTGGAGAGGACGCCCTGATTTTCGAAGCGGGTAACGGCGATGCGTCCGGCGGCAAGGCCGTTCTGGCTGACCTCGCCATTGGCCAGGATGGTGACGGGCCCGGCGTCCGGGTCGATAGTTATCGGCGCACCGTCCTCGCCCAGTACAGGGGCGCCATTGGCCGATGTGAGCGTGCCGGCTGCGTCCATGGAAAAGCGGCCGTCGCGCGTGAAGCGCTCGCCTTGCGGGGTATCAATCGTGAAAAAGCCCTCGCCAGTGATGGCCACGTCCAGAGGACGCCCGGTCTGCTCCAGAGTGCCCTGGCTGAAATCGCGGCCCATACCCCACTCGGCGACATAGTTAAGGCGGGCAGGGCCGTCTTCTGCGCGCGCACGGGTATAGGGGTCGGCCTCGACCAGAAGCTGCTCGGCCTTGAAGCCCGCAGTGGAGACGTTCGCGATATTGTTGGCAGTGATGTCCATGGCCCGGCGCAGCACCTGCTGCTGGCTCAGGCCTATCATCATCATGTTGTCCATCGCGCCCTCCTCGCCCTTTCTGGCCGTGTGCCGCGTGCGGCCGGACTTTTGCCAGCCACGCCGCCCAGCCATCGCAAGGGGCGTGCCATGGTTAATACCCATTAATTACAATAGCTTGAGTTTCCGGCCTTTGCTTCCGGCCCGTTCCGCCCGGCAGGCAATGCAGCTTGACGCGGAAAAAACTGCCTATCGGGAAACTTTCCCAACGGATCGTTAACCGGGACGCCCCCTAATCCTTGCTGAAGCGTGAATCAGTGCGATCTGGCGGGATCATCATGGCCGAAGAAAACGACGAAAACGAAGACGGCGCCGACGGCGAAAATGCCGAGGGCGAAGGCAAGTCCAAGCCTGATATCAAGAAGCTGGCGCTGTTTATCGGCCTGCCGGCCATCATTCTCGTGCTCGCGCTGGTAGCGGGCGGGCTGTTCCTTTTTGGCGGGGGCGGGGAAGATGAGGCTGCGATGGCCGAAGCCGAGGCTGCCGAGCAGGCATTGGCCGAGGCGGGGCCGGAAATCCTGAGCTTCGAGATCGGGCAGCCGCTGGTGGTGCAGATTTCCGGTTCGGGCAATGTGCGTCCGATCCTCACGCTCAAGGTGAGTTTCGAGTTTACCGATCCGGCCGTGGAGCCCGCGCTGGAGGCGGGTATGCAGCGTATTCTGGACCAGTATCAGGGCTTCCTGCGCGAGCTGACGCCTGATGATCTGGCCGGGTCTGCAGGCCAGCACCGCCTGCGTCTGGAATTGCTGCGCCGGACCAATCTGGCGATCGCGCCCGCCCAGGTGGACCGGGTGCTCCTGACCGAAATCCTTATCAGCCAGTCGTGATGATGGTGCCCTTTGCGCGAGACAATGACCGGATTGCCCCATGAGTGATGTAGATCAGGATGCCTTGGCCGCCGAATGGGAAGCCGCCGCCAGTGCGGAACAGCCCGACTTTGACGGTGCCGGTTCGGATGCGCTTGCGTCTGAATGGGAAGCCATGGTGGGCGCCGATGGCGAAACCTTCCTGCCCCAGCAAGGCGCGCAAGGCCCTGAGCGTATCCTCAACCAGGACGAGATCGACAGCCTTCTGGGCTTCTCGGTGTCGGACGAGGACGGGGCCGAGCGCTCGGGCATCCGCGCTATCATCAATTCCGCGCTCGTCTCCTATGAGCGCCTGCCCATGCTGGAGATTGTCTTTGACCGCCTTGTGCGGCTGATGACGACATCCTTGCGTAATTTCACCTCCGACAATGTGGAGGTGAGCCTTGATAACATCTCCTCCATCCGCTTTGGCGACTATCTCAACTCCATCCCGCTGCCCGCCATCCTGTCGGTGTTTCGCGCGCAGCAACTGGACAATTACGGCCTGCTGACGGTCGATTCCAATCTCATCTACTCGGTGGTGGACGTGCTGCTGGGCGGGCGGCGCGGCACCAGTGCCATGCGTATCGAGGGGCGTCCCTACACCACGATCGAGCGTACGCTGGTCCAGCGCATGATCGAAGTGGTGCTGGCTGATGCCAAACAGGCGTTTGCGCCACTGACAGATGTGGACTTCACCCTGGACCGGGTGGAGACCAATCCACGCTTTGCCGCTATCGCCCGGCCTGCCAATGCGGCCATTCTCGTCAAGCTGCGCATTGATATGGAGGACCGGGGAGGGCGAATCGAGCTTCTTCTGCCCTATGCGACGCTTGAGCCCATCCGCAAAATGCTCCTCCAGCAATTCATGGGGGAGAAGTTCGGACGGGACAATATCTGGGAAAGCCACCTCGCAACCGAGTTGTGGTCGACGCAGATGGAGGTTCACGCCGTCGTTGATGAATTGCAGCGGCCACTGGGCGAGATCATGAAACTTCAGGTCGGCGATACGATCATGCTCGATGCCGGGCCAGATAGCGCCGTTGAGCTGCGCTGCGGCACCATTCCGCTGACGCGCGGGCGCATGGGCAGACTGAACCATAATGTGGCCGTCCGGCTCGATGCACCGCTCACCCCCGCCGCACGGCGCACGCTGACGAGGTTCTCATGAGTATGGCGGCCTTCCTGTTTGAAGCCCTGATCGGTGTCCTTCTGGTGGGCGCGGCGGTGATGTGCTGGCGCGTCGACCGGCGGCTGAAAGCCCTGCGCGACGGGCAGGACGGGTTGAAAGAGACTGTATCCGCCCTCAATGACGCGGTGGACCGCGCGCGTGCCGGCCTCGCCGCGCTGGACCGGGCCTCGAAGGAGACAGGCGAGGTGCTGGAGCAGCGCACGCACGAAGCGCGCGCGCTGGCCGATGAGCTGCGCCTTCTGACCAGTGCGGGCGAGACGCGCCTTGACCGTTTCGACCGTGCGCGCCGCCCGCAGGCGGCCAGTGAGCTGCCCCGTGAACGCGAGAGTGCGCAGCACCCGCGTGAGCGCGAACACCTCAAGACGCTGCGCTAGAAAAGGTCATTGCCCATGCCCGGCCTTCGTCCCCTTGCCGTTATCGCCATATTGCTGGCGGCCATGTTCGCGCTGAAATCGGTGTCGCTGGCCGATAGCGCCGTGGCGCTGATGAACACGCAAGGCGGTGACGAGCCGCAAGTGCTGGCCCCGCGGGCGGAAGCTGTGGATCAGCCTGCCGCCGCGCCGCCAGCGGCAACCCCCGCCCCGGCTTTTGAAGCCGAACCGGACGAGTTCAATGTCACGCGGTCCCAGTTCCAGCTTTGCGAACTGGTGGAGAACCGGCGTGTGGAGCTCGATATGCGCGAGGATGAGCTTGATACCCGCGAGGCGCTTCTGGAAGTTGCCGAGCGGCGTATCGAGGCGCGTATCGCGCGTATGGAGGCGCTGGAGACCAGTCTGGAAACACTTCTGGGCACGCTGGAAACCGAGCGCGAGCGCCGTGTCGGCGAGATCGTCTCGGTCTATGCCCAGCTGGAGCCGGAAAACGCGGCCGCGATCATGTCGCGCATGGACGAGGACACGCTGGTCCTGCTGGCGGAATCCCTGCAGCGCGATCAGGCACGGCGCTATGCGGCAATCCTGGCGGAGATGGATCCCGGCTTTGCCGCAGAGCTGACCTTGCGGCTGCGCTCGCGCGCCAATCCTCCGGAGACCCAGACCGAGGTGGAGGCCCGCCTTGCCGGCCGGGACAGCTAGGCTCGCCGCCCTTGCCGGGGCGTTGCTCCTTGCGGGGGTGAGCGCTGACGCGTGGGCGCAGGTGACAGGCAGCGTTGCCGTCGAGCGCACATCTGCCAGCACGCGCCTTGTCGTCACCTATCCCCAGTCCATGGGCGGGGAGCTGTCAGCAGATGCCGAGATAGCGGCCGGCGCGGTGCTGGTTGCGCGCTTTTCACAGCCTGTCTTTTTTGATGCTGCCTCGATCCCTTCCCAGACAGGCGGACTTGTTGCCATGGCAAGGCTCGACGAGGACGGGCGGGCCTTGCGTCTTGCGCTGAACCTGCAGGCCGAGCCGCATGTCAGCGTCTCCCACAACGTCATCGCGATTGATCTGACGCCTCCCGGGGCCGCGGCACCGGCCCCTGTTGTGTCCGAGTTCGAGCGCAATCGCAGGGCCGAGGCGCAGGCCGCTGCCGAGCGCGCAGCAGCAGCCAGTGCGCCGCCTCCGCCTGCCAATGTCGCCGTGCGCTCGGGTGAGGCGGCGGACTATACGCGCATCGAGTTCATCTGGCCGTCGCGCACCGGCTACACGCTGGAAAGCGGAAATGGCCGGGCGGCGCTGCGCTTTGATGCGCCGGGCGAGGTTGATCTGCGCCAGCTTTCTGCCAGCCCGCCCCGCCTGATCGAGATGGTGCGCGCTGCCAATGAGGATACCGGGCTTACCGTTACCGTGCTGCTGGAGGACGGGGCCACCGTCCGCGCGTGGGATGATGAGGATGGGCGGCGCATCGTACTGGACGTGCTGCCAGCGGGGCATGTGTCGCCTGAAGCCATGCTGGCCCTGCTGTCAGGCCTTGCTGATGAAGAAGCGGCAGCGCCGCCTGAACCGGAACGGGTTGAAGAGGCTGCGCAGCCAGCCACGCGGCCGGACCCGGTGCCCGATAGCGGCATTGTGCCAGTCCGCCTGACGCGCAGCGGCAATGACGCGCTATTGCATTTTGAATGGGCACACTTGCCGGGCCTTGCCGTTTTCCGGCGCCCGGATGCGGTGTGGCTGGTCTTTGATGCCGCCGCAGAGCTGGACGTGTCCGAGCTTGCAGAGGCGCCGCGCCGCCATGTGCGCGGATACCAGATCGTGGCAGGCGAGGACTATACCGCCCTGCGCATCGAGTCTCCCGAGGCCACCCTGCCTGATCCGGTGGCTGCGGGCGCGACCTGGACGGTTGCCCTGCGTGACAGTGTGGACCAGCCGCCGCGTCCTGTCGTGCTGATGCGCGAGACATTGCCCGGCCAGCCTGCCCGCCTCCGGCTCGGTCAGGAAGGTGCCCGCGCGGTGGTCAGGGTGGATGATCCGGTGCTGGGTGACAGCCTTCTGGTGCTCACCGCTGATGGGGCCAAGAGCGGTGTTCTTCTGCCCTATCGCATGGTCGAGGCGCACATATTGCCGTCTGTGCATGGCGTGGCCGTGCAGCCGCTGGCGGACGATCTTCAGCTTGTCCTGCGGGAGGGCGGTGCTGAGCTGACCCGGCCGGGCGGCATGGCCCTGTCGCGCGCGGGCGGCCCTGCGTCCGCCGCCAGTGCCGTGATGCCGACATCGCCCGGCTTTGCCGACCTTGTGGCATGGCGCGGCGGCGATGATTTTCAGTCAGGCCTGACGCTGGCCCTGCGGCGCGCATCAGGCGGCGAGCCGCGCGAGCTGCTCAATCTGGCGCGTTTCTATCTGGCGTGGGAGCTGGCCCCTGAAGCTCTCGGCGCGGCGCGTCTGGCGGCGCAGGCCGATAGCGAGCTGGCTGGCAGCGCAGAGCTGCGCGTGGTCAACGGTATCGCCATGCTGATGATGGGGCGGCTGCCGCGCGCGGAAGTGTTTCTGTCCGGCGCGGCACTCAACGAGGATCCGGCCGCGCAGCCCTGGCGCGGGCTGGTCGCGGCGCGCCGGTCTGACTGGGCTGAAGCGCGGCGCCGGTTTGATGCCGCCGAAGGAAGCAGCTTCTTCTTTGATCCGCTCTGGCGCGCACGGGTGCAGTCTGCCTATGCCCGCGCTGCCGCCGAGACCGGCGATGTCGGCGCCGCCTTGCGTGTGCTGGAGGGGATGGACCCTGAGCTCAACGATCCACAGGCCCGCGCCGAAGCTGAATTTGCCGCCGCGCGCGTGGCTGCTCTCTCAGGGCGCAATGACGAGGCGATCCGGCGTTTCGCGGCGCTGGCCGAAGACCCGTGGCTGCCTATCCAGGCCGCCGCCCTTCTCAATCAGGTCCGCCTTGAGCTGGATGAAGGACGGGTGGCGCCTACACAGGCTGCAGACACGCTGGCAAGCATCGCCTTGCGCTGGCGCGGAGACGATACCGAGCTGGAAGCAGCCCGGCAGCTGGGCGAGCTTTACGCAGAGGCCGGGCGTTTTGGCGATGCGCTGGATGTGATGAGCCAGGCCCGTCTGCGCCAGCCCGGCAGCGCGGCGGCGCGGGCTATTGCGAGCGATATGGACGCGCTGTTCCGCCGCCTGTTCCTGCGCGATGAGGCCGCGCGCATGTCGCCACTGGAGGCGCTGTCCCTCTTTAACGAGTATGCATCGCTGACCCCGCAAGGAGCCGACGGCGACCGGATGGTGCGCCGCGTGGCCGAGCGGCTGGTGGCGGTTGATCTGCTCGATCCGGCAGCCCAGCTCCTCCAGCATCAGGTCGATAACCGTTCCATGCCCGCGCAGGCGCGTGCGGCCATCGCCTCTGATCTGGCCGTGATCTATCTGATGGGGCGCCGTCATGAAGACGCGCTGCGCATCTTGCGCGCGACCCGCGTGGCGGGACTGGCGCCTGCGCTCGTCGCTGAACGCCGCCTTCTGGAAGCACGGGCCATGGCCGGTCTCGGCCGGGCTGATCACGCCCTTGAGATGATCGGGGATGATGACAGCCCCCAGGCGCGCCGTCTGCGGGCCGATATTGCATGGGAGCAGCGTGACTGGGCCAATGCCGCGCGCGGGCTGGAAGCTGTTCTGGGCGCGCGCTGGCGTGAGGATGAACCGCTGAGCGAGATAGAGGCGCGCGATGTGATGCGCGCGGCGATTGCCTATGCGCTGGCCGGGGATAGTGGCTCTCTGGAGCGTGTTGAAGCCCGTTACGGTGATCGTATGGCGGTGACGCGTCATCGCGGCAGCTTCAGCCTGGTTACCACCGAACTGCCCGCGCCGGGCGACCGGAGGCTGACAGAGCTGGTCTCCAGCCTCGCCAGCCGGGGCACGATGGATGCGTTTCTGACCGGATTTGCTCGCCGTTTCGAGGCGGGCGGGGAGCAGGGGCCGTCCTGAGGCTTAAAGCCTCAGGCACTAGATCGGCATGCGCAGGATTTCCTGATAGGCCCGGATCACCTGATCGCGTACGGCGATAACCGTTTCCAGCTGCACTTCAGCGGCGGCCATTGCGGTAACGACATCCACCAGCTCGGCCTGTCCGGCGGCATTCTGTGCGGTCAGGCTTTCGGACGCCTGCATGACGGCCTGCGTCTCGCTGAGCGCGTTCATCACCATGTCGCCAAAGCCGGAGGCGACCGGATTGCCCGCGCTGGCGGCACTGGCGGCGTTCGGGTCGGCCACTTGGCGGGCGGCCTGCGCATAGGCGCGGATGGCTGCGAGATCCATCGTTCAGTCTCCAGACTTTCCTAGCGGCGCAGAAGGTCCAGCGTGCGCTCCATCATGCGCCGCGTACCTTCCACCATGTTCATGTTCGCCTCGTAAGAGCGCTGCGCCTCGCGCATGTCCATCAGCTCGATCAGGCTGGAGACATTCGGATAGCGCACATAACCGTCCCCGTTGGCGGCCGGGTGGCCCGGCTCGTAGACCAGACGGAACTCCGATTCGTCCGCGCGCACGTCGGTCATGCGCACAAGGTTTGCTCCGGTAACGCGGTCCAGTTCGGCGCGGAAAACGGGCATCTGGCGCTGATAGGGGTTCTCGTCCGGCGTGCGCCCGGTAGAGGACGCATTGGCCAGGTTCTCCGCGATGATGCGCATGCGCGCGGACTGGGCGCGAAGGCCCGCCGCGGCGATCTGCAAGGTATCTGATGCGTTGTTGGACATGATCTATATCCTTCCCTTGCCTTATGCGCCCGGCCCGCGGGCCGCCATGCGGATGAGCGACAGGCTTTTCTGGTAAAGGCCGAGTGCGGTTTCAAAGCGCATGCGGTTCTCGCCTGAACGCACCATCTGTTCTTCCAGCACCACCGCATTCCCGTTGATCGTGGTTTCACTGTCGGGCGTTGCCATGGAACGCCATGCGCCCGAACCGCCAGAATTGACCCGCCCCTGAATATGGCCCGCTTCGGTGGCATTCAGCGTGACCCGGCGGGTGCTCTGGGCGCCAGACAGGGCGCGCGCGAACTCACTTTGCGGAATATCATCAGGCACATAGCCCGGCGTGTTGGCATTGGCGACGTTCTCGGCAATCACGCGCTGGCGGTCGGAATGATAGCCGAGCGCCTGGCGCAGTATGCCAAGGACAGGAATGTCATCCGGACGCATGCGTTTCGCTTCCCTTTTCGGCGCAGCCATTCTGGCGCGCAAGGCTCCACCCCCACCCTTGTGCTGATGCGGTTAAGAGTGGCTTAACCAAAGCCGCGACTCCCGCTAGCGGTTGAAGTCCGCAAAACGGACGGGCGCCCAAGGGGCTGCGCCCTTCCGCCGGGGAGCGCGCCAGATGGACGTAATGGATTTTGGACGCTATTTCGCGGCGCTTCTGCTCGTGCTGGGCCTGCTGGGCGCGTTGGCGCTGCTGGCAAGGCGTGCAGGGCTTGCCCATTTCCTCCCCAATATTCAGCGCCCGAATGCGCCGCGCCGCATGGAAGTGGCCTCCACCCTCATGCTCGATCCGCGCCGCCGCGTGGTGCTGGTGCGCGTGGACGATGAGGAGCATGTGATCCTGCTGGGCCTTGCCGGTGAGACGGTGCTGGACCGGCGTCCTGCTCCGCCCCGCTTTGAGCCTGTGGCGCCGGACACGGGCGATGAAGCTGCGCCGGAGGGTCAGTCCTGATGGCGTGGCTGCGTTCCAGGTCAGCGCTTTTCTGGAGCCTCGCGCTTGGCCTGCTGCTGGCCGGGCTGGCGTTTGGCGGCATGGCCGAGGCGCAATCGGTCAGCATTGATGTGGGCGAAGAGGATGGGCTGACCGAGCGGGTGATCCAGCTCGTCATCCTGTTGACGGTGCTGTCACTGGCGCCGTCCATCCTCATCATGACGACCAGTTTTGTGCGTATCATCGTCGTGCTGTCCCTGCTGCGTACGGCTGTCGGCCTGCAGCAGAGCCCGCCCAATGCGGTGCTGGTATCGCTCGCGCTGTTCCTCACCGCCTTCATCATGGCGCCTGTGTTCACACAAGCCTATGGCGAGGGCATCCAGCCCTATCTGGACGGGGAGATTGAAACCGAGGAGGCGTTCGAGCGGACTACTTCGCCGGTGAAGATGTTCATGCTGGCCCATACGCGCGAGGATGATCTGGCGCTGTTTTTCGACATCGCGCAGGTCCAGCCCGAAACGCCTGAGGCCACGCCCCTGCATGTGGTGGCGCCCGCCTTCATGATCTCCGAACTGCGCCGGGCCTTCGAGATCGGTTTTCTGCTTTTTATTCCCTTCCTCATCATCGATCTGGTGGTCGCCTCCATCCTGATGTCGATGGGCATGATGATGCTGCCGCCAGTCATCATCTCGCTGCCCTTCAAGCTGATCTTTTTCGTGCTGGTGGATGGCTGGCGGCTGGTGACAGGTTCGCTGGTGGAGAGCTTCCAGACCGGCGTACCTGGCGGATAGCGGCGTTGTGCCGCCTTTGGACCCGGCCGACGGGCGTATTAAAGAGACGTCCATGAGCGCGCTCCGGCCCCGTCCATCAAGACCCGTTCCCGCCAAACGTGGGGTGGCCCGTCAGGTGCGGCTGGTCCGTCTGCGCCTGATACGCGCCGCGCGGGGAAAATGGGCGGTGCCGGCCCTGTTCGTTGGCTCCTTCATCGATTCCACGATCTTCCCGTGGCCGGTGGCCCTGCCGCTGGCGGCGCAGATGCTGCGCGGGCGCCGGTATGTCTTTCCGGCCGCGGCCGCGGCGGCTCTGGGGTCCATCCTTGGCGGCCTGCTGGTCTACACGCTGGCCCGGCTGGCCTTTGATACCATTGCACCGATGATCGTTGATGATAGCGGCGCGGCAGCAACCCTGTCAGACGCCCGCGCGCGTATCGAGACCGGCGGCGCGGTGGCCGTGTTTGCCGCCATGCTGACGCCTGTGCCGGTACAGCTGACCAGTCTCGCTGCAGGGCTGGCCGGGGTTGGCGGCATGTGGTTTGCGCTGGCCATTACGCTGGGGCGGGGCCTGCGCTATTTCGCCATGGGGCTGGTGCTTTATGCGGTGGGCGACCGGATCGTGGCGGGCTGGCTGTGGCTGCCGCGCTGGGGAAGGTGGCTGCTCATCGCGTTTTTCGCCGCGCTGTTTGTCTGGCTGATCGCGGTGTCGCTCTAGAAGGTTCGCACCCGCTGGCCGGTTTCGATGCCGATAAAGCTGAGCAGATGGGCCAGCAATAGCAGCAGGAACACGGCAAGGCCGATGCATATCAGCGTCCAGGGCACCATCCTTGGGCCGCGCAGCGGGTCTGATGGCCGCCCGCTACGCCACGCGCTGAAGGCGAACAGGGCCAGTGCCGCAATCATCAGGATGAGCGTGAGGGTGAGGCTCATCAGGGGCCATCCTGTGCTGGGCAGTGACGCCGTGCTCGGTCTTTGTCCACACATAGGGTTGGCTGGCGATTTCGCGCAAGCCCCGTATGGCGGCAGGCGTCTGCAAGAGCCAGTAGAGCGGCAGCGCCGCCAGATCCCTGGCACGTGCCCGGAAACCTGCGCGCCGTGCGCCGCGTGCCGCCGCGAATATGGCTGCGCCATATCCCGCAGCTACGGGCAGTATGATCCAGGGAAGCTGTCCAGCCGCCAGACTGCCGGCGATCATCCAGATCACAAACAGCGCCGCCGGCCCGTGTATCAGCGCGCTGAGCACGTTCACCCCAAGCGATGCCTGCAGGGAGGCCATGGCGCGCAGGCCGCTTTCGCCCGTGAGACCGCCAGGCTGGCGCATCTGTACGCACCAGCTGATCGCATGGCCCTTCAGCCAGCGGCTGCGCTGCGCCACCCAGGCGCGGCGCGTAACGGGCGCTTCTTCCAGCGTGCCGTGGTCTATCATCCCGGTTTTCCAGCCATGGCGTGCCAGCCGGAAACCCAGATCCGCATCCTCGGTGACATTGTGAGAGTCCCAGCCGCCGCAGGCCACAAGGGCGTCACGCAAGAACACATTGCTGGTGCCGCCCAGCGGCAGCGGCCAGCCCATCCGCAGGAATAGCGGCAGGATAACGTGGAATTGCGCGGCATATTCCAGCGCGAACATGCGCGTCAGCCAGTTTTCGGAACGGTTATACCAGCCCAGCGGCGCCTGCACGCAGCCAAGCGCCGGGTCAGCTGCGAAGGCTTCTGCCGCTGCGCGCAGCTGCTGCGGGGCGGGGGCATCCTCCGCGTCATACACCGCAACAAGCGCTCCTGTGGTGCGCTGAAGCGCGAAGTTGAGGGCTTTGGGCTTGGTGCGCGGCCCGACCGGCGGCACCGCCATGACCCGTACCGGCAAACGGCTGGCATGGGCTTTCGCCGCTGCGTGGGCGGCGCGCAATGTCTCCCAGTCATCGGCCTCGATCGCCAGGGCGACGTCCATCCGGTCGCGCGGATAGTCCATCTGCGCCAGCTGCCTGACCAGCCCGGAGACAACAGAGGCCTCCTTGTGGAGCGCAACGATCACCGTCATCGAGGGGAGAGCGTGAGAGAACAGCGTGCGGCGCGGGCTGGTGTATGCAGGCAGAACCGCTGCGGCAAAGCGCAAGCCCGCCACACCCAGAAAGAGGAGTGAGGCCAGCGCACCCATGACCGTCAGCGCCAGGCCGGGGCTTATCGTTTCAAGCACAGCCAGAAACCCGGCCGGGCCGGCCCACAGGGCGCGCGGGACGCTCAGCGGATGGGCGGCGCTCGCCTGCGGGGCTTCATCTGCAAGTGCATAGGCGGCGCGATAGGCATGCGCATGGTTGCGCGTGGCCTTGAATGCGCCGGTAATGATCTGCGCCTGCGCTGGTGCGCGGCGTGATCTTTGCCCCACTGCATGCCCCATTGCCGCCAGCTCCCTGCGGAACGGCGGGTATGGTTAATGCAAATTAACGTTTAGGGCGAATCGTTTCGAATCACGCCTTCGGATTGAAGAGGAAGGTGCGTGTGGGCCGCATGAGGCTCGCATCGGCGAGATCAAAGGCGATGGTGGCGCTGGTCGGCCAGCCATAGGGCACGCCTTCCATGGCGTCTGCGCGCGCCGCCAGCGTATGGGCAAATTCGCCTATGCCGGGATTATGCCCGACCAGAACGATGGCTTCCGAGCCGCCCTCCAGCGCTTCGGAAACAGCCCGCTCGAGCATTTCCTGCGAGGCATGATAGAGCGCCATCGGGTCTTCAAGCTTGGCGCCGGGGAAGATGGCGCTCAGCGGCTTGAAGGTTTCGCGCGTGCGGCGGGCAGGGGAGACCAGGGCAAAATCCGCTATCAGCCCGGCGTTCTTCATGGCGTCTGCGGCACGGGCCGCATCCTCATGACCACGGGGGGTTAGCCCGCGCTCGAAATCGTCTTCAGCCTCCATCCGGTCAACGGCTTTGGCATGGCGCATGATGATGAGGCTGGGCATAATGGGTCCGCCAGTAAATCTGAACGAGGGGTGGAGGCGCGATGACCTTACATCGCCCAAGCCCGCTCCCTAAGTAAAGCGCATAACGCCCTGACAGCCGACAAACGGAGCTAACAGACCATGTCCCTCCTCCTTGGCGATACCGCCCCGGACTTCACCGCCGACACCACTGAAGGCCCTATCCGCTTCCATGACTGGATCGGTGACAAATGGGTGGTGTTCTTCTCCCACCCGGCCGATTTCACGCCCGTCTGCACGACCGAGCTCGGCTTTACCGCCAAGCTGAAAGACGAGTTCGCCAAGCGCAACGCCAAGGCGATCGCGCTCTCTGTCGACCCGCTTGACCAGCACAAGGCCTGGATCAAGGATATCGAGGAGACGCAAGGCACGGCGATGAACTTCCCGATCATCGCGGACGTTAACAAGGAGGTCTCCACCCTCTACACGATGATCCACCCGAAGGCGGACCCGAAGCTGACCGTGCGTGCCGTCTATGTGATCGATCCGAACAAGAAGATCCGCGCCACCTTCACCTATCCGCCAAGCGCAGGGCGCAACTTTACCGAGGTGCTGCGCCTGATCGACTCCCTCCAGCTGACCGATGGCTACAAGGTGGCCACGCCGGTGAACTGGACCGATGGTGAGGACGTGATCGTGGTACCCAGCCTCTCGGACGAAGACGCCGACAAGCTCTTCCCCAAGGGCTACAAGAAGATCAAGCCCTACCTGCGCGTCACGCCGCAGCCGAACAAGTAAGCGCATTCATCGCAGGAATGCCGGAAATGCCGGGCTCCGTAAGGGGCCCGGTTTTTTCTTTTGTAGCGTCTAACATCATGTGCTGCTGGCACCGATATCCCGCCTCGCGTGCAGTATCCTTTCAATGCGAACGCCGTCCACTGCCTGCTGGTAGAAGACCAGGTATCGCCCGAACGACCGCATCCGCAGGCCGGGTAGAAGATCGGAGCGTTCCGGCCATGCGAGGGGATTGGATTCGATATCCGCCGCCGTCTGCCGAAGCTCTGCGATGAAACTCAGCGCCCGCCTCGGATTGTCCTGCGCAATATAATCAGCAATCTCTTCCAGATCGCGCTCCGCTGCGGGCGAAAAGCGCAAACTCACTACGCAGCGCCTTGCGCCATCGCCTGGTACTTCGCTTCCAGCCGGTCAAACACCGCATCCGCGTCAACGCCGGGGCCGCTATTGGCGCCTTCTGCTATGGCCGTGCGCAAGGCTTCGAGCCGCGCCTGACGCAAGGCTTCGCGATCTTCGAGCAGGCGCAGCCCGTCCCGGATGATCTCGCTTTTCGAGTTATAGCGCCCGGAGGCGATCAACTCGTCCATCAGACTTTCGAAATGCCCGCCAAGGGCGTAGCTGCTGGGCATGACGTCTCCATCAGTTTGATCTTATGATAATTATTATCATAAATGGCATCAAATGCCAGTTCCACCGCTCCGCAAAAAAAGTTTGTAAAGCACCCTTGACGTAAAGCGAGCTTGACGCTACATCGTAAAGCACGCTTTACAACGGAGGTGAATTATGACTTTCTCAAAGAAACTTCGCATCGGTCTGGTCGCGCTGGCAGGTTCGGCAACATTGCTGGCATGGACGGGTGCGGGGGCCGCGTATTTTTTGGACGCGCCGCGGGCGGTCTTTGTGGTTGCGCTGATTGCAGCGGCACTGGCGACCGAGGCGCTTTTCTGGCTGACCATGTTCGTACTGGGCTGGACAGCGTTTGCGAACCGTCACTGGCTAATACGCCTGTTTACTGGCGGCCAGAAGCCTGGTGACGCCCATCAAGCCTGAAGGACACGCATGATCAATCTCGTCCCGGAAACCTACTCCGCCCCGCCGTCTGCCCGCCGCCGCTATATCTGGCGCACCATGGCGATGCTGGTTGCCGTGCTGGCCCTGCATGCCGGCTATTATGTGGTGGGCGGGGAGCCGGGAGAAGCAGGTCCGTTGAACCTTGCCATGCTGGCGATCTGTATCGTCTTCGTGGCAGGGGGGAGCTACGAGATTATCACCCTTATCCGCGCGCTCGATGAGCTGCAGCAGCGCATCCACATCCTCGCCTGGGCGGTTGGCGGCTGTCTGGCCGTGACGGTGATGTTCCTGTGGGGCCTCGCAACGGTGCTGATAGGCGCGCCAGTCTTGGAGCCGATCATGTCGGTCGTGCTGGCGACGCTTGGGTATTACGTGTCGCTGTTTTGGTTCAGCCGACAATACAATTAGACGCAATGCGGAGGACGATGCCGATGCGCTCTTCTCAAGACGAAGCGGTGGGTGTGCGCCACCCGATAAGGGCGACCGGCACGCTGGCTTTCCTGCTGCTTCTGGTGACGATAGGGGTGTTCATCGCGTTTATGTTCGCGCTGACGCGCGGGCAGCCGGGCGTGCTCACGCTCGCGATACTGGGCGGGGCAGTGCTGGTCAGCTTCGCTCTCTGGGTGCGGGAAAATCATATCGCCAGTTCGGCGGCGAATGCGCCCGCCATCCCCCGCCGCGAGTTGAAGGCTGCCTGGCTTGTTCCCGTGCAGTCCGGCATCGTGATGGCTTATGTTGCGGCGCTCATGGCCTCATTTCTTTATGCCCCCGGCCTGACGGGGTTTCAGAGCGGCGTGTTGCAGAGCCTGCCGATAGCGTTCGCTGCCGGATGGGTAGCGCTATGGATCTACAACATCGTGGAAAGCGACGAGATGGTCCGGCGCATGATGATTACTGCGACGGCGATCTCTGCCGGGGCAGTACTCTGCCTGGCAACGTTCTGGGGGCTTATTGCAGTTCATCGCGGATTGCCGGAGTTCAGCTCGATCTTTCTGTTTCCGGCTTTCGCCATGATTTACGGCTTTGCTGCCATGTTCTTGACCAGCCGCCACTCATGAAGAACCGGCTGAAAGAATTGCGCGGGGAGCGCGGCTGGAGTCAGGCGCATCTGGCAGAGCAGCTGGATGTGTCGCGCCAGACCGTGATCTCGCTGGAGAACGGCAAGTATGATCCGTCCTTGCCGCTGGCGTTCAAAATCGCGCGCCTGTTTGGTCAGCCCATCGAGGCGATCTTCGATGATAGTGCGCAAGACTGAGGGCAGGGCTGTCATTGACGGGTGCGCTTGCGAGGTCTACCTGCCAGCCCATCCTTCAACGACAGACAGGACGCCCGTCCCATGAGTGAGTATTCCGCCCTAGCCGCCAACGCCAAAGCCTGGCCGTTCGAGCTCGCGCGGGAACTCCTCAAACGCGTGGAGAAACGCGGCGATGCCTCAAAGCCCGTCGTGTTCGAGACCGGCTATGGCCCGTCCGGCCTGCCGCACATTGGCACGTTCGGCGAGGTGGTGCGCACCACCATGGTGCGCCATGCGTTCGAGGTGCTGACGGATGGGAAAATCCCGACGCGCCTGATCTGTGTCTCCGACGATATGGACGGGATGCGCAAAGTGCCCGGCAATATCCCGAACCCGGAGAGCCTGGAGCCGCACCTGCAGCGCCCGCTGACCGATGTGCCGGATCCATTCGGTACGCATGAAAGCTTCGGCCACCACAATAATGCGCGCCTGCGCGCGTTTCTGGACGGGTTCGGCTTTGAGTACGAGTTCCTCTCCGCGACCGAGCTTTACCGCTCTGGCGCGTATGACCAGATGCTGCTCACGGCGCTGGAGCGCTATGACGACATCATGAAGGTAATGCTGCCCACCCTCGGGGAAGAGCGCCGCGCCACCTACAGCCCCTTCCTGCCGCTAAGCCCGAAAACGGGCCGCGTGCTCTACGTGCCGATGAAATCCATTGATGCGAAGGCCGGCACGATCACCTTTGATGATGAGGATGGCGAGGAGCTGACGCTGCCCGTCACCGGCGGCAACACCAAGCTGCAATGGAAGCCGGATTTCGGCGCGCGCTGGGCCGCGCTGGGCGTCGATTTCGAGATGTATGGCAAGGACCACCAGGTCAATGGCACCATCTATTCGCGTATCTGCCGCATCATTGGCGCCGAGCCGCCGGTGCAGTTCTGCTACGAGCTCTTCCTCGACCAGCAGGGCGAGAAAATCTCCAAGACCAAGGGCAATGGCATCGCGGTGGAGGAGTGGCTGCGCTATGCGCCGGCCGAGAGCCTCGCGCTCTACATGTTCCAGAAGCCGAAAACCGCAAAGCGGCTGTATTTCGACGTGATCCCGAAGGCGGTCGATGAGTATCGCCAGCATCTGGCCGCCTATGCGGGCCAGACGCCCGAGCAGCGGATTGAGAACCCGGTCTGGCACATCCATTCCGGCGAGCCGCCAGCCCCCGGCGCGGATATTTCCTTCGCGTTGATGCTCAATCTGGTGTCGGCGGCAAACGCGTCCAGCAAGGAGACGCTGTGGGGCTTTATCGGCCGCTATGCGCCCGACGCGAGCCCGGCGAGCGAGCCCTTCCTCGACCGGCTGGCCGATTATGCGCTCGCCTACTATGAGGATTTCGTCAAACCGGCCAAATCCTACCGTGCACCGTCCGAGCAGGAGCGGGAAGGGCTGGCAGGTCTCGTGGCGCGTCTCGAAGCGCTGTCACCCGATGAACGCGACGCGGAACTGATCCAGACGGAAGTCTATTCAGCGGGCAAGGATGCGGGCTTTGAGCAGCTGCGTGACTGGTTCCAGGCACTCTACGAAGTGCTGCTGGGTCAGTCACAAGGCCCGCGCTTTGGCGGGTTTGCGGCCATTTACGGCCTGCCGCGCACGATCGCTCTCATCCGGCGCGCGCTGGATGGCCAGGATCTGAGCCAGGGCTAGTCCTCGCCGAACGCGTCTACCAGCGTCGTCACGTAAGAAAAACTTGACTCAATGTCGCCTATTTCCTACATGAAGATATGTAAGGTATTTCATACCAAAAGTCGGAAAGGTTTGACATGTCATTTCACGAGAAAAGCAATGCCCTGATGCTCGGTGCGATCGTGCTGGTCTACGGGGTCTATTTTGTGCTGGTGCTGGGCCAGCCGCTCATGACCGGCGCGCAGATCAACACCGAAACCGGGCTTGTCATGTCCAACGGGCTGATGCTGGGCAGTGTGGTGGTACTCGTTGCGATTGCCATTGCCGGTCATGTGCTGATTGCGGTGCTGGCGCCGAAAGACGCCGACAAGCACGACGAACGCGACAAGCTGATCGAGATGCGCGGCGACCAGCGTGGCGGGTTTGTCATGGCGTTCGGTGCGGTATGCGCCATGGGCCTTGCGATGATCGCGGCCGCGCATTTCTGGATCGTCAATGCAATCCTTGCCGGGCTGGTGCTGGGCGAGATCGTCAAGGCGGTCTCCAAGCTAATCGATTACCGCCGGGGCGTATGACGATGGGCAAGGGCAAGACCCGCATCGCCAACACGATCCGCGAGCAGCGTTTTCACGCTGGCGAGATGACGCAGGCCGAGCTCGCCGACGCGGTGGGCGTCACCCGCCAGACCGTGATTGCGATGGAGCAGGGACGCTATTCGCCCTCGCTGGAGGTGGCGTTCCGCGTGGCCCGCGTCTTCGGCAAGCCTCTCGAAGAGGTGTTCTCTTACGAGGATTAGAGGGTGAGGGGTGGTGTCTCCCCCCGTTTACGGGGGGAGTGGCCCGAAGGGTCGAGGGGGGGGGAGATTGCACAAGAGTTCCCCCCTCCGTCAGCTTCGCTGACACCTCCCCCGTAAACGGGGGAGGACAGAGCAGGAAGCCCTACCGGCGGCCAAGGGTCGCCGCAAGCGCGACCGCGCGCCCGAGCCTATGCGAGGCGCGACGCACGAATGTGCGGAGCATCACTAGTTACTGGCTCGCCCAGACGATGCGGGCCATCCAGACCAGCTCGCTGACATCCAGCACACGGGTCTCGTACTCGGCATTGAGCGAGATCAACTCCACCGTGCGCGCCGTGGTGCGGCCAAGCTCCTTGGCCATTACCTCGCCGGTGCGCAGCTTGGCCACCACGCGGTCGCCGCGGCGCAGCTGGGCATGGGGCGCAACCACGATCCGGTCTCCGGGCCGGTAAACCGGCAGCATGGATTCGCCGGAGATTTCCAGCGCATAGCAGGCCTCGTCATCAAGGCCCGGAAAGATCACCTCTTCCCAGCCCGACCCGACCGGAAAGCCGGCATCATCGAAAAAGCCCTGATTGCCGGCTTGTGCCAGACCGATCAGCGGCACAGAGCGTCCGGCAATCGTGTCGGTGGCAAGGCCGGCGAATTCGGCAAAGCTGACCTTGGCGGCTTCCAGCGCCTTGGCCAGGCTCTCGGTGGACGGCCAGCGCGGCTTGCTGTCCGATGAGGCCACGCGCTTGGACGGGTTGAAGGTGGTGGGGTCCAGCCCCGCTTGCCGGGCGAGGCCGGATGGCGTCGTTCCTGCGCGCTGGGCAAGCCGGTCAATACCGCGCCAGACCTGGGCGTGGGTGAGCATGGCCGCGCCTCCTTCGTTAATGATAAGGAATTTATTCCTCTGCCGGGGAAGAATGTCAAGCCTTGCGCCCGCCCTTGCCGGAGCGTTGCTGGCGGTCTAGAGCGATGCCATGACCGATGATGTGATCTACCGTTTTGCCGATCCCGCCGTGCTGGGCGCTGCCGCGCTGGCGGGCAGCTATGAGGGCGAGGCCCACGACCATGCCGATGGCTTCATCCATTGCTCGGCCCGCCATCAGCTGGAAGGCACGCTTGCAGCCCATTTTGAGGGCGTGGAGCGCGTAGCGCTGGCCGTGATCGATGCAAAGGCGCTGGGCGGCAGTCTGAAATGGGAAAAGTCGCGCGGCGGCGAGCTGTTTCCGCATATTTACGGGGCGCTGCCGTTTGCCGCGATCAAGTCTGTGCATATTCTGCGGCGTGATGATACGGGCGGCTGGCGCCTGCCGGAGGAGCTGTAATGGCGCTTGCTGATCTCGCTGCGAAAAGCCTCACGCTTCTGCCGCCTGAAACCGCGCACAGGATGAGCCTGAAGGCGCTGGCAGCCGGTCTTGGCCCGAAACTGGCGGCAGACGCGGACCCCGTTCTGGCAACCTCCATCGCCGGGATCGAGCTTTCCCACCCGGTCGGGCTGGCCGCAGGCTATGACAAGAATGGCGAAGCGCCCGATGCCTTGCTGGCGGCAGGTTTTGCGTTTGTGGAGCTGGGCGCGGTTACGCCCCGCCCGCAGGTTGGTAATCCGCATCCGCGCCTCTTCCGTCTACGCGAGGACCGCGCCGTCATCAACCGTATGGGCTTCAACAATGAGGGGCTGGACGCGCTGAAAACCCGGCTGGAGGCACGCGCCGGAAAGCCCGGTATCGTTGGCATCAATCTCGGCGCCAACAAGGATAGCGAGGACCGGGCGGGCGATTATGTGACGCTGGTCAAGGCGCTCAAGGGTCTCGCCAGCTTCTTCACCATCAATATCTCCTCGCCCAACACGCCGGGCCTGCGCGACATGCAGGGCGAGGAAGCGCTGGGCGCGCTGCTGGCTCGCGTCAATGATGCGCGCTGGACCGAGCCGGTCTTCCTGAAAGTGGCCCCTGATCTCGATGCGGCAGGCATTGAATCCATCGTGCGCGTGGCGATGGAGAACCGCATTTCCGGCCTCATCGTGTCGAACACCACGCTCGCCCGGCCGGATTCCCTGAAAAGCCAACATAAAGTCGAGGCGGGTGGTTTGTCCGGCGCGCCGCTGACCCATGCCTCCACCGAAGTGCTGCGTCAGGTGCGTATAGCCGCCGGGCCGGACCTGCCGCTGATCGGGGTTGGTGGTATCAATTCGGTGGACAGCGCCTACGCCAAGATCCGGGCAGGCGCGAGCGCGATCCAGCTCTACACCGCGCTGGTCTATGAAGGGCCGGGACTTGTGAAGCGCTTGCGCGACGGTCTCGCCGCGCGCCTCAAAGCTGACGGCTATACATCTCTCGCCGAAGCGGTGGGTGTTGACGCCTGAGCGATGATGTCGCGTTTCAGCCCTGAAAGACCAAGGCTGAGCGTGCCCGCCCGCGCGATGTAATAGCCCAGAAACGCCAGCCACAGCCCCGTTCCGCCAAAGGCCGGGCGCAGCGCAAAATCCAGCGCCAGATAGATCAATAGCGCGGCGATCATCGCATTGCGCATGAGCGGGCCTCTGGTGGTGCCGATCATCAGCCCGTCGAGCTGCCAGCTGGCAAACCCCATCAGCGGCACCAGCGCGCACAACGGCAGATAGGCCATGGCCGCCGCGCGCGTGGCGGGGTCTGTGGTGATAAGGCCGATCAGGGCTTCGCCCGCCAGCAGCAGCATGAGGCTTGCCAGCACGGCAAAGCCCGCGGCCTGTTCGGTTGTCAGGCGCAGCGCGCGTTTAAGCCCCTTCCAGTCGCCTTTGCCTGCGGCCTTGCCGGTCACGGTCTCGGTCACATGGGCAAAGGCATCGAGGAAATAGGCGATGATGGAGATGAACTGGAGCAGCACCGCATTGCCCGCCATGACCTCGGTGCCTTCGCGCAGGCTCGCCTCGTTGAACCAGGCAAAGCCCGCCAGCAAAGCCAGCGTGCGCAGGAAGATGTCGCGGTTTACCCCCAGCAAGCGGCGGATGGCGGCAGGGGCCAGAATGAGCGCGAGCGGGACAGAAGCCGCGATCCGGCTGCGCAGTATCCACGCCACGATGGCAATGCCGGGCAGAAGATGCAGCCACAGCGCCAGCGTGCTCGCCCAGGCGACGCCGGCCACGCCCCAGCCAAACCCGGCCACGAAGAGGATGGAAAGCCCGGCATTGATGACGTTCAGCACGGCCTGCAGGGCGAGCGCCATGCCGGTGCGCCCCAGCCCGATCAGCCAGCCATAAAGGGCAAATCCGGCCAGCGCCGCAGGCGCGCTCCAGATGCGCGCATCGAAATAGGCCCGGCCTGCTGCCTCCACGCCGCTTTCGGCGGAGAAGAGGGTGAAGGCCAACTCGCGCAAGGGCCATTGGGCCAGAACCAGCGCAGCACCGATGACCAGCCCGGTAATGATGCCGCGTAAGAGGCTGGCGCGTAATTCCGCCTCGTCACCCCGCCCGTCTGCCTGCGCGGTCAGTCCCGTCATCCCCATGCGGAGAAAGCCGAACGCCCAGAAGATGAAGTTGAAGATCAGCGCGCCCAGCGCCACGGCGGCGATCTCGGCGGTGGTGCCGGTGCGGCCTATGACGGCAATGTCCACCAGCCCCACCAGTGGCGTTGCGATATTCGCCGCCATGATCGGCAGGGCGAGGGCCAGAACCTTCCGGCGGGTGAGGGACGATGCAGATGCCATGTGCGCCGCATAAATCCAAACCGGCGCCCTCGCAAACGCGATGAGTTCACATTAGCTTGCGGGGCATGACGCCCTGCCGGCGAGATGAGGAGACCGCCCATGATCCGTGCCTATGCCGCGAGCGAGCGAGCCGGGAAATTTGAAGAGATCAGCTTTGATCCCGGCCCTCTGGGCGATGATGAGGTGGAGCTGAGGGTGGAGGCCTGCGGGCTCTGCCATTCAGATCTTTCCCTGCTGGACGAGGAATGGGGCGAGACGCAGTTTCCGCTGGTGCCGGGCCATGAAGTGGTCGGCACAGTGGCGGCGGTGGGCCGCTCGGTGACGCATCTCAAACCCGGTGACCGGGTGGGTGCGGGCTGGATGTCCCGCTCTTGCCTCACCTGCCACAACTGCATGGGCGGGGATCATAATCTCTGCAAGGCCTCTGAAGGCATCGCGCTTGGCCGCCATGGCGGATTTGCTGACGCCGTGCGCCTGCAGGCGGCCTGGGCGGTAAAGCTGCC
This sequence comes from Glycocaulis sp., assembly GCF_051859565.1. Taxonomy (GTDB): domain Bacteria; phylum Pseudomonadota; class Alphaproteobacteria; order Caulobacterales; family Maricaulaceae; genus Glycocaulis. Next base: position 432,641 of record NZ_JBHYFK010000002.1, read on the forward strand.
AGAGGGGCTGGATGCGCGCAGCGCCGGGCCGCTCTTTTGCGGGGGTATCACCGTGTTTGCGCCCATTCTCGAATTTGGCGTGAAGCCGACCGACCGCGTCGGTGTGATCGGGATTGGCGGGCTCGGCCATCTCGCCGTCCAGTTCCTCAAAGCCTGGGGCTGTGAGGTGACGGCCTTTACCTCCACAGGCTCCAAGGCCGAGGAAGCGCGTGCGCTTGGTGCGCACCGGGTCGTCGATAGCCGTTCAAAAGACGCGCTGAAAGCCGAGGCCGGGCGGCATGATTTCATCCTCTCCACGGTCGCCGTACCGCTGGACTGGAACCGCTACATCGCCGCGCTCGCGCCCAAGGGCCGCTTGCATACGGTGGGCGTCATCTCCGAACCCATTCCGGTGCCTGCTTTCAGCCTGATCGGAGGTCAGAAATCAGTCTCCGGTTCTCCGGTCGGCAGCCCGGCGGTGATGGCGAAAATGCTGGAGTTCTGCGCGCGCCATTCAATCGCGCCTCATGTCGAATACATGCCGATGAGCCAGATTGACGAGGCGTTCCAACGCCTTCGCGACGGCAAGCCGCGCTACCGTATCGTGCTGGAAAATGACTTTGCCTGATGAAAAATGGCCCCCGCGCCAGAAGGGCGCGAGGGCCAGTGACTGCCTCGGCCAAAAGGGAATAAAGCCGGGCAAATCTGCGTCAGCGGCGCCTAGCGCGCGCGGCTGGCGAAGGTGACGTGACCTTGCTCCGTCCGTGAACCGGCCATCCAGCTTGTCGCGCCGTAGAGTGTTTCATGGGCGCTGCGCAGCGCATCCTCCTGGCATTGCGCTTCAATTGCGCGGCGCTGGAACCCGCGCAAGGCGTTCTGATTGCAGACCTGCCGGGCGGCCTGTTCGATGCGGGCTTCAACGGACGCCCGGCCTTCCGGTGACTGAAGTTCGGCAGCCCGATACTCCACGATACGCGTCGGAGCCGGTGCAGCGAATGAGGGCGCACTGATGCCGAGTGCCACCATTGCGGTGAGCATGAGGGGGAGAGCTTTCATGGGGTGTGTTTCCTTGTTCCTTGAGTGACGAACCAACCTTGCCCGGACGGCGCGGGGTCTGGTGTCCCGGTCTTTTTGCGTCCGTGCGAGTGTCACTGTGGATCAGGAAAGATTGCGCCGCGATGGCGCTGGCATGAACTTCAATTAAGGCGCAGTTTTCCGCCGTGTTGTCCTGGCGTCGCCTGAGCAGCGCTTCGAGCAATAGCGCACCTCGTCCCAGACCCGCTCCCACTTCTTGCGCCAGGTGAAGGGCCGTCCACAGGACGCACAGTTCTTCACCGGCAAATCCGCTTTGCGCCTCATCGGGCGAACCTGCGCCAAAGGCGCTGCAAGAAAGGGCGGACCGGCAGGAAGAGCCGGTAGGCTAGCTCCAGTACCCAGACAAGTGGCGGCACGGCCGCGATCCGGCCCAGCCAACGCCAGCCGGGAGTCGCTTTCCACAGCTCGGCAAAAGCGCGCGCGCCGCTTACCAGCTCGCCGGAAGGCGTGCGGACGTGAAAGCGCGCCATTGCCGTCTCATGGCTCAGAGAAGGCGGCAGCGTGTCCGGCGAAGCCGCAATGTCATGAAAAGCAGCGTCCGCTCCCTGTTGCCGGTAAAAGCCGATCTCAGCGCGGCACATCGGGCAGCTGCCATCGAAAAAGACTTCGCACGCACCATATTCAGATGCGTTTGCAGCGTGTTGATCTTGTGTTTGGGTTTTCCGGGTCATTTAAGCGCTAATCTAGGCGGACACGAGGGCAGGAAAAGGGGACATGGCGACACGCCGCATTGCCATCATCGGAGCCGGTCTTGCCGGCGCGGCCTGCGCCCGCGCCCTGATCCAGCCCGGGCACAGCTGCCAGCTTTTTGACAAGGGGCGGGGGCCGGGCGGCCGGCTATCCACCCGCCGGGTTGAAACCCCTCTGGGCGAGGCGGGTTTCGATCACGGCGCACAATTCATCACGGCGCGCGGTGCGGCGTTCTCGGCTTTTATGCACGATGCGCGCGATGCCGGCGCGGCCGCGGTCTGGGATGCACGGCTGGTCTCGATAGACCGGCGGGGCAATGTTGAGCCGTTGCGCGAGGAAGACCGCTGGATCGGTGCGCCGGGCATGAATGCGCTCGTCAAGCATGCGCTGGATGGTCTTGATGTGCAGTTCGGGGCGCGGGTGGCGGCTCTCAAGGGCGGGGCGGGCAGCTGGACGCTGGTGCTCGATGATGGGCGCCGGGAAGGGCCCTTCGATGCCGTCGCGATCACCATACCGCCTGAACAGATGATCGATCTGCTGGCGCGCACGGACGGTGATTTTTCAACCCAGATAGCGCAGGCGAACGGGGCGCAGATCGGTCCGTGTCAGGCGGTGATGGCTGTGCTGGACGCGCCGTTTGATCCCGGCTTTGACGGCGCGAAAATCTATGGCGGCGCGCTGGCCTGGATGGCACGCATGGGGTCACGTCCGGGGCGGACAGGGCCAGAAGGCTGGATACTGCATGCCACAACGGGCTGGTCACGGGCCAATCTGGAAGCGCAGGGCGATGAGGTGATCCGCGCGCTGACCGAAGAGGCGCATGTCCGTTTCGGATTTCCCGCGCGCCCGGTCTGGAGCGCGGCCCATCGCTGGCGCTACGCGCTGAGCGAGCAGGCGCCGGGTACGCCCTTTGCCCTTGATGAAACCGGCACTGTCGGCTGCGCTGGCGACTGGCGGCTTGGGGGGCGGGCGGAACTGGCCTGGGATAGCGGCGCGGCTCTGGGCGAGGCGCTGGCTAAAACCTAGCTTTCACCTTCGGGCTTGATCAGGAAATGGCCATGCAGGGCGGCGACCGGCGCGGCGCGGCGGTCCTGCCAGGCTTCCACGCGCACATTGGCCACGCGTGCGCCCTGCCGGGTAATAATGCCGCGGGCATATACGTCCTGGGGGCGCGCCGGGCGCAGATAGTCTACCGATACATCGATGGGCTTGGGCAGGGCGGCCAGGCGCGTCCCTGCGAGCAGGGCGGCAGAGGCGGTGATCTCCATGAAGGCACCAATGGCGCCGCCGTGAAGGGCCGGGATCAGCGGATTGCCCACCAGGCTTTCCACGTAGGGCAGGATGGCCGTCAGCTCGTCGCCATGACCATCGAAGCGTACGCGCATCATCTGCACATACGGGCTCGAAAGCAGGGGTTCCAGCGGGCTCATTCTTCTTCCACCTTGCTGATCGGCGTAGCGGATTTGCCAAAGGCGCGCTTTGCCTTCTCGGCCGCCTGCTGGCTGACGCGGGTCACCATGAACGCGGCGGCAGCCGTGGCAACAGGATCGTTTTCATCGCCGTCATGGGCGATGGCGCTGACAAAGGCGAAAAGCCCTGACGCGCGAACGCAGCGCGCTATCGCAACCACATCACGGCCCGGCTCTGCGGGACGCATATAGTCAAGGCGCAGATCCAGCGTGGCAGTGGCATCCTTGCCGCCAAGGCCCGCAAAGGCGGCCAGCCCGCAGGCATGGTCCAGCAGGGCTGTGACCACGCCGCCATGCAGGACGCGTGTATCCGGATCGCCGATCAGATCATCGCGGTAGGGCGCGCGCATCTCGGCCACGCCGGGCTCGATACGCTCCAGGCGGAAACCGAGCGCCACCGCATGGGGCGAACCATCCACCAGCAGCGGGGCGAGGGTGTCGAGAAGGGTCTGCAGATCGTCGGCCATACCTGCCCTTTAAAGGGGAGCGCATGATAAGGCCAGAGCTGCATTCAGGGTCGCGTTCAGGGGGGCGATGTCAGGCGGCGAGCCTGCGGGCGGTGATTTCTTCCAGACCGTTGACCAGCTCGTTGCGGTGGGCATCGGGCGCATTCTCGAACTCCTGCAGGCGGCGCAGGGCGGAGCGGTGCAGGGTGATGATCTCGGTCTCGCGCGGGCCGACATCGCGCACCGTTTCCAGATACTGGCGCAAGGACCGGCCAACGCGCGCCGCGATCATGTCGCCCTGGCGCATCATGGCCTCTGCCATGGCATCGGCCTGGGCGAGAGCGGCCTCAAGCGGTGTGGCGAGGCCGGATTCGACGTCTACACCCCGTTTCCACGCGATGCGGCCATTCTGGTTGGGGCGGATGCGGCGGTCTGGCCCGGCGAAGGTTTCAGTTTCCACATAAGGCCTTGGACGGGTTGCAGTTTCCTCCAGCCGCGCGAACAGCGAGGCAGGCGATACAGGGCGAAGCAGGAACGCATTCACGCCCGCATCGCGCGCGCGCTCGATCTCGCGCATCTGGCCATTATTTCCCAGCGCGATGATGGGCGCGCGGCGCACAGGCAGATTCTTGCGGCGCAGGGCGCGGGTCAGGCCCGGTCCCGGCGATGTACGGTCTGACCAGTCAGAAATGATGATCGGGCGCGCATAGGTGGTGGCCGCCGACAGGCCGGTCTCTTCATTGGCGAAGGTGAATACGTGGTCGGCGCCTGCGTGACGCAGCACATCGGCGATCAGCCTGCGCAGGAAGTTGGACGGATCGACAATGAGGATGGGGCGGTCTTGCCATCGGCCGGACACGGGCACACGCACAGGCGTGCTGGTCTCGATATCATCAAGCTTCATCATGTTCCCGCCGCGCAACGCTTCCCTTGGAAAGGCAAGCTAGCAGGGCGTGCGCCGTATTTCCCGCGCAAACCGTGGACAGGGTTAATGGCGGGTAAGCCCGCTTGAAACCTTCATGAGATCCGGCCCTAGGAACGCCGCCCGGCAGCGGAGATGATCCGCCACACGATCCAGATCGGAATGACCAGAACAGCGCCCAGCAGGAAGTAGCGCACAGACCAGCCGAGCGATTCGGTGATGATCAGGAAGAAGCGGTCCCAGGCGCGCGCAATCGTGCCGAAAAAGTCGACCCAGAGCTCTGCCGGGTCGACATTGAAGAGAGCCAGCACCACGCCTGCCAGGACGCACAGCAGGAACAGGACCAGCAAATCCCTCAGCCGCACCGCGATGAGGCGTTGCAGGAAGGTTTTGCGCGGGGGTTGCGTGTCGTTCATGGAGCCAGATTAGCGCAAAGATTGCGGCACGTGTGAGGCGAAAAACGCGCTTATCCGTCCTTGTTGATATGCACCTGATGCGGATAGGGAATTTCGATGCCTTCGGCGTCGAAAGCCAGCTTCATCAGCCGGGTCTTTTCCCAGAAATAGGCCCAATAGTCGGAGCTGTTGACCCAGGCCCGCGCCGTATAGTCGATGGAAGACGCGCCGTGGGCTGCCACTTCCACCACGACTTCAGGCATGGGCAGGACGCGCTCATCATCTTCCAGTACCCGCCGGATGGTGCTGCGCACCTTTTCGATGTCGGCATCGTAAGAGGCGCTGAACATGAAATCGACGCGGCGTGTCGAATAGCCGGAAAAGTTGATGATGACCCGGCCCCATGACTGCGCATTGGGAACAATCACCTGGCGGTTATCGGGGGTGGTCAGCTCGGTGTAGAACAGGGTGATGTCGCGTACGGTGCCGGAAGCTCCGCCAATATCAACAAAATCCCCGATCTTGTAGGGGCGGAAAAAGACGATCATCACGCCGGCGGCGACGTTGGAGAGCGTGCCTTGCAGGGCGAGGCCGATAGCCAGTGTCATCGCGCCAAGCGCGGCCACCAGCGAGGTGGTTTCGACGCCGAAGCGGGTCAGCACCGCGATGATGACCACAGCGACGATGAGATAGCGCACAACCGAGGCGAAGAAGACGGCCAGCGTGGTGTCGATCTTGGGGTGGTCTACCGCCCATTTTTTTACACGGCGCGAGATAAATCCGGCCAGATACAGGCCAACTACCAGAATGATGGCGGCCAGGGCGACATTGGACAGCACCGCCACGCCCAGCGTGGTCAGATACTCGATCATCGTGCCGATCTGACCGTCGAGCTCACCGCCAAATTCCATGAGCGGACATCCTTTTCCCAATGATTTCCGAACGAAGCGGGCCTCTAGCATGGATAAGGACAAACGTCGAATTGCCCGTGTGACCGGGCCACAGATGACCGGGCCACGCTGTCTGAAGCTTGCGGTGAACGGAAGAAGCAGGGTTTCCTAAAGGCCCCGCGAATGCTTAACCTTGGCCCCTTGCGGGCGGCCCAGACCGTTCCGTGCGGTGATAATGCGCAATCGCTGGCCTGACAGACGGTTGGCGCGCCAAGGGGGAAAGCAATATGGCAAAGGTAGACGCGCCCGCAGTTGAGGAGCGCCAGAAAGGTATTCTCGGCTGGATCGAGAAAACCGGCAACAAGCTGCCCGATCCGGTCATCATCTTCGCCTATCTGATCGCGATACTGATAGTGGTTTCGGTGATTACCGACTGGCTGGGCGTGTCCGTCGAACATCCGGTGCGCGTGAATGAAGACGGTTCGCCTGTGGTGGAGCCCGCGCGCATGCTGTTCCGGTCAGAGCTGATCGAGCACTTGCTGGTGCGCATGCCGACGATCTTCACGTCCTTCCATCCGCTTGGCTATGTGCTGGTAGTGATGCTGGGCGCGGGTGTCGCCGAGCGCGCAGGCCTGTTCGGCACCGCCATGCGCGCAGCCGTGCGCAACGCCCCGCGCTTCCTCCTGACCCCGGCCGTTGCACTGGTGGCGATGCTGGCAAACCTTGCTGCCGATGCGGCCTATGTGGTGCTGATCCCGCTGGCGGGTGTCATTTATGCGGCGGCCGGCCGGCATCCGATCGCGGGCATTACGGCCGCGTTCGCCGGGGTATCAGGCGGCTTCTCTGCCAATCTTTTCCCCGGCCAGCTTGATGCCCTGCTGTTTGGCATCACTGAAGCTGCAGTGGGCAGCCTGGTGACCAACTGGGTGATGAACATTGCCGGCAACTGGTATTTCATCGCGGTGATGACGTTCATCTATCTGCCGGTGATCTGGTTTGTCACTGACGGCATTATCGAAAAGCGCCTTGGCAAATGGACTGGCGGCGCAGTTGCTGGCAGTGATAACGCGGATGATGATCCTGATGCACCGCTGACGGCCGGTCAGAAGAAGGGCCTCGCCCACGCGGGTCTTGCGGTTCTTGCGGTTATCTTCCTGTGGCTGTTCCTGACGGTGGATCTGGTCGAACTGGTCAGCTTTGGCGCCCTGTCGGTCTGGGGTGGCAATCCGCCTCTGCTGAACCCTGACCCCACGCTGGAAGTGACCCAGCAGCTCATCCCGTTCTTCACCTCGCTGGTGGCTGGCTTCCTGATCCTGTTCCTCGCGGCAGGTGTCGCGTACGGCATGGCAGCGGGTACGATCAAGACCCACCGCGATACGGTGGAGATGATGGCCGGCGGCATGAAGGATATGGGCTATTATCTCGTGCTGGCTTTTGCTGCAGCGTACTTCGTGGAGATGTTCAACCTCTCCAATCTGGGGATCATCTCGGCCGTCAACGGCGCCAACGCGATCCAGCAGTCAGGTCTGCCCTTGCCGATCGTGCTGGGCCTGATCGTGCTGTTTGCCGGCGTGTTGAACCTCTTCGTCGGCTCGGCGAGCGCGAAATGGGCCTTCATGGCGCCCATCCTCGTGCCGATGCTGATGCTGCTGGGGATCAGCCCGGAAATGGCAACAGCGGCCTATCGCGTCGGTGACAGCGCCACGAACATCATTACCCCGCTGATGGTCTACTTCCCGCTGGTGCTGGTTTTTGCCCGCCGCTGGGTGCCGGAGTTCGGTATTGGTTCGCTCACCGCGGCCATGCTGCCCTACTCGGTCTGGCTGATGATCACCGGTATCATCATGACGATCGCCTGGGTCTATCTCGGCCTGCCGCTCGGACCGGGCGCAGAGGTCGGCTACACCCTGCCGGCTGCCAACTAGCTGGTATCCGCCCGCAGCCCACCAGGGCTGCGGGCGTGCCTGCTTTTCAAGGAAACACCTGATGAGCCTTGTCCTCCATCACCTCAATGCCTCGCGCTCCCAGCGCATTATCTGGCTAATGGAGGAGCTGGGCCTGCCCTACACGTTGGTCCGCCATGAGCGCGATGCGCAGACGCGGCTCGCCCCGCCGGAACTGCTGAAAGTCCACCCGATGGGCAAGGCGCCCCTGCTGGAGCATGAAGGGCAGGTCATCGCGGAAACGGGCGCGATCGCGCAGTATATTCTTGCCGTGTTCGACACTGAGCACCGCTTGCACCCCAAGCCCGGACGCCCGGAATTCGCCCGGTATCTGGAATGGATGCATGCGGCGGAAGGTTCGCCCTTCCTGCCCGGCCTGATCCTTGTCTTCACCCGCGCCACGGGCTTGCAGGATTCGCTGCTGGCAGGCTGGATGAGCGGCGAGCGTGACAAGGCGGTTGCCGCTATCGAGAGCCATCTTGCCCGCCACACCTGGTTTGCGGGCGATATGTTCACGGCTGCCGACTGCCTGATGGGCTTCCAGCTTGATGGCATGGAGAAGTCCGGCCTGCTGGAGAACGCGCCTGCCATCAAAGACTGGCTGAAGCGCGCCCATGCTCGTGAGGGCTATAAGCGGATGATCGAGCAGGGCGTTTAGGGGGCTATCGCCCTGCCGAGGTGGCGACGACCGCTGTTGTTGCGCTCGTGATAGCGATAATCGCCATCGTTTGTGCGGCGATCATGGCCGACATGGCCGCCAGTGCGCCCAGCGAGCCATCCGTGCGTTCACCAAGCCAGACAAGCTGGGCGAGGCGAAGCCGCGCCGACCCGGTTTGCGGCACTTTGGAGAGCGCTTCCATGTTCGCCTCGATCACGGCCAGATCAGCGGGCGTGACGCCCTGGGCGGCCCATTCCATCCAGATATGGTGATTGCCGGTATAGCGTATCTTGCGGTGCGCTTTCACAGCCTCGCGGAGGGCAAGAAAGCGGCTCAGCACCTCGTTGGCCGGCTGCTGGTAAAGCACGCTGAGGCGTGCGCCTTCGCGTTTCAGTCCGCGCGCCGCCTGGTCCGCTTCAAACACCGCCATGGCCGCTTCGCGCTGGCGCTGGACGTTGTCGCCACTCTCATCGCGCGCAGCGTGGGAGGCGGCAAACAGATCCGTCACCTCCGGATTGGCCCGCCACCATGAAGGCAGGATGGCCTGCTTGATCGAGAAGAACCGCCTGACAGCTTGCGCGGACGTGGCATCTGCGAGTGTCAGGACCAGGGCGGCCCGGCTCCCACCCTCATGGAGCTTGCGCGTGCGGGAAGCCTTCTCGTCCTCGCGTAAGGCATCACGCACCTTGATGAAGGCCTGCGCGGTCTTGCCATGGCTTGCCAGCAGGGCTGCATAGATCCAGAGCAGGTCGCCCGTTGGCGCACGCCAGCCGCCCAGGCTGGATTTCAGAGTCTCCCGGGCCTGCTGCATGGCGGCAACGGCTTCATCTGTCTGAGCCTGTGAGGGCGTCAGCGCATAGGCGGCGAACCAGGCGGCAGCATTGCCCGGCCCGCGATTTACCGCCTTCACCGCGTCATGGATTGCCTCAAGGCGTGCAAGGGCGCTTGTCTGCTCCATGGGGCTATTCCGCTCGCTGTGGCTGGCTCAGGTCCAGTCCGGTGTGGAAGGCAATAAAGGCCCATTTGTCGGCCGTTTCCTGGATCAGCATGGAGACCGGCGTGCCCGCGCCATGACCGGCGCGCGTCTCGATGCGGATGAGGGTCGGCGCATTGCCGGTATCGGTGGCTTGCAGCGCCGCGATGTACTTGAACGAGTGGCTGGGAACCACGCGGTCATCTGTATCGGCGGTCGTCACCAGCGTTGCCGGATAGCCTTCGCCTTGCGGTATGGTGTGCAGCGGCGAGTAGGCGTAGAGCACATCGAACATGTCCGGGTCCTGCGGGCTGCCATAGTCCGACACCCAGAAGCGGCCTGCGGTGAACTGGTTGAAGCGCAGCATGTCCATCACGCCCACGCCCGGCAGGGCGGCGGCAAACAGGTCCGGGCGTTGATTGGCGACGGCGCCGACCAGCAGCCCGCCATTGGAGCGGCCTTCGATGGCGATATTGGCGGGGCTCGTCCAGCCCAGCTCGACAAGGTGCTCGGCGGCGTTGATGAAGTCGTCGTAGACGTTCTGCTTGTTGGCGAGGCGGCCGCCATCATGCCAGTCGCGGCCATATTCCGAACCGCCACGGATATTGGCCAGCGCGAACACACCGCCCACCTCCATCCATTGCAGGCGGCGCACGTCAAAGGCGGGCGTCATCGGGATGTTGAAGCCACCATAGCCAAACAGAAGCGTGGGTTGCTGCCCGTTGGGCGTCACATCGCGGTGGTGGACGATATACATCGGCACCTGCACCCCGCCCGTGCTCTCATAGAACACCTGGCTGACTTCGTAGTCATCGGGATCGAAGGTGAGAGGCGCTTCGTGGAAGAGCGTGCTTTCGCCGGTCTCCACGTCATAGCGATAAATCGTGCCGGGCCGGTTGAAGCTGGTGAAGCTGTAGAAGGTCTCCGGGCTGTCCGGGCGGCCATTGAAACCGCTGGCGACGCCAAGGCCGGGCAGTTCCACCTCGCGCACCTCATCGCCTTCCAGTGTATGAACACGCACCACCGAGCGCACATCCTCAAAGCTCTGCACCACCAGATGTCCGCCGATATGGCTGGCGCTGGTAATGGGGAACTCGCCTGCCGGGATGATGTCGGTCAGGGTGGAGGGGTCTGAGAGATCGATCGCGACAATGCGCTGGTTGGGCGCATCGAGGTCGGTCATGAAGAAGAAGGTTTCGCCGTCATTGCCTACGGGCGAGTGGTTGTTGGCAAAGCCTTCAAAGATGGCCACCGGCTCTGCGTCTTCATCGGTCAGGTCGAGGATGTGGATGGCATTGCCGTCCGTTCCGGCGGATGAGGCGATGAACAGATAATCGCCATCATCACTGACGCCTGCGCGCCAGCTGACTTCCGGGTTTTCCGGGTCGGCCATGATCTGGCGGTCTTCGCTCTGGTCTGTCCCCAGCGCGTGGAAGTAAATCGCCTGATCCATGTTCAGCGAGGTGAATTCCTCACCTTCGGCCGGCTGGGGATAGCGCGAGTAGAAGAAGCCCGATCCATCCTTTGCCCAGGACAGGTTGGAAAACTTGATCCACTCAATACGGTCTTCCAGCATCTCGCCGGTTTCCACATCGATCACCTGCGCGATGCGCCAGTCAGAGCCGCCATCTTGCAGCATGTAGGCAACGTAGCGGCCATCCGGGCTCGGCCAGGTGCCGGCCAGCGCCACCGTGCCGTCGTCTGAAAGCTCGTTCGGGTCAATGAGGACACGGCCTTCACCGTCCAGCCCGTCGCGGACCATATAGATCGACTGGTCCTGCAGGCCGTCATTATACCCGTAGAAATACCGCCCCTCGCGCGCTGCAGGCGTGGACAGGCGCTCATAATTCCACAGCTCACGCAGCCGCTCGGCGATCATGGGGCGGCCGGGCAGGTTTTCCAGATAGCGGTTGGTCACGGCGTTCTGCGCCGTCACCCATGCGGCCACCTCCGGGCTTACCCGCACATCCTCTTCGAGCCAGCGATAGGGGTCGGCCACTTCGACTTCGCCCCGGGATGCGGACTGATAGGTGTCGATCTGTTCCACGGTGCGTGTGGTCGGGTAGTTGAGGCGCTCTTGCGTGTGGGCCGCGCCGACGACGACCTCGCGGGCATCACCGTCTCCTGTAGCGACCTGATCGCCGCAAGCGGCCAGAACCAGCATGCCTGCCAGCGGAAGAAGAGTTGCACGCTTCATGTTGCGCTCCTGGATGATGACTGTCTGGTGCGGAACCTAGGCAGGCAGGGTGAAATTGTCGACCGGAAGCGGCATTGGTTCTATCTGTTGGCATTATGGATACCGCGTCTCCCACGCCCGCCCTGCCGCCGCTTTTCGACCGCTGGTTTGCCAGCCGGGGCTGGCAGCCGCGTGCCCATCAGCTGGCCATGCTGGAGGCGGCACAGGCGGGCGAGGATGTGCTGCTGACCGCGCCGACGGGCGGCGGCAAGACGCTTGGCGGTTTCCTCCCCTCGCTGATCGAGCTGGCAGGGATGGTGGAGGGGATGGGCAAGGACCGGCCCCATGCCCTGCACACGCTCTACATCTCGCCGCTCAAGGCGCTCTCCCAGGATGTCGCGCGCAATCTGATGGTGCCGGTAGACGAGATGGGGCTCAAACTTCGCATCGAGACGCGCACGGGCGACACCCCGCAATCGAAACGCGCCCGTCAGCGTGCTGCGCCGCCCGACATATTGCTGACCACGCCCGAACAGCTCGCGCTTTTCGTGGCGCAGGAAAATGGCGCGGCCTTCTTTGCCGGCCTCAAGGCCGTGATCGTGGACGAAGTCCATGCGCTCGCTCCGCAAAAGCGCGGTGATCTGCTGGCTCTGGGTCTCGCCGCGATTAGCCATTATGCGCCGCAGGCGCGCCGCATCGGGCTCTCTGCCACCGTGAAGGATGTGAAGGGCCACGCACGCTGGCTGTCGCGCGATCCGCAAAATCTCTCGCTGACCACCCGCATCGTGCGCGGCGCTGCGGGGGCTGAGCCTGAGGTGTCTATCCTTACCCCCGATGCGCGCATCCCCTGGGCGGGCCATATGGGACATCACGCCATGGAGGGGGTGTACGCACTGCTCAAGACCGCGCGCACCGCGCTGGTCTTCGTGAACACGCGCTCGCAGGCCGAGTTCGCCTTCCAGCAGCTCTGGCGCATCAATGAGGATAACCTCGCCATCGCGCTCCATCACGGTTCGCTCAGCGTCGAGCAGCGCCGCAAGGTGGAAGGGGCGATGGCGGCGGGAAAGCTGCGCGCGGTGGTGTGCACCTCCACGCTCGATCTGGGGATTGACTGGGGCGATGTGGATCTGGTGGTCCAGCTTGGCGCGCCCAAGGGTACGTCGCGCCTGATCCAGCGTCTGGGCCGGGCCAATCACCGGCTAGATGAAGTGTCACGCGCCGTGCTGGTGCCCACCAACCGGTTTGAGCATCTCGAATGCCTCTCGGCGCGCGACGCTGTGGCCGAACATAAGCTGGACGGTGAACCACTAAAGAGCGGCGCGCTCGATGTGCTGGCCCAGCACGTGATGGGCCGCGCCTGCGGTGATCCGTTCGAGGCGGACGCGCTTTATGCCGAAATCTGCCGCGCTGCGCCCTATACCGGCCTGCCGCGCGCGACATTCGACCGCGTGCTGGAATTTGTCGCGACCGGCGGCTATGCGCTTGGCAGCTATGACCGCTTCTGCCGCATCGTGAAGGGGCGGGACGGGCTATGGCGTGCGCGCGACCGCAGCGCTGCCCAGCGTCACCGGCTCAATATCGGCACCATCGTGGAAAGCCCGATGCTGGATGTGCGTGTGGTCAGCGCGCGCAGCGGTGCGAAAAGCCTGCGCGGCGCAGGCCCTCGCCTAGGCCAGCTAGAGGAGTGGTTCGCAGACCAGCTCAGCCCCGGCGATACCTTCCTCTTTGCCGGGCAGGTGCTGCGCTTTGAAGGCACCAGCCAGACCGACCTTTTCGTCAGCCGGGCGAGCGGAGAAGACCCCAAAGTCCCCTCCTGGCAGGGCGGCAAGTTTCCGCTTTCCACCTATCTGGCGGCGCGCGTGCGCAAGCTGGTCAGCGAGCCGGAGCAATGGCCGAAACTGCCAGATCAGGTACGCGAATGGCTGGAGATGCAGCAGCTTCGCTCGCGCTTGCCACAAGCCGACCGGCTGCTGGTGGAAACCTTCCCGCGTGCGGGCAAGCATTATCTGGTCTGCTACCCGTTCGAGGGGCGGCTGGCCCATGCGACGCTGGGCGTATTGCTGACCCGCCGGCTGGAGCGGCTGGGGCTGAAGCCTCTGGGCTATGTCGCCAATGAGTATGCGCTGTCGGTCTGGGCGCTGGAGGACATGGCAGGCGTCGATTTCGCCGAGCTCTTCTCAGCTGACCTGATGGGTGATGATCTCGATGCCTGGCTGAATGAAAGCGTGCTGATGCAGCGCACGTTCCGCCATTGCGCGCTGATCTCCGGCCTGATCGAGCGCCGCCATCCGGGGCTGGAAAAGACCGGCAGGCAGGTCAGCTTCTCATCCGACCTCATCTACAACGTGCTGCGCGAGCATGAGCCGGACCATATCCTGCTGCAGGCAGCCTGGGCCGATGCGGCGACGGGCCTTTTGGACATTCGCCGCCTGTCGGACCGGCTCGCCGCCATCGGGGGGCGGATTGATGCAATCTCGCTGGAGCGCATCTCGCCGCTGGCCGTCCCGGTCATGCTGGAGATCGGGCGCGAGCCGGTCTATGGCGAGGCCCATGAGGCCATTCTGGAAGCCGCGTCCGAAGACCTGATCGAGGAGGCGGTAAGACCTTGACGCTACGCCTGTGCAGGCCGACAATAGCCTCATTATGAACTAGCACCTTCTACGGCGCGCCCTGCGCCCTCTCCGCCCTAACTGGCAATAGAGACGCCCCGCCATCTGGCGTGCGGGCGTGAAAGGTGACTACCCATGCATGGTCCTGATCCCATGAACCCGCACCCGATGGCGGGATTTGACCGCGTCTGCTTTCTCAAACCCGTCGTCACCCGGCCCAATATCGAGGTCGGCGAGTACACCTATTATGACGACCCGGACGCGCCCGAGGAGTTCGAGAACCGCAACGTCCTCTACCATTACGACTTCACCGGCGACCGGCTGATCATTGGCCGGTTCTGCGCGATTGCCACCGGCGTCACCTTCATCATGAACGGCGCAAACCATGCGCTGGATGGCATTTCCACCTATCCGTTCCAGATTTTCGGCGGCGGCTGGGAGGCGGGCTTTGAGGAAAGCTCGCTGGATAGCGGCTATCGCGGCGACACGACCGTCGGCCACGATGTATGGATCGGGCGCGGGGCCGTCATCATGCCGGGCGTGCGCATCGGCAATGGCGCCATCATCGCCGCGCACAGCGTCGTCACCCGCGATGTGCCCGACTACGCCATTGTGGCGGGCAATCCGGCGGAGCTGCGCAAGAAGCGCTTTGACGGCACCACCATAGCCGCGCTGTTGCGTATTGCATGGTGGGACTGGCCGGTGGAGAAAATATCGCGCCATATCAATGCGCTAAGGGCAGGCGATGTGCGCGCCCTGCAAGACAGTGATTGACGAACGGATGGGGAACGCGCTTGTCTGGGCAGATGCTACAGGCTGCCGCTCCCATCGTTCAGCATATAAACGTCAACGGCGTGCCGGTGCTGGCCGATGTGTCGGGCGTGGCGTTCGTGGAGAGCGCGGCGGCATTGATCGTCGCCGATCTGCACTTTGAGAAGGGATCATCCTTCGCCGCCAAGGGCGTGATGCTGCCGCCCTATGACACACGCGCAACGCTGGCCCGGCTCGCTGACGCAATGGTGCGCCTGCAGCCGCGCACGGTCATCGCGCTGGGCGACAGCTTCCACGACCAGACAGCCGAAGCGCGCATGCATGGCGAGGACGAAGCCTTCCTCAAGGATCTGGTGGCCTGCGTGGAGCGCTGGGTGTGGATTGCCGGCAATCACGACCCCGCGCCATCCCCGCGCTATGGCGGGGAGCTGGCGGAGGAGATGGAGCTGGACGGCCTCACCCTGCGCCATGAGCCGCGCGACGGCGCGTCACCCGGAGAGGTGGCGGGGCATCTCCACCCCTGCGCCAAGGTGCGCCGGAATGGCCGCTCGGTACGCCGGCGCGCCTTTGCCAGTGATGGCACGCGCCTCATCCTGCCGGCTTTTGGCGCCTATACGGGCGGGCTGAATGTGCGTGATGATGCCTTTGCGGCGCACTTTGAGCGCACGCCCGATGTCTGGATGCTGGGCCGGGAACGGGTCTACCGCGTGCCGGGCAAAAGCGTGCTGGGGGATTAGAGGTGCGATAGGCTGAAACCCCGGACGCGAAGCGATCCGGGGCCTCCCTCCGCTTCTCCTGCAAGAGGTCCCGGCTCTGCGCTTCGCTTGGCCGGGATTTCACCACTACAGGCCGTTCCCTACATCGCCCGTATGGCCAGCGCCGCGCCAAGGCCGATCACCGCGCCCAGCGTCAGCACCAGCCGCAAGGGCAGATACCAGCGCGGCAGGGTGCCGCCGCGCACCGCGCCGCGGTCCCACAGATACTGGATGACGAAACCGGCAATTAGAATGCCCCATCCGGCCAGCTCGGTATCAAAGGGCAGGTCAGGCCGGTTCCAGACCTGCAGGAGCACGGCAAACCAGCCCGACAGGGAGAGCAGCACAGCCAGCAGCAACACGCCTGTGCGCGGCGCATCGGCGCGCAGAACGATCTCGGTGGTCCAGCGCCCGCCCGCCAGGAAGGACAGCACGACAGCCGCATAAATCGGCAGGAAATTGGCTGCCTGCAGCCCGGCCTGCCCGCCCAGCGCGATGCCGAATGCGCCGGCGAAGAAGGGCACCAGACCGGCAAATCCGAGAAGAAGCGGGGTGCCGGGCGCTTCGCTGAGCTGTCTGAGCATGGTCGGTATTCCTATCTGCGGCGGAAGACTTCTGCCGCGCCCCATCCTGACAGGAGCGCGATGATGACGGCAATCATGCCATAGAGCGGCGCGTGATCATGCGCAAAATCATACAAGGCCTGCTCGAACCCGGCCTTGCGCACTTCCAGCGTCGTCCGGCGGCTGGCGATGGGTACGCCGTCACGGAACAGGTAGATGTCGAGCGCATACTCGCCCACCGGCGTCACGGGCGGCAGGCGCACATCGGCGCGGAACAGCCCGCCATCGAGTATCTCCACCCCGCCAGGGGATTCCACGTAGAGGCCGTCGCGCGCCCGGTTGCGCACAACGGCCCGGCGGTAATCGACGATTTCCGCGCCCAGCTCGGTGACCACCACGCCGCCTACGCCAAAGCGCGTTTCCTCGCGTTCATGGGCGGGCGCAGACAGGCGCAAATGCTCCATGCCGATGGCCTCGCGGCGCAGTGACGAGAAGGTGGCGAACTGGCTTAGCGAGCGGGTGGAGGCAACGGCGTAATACCCGTAGATGTTTTCAAAGGCGATGGGCGCGCGATTGATCCAGATGCCGAGCGTGCGGATCTTGCGCATGACGCGCAAATCCTCCTGCGGCCCGCGTACAACCACGACAATGTCGTCGCCTTCGGCAAGGCCGGTGACCGCGCCATAGACCAGAAAGTCTGCGCCGGTGAAGTTGGAGCGTATCTCCACCACTTCCTGGGTGAGGGCGGCCACGATGCCGACGGGCTGTATCTCATCTTCCGGCGCGGCGTGGGCCGTGCCGGTAATCAGCAGCGCCATGAGCAGAAAGCGGATCATGACGCGGCCCTTCCGGTGGTCTCCATCAGCTCGAACATATCGACCGGATCGGACACCAGGTCGAAGGCGAGTTTGAGGCAGACCGCCAGCACCATCAGGGCCAGCGCTGCGCGTAATTCCTCTGCCCGGATACGCTGGCCCGCACGGGCGCCAAACTGCGCGCCAATGACGCCGCCAACGATCAGCAGGGCCGCCAGCACCAGATCGACCGTCTGGTTCTGTGCCGCCTGCAGGAAGGTGGTCAGCGCTGTGACAAACAGGATCTGGAAGAGCGATGTGCCGATCACCACCGAGGTCGGCATGCGCAGGATGTAGATCATGGCCGGCACCATCACGAAGCCGCCGCCGACGCCCATCAGGGCCGCCAGCAGGCCGACCAGTGCGCCAATGCCGATGACCGGGATCAGGCTGATATAGAGGCCGGAAACCGGAAAGCGCACCTTGAAGGGCAGGGCATCTATCAGGCCGCGCCTGCGCCGTTTCGGACGCGGCGTGATGCCCGCCTTGCCCTGGCGGTAGCGCCGCCAGAGCGCGCCTGCGCTCTCCACGAACATCAGGCCGCCGATAATGCCCAGAAAGCCCACATAGCACAGCGAGATAACCAGATTGATCTGGCCGGTAGCCTGCAGGAAGGAGAATAGCCAGACGCCGCCGACCGACCCCACCACGCCGCCTGCCAGCAGGTAGAGCCCCATTTTCAGATCAAGGCTCTTGCGCCGGAAATGGGCAATCGCCCCGGAGGCCGAAGAGGCGACGATCTGGTTGGTCTGCGTCGCCACCGCTACCGGAGGCGGGATGCCGATAAAGATCAGGATGGGCGTCATCAGGAAGCCGCCGCCAACCCCGAACATGCCGGAGAGGAAGCCGACGGCGAGGCCAAGGCCCAGTATCAGGAAGATGTTTACCGAGACTTCCGCAATGGGAAGGTAGATGTCCATCGCCCCGCCCTACCGGGACGGGCCGCGCTCGAGCCGGGCAACCAGAGCGGTGTCTATCGCCCCGCTCGCTTCCAGTCCTTGCGCGCGCTGGTATGCCACCACTGCCTCGCGGGTTTGCGGGCCATAAGCCCCGTCAGCCTGACCGGAACCATAGCCCATGGCGAAAAGCAATTCCTGCGCCCGGGCGATCAGGCGCGTGCCTGCACCCTGTTCCCAGGTCTGGGCGGGGTAGCGTCCCTGTGCCTGCGGATCCAGGGTGCGCGGTGCGAAACCGCGTGCAGCGTCTTCCGCAGCGGCACGCTCTTCAGCAGACAGCTCACGGCGCAGGCCGGCGGCGCGCTCGGAGGCGGCACTGTCTCCGCCCGCTGCTGCGATGAGGAACCAGGCATAGGCGTCAGCGGCGCTTTGCGGCACGCCAAAGCCTTCTTCAAACAGCAGGCCCAGATTGAACTGGCTGTCGCCCATGCCGTGCAGGGCGGCCTGTTCAAACCAGCGCGCCGCGGCCTGCTGGTTGGCGGGGGTAGGGGGCTGGTTCACATAGGCGACGCCCGCCTCGTACATGGCGCGCAAGTGACCGTTTTCTGCCGCGCGCACCATCCACTGGCGCCCGGCATCGGGGTCGGCGGTCACGCCTTCGCCGCGTTCCAGCATGCGGCCATAACGGAACTGGGCGTCGGGCACGCCTTGCTCGGCGGCTCTGCGGATCAGCGTAACGCCGCCTTGCGTGTCCCCCGCCTCAAAGCGCTGGAGCGCCAGCTGATAGCGGGCAACCGGATCACCGGCGGTCGCGGCGGCCTCAAGGGTAAGCGGAGTGTCGGGGAGCGTGCTGGACACCGGCTGCACGCTCGCTTCTTGTGCAGGCTGCTGTGTGGGCGCGCTCTGAACGGGCTGAGCGGTTGCAGGCGCGACCTCCACCGGCGCGTCCAGCGCGTCTGCGGCCACAGCGTCATCCCCGCTTGCGGGCGCGGCTTCGTCAGCGCTGGCAGGTTGCGGCTCAGCCGGAGCGGTCTGCTCGGTGCGCACATCAGCAAACAGGCTGGAGAGCGCTTCGGGCGAGATGTCGCTCTGCGCGGTTTGGGTTCCGCGATTGAAGCCATCGGTCAGGACGAAGGCGGCAGCGGCACCAAGCGCCAGGAAGCCCAGAAGGCTTACCCCGGCAAGCAGCCAGCGGCTGCGTGAGCCTTCGGGCTGAGGCGCCTGTGCGGCCGTATAGTCATAGCGCGCCGGATCAGAGCCGCCTGTACGGATCTTGCGCCGGGCGGCGGACAGGAATTCAGCGTCGGCAGTGGCGCCAAGCACCTGGGCGGCGCGTGTGTGGCGCGCAGGTTCGGGCATGGGCGCTGGCCGGGGTGCTTCCTGCCAGACATCTTCCTCGCCGCTGTCTTGCGCGGATTGTTCAAACTCCTGGCGCTGCGGGCCGGTCAGCGGGTCTTCCACCGCGACGACGAAGCTGTCAGCGCCGCTAATGGCAAACTCGCCCTGCAGGGCTGCCTCGCGCTGACCGGGCGGGGGCTTGAGCGGGCTTGCAAAACTGTCGGCTTCCGGCGCGGGTTCGCTGGCGCTTTCGGCCCGCTTTTCAAACGCAGCGACGGGCATTTTGCGCCGCGGCGGTTCATGCAGCGCGTTCTGCTCTATAGCTTCCAGCCGCTCGGCCAGCGCCGTCATGGCCCGCTGAACGGGCGACAGCGCTTCTGATGTTTCGGCTCTGGCAGCGTCGAGGCGCGCATGCACGCCCTGCATGGCCTCGGCTATGCGCGCGGCGGTGCGCTCCTCGGAGGCGGCGATGCGCTCCTGAAGCACGTCGTCCTCCGACCGCGCACGGCCATTGGCATCGAGTGTTTCGACAACGCGGGCCATGCGTTCGCCTGCTGCCTCCAGCGCTCTGGCAGAGCGTTCCTCGGCATTGCTTACTCTTTCGGCCAGGGTCTCGCCCAGCTTTGCCACCTGTTCGCCGATCTGCCGGACAGCATGACTGCTTTCCCGGCGCACATCGTCAAGACGGCTTTCAATATCGGCCTGATTGCGAAGCTGGCTGCGGCGCTGCTCCTCTTCGCGCAGGCGTGCTTCCATCCGGCTTTCATTGTCGGTGAAGCGCCGGTCAATGGCGCGGGCAAGGCGCGATACTTCCTGGCTGATCCGCGCCAGCGTATCGGCCTGACGCGTTTCTGCCGCAGAGAGGCGCGCTTCAGTGGCCTGCAGGGCCTGCTCGAAACGCCCGCCCTGACCACCGGAGCGGGCCAGCGCATCAAGCTGGCCGGCAAACTCGCGGCGCGTATCGCGGATCACTTCGGCAAGCTCGGTCGCTAGCCGGTCAAAGCGCTGCTGGAACTGTTCCTGCGTCATGGCAGAGCCGCGGCCCTGCTCCAGCTCGGCAAGGCGCGCTTCCAGCCTTTCATGGGATTTGGCCAGTGCATCGGCGGCCTGGAAGGTCGCACTCTCCGCTGCCACCAGACGGCGCTGCATGGCCCGGGAGCCGTCATGCACGCCTTCCAGCGCGCTGGTCATGTCCTTGTGGCGCTGTTCCACAAGATCACGCAGCGACTGTTCTTCGGCGCGGGTGCGCCGCTCAGCCTCGTCGATACGTTCAGCCAGCGTGCGGATCGACTTTTCCGCGCCGTCCTTGCGGCGATCCTCACGGTCCAGCAGGCCGTCAATCTCGGCGCGGAAATCGCGCTCGGTCTCGTAGAGGCGCGCGGCCACCTTGCCCAGCGCCGTCTCGACTGCGCGTACCGGCGCAGTATCGCCGCTGCTGCCATTGCGCTCCAGCTTGCGCAGCCGGTCCATCAGCTCGTCCTGGCTGGCACGCATCCGGGCGAGGGCCGCACTGGTGGACTCTTCCTCGTCCTCCAGCCCGTCTTCAATGCGTTCCAGCCGGCGGGCCAGACCGTTTACTGACTGATCGACGCCGGAGATGGCCAGTTGCGCGCGCGATTCAGCTGCCTCGATGCGGGCACCCAGGCGCGCGATCATTTCGTGAAGATCGTCATCGCCGCCGCCGCCATCACCGTCCGGCGAAGCAGTAAAGCCGGGGAAAGCGCTCAGCCGGTCCGACCAGTCGCTGGACAGCGGGCCGTCTTCGAGGATGACGCGGTTTAGCCATTCGCCAAGCGTCATGCCCTCGCGGCGCGCAGCTGTCTTGGCCATCGCCCGCGCGCGCGGGTCGATGCCTTTAACGCTCCAAGGTGTCCCGGATGTCATCCGACTCACGCGCTCCCGACCCGATAGGGCGAGGGTAGCGGAACGGTTAATATTGTGTAAACAGGATCGCTGACCGCAATATGTGGTGTTTCCACAGCTATCCGTTGCACACGGGCGTTCCACCCCCGTCCTTAACAGTTAACAAGAACCCGCGATGCGGTTAACGGCGCGTAAAGTTTCCTTAAATTCGGCTCACTGCGCTGCATCGCCCGGAAACAGCGCCGGGGCTAGCAAATGCAGCCGCCGTTCAAGCGCGTCTGCCTGCCCCAGCGTGTCAGTCGGCTCACGCCCCGGCAGGGCACGTCCGGAATCGAGCAGAAACCAGGCTTCGTCCGGGGCTCCCGCCGCCATGTACCGCGCCGCCAGATACCAGTAATTGTTGACCGCGAACGGATCCATTTCCAGCGCTTCGGCGAGAAGCGCGGCCGGATCTAGGTCCGGATAGGCGGCCAGCCCTTCTTCTCCCCATTCGACAAGCTGGCGGGCTGTCATGGTACGCGCCGCCGCGCCCGCGTGGCCTTCGCGGTCCAGATAGGGCAGGAGCTGCTCGACCGCGAGCCGGTGCGCGCTTTCGGATGCTGCCTGTGTTGCCTGCGAGACCGCCTCGAAACGGGGGTCTCCGGCACCGGCCTCGGCCAGCCGCTCAGCGCCCGCGCAGGCAAGGCGCTCAGAGCCGATTGTCTCAGCGGGACAAAGGCCAAAATGTGCGGTTTCCTGCACGAGGGTGAGCATGGCTCCGGCATAATCACCGTCGTTCTGCAGGGCGTGCATCTCCACCATGAAATCAGGTGGTGAGGGTGGATCGCCTAGCTCGCCGTGCAACGCCGAGGCGATGGTTTCCCGCAGGCTGGACCTGATCAGATCCTGGCCGGGGAGGGCAAGGTCCGCTCGGTCAAAACCTAAGGAGGCGAAGGCCAGCGGTTCGGCACCGTCCAGACGCCAGTGCTCGACCCGCCCTTGGGGGCTTTCCGGGCTGATGATGGTGAATGACAGGCCGCATACAGGCTCGCCGCCATCGCGCAAGGCCGTCAGAATGTCAGGATGAATAGCCAGCCTGTGGGCGAAGGCCGTAATCAGATTGCGATGCCCGGCGGGCGACAGCTCCACGCCGCTGCACCCTGTCCACGCGCTGGCAATGGCAGGGCTATCCTCGCCGCGATACCAGCTTGTGACGGTTCCACCGGAGAGGGCGCCCTCTTCCGTGTCTGCAGGGCGTGTGGTGTGCGTCAGGCCGGCCGGCGCAGCGGCGACACCCATGGCCGCCTCAAGCCAGAAGCGGTGGAAGCTCGTCTGCGGCCCGAACGCGATTTCCTCTGCCTGACCGCCCCGCGAGAGGGCGGCGTAGATGTCGACATTGCGCCGGACGGCGGCAAAGGCGGAGGTGTTGGTGTAGGCGCTGCCAGCGGCATCGAGCCTCACGATGCGGCTTGCCTCGAAATCATAAATCCAGACGCCGCTGTCCGAGCGTTCTCCGGCCCAGCTGCTCCCGGCGAAGAAAGTGCGCGACTGTGTATCTGCCCCCTCTTCAAACGCCGCATCTGCATCGGGTGCGCCCGAATCGTCCAGCGGCGCGACGGTGACCCGCCAGTTCAGGGCCAGAGCGCTGCCGAATCCCGAGCCGCGCACGGCCTGATACTGTTCCATGCCGACATGAGGCGTCATGCGGCGCAGCAAGGGGGCTGCCCTGGCTTCAGTAGGGACGGGCCGAGGCGCCACTTCGCCGCCGGCCGCTGTTTCAGCACGGGGCGCATGTGTCCCGCTGCCGTCTCCGGCCTCTCCGGCCTCTTCGTCTGTGGTTTCCTGGTCTTCTACCCGAGATGTGCGGTCATTGCTGGGGTCAGTGGTCTCGTCGGCAGCGTCGTCCTCATCAACGGAAGCGTCCTGCTCCTCTGCGATGCCATCCATCGCGCGCAGCAACGCCTCCAGTGCCTCGATGTCGTCAGGGTCAAGACGCGACGGCCCGGCAGGCGGCGTTGCGGCCAGGGACAGGGCCAGTAAGATGGTGCTGACAGACATTGGATGGTTTTCCTCCGGCGCAGTCTTGGCGCAGAGCCAAGCGCGCCATTGGGGCGCGGTCAAGGCGGCATGCAGGATGTTCCGCGTTAACTCGAATTGACGTTGACGTGAACGTCAACTTCGCGGACAGTGGACGCATGAAGGCGTCACCCTCTGCAGAGGCACTCTATTCGATCCGCGATCTGGCCGCATCGTTCGGTGTGACGCCGCGCGCCTTGCGCTTTTACGAGCAGCAGGGGCTGATATCGCCGCAGCGCAAAGGTGCCACGCGCCTCTACACCGCCGCTGACCGGGCCCGTCTGATCCTCATACTGCGGGGCAAGCGCGTCGGGTTTTCGCTGGCCGAGATCAAGGAAATGCTCGATCTTGAGGCGACCGAACATGCCAGCCGCGGGCATCTGGAGAACTCGATCCTGCGGTTTCGCGCGCGTATCGAAGACCTGAAGCGCCAGCGCGACGACATTGACGATGCGATAGGCGAGTTGGAAGCGGGCTGCGTGTGGATGGAAGAGCGCCTCAATGATCGCGATCCGCCTGAAGACATCAAGCGCCGCGCGCGCGCCTTCGAGGCGCTGGCCGCT
Source organism: Glycocaulis sp. (assembly GCF_051859565.1). Lineage (GTDB taxonomy): Bacteria > Pseudomonadota > Alphaproteobacteria > Caulobacterales > Maricaulaceae > Glycocaulis. The sequence continues at coordinate 456,544 of NZ_JBHYFK010000002.1, forward strand.
GCGCGCCTGATGCAATGGTCTGTCGGACCGCCAGACCAGCCCTAGATTTCCGATGCGCCCGCCCGGCGGGAGCACCCTTAGAACACACCCAGGACATCAATACCGGAGACACCCTTCATGCCCAGCTACCGCGCCCCCATCCGTGACCAGCGCTTTGTCCTCAACGATGTGCTGAATGTTCAGCAGTACAGCAATCTGCCGGGCTTTTCCGATGCCAGCGCCGATATTGTCGATGCCATTCTCGAAGAGGGCGGCAAGTTCTGCGAGAACGTACTCTATCCGCTCAACAAGGTAGGCGATCATGAAGGCTGCCGCCTCCAGCCTGACGGCGAAGTGGTGGTGCCCAACGGCTTTAAAGAAGCCTATGACCAGCTGACCGAAGGTGGCTGGACGGCGCTTTCGGCGGATCCGGAATATGGCGGGCAGGGCCTGCCGCATTATCTGAATCTGGCCTTCAACGAGATGGTGACGGCCACCAATATGGCGTTCGGCATGTATCCGGGCCTTACCGGCGGCGCCGCGCAGGCGCTCCATGTCGGCGGGTCTGACGAGCAGAAGCAGCTCTACCTGCCCAAGATGATCTCCGGCGAGTGGTCAGGCACGATGAACCTGACCGAGCCGCATTGCGGTACCGACCTTGGCATGCTGCGCACCAAGGCGGTGCCCAATGGCGATGGCACCTACAAAATCTCCGGCCAGAAGATCTGGATCTCGGCCGGTGAGCATCCGATGAGCAAGAACATCATTCACCTCGTGCTCGCCCGCGTCGAGGGTGCGCCCGCTGGCGTGAAGGGTATCTCGCTCTTCGTGGTGCCCAAATTCATCCCCGACGAAAATGGCAATCCGGGCAAGCGCAATGGCGTGAAGTGCGGCGGGCTGGAAGAGAAGATGGGCATTCACGGCAATGCCACCTGCGTGATGAATTATGACGAGGCGACCGGCTGGCTCGTCGGCGAGGAAAACAAGGGTCTGCGCATCATGTTCGTCATGATGAACGAGGCGCGCCTCGGCGTTGGCCTGCAGGGTCTGGCTCTCGCCGAAACCGCCTATCAGTACTCGCTGGCGTTCGCGAAGGACCGCATTCAGGGCCGTTCGCTGACGGGGCCGAAAAACCCCGATGGCCCGGCTGACCCCATCATCGTGCACCCTGATGTGCGCCGCATGCTGATGGACCAGAAAGTGTTCGTCGAGGCGGGCCGCGCCTTCACGCTGTGGACCGCCCTGCAGGGCGATCTCGAACACAAGGCGGCCGACGAGGAAACCCGTACCAAGTCTGGCGACTACATGGCGCTGCTCACCCCGATCGTGAAGGCGTATCTGACCGACAAGGGCTATGACAGCGTGTCGAAGGGCCTGCAGATCCATGGCGGGTCCGGCTTCACCCGCGAATGGGGTATCGAACAGCTCCTGCGCGATGCACGCATCACCCTCATCTATGAAGGCACGAACGGCGTGCAGGCACTCGATCTGGTGGGCCGCAAGCTCGCCATGAACGGGATGCGCCCGATCAACACCTTCTTTGCCGAGATGGACGCATTCGTGGCCGACAATAAAGGCAATAAGGAGCTGGAGCCTTTCCTTGATGGTCTCGCCGCCACCAAGGCCAAGCTGCAGAAAGCCACCAACTGGCTGGTCGAGAAGGGTCTTGAGAATTTCGACAATGCCGGCGCGGCCTCGACCGACTATCTCCACCTCTTTGGCCTGACCTGCTTTGCCTGGATGTGGGGCCGGATGGCGAAAGTGTCGCTGGAGAAGATCGCGGAAGGCTCTGACGATCCGATCTACGCCTCCAAGCTGGCAACCGGGCACTACTTCCTGCAGCGCTGGCTGCCCGATGCCGACGCGCATCTGGCCAAGGTGGAGGCCGGCGCCGACACCATGATGGCCCTGACCGCCGAACAATTCTGATCCAAACGCCTACAGGAGACGACCCCATGTCTGCCAATGCCGCCGCCATTCTGGCCAATCCGAAACCGTCCTGGCTGGATCAGGAAGATGTGAACATGTTCGATCATGCGGTGCGTGGCTTTCTGGAAAAGGAATGCCTGCCGCATGGCGACCGCTGGGAGAAGGAAGGCGCGGTCGATCGCGAGATCTGGACCAAGGCAGGCGAAGCCGGGCTTCTCTGCCCGGCAGCACCGGAAGAGTTTGGCGGCGCGGGCGGCGACTGGCGCCATGACTATGCTTTCCACATGGCCGTATCGGAGCTGGGCGTCGATGGCTGGGGCGCGTCTTTGCACAACTCAATCGTCGGCCCCTATGTCTGGCATTACGGCACGAAAGAGCAGAAGGAAAAGCTGATCCCGAAGCTCATTTCGGGTGAGTATGTCGGCGCGATCGCGATGACCGAGCCGGGTGCAGGCTCTGACTTGCAGGGCGTGAAGACCAGCGCCGTCAAGGATGGCAATGGCTATCGCATCAATGGCGCGAAAACTTTCATCACCAATGGCGGCACGGCCAATTTCATCATCGTTGTGGCCAAGACAGATCCCAAGGCCGGCGCCAAGGGCACCTCGCTCTTCCTCGTGGAAACCGACGGGCTGGAAGGCTTCCGGCGCGGACGCAATCTCGACAAGGTGGGTCTCAAAGCCCAGGACACGGCAGAGCTCTTCTTCGAGGACATGTGGGTGCCTGCCGATGCGCTGCTGGGCGAGAGCGAGGGCATGGGCTTCATCCACCTCATGGAGCAGTTGCCGCAGGAACGCCTGCAGATCGCCGTTCAGGGCGTGGGCATGATGAAGCGCGCGCTCGCCGAAACCATCGCCTATGTGAAGGACCGCAAGGCGTTCGGGAAATCGATCATCGAGTTCCAGAACACGCAGTTCAAGCTGGCCGAGCTGAAGACCAAGGCGACCATTGCCGAGGTGTTCGTCCAGCACTGCTCGGACCTGCTCATCCAGGGCAAGCTCGATGCCTCTACCGCCTCCATGGCGAAATACTGGGTCACCGACATCCAGTGCGAGCTGGTGGACGAATGCGTCCAGCTCCATGGCGGCTACGGCTTCATGAACGAGTATCCGATTGCCCGCATGTGGCGCGATGCACGCGTGCAGCGCATCTATGGCGGCACCAACGAGATCATGAAGCTGCTGATTTCACGGACGCTGTAGGGATGAGCGAACACACCGCCACGATTGTCTGGACGCGCGATGGCCAGGACTTCGCGTCCAACCGCTATTCAAGGCGCCATAACTGGCACTTTGATGGCGGGGCGGTGGTGGCCGGGTCGTCGGCACCGAGCTCGGTGCCGGAGCCGATGTCAGACCCGGCAGCGGTGGACCCGGAAGAGGCCATCGTGGCGGCGCTTTCCAGCTGCCACATGCTGTTCTTTCTCGCCCTGGCCGCCAAGGCGGGTTTCACTGTCGACCACTACGAAGACAAGGCGATTGGCACGCTCGGCAAGCGCGCTGACGGGCGCATGGGCATGACGGGCGTGGAACTTCGGCCCGAGATAGCCTTTTCAGGTGACAAGCGCCCGGGCGCTGATGACATCGCCCGGCTCCATCATGAGGCCCATGAGCGCTGCTTCATCGCGAACTCGGTCAATTTCGACGTCGTGGTGAAGGGGGCCGGAACCGGAGACGCCCGATGACCCGCCTGATGACTTTTACCGCCCTTGCTGCCGCCTTCCTTCTTGCTGCCTGCGAGCCGCCTGACCGTCCCCCGGAAGGTGATCTGCGCCCCGACCCGGTAGAGGGAATGGCTAGTGGGGAAACTGCGGACCAGCCCGGCGCCGATCCGGTATTCGGCGGTGCGGACGATGATGACGCGCTGGATTATTTCAACGCCAACTTTGTCGGCCGCTGGGGCATGAGCCCGGCGTGCGAACCGGAAGGCATATTCCGCTCACCCCGGAGCGCTGGGCCCTCTACGAGCTTGTCTGCGAGGTGAACACGCTGGGCCGGGAGGGCGAGATGAGCTTTGCCCGCGTCTCCTGCAGCGCCGAAGGCCAGAGCGAACCGGACAAGACACTGACCATAAGGGCCACTGGCCCGGACGAAATCACGGTGGAGGACGGTCATTACGACTGGGTCCGCTACCGCTGTGCATAAGAACCGCCAACAGGGAGTTTCCCATGACCGACGCCTATATCTATGACGCCACGCGCACCCCGCGCGGCAAGGGCAAGAAGAACGGCACGCTGCACGAGATCACCGCGCTGCAGCTGGCTACCCAGCAGCTCGAAGCGATCCGCGACCGCAATAATCTCGACACCAGCGCGATTGATGATGTGATCCTGGGTTGCGTCTCGCCGGTAGGCGAGCAGGGCGCCAATATCGCCCGCGCAGCGGCGCTCAATGCCGGCTATGCCGAGACGGCGTCGGGCTTTCAGGTGAACCGTTTCTGTGCCTCCGGCCTTGAAGCGGTGAACCTGGCGGCTGCGAAGGTCATGTCCGGCGAGGCCGACATGGCCATTGGCGGCGGTGTGGAAGCGATGAGCCGCGTGCCCATGGGCTCTGATGGCGGCGCGATGGTCGTCGACCCGGAAATGGCGTTTGACCATTATTTCGTGCCGCAGGGCATCTCGGCGGACCTGATCGCCTCCAAATATGGCTACTCGCGTGATGACGTGGACGCCTATGCGGTGGAGAGCCAGAAGCGCGCCAAGAAGGCGTGGGACGAGGGCCGGTTCAAGAAATCGGTCGTGCCGGTGAAGAACCAGCTTGGCCTCACCCAGCTTGACCATGACGAATACATGCGCCCCGAGACCGACATGCAGTCGCTGGCGAGCCTTAAACCGGCCTTCCGTGATCTCGCGGCCTTCGTGGGTCTCGATAATGTCGCGATCCAACGCTATCCGGATGTGGAGAAGATCAACTTCGTCCACCATGCGGGCAACTCGTCGGGCATTGTGGACGGTGCGGCGGCGGTGCTGATCGGCACCAAGGAGATGGGCGAGAAGCTGGGTCTGAAACCGCGCGCGCGCATCCGCTCCATGGCCTCCATCGGCTCTGAGCCGACCATCATGCTGACCGGCCCGGCGCCGTCTGCGCGCAAGGCGCTGAAGAAAGCCGGCATGAACCCGGAAGACATCGATCTTTACGAGATGAACGAGGCGTTTGCCGCGGTCGTCCTGCGGTTCATGGAAGATCTGGGCGTCCCGCACGACAAGGTGAACGTCAATGGCGGCGCGATTGCGCTCGGCCACCCGCTGGGCGCGACCGGCGCGATGATCCTCGGCACCCTGCTCGACGAGCTGGAGCGCACCGGCAAGGGCACGGCGCTGGCCACGCTCTGCGTCGGCGGCGGCATGGGCACAGCCACCATCATCGAGCGGGTGTGATTGTAATGACCGGCAAGCCGGAACAGCACGAGGACAAGGGTGGCAGCTTCATTTCGGGCCTGCCACTGGGCCTGGTCATGGGCGCCGGCATCGGTGTCGCGCTGGGGGTTGGCATGGATAATATCGCCCTTGGAATCGCGTTCGGGATCGCCATTGGCATCGCCATGGCCCCGGCTTTCGGATCAAGCAGCAAGCCACGTTCAAAACCAGACAGTGACGGCGCAGCCGGTGACGGCGCGCCCGATCAGGAGACAAAACAATGAGCTACACACATTTCAAATTCGAGCTGGATGCTGACGGCATTGCCCTCATCACCTTTGACTCACCCAACGTATCCATGAACGTGCTTTCGGCTGCCGTCATGGCCGAGCTGGGCCAGATCGTCGACAAGATCGGCTCTGACGACAAGATCAAGGGCGCGGTCATTACCTCGGGCAAGAAGGCGTTCTGCGCAGGCGCGGACCTCTCCGAGCTGGGCGCAGGCATGCTGGACCTGAAGGGCCTCTCCGAGGACGAAGCCAAGCAGAAGCTGTTTGACACCGCCTTCCGCCTGAACTCGCAGCTTCGTGCGCTGGAGACCTGCGGTAAGCCGGTCGCGGCGGCCATTAATGGCCTGGCGCTCGGCGGCGGGTTCGAGGTGACGCTGGCCTGCCATTACCGCGTGATGGCGAACGATACCGGCGCCAAGCTGGGTCTGCCCGAAAGCCTTGTCGGCGTTCTGCCCGGCGGTGGCGGCACGCAGCGCCTGCCTCGCCTTGTCGGCGTGATGAATGCGGCCCCGGTCATGCTGCAGGGCAAGCAGCTGGATGCGGACACCGCCAAGCAGCAGGGCGTGGTTCACGAAGTGGCGCCTGTCTCTGAAATCGTTGCCAAGGCGAAAGAGCTGGTCAAAGCCAATCCGCTAGGTTCCAAACAGCCCTGGGATCAGGACAAGTTCAAAATCCCCGGCGGTGGTCCTTTCCACCCGCAGGGCATGCAGATTTTCGGCGGCGCGTCCCCGATGCTGCTTAAAGAGACCTACGGCAACTACCCGGCCCAGCGCTATATCCTGTCCTGCGTCTATGAGGGCCTGCAGGTGCCGATCGATGCGGGCCTGCGCATTGAGAGCCGCTACTTCACCAAGCTGCTGATGCGCCCGGAAAGCCGCAACATGATCCGCTCGCTCTTCCTGTCCAAGCAATCGCTGGACAAGGGCAGCCGCCGCCCCGCCGGTCAGGAGAAATCCGAGATCAGGAAGATCGGCGTCATCGGCGCAGGCTTCATGGGTGCGGGCATCACCACCGTGTCGGCCCAGGCCGGGATCGAGGTCGTGCTCATCGATGTCAATCAGGAAGGCGCCGACAAAGGCAAGCAGCACGCGGTCGACTTCTTCGCCAAGGGCGTGAAGCGCGGCAAGATCAGCGAGGAGAAGGCCAAAAAGCTGGCTGATCTCATCACCGCGACGACCGATTACGGCGCGCTGAAAGACGTCGATCTCGTCGTCGAGGCGGTGTTTGAAAACTCCGACCTGAAAGCGGAGATCACCAAGAAGGCCGAAGCTGTCATGCCCAAGGGCGCGATCTTTGGCTCCAACACCTCCACCATTCCGATCAGCTCGCTGGCGAAAGCGTCAGAGCGTCCGGACAACTTCATCGGCATTCACTTCTTCTCGCCGGTCGAGAAGATGAATCTGGTCGAGCTGATCGTGGGCGAGAAGACGGGCGATCTCGCCGTCAGCCGCGCCATCGATTTTGTCGGCAAGATCAAGAAGACGCCGATTGTGGTGGCCGATACGCGCGGCTTCTACGCCAATCGCTGCGTGATGCGCTATATCGAGCAGGGCATGTATCTGCTGACCGAAGGCGTCAAACCCGCCCTTATCGAGAATGCGGCGAAAATGGCGGGCATGCCCGTCGGCCCGCTCTCCCTGCAGGACGAGGTGGCCATCGATCTGGGCTACAAGGTGCTCCAGCAGACCAAGAAGGATCTGGGCGACCAGTTTGAGGACACGCCCAACGCACAGGTCATCGAAAAGATGTATGAGCTCGGCCGTTATGGCCGCAAGAATGGCAAGGGCTTCTACGTCTACGAGGAGGGCGGCAAGCGCCTGTGGGAAGAACTCGGTCAGTTCGCTCCGGGCGGCAAGTTGCTGGCGGAAGACCAGCAGCCCAGCGTGGGCGAGATCAAGGACCGCATCCTCTATGCGCAAGCCATCGAGGCGGCCCGCACCATGGCTGAAGGCATTGTCGAAGACCCGCGCGAGGCCGACGTCGGCTCCATCCTGGGCTGGGGCTTTGCGCCCTATACCGGCGGGGTGATCTCCTTCATCGACACGGTTGGCACAGACAAGTTCGTGGCACGTGCCGACGAGCTGGCCAAGAAGTACGGCAAGCCGTTCGAAGTGCCCCAGCTCCTGCGCGACATGGCAGCGAAGAAGGAAACCTTCTACGCCCGGTTCAATCCGGATAAGAAGGCGGCCTGAGAAACGCGGAGGAGGCTTGGCGGGGCTTGCCCCCTAAGTCTCCTCCGTCTCCGCTTTGAGGCGCGCGCGCTGCTGCTCCAGGGTCTCCGGGTAGTTCTCCGTATCGCCGTAATCGAGAAACTCCGCATAGCGCCGGTGCGTCCCCTTCACGCGTTCGGCGTGCTTGATCGGACACCAGTACTGCTCGGTGCGTGAGGCGATCTCGTGGACATAGGCGAGCACGCCGTTGGCGTAGGAGCAGTAGAGGCAATTGATTTTTTGCAGCACATTCAGATAGGGCAGGCGGTGGCGGTCGAACACCAGATATTCGCGCCGCTTCACCTGCCGCAGCCCGTAGACGCGAAAACAGATCGCCTGGAACAGGCTGGCCGTCAGATCGAGCAGCGCCACCGGAATCGCTACCGCGTAGATGAAGGGTGAGGTGAGAATCTCCAACAGCCCCGACTTCGCCAGAAACCGCCCCGCCGACATTTTCAGCTTGTGATGGCTGGCCGTCAGTTCGCGGCCGAAGACAGCCCGGCCTTCCTTCCAGCGTACCCCGAGCTCGCGCCGCCGCGCGATCAGCTCCGTTTCCAGCTCGTCTTCCAGCGCTTGGATATGCGCAATGAGGTCGTTGATCGTGCGTCTCATGGGGCGGGCCTCCGCGACGGGTGAGAGCAGCCAGTGTGGCACGAATGGCGACGCAAAGCGCCGCGTAATGCGCTATATCGAAGGATATGTATCTGCTCACCGAAAGTGTCAGACCGGCGCTGAATGCCGCGAAGATGCCAGGGCAACCCTAAACGCTCAAACCCTCCACCACCTCCTCCTGACGTCTCGTCATTTGCCGATCCGGTGGACAGGCGGGCACGCCTCTCATACCTTAGCGCAAATAGTATTACCTATTAGTCTGGAGGATCACCATGACATCGCCAACCTCCATCAAGCTGGATGATGACATGAAGCGCCGTGTCCAGGATCTTGCCAGGACAAGGAAGCGCTCGTCGCACTGGATCATGCGCGAAGCCATCTCGCAGTATGTCGAGCGCGAGGAAAAGCGTGAGGCGCTGCGCCGGGCGACGATTGACGCATGGGAAGAGTTTCAGGCGAGCGGGCAGCAGGCAACAGCCGAAGAGGTTGATGAATGGCTGGCAAGCTGGGGAACTGACAATGAGCGTCCTGCCCCCGTATGCCGCAAGTAATTTTTGCCCCGGCGGCGATCCGGGATTTGCCGCGCTTGCGCGGCTTCCTGCAGCCCAAAAGCGCGGATGCCGCAGGCCGCGCGGGTGAGGCAATCCGGCAGGGCGTGAAAGTCCTTGGCGCGTATCTGCGCATGGGCCGGCTGGTTGATGACTTGCCCGAGCCGTTCCGCGAATGGCTCATCGACTTTGGCGATAGCGGATATGTCGTCCGATACCATATCGATGCGGATACCGTGACGATCCTCGCGATCTGGCATCAGAAAGAAGCGGGGGTCTAGATCGGGTGATGCCCGGCTTTTTTGTGTTTGCCAGTCTGAACTTCGTCACCCCCGCGCAGGTGTTGTGTTTCGCGAGATCGTAGGGCAAAGACGGTGCATGGGGCTCTGGGTTCCCGCTTGCGCGGGAACGACGAGGTAAGAGGCGTGAGCCCGCCTAAACGCTCAAACCCTCGATCACCTTCGCACGCAGCTCCGCCAGCCGTTCAGGCGGTGTCTTGAATAGGCGGCGGGCTTTGAGGTCCATCATGCAGGCGACGCCCTCAATGGACCAGAGCGGCTGGCCGCTAACAGGGTCCAGCATCCAGTGGACCAGCGAGCGGACGTTCTCGTTCGCGCCGATAAGCCCGGAACGCATCAGATAGCCATCTCCGGGCAAAGGCAGGCGGCGATAGATGATGCGCGCTTCCAGCAGCGCGCCGCCCAGCTCCAGCCCGGCCCCGTCGCCATGGGCGGACCATTCTTCGGGGAAGCCGTCCCTGAAATGGATCACGCTGTCGGAGGTTTTGCCGATGGCGGATTCCGCGCGCATGCGCCCGAAAATATCGGCATCTTCCGGCCCGAACCGGCCGCGTCCTGTCACCGCCATGCCCAGCCTGTCGGCAAGTGTCAGCGAGATGTCGCTGCGCGGTTTGGAGGCGGTGAGGGTGCGCGGCGTCACTTCGGCAGGCCGCTCGATGCTTAAGGCTTCCAGCCCTTCGCGCAGCCGGTCTGACCATTTGAAGGGCTTGCCCGAACGCGGATCGCAATGATCGAGCCGGATGAGGAAGCTTGCCGCCGGGCGTTCCTTGACGGTGTGCTCCATGATAAGGGCCAGCTCCACACTGTCCTCACCGATATCCGTGACCCCGCCCCGGATCACCAGCGGCACACCGGCATGGCATTCGGCAAGATAACGCACCTGCAGCTCGCGCGTGATTAGCGTGGCGATGGCGTCGCTGCGGAAGGCATGGCGCATACCGGCAAGGTCGGACAGCGTGCCGACCGCCTGCATGGCCTTGGCGATGTAGAAGCGCACATTCATGTGCCCCAGCTCATCGCACTCCCACGCATTCGCATTGCCGCGCCACAGCTCTTGCATGCTGGCCTCCCGCCTCTTTGTCTGACGGGGAAAAGCCTAGGCCGGTTCGGGCTGGCGCGTCACGCCTTGCTGCAGGCTGCGCAGCGCCCGTAATGCTCCAGCACGGAGCGGGCGATCTGAAAGCCTTCCGGCGTGTGGTCGGGCAGGGCAGGGGCGTGCTGCTCGCGCACCGTGCCGCAGGTCTCGCAGATGAACAGCTCGGCAATCTCGTCACCATGCCCGTGGACGCAGGCCAGATAGGCATTCAGCGCCTCTACCCGGTGGGCAAGGCCGGCCTGGGTGAGAAAGTCGAGCGCCCGGTAAATGGTTGGTGGCTGGGCGCTGCCATCGGGTTTCAGCGCAGCCAGAAGATCATACGCCTTCACCGGCCCGCCCGCCTCCAGCAGCAGCTCAAGCACGCGCTTGCGCAAGGGGGTGAGCGACAGGCCTTTCTGCGCGCACAAGGCGTCTGCCTTGGCGAGCTTGGTCTCGGTACTGGTGTGCGTGTGTCCCATAAGCCTCACCGATACAGCGATCGCGGCAAAAGCGCGAGCCTTTCTGCATATGGGTGCAGCGCGCGGGGTTGCCAGCGAGCGTTATGTAATAATATGACATCGCGCAACAGTATAACGTTGCGCTGTTGGCTTGGCCGGCGGCGTGATCTCCCCACGAATGCAGGAGCCATCATGAAACACGCGCGCACCTCCCTGATGCTGGCCGCCAGCGTCTCAGTCCTCGCTGCCGCTTCCAGCGGCGCGCTGGCTGACACATTCGCTGACGAAGTGGAAACCATCACGGTGACCTCCTCGGCGCTGGCCGTGTCGCGCGATTCCGTGACCGGGTCGGTCGATGTGCTCGACCGCGATGAGCTGATCCGTAATCTCGACAGCAATATTGCCCAGACGCTGGAGCGCCTGCCCGGCGTGTCGACCACCTTCTTTGGCCCTGCGTCCGGCCGCCCGGTTATCCGGGGCCTCGGCTCGGAGCGCGTACGCGTGCTGATCAATGGACTCGACGGGCTTGATGCCTCGTCCTCCAGTCCGGACCACGCTGTAGCGGTGGATGTGCTCGGCTCCACGGGCGTTGAAGTGCTGCGCGGCCCGGCTGCGATCGGATTTGGCGGCGGCGCGATTGGCGGCGTGGTCAACGTGTTTGATGGCCGTATCCCTGAGACCATGCCGGAAAACCCGGTTTTCGGCGAAGTCTATCTGGGCGCAACTTCAGGCAATGAAGGCCGCGAGGGCTTTTTCCGCGGTGGCTTTGTGTGGGGCGAACTGGTTGCACAGGGCGAATTCCAGCGCCGTCAGGCCCGCGCCTATGATATTCCCGGCTTTGCGGAGTCCGCGCGCCTGCGGGCCATGGAAGATCACGATCATGATCATGATGATCACGACGATGACGATCATGACGATCATGACCACGACCATCATGATGAGGAGGCATTCGGCTTCGCCCCGGACACCGACTATGTGTTTGAGTCCGGCTCGCTGGGTGCGTCGATTGTCGGAAATTGGGGTTTTGTCGGCATCGGGTTCAAGCGCACCGAGGCCGAGTACGGCATTCCCGGCCACGTCCACCCGCATCACGACGACCACGATCATGATGATGATCACGACGACGATGACCATGATCATGATCACGACCATGATCATGGTCATGAACACGCGCCGCGCCTTGTGCTGGAGCAGACCCGCGTGGACCTGCGCGGCGAGATTGCCCTCAACGGTTTCTTTAACCGGGTGCGCTGGTCGCTGGCCTATGCCGACTATGTTCATGCCGAAATCGAGGATGACGAGCAGACCATTTTCGACAAGGAGGGCTTTGAAGCCCGCGTTGAGCTGCGGCACGGCCATGGAGACCAGCGTCAGGGTGCCTGGGGTGCCACGGCGCTCACCCAGGACTTCGAAGCGACCGGCGACGAAGCTTTCATCGAGGCTGTCACCACCCAGGATTTCGGCCTGTTCGCTACCGAACGCTGGGATTTTGACAGCTGGGGCGTGGAGATCGGTGCCCGTGCCGACACGCGCGAGCTGACGGCGCAGAGTGCCAACCGCCGCTTCAACTCGGTCTCGGCGTCTGGCGCGGTATTCCTGCGCCCGGCAGAGGGCTGGTTCCTGGCCGGAACGCTGTCCCGTTCCGAACGCGCGCCCAGCGATGTGGAAGTGTTTGCCGACGGTCCGCATCTGGCCACCCAGGCTTATGAGGTAGGCAATCTCGACCTGTCGACGGAAGTGGCGTGGTCGATTGAAGGCACGGCACGTTACACGTCCGCCGGGGGCCTCAGCGCGGAAGCGTCGGTGTTCTATGCCGACTATGACGGGTTCATCGAACTGTTCCCGACGGGGGCGGAAGAGGATGGCCTGCCGGTTCTGGAATTCCGTCAGGAAGATGCACGCCTCTACGGATTTGAAGCGCGTATCAGCGCACCTCTGTTTGCCCTGTCAGGTTTTGACTTCACCGGCGAGGCGAGCATCGACTATGTGCGCGGCGAAATCGATGGTGGAGGCAATCTGCCGCGTATCTCGCCTATGTCTGGCGCGCTTTCGGTCACCGCCGACAATGGCCCGCTCTCGCTGCGCACCGAAGCCCGCTTCGTGAGTGAGCAGACGCGCGTGTTCGAGAACGAACTGCCGACAGACGGCTACACGTTGCTCAATGCGGATGCCCGCTGGCGTCCGTTTGCCGAGCGTGACGTCCAGTTGATCTTCGCAGTGCGCAATATCACCGATGAGGAAGCGCGCATCCACTCCTCCTTCCTGAAGGATTACATCCCGCTGCCGGGCCGTAATGTGCGGGTGGCGCTGGCGACACGTTTCTAGTTCTCGCTGGCAAGAGGCTTGCATACAGCCCTGCACGACTAACGTGCGGGGCTGTGTTGCCTTGGAAAGGCTGCTCCGCTAACAAGCCCGCAAGTGTTTTTTCAAGGGGAATTACAAATGGCCGACGCCAATCAGGGAATGCCCGAAATCAAGGGGACATTGCCGCTTTACAAGAAGCCCGAGCCACTCAACGCCCAAGCTCATAAGGGCAAGGGGCTGAAGTACGGTGATCGTCCGTTCGACTTCCTGAACGAGACCCATTTTGTGCCGGTCACTGTTGGCGAGTTTGCGAATGCTGGTGGTGTGTTCCCGCTCATATTCCTGGGTGACACCAAGACAGTGGTCGCTGTCATGGGGCTGCAGGCGGGAGAGAACCTGTTTGTAGACCCTGCGACGGGGGCATTCTCGCCCTTCAGTTACGTGCCGGCCTATATCCGGCGCTACCCGTTCGTGGGTGCAGTGCACACCAACGAGGAAGACCGCTTCACCGTTTGCGTCGACGCCGGTTCGCACCTCTTCTCGGACACGCCAGACGTGCCGTTCTTCGACGAAGACGGGAAACCGTCCGAATTCACCAACCGCGCAATTGACTTTGTCCGGCGTTTTGAAGCGGACGTAGCCGCAACCCAGGCCTTCATTGACCGGATGAAGGAGCTGGACCTGTTTGAAGAGCAAGAGACCAATTTCCAACCGCGCGACAATGCGGGCCAACCCGTCGGCAAGCCGCAGGTTGTTGCCACTTACTGGGGCATTTCGCTGGCAAAAGTGAATGCGTTGCCGACCAAAACCCTCGAGGAGCTTCGCGACAATCGGTATCTTGGCGCAATCTATGCGCATCTGCTCTCAATGGCTCGATGGGACCAGTTGCTGGCGCGCGCTGCATCACGCAATGGCCAGAAGGTGACTGCGGCGGTTGCTCAACCCACCATGGCGCCGCCTCCGCCCGAGGCATAAACCGGCCTTCATACGGCGATAGAGTTGTAATGGCGGTCCCTCTGGGGCCGCCATTTGCGTTTCTGGCTGCCGCGTGCAGATCACAAGACCGTCAGCCCCCTCGTTACCGATTGGAATGACAGCTATATCTGTCGGCTGCATCGGAAGATGAATGTAGGGAGACTGCCTTGCTGCGCGCCATTCTTGCCGGATGCCTTGCCGCCCTTTTTCTGTCGACCGGACTGGCGGCCGCGCAAAGCGCCAGCGGGCCGATGGTCGAGGCGAGCCTTGTCAGCGACCGCAGTTCGGTAGCGCCGGGCGAAACCTTCCGCCTCGCCCTGCATCAGGAAATCACCCCGCACTGGCATACCTACTGGCGCAATCCCGGCGATAGCGGCGAAGCGACCCGCCTGTTCCTGGACCTTCCCGAGGGATGGACCGTTGGCGAGATGGTGTGGCCCGCGCCGGACACTTACCGGCTCGGCCCGCTGACCAATTACGGCTATGAGGATCGGGTCACGCTGCCCGTGCCGGTGACGGTACCGGCTGATGCAGAGCCCGGCACAGTCACCATTACCGGCGAAGGCACCTGGCTGGTCTGCGAGGATATCTGCATCCCCGAGGATGCCACGTTCGAGATTACACTGGAGATCGGAGAGAGCGTTGACGATGCCAATGGCGCCCGTCTGATCGAGGCAGCCTTCGCTCTGGCACCGCAACGGGGCGTGGACATAGAAGCCGGCCTGATCCATGACGGCGATGCCCTGATCCTGACATTGGCTGGTGACACATTCGCGCCCGGTCCTGACGGAATACGCGAGCTCTATTTCTTCCCGCATGATGGCGGTGTGGTGAATCACAGCGCGCCGCAGCCCGCGCGCATCGAGGACGGGTTTGCCCGTATCGACCTGACGCCCGGCTTCCTCACCCGTAATGCCATCAATGCCGATTATACCGGGGTTCTGTCGTTCGAGGCGTTTACGGGCCGCAACTGGCAGCGCCGCGTCATCGAGGTGACGGCTGCAGCGGATGAGCAGGTCAACGATCTGGCCGCGCCGGCGCCTGTCACGGCAGCAACCGGGGGCTCTGGCGGTGGCACGCCTGCACCGGCCATCAGCTTCTGGCAGGCCGCCCTGTTTGCGCTTGTTGGCGGCCTGATCCTCAATCTCATGCCATGCGTGTTCCCGATCCTGTCCATGAAGGCGCTCACCATCGTGCAAAAACGCGGCGCGGAGCGTGCCCATGCGCGCGAGCTGGGCCTGATCTTCGGGGCAGGGGTGATTATCACCTTCCTGGCGCTCGGTGGCCTTGTACTGGCGCTGCGCGGCCTCGGCGGCATGGAGGTCTGGGGCTTCCAGCTGCAGGAGCCATGGGTGGTTGCCGGCCTTGCCGCGCTGATGTTCCTCATCGGTCTCAATTTTCTCGGCTTCTTCGAGATCGGGACGTCCCTGCAGAATGTCGGCGGCAGCGTGCAGGGCAATGACCGCTCGGGTGCGTTCCTGACAGGCGTTCTGGCTGTCTTCGTGGCTGCGCCCTGCCTTGCGCCGGTGATGGCGAGCGCGCTCGCCTTTGCGCTGGCCCAGCCGCCGCTTGCCTCGCTGACCATTTTTGCCTTCCTGGGCGTCGGCCTTGCCCTGCCCTTCGTGATCGTCAGCTTCGAGCCGCGCCTGCTCGCCTTCCTGCCCAAACCCGGCGTGTGGATGGAGCGCTTCAAGCAATTCCTTGCCTTCCCCATGTTTGCCACGGCGATCTGGCTGGTCTGGGTCTTGAGCGTGCAGACCGGCGCAGCTGGCGTGCTCTGGATACTCGTCCTGTTTTTGGCGATCAGCTTTGCGGTCTGGGCCCTCCGCTCGCCGACCCTGCTTTCGCGTGCGGCAGGCATTGCCGGTGTGCTGCTGGCCGCCGGCGCACTCTGGACAACAGCCAATCTGGAACCAGCGGCCATTGCGGCGGGTAATGGGGAGTATGAAGAGTGGAGCCCGGCCCGGGTGGAGGAGCTGCGCAGCGAGGGGCGGCCTGTGTTCGTCGACTTTACCGCCGCCTGGTGTGTGACCTGTCAGGTCAACAAGCTGGGCGCGCTGGCAGACAATCGCGTGCGGTCAGCCTTCGCCGAAAACAACGTCGCGTTGCTACGCGCGGACTTCACCAATCGCGATCCTGTGATCGCCGGGGTACTTGCCGAGCATGGCGCACCCGGTGTTCCATTCTACCTTATGTACCCGGCAGATGGCGGAGAGCCGGACATCCTTCCGCCGCTGTTGACTGAGACCATCATGATCCGGGCGGTGGAGGCTGCCGCCGGTAACTAGTGCCACTCGAAGCCTTGCCCTTTAACCTGAAGGAGACTTCCCGCCATGGCCATTTCCCGCCGCACCTTTACGCTTACCGCCAGCCTTCTTGCCGCGACCGCGCTGAGCTTCGGCGCTCCCGCTCATGCCAGCCCGGTAATCGGCGAACGCGCGCCCGACTTCACCGCCACCACCGCGACCGGCGAGACGGTCACGCTGGCCGATTTTGCCGGCCAGACCGTCATGCTGGAATGGACCAATCATGACTGCCCGTTCGTGGTGCGCCACTATCAGGGCAATATGCAGTCCCTCCAGGATGAAGCGGCCGGCAATGACGCTGTCTGGATCCAGGTGATCTCCTCGGCCCCCGGCGAGCAGGGCTATGTCAGCGCCGAACGCGCGCTGGAGCTCAATGTCGAGCGCGGTGCCAATGTCGCCCACGTCTTCATGGACCCGGAAGGCGTGATCGGCCGCGCCTATGATGCCCGCACCACCCCGCACATGTATGTGATCGATGGCGAAGGCACGCTGCGCTATAATGGCGGTATTGATGACCAGCCGCGTCCGCGCGCTGGCGATCCCGACCCCATCCCCTATGCGCAGATCGCGCTCAATGCCGTGCTGGCGGGTGAAGAGGTGGAAACGCCCGAGACCCAGCCCTATGGCTGCAACGTGAAATACGTCGACTAGAAGCAGGTGATCGCAACAGGCCCCGGATACCGCGAACGCGGTTCCGGGGGTTCAGCAACAGTTCGATCTGAACTCCCGGAGGTCCGAAGGGCCATCCGGGACCTCGTGCAGAACACGTTGAGAGAGGCCCCGGATCGCTGCGCGTCCGGGGTTTCATCTATCCCGCAGACGGACAGGAAGGCGGAAAGCCGGTATCGGCGCCTTCGGTTTCCACATCCGCTGCGATGATGACGGCGTGAGAGAAGGTGCGCGCCAGCTGGCGGTAGTCTTCCGCGCTTGCCGGGTCAGCCTCCAGCGCCGTGCGGCGTAGGTCCGCGTCCTCGGCCATGCCCCGGAAGATGCAGGGCAGATCAGCCGGGCCGCCATGCGTATCGATATGAAGCGCCAATGCGCGCATGTCCGCCGAGAACCGCACTGTATCGGCCATAAACGGATCTTCGGCTTCGGCGGTGGGAGCGCTGCCTGCCTCGAGCAGGTCCGCCCGCGCCTCGGCCTCGCCCTGCAAGCGCTCAGAGAGCGCAATCAGGCGTCCCGCATCCTGTGCAAAGACCGGCGAGGTGGCAGCGGCGAGCAGGAGAAGGCATGCGGCGAGGGCGCGTATGAGCTGCATTGGAACACTGGCCTTTAAAGCATGGACGGCTAGTTGATGACCGTGCAAGGGGCGGGCCGCTTGAAAGCGGCGCGTGCAAAGGCTACTCCGGCCCTCCTTTCGATAGCGTTTCCATTCCCGTTCCCGTTTCACGGATCACACCCATGGCCAAAGAGAAAACCTTCCGTCCCAAGGCGCGCCGCCCGCGCGGGTTCGAGGACCGGGCCGCCCATGTGATCCGGGCCGAGCGCGCGCTGGTGAGTGCCGCCTCTGCCGTCTATGAGCGCTGGGGGTTTGAGCCGCTGGAAACGCCTGCGTTCGAGTATGCCGATGCGCTCGGCAAGTTCCTGCCAGACGAGGACCGTCCCAATGAGGGCGTGTTCGCCATGCAGGATGATGACGGGCAATGGATGGCGCTGCGCTATGACCTGACCGCTCCGCTCGCGCGCTTTGCGGCCGAAGGCTTTCAGGATCTGGTCAAACCCTATCGCCGCTATCAGTTCGGCGAGGTTTGGCGCAATGAGAAGCCGGGGCCGGGCCGTTTCCGCCAGTTCGTCCAGTGCGATGCCGATAATGTCGGCGCCTCCGGCCCTGCCGCCGATGCGGAGATGATCGCGCTCGCCGCAGAAGTGATGCGCGCGGCTGGCCTGAATGACAGCGAGTTTGTCATCCGGGTAAATGATCGCCGCCTGCTGGATGGTGTGCTGGAAAGCCTCGGGTCCGCCGACGATACGCGCCGCATGCGCGTGCTGCGCGCCATCGACAAGCTGGACCGGCTGGGCATGGAGGGCGTGGAGCTTCTGCTCGGCAAGGGCCGCAAGGACGAAAGCGGCGACTTCACTGAAGGGGCCGGGCTGGACGAGGCGCAACGGCGGCTTGTCTTGAATTTCATCAGCCATTCAAAGAACGTCGCCCAATGGGAAATGGACTCAACGAAAGAGCCAGCTGATGCCGTTCTGAATGGTTTAAAGCCGCTGCTTTCAGGGTCTCGTGGCGGAAGTGCCGCTCTTGCCGACTTGGAAGCCATAGCCGATATCCTTGGGGCGCTGGAAATATCTGGGGCGTGGATGATCGACACTACGGTCGTTCGCGGGCTTGGCTATTATACTGGCCCGGTCTTCGAGACCGAGCTGCTGGCCACCCCCACCTACGCCGATGGCAGCCCGATGCAGTTCGGCTCGGTGGCCTCCGGCGGGCGCTATGATGATCTCGTCGCGCGCTTTACCGGCCAGCAAGTGCCCGCGACGGGCTTTAGTTTCGGGGTTAGCCGGTTTGCCGCCGCTCTTTCCGCATTGGGACGTCTGGAAGGGGCCGATGCTGCGCCGCTCGTCATCGTGGTCGCTGCCGACAAGGCCCGTATGGCAGATTATTTCGCGATGGCCGCTGAACTGCGCGCCGCGGGCCTGCGCGCGGAAGCCTTTACCGGCAATGGCAATATGGGCAAGCAGCTCAAATACGCCGACCGGCGCGATGCGGCCTTTGCCGTCATCTGCGGCGAGGAGGAGTTCGCCAGCGGCACCGCCCAGATCAAGGATCTCAAACTCGGCGCGGAACTCGCCGAATCGATCACCGACCGCGATGAGTGGAAAGAGCAGAAGCAGCAATTCTCGGTGCCGCGCAGCGAACTGGTATCGGCGATCCTCACCCGTCTGTCCGCGCGCGGATAATGGGTGCGCTGCGGCAAAAACGAAAACCTGCCTTGCATTAAAGGGTTGACGGATGCGAGCCATCGAGTCAGTTTCTTTAACAGACAGGGCCTGACCGTCTTGTCTTCTTGAGTGACGGCTCTGGGGAGGAGACGTCTCTTATCGACCAACCAAAATTTCAAAGCCCGGCATCTTCTGGATGCCGGGCCTTTTTTTGGTTTGGGGTCGCGTACGGCTCAGCAAGGCTGTCATCCTCCGGCCGCGAAGCGGTCCGGGGGACCCATGCCTCTTTAGTTCCGCAACGCATCCGCGTTGCGATGTTCCGCGAAAAGTCGCGGGCGGCCGGTCGGCCTTGCGGGCCGCTTTACGGCCCGAAATACAAGCTCTCAGGCATGGGTGGCCCGGATAAACCGGGCCATGACAATGCGTTGTTCCTACTCCCCACCGGCCAACACCGGTTCCGGGCGCTGGCGGATCATGCGCTGGCCTTCTTCGGAGTTGAGCCAGCCGGTCAGGGCATCGCCTTCCAGCTCTTCGCCGTCCAGCCAGACGCGCAGGCGGCCATCGCGGTCTTCAATGCGGACATTGCGGCGCTCTGAACGGTCTCGCCATTCCATCGTCTCCGGGGGCGCGCCGTCGCGGCGCAGGACGACCACGCGGCGCTCGCCCTCGGCGTCATCGCCCAGGAAGACGGCGTGCTCGTTGCGGAACTCGGCGATGCGGGCTTCCAGGCGGGCGCGAGCCTCTATCAGCTCTGCACGCTCCTCCGCCGTCATCGGGCGGGTTTCGCCGTAGCGCGTGACCTCTCCGCGTTCCAGCGCCTCGTCTATGGCACGCAGACCTGCTTCCATCCCGCGCGCACCGGCGCGCAGGCCGATCGCATGGGCGCGTTCGCCGTGCAGGCGGGCAAGGTGTGCGGCCTGCCTTGCATGCTCGCCTTCAGCGCGGGCCTCGGCGGCCCGGTCGCGGGCGCGTTCGACCATCGCCCGGACGCGTTCCCGGTCAGCAGGGCCAAACTCGCGGTCACGCCAGTGCAGGCCGATATCCGCCTCTACGCGGCCGGGCAGGGCATCCAGCGCCGCGCGCAGGGATTCCATTGCCTCGTCCAGAATGGCGTCGTGTTCGTCCGTCCAGCCCGTCTCCTCATCAAGCGTGAATTCCAGCATCACCCGGCCATGACGGCCCGGTGCGGCGGGGGCGGGAGGCGCTCCGGCCCGCTCGACCATCACCATGCGCGGCGGATGAGGCGGTTCTGGCGGAGCCGGTGTGGCGGCGATGAGCAGCGGGCTGGCCGCTACGGCCCAGATGAGATGTTTCATGGACGTGTTCCTCCCTTGATGGGGGGAATAAAGGGGTGCGGCGCCTTACCGCGACATGACATCCATCTTAAATTCCGTCCAACTGAGAAGCAAAAAGGGCGGCTCAGATGAGCCGCCCTTTCGGTAGTCGCTAAGAGGACAGAGCCTAGAAGCCCATATCGCCCATGCCGCCACCCGGCATGGCCGGAGCGGATTCTTTCTTCGGCAGTTCGGCAACGGCCGCTTCGGTCGTGATCATCAGCGAGCCGACAGAGGCCGCGTCCTGCAGGGCAGTACGCACCACTTTGGCCGGGTCGATGATGCCGAAGGCGAACATGTCGCCATACTCTTCGGTCTGGGCGTTGAAGCCGAAACCGTGCGAGCTGTTTTCCAGGATCTTGCCGACAACGATGGAGCCTTCGACCCCGGCGTTTTCGGAGATCTGGCGGATCGGCGCCTGGATGGCGCGCGCGATGATGGCGATACCTTGGGTCTGGTCGGCATTGTCACCTTCCAGGCCTTCAAGGGCCTTGGCCGCTTTGAGCAGGGCCACGCCGCCACCGGCCACGATGCCTTCTTCCACCGCAGCGCGGGTGGCGTTCAGGGCATCGTCAACACGGTCCTTGCGCTCTTTCACTTCGATCTCGGAGCCGCCGCCGACCTTGATCACGGCCACACCGCCGGCGAGTTTCGCCAGACGTTCCTGCAGCTTTTCCTTGTCGTAGTCAGACGAGGTGTCTTCGATCTGCTTGCGGATCTGGTTCACGCGGCCTTCGATCGCGGACTTCTCGCCAGCACCGTCAACGATGGTGGTGTCGTCCTTGGTGATCGAGACGCGCTTGGCCGTGCCCAGCATGTCCAGCGTGACGTTTTCCAGCTTGATGCCGAGATCTTCGGAGACAACCTGGCCGCCGGTCAGGACAGCGATGTCCTCCAGCATGGCCTTGCGGCGGTCGCCAAAGCCCGGAGCCTTCACGGCAGCCACTTTCAGGCCGCCACGCAGCTTGTTGACGACGAGCGTGGCCAGCGCCTCGCCCTCGACATCTTCAGCCACGATGAGCAGCGGACGGTTGGACTGCACCACGGCTTCCAGGACCGGCAGCATGGACTGCAGCGAGGAGAGCTTTTTCTCGAACAGCAGGATGTAGGGGTCATCCAGCTCGACAGCCATCTTCTCGGCATTGGTCACGAAGTAGGGCGACAGGTAGCCGCGGTCGAACTGCATGCCTTCAACGACATCCAGCTCGGTTTCGAGGGATTTGGCTTCCTCGACCGTGATCACGCCTTCATTGCCGACTTTTTCCATGGCGCGGGCGATCATCTCGCCGATTTCTTTTTCGCCATTGGCCGAAATCGTGCCGACCTGGGCAATCTCCGAAGAACCCTTGATCGGGGTGGAATTGGCCTTGATGTCCTCGACGACTTTGGCAACGGCCTTGTCGATACCGCGCTTCAGGTCCATCGGGTTCATGCCGGCGGCCACAGACTTCATGCCTTCACGGATGATGGCCTGGGCCAGAACCGTGGCGGTCGTGGTGCCGTCACCGGCTTCGTCATTGGTGCGCGAAGCGACTTCGCGGACCATCTGGGCGCCCATGTTCTCGAACTTGTCTTCCAGTTCGATTTCCTTGGCGACCGAAACACCGTCTTTCGTGGTGCGCGGCGCGCCGAAGGACTTCTCGATGACCACGTTGCGGCCTTTCGGGCCGAGGGTCACTTTCACGGCGTTGGCAAGGGTATCGACACCCTTGAGCATGCGTTCGCGCGCAGAGGCGCCAAACTTGACTTCTTTAGCGGACATGTGTGTCAGCTCCTTGTTCGATCAGTCGATTGAATAGGGAAAGGTTTGGACCAGACCTAGCCGACAATCCCGAGGATGTCGGATTCCTTCATGATGAGGAGTTCCTGGCCGTCAACCGTGACTTCGGTGCCCGACCATTTGCCGAACAGGATGCGGTCACCGGCTTTCACGTCCAGCGGGCGCACGGTGCCATCATCCTTGATGGTGCCGCTGCCAGCGGCGATCACTTCGCCTTCCTGGGGCTTTTCCTTGGCCGTGTCGGGAATGATGATCCCGCCCTTGGTCTTGGATTCTTCCTCGACGCGCTTCACGAGCACGCGGTCATGCAGAGGACGAAAAGTCATCGCGTCACGTCTCCATTTTCTGGGCGCAGGCAGTTGGCGCCCGCAAACATAATGAGTTCTGGCTCAGTCCCGTTAGCACTCGATGCTCCCGGCTGCCAGTCCGCCGGAGATAAGCAGGGGGCCGGTTAGCGTCAAGGGGCGGGTGCGATTGCAGGGAGCCTTTTTCGCATTCATGCGTTTACCCGGATCATTCAAGCTGCGTTCATCTCTCTGTCGCGTAAGTTTCGTGGCCAGAGGCGACCGGACGCGCTAGTCTTCGGGGCCTAATTCGTTCACGTCACCATGGAGCTTGATAGCCATGATCTTTCGTTCTCTCACTGTTGCCGGCATGGCGTTGACCATGGCGGCTGCCTGCACCACCACCGACCAGTACGGCAATGTCACCCAGAACCGCACTGGCACGGGCATTCTCGGTGGTGCGCTCGCGGGCGCTGCCCTCGGCACGCTGGCGGGCGGCGATGACCGCCGCAACGCGCTGATCGGCGCAGGCATTGGCGCCCTCGCGGGCGGCGCTGTCGGCAACTATATGGACCGTCAGGAGCGCGAGATGCGCGAGCGTCTGCGCGGGTCCGGCGTAACCGTGCGCCGTGAAGGTCAGGACCTCTATCTGGTCATGCCGGGCAATGTGACCTTCGCCACCGGCCAGGCCAATATCGAGCCGAACTTCTTCCCCATTCTCAACGATGTGGCCGACGTTCTGCAGACCTATCCGGCGACCTATGTCGACGTGATCGGCCATACCGACTCCACCGGCGGGCGTGAGCTGAACATGCGCCTGTCTGCGCAGCGTGCGCAGGCCGTTGCCGGCTATCTGCAGCAGGTCGGCGTTGATGGCCGCCGCTTCTTCATCACTGGCGCGGGCCCGGACTACCCGGTTGCTTCCAACGCCACCGATGCGGGCCGCGCGCTGAACCGCCGCGTCGAAATCAAGATTGCACCGCACACCCAGAGCTAGGTTTGCAGGTACTGTGATCTGCGGAAGGGGCAGGCTGAAAGGCCTGCCCCTTTTGCGTTGCGGCCTCTGACATTGTGACGATTGCAGCGTAAGCTTGCCGCTGCACGTGTGCGATTCGCGTGCTGGGGATTTGACGGAGGTCTCGCCATCATACCGCGCACGACAGACATGCTCGTCGTCATTACCTACGCGATGCTTGCCATCGTGGCGGCGCTGGCGTTCGAGCGGTTTGGCCTGATGAGCTCAGGGCTTGCCTGGGTGATGGGCGCGGTCGTGTTCCTGATCGCCGGACAGGCGCATGCCGCAGCCGCGCGCGCCGAGGAGCGCCGGGCGACCGAGAAGGCACTGCATGAGCTGCGTGCGGCGAACCTCTCCCTGATCGAGGAGCTGGAGCTGGCCAGCGCGCGCATCGAAGAGGTGGAAACGCAGCTCGCCACGCAGCCTGCCCGCCCGTCAGCCCAGATTACGCCCGCCAACTATGCGCGCTCAGCCGTACCGGCGCGCGACGAGGGGCCGGGCGATGAGCTGCTCAACGAGATTCTGCAAAAGCTGGAAATGGCGGGCGCGGGGCCGGCGGCGAACGTGTCCAGCTCGGCGCGTGTGGAGCTGATCCGCGATGCGCTCGATGCCAACCGGGTCGATCTTTACCTGCAGCCGGTTGTCGGCCTGCCCCAGCGGCGCACGTATTTTTATGAGGGCTTCACCCGGCTGCGCGATGCCAAGGGCAATGTCGTCACGCCTGCGGGCTTCCTCAAAGCCGCTGAGGAGCATGGCCTCATCGCCGAGGTAGACAATCTCCTGCTGCTGCGCTGCGTGCAGATCGTGCGCAAGCTGACCAAGTCGGACCGGCGCGTGGGGATTTTCTGCAATATCTCGGTGCGCTCGCTGACCGATGAGGAGTTTTTCCCGCCCTTCCTTGATTTCCTGCGCCGCAATTCCGATCTCGCCACTTCGCTGATCTTCGAGATGCCGCAGGCGGCCTTTGACGGGCGCTCCTCGGTGGCCGCGCGCCACATGGCAAGGCTCGCCGATTACGGTTTCCGCTTCTCCATTGATCAGGTCAGCAATCTCAATCTGGATCTGGCCGAACTGCAGCGCGCGGGCGTGCGCTTTGCCAAGGTGGAGGGTGTGCGCCTGATCGAGATGGCAGGCGGCCACATGCCGGTGGCGGGCCGCGAGCCCGGCACGATTGCGCCCGAAGATATTGCCAGCCTGTTTGCCCGCTATGGCGTCGACATCATAGCGGAGAAGATCGAGACCGAGGCGATGGTGGTCGAAATCCTCGATCTCGACATCGCCTATGGTCAGGGCCATCTCTTCGGCGCGCCGCGCCCGGTGCGCGAGGACGTGCTGTCTGAAGGTGGCGCAGAGGCGCGGCGGGCGGGGTAGAACGATGTCCTCCCCCGTTTACGGGGGAGGTGTCAGCGAAGCTGACGGAGGGGGGAATCTTTCCCCTTCAAAATCCCCCCCTCGGTCCTTCGGACCACTCCCCCCGCAGGCGGGGGGAGACATCGATATGGGCTGACCAGTCTTGTCAGTTGCGCAGATTGCGGGCTCTGGCATGACATGGCCGCAAAGGGCGGTTTTCGCCCCGCTGGAGCCGTCTCATGCGCGTCTGCCTCCTTGCCCTCATCGTCCTCCTGATGGCCTGTAGCGGCGTCTCAGCACCCCTGGCGGGCGCAGCGGAACCCGCGCCGCTTTGGTATAATGAAACACCAGAAGACTGGCCGCTGGAGACGCCGCCGCTCTACACGCTTCTGGCGCTGGAATGGATGGCTTATGGCCACAGCTACCGTATCATCGCCGGGCAGGCCTATCAGGCTTATCGCGAGGGTGATTACGCCCTTTCCGCCCGGCGCTTCAACCAGCTGGCCGATTATTTCGATGACGCGCTGACGGGTCCGCGCAGGCGCGATGTGGAGGCGCTGATTGGCTATGAGTACCGGATGAGCGCGGTGTTCGCGCGTGTCAACGCGGCCTTGGCCCAGCGCGCAGCCGGAGATCACGCGGACGCGGTGGAAACGCTGCGCCCATTGGTGCTGGAGTTCGTGCCGCTCGCGACCGATCTCGCTGAAGAGAAGGTATCAGCAGGCCTGGCGGCGGGCGATACCGTCTTTGCGCGCGCGGCGGCTGAAGACCTTGCCCGCCAGTTCGAGACACAGCGCTGGACTGAAGAGCATGATGAGCGGCTTGTGGTCATGTTCGCGGCGATAGAGGCGGCGGAAGCAAACTGATCGTTAGCCCTTCAGGACTGTCATCCTCGGGCCGCGCAGCGGTCCCGGGGACCCATGCCTCTCTTGGCTCCGCAACGCATCCGCGTTGCGATGTTCCGCGAAAAGTCGCGGGCGGCCGTTCGGCCTAGTGCCCCCTGACGGGGGCGGGATTGGCTCCCCGGCGCGCAGCGCCGAAAAGCGCGACCGCGCGCCCGCAGCTTTAGCGAGGAGCGACGCACGGATGTGCGGAGCATAACAAGAAAAAGGGACTGGGCACCGGCGTACGCCGGTGAAACGGTTGATCTTGGGAGCTTAAAACAAAAAACCCCGGACGTTTCCGCCCGGGGCTTAATGCATCAATCGGTGCAAGCGGAACGGGGCTAGTTCCCGGCCACAGCCGCGTCATAGCGCTCAGACGCGACATCCCAGTTCACCACCTGCCACCAGGCGTCGAGATAGTCGGCCCGCCGGTTGCGGTAGTTGAGATAATAGGCGTGTTCCCACACATCATTGCCCAGAATGGGCGTGCCGCGCGTTCCGGCGACGTCCATCAGCGGATTGTCCTGGTTCGGTGTGGCGGTGATTTCCAGCTCACCATCGCCATTGACGATCAGCCAGGCCCAGCCAGAGCCGAACTGGCCGGCACCGGCCGAATTGAACTGGCTCTTCATCTCGTCGAGCGAGCCGAACCGCGCATTGATCGCTTCGGCGAGCGCGCCGCTGGGCGCGCCGCTGTTGGAGGGCGCGGTCATGCTTTCCCAGAAGAAGGTATGGTTCCAGTGACCGCCGCCATGATTGCGGAAGGCTTTTGGCAGGTCCGACACGCGGGCCAGAATGTCTTCCAGTGAGGTGCCCTGCAGGTCGGAGCGGTCTTCCAGCGCGCCGTTCAGACCGTTTACATAGGTCTGGTGGTGGCGCGAATGGTGCAGTTCCATTGTTTCGGCATCGATGACCGGCTCCAGCGCATCGTAGGCGTATGGCAGATCGGGGAGGGAAAAGGCGCTCATGGATTCTGTCTCCTCTTGGTGGGTGGCAGCGCTTTCTGCACAGGCAGAAGCGCCAGCGAAGCCAAAACTGGCAAGGGCCAGGGCGGCAGTGCGGGCGGTGAAATTCAATAACATGATGAGCGTCTCCTCCGAGGTGGTTCTGGGCGGATACGCCGGGCGCAAACATGCACACGGCCAGCGGTGTGTCTACGGGTCAAGCTAGGGTTCCGAAGGGCACCTTGCCAGTGGGCAACGGGAAACTTCTGCGGTTTGTTCCTTGTTAAGCGTATTTGTGAGCCAAGTGTTAACGCGCCAGCCCCATACTCCGCGCCAATTCAGGCAGGCGGATTTCATATGCTGGATAAAGGCCGGACAGGCGCAGGCGCAGACACCGCTCTGCTCGATGGCGCACACCTTCACCGCTATACCGGCGGGGATGTAGCGCTGGAGGTCGAGCTGTACGGGCTTTTGCGTGGCCAGATCGTCTCCACGCTCGATGCGTTGGCGCGCGCTGGCGATGACGCGGTCTTGTGGCAAAGACTGCTCCACACGCTAAAAGGCGCCGCGCGCGGCGTGGGCGCGATGGCGCTGGGCGATGCGTGTGCCGCGCAGGAAAGCGGGGCAAATGATCCGGCTGCGCTGGAGGCTATCCGCACCGTGGCCGATGAAACGCTGAGCGCCATCGATACAGAGCTGGAGCGCCGCGCAGCTTGAGGCTGGTCAGGACCGCTTTCGCTGCGGTTCGCGCGTGGCGTCCCACACCTGCAATTCGTGCTGGATGGAGCGCTCCACCAGTTCGCGCCAGACCGGCTCGGCGAGGGTCTCCGGCACGCCGGCGGCCCGCGCGGCGGCTTTCACCTTGGCAATCACATCCTCGATCCGGTCTTCATCGCGCACCACATCGCGCGATGGCTTGATGCGCGCAGCGGCGTCCATATAGCGCGTGCGCTCGGCGATCAGGCCGATCAGCGCCCGGTCCAGCCGGTCCACCCCGTCACGCACTTCTGTCATGCTGGCACAGTCCTGCGGCGGCGTGCGGCGGTTCAGATCATCGGCGTCGAAGGGCAGTGTCATGTCGCAAACATCCTGTCGGGCATGGACCCGTCATACAGGCCCGAAGGCGCGGCTGGAAAGCCTTCATACACCCCACGCCCGATTGCGCTGTCAGAATCGCACATGCGGTTCTACCATGCCGGGCAATGGATTGGCGGATGCGGGAGCGGCAAATGGACGCCTTCAGACTCTATGGTCACAAAGAGAGCGGCAACTGCCTGAAGACGCTGTGGACGGCGCGCCATCTGGGGCTGGATTTTGAATGGATCGAGATCGACATCTTCAAGGGGGCCAGCCGTACCGATGAATTCCTCGCGCTGAACCCGGCAGGCCAGGTGCCGCTGCTGGAGCGCAGCGATGGCCGCACGCTCGCCCAGTCAAATGCGATCCTCCTCTACATGGCCGAAGGCTCCGACCTGATCCCGCAAGACGCGTTTGACCGGGCCAAGATGATGGAATGGCTGTTCTGGGAGCAATACTCCCACGAGCCCTATATCGCCGTGCGCCGCAGCCAGCTCAGATTCCATGCCCGCCGCGCCAGCGATCTTGACCCGGACCTTCTCAGCAAGGGACGCCGGGCGCTGGGCGTGATGGAGATGCGCCTGCTGGCGCGCGAGTATTTCGTCGCTGAGCAGCTGACCCTGGCGGACATTGCGCTGGTGGCCTACACCCGCGTCGCGCATGAGGGCGGGTTTGATCTTGCTGATTTTCCCGCCGTGCAGGGCTGGGTACGCCGCGTGGAAAGCGCGCTTTCCCTCCCCCATGCGGGCGATCACGCGATGGCAGGGTAGGGGACGGGAAAGCTCAACAGGATAAATTGAAACCCCGGGCGAGCGTGAGCGAGACCCGGGGGCTCTCTCCGCTTTTCCTGCACGAGGTCCCGGATAGCGCTGCGCGCTTCCGGGATTTCAGCGCCCCCTACCGCCGCGCCAGTTCCTTCATCGCGCCATCAAGCCCCTCCAGCGTAAGGGGGAACATGCGCTGCGGGCCGATGATCTGGCGGATCAGCTCGATGGAATAGGTGTGCTGCCACCATTTGTCCGGCTGCGGATTGAGCCAGATGAGGTGGGGGTAGGTATCCACGATACGTTTCAGCCATACCGCGCCGGCCTCCGCGTTCCAGTGCTCCACCGAACCGCCCGGATGGGTGATCTCGTAGGGCGCCATCGAGGCATCGCCCACGATCACCACCTTGTAGTCGTGCGGGTATTTGTGCAGCACATCAAAGAGCGGCATCGTCTCTGACTGGCGGCGCAAATTCGACTTCCACACCCCCTCATAGATGCAGTTGTGGAAGTAGAAATAATCGAGCGACTTGAAGACCGATTTCGCCGCCGAGAAGAGCCGCTCGGTCAGCTGGATATAGGGGTCCATAGACCCGCCCACATCGAAAAACACCAGCACCTTGATGGCGTTACGCCGTTCGGGCCGCATCTTCACATCCAGCCAGCCCTGCTTGGCGGTGGCGTTGATCGTTCCCGACAGGTCCAGCTCCTCGGCCGCGCCTTCGCGCGCGAATTTGCGCAGGCGGCGAAGCGCGAGTTTGAGATTGCGGGTGCCCAGCTCCCGGTCGGAATCATAATCCTTGTAGCGGCGCGCCTCCCACACCTTGGCGGCCTTCTTGTGCTGGCTCTGGCCGCCAATGCGCACGCCGGACGGGTTATAGCCGGAATGGCCGAACGGGCTGGTGCCGCCTGTGCCGATCCATTTATTGCCGCCTTCATGGCGCTCGGTCTGCTCCTGGAGGCGCTGATTGAGCGTGTCCATCAGCTCGTCGAAATCCATCGCCTCCAGCTCGGCCATTTCCTCTTCGGTGAGGTGGCGGCGCATCTCGTTGCGCAGCCAGTCTTGCGGGATTTCGGCCTCGTTGAACATCTCGCCCAGCAATTCCACGCCCTTGAAGACATGGCCGAACACCTGGTCGAACTTGTCGAAATTGCGCTCGTCTTTCACCAGCGCCGCGCGGGAGACGGCGTAGAAATCGTCAATGGCGGGCGAGACCGCGCCCTTCTCCAGCGCTTCGAGCAGGGTGAGGTATTCCCGTGTCGAAACCGGGACTTTGGCGGCGCGCAATTCGGTGAAGAAGCGATGGAACATGGTGAAAAGATAGCGTTCCCGCCCGCCCTGTCGACGGAAAATGCCCGTTGTCGGAATGCGGGGCGCGTCTGGCTATTCCGCCGCGTCGTCCTCAGCGGGTTCGACCAGATTGATCTGTAGATTGCCCGCCTCATTTTCCGATAGCCAGACAACTACCCGGACTGTCCCGTCGAGAATGGCCTCGACGACTCCCTGGAACACTTCGGGAGAGGGTGTAGCGTCGAATGCGCCATATATCCCTGTCCGCTCCGGCGAGATCTGGCGCAGTATCCAGCGCGCACTACCCCCAACGGAATTACCGTCTTCCAGGCCGCGGGCATCGGCGCCTTGCCCGCGCGCGGGCAAAGCTTGCAGGTAGATGCCGGTCGCGCCGTGAGGGTCGGCGCGATAGTCCAGCAACTGGCCGTCATCATCTATCCTGGCGACGATGATTCCCCCTGACGGGCTGAACGCGGCGTCGGCGACATAGCATTGCAGCGCGTCCGGTGCCGACGGCCAGGACGGGTCCGCTTCCGCGGCCATCTCGGTAGCCAGTAGCGTAACGGCCGTCTCGAGCGCTTCGTCAAGCGTAAGCGACGACAGGTATCGCCCATCGCCTGCAACAGATGCGCAGTGCGCGAGGTGGCGTGCCACATCACCGGCCCCGGCAAAGGCCAGCTGCGCGGCGGAGTCCATTTGCGCCCTGCGCAGTTCGCCCTGATGGGTGATGCGCAGCTTCAGTGTCCACTCCCCAATCTGTGTGGTCCAGACCCCCGCCGTGACGCGGGACTGCCTGTAGATGCCATAGCGCACCGGCACGCCGCCAATCTCGACCTCGCCTTCGTCCTGGCGCCGGGCGCCGGAGAAATTGCGCAGCATGCCGGCCAGCCCGGCCTGGTAAGCACTCTCCTGATCTGCTCCGGTCAGAAACGCATGCGCGGTGACGGCCGGACCAGGTGTGTCCGCCACGGCATACCGGCACGCCACGTCGGTCCCAGTTGAATTGTAGGAAACAAGCTCCTCGCGAACGAGGCCATAGGCGCTTTCGGGGCAGGGATAGCCGCTCAGACGGTGGCGAACCTGCGCTGTGTCTTCGAAGCGCCAGAGCGGAGCCTGACCAGCCCGGTTAAGCTCCATTATCCGCTCGCCCAGCGCCAGCCATTCGTCCCGGCGGCCAAGCTGCATTGCCGCCGAACCCTTACGGCCCAATGCCAGCTCGAGAGCGGCAACATTCTCAGGGTCGTTTTCCTCTACCAGCTCCAGAACGCGGCTATAGAGTTCGTAGGCGTTGCGGTGGTCGCCGGCATCGGTGAGCAGGTCGCCATACACGACCAGGGCGTTAAAGCGTTCACTGGGCGAGCTGGCTGCGGCGACGGCCTGTTCAGCCAGCCGTTCGGCTTCCCGGGCATTGCCGCTTGTGTGAGCGGCCCGTGCGCGGTCCAGAAGCTGGAAGACGGACGTGGATTCCTGAGCCAGGCCGGGTGTCGTGATCAGGACCAGCCCCGCCAAGGCAGCAAGCACAATTCTCATACCATCCCCCCGGACCCAGACCAGAGGGCGAGATTACTTCAGATTGCGCTGCCGCCAAGGCGGTATTTTTGGCCAGTCCGGCCGTGAAGCCGCCCCGTGCGTCTAGCGGCGGGCGAGCAGGGCGCCCGCGATGACGCCGATACCAGCGGCAATGCCGAGCGAGGCATAGGGGTTGTCCTTGACGTAGCCGACCGCCTGATCCTCGATTTTTCCGGCGCGCTTGGCCACTTTCCGGGCCTGACGGCGCGTGGTCTTCGCGGCGCTTTCCAGTTCCTTCTCGGCAGCCCGGCTGACCGATTTCAGGGTCTTTTCACCCTCTTTGCGGATGTCTTCTACGCGCTTGCTGGCACTCGTCGCCATGGGGAGCCTCCTTGATTCAGGCATTATCATTCGCGTCCGGGCATTGATGCCGGGCGCATCCCCTGATTAACGGTGCCAGGGCGGGAGGGTTCCAAAACCCCTACTGCGCTGCATCCCGTCTCGCCATGAAGGCGAGTTTTTCAAACAGCTGCACGTCCTGCTCGTTTTTAAGGAGCGCGCCGTGGAGCGGCGGGATCAGCTTGCGCGGATCCTTCTCGCGCAGGAGCTCCGGGTCCACGTCCTCGACAAGCAGGAGTTTCAGCCAGTCGAGAAGCTCCGACGTGGACGGCTTCTTTTTGAGGCCCGGTACGGAGCGCACCTCGTAGAATTTCTTCAGCGCTTCGCTGAGCAGGCGGCCTTTCAGGCCCGGGAAGTGCACCTCCACGATGGCGCGCATGGTTTCCTCGTCCGGGAAGGCGATGAAATGGAAGAAGCAGCGGCGCAGGAAGGCGTCCGGCAGCTCTTTCTCATTGTTGGAGGTGATGATGACGATGGGGCGCACCTCCGCCTTCACCGTCTCGCCCGTCTCGTAGACATGGAACTCCATCCGGTCGAGCTCCTGCAATAGGTCGTTCGGAAACTCGATATCGGCCTTGTCGATCTCGTCGATCAGCAGGATGGGCCGTGTCTCGTGGGTGAAGGCCTCCCACAGCTTGCCCTTGCGGATGTAGTTGCGGACATCATGCACCTTGTCATCGCCCAGCTGGCTGTCACGCAGGCGCGCCACCGCGTCATATTCGTAAAGCCCTTGCTGGGCCTTGGTGGTGGACTTGATGTGCCATTCCAGCAGCGGCGCGTTCATGGCGCTCGCGATCTGGCGGGCGAGCTCCGTCTTGCCGGTGCCGGGCTCGCCCTTGACCAGCAAGGGCCGCTCCAGCGTGACGGCCGCGTTCACTGCTGCGGCCAGTTCCTCTGTCGCGACATACTGGCTGGTGCCTTCAAAGCGCATGATCGTTAACCCTTGGCTATAGCGTTTCAGTGTCAAACCTAAGGCGAGAAACTAGAACGCGAAAATGCAAATCGCGAGTGCCGCGCGGCATTTTCTTTTGCGTTGCACCAGGAAGACGGCAGGGACGGATCATGCGCGCGCTCGCCATTGGGGCCGGGAGAGAACAGGCAGACCCGATTGCCATCGCCCGCGCGCTCGGCGCGCAGGTGCTGGCGCTCGATGGCCGCGCGGACGCTGAGGGCGCGGGCGCGGCGGAGAGCTTTGCTCATGTTGATCTGATGGACGCGGACGCCGTGCTGAAAATCGCTGCCGAGTTCCGGCCTGATTTTCTCGTGCCTGCCCCGCTCGCCCGCCCCCTCATCACGGCGGGTATCGTGAATGACGCGCTGGGCCTGAAAGGCGTGACCGAGCGTGCCGCCCGCCTTGCCAATGACAAACAGGCCATGCGCGAAGCCTTCACAGATGCAGGCGTGCCGATGGCGCGCCAGATCAACATTGGCGATGTGCAGGCTTTGCGCGCGGCGGCGGAGACTCTGGGCTTCCCGCTTATCGTCAAACCCCGCTCCGGCTCTGGCAGCCGGGGCGTGGTGCTGGTGGAGCGGGCGGGCGAGTTGCCGGTGGCGCTCGACGGCACCGGCTGGCTCGCCGAGGAAGCGCTGAC
>NZ_JBHYFK010000003.1:0-344841 GCF_051859565.1 Glycocaulis sp.
GATTCTCCCTGAAATTTCAATGTTCAGAGTAGCATTATATTTCGTGCTTGACAACGCGCATGCCAGCGCCTACGTTGTTCGGAGTAGGCGCACTTATTATTCACCATTCAGATTGGGCTTCAATACATGGCTGCAAAACACCGACCACCGGAGGCTCACAATTTTGTGGTGATCCCTAGCTCAGCGCGCGCGCGGCAATTGCGACACCGAACGGTATGCAATCGACCGGGGTTGGCGCTCAACCGCAAGCAAGGACGGAGTTGCGAATCTCTAACTGCGAAAGTCAGATCGCGCGACTGTGCGACCAACGCGATAGCGGTCTCCTGCGCTGGGGATGACGCCGCGCCAGGGGCAGTTTTTCAAACCGGAAACCGCTAGGGGAAGAGATAAATATGAAACCGACTGCGTTTGCCGATGAACTGCCTAAAGGAATCCAGCGGAGCCGATCTTTGCCCGATCCCGCGCTAGGTGCGCTCTGGGATTCGATCGTGCTTGACGAGCGTATTAAAAAGCAACTGCTGTCGCAGGCTGTACTAAATTTTACAATGCGACCGAAGGTCGATCGCAGCGTTATTCCCCTCCATGGCGTCATTTTGCTGGTCGGTCCGCCGGGTACCGGTAAAACCTCACTCGCGCGGGGCCTCGCCCACCGAACGGCTCAAGCTTTTCCTAGAAGTGGCTTCCGGCTACTGGAAGTGGAGCCGCATACGCTGACAAGCTCCGCGATGGGCAAAACGCAGCGCGCTGTTTCGGAGCTGTTTTCGCAGTCAATAGCGGAGGCGGCAGCGCTGGGTCCAACCGTCGTTTTGCTCGACGAGGTCGAAACGTTGGCCGCTGACCGCTCCAAGATGAGCTTAGAGGCTAACCCTGTAGATATACACCGCGCTACTGACGCTGTGCTCGTCCAGCTCGACCTTCTGGCAGAGCGTTTTTCCAACCTTCTCTTCCTGGCAACGAGCAATTTTCCGGAAGCTGTCGATAGTGCATTTACGTCGCGCTGTGACTTAGTCCTTCAAGTGCCACTTCCGGATCGCGAAGCGTGTCGCCGTATCCTGAGCGATTGCCTGACCGGTCTTGCGAAAACTTATCCCGCTATCGGGCGGTTGGTAGATGGGTCGACGATCGCTCGCGCCGCAGAAGAATGCGTTGGCCTTGATGGCCGCGCTATCAGAAAAACAGTCGCCAATGCCCTGGCTGTAGACCCAGAAACGGCGATGGACCCATCTCGACTGTCGCTCGAAGCCATCGTCTTTTCGGCGCGCGCCGCAAAGACGAGCCGAGTTGGAGGGCTGAGCCGCAAATGACAACCGTCGTTCGCCGTACCGTAATCAGCACCCCTCAACGCGACGCTCTGGCGACGTGGCGCTTCATCGTCAACTTGTTGACCAGCGGAAAGCAGAGCGACAATCGGACGACGCTGTTGTCCATCGAAGGGATCGCGGCCAGCGTCATCGCTGATCAGGTACCGCAGTCAGCAGCGATCGTAGTGACCTGCGACGGTCCGCGCACTCGGATTTATTGCCTTTATGATGACGACGCGATTGATGGTGCTGACGCAAATGAAAGCTTGCTCGGCTTCGACCCGTTGAACGGCGACTGGCATATTTCGTTGCCCTGTTCTTCTGACGACCTGACATGGGTTCAGTCCGCGCTGAAGAGCAAGACCAGCCGCGTTAGTGCCCGCGACCTTGCCGAGGCTATCACGCCTGAAGGTGATGCTAAGGCCGGAGCAGCGCCTGTTCTCATTCTCGATACCAAGGGGTTTCTCGGCTCATGACCAGTGTAGCGGTAAATACCTACACCCATTCGGTAACCTACGTGGCCGATAACATCCTCAAGAGCATCAAGGATATTATCCGGCTAAGTGGGCTCGATCCCTCCAATCTGGTGAGCAGTTGGGACAGCAAAATGCGCGCTCTGAAGGCGTGGCTAGGGAGCGGTGACCTTGAGACGGTTGTGCTAGAAATATTCAACCCCAACACTGGCGCGCTTATCACGCGTTGGGATGTCGATATAGTTTATAACTGGTCTTCCGGTGACGGTAGCTTTTGGACCGATACCGAACAGCTCAAGTACCATATCCGAAAGGCGGGCATCACACCGGCTGACGCCCGCTACGAAATCCTGCTTCAAACAAAGCCCAATAGGCCTGACGTCGCTGGATGGTCAAAAGGGAAATGCCGCTCGACCGACGGCATGGTTCGACAGACCTTAGGGTCCACAATCGAGCACAGCGGTCTTGGTGGCAGCGCGGCCTATTGGAGGAAAAGTTGATGCTCACGATCGATGAGGCTTTCCGCAAGTTCAAGAGCCGTTTGGAGTTGAATGACAAGGAGCAAAAAAACGCGTCCGCCCGGCAGACGGAAGTCCGCGAATTCATCAATACGAAATTTGGAGTGCAGGACAGCTTTCTGACTGGGTCGTATAAGCGGCACACAAAAACGAAGCCTCTGAGGGACATCGATATTTTTTTCGTGTTGAAGGATATTGAACGGCCTTATCGTGATAAGGCGCCTTCGGTGATGATAGACGATTTATATACAGCGTTAGCAAGCAATTACGGCGATAAAGCAGTTCGCAAGCAAAGCCGGTCTGTTAACGTCGATTTTGGTGTTGTCGTAGATGCTGACGATAATACTGACTATCGCATATTGAGTGTCGATGTCGTTCCAGCCTTCGCAACCGGTGACGACTACGAAATCCCCGATACTGACACCGGCAAGTGGATAAAGACCAATCCTAAGATACATGCAGAGAAGGCGACAGCGGCCCACCAAGCCTTTTCCAACGAATGGAAAGGATTGGTCCGAATGGTGAAGTATTGGAACAACAAATCTAGTCATGGCGAAAAGCCGGTTAAACCCTCTTTTCTGATCGAAGTCATGGCCTTGGAGTGTCTCTACGGCGGCTGGCAAGGTCGCTTCGACTATGAACTCCAGAGTTTTTTCACAACTCTTGCTGATCGCATTTTTGATGAGTGGCCCGATCCAGCAGGTTTGGGCCCTGCAATAAGCGACGGCATGGATGATGCGCGCAAACAGCGGGCGCGGCAGATGCTCATAGATGCAGGTCGCCAAGCGTCGCTGGCGATCAATCACGCTCGCAGCGGTAGAAACGGCGAGGCTTTGAAAGCTTGGCGGGCTCTATTCGGGCCCAAGTTCCCATTGTCCTAACGCCTTCGGGCAGAAAGCCAATGCAAATGTCCGACTTCTCTCTTTCTCAACTTCTCGCATCCCTGCACGAAGATATTCAGGAGCGTTTGGGGCGCGTACGTAAGACTATCGGTCATCCTGGCTCTAAGGGGACTGCCAGCGAAAACGTCTGGATAGACCTGCTGAACCGATACCTTCCTAAGCGGTACCAAGTTGCCAATGCTCATGTTGTGGATAGTCTAGGGAATTTCAGCGACCAGATTGATATTGTTGTGTTTGACCGTCAGTATTCGCCATTCATTTTCACTTACGAGAGCCAAACGATTATACCAGCAGAAAGCGTTTATGCGGTGTTCGAGGCCAAGCAAACCGCAGATGCATCTCTTATCGCTTACGCGCAGGACAAGATTCAAAGCGTCCGGAAGTTACATCGAACGAGCCTGCCAATCCCCCATGCAGGCGGTGTATATCCGGCAAAGCCGCTCATCCCGATCCTCGGCGGCATCCTAACCTTTGAAAGTGAATGGAAACCTGCCATGGGTGCCCCACTTGCTTCGGCTCTCGCCAGAGGGAACGACGACCGCCGACTTGATCTTGGCTGTATCGCCTCCCACGGACATTTTTTCCTCGACGCGGCAGCTCACGACTACAGCTTTGTGAGCGAAAGCAAGCCCGCTACCGCGTTCTTGTTCCAGCTAATTGCCCGACTGCAGTTCAGCGGAACTGTGCCGATGATCGATATCGATGCCTATGCCGAGTGGTTGACGAAATAGCGAACGGCTCTCTTCAAGTTCAAATTCTGTAGCAGGTCAGAAACGACGATTTGTGGGCGTTGCTGTCAAAAGTAGCGTTGCGCCGCCCTTGCATACTTCTAACACATCAGCTTTGCTGTTCTGCGCTGGCCATCTCCCGTCAGCGGTATGAGCAAGGTTCGCTATGAGGGCCTTTACTCTAGGGCAGTGGAGGCTGATCCGTGTCCGACGATGATGCCGCCGCAGAGCCGCGCCGGAGCACATCTGAGTCTCGCTTCCTGCGTGGACACCTGGAGGCGCAAGAACGTGCGGCGCAAGCCGCCCGTGAACAGTTGGAGGCTGACGAGCGCCGCCGCACCGAAATCGAACAGGCTAACCGTGAGTTTGAGATACAGCGGCTGGCGGGAGAGCTTGAGCCTGTCTCTCGGGAAAAGGCCGATGAAGGGCTCAAGCAGCAATATGAGCGCAGGCGCGAGGACATTCGAAATGAGATGGCGGACGGCTACCACAAGGAAGTCGAATTGACGCTTGGCGATATCAAGGCCGACCGTGCGGCGACTGCGGTGTATATGGACCAGATCAAGCTAGAGATCGCTGAGAAATGGGCGCGAGAGGAAGCAAGGCGGCTTGAGGAACTTGAGCGTCAGGAAATCGAGCGCAGAGCAAAAGAGCGGCGGATATACGATCAGGATCGCTGACCGGCTCACGGTGGGGTGGGGGTGGCATTTAGAGGGCGTTAAGCTGTCCGTGAAAGGGTCTAGAGGTAGGCTGATAACCGGGGAAACCCCGCTAAATCTCTTACACAAAAATATACACATAAATTCTAACAACGCAAAATATGCTAATAAAAACAATATATTGTCTGTTAGTGCGTTAGACTCAAAATCCGCCGGCCGCAAGGCCTTGCCGGTTCGATTCCGGCCGCCCGTACCACTCTTGGTTTCCGCAGCCCATCCGGGCTGCGATATTCCGCGAAAAGTCGCGGGCGCGCGGTTGCGCTCTTCGGACGGCGGAACGCCGTCCGCAAGCCCGAACGGGCGTCCGAGCTCATGCTAGGAGCGACGCACGGATGTGCGGAGCATCACTAAAAATCCTATGCGCGTTCGCGCTTTGCGGCCTGCAAGGCCAAAGGCCGCCCGCGACTTTTCGCGGAACATCGCAACGCGGAGGCGTTGCGCATCAAGAAAAGCTGGGTCTCCCGTCGGTGCGGGAGACCCCGGTTGTGTAGCCGGTTGCGCCATTTCTCCAGCTTCACCACTGACCTCTCCTCCGGGGTCCCCCGCCCCGACGGGGGAACCAGATTGCTTTTTCACTGCCTTCCGTCGTCATTCCGGCCGGAGCGAAGCGCAGAGCCGGAACCCAGCCTTTCCAAATACTGGGTTCCAGATAAGCGCTGACGCGCTTTCTGGAATGACGAAGAGAGGGATGTGAACAGCGAGCGCCGGGACCTCTTCGACGCCTCGCGCCTTGCCCCTGCCCGGCGCAGCCCTGTATGGGTGAGCGCGATGGCAATGGAGTAGCACCCGCTCATGATTGAACTGGTCACAGAGGCCCTTGATGGCGTGAAGCTGGTGCGCAGCCGCCGGTTCGAGGATGAGCGCGGCTATTTCACAGAGAGCTGGAATGCGCGCGCCTTCGCCGCCATCGGCATTGATACGCGCTTCGTACAGGACAATCATTCCCGCTCGGTGAAGGCCGGGACGGTGAGGGGGCTGCACTATCAGGCCCCGCCCTTTGCGCAGGCCAAGCTGGTGCGGGTCTCTCAGGGGCGGGTGGTGGATGTGGCGGTGGATGCGCGCCGTGGCTCGCCCACTTTCGGCCAGCATTTCAAGGCGGAGCTGAGCGCGGAAAATGGCCTCCAGCTCTTTGTGCCCGCTGGCTTCCTGCACGGCTTCATGACGCTGGAGGACGACTGCCACGTCCAGTACAAGGTCGATGCCCATTACGACAAGGCCAGCGATGGCACGGTGCGTTTTGACGATCCTGATCTCGCTATCGACTGGGGCATGCTGGCGGCGCGTGCGGTCCTGTCGGAAAAGGACGCCGCCGCCCCGCTCTGGCGCGATTTCACCTCGCCCTTCGTGTGGCAGGGCGGGTAAAGGCGGTGGCCCGCCTTCTCATCCTTGGCCGTACGGGCCAGCTTGCCACAGAGCTCATCGCCCAGGCGCCCGCTGAGGGCTGGGAGGTGACTGCGCTGGGCCGCGACCTGGCGGATTTTGCTGACCCTCTGGCCTGCGCCGCAGCGCTGGGCGAGCACCTGCCTGCTCATGCGGTCATCAATGCCGCGGCCTACACTGGCGTTGACCGCGCTGAGAGCGAGGAGGCGCTCGCTCATACCATCAATGCTGAAACGCCGGGCAGGCTGGCCGCCTTGTGCGCCGGGCGAGGCGTGCCTTTCATCCATGTCTCCACCGACTATGTGTTCGATGGGCGTAAATCCGGCCCTTACGTGGAAAGCGACCCTGCCGCTCCGCAAACTGCCTATGGCCGCTCCAAGCTGGCAGGCGAGCATGCCGTACTTGATGGCGGTGGCCGCAGCCTGATCGCGCGTACCGCATGGGTATATTCCGCGTACGGCCAGAACTTCGTGAAGACCATGCTGCGCCTCGGTGCCGAGCGCGGCGAGCTGCGCGTGGTGGACGATCAGCACGGATGCCCGACCGCCGCGCCTGAGCTGGCCCGCTGCCTGCTGGTGGCGGCGCGGGTGATGGCAGAGGGGCGCAGCGCTGGCGGTGTCTATCACCTCGCGGGGGCGGGGGAGACCAGCTGGGCCGGGTTTGCTGATGCAATCTTTGACCATGCCGCTCAGCACTGGGGCCATCGTCCAGCAGTGATACCGATCACCAGTGCCGAATATCCCACGCCTGCGCTGCGCCCGGCCAATTCCCGGCTGGATTCCAGACGGTTCGAGACCGGGTTCGGCACGCGCCCCGCTGGCTGGGAGGCGTGTCTCGGTGAAATAGTGCAAAAAATTCTCATATCAGAGAAATAGCGCGAATACGCGCGAATACCCTTGTGCCACCAGCGTGCTTCGCGTTTGCAGCATGCCCTTCGCACCTGCGGTGCATGTAGACAAACCCGCCGCGTGCCGCTAACCCGCCCCCCGACGCATGCAAATGCGCGAAAACCCTTATGGTACAAGGCGAAAAGGTACGGACAAAGTTCATGTCAAACGGCCAGTCACGCTTCCATGTGCCCGCCCCGCCCTTCCGGCCCGGCGACGCGCCCGACTTCTCCCATCTCGACCTGCAAAAGGCGGGCGAGGCCAAACGCCCCGACCCGTTGACGGCTCCGGCGAAGATGACCGATCTGGCTTTCGGCCTGATCGGTGTGCTCGATCACAACCATCAGGCGGTGGGCGAGTGGGATCCGCGCCTCTCTCCCGAAATCCTGCGCGAGGGCCTGTCCCACATGGTGCTGACGCGCATCTATGACGCGCGCATGCTGAAACTCCAGCGCCAGGGCAAGATGAGCTTCTACATGAAGTCGCTGGGCGAAGAGGCGGTGGCGGTGGCCGGCGCGATGGCGCTGAACTTCTCCGACATGGTGTTCCCGTCATACCGCCAGCAGGGCATTCTGTTCGCGCGCGGCCGCAATATCGTGGACATGATGTGCCATTGCATCTCCAACAGCCGCGATAATCTCAAAGGCCGCCAGCTGCCCGTTCACTACACCTGGGCGGAAGGAAATTTCTTCTCCATCTCGGGCAATCTCGGCACGCAATTCCCGCAGGCCGTCGGCTATGCGATGGCGTGCGCCTACAAGGGCGAGGACTCGATTGCCGCCAGCTGGATCGGTGATGGTACGACCGCCGCGCCGGATTTCCACGCGGCGATGACGCTGGCCTCCACCTATCGCGCGCCAGTGATCCTGAACGTGGTCAATAATCAGTGGGCCATCTCCACCTATGAGGGCATCGC
Organism: Glycocaulis sp.; assembly: GCF_051859565.1. Taxonomy (GTDB): domain Bacteria; phylum Pseudomonadota; class Alphaproteobacteria; order Caulobacterales; family Maricaulaceae; genus Glycocaulis. The sequence continues at coordinate 7,825 of NZ_JBHYFK010000003.1, forward strand.
CAAGGGCGATGCGGCTACCTTTGCCTCCAAGGGGCTGGGCTATGGCCTGGCTTCGCTGCGTGTGGATGGCAATGATTTCCTGGCCGTCTATGCCGCCACGAAATGGGCTGCTGACCGAGCGCGCAAGGGCGGCGGGGCGACCTTCATCGAGCTTTTCACCTACCGCGCCGACGCACACTCCACCTCGGACGATCCGGCCCGCTACCGGCCGAAGAACGAATTCGAGAAATGGCCGCTGGGCGATCCGATTGAACGGCTGAAAAACCATCTCATCGGCCTTGGCGAGTGGGATGAGGACCGTCACGCGAAGCTGGAAGAGCAGATGACGGCTCTGGTGGTGAAATCCTACAAGGAAGCGGAAAGCCACGGCACGCTGCATGACGGCCCGCTCTCTCCGACCCACACCATCTTTGAAGATGTCTACGCGACCGAAGACTGGCGCCTGCGCCGTCAACGCCAGGATCTGGGGGTCTAACGATGCCAGCGATGAACATGCTGCAGGCCCTCAATTCGGCCATGGACGTGCTGCTCGACAAGCACCCGGAGACGGTGATTTTCGGCGAGGATTCCGGTTATTTCGGCGGCGTTTTCGGCGCCACGCAAGGGCTGCAGAAGAAGTATGGCCTCGACCGCGTTTTTGACGCGCCGATCAATGAGGCGGCGATTGCGGCCATGGCCATCGGTATGGCCGCCAAGGGCCTTAAACCCATCGCGGAGATACAGTTCGCGGACTACATCTTCCCGGCCTTTGACCAGATCGTCTCGGAGATGAGCCGCCTGCGTTATCGCTCTGCCGGCCAGTTCGTGTCGCCGGTCGTGGTGCGCTCGCCCTGGGGCGGCGGTATCCGGGGCGGCCAGACCCACTCGATGAGCCCTGAAGCCTTCTTCACCCACGTGCCGGGTGTGAAAGTGGTGGTGCCGTCCAATCCCTATGATGCCAAGGGCATGCTGATCGCGGCCAGCGAAGGCGATGACCCGGTCATCTTCTTTGAGCCCAAGCGCATTTATAACGGCCCGTTTGATGGCGTGCCGGACGCCCCGCTTTCCAGCTGGGCCAGACACCCCAAGGGCGAAGTGCCCGAAGGCCATTACCGTGTGGAGCTCGGCAAGGCTGAAGTGGTGCGAGAAGGCGAGGCCTGCACCGTCCTCACCTATGGCACGCTGGTCCATGTCGCGGTCAATGCGGCTGAAAAGGCGGGCATTGACGCGGAAATCATCGATCTGAAAACCCTCGCCCCCTATGATATCGAGACGATTGTCGCCTCGGTGAACAAGACGGGCCGGGTGGTGGTCGCCCATGAAGCGCCGCGCACATCGGGCTTCGGGGCGGAGCTGGCAGCGCAGATTCAGGAAGAATGCTTCTATGCGCTCGAAGCGCCGATCTTCCGCCTGACGGGCTGGGACACGCCCTATCCCCACGCCCATGAATGGGCCTATTTCCCCGGTCAGGCGCGCTTCATCCGCGCGCTGCAGACGGTCACGGAGGCACGCTGAGCATGAGCGAATACAAGTACAAGCTCCCCGATGTCGGCGAAGGCGTGGTCGAGGCCGAGATCGTCGAATGGCACATCAAGGAAGGTGACAGCGTCACGGAAGACCAGCACATCCTCGATGTGATGACCGACAAGGCGACGGTGGAAATTCCCTGCGCGGTCAATGGCGTGGTGAAGAAGATTGTCGGGAGCCCTGGCGACGTTATTCCCGTCGGAACCGAAATCCTCGTCATCGAGATCGATGGCTCGCCTCCCACCGAGGAAGAAGCGCCCGCGCCGGAAGTGAAGGAAGAGGGCAGGCCTGCTGCCGACCCGGAAAAGGGCAAGGCGCTGGCCGAAGGGCCGGACCGCACCGCGCAAAAGAGCGAAGACCCAGCAGGCGGCAAGCAGGCGGTGCCTCCGGCAAAGCCCGCTGCTCCGGCACCCAAAAGCTCTGCCCCCGCCCGCGCGTCCGGCGAGCGGCCCATGGCCAGCCCCGCCGTGCGTCAGCGCGCTCTGGAGGCTGATATTGATCTTTCTGCCGTGCCGGGCACCGGCCCGGCCGGGCGCATCACCCATGCCGATCTCGATGACTTCATCGCCTCTGGCGGGCGTCTGGCGTCGAAGGCTGGCGGTTCGGCCTCTGGCCCGTCACGCGCGCCCCGCACGGGCGTAAAGGAAGAGAAAGTCATCGGCCTGCGCCGGAAAATCGCGCAGAACATGGCCGCCGCCAAACGCACCATCCCCCACATCACCTATGTGGACGAGATTGATCTGACGGCGCTGGAAGACTTGCGCGCGCACCTCAATGCGAACCGCAAGGACGGCCAGCCCAAGCTGACCCTCATCCCCTTCCTCGTCGCCGCGATGACGCGCGCCCTGCCGCAATTCCCGCAGGCGAACGCCCATTTCGACACCGAAGAATCCGTGCTGACCAAGTATGAGGGCGTCCATTGCGGCATCGCGACGGCCACGCCCAATGGCCTGATGGTGCCGGTGATCCGCCATGCCGAAGCGCTCGATCTCTGGCAGATTGCCGACGAGGTGAAGCGCCTGGCCGATGCCTGCCGCGATGGCAAGGCCACCAAGGAGGAGCTTTCCGGCTCCACCATCACCATCACCTCGCTGGGCGCGATTGGCGGGCTGGTCTCCACGCCGGTCATCAATCTGCCGGAGACGGCGATTATCGGCGTCAACAAGATGCAGGTCCTGCCGCGCTATGACGAGGCGGGCCGCGTGGTGCCGCGCAAGATCATGAACCTCTCCTCCAGCTTCGATCACCGCATCGTTGATGGCTATGAGGCAGCATTGCTGGTGCAGGCGATCAAGGGCTATCTGGAAAACCCGGCAACGCTGTTCATGTGAGGTGAACTTTCCGGGGCCCCGTTCGGGGGCGGGGACCCCGGTGATTTCTGCCCAGACCTATCAACCGGGTTCCCCGGCTTGACCGGGGATCCAGAAAAAGACCGGGCACCGGCTAATGCCGGTGAAACGCGATATTGGGTTTACTTGAAGTTCGAAAGCCCTCCTCTCGACCTGTCATCCTCCGGCCGAGCGGCAGCGAGGTCCGGGGGACCCACGCCTCTTGGCCAGACATGGCGGAAAAGTCTCAGGCATGGGTGGCCCGGATAAACCGGGCCATGACAATGGAGAGGGAACGGGTTGCCAGCCGCCCAAGGAACCACCCCTTACGCCCGCCCGTTACCTCTCCTGATTTAACAAGGGAGCTGGCATCATGCGGGCATTCTGGATTTTCGTTGTGGGTACGGTCTTCGCGCTCGGCGCGCTGGGATACGCTGCGCATCTGCTAGGCGTGCAGACCCAGTGGATCGTCATCGGCCTGGTGCTGATCGGCGGCATCGCCATTGCCAGCGGGGCGGGCCTCGCCCGCCGCCGCCGGCAGACCAATGTCGCCGTCAGCGCGGACAGCGCGAGGGGTGGCGAGTAAGGCTTACAGCCCCAATTCCCCCCACATCGCGTCTACCTTGTCGATAATCTCCTGCTCCATGAAGAGCTTCTCGCCCCATTCGCGGTTGGTTTCGCCTTCCCATTTATTGGTGGCGTCGAGCCCGATCTTGGAGCCGAGGCCGGAGACGGGCGAGGCGAAGTCGAGATAATCAATCGGCGTATGCTCGATGATGGTGCAATCGCGCGCCGGGTCCATGCGCGTGGACATGGCCCACATCACATCCTTCCAGTCGCGCGCATTGATGTCGTCATCCACCACGATCACCCATTTGGTGTACATGAACTGGCGAAGATATGACCACGCGCCCAGCATCACGCGCTTGGCGTGGCCGGGATAGGCCTTCTTCATCGAGATGACGGCGATGCGGTAGCTGCACCCTTCCGGCGGCAGCCAGAAATCGATGATCTCTGGGAATTGCTGGCGGATGAGGGGGATGAACACCTCATTGAGCGCCTCGCCCAGCACGCTCGGCTCGTCGGGCGGACGGCCCGTGAAGGTGGTGAGGTAGATGGGGTCCGAGCGCATGGTGATGGCGCTGACCTGAAAGACCGGGAAACGCTCCACCGAGTTGTAATAGCCGGTGTGGTCGCCATAGGGGCCTTCCGGCCCGTCCTCATCCAGCAGGACATGGCCCTCGATGACGATCTCGGCCTCGGCAGGCACTTTCAGCGGCACGGTCTTGCACTCCACCAGCTCCGCCTTGCGGCCGCGTAGCAGCCCTGCGAACTGGTATTCGGAGAGCGTGTCGGGTACCGGCGTGACGGCGGCCAGGATGGTCCCCGGATCAGCGCCGATCACGGCAGCAGCAGGCAGGGGATCGGGCCGTGCACCCTTCCAGCGCTGATAATGCTGCGCGCCGCCGCGATGTTTCAGCCAGCGCATCAGCGTGCGGTTCTTGGAGAGCTTCTGCATCCGGTAGATGCCGAGATTATAATCGTCCTGCTTGTCCTCTGACGGGCCCTTGGTGACGACGAGAGGCCAGGTGATCAGCGGCGCCGGCTCACCCGGCCAGCAGCCCTGAATGGGCAGGCGATCAAGATCGATATCATCGCCGGTCAGCACCACTTCCTGACAGGGCGCCTTCTTCACCGTGCCGGGGCGCATCGCCATCACGGTCTTGGCGAGCGGCAGAAGGTCGAGCGCGTCTTTCAGGCCGCGCGGCGGTTCGGGCTGGCGCAGGAAGGCGAGTAGCTCGCCGACCTCGCGCAAATCGGCCGCCGTACGGCGCGGCTCTCCGCCCATGGTCACGGCGCGCGCGACGCGCTCCACCGTGCCGAAGAGATTGACGAGGGCGGGCATCTCGGCGGCCCGGCCATCTTCGTGAACCGGGTTTTCAAAGAGAACCGCAGGACCGCCCTTGGCCAGCAGGCGGGTCTGGATCTCGGTCATCTCCAGATGGGTGGAAACGGGACGCGCGACGCGTTTGAGATCGCCCTCAGCCTCCAGCAGAGCCATGAATTCGCGAAGGGATTTGTACGCCATGTCTGCCGTCCTGCTGATAGCCGATAACGGGTTATAGCGCCGTCATGCGCGGCGGCCAGTGCGGCCATGTGCGCAAGATGTGTAACGGGGCGTAAAGGGGCTGCGCGTTTCACTGTTTCTCGTACCGATACCCCCTTTCGGTGCGACTCCTTGACGGAACGGGCCGGCCCCCCCCACCGCCGGCCCGTTTTCGTTTCGGGCCGGGGATTGGCGCTATTTCGCCTTGCCGCCCAGCACGTCCTGCCATTCGGGATGGCGTTCGATCTGCGCTTTCGCAAACGGGCAGAGCGGCACGATGCGCACGCCCTCTGCGCGGGCATCCAGCACACCACGCTCCACCAGCGCCTTGCCGACGCCCTTGCCGCGCCATTCATCGGGTACGCCGGTATGGTCGATGATGATGAGTTGCGGGTTGAGGATGGAGAAGGTCATCTCCGCATCGGGCAGGCCGGGCGCGCTGGCCACATAGCGGCCCTTTGAGCCGGAAACTTCTCTGGTGATCGTGTAGTCCGGCTTGTCGGTCATGGGGCGCTCCAGTGCGTGGTGAACGGCTTCAGGCGGCGGACAGCTTGTGCGCCCTGAGCGCCTGGTAGGCGGGCAGGCAGGCCTCTATAACGTCCCGGAGCGTGGCAGGGCGGGGATGGCCCGAAGGCGCGGGCGCTTCAAACCCTGTTGATGCCTCCACCCGGTTGTACCAGTGCGGCGCCCACGGCCCATCACTGGCGCGCCGCCCTTCCGGCCAGGTCAGCATGGCTTCATCAAACGGGATATCCAGCGCGGCGCACAGCGCGGTCAGCATGCCGCGCGGATCGGCCAGCACGTCTGCCCCTTCTATGACAGGCCATTGTTTGCCCGTGTTGGCGGCAATCACCTCATAGAGCGCATGCTGGCGTACCGCGCCCAGATCTTCGGGGCGCACTTCGCCCAAGGTGGCGTTGAAGCTGGCCGCCACATCGGCCGGATCGCGGATCAGGAAGATATGCCGGCAGCGCGCCGTCCAGGTGAGGTCCACCTCGTCCAGCATGTGCTGGCACATATGCTTCTGGAAGAAGAGCGGCGAGCCGTCCGGTGCTGATCCGCCACACCGGGCGGCGATCTTTTTCGGATCGGTCGGCCACAATTCCAGCACTGCCTCCCGGCCGGGATGGTTCAGCCCGGTGCGGTCGAGATAATACCCGTAAAAGGGCTCGTCCCAGACCTCGCAATCTGCCCGGTTTTCAAAGCTGCGCATCATCGCGGTGGAGATGTTGCGCGGACCTGACCACAGGCAGATGCGGACTGTTTTCATGGGCAGCGGCCTTATGTGCTCTCGCGTTCGATCCGGGCAAGATACAGTTTTTGCAAGCGTTCCACCATCGGTCCGCGCCCGCTGGTTAAAATTCTTCCATCCACGCTCGAAACTGGGGCAATGCCGGCAAATGTGCCGGTCACGAACGCCTCCTGCGCGCCATAGACATCGGTCAGCGAGAAGCGCTTTTCAAAGACGGGTATGCCTGCCTCGCGGCACAGCTCGATCACCACGCCGCGCGTAATCCCGCCAATGCAATACTCGCCGGTGGATGTCCACACCTCGCCCTTCCTCACGATGAAGAAATGGGTGGAATTACAGGTGGCCACAAAGCCGTGCGGGTCCAGCATCAGGGCCTCGTCCGCGCCCGCCTTGGCGGCCTGTATGCAGGCCGTGATGCAGTTGAGCTTGGAGTGGGAGTTGAGCTTCTGGTCCTGCACGTCCGGGTATCCGCGGCGCACATGCACGGTGAAGAGCTTCATCCCCCGCGTCGCCGCTTCCGGTTTCGGGTTCTTGTATTCGGGGATGATGACGATGGTGGCCGGGCCGATATTCACCCTCGGGTCCTGATAGGGCGTGCGCTTCAGCCCGCGCGTCACCATCAGGCGGATATGCACGCCGTCATGCATGGCGTTGGCTTCCAGCGTCTCGTAGAGCCGCTTTTCCAGCGCCTCAGGCGTCAGGCCGATATCCATGTCGATGGCCTTGGCGCCCTCGTAGAGCCGCTCCAGATGCCGGTCCAGGAAGACGATGCGGCCATGATGGACGCGCAGGCCCTCCCACACACCATCACCCAGTATGAAACCGGAATCGAAGACCGAAACGACGGCCTTCTCGCGTGGGAAAAGCTCGCCATTGACCGAGATGAGGATGCCCGCATTGCGCGGATCATCGACATATTCGTGAGTGCCCTTGCTGGTATTGGTCATGTCTCATCCAAAATCGCTAAAACTCAGCGCCGCGCCGCGATCACCGCGTTGACGAAGCCCGGCGTGTCTTCATTGATACCGTTTGTGGCACCCAGCCGCACTATCACCAGCTCATCTGACGGGATGATGACGGTCCGCTGTGACTGGAAGCCGTCCATCATGAAGGCGTCCTGAGGCAGGCCGGGATTGTTCAGCCAGAAGCCGGCCCCGTATCGCCCGGCCGAACGGGGCGTCGGAGTGGTGACATAACCGATCCAGTCAGCCGGAATGATCTGCACGCCGCCCGCGCGCCCGCCATCGAGATAGAGTTGGCCGAGCCGCGCCCAGTCGCGGGCGCTGGCATACATATAGCTGGACATTTGCAGCGTCCCGGCTTCATCGATCTCCACCACCGAATGGTGCATGCCCAGCGGATCAAGCAGCCAGTCCCTGAGCGTGGCCTGCCGTTCAGGCACCGTGTCGCCCAGATGTCCCGCCAGCGCGGACCCGGCGAGGATGGTGTTGCCGCTCTGATAGTTCCAGTGATCGCCGGGCGCATGGATCACGTTCCGGTTCGCGGCGTAGTGCGCCATGTTCGCCTGTGTGAACAGCATTTGCGAGTTGGGATCAAACCCGTCTCCGGTTTCAAACCCGTCCAGTCCGGCCGTCATCCGCAGGAGCTGGTCCACGGTGATGGCCCCGCGGCCGTTTGCGGCCAGGTCCGGCACCAGCCCTTCGGCATGCACATCCAGCAGGCCGCGCTGGACCAGCACGCCGGCGAGTGTCGCCGCAAACGATTTGCTCATCGACCAGCCCGGCAGCGGCGTTTCGGCTGTGACGCCTTCGGCATAGCGTTCCGCGACCAGCCGCCCGTCATGCAGCACCAGAGCTGCCAGCGTGTTGCGCCCGTCATCGGTGAAGGCGAGGTCAAGCGCCGCGTCCAGGCCCCCGGCGTCAAAATGGGCGTCGCGCCAGCCTGCATCCAGCGTCATAAGGTCAGCTTGCCCGCTCAGCGGCAGGGACAGTCCGGGGTCAAACGTGGCCGGATCGTGAACCAGCGTGCAGCCCAGCCCCTCGCGGTGGATGGCGGTCTGCCGGAAGAGTACGCCCAGCGCGGAGGCCGTGACAGTTTCCTTCTCATGGTCGATGCGAACTTGGAGCAGTGAACTGGCATCGCCGAGTATCGGGTCGGTATAGAGCGCTCTGGCGCGCTCAGGCTCGAGGCCCGACACGAAGGTCAGCGAGCATATCTGCTTGGCGGTGATGCCGGTGCCTGACGGCACATAAATCTGACCGATCGGCGAGCCGGATATGTAGAGCCAACCGCCAATGCCGGCAGCGATGATTACACCGGCAATAACGGCAAGTAAGCGCTTCATCCAATCCCCCAGTGCCCTCACTCGCCACCGCCCCGGCCCGCCGGGCCGGGGGAACGCATGCTTCAGCCGAAGCGGGAGAAGTCTGGCGCGCGGCGTTCGAGGAAGGCCGTGACCGCTTCCTTGAACTCCTCTGAGGCCAGCTGAGCGGCGAACTCTGCGCCTTCCTCGGCCATCAGCGTGTAGACGCTCTCCACGCCCTTGGTCATCAGCGCCTTGGACTTCTTCACCGCGTTGGGGGCTTTTGCCGCCAGCGCGTCAGCACGCTTCATCACTTCTGCTTCAAGATCGGCTGCCGGGAAGACGCCATTGACGAGGTTTTTCGCCTCGGCCCGGCGCGCGTCCCAGGTCTCGCCGAGCAGGAGAAGTTCTGACGCGACCACCCGGCCCACAATGCCGGGCAGGACCGCGCTGGAGCCAAACTCTGGCACCAGTGCCAGATCCACAAACGGTGTCTTGAACGTCGCCCTGTCGGACGCATAAGCGAGGTCACAATGCAGGAGCAGGGTAACGCCAATGCCGATGGCCAGCCCGTCCACGCAAGCAATGACCGGCTTTGTGGCGCCGAGCAGAGCGCGCATGAAGCGCTCCACGGGCGGCATGTCGCCCCCGCCAATCGTGGGAGGGGCCTCCATGAAGTCCATCAGATCATTGCCGGCGGTGAAGACGCCATCGGTTCCGGCGATGACCACCACGCGGATGGCCTTGTCCGTCTCCGCCGTCTCCAGCCCTTGCGCCATGGCGGTGTACATGGCGCGCGTGATGGCGTTCTTCTTGCCCGCCCGGTTGAAGCGGATGACCCGGACCGCACCGCGATCCTCAATCAGAATGTCGGCAAAACCTGCTGGAGCATTCATGGAGCGATCCTCACCCTACGCTTCGTTGAGCCAGCGCTTCATTTCGAGGCGGGCGATGGTGCGCTCGTGCACCTCATCCGGCCCGTCCGCGATGCGCAGCGTGCGGATGCCGGCATAGGAGGAGGCGAGCGGGAAATCATCGCTGACCCCGCCGCCGCCATGGGCCTGAATGGCATCATCGATGACTTTGAGTGCCATGATGGGCGCGGCCACCTTGATCATGGCGATCTCGCCGCGCGCGGCCTTGTTGCCGACGGTGTCCATCATCCACGCGGCCTTCAGCGTCAGGAGGCGCGAGGTCTCGATATCGATGCGCGCGCGGGCAATGCGGTGCTCCCAGATGGAGTGCTTGATGACCGGCTTGCCAAAGGCGGTGCGGCTCATCGCGCGTTTCACCATCAGCTCCAGGGCGCGCTCTGCCGCGCCGATCGTGCGCATGCAGTGGTGGATGCGGCCCGGCCCGAGACGGCCTTGCGCGATTTCAAAGCCTCTGCCTTCGCCCAGCAGGATATTGCTGGCAGGCACGCGCACGTCTTTCAGCTCGACTTCCATATGGCCGTGCGGGGCATCGTCATAGCCAAACACCGGCAAATGGCGCAGCACCTTGACGCCCTTGGCGTCGGCAGGAACCAGGATCATGGATTGCTGCTGGTGCAGCTCGGCATCCGGGTCGGTCTTGCCCATGACGATATAGACCGCGCAACGCGGATCACCGGCGCCAGAGCTCCACCATTTGCGGCCATTGATGACGTATTCATCGCCATCGCGCTTGATCGAGCATTCGATATTGGTCGCGTCGGAGGAGGCGACGGCAGGCTCGGTCATCAGGAAGGCGGAGCGGATCTCGCCAGCCAGAAGCGGCTTCAGCCATTTCTCCTGATGCTCTTTCGTGCCGTAGCGCGAAAGCACTTCCATATTGCCGGTATCGGGCGCGGAGCAGTTGAACACCTCGCTCGCCCAGACCACCCGGCCCATTTCCTCCGCCAGCGGCGCATAGTCCGCATTGGAAAGCCCGGCGCCGTGCTTTTCGTCCGGGTGGAAGAGATTCCACAAGCCTTGCGCCTTCGCCTTGGCTTTCAGCTCCTCGATGATGGGCAGGACCTGCCAGCGATTGGTGCCAAACCCGGCCAGCTGGTCATGATAGGTCTTCTCGTTCGGATAGACGTGCTCATCCATGAAGGCGCGCACGCGAGCCAGATAGTCCTTGCAGCGGGCCGAGTATTCAAAATTCATCTTGGGTGTCCTCCCTCGCGGTTTTCGCGTGCGCCCGGTCCGGGCCAGTTTCGTTTGTCCGGACTATCATGGCACTTCCTGCCGGTGATTCCATCTGTGACATGACATCCATCATCATACTTTTTGCGGTGCTGGCGACGGCCTTCCTGTCGGCCGTGTTTGGTATGGCGGGCGGATTGATCCTGATGGGCGTCCTGGCAGCCCTCCTGCCCGTGCCGGCGGCGATGGTAATGCATGGTGCGGTGCAGAGCGTGTCCAATGGCTGGCGGGCCGTGCTCCTGCGCCGCTACATATTGTGGAAGTCGATAGGCTGGTATCTGATCGGGTCGGCTGGCGTCGCGCTCATCCTCCTCAGTTTCACGTTCATCCTGCCGCGCCCCTGGCTTTTCATCGTGCTGGGTCTCGTGCCGCTGATTGTCTGGGTGCCGAGATCGGTGTTTGCGCTGGATGCAACAAAGCCGGGGCAGGGCATTGCCTGCGGGGTCAGCGTGACCGGCCTTAACGTGATCGCGGGCGTATCCGGGCCGCTGCTCGATACTTTCTACCAGAATGTGGAGGCCGACCGGCGCTCAATCGTCGCCACCAAGGCCGCCACGCAAGTTGCCGCGCACGGGGTGAAGATCGCCTACTATATCGCTCCGGCGCTGGCCGCGGGCGAAGGCGGGTCGTTCTGGCTCATCGCCGCCGCCATACCGCTCTCGGTGATCGGGACGACGCTGGGTGCAAAGATGCTCGACCGGATGAGCGAGGACGTGTTCCGGCGCTGGACCAAACGTCTCGTGACGGGGATAGGCGCGTACTACTTGGTGCAAGGGCTGTGGCTGCTCAATGGAGGGACGGGATGAGGCTGGAACCCATGGTGCTGGATAACGCCTTCGTGCGCCTTGAGCCGCTGGATGATTCACACCGGGAGGAGATGCGCCTCCTCGCCCGCGAGCCGGAGCTGTGGGAATGGACCAGCGTGCGCGGTGATGGTCCGGGCTTTGATGCCTGGTTTGACCCGTTGCGCGCAGGTCAGCCCGGCAACCGCCAGTTCGGCCATGCGGTGAGGATACGCCAGACTGGCGAGCTGGCCGGGCACACCTCGTTCGTTGCTATCGAGCCCGACCATGCCCGCGTGGAGGTCGGCTGGACCTGGTATGGCGCGCCCTGGCGGGGCGGGTTTGTGAACCCGGCCTGCAAGCGTCTCATGCTGGGCCGGGCGTTTGAGGCCGGCGCGCAGCGCGTGGAGCTGAAAACCCATCACCTGAACCAGCGCAGTCAGCGCGCCATGCTGCGTATGGGCGCCGTGCAGGAAGGCACGCTGCGCAGCCATATGGTGACCTGGCGCGGTGACCGGCGCGATACCGTGTACTTCTCTGTCTTGCCCCATGAATGGCCTGCCGTGCGCGAGGGGCTGGAGCGCCGCCTGCAGGCATTTGCCCCGGCGGCTTGACCGGCCCGCCCCCAGACCCGACTTTCCCGCCCATGGCCATTATCCGCCGACTCACCCCTGAAACCGTCAATCGCATCGCCGCTGGCGAGGTGGTCGAGCGCCCCGCCTCGGCCCTGAAAGAGCTGGTGGAAAATGCGCTGGATGCTGGTGCCACGCGCATTGATGTGCGCGCAGAGCAGGGCGGGCTGACCCGGCTGATCGTGGAAGATGATGGTCACGGCATGGACCGTGACAGCCTCGCCCTGTCGGTGGAGCGTCATGCCACCTCCAAACTGCCCGTGGGCGCCGATGGGGCGGATGATCTTCTCAACATCGCCTCCATGGGCTTCCGGGGCGAGGCCTTGCCCTCCATCGGGTCGGTCGCGCGGTTGTCGATCACCACGCAAGGCCCCTCTGGCGATTGCTGGGCGCTGGAGGTGGAAGGCGGCAAGACCGGCGAGCCACGTCCCGCCCCGCCGCTGGGGCGCACCGGCACGCGCATTGAAGTGCGCGATCTTTTCTACGCTACCCCTGCGCGCCTGAAATTTCTCAAATCCGAGCGCGCCGAGAGCATGGCCATCACTGACGTGATGAAGCGTCTGGCGCTCGCCAGAGCCGATGTCGGCTTCTTCCTCACCCTTGATGGCCGCTCGCGCCTCGCCCTGCAGGCACCGGGCATGGTGGACACGCCCGAAGCGCGCCGTACCCGCCTCACCGCCCTGCTGGATAGAGACTTTGCCGAGAATGCGCTGGCCATTGATACGGTGCGCGAGGGCGTGAGCGTGACCGGCTGGGCCAGCCTTCCCACCTATAACCGGGGCACGAACCAGCACCAGTTCCTGTTCGTGAACGGCCGGCCGGTGCGCGACAAGCTGCTGGTAGGGGCGGTGCGAGGTGCCTATCAGGACTTCCTCGCCCGCGACCGGCATCCGGTGGTGGCGCTCTATGTCGATCTGCCGACCGATGAGGTGGATGTGAACGTCCACCCCGCCAAGGCGGAGGTGCGCTTTCGCGATTCCGGCCTCGTGCGCGGGCTGATTGTCGGCGCGCTGCGCCATGCGCTGGCAGGGGCAGGCCACCGTGCCTCGACCAGTGTCGCCTCCGCCACGCTTGGAAGACTGCAGCCACAGAGCGCGCCCACAGGCTCGCTCTGGGCGCCGTCGCGAGCCGAATACGGCGCGCGGGTATCACCCGCCTATGAGGCGTCTCTGGCCGAGCGTGCTGCCCACGATTTCGATGCCGGATTGCCGCGCGCCGAACCCTCCGGCCTTGCCTACGCTGCGAGGGTAGAGGCGGAGCCTGCCCGTGAGCTGGAAGACTTTCCGCTGGGTGCGGCGCGCGCGCAGCTGCACGAGACCTATGTGATCGCGCAGACGGCGGACGGGCTGGTCATCGTCGATCAGCACGCCGCCCATGAGCGCCTCGTCTATGAGCGGATGAAGGCGGCTCTCAGCACCACCGGCGTCGCCCGGCAGGCGCTTCTGGTGCCGGAGATCGTCGAGATGGACGAGGGCGAGGCGCGCCGCGTGCTCGACCGGGCAGAGGAACTCGCCGAGCTTGGCCTTGTCATCGAACCCTTCGGCCCCGGCGCGATTGCGGTGAGGGAGACGCCCGCGCTTCTCAAACGCCTCAATGTGCAGGGCCTGATCCGCGATCTCGCCGACGAGATCGCCGAATATGACGAGGCGCTGTCACTCAAAGAGAAGCTGGAGGAAGTGGTCGGCACCATGGCCTGTCATGGCTCGGTGCGAGCGGGCCGCCGCCTGACGGGCGAGGAGATGAACGCGCTCCTGCGCGAGATGGAAGCCACGCCCCATTCCGGCCAGTGCAATCATGGCCGGCCCACCTATGTGGAGCTGAAGCTGTCTGATATTGAGCGGCTATTCGGGCGGAAGTGAGGGTCAGGCCACCGCTCTCACGTCCAGCTTTACGCTGAGCCCCGCCGCGCTGGCGGCATTGACCAGTGCGTCCAGCGCGAAAACCTGCACCTTGCCACGCATCAGATCAGACACGCGGGGCTGTGTGACGCCCATGCGCTTGGCCGCTTCGGTCTGCGTCCAGCCCATTGCCTCGATATGGGATTTGAGCGCGATCATCAGCTCGGAGCGCAGCTTCATGTTCTCCGCTTCGCCGGGTGTGCTCTCGATGGCGTCCCAGATGCTGTCAAAACGATGTTCGCTCATGGTCTCTGCTCGTTGATGAGGGCTTTGTAGCGGCGGGCTGCAAGTTCGATATCGGTTTTCGCGGTGCGTTGGGTCTTCTTCTGGAAGCAGTGAAGGATGTGAACCGCGTCAGCGAGCCTGGCCAGATAGATCACCCGGAATGCGCCGGTTTCATCGCGGACCCGTATCTCCCTGACGCCTTGTCCGATGGCTACCATCGGTTTCCAGTCATCCGGGTCCAGTCCGCGTTGAACCCTGTCGATCTGGTGGCCCGCCTCCCGGCGCGCACCTTCCGGGAAGTCCCGAAGGTCGTTCAGCGCGCTGCCATGGAACGCGACCTGTTTCATGCTATCCAAACCCGATTATACATAATTTTGTATAACTCACAAGCTGCCCCTCTTCAAATACACCACCCTTGCTGCGCCATATTCGCCTTCGTCTAGACGTTCCCAGCCGGGTGTTTCGGGCGTCTCGTCGATGCCCACTTCCAGAACGGCGATTGCTCCAGGGCTGAGCCAGCCGCCATCCAGAAGGCGGGAGAGAGCGAGCTCGCCAAGGCCCTTGCCATAGGGCGGATCGAGGAAAACGAGATCAAACGGCGCGCCGAGATTGGCCGGTTTCGGCCCCATGGCGGTGGCATCGCGCCGGTGCAGGCGGGTCGTCGCCCATAGCTGCAGCGCCTCGACATTGTCGCGGATCGCGCCTCTGGCGCCGGCATCGGTCTCGACAAAGAGGCAGAAGGCCGCGCCCCGGCTCATGGCTTCAAAGCCCAGCGCGCCGGAGCCCGCAAACAGGTCGATCACGCGCTTTTCCGCCAGCCCGTCTGACCAGCTGGCATGGGCCAGCTTGTTGAAAATGCTTTCGCGGGTGCGGTCGGCGGTAGGGCGGGTATTGCGGCCCTTGGGCGCGCTGAGCGCGCGGCCCTTATGGCTTCCGGCGATGATGCGCATCGGGCTTTCGGGCCTTGTTGTCGGGGCGCTTGCCGGGGCCGGGTTTGCCGCGTGGTGCGCCGGGCGAGGGGCGTGACGGTCCCTTGCCTGCCGGCGCAGGCGGGCGTGGGCGTTCGGGCTTGGAGACCGCCCTGCCGGTCATGTCGGCCTCGCGTGCGCCCTCCTTCATCGGATAGCCGTCGCCATCGAGGGGGTAGAGCTTGCCGAGCTGTTCGCGCAGGACCGAACGGCGGATTTCTTCGGTCTTGCCTTTTTCCAGCGCGCCAAGCTGGAACGGGCCGTAAGCGGTGCGCAGCAGCCGGTTCACGGTCAGACCGACCGCAGAGAGGACCTTCCTCACTTCGCGGTTCTTGCCCTCTTTCAGGCCCACGGTCAGCCAGGTGTTGGAGCCGGTGCGCCGGTCCACCACCACCTCGATGGGGCCGTATTTCACGCCCTCGACACTGATGCCCTTTTTCAGCTTCTCGATGGCCTCTTCGGTGATGTCGCCATAGGCGCGCACGCGATAACGCCGGGTCCAGCCCGTTGAGGGCAGTTCCAGCACGCGCGCCAGCTCGCCATCATTGGTCAGCAACAAAAGGCCTTCCGAGGTGAGGTCCAGCCGGCCAATGGAAATGACGCGGCCGATTTCCTTCGGCAGGGACTGAAAGACGGTCTCGCGCCCCTGCGGGTCGGCATGGGTGGTGACCAAGCCATCGGGCTTGTGGTGACGCCACAGCCGGGTCGGCGGGCGCTCGGCGATGGGCTTGCCGTCCACGCGCACATCATCGCCGGGGCCAACCTTCACCGCAGGCGTGCGCAGAATCTTGCCGTTCAGGCTCACCCGGCCGTCCTCGATCATGCGTTCGGCTTCACGGCGCGAGGCAACGCCGGCATGGGCGAGCACCTTGGCGATGCGTTCGCCGTCTTCAGCATTTTTGGGGGCAGGGGGCTTGGCCAAGGCTTGCGGGGTCTCCGGTGAAGGCTTAAGCGGCTCCCATGAGCGATAGCCGCGACATACGCTTTATGGAACTAGCCTTGGGTCAGGCGCAAGCCGCTGCCTCTGCGGGCGAGGCACCAATTGGCGCGGCGATCGTCGATCCTTCGACGGATGAAGTGGTTGCGCTCGCCCATAATGCGCCGATTGCTGGTCATGATCCGAGCGCGCATGCCGAAATTCTCAGCCTGCGCCTGGCCGGCCAGAAGCTTGGCAATTACCGGCTGACGGGGCTGGAGATGTTCGTGACGCTGGAGCCGTGTGCCATGTGCGCAGGCGCGATCAGCCACGCACGCATTGGCCGCCTCGTCTATGGCGCGTCAGACCCCAAGGGCGGGGCGATTGAGCACGGCCCGCGCTTCTTTGAGCAACCCACCTGCCACTGGCGGCCAGATGTGACCGGCGGAGTGCTGGCAGATCAGAGCGCGGCGCTTCTGAAAGGGTTTTTCAGGGCGAGGCGGGGGTAGGACTCTTTCCTTGTGCTCCGCACATCCGTGCGTCGCTCCTCGCATAGGCTCGGGCGCGCGTTCGCGCTTGCGGGCCGCTTTGCAGCCCGAGAGTCCAAAGGCCGCCTGCGACTTTTCGCGGAACATCGCAACGCGGATGCGTTGCGCAACCAAAACCTAATAAGGCTCCGGATAATCGCCGTCCGGGTCGTCGCCGCGCGCAAGGCGTTCAAAGGATTCGATCAGCGAGGTATAGGGCGGCACCGGCGTCAGGCGTATCTGATCGCCGATGAGCACGCTCTGGCGGATCTCGAAATGCAAATGGAAGGTCGTCGGTGTGGCACCGAAATGGTTCCAGATCACGCCGATGCGCTCGCCGCGCGCGACAAGGTCGCCCGTGCTGACATCAAGGCGCGCCGGGTCGAGATGCAGGTAGAGATAGCTGGTGCCATCTTCGGCCAGCAGGGTGACGGTGTGACTGGAGATGCCGCTGATCACGCCATTGTCTGCCGCCACCGCCCAGAACCGGTCTTCATCGCCATAGGGGCTGCGCGGGCAGCGGGGCGGGCGAATATCCTGGCCCTGATGGCCGGTGCCGCCGGGACACATCGGCGTCGACCAGCCGCGCGTCTCGCAGAAATTGTCAAACCACGGATAGTCGTAATTCTCGGCCGCGCACTGGTTCCAGGGCGGGCTGGCATGAATGCCCCCCGGCCGCCAGAGCTGGGTATTGGCAAAGGCGCGCGGCACCTCCACCGGAAAGCGCATATGGGCCGAATAGACGGTTGCGGTCTCAACGCCGCTGCCCGACCCGGCAGGAAGCTCGCCGGCGGGCGTAAACAGCGGCTCATCGCCCAGCCAGTCCTGCAGGGCCGCCGGTTCCGGTTCGGGTTCCGGCTCAGGTTCCGGCTCTGGCTCTGGCTCAGGTTCGGGAATTTCTGGTTCTTCCGGCTCCAGCGTTTCGGTTTCCTCGGGCGGATCAACCGGGTCCGGCGCATCCTCCGGCGCAGACGGCCAGAAAATGGCGGTGATCAGCGCGCCCCCGCCGATAATGGCGGCCAGCGTATAATCGCGCGCGACGCTCATGGTTGCCTCCGCCCGTTATTGCGCGGCGGCAGGCCTGCAGGCGATCCGCCCGCGACCACCAGCCGCCCGGCAAAGGCGCGGATCGTGTTCTCATCGCGGCACTCGGCGTTCTCGTCCGGGTTGGAGCACGCGAGCAGCAGGGTATAGGCCGCGCCATAGCGGTTGAAGCTCAGCTCCTGGCCGAACTCGGTGCGCGTGACCAGCTGGCCCTGAGCGTCGGTCATGGCCATGTATTGGCCCGCTATGGCAGCGCTGGTTTCCACCGCATGGATCACCCGGCTGCCGGTGATCTGGTACATGATCCCGCGCCGGTGAAAGCTGGCGCTATAGAAATAATCCGAGGCGAAGAACATCATCCCGCTCTCGCCGCCGCCTTCCTCGTCACCGCGTGTACTTGTGGGTTCGACCTCCAGCGGCAGCAGGACCGGCAGGCGCGGGCGTGCGAGTTCTTCGGGCTGTGTATTGGTAAAAGGCGGCACGCGCGGTGGCGGCTGGGTGGGTACAAAACTTGCTGGCGTATCCTGGTTCATCTGCGCCATGTCGCGGCGCATGTCGGTAGCGGCACTGTTCCAGTCGATAGGCGCGATGGGCCGCCCCTGCGCATCACGCTCAGGCTCCTGCGTCTGTGTGCCCGGTGTGGTGGTTTCAGGTGTGGCGGTATCCGGCGTCTGCTGGCCTCCCTGAGCGCGCTGGGCGAGGGCTTCGCGCAGGGCGTCGGTATTGAGCTGCCTGACGGGTTCGCGCTGCGGCTGGGCCTCCATGGCCTGAAGGATGCGTTCGCGTGTCAGCGCCTGTTCACGCACCGTGGCTGGCGGCGCGGATTCCTGTTGCTGTGGGGATTGTTGATGCGCGGCAAGAGCAATGGCTGGCGTGGCCAGCATGAGGCCTGTGCCAATCGCAACTACGGTATGCCAGCCTGATCGTTGCTGTCCCATGCCCCCTCCCGCCGCAGGGTATGAGCGGCCAGCCTACCACATCGCGCGGACTTGCGGCAGCGAAAACAGGAAAGCCGGTGAGCGCAGGCCTGTTCGTGCGCTCTCCGATGCATTATATGCAGCGCAACATCAGCCAGCAGGGAAAGCCCCATGCAGCTCACCATGATGAAGGCCAAGCTTCACCGCGCTAGCGTGACGCGCGCTGACTTGCACTATGAAGGTTCGATCTCGATCGATTCCGATCTGCTCGATGCGTCGGGCATCCTGCCGAACGAGCAGGTGGATGTGCTCAATATCAACACGGGCGCGCGCTTCACCACTTATGCGATCCCCGCACCACGCGGCTCGAAGACTTTCGGGATCAATGGCGCCGCTGCCCGTCTGGCCCAGGTCGGCGACCGCATCATTGTGGTTGCCTACGCGCAGATGGACGCGGAAATCGCGCGTCAGTTCGTTCCTAACGTTATTCTGCTCGATGAAGACAATCAGGTCGTGAGCGCCCCGAAGGCGGCGTGAGTGATACGGCCCGTTCCACAATAAAAATCCCGCCGGCGCAAACCGGCGGGATTTTTATTGTGCGTATCAGCGCTGCCTAGTCGAACAGCGAGTCGATCGCATCCTGGTCGAGATCGGATGCAATCATCTCGTCAATGGCGTCCTGCTTCACTTCAGGTCCGCCTAGTGCGGGGCCGTTCAGGTGTAGCTTCTTCTTGCGCTCGGCCTCGGCGACTTCATCCTCGTCGGCCTCAGCGTCGTGGACTCCCATGGTGGCAGCAAAGCGGCTGACCCGCTTTTCCACATGGCGCAGCGATTCCACCACCTTGGACACGCGCTGGCCGGAGAGATCCTGGAACGAGCACGCCTCAATGATGCGCATCATCGCCTCATCGACCTGAGCCTTGTAGGCGGCGATGTCATCAGGCTTTTCGCCAAGCAGGGTCTCGGCCTCCAGCATGATGGTCTCGGTTGCCCGCTCTGTGTCGGTAACAACGGCTTCCAGTTCCGCGCCTGCGGTCGGGATGCGCTGTTCCTTGATGTCATTCGGGCGCAGTTTGGAAATTTCGCTGCGCGTCCGGGCGATATAGTCGGCGATATAGACAAACTCACTATGGATCGACTTGTCGAGCGATCCGAAGAAGAGCTGCATGGTGTCGGTCAGTTGCTGCGCGAGCGACAGCACCTCCATCACCTGACCGTCTTTCAGGTCCTTGGTCTTCAGATTGGCAAGCGACTCGCGCACGCGCGCGGCAACTTCAGCGGCGGGCATTGGATCCCTCCTTCATCAAAGCAGAACGATACTGGCGCTCAGGGCCGATCAGAAATCGCCCAGCACGGCAGCCATTTTCGCTTTCAGCGTACCGGCATTGAACGGCTTCACGATGTAGTTGTTCACGCCGGCTTTCTTGGCCGCGATCACGTTCTCGGTCTTGGACTCGGCCGTGACCATGATGAACGGGACCGACTTGGTCGTGTCATCGGCGCGCACGCGCTGCAGGAGCTCGTAGCCGGTCATCGGTTCCATGTTCCAGTCGGAAATCACGAGACCGTATTTCTGCTTTTTCATCTTCTCGAAGGCTTCTGTGCCATCCGAGGCTTCATCGACGTTCTCAAACCCGATCTGGGTAAGAAGATTCCGTATAATACGGATCATCGTCTTGTAATCATCTACTACCAGAATCGGCATCGACATTTCGACAGCCATACCCACACCTCCATCCAGACCTTGTTTGTCATCCCGGTTTCCGGCAGGAGAGGGCGGCTTTTCCCCGCTCTTTTCTCCTCCCGCTGTGGCAAAGCTAGACAAGTGCAGTCAAAATTCGGTTAAACACCCGGCAGAAAAGCGCGACAAAGCGGATGGACCTTATGCAGGGCTTTGGAATCAACGAGTTGGAAGTCGGTCAGACGGCCTTTATCACGCGCCTCGTGGACGATGAGGCGGTACGCCGGTTTGCCGAGGTGTCGGGGGATTTCAACCCGCTGCACCTGGACGATGAGTACGCGGCGCGCACGCCGTTCCGCGGACGCATCGCCCATGGCGCGCTGATCGCCTCCTATATTTCGTGTGTGCTGGGCAACCATCTGCCGGGGCCTGGCGCCGTGTTCGCCGGCATGACGATGCGGTTTGAACGCCCGGTGCGCATTGGCGACACCGTGATCGCTCGTGCGACGGTAACCGCCATCGATATCAAGCAGCGCCGCGTCATGCTCGATTGCACCTGCGAGGTCGAAGGCGAGCTGTGCATGAAGGCGGAAGCCGAAGTGATGGTCCGCAAGCGCCGGGCATCATCCGAATGAGCGGCGTTGCCGCTCTGGGAAATTTCGATGGCGTCCACGCTGGCCACCGAGCGGTGCTGGACCATGCGCGTGATCTCGCCGCGCGTATCGGCTCTGTGCCGGTAGCAGCCGTGTTCAGCCCGCATCCGCGCCGTCTGTTTCGCCCCGACGAACCGCCTTTTCGCCTGATGAATGATGCCCAGCGCGAGCGGGCGCTGCTGGCCGCCGGCGCGCAGCGCGTCGACACGATCCGCTTTGACGCGGCGCTGTCAGCGATGACGCCCGAAGCTTTCGTGCGCGATATACTGTTGGGTCAGCTGGCGCTGGACGGGGTGGTGACCGGCGCTGATTTCTGCTTTGGCAAGGGCCGGGCGGGCAATGCGGAAACACTCAAGACCCTCGGTGCGCAATACGGAATTGCCGTGGGCATCGCACCAACGCTGGTGGCCGAGCGCCTGAGCGACCGGGCGAAGTTCTCCTCCAGCGCGGTACGCAACGCCCTGCGTGAGGGCGATGTGGAGACGGCTGCAGAACTGCTGGGCCGCCCGTGGGCGATAGAAGGCGAGGTGGCTCATGGCGACAAGCGCGGGCGCACGCTGGGCTTTCCCACGGCCAATATCGCGCTTGGCGACTATCTGCGCCCCAAAGCCGGCGTCTATGCGGTGCGGGCAAAGATGCCGGACCACGTAGCGCCGGTGGGCGGGGTGGCCAATATCGGCAAGCGCCCGACCGTGGACGGCACCGAGGAGCGCCTGGAGGTGTTCTTCTTCGACTTTTCCGGTGATCTTTATGGAAAGACGCTGGAGGTGGAACTGATCGGTTTCATCCGCGAGGAACGCCGCTTTGACGGGCTGGACGCGCTGAAAAACCAGATCGCGTTGGACAGCGATGAGGCGCGCGGCGTTCTGGACCGCCAGCGCGCGTCCTGATAGACCGGCAGCCATGAGCACACAGCGCTTTCACATCATCGCGCGTATCCCGCGAATTACCGGCCCGGCCCGCGCCTGATCCCGTTTTCCAACGGGCCGCGCGTCAGCCGGGATTTGTCCAAGCCACGATGATCTGAAACGACCGATACCAGAAACGGGATACGCCGCCATGAGCGACGCGACTGCCACCGACACCCGCGACTACAAGGACACGCTTTTTCTGCCCGCGACCGATTTTCCGATGCGCGCAGGCCTGCCCCAGAGCGAGCCGAAATGGCTGGAGCGCTGGGAAGGAGAGAACCTCTACCAGCAGATGCGCGAGACGGCGAAAGGCCGGGAGCGCTTCGTGCTGCATGACGGCCCGCCTTATGCGAACGGGCACATCCACCTTGGCACCGGCATGAACAAGATCCTGAAGGATTTCGTGGTGCGCACACGGCGCATGGCCGGGTTCGATGCGCCCTACCGTCCGGGTTGGGACTGCCATGGCCTGCCCATCGAATGGAAGGTGGAGCAGAATTATCGCGCCAAGGGCAAGAAGAAGGACGACGTGCCGGTTGCCGAATTCCGCAAGGCCTGCCGTGATTATGCCGCCGAGTGGATCGACGTGCAGCGCGCCGAGTTCAAGCGTCTGGGCGTGGCCGGTGAGTGGAACGATCCCTACACCACCATGGCGTTCGATGCCGAAGCATCCATCGTCAGCGAGTTCCTGAAATTCGTCGACAAGGGCCTCGTATATCGCGGTTCTTCGCCGGTGATGTGGTCACCTGTGGAGCAGACGGCTCTGGCCGAAGCCGAGGTCGAGTATCACGACAAGGTTTCCACCACGATCTGGGTGAAATTCCCGGTGCGCGGCGTGAAGATGGATGGCTCAGGCATCCCCCATGCCATGGCGGGCGCCAGCGTGGTCATCTGGACGACGACCCCTTGGACGATCCCGGCCAACCGGGCGATCTGCTACTCGAAGAAAATTGCCTACGGCCTTTATGAGGTCGAAGGCGCGGATACCGGCTCGGACTTCCTCCCCTGGGCGCGTCCCGGCGACAAGCTGATCGTGGCCGATGCGCTGTGGGAAGACGTGGCGAAAGCCGGCTTCATCGTGAAGGCTAAACGTCTGGGTGACGCCAACGTGGAGGGGCTGATCTGTTCGCACCCCTTCGCCAAGACCGACAAGTACTGGGACTACCGTGTGCCGCTGCTCGATGGTGACCACGTCACCGACGAGCAGGGTACGGGCTTTGTCCACACCGCGCCGGGCCACGGCGCGGAAGACTATGTGGCCTGGATGGCCAACAAGGTCTGGCACGATCCCAAGGAGCCGATCCCGCACACGGTCGGCCCTGACGGGGCCTATCTGCCCCACATCCCGCTCTTTGCGGGCATGGAGATCGTGCGCACGGACGGCAAGAAGGCAGGGCAGGACGGCCCGGCCAACAAGGCTGTGGTCGATACGCTGATCGAGGCGGGCAATCTTCTGGCGCGTGGGCGGCTGGAGCACTCCTACCCGCACTCATGGCGCTCGAAGGCGCCGGTCATCTTCCGCAATACCAATCAATGGTTCATCGCCATCGACAAGGATATGGGCGATGGCGCCACCCTGCGCCAGCGTGCGCTGGAAGCCATCGACGCCACTGAATGGACGCCCAAAACCGCGCGCAACCGCATCCATGCGATGGTTTCCGACCGGCCGGACTGGCTGATCTCGCGCCAGCGCGCCTGGGGCGTGCCGCTGACGATCTTCGTGAACAAGGCGACAGGCGACATCCTCAATGATAAGGCCGTCAATGCCCGCATCGTGAAGGCGGTGGAAGCGTCGGGCGCCGATGCGTGGTTCGACACCGATCCGCAGGTCTTCCTCGGCGATGCGTATAGCGCGTCCGAGTACGAGCAGGTCACCGACATTCTCGATGTCTGGTTCGATTCCGGTTCCACCCACGCTTTTGCCCTGCGCGAAGGCGAATGGCCGGCAGACGTGTATCTGGAAGGCTCAGACCAGCATCGCGGCTGGTTCCAGTCCAGCCTTCTTGAAAGCTGCGGCACGCGCGGGCGCGCGCCCTACAAGGCGGTCGTGACCCACGGCTTCATCGTCGACGAGAAGGGCATGAAGATGTCCAAATCGCTCGGCAATGTGCTCGCGCCGAGCGCTGTCGCGGAGAAGTATGGCGCGGACATTCTGCGCCTGTGGGCGGCCAGCGCGGACTATTCGGGCGATTTGCGCATCGGCGAGGCTATCCTGCAATCGGCCGTCGATTCCTACCGCAAGCTGCGCAATACGCTGAAATATCTGCTGGGCGCGCTCGACGGGTTCTCGGACGATGAGCGCGTGGCGCCCGCAGACATGCCCGCGCTGGAGCGCTTCATGCTGCATCGCATGGCGGAGCTGGATGAAACCGTGCGCGCAGCCTATGCAGCCTATGACTTCAAGCGGGCCTGGTCGGCGCTGTTCAATTTCTGCGTCAATGACCTTTCGGCCTTCTATCTCGATATCCGCAAGGACAGCCTTTACTGCGACCGGCCGGATGCGATCCGCCGCCGCGCGGCGCGCACGGTGATGGCCGAATTGCTGGACCGTCTCGCACTCTGGATGGCGCCCCTGCTACCCTTCACGATGGAGGAGGTCTGGGCCTCCCGCTATGGCGAGGATGCGCCTTCCGTCCATCTGGAGACCTTCAAGGACACGCCAGCGGAATGGCGCGATAGAGAACTGAGACTGAATTGGGACCTTGTGCGGCGCGTCCGTAGGGTTGTGACTGCTGCGGTTGAAGTGGAGCGACGCAACAAGACGCTCGGCTCTAGCCTTGAAGCCCACCCGGTAATCTATCTCGATTGGTTCGATGAATTGGTTCGCTTCGACCAGATTCTGGAAGGCACTGAATTTGAACGTGAAACCGAGGAAGAGCAACGAGCAGCGCTCGCCGAGTTTTTCGCGGAAGTTTGCATCACCAGTCAGGCCACCGTCGTGGTGTCGGACGGAAATAAAACGGCACCAGAAGACGCGTTCCGCTTGGAAGGCGAGGACATCGCTGCCGTCGTTGTTGGCCGTGCTGAGGGCCGCAAATGCGCCCGCTCATGGCGGATCACGACCGATGTCGGCTCAGATTCGCGCTATCCGGACCTCTCGGCGCGTGATGCGGACGCCGTGGCCTGGTATGATGCGCGCAAGGGCAATGCCGCATGAGCGCGCTCGCCCGCTACATTCCCTCGGCCCGGCTCGCCGCCATCGGGGCGGGCCTGGCCGTACTGGTGATCGTGCTCGATCAGGCCTCCAAACTCTGGGTGCTGCACGGGCTTGGCTTCATGGAGGGCGGTCCGGGCACGCGGATCGAGGTGCTCGATCCGTGGTTCAACCTCACCATGGTGTGGAACAGAGGCGTCAGCTTTGGCCTGTTCGCGGCGGAAAGCATGTGGACGCGGCTTCTGCTTATCGGGTTCTCGCTGGCTATTGCTGGCGTGATCGCCTTCTGGCTGACGCGCGCCGAGCGCAAGCTGCAGGCGCTGGCCTTCGGCCTGATCATTGGCGGGGCGGTTGGAAACGTGATTGACCGCATCGCCTATGGCGCCGTGGCGGACTTTCTGGACTTCTCCGGGCTGTGGTTTCCTTACGTGTTCAACGTGGCCGATGCCGCCATCTCGGTGGGCGTGGCCGGACTGGTGCTGGACGTGATCGTGAACGGCAGTGAGCGCAAGGGCGCGGACGCGCCGGGCAAAGTGTCAGATTAAACTCTCCTCATCCCTGCCGCTAAGGGTGGCGTTCCCCGCCAAGCCTCTGTTAGAAGTAAACAAGAGTTTTTCAGTTTCAGGAGCGTCTTCACCCATGCGCATCCAAAATATCCTTGCTGTGGCTGCGATGGCCCTTGTCGGCGCCAGCGCGTGCACATCGGGCGTGCGTCAGGCACTGGGCACGGAACGCACCGCGCCGGACGAGTTCCGCGTCGTGACCATTGCGCCGCTGACCGTGCCGCCGGAATACTCGCTGCGCCCGCCGGCCCCCGGCCAGCTGCGCCCTGAAGACATCTTCCCGGACCAGCAGGCGCGCCGCGCCCTGTTTGGCGATTTCACCTCGGAGAATGCCAGCCGCGGCGAGGTTCTCCTTGCTGCCCGTGCTGGTGGTGCAGACGCCAACCCGAACGTGCGTGCGCTTATTGATGGCGAGACGGCAGCAGTCGTCCGCAAGAATGAGAGCTTCGCTGATCGCCTGATCTTCTGGCGCTCCGGGACGGTGACGCCTGCTGCTGACAGCGCCACGCCGATCGATGTCGATGAGGAGCGCCGCCGCATTCAGGAAATCACGGGTGGCGGCGATGTGACCATCGTGCGTCCGCGCCGGTCAGGCCGGAAGCTGCCGGGGCTTTAGGGCTCACGTCTTCCAGCTAGTGAAGTGAAAACCCCGGATGGCAACATCCGGGGTTTTTTGTTGCAAGACAGTGAAACCCCGGAAGCCCGAAGGGCTATCCGGGGCCTTGTCCCCCTTCCCCTGCTGAAGGTCCCGGCTCTGCGCTGCGCTTGGCCGGGATTTCATGCGGCAACCTACTCCGCCTCGTCCGTATTCAGGCGGCTGAGAAGATCGTGCAGCCGGTCTGTGTCGTCTTCGCCCAGGCGTTCGGCCAGTTCCGCATTAATCTCACGCAAGGTCTGATCCGCCTTGATGGCAAGCTCGCGGCCCGCCTCGGTCAGGTTTACGATCGCCCCGCGCCTGTCGGCCGAGTCTTGGCTGCGCGTGACGAGACCGGCAGCCTCCATGCGGGCGACAAGGCCGGTAACAGCAGGCGCGCCTAGCGCCAGCGTCTCGGAGATCGCGCCCATGCGCCGTTCGCCGCGCCGCATGAGCAGGAACAGGACGGCAGACTGCGCAGCCGTGACCCCAGCCTCACCGCGCAGGCGCGCATCCGCCTGCCGGTGCAGCCGCCGGGCGGTGATTTCCAGCAAGAGATATAGCCGCCGGTCGACGGCGCGCGCGCGTGCCATGACCCCTGATGGCTTGATTCAAGCGCGTCTGGAAAGAGTTATCCGGTAAACCGCCATACGCGGGCCAGCCGCACATCGCGGTCTTCGAGGTCCCGGCTCACCGGCGTGTCATAGCGCGCCAGCGGCTCCAGCTTCTCCTTTGGCAGGAAATGACGGCCCGGATCACCTATCAGCACCATACAGCCGCGCTGGTGCAGGCCTTGCAGCCAGCCCGCAATGCGCTCGGCGCCCGGTCCCTCATAGAACACGTCCCCGGCCAGCACGACATCCCAGCCCTTATCGATGCCGACCAGATCGGCTTTCTGCGCCTGAATCGTCACGCTGTTCAGCGTGGCATTGGCCAGAATCGCCTCGACGGCAAACGCGTCAATCTCGCTGGCATCCACGCGTGCGGCCCCAGCCTTGGCAGCGCCAATGCCCGCAATGCCGCAGCCGCTGGCAAAGTCCAGCACGTGCCTGCCGGCTACAAGGGCAGGATTGTCCATCAGATAGCGCGCCAGCGCCTGTCCGCCCGCCCAGGCGAACGCCCAGAAGGGCGGTGGCAGGCCGGCTTCACCTAGCGCTTCTTCGGTCTGCTGCCAGATGGCTATGGTCTCATCGGCCAGATGAAAGCGCAGCTCCGGCGTCAGCGGCGCGGAGGCGATGCGGGTGTGGGCGGCGATGAAGGATTGCGGATCGGCGATCATCCCTGCCGTCTAGACCGGCAATGTGCGCGGCGCCAGCGGGCTAAGCTTCACCGGCAGGAATGAAGCGCAGCGCAATGCCGTTATTGCACCAGCGCTGGCCGGTAGGCTGGGGGCCGTCCTCGAACACATGGCCCTGATGTCCGCCGCAGCGCGCGCAATGATATTCGGTGCGCGGCGTCCAGATGCGATAGTCTGGCTTTGTGTTCACCGCGCCGTCCAGCGGCTGCCAGAAGCTGGGCCAGCCCGTGCCGGATTCGTATTTGGTTTCCGACGAGAAGAGCGGCAGGCCGCACCCGGCGCAGGCATAGATGCCCTCACGGGTCTCGTCATTGAGCGGGGAGGAGCCGGGCCGCTCTGTGCCTTCGCGGCGCAGCACATTGAATTCGGCAGGTGTCAGGCGTTCGCGCCATTGCGCTTCGGTCAGATTGGCCCAGTCAATGCCGTCATCGCTGGCAGGTTGCGTGCTGGCAGAGCCGGTATTGGCCGGCCCGCAGGCGGCCAGCGATATGCCGGAGAGAAGGGCAAGGCGGCGCGTCAGCATGGCAGGCTCCGTTACATCACCTGACCTAATGTAGGGTGCCGTGGCGGTCCGGCCAGCGGCATCCCGTCACATCGGCGCGAGTGCGCCCAGCAGCAGGGCCGCCAGCAGGATCAGGCCCGCCTCGCGGTTGGACTTGAAATGAGCAAGGCAGGCCGGGCCGTCATCGGGCCGGAAGCGCGAGGCCTGCCAGACCAGATGTACCGCGTAGGCGGCAAAGACCGGCGCAAACACCAGCCCGGCACCTGCCTTGATGGCTGCCAGAGCGGTCAGCACCAGCGATGCGCCATAGATGGCGCCGACAGCGGGGCCGATGGCATGGCCCAGCGCGCGTGCGGAGGATTTCACGCCTACGAGCGCGTCATCCTCCATGTCCTGGCAGGCGTAGATCGTGTCATAGCCCAGCGTCCACAGCGCGGCGGCGGCATAGAGCAGGCCGGCGGCTACCCAGTCCGTCCCGCCGAGCGCCGCATAGCCCACAAGCACGCCCCAGTTGAAGGTGAGGCCCAGCCACACCTGCGGCCACCAGGTGATGCGCTTCATGAACGGATAGGCGGCCACCAGCAGCAATGCCGCGACAGCTATGGCGATTGCAGTGAGCGGCAGGAACAGGAGCACCAGAGCGCCTACTGCGCACTGCGCGCCGAGGAAGATGAGCGCTTGCTTGACGGTGATGGTGCCTGCGGCCAGCGGGCGGTCTGCCGTGCGCGCCACCTTGGCGTCGAGATCGCGGTCGGCGATGTCATTCCAGGTGCAGCCTGCTCCGCGCATCGCAATCGCGCCGATGGCAAAGAGGGCCGCATATCCGGCCATGGGCCAGTTTACGCCCGTGTCCATGGCTGCCAGCGCCAGCCCCCAGAAGCACGGTATGGCCAGCAACCAGAAGCCTATTGGCCGGTCATAGCGGGCAAGGCGCAAATATGGCCGCCAGCCTTCCGGCGCGCGGTCCACAAAGGTGCGCGGGATGGAATCGGCGACGCGGCGGTCGCGTGCCTTGCTGTGGGGGCTTTTTGCATTCATGCCCGACTAGTTATCGCGCCGGATGCCCGCCGCATAGCCCTTCGCGCTTGGCGTATGGACGCACCGGCGCTAGACGGGTGGCCATGGTCACCACACCCCGCCTTTTTGTCGATGCGCCCCTGGGCGAAGGTGCTGAGCTGATCCTGCCGCGTGAGCAGGCGCATTATCTCGTGAATGTCATGCGCCGCGAGGCCGGTTCGCCGGTACGTGTCTTCAACGGGCGTGACGGCGAATGGCAGACAAAAGTCGCCGACGCCTCGCGCAAGGGCGCGTCTTTGCAGGTGGAGACGCGCCTACGCGAGCAGATCGGCGTGCCGCCTTTGCGCCTGTGCTTTGCGCCGGTGAAGAAGGCGCGCACCGATTTCATCGTCGAGAAAGCGACGGAGCTGGGCGCCGCCATCATCCAGCCTGTCATCACCCGCCGTACACAGTCCGAGCGCGTGCGGACGGACCGTCTGCTCGCTCTTGCGACCGAAGCGTCTGAGCAGACCGAGCGGCTCTGCCTGCCGGAAATGCCAGAGCCGGTTTCGCTGGAGCGCCTTCTGGCCGGCTGGCCGCAAGGAGAGCGCCTGATCTTCTGCGATGAGGCAGGAGACGGGGAGGGGGCCTGGGGCGGCTCGCAGGGCCGTGCGCGGTCCTTGGCGGACATGCTGCAGGGCGAGACGGACCCGTCAGGCCCGTGGACCATCCTCATCGGCCCCGAAGGCGGGTTTGATGATGCGGAGAGGACGCATTTGCGTTCGCTGCCCTTTGTGCGCGCCGTCACGCTCGGCCCGCGCATCTTGCGCGCCGATACGGCTGCGGTGGCCGCGCTCACGCTCTGGCAGGCCGCGCTGGGAGATTGGCGCTAGTTTGCCACACCCTGAAATCCCGGAAGCTAGAAGGGCTGTCCGGGACCTGTTGCAGGATAATCCTGAGAGAGGCCCCGGATACCGCTTCGCGGTTCCGGGGTTTCAGTGATCCAGCTGAGCGTTGGTCCACAGCGCTTCGAGATGCGCCGTGAAGAAGGCGTCCATACGGGCAAACTCGATACCATCGACGCCATCATCTGCCGCCGTTCCGGCGCGCAGGACAATGCCTTCGATCAGCCCGCCGGAAGCCTGCCGGAAGAGGTTCAGCCCCTCTTGCGGTTCGCCGAGATGATCGATCAATGTCCGCGCCAGAAAGGCGCGTCCGCTGGCCAGCGCCGGATTGTCGTTTGACAGGCGCCCCTCGCGCAAGGCCAGCCCCTCGCGATAGGCTGCGGCGGCCTGTCTGTACTGGCCGAGGCGTTCATTGAGATAGCCCCAGCTATTGAGCATGATGCCCAGATGAATGTCAGACCGCCCGGGGGCCTGGCGCATATCCTCGATAGCATCACGCATGAAGGGTTCGGCGCCGCGATAGTCGTGCTGGAGCAGCGCGACATGCCCGCGATTATAGTCCGCAATAGCGCGGCGGTGTGTGCCGCGCGGCCAGACATCAGCGAGGAGGGCGTGGCTCCGGCTTGCCGCTTCGCGCGCTTCGTCCTCACGGCCAAGCAGGTTGAGTATGGTTGCCAGTTCCAGCCAGGCCGCGCCCACATCGCTGCCTGTCGTGACAGCATAGGCCGCGTGCGTTTCCAGAACCCGGCGCACGACCGGCTCTGCCTCGGCGGCCTGTCCCTGCACGCGCAGGGTGGCGGCGATACTCAGCAGCGGAAATACCGTGGAGCGCCCTTGCGGCCCGTCCTGCGCCACGCGCATGGCAAGAGATTCCCGGTAGTGACCCAGCGCCTCGCTCAGGCGCCCCTGACTGCGCAGGATACGCCCTGACAGCTCGTGCCAGTCGCGTCTCTGGTCAGGCCGCCCGGCGGGGATAACCGCCTCCGCCGATGCCAGAAGGGCCTCTGCGCCGGCAAGATCGCCTGCTTCCAGCATCAGTTCGGCGCGCTGGTAGAGGACGGTAAACAGCCCCGCCGCTTCGTTCGGCCCTGCGGCCTCGTAGATGGCTTGCGCAGCTGCTAGCGAACCCAAGGCCGCGTCATTCATCGACAGGCGCCGCTGGACAACCGCCAGCGTGTACAGCCCGCGCGCGTAGGAGGGCGTGTCTGACCCATACACTTCGCCCCGGAGGTCCATATTGCGCCGGGCAATCGCCAGCGCCTCGTCCCGGTCGCCGTTGAACACGAGATGGATGGCATAGGCATCCAGCAGGCTCGCCCGGATGTGCTCTCCTCTATCCGTCTGCTCCAGCACTTCCAGCGCGCGGGCGAACACCGGCCCGGCCTCGGTGGGGCGGTATTGCTCGTGAATGGAGAGGGCCAGATTCTCATACGCCCGGGCGATCTCGGTGGCGGGATTGTCCGCGCGGGCTTCGAGCGCCTCCAGCCGCTCGCGGGCATTGGCTTCTGCATCGGCAAAGCGCGAGAGGCGGAAGAGCGCCGTCCATACGCGCTCAGACGCTGCCGCCGTCCGCAGCCCCGGCTCGCCATCGTGCACACGGACCATCTGGTAATGCTGTTCCAGAAGCGGCAGGGCGGCGGCATAGCCCGATACGTCCTGCACGCCCGTTGCGTGGTTGAGCAGATAGATGGCGAGGAATTCCGGCGGTGTTTGCGGGTCTGCCGCCGCCGCCTCATGGGCGCGAGTGTTCAGGTCCGCGGCTATGCCGGTCAGTCCCGCGACGCGTGCGTGGTTGGCGATTTCGGAGAGTATCCGCGCGCGGTGGCGGTCATTGCGGGTATGCGCCTCGACCAGATCAGCCATGCGGCCAAGGCCATCGGTATCTTCCTGTGCGGCCAACTGACTGGCCAGCGTGCCGGCAAGCGTGACGATGGTCAGATCACCGGTTTCGCGCGTGGACAGCGCAATGCGCAGCGCCTCGCGGCGGGCATCAATAGCCTGCGCTTCATTGCCGTCGGCCAGCACATCTTCGCCAAGCCCTTCCAGCACAACCCCCACATAAGCGTGATTTGGTCCGTAAACTTGCGTATACGCCGCGAGCGAAGCCCGCCGGCTGTCGCTCGCCTCGCCATAGCGTTCTGCGGCATGGAGGCTGTTGGCGAGCTGGTTGAGCGTACTGGCTCGCCATTCGAGCGTATCTTCCCCATGCGGTCCTTGCTCCACCGCACGGCGGAAATACGCGATAGCCAGGTCAGGCTCGCCGGATTCCGCACTGACCATCCCGGCATAGGCAACATATTGCGCGTAGGTCTCTGGCGCCGTGCCCGCCACCTCGTGCAGGGCAAGGCCCCGCTCAAGCCATTCCAGCGCCCTGGCGTGATCCTCCAGCTGATGGGCGAGGATGCCGAGCGAAAAGGCCGTTGCCGCACGCTCCGCCGGATCGGCATCGGGAATCTGCGCGAACACCCCTTCGAACAGGGTGTAAGCACGTTGCGTCTCACCCGCCTCGTAGGCGGCCATGGCCGGCGCGCGCAGTTCGGCATAAGCGTCGCTTCCGGCATCCTGACCGGACGCGCTGCCAATGCCTGCCGCCAGCAGAACCCCAACTGAAAGCCAGCTGCGCATACCCGCCTCCCACGATTTGGCGTACTCTAGCGCAGCTATCTGCGCGGCCATCTGACAAATATAGACAGGCCGCGCCCTTGCCGGTTGGCATCCGTCCGCATAAGTGACGGGGACCTTGAACGGCTGGGAGACCGGGACACGATGAGCGGTACGTACACGCCCGGCGGCGAAGGCCCCCCCATTGAAAGCAAGGACCAGCTCATCGCCCACCTCGCCTCGGGCGAGAAACCGCGCGAAAGCTGGCGCATCGGTACCGAGCACGAGAAGTTCGGTTTCACGCTCGATGGTCACCGCCCGCTCCCCTATGAGGGCGATGGGCCGACGGTCCGCAAGATGCTCGAAGGCCTGACCCGCTTTGGCTGGGAGGCTATTGAGGAGAACGGCAAGCCGGTAGCGCTCAAACGCAAGGGCGCATCGGTCACGCTGGAGCCGGGCGGGCAGTTCGAGCTGTCGGGTGCGCCGCTGGAAACGCTCCACCAGACCTGCGCTGAGGTAAATGCGCACCTGAAGGAAGTGCGCGAGGTGGCCGACGAGATCGGCGCCGGGTTCTTAGGGCTAGGCTTCTCGCCGAAATGGTCTCTGGAAGAGACCCCGATGATGCCTAAAGACCGCTACAACATCATGAAGGCCTATATGCCCAAAGTGGGCGGGCTGGGCCACCAGATGATGTTCCGCTCCTGTACGGTGCAGACCAATCTCGATTTCGCCTCAGAGGCCGACATGCGCGCGAAGTTTCGCGCCTCCATGGCCCTGCAGCCCATTGCCACCGCGCTCTTTGCCAACTCCCCCTTCGCCGATGGCCGCCCGAACGGATTTGTCTCCTACCGTGCCCATGTCTGGACCGATGTGGACCCGGACCGTACCGGCATCCTCCAGTTCGTGTTCGATGAAGGCTTTTCCTACGAGCACTACGCGGACTGGGCGCTCGATGCGCCGATGTATTTCGTCAAGCGTGAGGGGCGTTTCCTCGATGCGTCGGGGCAGAGTTTCCGCGACTTCCTGAAAGGCAAGCTGCCTGCCCTGCCGGGCGAGCTGCCCGTCATGGGCGACTGGGAGGATCACCTCTCCACGCTTTTCCCGGAAGTGCGCCTGAAGACCTTCCTGGAACAGCGCGGCGCCGATGGCGGGCCGTGGAATAATCTGTGTGCGCTGCCTGCGCTGTGGGTGGGGCTGCTTTATGATGACACAGCGCTCGCCGCAGCGCTGGACCTCGTGAAGGACTGGACGGCGGAGGAGCGCGTCGCGCTGCGCCTCGGCGCGGCCCATTGCGGGCTGAAAGCGCCCTTCCGTAACGGCACGATGCAGGACCTTGCCAAGGAGGTGCTGGCCATCGCCCGCTCCGGCCTGAAAGCCCGCGCCCGGCTCAATCATCATGGCGAGCACGAGGCGGTCTTCCTCGATGATCTCGATGAGATCGCAGCGAGTGGCATGACCCCCGCTGAACGCCTGCTCGAGCTCTATAACGGGCCGTGGGGCGGCTCTGTGGAGCCGATCTTCAAGGAAGCGGCTTACTAGGCGAGGAGTACCCCATGGCCAGTGACGGCGAAGACTATGTCTATGACGAGGCCACCGGCGAATGGCTGAGCCCTGAAGAGGCGGCAGCGAGGGCGCCAGCTTCCGGCGCTGTAGAAGTGCGCGATTCGGTGGGCAATCTGCTGGCCGATGGTGACAGCGTGACCCTCATCAAGGATCTGGCCGTCAAGGGCGCGGGCCAGACGCTGAAGCGTGGCACGGTAATCAAGACCATCCGCCTGACCGGCGACCCGCAGGAGATCGATTGCCGCCATCCCGGCATCAAGGGCCTGGTGCTACGCGCGGAGTTCGTGAAGAAGAGCTAGCCCGATCTGCGCCCGCGGCCCCTGGCACGGCTCTGTGGAGCTATTAGACCCGTTTTCTTCGTCATTCCGGGCGGAGCGCGACAGCGCGTAGACCCGGAACCCAGTGTTCTTGTGGCTCCTGGGTTCCGGCTTTCGCCGGAATGACGAGAGAGGGGAATAAAAAAACCCCCGGATGTTGCCATCCGGGGTTTTCGTAAAACCAGCTGAAATCCCGGAAGCCCGAAGGGCTGTCCGGGACCTCGTGCAGGATAAAGCGGCGAAAGGCCCCGGGTCTCGCTCATGCTCGCCCGGGGTTTCAGCTCTTAGTCCTCGAACATGTCCGCAAAGCGCCGGCGCGGACGGTTCTTCCACGCGCCGCGATGGAAGACGTCAGAGACGATGACCGGGGCCACGGTGGTGGCTTCGGCAAACACCATCTGCTCCAGCGTGACATCGACCTTGCCCCAGCTGCACGCCTCTTTCAGCGTGGAGGAGGAGCAGGCACCATCGCGCACGTCGGCAACCGTGATCTGCACGGCGTATTCGTGCATGGGCACTTCGTGGCCGAGGATTTCGGCGCAGACGACCGTATCCTGCGCGAAGTTCTTCGGCACACCGCCGCCGACCATGAACAGGCCGGTTTTGCCAGCCTTGATCTTGATGTCGGTCAGCTCGCGGAAATCGGCCACGGCGTCGATGGAGAGGTAGGGCTTCTTCGCCTTCATGCGTTCGACCTGGTGCTTCACCAGGCCAAAGCCCGCCGAGCAGTCGGCAAAGGCCGGCACGAAGATCGGCACGCCGTGCTTGTAGCATTCCTCGATGAGGGAGCCTTCCTTCTTGGCGTTGCCATCGGCGAGCCATTTGCCCATCGCCTTGATGAAGGCGCGGGACGAAATCGGCTTGGCGTCGAGGCTGTCAGCGATGTCACCGATCGTGTGGTCGGTGGTCTGCAGCTCTTCCTCATCGATATAAGTGTCGTAGATCCGGTCGATATAGAGATCGCGCAGCACGCGGTCGTCCGGGATTTCCTTCGCCTGATAGTGCTTGAAGCCCAGAGCCTCGAAGAAATCCATGTCCACGATGGATGCGCCGGTGGCCACGATGGCGTCGACCATGTTGTTGCGCACCATGTCGCGCCATACGTGCATGCAGCCGCCAGCGCTCGTCGAACCGGCGAGGGTGAGGATCACTGAGCAATCCGGGTCTGCCACAGCCGCCTGCAGGATGCGGGCAGCGCGCGCGGCGTCGCGGCTGGAGAAGCTCATCTTCTCCCACGCATCGATGATCACGCGGCCATCAAAGCTGGCAATATCGATATGCTCGACCGGGCTGGCCAGCAGCTCGGCCTTACGATTGGTATTGTCTGTCATTTACTAGCGTCTCTTGATCAGGCGTTGCCGGCGGCGTCGCAGCCGGGTGAAGGGGACGACCGAGCCTTCGCTCTGCGGCTCGCTTTGGGGCGAGGCCAGCACGGGCTGATCGTACAGCGAAAGCCAAGGGTAGTCGGAAACCGTGACAGTCTCCACATCCCCGAAGCCATTAAAGCGCGTGGCCATCGCAGTGCCATAGGCACCCAGCATGCCGAACTCGATGACATCGCCTTCCTTCAGGTCGGCGGGCAGCTCGTACGGGCCGGGCATGGAATCGATGGAATCGCACGTCGGGCCATAAAGTTTGAACGGCGCGGTCTGCGGGCTCAGCTCGCCATTGGCGCGGTGCACCCGCATCGGATAGCTCCAGCGCGCATGCACGATGTCAAAGAGGCAGCCATAGGAGCCGTCATTCATGTAGACGGCATCGCCCTTGATCAGCTCCACGCGCGTCAGCACGGACACCGCCTCGGCCACGAGCGCGCGGCCCGGCTCGCACCACAGATCGGCGTTCTCCAGGACCATCATGTCCTCGAAGGCGTGCTCGATCGCTTTGACATAGTCTTCCAGCGGCGGCGGGGTAAGGCTGGGATAGATGGACGGAAAACCACCACCCACATCCACAATGTCCACCGTGACGCCGGCGCGCGCGATCAGCCGCGAGGCTTCCATCATGGCCGCGCGGTAGGCGCTGGGCGCCATGCACTGGCTGCCGACATGGAAGCTCACGCCCAGCTCGTGCGCATGGGCACGGGCGAGCCGGATCAGATCGGGCGCTTCGGCTTCGGTCGCGCCGAACTTGCCTGCCAGCGGCAGCGTGGCCCCGTCATTGGACACAGCCAGGCGCACGACCAGCGTCAGGTCGCGGGCATAGCCGGTTTCCTGCAGGATTTTCTGCAGCTCGGCTTCACAATCGAGGACGAAGATCTTCACGCCATGGTCGTGATAGGCAGACGCAATGGCCCGCCGGCTCTTCACCGGATGCATGAATGCCATTGTGGCGCCGGGACACCGGCTGGCAATCAGTTCAACCTCCGGCAGGGAGGCAACGTCGAACCAGCGATGACCGGCCGCGTACAGCGCGTCAATCACCCACGGCGAAGGGTTTGCCTTCACGGCATAGAGAACTTCACCCGGAAAATGTTCCTGGAACCAGCGGGACGCTACGGCCAGACGGTCAGGCCGCGCGCACGCGACCGGGCCATCGACGGGCCGAAGGCGGACCAGGTCCAGGGGCGTATTGTGCTCGGACAACTCACGAGACCCCCTGTTAGCAGTTAACCCAATCCGGCATCGTCACCTCCGCCGGGACTGCGCATTTAGGGCCTCGCTGCCGCGCTGTAAAGAGAAATTACACAGCAGCACAACGACATGCGGCAACCGGTGCCGGAAAGGGTGGCACACACAGTTTCGTATGGCATAACACGAACGCGCCAACGGCCAAAAAGTGCCGGGTGGAGGGGTGAAAAAAAGATGGCTCCAGTGAACCTTGCCCTGTCAGTGGACCGGGTGACGAAGACGTACGGCACGGCGGTAGCCCTGTCGCAGGCCAGTCTGAGCGTGGAACCGGGCGAGATGGTTGCGCTGATCGGCGCATCCGGATCGGGCAAGTCCACCCTGCTGCGTCTGGCCTCGGGCCTCGTGCTGGCCGATTCCGGTTCGGGTGCCATCCGCCTGTTCGGCGAAAAGGTGCAGGAGAACGGCAAGCTGTCGGCGCGAGTGCGCCGGGCGCGGGCCAAGGTCGGTTTCATCTTCCAGCAGTTCAACCTCGTTACCCGCGCCAGTCTTTATGCCAATGCGATGCTAGGCTCGCTGGGGCAGATTTCGCCCTGGCGCGGCATCACAGGCTCTTTCCCCGACGATGTCCGCAAACGCGCCATGGAAGCGCTGGAACGGGTGGGCGTTGCGGGCCATGCCGGCAAGCGCGCCGCGAATCTGTCCGGCGGCCAGCAGCAGCGCGGCGCCATTGCCCGCGCGCTGGTGCAGCGCGCCGAGGCCATTTTCGCCGACGAGCCCATCGCCTCGCTGGACCCGGTTTCCGCGCGCCGTGTGATGCGGCTGCTGGCCGAGTTGAACGAACAGGACGGCATGACCGTGGTGGTGACGCTGCACCAGGTCGACTATGCATTGAAATACTGCCGCCGCGCCGTGGCGCTAAAGGCTGGCCAGATCATTTATGACGGCCCCATCTCCGGGCTCACCCGTGAACGCCTGATTGAGATTTATGGCGATGAATACCGCGATGTGATGGACGAGGAGCCTGTGCGCGCATGATGAGCTTCGTCCGCATTCTGGCCGCCCTCGCGCTTGTTTGTGCCAGCGGTACTGCCCTCGCGCAGGAGCGTGAGCGCATCGTCTTCTCCGTTATCTCCACCGAACAGACCGAGGCCGTTGAGGCCCTCTGGCAACCCTTCGTGGAAGACATGGAGGAGACGACCGGGCTCGATATCGAGCTGGTCTCGGCCATCGACTATGCCGGCGTCATCGAGGCGATGCGTTTTGGCCAGGTAGATGTGGGCTGGTTCTCCAACCTTTCCGGCCTGCAGGCGATACGGCTGGCCGATGCCGAAGTGTTCGCCAAGACGCTCTATCCGGGCGGGCAGGAGGGGTATCGCTCCGTGATCCTCGTGCGCGAGGACAGTCCCATCCGCACGCTGGAAGACCTGCTGGTCTGCGACGGCTCCATGTCCTTCGCCCTGGGGGATCCCAACTCCACATCCGGCACGCTGGTGCCGCTGGCTTACATATTCGCGCCGCGCGGGATCGATCCGCAGTCCTGCTTTGCACAGGTGACCAACGCCAACCACGAACAGACCGCGCTCGCGGTCGTGAACGGGTTCGTGGATGCAGGCACGAACAACACCACCAATCTTGACCGGCTGCGCCAGACACGGCCTGAAGCGCTGGCGGGTCTGCGCATTCTGTGGTCGTCCCCGCTGATCCAGACCGACCCCATCGTCTGGCGGCGTGATCTGTCCGAAGACGTCAAATCGGAGCTGCTTTCCTTTTTCCTGACCTATGGGTTTCGCGGCGATGCAGCCCAGCGCGAATATGAGCAGGGTGTTCTTGACCGCCTGTTCCTGGGCGGTTTCCTGCCAGCGACCGATGAGCATCTCCTGCCCATTCGCCGTCTGGAGCTGATGCGCGATCTGGCAGAAACACAGGCCAGCGAAGCTCTGGAAGAGGGCGAGCGCACGGCGCGTCTGGAGCAGGTCGAGCTCGCCATGCGTGAGCTGGCCGTTGAAGAGCGCCGGGTTGCCGT
This sequence comes from Glycocaulis sp., assembly GCF_051859565.1. Classification (GTDB taxonomy): domain Bacteria; phylum Pseudomonadota; class Alphaproteobacteria; order Caulobacterales; family Maricaulaceae; genus Glycocaulis. The sequence continues at coordinate 46,728 of NZ_JBHYFK010000003.1, forward strand.
GCGTGATCTTGCTGATGATCTCATTGCTGCACGATCACGCATGGATGCCGAACCGGATGCCGCCAGCGCCGACATCAATTCCCTGGTTTCCGCCTTTCTGGCCGCCCAGCCCCGTATCGAGGTGGAGCGCCGGATACGCCGGGTGACGGCTGGTGAGCTGACGCGTGGCCTGATCGGCCTGGGGGCCGGGCTGGCGCTGTTTGCGGTCCTGATGATCCGCTCGCGCCCGCCACGTTTCGGCCCGTCACGCCTGATGAGTGACCGGCTGATCGATGCGGCCATCTGGTCGGGCCTGTTTGGCCTGCTGATCTGGAGCTTCTGGCCGGCGGAGATGTTCAAGCTTCCGCTTCTGGGGTCCAATGCTCCGCGCATGGGCGAGTACATAGCCGGCTTCTTCCAGCTCGATCTGGATGGCTGGGAGACCTATGCCCGCCAGACCCTCATCACCGTGCAGATCGCGCTGTGGGGTACGGTTGTGGCCGTGATCGCCGCCATTCCGTTCGGCCTCCTGGCCTCGCGCAATATCGCGCCGGTCTGGATCGTGCAGCCGGTACGCCGCCTGATGGACGCCTTCCGCGCCATCAACGAGCTGGTCGTGGCCGCGATCTTCGTGGCCGCCGTCGGCCTTGGCCCGTTTGCCGGGGTAATGGCGCTGGCCCTGCACACGACCGGCGTGCTCGCCAAGCTCTTCTCCGAAGCCGTCGAAGCCATTGATGACGGCCCTGTGGAGGGGGTGCGGGCAACCGGCGCCGGGCCGATGAACGAGGTGGTGTGGGGCGTCATCCCGCAGGTCATTCCGCTCTGGGCCTCCTATGCGCTCTACCGTTTTGAGTCCAACACGCGCGCCGCAACCATTCTCGGTCTGATCGGGGCAGGCGGCATCGGTCAGGTGCTGATCCAGAACATCCGCTCGTTCGAGTACGGCAAGACGGCGACCATCCTCCTGATCATCATCGCTGCCGTGACGGCGGTGGACCTGATCTCGCAGATGCTGCGCCGGCGGCTGGTCTAAAGGGAGCACCAGGAGCGGCCTTGCAGATGACGCAGACGTGACACGATGTGCCGGCAAGATGTCACACAGCTGACATCTTGCCGTGCGAAGTGCGGTTTAAGTTTGTTCAACCCCGAAGGGTCAAAACATGAAATTTGCTGTTCTGTCTTGTGTCTCCGCCATCGCCATATCGCTGGCCATGGGGGCGCAAAGCGCCGAAGCGCAATCACGCGATTCGATCCGCATTGTCGGCTCGTCCACCGTGTTTCCGTTCACCACGGCAACATCGGAAAATTTCGGCTCCACCTCCGGGTTTCGCACGCCGGTCGTGGAATCAACCGGCACAGGCGGCGGCATGAATCTGTTCTGCGCTGGTGTAGGCCTGCGCCACCCGGACATCACAGGCGCATCGCGCCGCATGCTGCCCGGTGAGTTCGAGCTTTGCCGGCGCAATGGCGTGACGGCCATCACCGAAGTGCCGATTGGCTATGACGGTATCGTGGTCACGCGCGCAGCCGGTACGCCGTCTGTCGATTTCCAGCGCCGCGATCTGTTCCTCGCGCTCGCCTTCACAATCCCCATGCCCGTAGACGACGCTGGTGAGGCGGTGTTCAGCACCAGCGGTCAGATGCTCGCGGGCCGCGACTTCAACGATGTCGCCGGGTATTCGTGCGAAGCCTTCATTCCCAATCCGCACCGGCGCTGGTCGGATGTGTCCAATGATCTCCCGTCTGACCGGATCGAAGTGATCGGCCCGCCCCCGACCTCCGGCACGCGTGACAGCTGGATCGAACTTGGCATCCAGCCTGGCGCCCGCCAGATCGAGTGCCTCGACGCGCTGCGCGCCAGCGACCGTGCGCGTTTTGACGAGGTTTCCAGCCGTCTTCGCGAAGACGGGCCCTGGATTGATGGCGGTGAGAACGACAATGTGATCGTCCAGACGATCGCCAATTCAGCTACCGCTTTTGGTGTGTTCGGCTACTCCTATCTGGAACAGAATGCCGACCGTCTGACCGCGGCCACGATCGAGGGCGTCGAGCCGGAATATGACGACATCTCCGAAGGCGTTTATCCGATTGCCCGCTCCATGTTTGTCTACGTGAAGAACCAGCATGTCGCGGCCGTTCCGGGCATTGCCGAATGGGTCGAGGAACTCACCAGCGAGGATGCTTTCGGGCCGTTCGGCTATCTGGCTGATCGCGGTCTGGTCGCCCTGCCGGAGGCAGAACGCGACAGGGTTCGCGCGCAGTCGCGCGCACTTACGCCTCTGACCGGCATTGAAGCGCACTAGACATTTGCCGTCATCAACGCGCCGTTAAGCCCGCCGGGGCTATCCTCATACGCGTAGCCGGGCCCTTTCGGGGTCCGGCAAGGCGGCAAGGGCTGGACGCGCGCAATGATTGGACGCCCCGTAACCTATCACCGGCTCTCGCAGGACGAGGTCGATAACATCTGCCAGCGTCACGCCAATCTACTGCAGGGGCGGATGAATGGCGCGCGCGCGAGTTTCGCCTACAAGGTGATCGAGGGGCTGGACCTGTCTGGCCGCAATCTTACCGACGCTGATTTTTCCGGCGCCGTGCTGGCCGGGGCCAATTTGGCCGGGGCCAACTTTACCAGCGCAAATCTGTTTGCCGCGGACATGCGCCGGGCCAATCTGGCCGGTGCCACGTTGCGGCGGGCGGATATGCGCGGGGCAATTCTGCGCGGCGCGAACCTCACCGGAGCCGATCTCAGCCAGGCCGATCTGCGTGAAGGGGCCATCGCCCAGGTAGACCGCGAAAAAGGCCTTGCCATCATCACCCACGAGCAGCGCCCCAACGAGGCCGTGGAAGCCAATTTCACCGGCGCCAACCTCACCAACTCGAAGATGACCGGCGCCATCGCGCAGCGTGCAGACTTCTCCGACGCGGTGCTGATTGGTGCCCGGATGCAGCGGGCAAACTTGCGTGGTTCGCGCTTCCCCGGTGCAAATCTGGAAGGCGCAGACCTGTCCGGTGCGGACCTCACCGAAGCGGATCTGTCGCACACCGTGCTCATCGGGACGAAACTTGATGCGGCGCGCACACGCGGCATGTGTACCGATGGCGCCCTGACGGACGCGCCCACCGGCCCCGAACTGGCTGCCGATGCCGATGAGACGGCAAAAGCTCTCGAGGCGCATGCCTTGTGGTGTGAGACCGGCGGCCAGCAGGGTGCGCCATCCACGTTTGATGGCGCGGACATGCGCGGCCTGAAGACCCTTTCAGGGCGCAATCTGACGGCGCTGCAGGCGCGCGGCGCAACGCTTTACGGGCTTGATCTGGGCGGTGCACAGCTGCAGGGCGCGCGCCTCGAAAAGGCTGATCTGCGCATGGCGTCCTTGCGCGGTGCAGACCTTCGCGGCGCTGACCTGACCGGCGCGCGGCTGAACAATGCTGATTTGCGTGGCGCCAAGATCGGCGCGCTGCTTCTGCCCAATGACCGCAAGCTGGCGGCGAGCCTTGCCGCCGCCGTTCTGCGCTATGCCGATCTCGATGGCGCGGACCTGCGCGATATCAGCGCGACTGGCGCTGATTTCTCCTATGCCAGCCTGAAAAATTGCGATGTACGCCGGGCCCGTTTTACAGGCTCATGCTTTACAGGGACAGCTCTGCCGGCTGATTTCCGTGAGCACGCTGACGACATTGCCGGCGCGGTTGATCTCAACGCCGCGTGAGGCGGCTACACCCCTGAAAGCTGCATAACAGCTCCCCTTGGGACGCTCTCAGCGTATTCAGCCGACGGCCCGGACACCCAAATTGGCTTCCGGGCATTCAGATTCAGGACATCTCAGCGCCGATCGCGCCGTGGCAATGCTTGTACTTCTTGCCGGATCCGCACGGGCAGGGGGCGTTGCGCTGAACCCGGCCCCAGGTGGACGGATCGTTCGGATTGATGGCCGGAGCCGCAGCGCGGCTGACTGCAGGCCCGCGCGCTGCGGTGCGCGGTGCGCCGTCGCCGGAGACCGGCTCTCCGGTGGCCGGATCCACCCGTGAAGCCTGAATGTTCTGCGGCGCGCGCGGCATTTGCGGCGGCGGCGCGGCAGGTTCGACGCGGATCGAGGACAGGATGCGTGTGGTTTCAAAGCGCAGATTGTCCAGCAAGTGCTCGAACAGGGCGAAGGCCTCGCTCTTGTACTCGTTGAGCGGGTCGCGCTGGGCATAACCGCGAAGACCGATCACCGAACGCAGGGCATCCAGCTGTTGCAGGTGCTCGCGCCAGTTCTGGTCGATAGTCTGCAGCAGCATCTGCTTCTCGATCCGGCGCATCAGCTCCGGCCCGGTATTGGCGGCCTTTTCGGCGTATGCTTCATCGGCGGCTTTAAGCACGCGCTCAAGGATTTCCTCGTTCGCGATACCGTCCTCGGCGGCCCATTCCTTGATGGGCAGTTGCAGGTTGAAGTGCTTTTCGACCTCTTCCTGCAGGCCTTCGGTATCCCACTGGTCGGCATAGGCGCGCGGCGGAATATGACGCTCCACAAGATCTTCGGCGCACTGGTGGCGCATGTCCTTCACCACGTCGGAGACGTTTTCCGCCTCCATGAACTCGATGCGCTGCTCGAAGATCGCCTTGCGCTGATCGTTCATCACGTCGTCGTATTTCAGGATGTTCTTGCGGATGTCGAAATTGCGCTGCTCGACCTTTTTCTGCGAGGTCTCCACGGCCTTGGACATCCACGGGTGCTGGATGGCTTCGCCTTCCTTCATGCCCATGGTGCGCATGATGGTGTCGAGGCGTTCCGGCGCAAAAATGCGCAAGAGATCGTCTTCCACGGAGATGAAGAATTTGGAACGCCCCGGATCGCCCTGGCGGCCGGTACGGCCACGCAGCTGATTATCGATCCGGCGTGATTCATGGCGCTCGGTGCCGATCACGTAGAGCCCGCCGGCGTCCAGCGCGATCTTCCGGCGTTCGGCGACCTCTGCCTCGACGGATTTGCGCTTTTCCGAAATCGCCGTGTCGTCCGGCTCGCGCCCGGCCTTGCGTTCCTCGCTCAGCCAGTCATTGACCAGAAAGTCGACATTGCCGCCGAGCTGGATGTCGGTGCCGCGTCCCGCCATGTTGGTGGCGATGGTCACGGCGCCCGGAACCCCGGCCTGCGCAATGATCGATGCTTCCTGCTCGTGATAGCGCGCATTGAGCACCTGGTGCTTGATCTTGCGTTTCTTCAGCAGCTCCGACAGCACCTCGGATTTCTCGATGGAGACGGTGCCAACCAGAATCGGCTGGCCGCGCCCATGGGCTTCCTCAATGCTCTCGATGATGGCATTGTATTTCTCTTTGGCCGTGCGGTAGAGCTCGTCTTCCTCGTCAATACGCTGGACGGGGCGGTTTGTCGGGATTTCAGAGACGCCAAGGCTGTAAATGCCGGCAAATTCCTCGGCTTCGGTCGAGGCCGTGCCGGTCATGCCCGAGAGCTTCTTGTAGAGGCGGAAATAGTTCTGGAAGGTGATCGAGGCCAGCGTCTGGTTTTCAGGCTGGATATCGACGTTTTCCTTCGCCTCGATAGCCTGGTGCAGGCCGTCCGACAGGCGCCGGCCCGTCATCATCCGCCCGGTGAACTCGTCGATGAGCATCACCTTGTCGTCGCGGACGATATAGTCCTTGTCCTTCTGGAACAGCTTGTGGGCTTTCAGGCCCTGATTGACGTGGTGAACGGTGGCGATGTTCTCGATGTCGTAGAGATCGCCTTCGTCCAGCAGGCCGTGCTCGCGCAGCAGTTTCTCGATATGCTCATTGCCTTCTTCGGTGAAGGTGACGGAGCGGTTCTTCTCGTCGAGTGCAAAATCCTCGTCCTTCAGGAAGGGGATCAGCTTGTCGATCGTCTTGTAGAAATCCGAACGGTCATCGGTGCGCCCGGAAATGATGAGCGGCGTGCGCGCCTCGTCGATCAGGATGGAATCCACCTCGTCGACAATGGCGTAGGCGTGGCCGCGCTGCACCATTTCGCGCAAGCTGTATTTCATGTTGTCGCGCAGATAGTCGAAGCCCAGCTCGTTATTCGTGCCGTAGGTGATGTCGCAGGCATAGGCGCGGCGGCGCTCTTCATCCAGCATCTGGTTGAGGATGACGCCGGTGGTCATGCCAAGGCGCTCAAACACCTTGCCCATCCATTCGGAGTCGCGCTGGGCCAGATAATCGTTGACCGTCACGACATGAACGCCCTTGCCGGGCAGGGCGTTCAGATAGGCCGCAAGCGTGGAAACCAGCGTCTTGCCTTCGCCGGTCTTCATCTCGGCAATGCCGCCCTCATGCAGCACCATCCCGCCAAGCAGCTGCACATCATAGTGGCGCTGGCCCAGCGAGCGCTTGGCCGCTTCGCGCACCGCTGCAAAGGCTTCTGGCAGCAGGCTGTCCAGTGCCTCGCCCTGCTCCAGGCGTGCCCTGAATTCGCCGGTTTTACCCTGCAGGCCTGCATCGTCGAGCAATTCAAATTCCGGCTCCAGCGCGTTGATCTGATGCACTTTCGGCATCATGCGCTTTACGGTGCGGTCATTTGAGGAGCCAAAGAGCTTGCGGGTAAAAGAAAGCATGTTTTATCAGCCGTCGCGGGGCGAAATGGGTGATCAGGCACGCCGGGCCAGTGTACAAGGCAAATCCGTACATGGCCTGGGCGCCTGTGTGGCGCTGGCCCTGAAGCAGCGCGCTCAAGATCAGGGACTTAAGGAGGCAGGCATAGTGTGTCAATCGAACCGGACCGCCAGACGCTGCAGTATCGGGCTTGTGGCCCTTGCCGGACTGTCGCTGGCAGTGGCCTGCGACACGCAGCAGGACAGGGCGGCTGCGCCCGCAGAGCCCGCCGTACAGGCTGAGGGGCGGGTAGACGTGCTGGCCCGCTTTCTGGCGCTGGAGCCTGCAGGACCGGAGGATTCCGTGGTGGCAGAAGTCGGGACGACCGTGATTTACGCCTCGGACGTCCGCCGCGAGATCGCCGCGCGCAGCCTGCATGACCACCCAGCAAACGTGGCGCCGTCAGACCCTGTTTTCCAGCAGGTTTTGTCAGAACTGACCGAGCAGCGCCTGCTGGCGCTGGAGGCGCTGCGGCGCGGCATGGACCGCGACATCGAGGCGCGCCGGCGCCTCGCCGCTGCCGAGGAGCGCATTCTGGGCAATATCCTCGTCGAGACTGTCGTGGCCAATTCCATCACGGATGAAGCCATCGAGCGGATTTACCAGGAGCAGAACCGGCTCGCGCCCCGCGTGGAGGAAGTACGCGCCAGCCACATCCTCGTCACCACGCGCGAGGAGGCAGAGGAAGTCGCCCGCCTGCTGGCCGAGGGCGAGGACTTTGCCCAGCTGGCCCGTCAGGTCAGTCAGGATCCGGGCACCCGCCTTGATGGGGGGGATCTAGGCTATTTCACGCGGGACGGCATGGTGCAGGCCTTCTCCCGGCAGGCCTTTGCCACGGAGACGGGCGAGACTTCCGAGCCCTTCCAGACCGATTATGGCTGGCATGTGCTGCGGGTCACTGACCGGCGCGTGCAGCCCCGGCCCGGCCTTGAATCGCTGCGCGGCAATATCGTGCGCTTCCTGACGCTGGAGGGGATACAGACCCTGCTGGACACGGTGCGCCAGACCTATCCGGTCACCCGCAGCGGCGTGCCCGCCCCCTCCCAGATCCGCGCGCCCGGCCCCGTGCCCCCCGGTGACCCGGAAGAGTCCGGCGAGGAAGAGCCCGATGACATGGATGCGGACGAGGCGGATGCGCCCGAAGAGATGCCACAGCGTTAGGCTCGCGCTAACCGTGTCCACACACTCCGATTTAACGAAGGATCAGGCATGATGCCGGCTGAGAAAGCCCACCTCTTGCTGGTGGCGGCGTGCGCGCTCATTGACCCCGATGGCCGGGTGCTCATCGCGCAGCGCCCCGAAGGCAAGGCATTTGCCGGGCAATGGGAGTTTCCCGGCGGCAAGGTGGAACCGGGCGAGTACCCCGAGGCAGCCGTCGTACGCGAGCTGCGCGAGGAACTGGGAGTGGAGCCATGCGAGCGTTGCCTTCAGCCCTTCGCCTTTGCGTCCCATCCGCTGGAGGACGGGCGTCATCTGCTGATGCCGCTCTATGTGTGCCGCAAATGGGACGGGTTCCCGGATCCGAAAGAGGGCCAGCAAATCGCCTGGGTGAAACCGCACGATTTGAGCAGATATGCGCTTCTGCCCGCCGACATTCCCTTGGCCGCAGAGCTGCGCGACCGTCTCTGATCGCCGATACCAGCGGCGCGACCGCCATTGAGTACGCCCTGATGGTGGGCCTGATCGCCCTCGCCATCATCGGCGCGTTGACGTTCGTGGCGGGTGGCAATGGCGGCATGTGGACCCATGTCCAGACCGAAGTTACCAGCGCCATGTCGGGTGAGGGGGGCTAACCCGACTTCTCGCCTGCGCTGTCCTTGCTTGAGGGAAACTCCGCTAGCCAAGGTAGCACCTCAACCATTCGGTCTTTGAACGGGTACGGCTTCACCTGACCGCTGGCCTTTAAGTCTGACTGGGGCAGCACCCATCCGAACCTGTTTTCTTTTGCGATCATGTCTCTAAGTGTTTGGAAAAACGTGCTTGGATCGCTGTTCCGAAGCGCAAACTCGACGTCGCCAATATAAATAACCGGCACTGGTACTCTGTCGCATTGTTCGATGTCGCCAGCATCATTCGCCAACTTGTGGGCTATTGAAAGCATTTGTGCTTCTTGGTTGGGCGCGAACGTAAGCCAAGGATCCATTGTTACAACGATTCCGATACAGTCAGATGCAAGGCGGGCGGTGTCTTTGAGCCCCCTGCGACAGGCAGAGATGAATCGCCAGTTTTGGAATATGCCCTTGGCGATTTCCGAGTATCCTTGCTCGGCTTTGGAAACTGGGTCTTCGGAAAACATTGCATCAAAGCTCTGTCGTTTTGCTTTGCACTCTATTAACAGAATGGCTTCGTCATTTTTATAAACAATTAAATCAGGGCTCGCTTTTCTTCTACCTTTTGGTCCAAAATCAAGCTCTCGGCGTACTGGGTTCGGAGAAAGCATTTCCCGAAAATAGTCAAAGCAGTAGGTCTCAAACCGCCGTCCAATTTCGTCCCAAACTTTTGGCCCACCCGCAACAATGTCGTTGTATATTCCGTCGGTGAATCGGAGTGCGATTAGTTCTGGAAGTGGAGAAAGAAGTCGCTCCTCGTTTGAACCAAAAGAAATTATTGGATATCTTCGAAATATGCTTTGTTTGTAGGCGGTATGCCTATTTTCAGACTGAATGAGCTTGGCTTGAACTCTAGCGGATTGATGCGGCAAGGCATACAATTTTAAGGCTAAATACTTGCTTTCCTCGCTTACTCCTGCTGGAGAAAGATCGATTTTTCTATCCAGAGAGCATGATTTAGAAAGTTGAGAGTGCAACAAAAAGCCGATTTTTACAAAATCGGATAAAGTTATATCGTAATTATTTTCAAAATATGATGAAGATTCTGCGCCACCGTATATAAAGGCGCTACGGTATATTGTGGATGCGTTTAGAAAGCCTCTTTGCCATGGAAACTGCCTCTGGGTGATTCTATGAAGTTCAGATATCACATCGTTCGATTGTAGAAATATCCCGTCCTCGGCGTTTTCAAGCGAAACTACTAACCGTTCTAGCCGCCTTGCCAAATAGAAATTGTTATATATGAGCGATCTATTTCGGCTAAATCCAGTAGGGTTCTTTTCGATAGATAAAAGCTCATTTGCTATTGTTTCTATGATCCAAGGCGGAATGTAGTGGGGAGAGCCAATTTTTACGCCCAGCGCTTCCTCCGGAAAACCAACTAACTTCTCCTGCGCAGCTGCTACGCCGTTGAGAGCAGCTGTTACAGTCGCTAAAAGCCAGAAAATGCCTTGGTCGTCGCTGCAGCTAAGCAAGCGGTGGAGTTTTTGCTTGTAATAATCTCTCTTTAATCGAGCCATGGTCCTGCGACAGGTCGTTGATCAATATTATTTGCGGTTTTAGTCGATTCGACTCAAATACCCGTCTCCTTCACGCCCAGAGCATCGGCTAGGCGGACTTTCGCCGAGCCGGGGCGCAGGGGTTTGGGCTGGCTCTCATGGGGCGCCCACCCTGCGGCGTGCAGGATTTCAAACTTAGCCGGAATGCGCCCATCGGGTTCGGCGAAGCGCTCTGAATAGACTTGCGCGGTTTTCACGAAGAATTGCCGGTGGACGGGTGTGCGCGGGCGGCTGGCGAGCACGCTGGTCTCGCCCATGCGGCGCAAATCGCGCATCAGCACGAAGGCATTGCCATAGCGCACGCTCAGCCGGTCCACGTCCGATACCGGCATGGCAAAGCCTGCGCGCCCCAGCAATCCTGCAAGGTCCACCGTGTCGGCAAAGGGCGATACGCGCGCCGACACCTGTCCGTATATCTCGTCCTCTGCGGCCATGAGGGACTGGCGCAGCTCGGTCAGCGTCGCCCCGCCCAGCATGGCGCAGGCAAAGAAGCCATCGGGTTTGAGCGCCCGGTTGATCTGGATCAGCGCGCCAACGAGATCATTCGTCCAGTGCAGGGAGAGGCAGGAGAGGACGAGATCGACGCTTTCATCGGCGATCGGCAGGCGTTCCTCGTCCATCACCAGTGCCGCGCCGGATGCTTTGGCGGCCATGGCGGGCGATATATCGGCCTCGATCAGCGTTCCGATTTTCGAGGCTAGTTCTGGCCTCGCCGCGATGGCCCGGCCCACCGCGCCTGCCCCGCCGATTACCAGCGCGCGGTCAAACGTGCGGCTCACCGCCATCAGCCGGTCGGCCAGATCGTCGGCGGCACGGCTCGCCAGAAAGGCAAATTCCTCATAGCCTCTTGCCGCACGGGTCCGCCGCTGGCGCAATAGCGCGCGGTCAAACAAGAGAGGCGGGGTGTCAGACGATGATGCCATGGGGCGGATATGGACCGGCACGCCTCGCGAGGGAAGCCTCGCGGGTGATGAGGGGTTTTGCCGACCTCATCTGGCCGCCGGTTTCGCTGCTCTCCTACGAGCCGGTATCGGCCCATGGCCAGCTATCGCCTGCCGACTGGTCGAAGATCGTTTTCCTCGACGATCCGCAATGTGCGTCGTGCGGGTTTCCGTTCGACTGGCCGCCGGGCGAGGGCGCGGTGTGCGGGCCGTGTGCCGCGCGTGCGCCTGCGTTTGATACCGCCCGCTCTGCCTTCGTCTACACGCCGGAAAGCCGCCGTCTCGTCCTGTCGCTGAAACATGGCGGGCGGGTGGACGGGCTGGCCGCCTTTGGCGGCTGGATGCGCCGGGCGGGCAGGGAGATGCTGGCAGAGGCCGATTATCTGGTGCCTGTGCCGCTGCACCCGCGCCGACTGCGCCAGCGCCGCTTCAACCAGTCGCTATTGCTGGCACAATCACTGGCAAAGCTCTCCGGCGTGGCCTGTGACCCGCATATTCTCATGCGCCGCCGCGCCACGCCCAGCCAGGGCGGGCAGAGCGCGAAGGGCCGCAGGCGCAATGTGGCGGGGGCCTTTGCGGTGCGTGACGCGGCGAAACCCCGCATCAAGGGCGCAAAGCTGATCCTGATTGATGACGTCTACACCACAGGGGCGACGCTGGAGGCGTGTGCGCGTGCCCTGAAACGGGCAGGCGCGGCGCGCGTTGATGCCCTGACGCTTGCGCGCGTTGTCAGAACCAGCGACGTGCTTACATAAGCGCCAGACCTGATTTTGCTGATTCACGAAAGCCAGACCCATGACCACGCCCGCCATCACCATCTACACCCGCCCCTTCTGTGCCTTCTGCTCGCGCGCGCTGTCGCTGCTGAAGGACAAGGGCGTGGCGTTCAAGGAGATCGAGGCGGGCTTTGATCCGGCCCTGCGCGCGGAAATGCAGGCCCGTTCGGGCCGCAACACCTTCCCGCAGATTTTCATCGGCGAGACGCATGTTGGCGGGTGCGATGATCTCTTCGCGCTGGAAGCGCAAGGCAGGCTTGATCCTATGCTGAAGGCTGGTGCGTAATGGCAAAGACGAAAATCGCCCTTGTCCAGATGCGTTCCGGAACCGACCCGCAGCGCAATATGGACGCCGCCGAAGCTGCGATCCGTCAGGCGGCGGGCGAGGGCGCCAAGCTGGTGGCAACGCCCGAAGTGACCAATCTGGTGCAGAAGGATGCCAAGGCTCTGTTCGAGACCTTGCGCGCGCCGGCTGAAGATACGGGCGTGAAGCGCCTCTCGGCGCTGGCAGCCGAATTGAACATCGATGTGCTGGCAGGGTCAATGGCGCTGAAGGGAGCCGATGGCCGGGCGGTGAACCGCTCCATGCTGTTCGGGCCGGATGGCGCGCTGAAAGCCCATTACGACAAAATCCATATGTTCGATGTCGCCATCGGCAATGGCGAAATCTGGTCGGAGAGCACCAATTACGCGCCCGGCAGCCGCGCCGTAATAGCCGAGGCGGCGGGCATGAAGCTGGGCCTGACCATCTGCTACGATGTGCGCTTTGCCTATCTCTACCGCGCACTGGCCATGGCGGGCGCTGTGGCCATCACCGTCCCGTCAGCCTTCACCCGCCCGACCGGCAAGGCGCACTGGGAGGTGCTCTTGCGCGCCCGCGCCATCGAGACGGGCAGCTTCATCCTCGCGCCTGCGCAGGGCGGCACGCATGAGGACGGCCGCAAGACCTGGGGCCGCTCCATGGTGGTGGGGCCGTGGGGCGATGTAATCGGTGTTCTGGACCATGACGAGCCGGGCATTCTCTATGCCGATATCGACGCGGAAGACGCGCTGTCGGCGCGCCAGCGCATTCCGGCGCTCAAAGGCGGGCGGGAGTTCACCGGCCCATGATCCGCTACGCCCTGCAATGTGATGAGGGCCATGGCTTTGAGGGCTGGTTCTCCTCCAGCGAGGACTATGAAAGCCAGGAGGCGCGCGGGCTTGTCGAATGCCCTGAATGCGGCTCGGTCGCTGTCACGCGCGCGGTGATGGCGCCTGCGGTGCGCACTTCCAGGAGCCGGGAAACCAGCACTAATGGCGAGCCGGACATGGAAGCGGTCGCCCGCAAGGTGCGCGCCCATATCCGTAAAAATTATGACTATGTCGGCCCGGACTTCGCATCAGAAGCCCGCGCCATCCATGAGGGCGAAAAGCCCGAACGCCTGATCTATGGTGAGACGACGCCGGAAGAGCGTGCAAAGCTCGCCGAAGACGGTGTGCCGTGCGCGCCCTTGCCGGAACCCTTTGCGCCCACCCCGCCCAAGAAGGCGAATTAGGGTTCTCACTCGTTCGTCATCCTCCGGCCGCGAAGCAGTCCGGGGGACCTATGCCTGCAACGCGATTTCCTCCCCCGTTTACGGGGGAGGTGTCGAGCGCAAGCGAGACGGAGGGGGGAACATTTCTGAGTTATCCCCCCCCCTCGGCCTTTCAGGCCACTCCCCCCGTAAACGGGGGGAGAAACCCGCTCGCACGTTACCGCTCCTACCGGCTGACCAACCACTCCAGCAGGAAAGGCGTGTCGGCATAACGCTCGCGCAGCTTTGCAGGGGCGTCCGGCCCGAAATCGCGGCCCCGCCATTCGGTACAGCCCGCTACCGTCAGATCAGCGCGACGGAAGGCGGCGAGCCAGTCTGAAAAGCTGTGCGGATGGCTTGGCATGTGGATGTCGTGGTTCCCATCGGGGAAATGCGCGCCCACGCCGGAAAGCGTCATGAAGGGGTGGATTTCGAGGATCAGCGCAAACCCGCCGGGCCGGACAATGCGCGCGAGTTCAGCGGCTGGCTCGTCCAGCCTCTCGACATGCTCATAGGCAAGGCTGACCAAAGCGGCGTCGAAACGGCCGGTTTCAACGGGCAGGGGCAGCGTGATGTCGTGCTGGACCAGGCTGGCATCCGGTGCGGCGTCCTTCGCCTTTTCCAGCATGCCAGCGGAGAGGTCGCAGCCCCACAGCTCGGTAGCGCCAGCGCGCGTCAGGGCCGCCAGATTGCGTCCGGTGCCACAGCCAAGCTCCGCTACGGATTTGCCGGAGAACCGCTCCAGATGGCGTTCCAGCGCCGCCGTGGCGGCATAGACCATCGGATTGTCGAAAGCGTCATAGCTCGCCGCCCAGCGGTCATAGGCGGCTTCAACATCAAGGAATATACGGTTTGTCATGGGTCGTGCTCCATCGCAGACCGGAGACCGTCCGGCGCGGGGCACTTAGTTTTCGCATGGTCACAGCCAGCGGCTCCACCAGAGCAGCGCCCTGCATATACCTGCGCACTGCGCCTTTCAATACGCTCCCCACCTTGCCGTCAGCCCCGGAGCGTGATCCTGTTGCGCACATCAGGATCAGGGCAGTCCGCGAGGCGGACGCCCGCGTCGGGGGCAGTCATGGTCATCAATATCGTTGTTGCTATCGGCATTCTCATCACTCTGGTGACGGCGGTGCCTGTCTTCACCCAGATGGCCAAGCACCCCAAGGGGCTGCACATCCTCTTCTTCGCCGAGATGTGGGAGCGCTTCTCCTATTACGGCATGCGGGCCCTGCTCATCTTCTACCTGACCCAGCACTTCCTCTTTGATGACGGGTTCGCGAGCACGCAGTACGGGGCCTACACCTCGCTGGTCTACCTCCTGCCGCTAATCGGCGGCTTCGTGGCGGACCGTTATCTCGGCAACCGCAAGGCCATCGCTTACGGGGCACTTCTGCTGGTCGCCGGACACCTTGCCATGGGCATTGAGGGGCGCCCGTCAGAGGAAGCGCTGCAATATGAGGGTGCATCCTATTCGCTGGTGGCTGAAGGGCGGGGGGGGCTGCGCACGGTACAGCTGGAGGTGGATGGCGCGCTCTATGATTTCTCGGCCAACCGGGAAGGTGATCTGGTGATCGCCGGCCTGCCGATGGGCGCCAGCCTGCCCGCCACACTGCCCGCAGGCAGCTTCGAGACGGAAATCACCTATCAGGACCAGCGCGGCCTTGCGATCCTCTACCTCGCCCTCTCGCTCATCATCATGGGCGTTGGCTTCCTCAAAGCCAGCATCTCCTCCATCGTCGGCCAGCTCTATGACGAGCATGATCCGCGCCGCGATGGCGGGTTCACGCTCTACTATTACGGCATCAATCTGGGGGCGTTCTGGGCGGCGATATTGTGCGGCCTTCTGGGCGAGACGGTCGGCTGGTGGGCCGGTTTCGGCCTTGCAGGCCTTGGCATGCTGCTGGGCTTCATCGTTTTCGTGCGTGGACGGCTGGCCTTCTTCCTGCCTGGCAAGAACCTGCTCGCCAATGTGGGCAATCCGCCAAACCCGGCGGCCCTGAAAGCGCGCGTGTTGGGGCCGTTGAACCGGGAGACGGTGATCTACCTTCTGGGCATTCTGGGCGTCGGCGTCGTCTACTGGCTGATACAGGCCCATCAGGTGCGCCTGCCGGTTCCAGGCCTTGGCGGGATCGACGCGATGCTGCTTCTTCTGATCGCCGGGGCGGCGGTATTTCTGGGCTATATCAGCTGGTACATGGGCGCGAAATGCACGCGCGAGGAAGGGCAACGCCTCCTGCTGGCGCTCGTTCTGATCGTCGTGTCGGTCGTGTTCTGGGCGCTCTTTGAACAGGCCGGTTCCTCGATGAACCTCTTCGCCGCGCGTAACACCAATCTGGAGCTTGCGCCGCAGCGCCTGATCGAGCTTGGGCCGATCACGCTGGACATGGCGCTGACGGCCTCGCAGACGCAATCCTTCAATGCCGGCTTCATCCTGATCTTCGCCCCATTGTTTGCAGGCCTGTGGGCCTTCCTGGCGAAGATGCAGCGTAATCCCAACACGCCGCTGAAATTCGGCCTGGCTCTGGTGCAGGTGGGGCTCGGCTTCCTCGTGCTGGTCTGGGGCGTGCAGTTCGCCGATGACAGCTACCGTGTGCCGCTCTTCTTCCTGGCGCTGGCCTATCTTCTGCACACCACTGGCGAGCTGTGCCTGTCGCCGGTGGGCTTGTCAGCTGTCACCAAGCTCTCTCCAGCGGCGGTGGTCAGCTTCATGATGGCCGGCTGGTTCCTGTCCAGTGCTTTTGCTCAATATGTCGGCGGCCTCATCGCGGCGCTGACCGCTACTGATACGGTGGCGGGGCAAGTGCTCGATCCGGAACGCGCGCTGGCAGGCTACGCACAGGTGTTCGGGGTGATCGGCCTCATCGGCATTGTGCTGGGTGTGGTGATGGGCGCTGCCAGTTTCGGGCTGAAAGCGCTGGGCCACGGACGGGCCGAAGACCAGATGCCAGCACCCTCCGAGCCGGGGCCGGAACTGCCGGTACGCGACTAGAAAAAGGGCCCGGAGGATGTACCTCCGGGCCCATTTCTTATCGTCCTAGAAGGTGCGGCGCAGCCTGAGCTGGAGGAAGTCGCGCGGATCAATGCGCTGCTCCTCGCGGAAGGCGAGGGCCTGCGTCGCCCGGTCTGAGTAGACATCCCGGTCGATGCGGAAATCATCCCAGATCGTCACCGCCGCATAGACCGCAAGGCCGTTATCGAAGGTGTATTCGCCAAACAGCGTGATGAAGTTGCGCAGCTCAAACCAGCGCTTCTGGTCCGGGTTGAAGGTGGTTTCGCGGAAATAGGGGGTGTAGTTCACGCCCCAGCGCAGATTCCAGTCCGGCACGTCATTTTCAAAGTTGATATAGCCCGTCAGCGGACGCACGCGGGAAATCTGGCGGCTATTGCCGGTCGTGGGATCGGTGACGCGGGTATGGTCGTACTGCACATTCACCGTTACCCGCCCGCGCTCCAGTCCCAGATCCCGCAAGGGCAGGCGCACATTGCTGGCGATGCGCGTCAGGCTGCCATCGCCGATATTGCCGAACGCTGTCAGCCCGCCATCCAGCGGAATGACGTCGATCACGTCGGAAATCTCATCATGGCGCAAGGTCAGCGTGGCGACTCCCTCGCCATTGAAGCGCTGCTCAAATACCGCTTCGGCAATCCAGCGCTGCTGCGGCCTGAGGTCCAGATTACCGCCGCGCACCTGGCCGTTTGAAAGGGAGGTGGAGGCGGCAAAATCGCCGAAATTGAGCTGGCCCAGCTCTCGCTCCAGCCGCAGGCGGACCTGGCGGTTCTCTTGTGGATCCCATGTCAGCGCCAGGCGGGGCTTGGGATAGAAGAAGCTGCGCTCTGCCTGTGCATCACCGCTCTGGCGGATGGTCGAATGCTCAAGGCGCAGCCCGGCCTCCAGCCTCAGCTGCTCCGAGCGCCGCCAGCTGGCCTGTCCAAACGCCTCACCCCGGATTTCCTCCACCAGCGTGGAAGCCAGCGGCAAAGGCACCGGCACCCCGTTACTCGTGAAGGTCTGGCTCGTATCCATGAAGTTGTAGGCCAGTTCCCCGCCGCCTTCCCAGGTTAGCGTTTCGCTGCGCTGCCAGCGCAGCACGCCGCGCGCAATCGTCTCGCCAGACTCGCGTTCCGCCTCGAACTGCTGGTCAAGACCGGGACCGGAGGCGCCATTGCTGAACCCGCCCCAGCGGTAATTCTGGATCAGGCGCGACTCCAGGTTCAGGCTGTCGGACAGGGCGCGCTCATAGCGAATACCCAGATCCACCCGGCTGGCATCATCCTCAAACGAGAAGAGTCTTTCGGGCGATCCCGGCACGCTGAAAGACAGCTCATCATTGTATTCAAACCAGTTATAGCCGCCGGTCAGCTCCAGCCGTCCCTCGCCCACGGGTCCGGACCAGTTGCCGCGCGCGTTCCAGCCACCACCGTCAAAGCTGTTGCGCAGGCGCTCCTCGGAGATGATGTTGCCAGCCGCGTCGCGCCGGGTCGAGGTGCCCCAGCCGGTAGAATCGCTCATGGCCAGCGTGCGCGCCACCTGAAAGCCCCATTGGGTGCCGTTATTGCTCGACGAGAACTCATAGCGGCCTGTGGGGTTGGTGGGGCCACCCTCAAACGAGTGAAGCTGGGCCATGACTGTATGCTGGCGCGACACCTCGCTGCGCAGGATGACGTTCACGACCACACTCTGGCCCTGCATGTCGATCCCCGGTGCGCCACCCCGGATCAGCTCGATGCGTTCCACCCGGCTTGCCGGGGTGCGCGACAGGACCGACGAGCCGGTGTCGTCCTTGGATGCCGGCCTTGACCCGTTGATGAGCACGTTTCCGCCGGCGCCGGCAAAACCGCGCACCGACGCGCCGTCACTGACCGAGAAGCCGGGAATGCGGCTGACCATGTCAAGCGCATTGGACGGGTTGGAGGCGGCAAAGAACGAGGGTTCGTAGATTAGCGTGCCTTCGCTAGCGCTGGCAGTTGAGGTGGCGGCTTCCTGTGCGAAACCGGCGGCGGGGATCAGCAGGGCGGCGCCAAGCGCGGCCGAGCACAACAGGTGTTTCATGATAGTCCCTCCCAAGACATGGGGAGTGGTGTGCCCGCAACACCTGTCGCACAACAGTTACAATGCAGAAATGTGCGTTACATTTCAGCAATTTGATTGCATATCGGTAATGATGCGGTGCAGCGCATCAGCCTCATGGCGCGCCGGCCTCCGTGCAAATGCTTTCACTGGCCAGGCCCAGGGTGATAACGCTCATGTCCAGCAGGTCCATGCCAGCAAAAAGGGCAGGGCGGTGGGTTAGGTTCAGTGTCTCGAAGACGGGCAGGGCGGCAATGGCGATGTCCACATTGCGCCGTTCAAGCCCGTCAGCGCTGAAGGACCGGGCGCGCATGATCCGCGCGCGAATCGCCTCGCCATCGGCGCCTATAACGCTTGCTCGCGCTGACCGGCCAGGAAGCCGGGCGAGCTGGCGGCCAAGCGCGGGATTGCCCACCGATCCGGCAAGACCAGTGTCGACAAGAACCAGAACCGTGTGGCCATTGACCTCGCCTTCAATGGCCGGGAGGGACAGCGCGCCCGGTGTACAGGGCCGGTCAGGGGCCAGCTCCAGCCTGTTGGCGGCGAGATCGATCCGCCAGTTGCGTCCCGCCAGCGCATCAAGGCCCAGAAAGCCGTCCAGTTGCCCGCGCGAGTCCGGGGCGTCAGGCAGGGCAGCAGGTAATAGCTCCGGCAGGTCCAGAGCGCCCAGTTGTGCGCCGGAGAGAGAATAGCGTTCTACGCGGGACTGCCCGGTAAGCGCCGCGAGCGCAGCGTTCCTGGAGGAAGCTGGAGCGAGGCCCAGCCGCGTGATGGCGGCTTGGGTCATCGCGCTTGTGTCCGCACCCGTGTCGAGTGCTAGGCGCAAATTGCCGGACGGGGTGGAAAGCTCCACCACCGCGTGGCCATCTGCGCTGCGGCTTAATGGAACCGGATTGGCCAAGGCGGCCGGGCAAAGGACCAGAACCGCTGCAGCCAAAGCCGCAGCGGCAGCTGTGAGGGGTTTAGCCCGCCCCGCCAACAGTGATCCCGGCAATTTTCAGGGTCGGCTGACCAACGCCAACGGGCACGCCCTGCCCTGCCTTGCCGCAGGTGCCGACGCCGGGGTCCATCGCAAAATCATTGCCGATCATGGAGATGCGGGTCAGCGCACTCGGCCCGTCACCGATCAGGGTTGCGCCCTTGATCGGCTCGGCAATTTTCCCGCCGCGTACGCGGTAGGCCTCGGTGCAGCGAAAGACGAACTTGCCAGAGGTAATGTCCACCTGCCCGCCGCCGAAATTGGCGGCGTATATCCCGTCCTCCAGGCTTTCGAGTATCTCTGCCGGATCGTGATCCCCAGCGGTCATGATCGTGTTGGTCATGCGCGGCATGGGTGCGTGGGCATAGCTTTCGCGCCGGCCATTGCCGGTCGGCTCCACGCCCATCAGGCGGGCATTCATCCGGTCCTGCATGAAGCCGACCAGAATACCGTCCTCGATCAGCGTGGTGCGGCCCGTCGGCGTGCCTTCATCATCAATGGTCAGCGATCCGCGCCGATTGGGGATGGTGCCGTCGTCAATGACGGTGACGCCCGGCGCAGCAACGCGCTTGCCGACACGGCCTGCAAAGGCGCTGGTGCCCTTGCGGTTGAAATCGCCTTCCAGGCCGTGACCGACCGCCTCGTGCAGCAATATGGCGGGCCAGCCCGCACCCAGCACCGCCTCCCATTCGCCTGCAGGGGCGTCCACCGCTTCCAGATTGACCTTGGCGACCCGCAGCGCCTCGTCAGCGAGGCCCTGCCAGCTTTCAGGTGACAGCCATTGGGAGAACTCCGCGCGGCCACCGGCCCCGGCGCTGCCGCTCTCGCGCCGTCCATTGCGCTCCACCGTGACAGAGACATTCAGGCGCACCAGCGGGCGCACATCATGGGCCATATAGCCATCGGCGCGCACAATGCCGATCACCCGGCGCGAGGCCGAGATGGAACAGCCCACCTGCACCACTTCAGGATCGCGCGCGCGCAGCCAGGCGTCGATCTCGCCCAGGAGCGCGGCTTTCGCCTCAAAGCCCGGCTCGCCTATCACATCGACATCATCATAGAGCTTCACATTGGTGCCGTGCGGGGGCGGCGCCATCACCGCATTACGGCCCTGCCGGGCGGCAGCGGCTGTCTCGCCAGCCCGTTTGAGTGAGGCAAGGCTTACATCATTGGAGTGGGCAAAGCCGGTCGTCTCGCCAAACACGCCGCGCAGGCCAAAGCCGCGCCCGGCATCAAAGCTCGCCGCTTTCAGCCGGCCATCGTCAAAAGCCAGCGTCTCGTTGGCTTCGGTTTCCAGAAAGAGCTCGCCATCGTCCGCGCCGGAAAGGCTGTCGCGCAGCACGCTGATCGCATCATCGGCATCGAAGGCAAAGCCGTCGAACGGGTCGGCGGAAGGCGTGCTGGCCATGAGACTCTCCTGCTGGGTCATTCACACCCAACATAGGCACGCGCGGAAGGCTTATCGACCCCGCTCTCGCAGGTCTTTTCCTGATGCTCAGCCCATCCGGGCTTCGCGCCTCGCATTAGCTCGGGCGCGCGGCTTGTCCCCGGCTTGATCGGGGATCGCGCTTGCGGGCCGCTTTGCGGCCCGAGAGGCCAAAGGCCGCCCGCGACTGCCTGCCCCCGCGCAGGCGGGGGTTCGCGGAACATCGCAACGCGGCCTGCCCCCGGCTATGACCGGGGGATGCGTTGCGGAACTAACGTCCCTACGGCTGATGCCGCGCGAACCGCCGCGGCTGGGCGGCCAGCAGCGCGTTTTCCGGGGCGAGGCGGGCTGCTTCGCGATAGGCTTCGTAGGCGGCGTCATACTGGCCAAGCCGCTCCAGCGCGATGGCGCGGTTGAAATGGGCCAGATGAGACGGTTCCAGCCCCAGCTCCAGCGCGCGCCGCGCCGACGCCTGCGCGCCGTTGAAATCGCCCGTGCGGATCTGCGCCGCCGACAATGTCAGGTGCAGCTCAGGCAGTTCGCCAAGCAGGCCTTGTGCAGCCATCAGATCACTCATCGCCGATCGGCCATCGCCGCGCGCGGCCGACAGGGCGGCGCGATTGAGCTGCAGCCGCGCGCGTTCCTCTTCGCCCAGCGACGAATCGCGCAAGGCAAAGTCGCACGCGCCCAGAGCCCGCGGATTGTCACCGCCGCCGCGTGCGGCATGTTCGCACTCCGAAATAGCTGAGCGGATGGCCGGGGAACGCTCTTGTGCCAAGGCTGCAGGCGCCTGGAGCATACAGGCGGCAAGGCCTGCAATTGCGGCAAATCGGGCCAGCGTGTGTGGAATTCGGGTGTCCATGACGCCTCCGGCGCTTGAGATTTTGTTCGTGTAAGGCTAGCAGACAGCGCAAGCCCGCATCAAACCGAATGTCCGGGCGGCACTGAACATTGTGAGTGCCTTGCGACAAAAAGGCGCTCATATCGCACTGACACCGGCGCTGGCTGGTTCTATATTCCGCCGCACGAAGCAGGCAAACCGGCCTGCTGGCTGCCAGATACGACTCTTGGGGGTTCCATGCGTTTGAAGCTCATAGCCGGAGCTGTTCTTGCCGCCGCGATGACCGGCGCGGCATCAGCAACGATTGTCGGCGCGCCGGTAGATGGCGGGCTTGGCCTGCAGGAGGCCGCCACGCCGGTGATGGAGAATATTGTCTCCTTCCATAACCTTTTGCTGTGGATCATCTCTGCGATCTGTCTTCTGGTGCTCGGCCTGATCCTTTGGATTGTCGTGCGCTATCGCGCCAAGGCTAACCCGGTGCCGAAGAAGTTCAGCCACAACACGCTGATCGAGATCATCTGGACGGCTGTGCCGGTTCTCATCCTGATCGTGATCGCAGTGCCGTCTTTCCGCCTGCTCTACTTCCAGGACGTGATCCCGGAGGCCGACTTCACCATCAAGGTGACCGGCAACCAGTGGAACTGGACCTATGAGTACCCCGACCATGGCGGATTCGAGTTTGTCTCGAACATGCTCGAGGACGGCGAGATCACCAGCGAGAACTGGGATCAGCTGCGCCTTCTGAGCACCGATGTGCCGATTGTCGTGCCGTCAGGCGCCACCGTGCGCGTGCAGGTTACGGCCTCTGACGTCATTCACTCCTGGGCCGTTCCTGCCTTCGGCGTGAAAATGGATGGCATTCCCGGCCGCCTGAACGAAACCTGGTTCCTTGTGCCGGAAGGCCGCGAGGGCATCTATTTCGGCCAGTGCTCGGAAATCTGCGGTATCCGCCACGCCTTCATGCCCATCGAGGTGCATGTGGTCCCTGAAGAGGTCTTCACCGCCTGGACCGAAGCGGCCAACGCCGATCCGTATGCTGCGTCCAGCGTTCTTGTGTCCTATTACGCCAGCCAGCGCGCCACCCGCGTCGCGGCGGCCCAGTAATCCCCGGAGAGGATCATCATGTCGGCTCAAGCTGCTGAACATCACGACGATCACACCCCCAGCATCTGGGACTGGAAGCGGTGGGTCTATTCCACCAATCACAAGGACATCGGCACGATGTACCTGATCTTCGCGATCTTTGCGGGGGTTATCGGTGGTGCCATGTCGGGCCTGATCCGCTGGGAACTTGCCGAGCCGGGTCTTCAGGTCTTCAACAACGGCTTCTGGGGCAATGAGCACAACTACAATGTGATCATCACCCTGCACGGCCTCATCATGATCTTCTTCATGGTCATGCCGGCCATGATCGGTGGCTTTGGCAACTGGTTCGTGCCGATCATGATCGGCGCCCCGGACATGGCCTTCCCGCGCCTGAACAATATCTCGTTCTGGCTGCTGCCCTTCTCCTTCGCGCTCATCCTCCTGTCGATGTTCGTGCCGGGCGCTGGCGGTGATGACGGCTTCGGCGGGGGCTGGGTGATGTATCCACCCTTGTCTACCACCGGCCATGGCGGGCCAGCCTTCGACCTGGTGATCCTGTCGCTGCACATTGCCGGTATCAGCTCGATTCTGGGTGCCACGAACTTCATCACGACCATTTTCAACATGCGCGCGCCGGGCATGACCCTGCACAAGATGCCGCTGTTTGTCTGGTCGATCCTGGTGACCGTATTCCTGCTGCTGCTGGCCGTTCCGGTACTGGCGGCTGCGCTGACCATGCTCATCACCGACCGTAATTTCGGGACGACCTTCTTCGATCCCGCAGGCGGCGGCGACCCGGTCATGTTCCAGCACCTGTTCTGGTTCTTCGGTCACCCGGAAGTGTACATCCTGATCCTGCCGGGCTTCGGCATGATCTCGCACATCGTGTCGACCTTCTCGAAAAAGCCTGTGTTCGGCTATCTCGGCATGGCCTACGCCATGGTCGCGATCGGCTTCATCGGCTTCATCGTGTGGGCGCACCACATGTACACGGTCGGCATGGACGTGAACCTGAAGGCCTATTTCGTGGCCGCCACGATGATCATCGCGGTGCCGACCGGCATCAAGATCTTCTCCTGGCTGGCAACGATGTGGGGCGGTTCGATTTCCTTCCGCACCCCCATGCTCTGGGCCATCGGCTTCATCTTCCTGTTCACCGTTGGCGGTGTGACGGGTGTGGTGCTGGCCAATGCGGGCGTGACCACATCGCTGCACGACACCTATTACGTGGTGGCCCACTTCCACTACGTGCTGTCGCTCGGCGCCGTGTTCGCGATCTTCGCCGGCTTCTACTACTGGTACGAGAAGATGTTCGGAGTGAAATACAACTCCTTCCTCGCCCGGACCCAGTTCTGGCTGTTCTTCATCGGCGCGAACGTGATCTTCTTCCCGCAGCACTTCCTCGGTCTGCAGGGCATGCCGCGCCGTTACCCGGACTATCCCGATGCGTTCGCCTTCTGGAACTACGTGTCCTCGGTCGGCTATCTCATCATGGCCGTGGGCATGCTGGTCTTCTTCGTGCTGCTGATCGAATCCATCGTTCGCCAGCGCAAGGGTGAAGCCAATCCGTGGGGCGAAGGCGCGACCACGCTGGAGTGGACGCTGTCTTCTCCGCCGCCCTTCCACCAGTTCAACGAGCTGCCCCGCATCAAGTAGGCGGATCGCTGAACCAGCTAAGGTCAGGCACGTAACGTGACTGAAAAATCGGCTGACACCATCACGG
The DNA here is from genome assembly GCF_051859565.1 of Glycocaulis sp. Taxonomy (GTDB): domain Bacteria; phylum Pseudomonadota; class Alphaproteobacteria; order Caulobacterales; family Maricaulaceae; genus Glycocaulis. Next base: position 71,095 of record NZ_JBHYFK010000003.1, read on the forward strand.
GCGGGGCTGCAAGCGCAGCCTCGCCCGCTGACTATATCGCGCTGATGAAGCCGCGCGTGATGACGCTTGTCGTCTTCACCGGCTTTGCCGGGCTTGTCGCCGCGCCCGCGTCCATGGACGTGTTCGCGGCCGCCATTGCCATGCTGGCCCTCGCGCTGGGAGCAGGGGCCGCCGGCGCCTTCAACATGGCCTATGACGGCGATATTGACGCTGTGATGCGCCGCACGCGCCTGCGCCCTGTCGCACGCGGCATCGTGCCAAAGGCCGAGGCCTATACGTTTGGCGGCGTGTTCACGCTGGCTTCCGTCACGCTCATGGCGCTGACGGCGAACTATGTTGCCGCCGGGCTGCTGGCCTTTTCGATCTTCTTCTACGCGCTGGTCTACACAGTTTGGCTGAAGCGCTCGACACCGCAGAATATCGTCATTGGCGGGGCCGCAGGTGCGTTTCCGCCCATGATTGGCTGGGCCGCGGCAACGGGCAGTGTCAGCCTTGATTCGGTCATCCTCTTTGCCATCATCTTTTTGTGGACGCCGCCCCATTCCTGGGCGCTTGCGCTTTACAAGTCGGGCGATTACGCGGCGGCGAACATTCCGATGATGCCGGTGGCCAGAGGCGCCGCCTCCACTCGCCGCCAGATCATGCTCTATGCCCTTGCCTATGTGGCTGTCAGCGCCGCGCCGCTTGCCACGGGGCTTGGCGGCGTCATCTACGCGGGTGCAGCGCTGCTGGGCGGTGCGCTATTCCTTTTCCTGTCCTGGCGCGTGCTGAACTCGCGTGCGGGCGAGGCGGGCACCGACGAGGACGGGCTTTACGAGGTGCGCGCCGGAGACCGGGCTGCGCGCGATCTGTTTGCCTTTTCTATTGCCCATCTGGCGCTGTTGTTTGCGGCCCTGATCGCCGAGCACGGCGCGGGACTTCATTTCGCCTTCGCGCGCTTCTGGAGCTAGAGTGAGATGAGTGACGAGACCCCTGAAACGCCCCGCAGGCTGACGCCGGAAGAAGAAAAAGCGCGCAAGCGTCGCAATGTCGCGATTTTCTGGAGCCTGATCGGGTTTATAGTATTGATCTTCCTTGTGACGCTGCAGCGTCTGACCAGCAATATCGCCGCCGGAGGTTAGATCCGACATGAAACTGCCTGTGCTGTCAGGAAACGTGAAAGTCCTCGCCATCTGCCTCGGCCTCGCGCTGGGCATGGTAGGCATGGGCTATGCGGCCGTGCCGCTTTACGACCTGTTCTGCCGGGTAACGGGTTATGGCGGCACCACGCAGACCGCGCAGTATGATCCGGACCAGATCCTCGACCGCACGGTGCGTGTGCGCTTTGACGCCAGCCGCGCGCGAGGCTTCCCCTGGGAGTTCGAGCCGCTGCAGCGCGACATGACCGTGCAGGTGGGCGAAACGGCTCTGGCCTTCTACCGGGTGACCAACCCCACCGACCGGCCTGTGACGGGTATTGCCACCTACAATGTGACACCCTTCAAGATGGGGCCGTATTTTGCCAAGCTGGAATGCTTCTGCTTTACCGAGCAGACGCTGGGGCCGGGCGAGAGCATGGAGATGCCGGTGGTGTTCTTTATCGATCCGCTGATGGATGAAGAACGGCGCATGGATGACGTGCAGACGGTAACCCTGTCATACACATTCTTCGAGGCCAGCGATTCGCGGGCCCGTAACCTTGCCGGACGTGCCCCGGACAATACCGGGCGCTAGATCGGAATAGTTTGCCTTGGCGGGCTGAAAACCAGCGCGCCACCTTATTGATCAGGGGGATGGGGGCCGCTATAGCTGCGGTTCAGATTGCCCGAATGAAGAGCAGGAGAGGCCGATGGCTGGCGGCGCTGTCAAACATGACTACCACCTCGTTGATCCGAGCCCGTGGCCGTTCGTCGGCTCGCTGGCCGCGTTCATCCTGGCCATAGGCCTTGTCATCTTCATGGCCGGGCTTTCCACCAATGAGGAAAGCTGGGCCTACTTCCTCCTGCGCGAAGGCTCCCCCTGGGTGCTCGTGCTTGGTAGCCTTGGCATCATCTACACGATGATCGGCTGGTGGGGTGATGTGATCAAGGAATCGCTTCGCGGCGACCACACACCGGTTGTGGACCTTGGCCTGCGCTACGGCATGATCCTGTTCATCGTCTCTGAAGTGATGTTCTTTGCCGGCTGGTTCTGGATGTTCTTCGAGGCCGCCATCTTCCATGATGTGCGCGCTGGCCTAAGCTGGGATGGCGCCCCCATTGGCGCGGACTATTCGGGCTGGGAAACCTGGCCGCCGCCGGGTGTGGAGACATTCGATCCCTTCCACCTGCCGCTGATCAACACGCTGATCCTGCTCCTGTCGGGCACCACGGTCACCTGGGCGCACCACGCGATGCAACATGGCGACCGCAATGGCGCCAAGTGGGGCCTGATCTGCACCGTGGCGCTGGGCGCGTTGTTCACCGTCGTGCAGGCCTATGAGTACACCCATGCCCATTTCGAATTTGGCGGCAATCTCTATGGTGCCACCTTCTTCATGGCGACGGGTTTCCACGGCGCGCACGTCATCATCGGGACGATCTTCCTGGCGGTGTGCCTGCTCAGGCTGCTGGCCGGGCACTTCACCCCGCAGAAGCATTTCGGCCTCGAGGCGGCTGCCTGGTACTGGCACTTCGTCGACGTGGTCTGGCTGTTCCTGTTCGCCTTCGTCTACGTGATCTTCCAGTAGACGCATCATGAACACTCCCCACCCCGTCATCGCAGGGATCAGCGGCCGCTGCCCCCGATGCGGGGAGGGGAGATTGTTCTCCGGCTTCCTGAAATTCGCCGATACATGCGAATCCTGCGGGCTGGACATATCTGCCGAAGACGCCGGTGACGGCCCGGCTGTTTTCATCATCCTGATTGCCGGCTTTATCGTGGTGCCGCTCGCACTGGCTCTGGAGCTTGCCCTGGAGCCGCCGCTCTGGCTGCACACCGTAATGTGGCTGCCGCTTTCGGTGGCACTGTGTGTCGCATTGCTGCGCCCTTTCCGGGGTGTGATGTTTACCTTGCAATGGCACCATTCGGCGCGCGAAGCGCGTCTGGACGAGGACGCTGGCTGACGCCGCTCCGGAAGGACCGCTTCCCATGCACTTCCGCCCCATGCCCATCCTGACTGTGCTGACGCTCGCCGCGCTCGCCTTCCTGCTTGTGCTGGGTGGGTGGCAGAGCCAGCGCATGGCGTGGAAAGAGGCCGAGCTGGAGCGGTGGGAGGAGGCGAGCGCCAATCCCGCGCGTGACCTTCACGAGGCGCTGTGCGTGGACGTTCCCTTTGAGGGGCGCAGCGTCGGCTTCCTGCCGGAGGAACGCGCCGGCAATGTACGCGTTTATGGCCGTTCGCTGGAGGACAACCGGGCTGGCTGGCGGATATTCGTGCCGGTGGATGCGCCTGCCTGTCTGGATGCGCCCTACGTGCTCGCGGAAGCCGCCTTCCAGCCCCTGGCAGAGGCGGCTGCGCCGGTCAGGATGATATCGCGCTGGCGTATCGAAACACCGCTCCAGGCGGGTGCCTTCACGCCCCCGGCTGATCCGGCCGAGCGCACATTCTACGCCTTTGACGCATCGGGTATGGCGCAGGCGCTGGGGCTCCAGGACGGGGCGATTGCGCCGGGCTGGTGGCTGGCCGAGGATACGGGCGAGCCTCCCGCCTATCTCACGGCGACGCCGCCGGAGCGGCATTTCGCCTATGCTGTGACGTGGTTTGGCATGGCGATCGCGCTTCTGGGCGTTTATCTGGTGTTTCATGCTGCGCGCGGACGGCTCTCATTCACCGGGCGGAAAGAGTGAGTGTGCCAATCTGTACGGCCCTGTGATGTGGAGGCTCTTCCTTGGCGTTGTGGCGTGATGAAATCCCTGAGACAACGCTGGCAGGCGAGGGCATCCGCCTGCGCCATCCCGGTCCGGACGACTATGAGGCGTGGGCGAAGCTGAGAAGCGCCAGCCGCGCCCTTACCGAGCCGTGGGAGCCTGCCTGGAGCGAAGACGAACTGACGCGCACGGCCTACAAGCGCCGCCTGCGCCGCTACCAGCAGGATGTCGAGACAGGCCAGGGCTATCCCTTCTTCATTTTCCGGGCTTCGGACAATGTTCTGGTCGGTGCCTGTAATCTCAACAATGTACGCCGGGGCGTGCTGCAGGCTGCCGATATCGGTTACTGGGTCGGCTCGCCCTATGTGCGCCGGGGGCATGCGCGCGCGGCGGTGCGCCGTGTGGTGACGTTCGCCTTCGCCCAGCTCAACCTCAATCGGATCGAGGCGGCGACACGTCCCGAAAACGAGGCCTCGCGCTCGCTGCTGATGAGCGTCGGCTTCAGCCCGGAGGGCTATGCCCGCAAATACCTGAAGATCAATGGCGAATGGCGTGATCATCTCAAGTTCGCCATCGTTCGCGGAGACCTGCTGCGTTGAGTGAAGGCGGCGAAGACATGCTGGCCAAAGCCGCAGAGGCGGCTGGCGCGCTTGCAATCGAGCTGGATCTGGAAAGCGGCAAGGCCCGCTTTTCCGGCGCCGCGCAAGCTTTTGGTCTGACCTGCGATGGTGTGGGCGACTTTCTCGACTGTGTGGCGCCCTCGGACCGTAAGACGCTGGCCGGTCAGGGAGAAGGGCCTGTCGATCTGCGCCTGCGTCTGGCTCCGCCGGGCGGAGAGGTGCGCTATGTCCGGCTGCTGGGCCACCGCAAGGGCGATGGTGTAACCGCACTCCTGCTGCCGGCCGGTACTGGCCCCGGCACTACGCTTTCCACACTTGATGCCGAAGCGGCGCTGACCGCTGGACTGGAGGCTCATGAGATCATCGCCCATTACCAGCCCATTATCGCGCTGGACGGCGAGTATCTGGCCGGGTTCGAGGCGCTAGCGCGCTGGCACAGGCCGGGCCTTGGCGTCATGGGGCCGGATGATTTTCTCTTCCTCGCCGACCGGCTGGGCCTGATGGGGCAGGTGGGCGATCAGGTGCGTGGCAGCGCAGCAGATAATCTTGCACGCTGGTTCAGTGACGCCCCGGCGGCGCCGGACATCTACGTCTCGGCCAATGCCAGCGTCGGCGAGCTCTTCTCTGACGGGTTTGTCGAAACCCTTGCAGCGGCGCTGGAAAGCGCAAAGGTGCCGCGCGGGCGCTACCGTCTGGAGATCACCGAAACCGAGATCATGCGTGATCCGGACCGCGCAGCAGAGCTTCTCCATGCGGTAAAGGCCTCGGGCGTGAAGCTGGTGCTCGATGACTTTGGCACGGGCTATTCCTCGCTCTCCCGGCTCGACCGTTTCCCCTTCGACGTCATCAAGATTGACCAGTATTTCGTTCGTTCGATGCTCGCGGATGCGTCGGCGCGCGCGATCACGGCCTCTGTAGTGAAGCTCGCGCGCAATCTGGGCATGACCATCATAGCCGAGGGCGTGGAAACTGCCGAAATGGCCGATCTGGTTGCCGAGATGGGGTGCGATTTCGCGCAAGGCTTCCACTATGCGGGCGCTTTGGACCCGCAGGCGGCGGGACTGGCGGTGCGGCAGGGACTCTCTGGCCGTTTCGCCCCGCCCCGGCCCCTCAGGCGTTCAGGCGTGGCCTGACGCGCCAGTCAGGTGCTCCGGGTTGACGCCTATCTTGCGCAGCGCTGCCGCCCATTTGGCTTCGTGGCTTTCACCAAAAACAAGGTCTTCGTCGGCCTCGGCAATCAGCCATGCATTGGCAGCAATCTCTTCTTCGAGCTGGCCTGCCTCCCAACCCGCATAGCCCAGCGCCATCGTCGAGCGGCGGGGCGGGGAGGGCGAAGCCATAGCCTCAAGCACATCATTGGTGGCCGTCAGGGCGAGGCCTGCGCTGATTTTCAGCGTGGCTGGCTCATGCTCGAAATCGTCTGAATGCAGGACGAAGCCACGATCACGGTCCACCGGCCCGCCATCGAGCACAGCCCGGTCCGCCACCTCAATCTCGCTTTTCACGCCCAGCTGTTCAAACAGGGTCGGCAGGCGCAGGCGCATGGGCTTGTTGACGATAATCCCCATCGCGTGGTCATCGCCATGCGCGCACATGAAGACAATCGAACGGTCAAAGCGCGGATCGCCTATCAGCGGACTGGCGATCAGTATCTTGCCCTTCAGGTAGGGCCCATCAAACGTTTTCCGGTCAAGGTCCATACAGCCAGCATCGGGCCAAAACGGGGAGCTTGTCCAGACAATCCGGCGAACAGCTACGTCCCCGGCCTTGCGGGCTGTGGCGCAGCGCACTAGCTAGCAGGCAGATTCCATCGTTCAAAAAAGCCCCTGAGGAGAGCCCTAATGACCATCAAGTCCGGCGACCGCCTTCCCGATGCAACTTTCATGACAATGGGTGCTGATGGCCCCATGCCGGTTACCACGCAGGATCTCTGCCAGGGCAAGACCGTGGCGCTGTTTGCCGTGCCGGGCGCCTACACGCCCACCTGCTCGGCCAAACACCTGCCGGGCTTCGTTGAGAAGGCGAGTGAGCTGAAAGCCAAGGGCGTCGATACGATCGCCTGCACCTCGGTTAATGATGTGTTCGTGATGAACGCGTGGGGGCAGGATCAGAATGCGGGCGAGGGCGTGCTGATGCTGGCAGATGGCAATGGCGACTTTGCCAAGGCCGTCGGCCTCACCATGGATGGTTCCAAGTTCGGCATGGGCACGCGCTCGCAGCGCTACGCCATGATCATCAAGGACGGCGTGGTGTCAGGCCTGTTCGTGGAAGAGCCCGGCGACTTCAAGGTCTCCAGCGCAGACTACGTTCTCGAGCAGCTGTAGGGTTTTCCCCTACATCAGGCCCAATTGCTTGAAGCTGGCCACCTTGTCGCGTCCGACGACAAGGTGGTCATGCACCACAATCGAAAGCGGGCGTCCGATCTCGATGACCTGACGGGTCATGTCGATGTCGGCGTGTGACGGCGTCGGATCCCCGCTGGGGTGGTTGTGCACGAGAATGATCGCGCTGGCATCAAGGGCGATGGCGCGTTTGATGATTTCACGCGGATATACCGGCGCATGGTCCACCGTGCCGCGCGCCTGAAACTCGTCAGCCAGCAGCCGGTTCTTCTTGTCGAGAAACAGCACCCGGAACTCTTCGGTCGAGGCGTTCTGCAGGGCGGTACGCACATAGTCCAGCAGCGCTGACCATGAGGAGATAACGGCGCGTCCGCTTACCTGTTCGCGGGCGATACGCGTCGCGACTTCCTGAAACAGGTTCAGCTCCAGTGCCACTTTCTCCGAGACGCCCTTGATCTCCGTCAGCTGGTCAGGGCGCGCCGCACAGACCCGCCCGATATCGCCGAACCGTGCCAGCAGCGCCTTGGCCAGAGGTTTCACATCGCGCTGCGGAATGGCCCGGAACAGGATCAGTTCAAGGATTTCGTAGTCGGCCAGCCCCTTGCCGCCGGCTTCGGCAAAGCGCGCGCGCAGGCGGTCGCGATGGCCGTGATAATGGGGCTTGTCCGCCTCCATCCGGCGCTATTTCCAGGGCGGGCAGTGATAGCCGCCGGGTGAGCTGGTGAAAATCTCGACGCCGGTTTCGGTTACGCCCACAGAGTGCTCGAACTGGGCCGACAGAGACTTGTCGCGGGTCACCGCAGTCCATCCGTCCGCCAGCACTTTCACGTGTGGTTTGCCGTCATTGAGCATCGGCTCGATGGTGAAGATCATGCCGGGCTTAAGCACCGCGCCCGTACCCCGGTCGCCGAAATGCAGCACGTTGGGCGCATCGTGGAAAAGCTGGCCGATACCGTGTCCGCAAAAATCGCGCACCACGCTGCAGCGCTGGCTCTCGGCGTATTCCTGGATGGCCGCGCCGATATCACCAAACGTATTGCCGGGCTTAACCTCGGCAATGCCACGCATCAGCGCTTCATATGTCACCTCGATAAGGCGCTCGGCCTTGCGGCGCACTTCGCCCACAGTGAACATGCGGCTGGTATCGCCGTGCCAGCCATCGACAATGCAGGTCACGTCGATATTGAGAATGTCGCCCTCTTTAAGGGGCTTGTCATTGGGAATGCCGTGACAGACCACATGATTGATTGAGGTGCACGAGGACTTTGAGTAGCCCTTGTAAAAAAGGGTCGCCGGCACCGCGCCGTGCTTGATGAAGTTGCGCCGCACGATGTCGTCGATGGCCTGCGTGGTGACGCCGGGTTTCACGACATCCACCAGAAGGTCGAGCGTTGCCGCTGCCAGCTGGCCCGCCTTTCGCATGCCTGCGAACGCTTCGGGCCCGTGCTGGCGGATATGCCCGTCGCGGACCAGTTCCACATCGTCAATCATGTCGGTATCGTTCACAAAGACCTGCCTGCTTGCCTGTTGATGTCCTCATATAGCGCCGCCCGGAGCGTTAGGAAACGCCCCGGGCGGTCAAAGGTTCGGTGAAATAGCCTTGCGGCTTATTCGCTGTAGAGTTCGGAAATCACCAGCACTGCCTCGCGCAAGGACTGGCTGCCCCAGGTGCCGACCCAGATGTCATACTGGCCGGCCATCGGGCTGTCCCAGCGGATGGACGGGTTGGTGCCGACCCCGCCATCATCATTGCAGTACCAGCCGCCATCAGGGCCGTTGATGACGAGCGTAGTGTCCGCGCTTGATGCTACCGAGATAATGAGCGGCAGGCTGCCCGGCTGGAAGTTCAGGCGGACATCCGGTGCCTCGGCGATATAGCCGACGCAATTGCCGCCAATGCTGTCATTGGCGCGGATCGGCCCGCCCGATTGCAGGCGCACCCGGTACGGGTCCGGCGTAAAGCCGCCGCGCAGCGAGATGGTCTCGTAGGTGGGGCGAAGCGACCAGTCCGGCCCGGACGGATCGCCGCCATAGCTGCCGCCGCCACTGCTGACCGTGCTGGCGGTGACCGAGCTCAGCTCGGACAGGAAGAGCAGGGCATCATGGTTCGATGCGCTGCCATAGGTGCCCACCCAGATGTCATAGCGTCCGCTCATGGGCGAACCGAAATGCAGCAGCGGGTTCAGGCCCTCGCCGCCATCATCATCGCAATACCAGTTGCCGTCGGGCCCGTTGACGACCAGCGTCGTATCGCGGCCGGACGACACACCGATGCGGAAGGGCAGGACTGAGCCGGCTGAATAATTCACCGAAAAATCCGGCGCATTGGACACATAGCCCCGGCAGCTGCCGCCGATGGTCCGGCTGACATCAATCGAGCCGCCAGACTGGAGCGGAATGACATACGGATCCGGGCTGAAGCCCGCGCGCAAGGATGTGTCGCCGTAATTGGGCTGCAGCGTGTAGTCCTGCGCCATGGCCACCGCGCCCGGCAATGCCAGTGCCAGAGCCGAATATAGAATTGCCATTCTCATAATGGTGTCTCCCCACCTGTTCCGGTCAGGCAGGTCTGCCCGCAGCCCCCTGACGCCCGAATGTTCATATCAAGGCAGAGTCTATCTGGACCGGAGATGAACAGCTTCACAAGAGAAACCACCCGGATGACAGAAATTGTCACCCGGGCGGCGTGCTGAAGGTTGCTGAAAGTGTTCAGTTCGCGAAGAAGCTGTCGTCGTTCCAGCGCGGGGTTTCGCTGGCATTGGCGACCGCGCTGATGATCTCGTAATTGATCAGCGCAAATTTCGCACCCTGATCAAAGCGCAAGGGCTGCGACAGGTCATCGCCCGGCGCGTGGTAATTGCCACCCAGGAAGCGCAGGAAGGCCTGACCTTCATCGTCTTCCGGATCGGGCGAGGAAAAGCCGGTCATCAGGAACACAGACGGTACGCCTTCACGTACGAAGTTATAGTGGTCGGAACGCACGAACAGGGACTGATCGGGAATCGGATCGGGAGACAGCGTCACCCCTGCGCGCGCCACCGCTTCGGACGCTACCGGCCCCAGCGAGGAGTGCTCCGCTCCGAACGCGATCACGTCGTTGAACTCATAGAGCATGACCGGCATGTCCAGATTGATATTGGCGACCATGCGGCCCATGGCCGGGGTCGGGTTGGCGGCCACATGGGCCGAGCCGAGCAATCCCTTTTCTTCGGCGGTTAGCGCGATGAACACCACGGTACGTGCCGGGCGCGGTCCCTGAACCAGCGCGCGCGCCGATTCCAGCATCGCGGCGGTGCCGGACGCATTATCCAGCGCGCCATTGCAGATGGAGTTGTCTGCCATGGGCTGGCAGATGCCGATATGATCGAGGTGGGCCGTGACCACGACAGTCTCTGCCGACAGCGCCGGGTCGGAGCCGGGCAGCACGCCGATCACGTTGGCACTGGCAACCGGCTCGCGGGTGGTGGCCTGGGCCAAGCCGACAGGGGTGTTGAGGGCGAAACTATCCAGCGGCTCACCGGCCTGGGCAGCTTCCACAATCTGGCTGAAGTCGCGGCCTGATACGGCAAACAGGCGCTCGGCCCCTGCGGTGCCCACGACGGCGCTGACCTCGATCGAGGCCGGGGAGGCGGCTGCCGCGACGGTCATGGACGGGCGCGGATTGGCCGCCATGGCCGCAAGGCGCGAGAAGGGAAAACGCGTCAGTCCGTCGGCCATGATGACGATGACGCCGCTGGCGCCGCGCGCCGCGGCGAACTCGGCCTTGGTGCGGTTGTTGGAAAGATGCGCTGACACGTCGCTGGGCAGGCCACCCGGCGCGCCGGCCAGCACGACAACGATCCGTCCCTCCACATCAATGCCGTCATAGCTGTCGAGGCCCAGCCCCGGCGCGACAATACCGTATCCGGCAAACACCGCCTCGGCGGTAATGGCGCTTTCATCGCGGGTAGCGTGGGCGCCGATGATGAAGTCCGTGCCGTGTTCCAGTGCCTCGCCATCAATGGTCAGGCGGGCTGCGCTGGTGTCCGCCACCATGTTCTGCAATGGCACCGGCTCGTGATAGCTGCCGTCCGATGCGCCGGGCTCAAGGCCGAGAAGGCGGAAATGGCTTTCGACATAACGTGCGGCAATGTCATAGCCGCGTGTCCCCGTATCGCGGCCTTCAAGAAGGTCATCGGCCAGGAAGCGGATGTGCGCCTCGATGGCCGCGGGTGTGATGATGTCCGCCGCCGCCGCTTCGCGCTGCGAGGGAGGGGCCGTGCCGGTTGTAGCACAGGCAGACAGGAGCAGTGCGGCGCTGGCGGCCGCGGCGAGATAGTGCCGGATCATGTTTCAAAGTCCCCGATTATGGCGCCAGGCGCCCTCTGGCCGAAGCCCTATCGTCTGGAACGGGCAGGCTCAATCACGCAGCCCAGAACATGGCCAAACTTTCATCTTTGGAAGGATGGCCGCGTCATTCGTCCAACACCCATAGTGCGGACCGCAGATGCGCGGCGCGTACCGCATCGGAAAGTTGCGCGTCAGGGACATGATAATGCCGGGCGAAATCGCGCGTCATGCGCGCAGGCTTGCCAGTTGAAAGTTGGAAGGAGACCAGCCAGGTGCGGGCCCGGAATACGGTCTCGCCGGTATCGCGCTTGCGGAACTGGTACCAGCGCTCGGCGCGCAGCCGGCCATCGCTCAGCGCTATCCATACCGCGCAACTGAGCACATCGCCGGCACGGCAATGCCCGGAGTAATCTGCCAGCGTGCGGATAACGGCCATACCCCGGTCGGCATCGCGGCATCCCTGCCGGGTAAGACCATCTGCTTCCCAGTGCGCCCAGGCCGTTTCGTCGGCCCAGCGCAGATAGGCGGCATTGTTGGCGTGGCCGAAATCATCGATCTCAGTCTCGTCAACGCGCCGGTTTCGCACGAAGGGCAGGGGCAGATCCCATCCTTTGTCGGTGGGCGCTATCGGCATGGCGCTGTCCTCATCGCGTGTTGAAACCGGCTGTCCGCCGTTGCGCGGCGGGTTATGTCATGGACCATGATCACGTCAACGCACAGCACGGCCAAAAGGATGAACGCAAATGGATGAACGAGCCGTCAAGGCAGCCGTGCTGGTGATCGGTGACGAAGTGCTGTCCGGCCGGACGCAGGATGTGAATATCCGCCAGATCGCCGAATTCTTGAGCCCCCTTGGCATAACGCTGGGGGAGGCGCGCGTGGTCAGCGATCTTGAGGCCGACATCGTGGAGGCGCTGAACGCGTTGCGGGCCCGCTGGGATTATGTGTTTACAACCGGCGGCATCGGCCCGACCCATGACGACATTACCGCCGATGCGGTTGCGGCCGCTTTCGGGCGGCATATTGATGTGCGCGAGGACGCTCTGGCCATCCTGCATGAATGGTATGCTAAATCCGGCACGCAGCTCACATCCGCCCGCCTGCGCATGGCCCGCATTCCCGATGGCGCATCACTGATCGCCAATCCGGTCACCGGCGCGCCCGGCTTCCAGGTCGAAAATGTGTTTGTGCTGGCCGGCGTGCCCAAGATCGCGCGCGGCATGCTGGAAGACATCGCGCACAGGCTGGAAGGCGGGGCGGTGACGCAATCGCTCAGCATCCGCCTGGAAGGCGTGCGCGAAGGCGACATCGCCGAAATTCTGGGCCAGGCCGCGAAGGACTTCCCCGCCATCTCCATCGGTTCCTACCCCTGGTTTCAGGAACGCGAGGGCGGCGAGCTGTCGCGCGGTGTGGCCGTGGTGCTGCGCTCTGCAGACGGTGAGACGCTCGCAAGGGCAGAGCAGACACTCAAATCACAGCTGCCTGCGCAGTCCTGACCGGCACTCGCCGCTTGCCCCGTCTGGCGGGCATGCCTAACTTGACGGGCAACACACGAGGCATTCCCGCGAGACAGGATATTTTCCATGATGGCTGACGGCTTCCGCGCGCACCCGATCCGCAATGACGACGATGACGATGCTCCTGAAAAAGGCGCCGCGCCGGCGGGTGAGGATTTTGTCGGCAAGGCATTGTTTGAAAGCCGCACTATCCTCATCACCGGCGGTATCAACGACAAGGTGGCCCGTTCGGTCTGCGCGCAACTCTTCGCGCTGGCAGCCAAGAGCGATGATCCGATCTTGATGGTGGTCTCCTCGCCGGGCGGCCACGTCGAGTCCGGTGACATGATCCACGACACGATGAAGTTCATCAAACCGCGCGTGATCGCTCTGGGTTCGGGCTGGGTGGCGTCTGCAGGCGCACTGATCTTCGTCGGGGCCGAGAAGCAGGATCGCTACTGCCTGCCCAATACGCGCTTCCTCATTCACCAGCCTTCGGGCGGTGCGGGCGGCGCGGCCAGTGATATCGAGATACAGGTGCGGGAAATGCGCATGATGCGTGACCGTCTGAACCGCATCTTCGCGGAAGCCACGGGCCAGCCGCTCGAGCGCATCGAGAAGGATACCGATCGCGATTTCTGGCTGACGGCGAAAGACGCCATCGAATATGGCCTGTGCCACAAGATCGTGACGCGTCAGGACGAGATCAAGCGCTAGGCGTATCAGGCGCACATCAGCGGGCGTGGCGGAACTGGTAGACGCACCGGACTTAAAATCCGTTGGAGGGCAACCTCCGTGCCGGTTCGATTCCGGCCGCCCGCACCACTATCCTTGTCCTTCTTCACTCCGTTCAGCCGGTGCGGGCAAAAGTGCCCGGCGGCCGGTCGGCCTTGCGGACGGCAAAGCGCCGTCCGAAGAGCGCGAACGCGCGCCCGCGGCTGCCTGTGCCAGCACAGGCGGGTATTCGCGGAACATCGCAACGCGGATGCGTTACGGAGCTAGAAAACGCCGCCGCAAGCCCGAATGGGCCCGAGTCACCCTCACCCTGGGAAGCCGCCGCAGGCGGCGTCTCGAAGGGGCGAGGGGGCGATGCAGGGATGTGCGGAGCATCACCTGAAAAGCTGCGCGGCCGCGCTTTTCAAACCGCTCTACGGCCCCAGGGACACCACATCACGCAGCGTAAAAGTTTACCTGAAAACCATGTATTCGCCCGGAAATCCTTGCGTTGGCGCTCTGCGCGCATAACGCTATGCGCCATGTTTGGGGATATGGGTGCACACTGCATTGACCGGCCATCCCGCAATGGTCAGATCAAACCTGTTTTTCAACGGGTTGGCCTGCCATGAGCGGCGATATCACGCGTGACATCTTCTTTCAGAATCACCCTGATCCCATGCTGGTCTACGAGCTGGCGACACGGCGCATCCTGGTGGTCAATCAGACCTTCCAGGTCCGGTATGGCTACACGCCAGACGATCTGAAAACCTTGCGCCTCGACGACCTCCACCCGGACGACGAACTTCGCAGGCTGGAATCGAATGTCGCGGCGGTCACCACAGGTCTGGACCGGGCGGGCATCTGGCAGCACCGGCTCAAGTCAGGCGAGCTCATCCATGTGGAGATCACCTCCCACACGATGGAGTATGATGGCAAGGCGTGCGAACTCGTCGTAGCCCGCGACATGACGGAACTCGTGCGCTTCGAGAAGGAGCGTGATCAGGCGCTCCAGCGCGAGGCCGCCCTTCGCAGCCGGGCTGAGGCGGCCGCCTACCACTTCCAGTCCCTGTTTGAATCCGCGCCGGGAAAGCTGCTGGTTCTCGAGCCGGAAGACTACACGATTGTGGCGATTAGTGATGCCTATCTGGAGGCTGTCATGCGCCGCCGGTCCGACATCATGGGCAAGCGGCTTTTTGATGTCTTTCCCGATGATCCTGATGATCCCGAGGCCAATGGTGTCGCGGCCGTCGCCGCCGTAATGGAACGGGTAAAGGGTAGCGGTCTGTCGGAAGCCTTGCCGTTGACGCGATTCCCGGTCGAGCGGCCCAGGGAGGAGGGCGGCGGCTTCGAGGAACGCTGGTGGTTGTCAGTGTTCTCCGCCGTAAAGGGGCCCGATGGCAGGGCCCAGTACATAATATGCCGTTCCGAAGACGTGACCGGCCTGATTGCCGGTCAGGCCCGTGATGCGGCAGAACTGGCTGCCGAGCTGGCGGAGCGCCCTCTGGAACTGGACCTGATGGTGCATTCACGCGAATTGCGCGAAGCGACACTGCGGCTGAACGAGCGCGAGGCCAGCATCCGCACCGTGGAACGTCTTCTGGCGCTGGGCCAGTGGCGGTTCGACCTGCAGACTCAAAAGCTGGAATGGTCCGACAGCACGTTCCGCATCTATGGCCTCGACCCGGACGAGCATGAACCGGACTATGACCTCTATGTGAGCCTTGTTCATCCTGACGACCGGGCGCGCATGGAGAGCTGGTTTGCCGAGTTTCTCGTATCCGGTGATCGCAGCAGCGAGTTCTGGCACCGTATCGTGCGCCCGGACGGGCGGGTAATTACTATCCGCGGTGTGGCCGAGCGTACGGTGACACCAGAGGGCGAGGCCACCACCGGCTTTGTCCAGGACATTACCGGCCAGCTGGAAACTGATGCGCGGCTTACCGAAGCCGACCACTTGCTGCGCCTGGCCGGCAAATCTGCCCGGTTTGGCGCTTGGCGAGCTGATCTGAAGCGTCAGGTGGTGGAGTGGTCCGAAGAGGTGGCGGCCATTCATGATATGCCCGGCACACGTGAGGTGCCGGTGCAGGAAGGCATCAATTTCTACGCGCCCGGCAGCCAGGAGCGCGTTGCGGAGATTTTCGCGCGCTGCATCGAAACGGGCGAGCCCTACGATGAAATGCTGGAGATCATAACAGCCACGGGACGCCGGGTCTGGTGCCGGTCTATTGGCGAGGCCGAGCGCAATGCCGCTGGCGAGGTGATCGCTGTGCGCGGCGCGTTCCAGGACATATCCGAGCTGGTGTCCGCCCGCCTTGAAAGCGCACAGCTGGCCGAACGCCTGCAGAGCACGCTCAACACGATGAGCGACGGTTTCTACCTGCTCGACGAAAACCTTTGCTTCTCATTCGTGAATGAGGAGGCGGAGCGGGCCTTGAGGACGCCGCGCCGTCATATGCTTGGCAAGTATGTATGGGATGTGTTCCCGGAAGACGTCCGCGACGTGTTGGAGCCGTTCTACCTGCAGGCGCGCGATACCGGCCAGACGGTCACAACCGGCTTTCACTACGCGCCCTTCAATGCCTGGTTCCACGTCAGGATACACCCCGGTGCGGGCGGGCTGGCAATCTACCTCCAGGATGTAACGGATGAGCGCCAGGCGGAGGAACAGCTACAGCTGCTGCAGGCTGCCGTGCGCCATGCCAATGACGTGGTGATTATCGCCGAAGGCGAGATCGGCCCGGAAGGGCCGCGCATCGTCTATGTCAACGACGCCTTCGAGCAAGTCTTCGGCTATACCGCAGAGGAGGTGCTAGGCGGGTCCACGCGCATGCTGCACGGGCCAGGCACCGCCCCTGAAACGGTGCTCGAAGTTCTGGCTGCCATAGCGGCGGGCCAGCCGGTCCGCACCGAAATCGTGCATTATACCCGTTCCGGCGAGGGCCGCTGGATGGACGTTGACGTGGTGCCAATCGTGGATGCACAGGGCAGGCTCACGCATTGGCTTGCAATCCAGCGCGATATCACCGAGCGCAAGCAGAACGAGGACGAGCTTCTGGCGGCGCGCGACGAAGCCGAACGCGCCAACCGGCTGAAATCGGAATTTCTCGCCAATATGAGCCATGAGATACGCACGCCGCTCAATGGCGTTCTGGGCATGTCGCAATTGCTGGCGCGCACTGGCCTTGATGCGCGCCAGACGCGCATGGTCGAGACCGTACAGTCTTCCGGCAAGGCGCTGCTGGCTATCATCAACGATATTCTCGACCTTTCAAAGATCGAAGCAGGGCTGATGACGCTGGAGCCCGAAACGGTTGATGTTGATGCGCTGTGCGAGCAGGCCCTGTCGGCGGTTCGCGGTACTGCGCAGAACAAGGCGCTCGCGCTTGATCTTGCCATCGACGAGACCGTTCCCGGTCATGTCGTCGCCGACCGCCGCCGCCTTGCGCAGGTGCTGATAAACCTTCTGGGTAATGCGGTGAAGTTCACCGAAGCGGGGTCGGTCTGGCTAAACGTGGATTGCCCGGATGCGCAGACCATCCGTTTCGAGGTGGCTGATACCGGCCCTGGCATCAGCCCGGAGCAGGCCGGGCACATCTTTGACCGCTTCCGGCAGGTTGATGCCTCCTACGCGCGCCAGCATGAAGGCGCAGGGCTGGGGCTCGCGCTGTGCAAGGAGTTTGCCGGCCTGATGGGCGGGCACATCTCCCTACACTCACGCCCGGGTGAAGGTTCGCGCTTCGCCGTGCATCTGCCGCTGGTGGTGACGGGCAGCGAAATCTCCGGGCCCGGCGAAGAGGCAGGCAATGCAAGCCTGCCCTCAGGCATGGGACGCATTCTGATCGCGGAGGATAATGCGACCAATCGCCAGACGCTGGAAATGTTTCTCGGCGAGCTTGGTGTGGCGCCGCCAGTCTGCGTCACGAACGGGCGCGAGGCAGTTGACCGGGCACTGGCCGAAGACTTCGCGCTCATCATCATGGATGTCTCCATGCCCATCATGTCGGGGCTGGACGCGATCCGGGAAATCCGCAGCAGCAATACGCCCCGGCGGGACGTGCCCATTCTGGCGCTGACCGCCCATGCGGCCCCGCAGGACCGCGAGGAATGCCTGCAAGCGGGCGCTAACGATTATCTCGCCAAACCAGTTGATCTTGAAGCGCTGGCAAGCGCATTGTCCAGACTGATACAACAACAGGCTGAAGACGTTTGAGAGGGCAGTGAATGGGACAGGCATCAAATGGCGCGCTCAACGTCGCCATTATCGATGACGATCCGGTGGAGACCGAAATCCTGTCCATTCTGATGGACGAGGTCTTCGACGGCGTTGAGATCGCAAGCTTCGGCACGATCAGCGAGTTTGTTGACCGCAGCCGTCATGCCGAGTTCGAGCTCGTCTTCCTCGACCGCCGCCTGCCGCCCTATTCAAGCTTTGACGAAACGCTGCCTCTTGTGGTGCCCGCCGCGCCCAAGGCATCCATCCTGCTGATCACGGCGCACACATTCGAGCGGGTGGACCTCTCGCGCTATCCCAACGTTGCCGGACCGTTTGCCAAGCTGGACCTGATGACGCCTGAGGATTTGCACGCGCTCATCAGCAAGCACTTGCCGCATGAATGAACCCAATGCTGATCGCGCCTGAACATGCGGTAGCCCGCAAAGACGCCGCGTTCATCGATGCGACCTGGTTCATGCCCGCCAGCGGCAAGTCGGGGCGTGAAGCCTTCGGGAAGGCCCATATCCCCGGAGCCGTCTTCTTCGATATCGATGAGGTGGCAGACCTCACCAGCCCGCTGCCGCACATGGCGCCCGGCAGTGCTACGCTCTCGCGCTGGTTTTGCGCCCATGCCCTTAAACCCGGCCAGCCACTCATCATCTACGATCAGAACTCTGGCTTCGCTGCGCCGCGCGTCTGGTGGACGCTGCGCCGGTTCGGCCTCATCCCGCTCATCCTTGACGGCGGTATGGCGGCTTGGGAGGCGGCAGGTGGCGCGGTGGAGGCCGGTGCGCCGGAGCTCGGCTTGGCTCCCGACGGTCCGGATCTGCACCTTATCAATGACGATGCCATGCGCTGGAACGATGTGCTGCATCACATCGAGGCGGGTGATGCGCTGATCGTCGATGCCCGCCCGCCGGGCCGGTTTGCCGGCATGGATCCGGAGCCGCGTGCGGGGCTGCAGTCTGGTCACATGCCGGGGGCTGTGAACCTGCCCTCCGGCCGCCTGCTGGACGGGGAGGGGCGCTTCCTGCAGGGCGAGGCGCTGGCGGATGTGTTGCCAAGCACGGACCGGCGCCAGCGCATTATCTGCACGTGCGGCTCGGGCGTGACGGCCGCCATTCTCCATGCCGGGTTCACGGCAGCAGGTTTCAAGGATGTCTGGCTGTATGACGGCTCGTGGACCGAATGGGCCGGCCGGGACGGACTGCCGATTGTGAAAAGCTGAACGGTGTTCACTCCCCATCTCGACACTCGCCCAAACCGCGCTAGCTTGCGGTGCAACAAATCATCTTCAGGGGAGGGCTTCATGGCCGGTCTGGAAATTCTGAACGGGCGCCTGAGCGTGCCGGTCATCGGTGCACCACTGTTCATCATCTCGCACCCGGATCTGGTGATCGCCCAGTGCAAGGCAGGCGTGGTCGGCTCCTTTCCGGCGCTCAATGCCCGTCCGCAGAGCCAGCTTGATGAATGGCTGGACCAGATCACCTCGGAGCTGGACAGCTATAACCGCGCCAATCCGGACAAGCCCGCCGCGCCGTTTGCGGTGAACCAGATCGTCCACCGCTCCAATGAGCGCCTTGAAGCCGATCTGGAGACGTGCGCCAAATACAAGGTGCCGCTGGTCATCACCTCGCTGGGCGCGCGTGAAGACCTCAACAACGCTGTCCACTCCTGGGGCGGCAAGACTTTGCACGACATCATCAATGTGCGCTTTGCCCACAAGGCGCTGGAAAAGGGCGCAGACGGCCTCATCGCCGTGTGTTCGGGCGCGGGCGGCCATGCCGGCACGCTCTCCCCCTTCGCGCTGATTGCTGAAATCCGTGAATTCTTTGACGGTCCGCTGCTGGTCTCAGGCGCCATCTCCACCGGCGCGGGTGTGCTGGCTGCGCAGGCCATGGGCGCAGACTATGCCTATATCGGCTCGGCCTTTATCGCGACGGCAGAAGCGCGCGCCACCGAGAGCTACAAGCAGGGTATTGTGGAGGGCAAGGCGGACGACATCGTCTACACCAACCTCTTCACCGGCGTACACGGCAATTACCTGAAGAAATCCATAACCGATGCGGGGCTGGACCCGGATAATTTGCCCGAAAGCGATCCGTCCAAGATGAATTTCGGCTCGGGCGGCAATTCAGACGCCAAGGCCTGGAAAGACATCTGGGGTTCGGGCCAGGGCATCGGCTCGGTCGATGCCGTGCGCCCGGTTGCCGATTATGTAGAGAAGCTCAAAGCCGAGTACGAGGCCGCGAAAAAGCGGGTGTGCTAGGAGCTTCCATTTGCTGAAACCCCGGAACCGCGCAGCGGTATCCGGGGCCTTGTCCCGCTTCTCTTGCACGAGGTCCCGGCTCTGCGCTGCGCTTGGCCGGGATTTCAGTGGTGGAGAGAGCCTCTATATACTCGTCAGCCAGTCGGGCTTCACGTATTTGTGGCCGAGATCGCGGGCGACCGGCTCATAGGTGACGTGGCCTTCGGCCACGTTCAGGCCGCGCGCCAGATGCGGATCGTCATTCATCGCCTTCTTCGCGCCCTTGTTGGCGATGGCCAGCGTGAAGGGCAGGGTGGCGTTGGTGAGCGCGAGCGTCGAGGTGCGCGCGACCGCCCCAGGCATGTTGGCGACGCAGTAATGGACCACGCCGTCGACGATGAAGGTCGGGCTCTGGTGGGTGGTGGGCTTGGAGGTCTCAAAGCAGCCGCCCTGATCAATCGCAATATCGACCAGCACCGCGCCATCCTTCATTTTCTTCAGCATCTCGCGGGTGACGAGCTTGGGCGCCGCCGCGCCGGGGATCAGCACCGCGCCGATAACCAGGTCTGCGCCGATAATGGCTTCCTCAACGGCTGCCGCCGTGGAGAAGGCCGTCTTTGCGCGGCCCTGGAACTGGGTGTCGAGCTCAGCCAGGCGTTTTATGGAGCGGTCGAAGATTGTCACGTCCGCGCGCATGCCGACGGCCATTTCGGCTGCGTGGGTGCCCGATACGCCGCCGCCGAGAATGACGACTTTCGCAGGCTGCACACCCGGCACACCGCCCAGCAGCATGCCGCGCCCGCCATGGGATTTTTCCAGCGCGGTGGCGCCGACCTGGATCGACATGCGGCCCGCGACTTCCGACATCGGTTTCAGCAGCGGCAGACGGCCTTCATTGTCGGTCACCGTCTCGTAGGCGATGGCGATACAGCCTGAATCCATCAGGCCCTTGGTCTGCTCAGGATCGGGCGCGAGGTGGAGATAGGTGAAAAGGGTGTGATCCGGCGTCAGGCGCGCATACTCGATGGGCTGCGGCTCTTTCACCTTCACGATCAGCTCAGCCGTTTTGAACACGGCGTCTGCGTCGGGCAGGATTTTCGCGCCCACCGCCTCATAGGCGCTGTCGGCAAAGCCAACACCGTCACCGGCTTTGGTCTCGACGAAGACTTCATGGCCCGCCTGCACAAGCTCGGCAGCACCTGCAGGCGTCAGGCCGACGCGGTATTCGTGAACCTTGATCTCTCTGGGTACGCCAACGCGCATGGGGTCTCTCCCGGTTTTTTCTGGCTATCAGGGATGACCCTGAAATTGCGGAGAAACTATCGGAATCGGCAGGCACCTGCAATCAGGCCCGTAAATGCGCAAAAATCTTGCGTATATCAGCATGACATAGGACTATTATTCCGTACGTGACCCGCTGCAGCCGCCGATTTCGTAAACTCTTCGAGAAACCACCATGACGCTGGATGAAACGGACCGTGCCCTGCTGACGCTTTTGCAGGTGGACGGGCGTCTGACCAATGCGGAGCTGGCCGAGCGGGTGGGGTTGTCGCCCTCGGCCTGCCACCGCCGCGTCCGGGCGCTGGAGGCACGCGGGATCGTGACCGGCTATGCTGCGCTGGTGGACGCAGACGCGGTAGGGCGTGGGCTTACCGTGCTGGTGCTGGTCACGCTGGAGAACCAGCGCCGGGAGACCATGCAGGCTTTCGAGACGGCGGTGGAGAAGGTGGAGGAGGTGATGGACTGCTACCTCACCACCGGCGCGGAGGATTATCTCTTGCGCCTGATGGTGCGCGATGCGCGCGACTATGAGCGCGTCCACCGCGAGCGCCTGTCGGGCCTGCCCGGCGTCGCACGCCTTATATCCAATATTGCGATGCGCAAGGTATTCACCCGCACGGCCATGCCGCTATCTGCCGGTCAGGCAGGCTCCGCCACACGGAAGGCCGGATCGGGGGCGTAGGCCTCGACCACCTCCTGCATCCACTCGTGGATGTCGCTTTCAGGTATTTCAGCGTAGCGCAACAATGCCAGCGCGAAGTCGAGCCCTTCCGGCTGGCTGCGATTGATGATGGCATGCATCCCGAGCGCCTCATGGCGCCGGCGGTCGAGCTCGTCCTTGACGGCCACGAAGCGCTCCAGCTCGGGGAAATTCTCGCGGATATACGGCGTTATCTCGGCTGAGATTTCATAGCGGGGCGCTGATACGACCAGCGCCCGCGCCTCGGTTACATCAATCGCCCGTAAAAGCCGCGTATCGGACGGATCACCGAATGTCACCGCATACCCGTCGGCGATGGCGGAGAGAAAGCGGTCCGGGTCGCTTTCAATGGCGATCACCGGAATGTCGAAGCGGGTAAGCGCATTGTAGGCCATGCGCCCGGACGGGGTCATCGCGAAGATGAGGACCGGGCAGTTCAATTCCTCCGGCGCGCTGACAGGTTTGCGGCTGGCGGTGGCATCGGCGATGCGCCGGGCGATTTTAAGTCCAAGCGATGCCCAGGCCGGTGTCAGCGCCAGCGACAGCGCGCTGGCCGCCACCAGAACGCCCGTCAGCTCGGCGCCCAAAGCTGCGGCTATGCCGGGCAGGGCCAGTATTACCAGCCCGAACTCGGACCCTTGTGCCAGCGAAAAGCTGAGCTGCGCGCCGCCCGCCAGGCTCCATCTGTTGATGATGGCCGCAGCCCAGGTGAGGGCTGTCTTCAGAACGAACAGGACCGCCAGCGCTGCGACGATCCAGTGGGCCTGCGCCACCATCATCCGCCAGTCCAGCGCCATGCCGACCGTGATGAAGAAGAAGCCGAGCAGCAGCGCGCCAAACGGTTTGGCCTCGGTGCGGATCACCGTCTTGAACGGTGTGTCCGCGATGATCATGCCTGCCAGGAACGCACCCAGCGTCAGCGACAGCTCCAGCGCGCCCGTGGCCGCCGCCGTGGCCAGCACGAGGAAGAGGGCGGCGGCGGTGAATATCTCGTCATTGCGGGTTTTCGACAGCAGGCGGAAGAGCGGCCCGATCACGAACCGGCCGGCCAGCAGCGCTACGCCAACCGCCAGCAACGCTTTCAGCGCGGACATGCCCAGAATGGTGCCCAGATCTCCGCCCCCGCCTTCGGACAGCGCAACGGCGATGACCAGAAGGAAGATGCCGGCAATGTCCTGAAACACCAGGACGGCGGTCGCCGAACGGCCCAGCGGGCAGGTGGCAATGCCACGCTCGGCGAGCGTCTGTGTCACGACCGCCGTTGCAGAGATGCCTGCCGCCGCACCGATCAGCAAAGCCAGCAGCCAGTCCATGCCGGCCAGCCAGCCGACAAGGCCGAAACCGGCCGTACATAATATCATCTGCAGGGGCGCAAGACCGATCAGATCGCCCTTGCTTTCGCGCACGGTCTTCAGTGAAAAGCCCAGCCCGATATCAAACAGCAGGAAGACGACGCCGAGCTGCGCCAGCAGGCGCGTCGTGCCATTCTCCTCGATCACCCCAAGACCGAACGGTCCGATCAGCAGGCCTGCCGCGATGAAGGTGACGATGGGCGATGTCTTCAGAAGCCGCGCCAGCATGATGGCGGCGATGCCGACGCCCAGCAGCCAGACCGCCGGCAGGATGGCTTCCGCTTCGCTCATTTTCTCGCCTTTGCGCCTTCAGGGTGTATTGTCCGGTGCCGGGACAGGGGAGTTTGCCGAATGATAGATCGAACAGATAGTGCGTTTGCAGCTGTTTCGCTCAGCGTTGGCGGCGGGTTGGTGTCGGGTGGCATCATTGGTTCTGTGACCTTCACGGATGGAACCCAGATTGTAAGCGTCATGCTTGGCTCAATGCAGTGTTCGGCCTCGCCCTCTGCGCCGCCGGGGCGTTTCTGCACTACCGTTCGCTGACGCACTGAAGATATGGTAGGATGAGGATATGGAACTTCTGTTGCTGCTTATAACCATCTTTGCCGGAGTCGTTCTTCTGGCCGGGCTTGTGCGCATTGCGTGGCCCTATCTTTTTGATGCCAGCAAGCAGCGCGGTAGCGGCACTGAAAAAGGTTCGGACAGGGACACTCTGCACACGTCTGCCGAATAGGGTACGCTTGCCCTCGCCAATTGCCTTCACAGGCGCTACATCCCCGCCATGACCGAAGAACGCTACACCAAACTCGAGCAGCTCGGCGCCCAGACCGGCGCGCCGGAGAGCCCCGAAGCGGCCCGCCTTGAGCGCGTGTCCAACCCTGCACAGGGCAATGACTACCTGATCCGTTTCACCTGCCCGGAGTTCACCTCCATCTGCCCGGTGACCGGCCAGCCGGATTTTGCCCATCTGGTGATCGACTATGTGCCCGGCGAATGGATCGTCGAATCAAAATCGCTCAAGCTCTTCCTGACCAGCTTCCGCAATCATGGTGCCTTCCACGAAGCCTGCACGATGATGATCGGGCAGAGGCTGGTGGACGAGATTGCGCCCAAATGGCTGCGCATTGGCGGCTACTGGTATCCGCGCGGCGGCATCCCGATTGATGTTTTCGGCCAGTGGGGCGAGTGCCCCAAGGGCGTCTGGGTCCCCGATCAGGGCGTTCAGCCCTATCGCGGGCGGGGCTAGCTGTTCATCTCGATAAACCAGTCATTTATCTGGCGTTTATGACAATGAGCGGAGTTTGAACGCGCCCGTCTGACGCCGTTCAGCCTGGCTTCTCTAAACCTCTCATCACTGACGGCGCACTGAAGCGCCCAGCGACGAGATTTGGAGAAAGCAGATGAAACTTCGCAGCGCCCTCGCCCTTGGCCTCAGCATCGTTGTCCTCGCGGGAACCGCGAGCGCGGCAGAGGCTCAACAACGCAACCGGGTCAATATCAGCCAGAGCGGCTATGGCAATGAGCTGGCCGCGCGTCAGAACGGCAACCGCAATGCGCTCGCCATCGAGCAGCGCGGTGGCTACCACTACGTCCAGACCATCCAGGCCGGTTCACGCAACGGCGTGACGGTGGGCCAGGGCGGGTATGCCAACGGCGCCCTCGTCGATCAGCTTGGCCAGCGCAACACCGCTGTTGTCGGTCAGGAAGGCGCCTATAACGGCGCGACCGCCATCCAGACCGGCCGCAACAACACTGTGGGTGTCGCCCAGATCGGGGTTGGCCATAGCGCCAACACCAACCAGTCCGGCTCCAACAATGCACTTGGTGTGATCCAGGTCGGCAGTGGCCAGAGCGCTAATGTGCGCCAGTCGGGCAGCGGCAATGTCTCGCTGGTCATCCAGGGCAGCCATTAGTGCCGGTTCAGCGATCCTCGAACCAGGGTCCCCGTGCGGCGGGGCGCGAAAGCGCCCCGCCGCCTCGGCGTTGGGCACAAGCCCTGCCAACCCTCTGTTCATATTCAGTTCTGGCAGATGAGCAGAGATTGAACGCGCCGCTCCGCAACCGTTCAGCCAGCTCCCGTTAGAACAGATGCCATGGCCAGCGCCTTCGGGGCCTCGCCAGCATCTGAAGACGCAAAATGGAGACCGCCATGACCCTTCGCAGCACAGTCGCCCTTGGCCTTGGGGCCCTGGTTCTTGCCGGAACGGCGGGCGCCGCCGAAGCCCAGCAACGTAACCGCGTTGACATCCGCCAGGCCGGACAGTCCCACGAGCTTTCTGCGCTCCAGCAAGGCTATCAGAACCGGCTTTCGATCAATCAGCAGGGCCGTCACCAGTTCGTTCAGACCATACAGGATGGTCTGCGCAATGGCGTCGAGGTGCGCCAGACCGGCAGCGCGAACGGCGCTTTCGTGGATCAGCTCGGACGCCTTGGCGAGGTGGTCATCCGCCAGCAGGGCTACAACAACGCCGCCAGTGCGGTGCAGACAGGAACCGGCAATACGGTCGGCGTCTACCAGTTCGGCAACAACCATTCGGCCGTCACTACCCAGACAGGCAACCATAACACGCTGGGCGTCATCCAGTTTGGCAATGGAGCCCACACGGCCGTTCACCAGACGGGCGATAACCGTAACGCGCTCGTCATTCAGGGAAGCTGGGTCATCAAGTGACCGGAGCGCCGATTTGAAAGGAGCAGGCAAATGAAACGTTTGACCGGGTTGATAGGCCTGAAGGCCTTACTGGCAGCCAGCGCTTGCGCACAGCCGCCAGATGCCCAGTTGGAGTACGACCGGATCGGGAGCGGCGCGCAGCTAGCCTCATGCTGGGTGGAATTCAGCGAAGGCCCTTCCGGGCAGACACGCCTGGAAGCCTATGCCGCGCCCGGACTGGCGGGCAGCTATGAGCTCGACATCCGTCAGGTGTCGGCCAGCGGCGATGCCAGTATCAGCCAGTCTGGTGCGTTCAGCGCCGCCGGTGACATGCCCGAGTTGATCCATCAGATCACGCTAGGCGGCAACGCGCCCATGCGGGGCGCCTCGCTCGGCGAAATGATGGCGTCCATGCGCAATGCAGAGCCCGGCACGACCGTAATCTCTTCGGGCAACGGCAATGCAGGCGTGTACGAGGTACGCTTGCGTCTGCTGGACCCAAGGGGCCGCCAGATCTGCGCCATTGAACGCAGCGGCCCGTGAGTGCGGCAGGCCTCTGGACCGGCGGGCGCTTTACGCCTTGCCGGTCCAGTGCGTGATGTCTGGTGCCTTGCGGGGGCGTTCCACTGCCGGGACCGCCTGTGTGCCGATATACATGAAGCCTGCCACGCGTTCATTGTCGGCAAGCTTGATCGCCTGCCTGACACGGGCATCGAAGGCATACCATTCGGTAAGCCATTGCGCGCCAAATCCCATGGCGTCAGCGGCCAGCAACATGTTCTGACACACCGCGCCGGCGGACATGATCTGCTCCCATTCGGGAATCTTGTGCGGGATGGTCACGCGGGAGATGACGCCGATCACAACCGGCGCGCGTTCGAAGCGCCGCCGCTCCAGCGCGTAGCGCTCCTCCCCGGCATCCGGCATGTCGGTACGCACCAGCCCTTCCAGCATTTCCCCAAAATGTGAGCGTGCCTCCCCCTCGAACACGATGAAGCGCCAAGGGAAGAGCTTGCCGTGGTCGGGCACGCGCGCGGCTATCTTCAATAGCGTGTGGAGCTGTTCTTTTGACGGTCCCGGCCCGCTCATGTCGATAGCGCGGGTAGAGCGCCGCTTCGCCATCCGGTTCAGCATGTCCTGCGAGGGTTTGGGCACGTTCAGGACATCGTTGTCATCGGGAAAGGCGGGCGGCGAAAAATGGGTCATGAAGGGGAGCATCCGGTTGCTGGGAGTGCAGGCGGCTTTGACGGATAGGTAAAGCCGGACTTATATCATGGATGTAGTGTGACAGATTCAAGCACGCTTTGAGCTGTCCGATCACATGCAGGGAAGTGCGAATGGCTGTCGATGCTGAGCTGGACGATGATCTGAGCCCGGCCGAGCGCCGCAGGCGCAAGGTGCGCGACGCAATCGTCGAAGCGGCCGAGGCCATCTTCACTGAGGAGGGCGAGGCCGGCATTTCCATGCGGCGCATTGCCGAGCGGATCGATTACTCCCCGGCAGCCCTCTACAAGTATTTCGACTCCAAGGAAGCGCTGTTCGACGAAATCCGCGAACAGTTCTTCGAGCGCCTCTACCGGCGCATGCTGGCTGTCGAGGAAACGGCGACCGAGGGGCCGCAGGTGAACGAAGCGTGCCTGCGCGCTTATGTCGAGACCGGGCTGGAGCAGCCGGCGCATTACCGGCTTGCCTTTTCAGGCTGGTTTGAGTCGACGCTGGATGACCGGGAAGGTACTTATGGTTACGCTGCCTCTGAGCGTCTGGAGCTGATGATCCAGAAGGCGATTGCTGACGGCTGGTTCCGCTCTTGCGACACCTATCTGGCCGCCACATCGGTCTGGGCTGGCGCCCACGGGCTGACCATGCTCGCGGTGACAATCCCCGACTTTCCGCGCGGCGGTAAGTCGAAGTGCTCGCATCTCTCGCTGGACGACGTGATCACCTTCCATGCCGAGATGACGGGCAGGGGGCTGGCAACACCCAAGCTCAATGCCTGGCTGGACGCGCAAAAAGCAAAAAAGTGAACGCCGTTCACTTTTCAAACGCTGTTAATTGACATATATGTGGTCCCGCCTCTAGCGCGAGGGATCGCATCATGCCCGGCTCTCAGATAATCCGGCGGCACGCCTTTGCCACCAGCGTAGCCACTCTCGCCATCGTTATTGCCGGTATCGCCGTGCTCGTCAGTGCCCTGCGCGGTGGCCCGGCGCAAGCCGATCTGGCGTTTGCCGAGGCCGCGCCAGCTACCGTTGAAACTCTGGTTGTGAACTATCTGCCGTCGGCGGAGATCGAGGCCCGCTTTCCGGGGCTGGTCGCCGCGCGGCGTGAGAGCGCGCTTGCTTTCAGCACAGGCGGACGGCTGGAAATCATCCATGTGAATGTCGGTGACCGGGTGGCAGCAGGCGACGTTCTGGCGCAGCTGGATACCCGTACGCTGGAAGCCCAGCTGGCAGCCGCCCGCGCTGATGCCAGCGCCGCTGCCGCCCAGTCGGCGCTGGCGCGCACCACGCTGACACGCCAGGAGCGGCTGGTGGAGCAGGGCCATGTTTCCGCGCAGCGTCTGGATGAGGCGGGCGCCACAGCCCGCGCCGCCGAGGCACAGGCCAGCGCCGCCAACGCTGCCGCCCGCGCGCTGGAAGTGCAGCTGGAACTCGCCCGTCTGGAAGCCCCGTTCGACGGGGTGATTACCCGCCGTAACGCCGATGAGGGCGCGGTGATGGGGGGCGGCGCGCCGCTCTTCCATCTGGTCGAGGACGGCGTGCTTGAGTTCCGTCTGGGCGTGCCGGTTTCCGATGCGGCCCGGCTTGTCCCCGGCAATGACTATATGCTCGAAGCCGGCACCCGCCGGGTGACGGCCCGCCTGCGCGCGCTCACCGGCGTTGTCGATACCGCAACCCGTTCGGTGGAGGCCGTGTTCGAGCTGGAAGGCGGGCAGGGCGTCGTGCCCGGCGAAGTAGCCCGGCTGGTCCTGCCGGGGAGCCTGCAGGAGCGCGGATTCTGGGCGCCGCTGACGGCGCTGGCCGAAGGCCGCAGGGGGCTGTGGACGGTCTACCAGCTTGCCAATGGCGGCGAGGGCTATTCGCTTGAACCGCGCAGCGTGGAATTGCTGCATACCGAGGGCGGGCAGGTCTATTTGCGCGGCGCGGTGGATGAGGGCGCCTTGATCCTCTCCGCCGGCCTGCAGCGTGTGACGCCCGGCCAGCGCGTTCTGCCGGCGCGGCCCAGCCAGCCATGAGCACGCTCTTCTACCGTTTCCCGCGCCTGGCGGGCCTGGCCCTGTTCCTGATGGTGGTGGCCGGAATCGCGGCGCTGGCCACGATGGGGCGTCAGGAAGACCCCTATCTCACCGAGCGTTTCGGGCGGGTCGTCACGCTCTATCCCGGCGCTGACGCGGAGCGGGTCGAGGCGCTGGTGTCCGAGCGCGTGGAGCGCGTGCTGCTGGAACTGGCGGAAGTCGATCAGACCACGTCTGTCTCGCGCGCCAACATCTCGTCGGTCAGCTTTGGTATTCGCGAGGATCTGAACGCCACAGAGGTTGAACAGGCCTGGACCAAAATCCGCGAGCAGGTGGCGTCCATCCAGTCCTCCCTGCCGGCAGAAGCCGGTCTGCCGCGCGTGGTGCGCGAGTATATGGGCGCCTCCAGCATCATCGTGGCCCTGTCCTGGCCGGAAGGATCAGATGCCAGCATTGGCGCTCTGGGCCGGCTCTCGCGTGAGCTGGAAGACCGTCTGCGCGGGCTGGACGCCACCTACAGGACCGAGCTTTTCGGCGCGCCAGAGGAAGAAATCCGCGTCGTCCTTGACCCAGAAGCTGCAGCCGCGCTCGGCATCACGGCAAGCGACGTGGCAGCGCTGCTGGCGCGCTCGGACTCCCGCGCACCGGCCGGGCGCCTGGCTGGCGATGACTATGACTTCATCGTCGAAGTGGAGGGCGCTTTTGACACGCTTGAGCGCGTGCGTGCGGTAACACTGAGCGGACGCGAGGGGCGGGGCTTTGTGCGCCTTGGAGACATCGCCACTGTCGAGCGCGCGCGCCGCGAGCCGGACGCCACGCAAGCCTGGTTCAACGGTACGCGGTCGGTTCTGGTGGGCGCCTATGTCCAGCCGGACCGGCGGGTTGATAATTGGGGCCGTCAGGCCGAGCGCCTTGTGGAGCAATTCCGCCAGGCGACGCCCGGACTCGATGTCGATATTGTATTTTCCCAGAGCGACTATGTGGAAAAGCGCCTCTACGGCCTCGCCATCAATCTGGGCTATTCAGCACTGATCGTGTTCGGCGTGCTGTTCCTGATGATGGGTTGGCGCTCCGCACTCATTGTCGGCTCGGCCCTGCCGCTGACCGTTCTGCTGGTCCTGTTTCTGATCAATATGTACGGCCAGCCCTTGCACCAGATGTCGGTGACGGGCCTTGTCGTGGCGCTGGGCCTGCTGATCGATAATGCGATTGTGGTGGTTGATGACTACCGCCTGCTCCGGCGGCGCGGCCTTGAGCGGCTGGCTGCCGTCGACAAGGCGGTGCGCACGCTTTTCGCCCCCCTGCTTGCTTCCACCGCGACGACCGTCTTTGCGTTCGCGCCCATCGCCTTGATGCCCGGTTCTGCCGGAGAGTTCATCTCCATGATCGGCGTGTCGGTGATCTTCGCTGTGACCGCCTCCTTCCTGCTGGCCTTCACGATCATCCTGTCGCTGGCGGCATGGTTCGATGACGAAGCTGATACGGGCGATGGGCCGCGCCCGTTCTGGCGCGATGGTCTGCGCTCGCGCCCACTGGCCTGGGCCTATCGCAAGCTGCTTGACGCGGTGATCGCCCAGCCGGCCATCGGCATGCTGCTGGCGGTCATCCTGCCCGTCACAGGTTTCCTTGCGGCCTCCACCCTGCCATCGCAATTCTTCCCGCCGACCGAGCGCGACATGTTCGAAATATCGGTGACGCTGCCGTCGGGCGTGTCGATGGAGGAAACGCGCCGCCGCACCGAGGCTGTCACGGCCATGCTGCGCGAATATGAGGGCGTGGAGGATGTCGGCTGGGTGCTCGGCGGATCGGCCCCGCGCGTCTACTACAATATGCGCCGGGGGCAGGCGGGCCGCCCGAACTATGCGGCTGGCTGGGTGCGCACAATCTCGCCCGCCGCCACCCGCTTCATCACGCAGGATTTTCAGGCCCGTGCGCGCGAAGCCTTCCCCGACACGATGGTGCTAGCAACACCCTTCGAGCAGGGACCGCCCACGCCTGCGCCGATCGAGCTGAAAATCGTCGGCCCTGAACTTGCCGTGCTGGATACGCTGGGACAGGACATACGCCGCGTGCTCGCTGCGACGCCGGGCGTCACCTACACGCAGGCCCAGTTGCTGCTGGGCGAGCCGGTGGCGCGCCTGTCCGCCGATGAGGCATCAGCCGCGCTGGCCGGCCTGCGTCTTGCCGATGTGGCAGGCCGGGTACGCGCCGACATGGACGGCGTTCTGGGCGGCACGGTGGTCGAGGGCGTCGAGGTGCTGCCCGTGCGGGTGATCGGACCGGTAGACCGCCGCGAGGCCGCAGGCAATATCGCCGCCACCCCGCTGCCCGGACAGGGGCGGGGCGCGATGAGCACGGTGGGCGCGCTGGGCGCCATGACGCTGGTGCCGCAGACTGCCTCCATCATCCGGCTGGACGGGGAGCGCGCGAACCCGGTCTATGGCTATCTGTCGCCTTTCGTGCTGCCGGCGCCGGCGCTGGAGAGCTTCTTTGCCCGGCTTGACGCATCGGGCATTGAAATGCCGCCCGGCTACCGCCTGGTGATAGGCGGCGAGGCGGAAAGCCAGGGCGAGGCCACAGCAGACCTCATGTCCACGGCCATTCCGCTCCTGATTCTGATGGTCGGTTCGGTGGTGCTGGCCTTCAACTCCTTTCGCTATGCGGGCGTCGTGTTCACGGTTGGCTTCCTCTCGGTGGGCCTTGCCCTGTTTGGCGTCTGGCTCTTCGGCACGCCACTGGGCTTTAACGCCATTGTCGGGTCGATGGGGTTGGTCGGCCTGTCGATCAACGGCACGATCGTGGTGCTCTCGGCCTTGCGTAATTCGCCGGAAGCGCTGCTGGGCGATGCGCTGGCCATACGCGAGACGGTGATGGACGCCACCCGGCACATCATCGCCACGACACTGACGACAATGGGCGGTTTTGCGCCCCTCCTGCTGGATGGCGACCCGTTCTGGCTGCCATTCGCGGCGGCGGTGGCTGGCGGCGTGGCAGGTTCGGCCATGCTGGCACTGATTTTTGCGCCCGCTGCCTTCGTCATGCTGGTACGTTTCAGGGGTGCAGGCGCACAGGCCTTGCCCGGCCCCGCACCCGCGTCGTAATCGATGTGAGACTTACCGCCCTCACGAAGGACAGTTCGCGATGACCTCACGCAAGCGCAGGCCCGGCATTGAACGCGGCCCGTGGACCGTTCACGGCGAGAAGCTGGTCTACCAGAACCCGTGGATGAAGGTACGTGAGTACGACGTCACACGGCCGGACGGCAAGCCGGGCCTTTACGGCGTCATGGAGCCGGAAAACCTCGCCATCGGCATTCTGCCGGTCTTCGCTGATGGCACGGTGATGCTGGTCGGCCAGTACCGCTTTGCGCTGGATTGCTGGAGCTGGGAGCTGCCCGAGGGTGGCGGGCCGCTGAACGAGGCGCCCCTGGATAGCGCGAAACGTGAGCTCGCCGAGGAAACCGGGCTGACGGCTCGTGGCTGGCTGGAATTCATGCAGCTGGATATGTCCAACTCCATCACCAGTGAGCGCGCCGTCGCGTTTGTCGCCTGGGATCTGGAGGCAGGCGAGGCCGAACCGGAAGGCACCGAAGACATCGAAACGCGCCGCGTGCCGTTTGCTGTAGCCTTGCGCGAGGCGATGGACGGGCGCATTCGTGATGCCTTCACACTGGCAATGCTGCTGAAGGCTGATTACATGGCTCGTCATGGGGAGCTGCCCGATGCGGTTTCCAGAGCGATACTGAACCCGGCCGGAAAGGATGACCCCCATGGCCCACGCTGACGCTGTAACCCCGCTCCGGCAGGACACTGATATTCGCGCGCTGTGGAACCGGCTGCGTCTCGAGGCGGCCTCGGTGGCCGCAGAGGAGCCCATGCTGGCCGGTCTCGCCAATGCGGGCATTCTGCGCCATGCCAGCTTTGCCGAGGCACTGGCCCACCGCATTGCGCTGAAACTCGCTGACGGCCAGCTTGATGCCATGCTGATCCATGACGTGGTCAGCGAAGCCATGAGCGCTGACGAGACGATCGTCGGAAGCGCCGCCGCCGACATGCTGGCGGTCGATGAGCGCGACCCGGCCTGCAGGTCGCTCCTGCAGCCCTTTTTCTACTTCAAGGGCTATCAGGCGCTGCAGGCCTACCGCATTGCCCACTGGCTGTGGACGCAGGGCCGCGAAACCCTTGCCTTCCACCTGCAGGGGCGCGTCAGCGAGCTGTTCGGTGTGGACATCCATCCCGGCGCCCGGATCGGCAAGGGCATCATGATTGACCATGCCAGCTCTGTCGTGATTGGCGAGACGGCAGTGGTCGGCGATGATGTCTCCATCCTGCACGAGGTGACGCTGGGCGGCACCGGGGCAGAGGAAAGCGACCGCCATCCGAAAATCGGCCAGGGTGTGCTGATCGGCGCAGGCGCGAAGGTGCTGGGTAATATCAAGGTCGGCGATCACGCCCGCATCGCCGCCGGTTCGGTGGTCCTTAGCGATGTGCCTGCGCGCTGCACGGTAGCCGGTGTGCCGGCCAAGCCCGTGGGCGGCTGCTGCGCAGAGCCTGCCCGCACCATGGATCACAGCCTTCCTGATTGATCGGCGCGCGGCGCGAGTTAGGGTGTCGGCCAACCGGCACTGAAGTGCGAATCCGTAAAAACCATTTTCAAGGAGGCTGGCGGCAGCAATGGCCCAGAGCGTTTTCAATCACACCGAAGCCAGCAAGGTTGAGGCTTTCCTGCGCCAGCGCCTCAATCCGGAGCTGAAAGTCCAGATGCGCCAGCGCCCCGACGAGTGCGCGGAAATCTATCTGGGAGCAGAATGCCTTGGCGTTGTCTCGAAGAATGTCGATGAGGGCGAGACCTCCTATTCCTTCGAGATCACCATCCTCGATATTGACCTCGACGATCTGTAAGGCACCCGCGGCTTGGTACTTGATGTCCAGGCGCTGACCAAGACTTTCCCCGGCGGTGCTGTGGCCGTTGATGCGGCCAGCTTCACGGTCGGGGAGGGGGCGCTGCTGGCGCTGGTGGGCGAATCCGGTTGCGGCAAGACGACCACGCTGAAAATGATCAATCGCCTGCTGGAGCCAAGCTCCGGCACGGTCCGGTTCAAGGGCGAGGACATCGCCGCGCTGAACCCGGTGCAGTTGCGCCGCCGCATGGGCTGGGTCATGCAAGGCGACGGGCTGTTTCCCCACTTTACCGTAGCCGAGAACATCGCTGTCACGCCCCGCCTGGCTGGCTGGGACGCCGAGCGCACGCGGACACGCATCGCAGTGCTGCTTGAACTGGTGCAGCTTGACCCGTCAGAGTTTGAGGACCGCTACCCGGCAGAGCTGTCCGGTGGTCAGCGCCAGCGCGTCGGCCTTGCCCGCGCGCTCGCCGCCGAGCCGCCGCTTCTGCTGATGGACGAACCCTTCGGCGCACTGGACCCGATCACGCGCGACAGCTTGCGCGAGGACGTTCAGGCTTTGCGTGCCCGGCTGGGCTTTGCTGCTGTCATGGTCACCCATGACATGGCCGAGGCACTGCTGCTGGCCGATGAGATTGCCGTCATGCGTGCTGGCCGCATCGTCCAGCTGGGGACACCGTCGGAGCTTCTCTCCAACCCGGCGGACCCGTATGTCGAGACGCTGCTGGCCACACCGCGCCGGGAGGCAGAGCGGGTGGCCGCCCTGTCGGCTCAGGGATGATGGAGGCGCTCGCCCAGCCTCTGGCCCTCCTGCCCGATTATCTCGGGGGCCATTTGCGCCTGTCTCTGGGCGCCATGGCGTGCGGCCTGCTGATTGCGCTGCCACTGGGCGTGGCGGCGGCCCGCAACCGGACGATTGCAGGGCCGGCTCTGGCCATCGCAGGCATATTCCAGACCATACCGGCTCTCGCCCTGCTGGCCCTGATGGTGCCTCTGCTCGGCGGACGCATCGGTTTCATGCCTGCCTTCGCAGCGCTGACGCTCTACGCAATCCTGCCGGTGCTCCGGAATACGATAGTGGGCCTCAGGGGCGTTGATCCTGTGGTGCGCGAGGCGGCACGGGGCGTCGGCATGACCCGCGCGCAGAGCCTCTTCCGCGTGGAATTGCCGCTGGCCCTGCCGTCCATCATGGCGGGTATCCGCACCGCCTCGGTCTGGGTTATTGGCGCAGCCACGCTGGCGACCCCGG
Source organism: Glycocaulis sp. (assembly GCF_051859565.1). Taxonomy (GTDB): domain Bacteria; phylum Pseudomonadota; class Alphaproteobacteria; order Caulobacterales; family Maricaulaceae; genus Glycocaulis. Next base: position 106,255 of record NZ_JBHYFK010000003.1, read on the forward strand.
TCGGCGCAGCGTCTCTGGGCAACTACATCTTCTCCGGCCTGCAGATGCGTAACTGGACGCTGGTGATATTCGGCTGCGTGGCCGCAGCGCTGTCAGCGCTCATCATTGATGGCTTGCTCAAGCTGATGGAAAGCGCGGCCGCGCGCCGCCGGGCAGGGCGGGCGCTTGTATCAGGGGCGGCGCTGGCGGCAATCGCCGCGATGGCTCTCATGCCTGCAGGCCTGTTTGCCGGCGGCGGTGATGCGCGCAGCGCGCGAAGTGCCCTTCACGCGCAGGCAGACGGATTTGGCGGGCAGCCCGTCACCATTGGCGCCAAGGCCTTCACCGAACAATACATACTGGCTGGCCTCATGGAGGGTGTGCTGCGCGATGCGGGCGCGGCTGTGCGCCGCCGGGACAATCTCGGCTCCACCGTCGCCTTTGACGCGCTCATTTCCGGCGAGGTGGACGTTTATGTCGACTATTCCGGCACGCTCTGGGCGACGCTGATGCAGCGCGAGGACATGCCCGGCCGCCATGTCATGCTGGCAGAGATCACCAGCTGGATGTGGACGCAGCACGGTGTGCTGGTGCTCGGCGCGCTGGGTTTTGAGAACGCTTACGGTATCGCGGTCAGCCGTGAGCTGGCCGCACGCGAGGCGATATCCTCGATCGCAGATCTTGCGGCAATGGATGGCGTTTCCATCGGTGCGGATTCCGAATTTTTTGCACGCGCTGAATGGTCCGGGCTTCGTGACACCTACGGTCTGGCCCGCGCCCGCACACGCGCGATGGACTCCACCTTCATGTACACAGCTGTGCGTGACGGCGAGGTGGATGCCATCACCGCCTACACGACCGACGGGCGGATATCGGCGTTCGATCTGGTGATACTGGACGACCCGGCGGGGATATTGCCGCCCTATGACGCGCTGGTTCTGATCTCGCCCGCCGCCGCCAGACGTCCGGCGATCGCGCAGGCCCTTGCTCCCCTGCTCAACGCTATTGATGCCGAAGCGATGCGGGAGGCCAATGGCGTGGTTGATCTGGAGCGCCGCGCGGTAGGCGAGGCGGTGGAGCGCCTGCGCGCAAGGCTGGATCCTCGTTTCCCCTGACGCGCTGTTGCAATTTTGCGACATGCACAAAGCTGCACTCACATGTGCGTGCATCGCGCGTCCCACGCTTCGCGTTGGAAAGAACGGATTGGGCATCAGTCATGCCGCGCCAACGCGCGGCGCAAGCGACCAAAAAGGGCAAACTGATGCAAAAACTGGCTTTACTGGCGGCTGTGGCCGCACTCCCTCTCGCCGCCCCTTCTGCCTTCGCGCAGCCGGCTGGCGACTATAACTGGAACGGTTCCTATATCGGTGTGAATCTGGGTCAGGGCAATAATGCCGACTTTGACCTTGATGCCGAGCTGGATGTTGCGTCCGGCTCCACCTTCTTCCCAGCTGCCCTGGCTGGCGGCACCTTCCCCACCATGCGCAGCTTTGACGGTGATGGATGGGTGGGCGGTATCCAGGCCGGCGCCAACTGGCACACCGGAATGTTCGTTTTGGGCGGCGAAGTAGACGTTCAGCTGTCCGATATCAGCTCCAGCATTTCCATCCCGAACGCTCCGGGCGGTGCGACGAGCAACCCGGACGGGTTCACAGACCTGAATTTCGAGGTGGATTACTTCGCTACCGCCCGCCTGCGTGCTGGCGTCGCGCTTGACCGTTTCCTGATCTACGCGACGGGTGGCGGTGCCTATGGCCGCGTCGATTTTGACCGCAACTACCGTGTGGGCACTGCTGAAATCACCGATAGCACCACATCAGACCAGTTCGGCTGGACCTATGGTGCCGGTGTCGAGTGGGGCATGACCGATTTCTGGACCCTGCGCGCCGAGTATTCGCGTGTGGATCTGGGCAGCGACAGCTTCGACACCAGCTATTCTGACGGCACGATTGGCCGCGCCAGCATCGACACCCAGTTCGATGTGATCCGCGCCGGTGTGAATTTCCGCTTCTAGCGCGCGGAACTAGCGTCAGCAAAAAGGCCCCGGCTGTCCTCTGGCCGGGGCCTTTATGGTGTGTGCTGCCGCCGGGCGGTTACAATACGTCGAGCATCGAAGCCACCAGCGGGTGGCGCACAATGTCCTTGGCTTCCAGCCGGACCACGGCGATGTCGTCAACCGTCTCAAGGCGCTCGCAGATATCCTTCAGGCCGGACATTTCCGGCAGAAGGTCTGTCTGCGCCGGATCGCCGGTGACGACCATGGTGGAGTTCCAGCCCAGACGCGTCAGCAGCATCTTAAGCTGGCCGTAGGTGCAGTTCTGGGCCTCGTCGACGACGATATAGGCGTTGTTGAGCGTGCGCCCGCGCATATAGGCAATCGGCGCAATCTCGATCAGGCCTTCGGCCATCAGCGCTTTCAGGCGTTTCGGGCTCAGCCGGTCAGCCAGCGCGTCGTAGAGCGGGCGCAGATAGGGCGCGAGCTTTTCTTCCAGAGCGCCGGGCAGGAAGCCGATATGCTCGCCCGCCTCGACCGCCGGGCGTGACAGGACGATGCGCCCCACCTGACCGCTCTCCAGTGCCTCGACCGCCTTGGAGACGGCCAGATAGGTCTTGCCGGTACCGGCCGGCCCCATGGCCATGACAAGATTATGGCCGTCTATCGCATCCATCAGCCGCGCCTGCCCCTCAGAGCGCGGTTTGACGTTCTTGATATAGCGCTGGTCCCGCATGGGTTCATTGTCGTCAGGTGACCAGTTCGTGCCGGGGAAGAGGGCGCGGACCTTCTCCTCCTCATAATGCTCGGCATTGAATCCGCCCTGACGGCGTTTTGCGGTGCGCTTGCTCATGATGGCGTCCTCCGGACAAGAAAAAACCCCTCATGCGGGTGCACAAGGGGCGGGCAAAGGCGATTCAGGCTGGACAGGGCAGATGCGGAACGGGCGGCCGATCCAAACGGGTCTGGCGTTGGGGGTGCATACGGCATTGCGCCGCGGGCCTCCTTGCAAGAAGCGTCTATCCCTCACGATCGATCCGAAGAAGCCGCCGGGGGCGGCTGTTCCCCTCTCGAATCGCATCTACAGTCTCATGCTAAGACAGTGAACGAAGTATGAGTCAGCCCGTCGCTGAAACTTCACATCCAGGCGATGCAGTTTCGCCACGCAATGCTGATGCAACGAGCAGGAAGGAACACATTATGGGCGTTTACGAGCTGGACGGGGTGCGTCCGAAGATCGGCGAGGGTGTGTGGATCGCGCCGGGCGCCACCGTGCTGGGCCGCGTCACGCTGGGGCGCAATGTGTCGGTCTGGTTCGGGGCCGTGCTACGCGGCGATGTGGAAGACATCGTGATCGGCGATGACACCAATATCCAGGACGGCACGGTGATCCATGCCGATCCCGGCAAGCCGACAATCCTTGGCAAGGGCATCACGGTTGGCCATCAGGCCATGCTGCATGGCTGCCAGATTGGCGATTACTCGCTGGTGGGTATCGGCGCGACCATCCTTAATGGCGCGAAAATCGGGAAGAACTGCCTCATCGGCGCACACGCCCTTGTCACCGAGGGCAAGGAGATACCGGACAATTCCATGGTGCTGGGCTCACCGGGCAAGGTGGTGAAAACGCTGGAGGGGGGGATGAGCGACATCTTCAAGGCCAGCGCGGACCACTATGTCGCCAATGCGAAGCGCTTTGCGGAGGGTTTGAGGGAGATTTGAGGGAGATTTTTCCCTCGTGCTTCGAGACGCGCTTGAAGAAGCGCTCCTCAGCATGAGGGAGAAGTACAAGCGCCCCTCATCCTGAGGGGGAGCGATAGCGAGCGTCTCGAAGGACGAGGGGCGAGAGCCCGCTACTGCGGACGGCCCCAGAGCTCGCGGATGCGCTGGTCGGTTTCGCGGCCGAAATTGAACCAGGCCGTGCGGTCGCGAGAGGCGTCGACCACGATCAGCTTGTCTTCGCGGGCCAGTAGATGGCTCAGCTCATTGCGCAGCGTGGCCGCTGTGGACGGTGCGCGCAGCAGCCATACGCCCGGCGCAATATTTTCCGCATCGCCGAAATCTTTTAGCGCGGCTTCAAATCCGGCGCGGCTGTCATCGCCCAGATTGGCGACAACGACAAAGTTGGCGGTGCGCGCATCGGTCGGCGCGGGGCGTTTGGTGCCGGGGCTGCGGCGGGCTTCGTCCAGCCACGCCTTGAACTGCGGCACGTCGGTGGCGTTTTCCCAGCCATCCTCGCGGCTTTGCGAAACCACTGAATGGCTGGCGATACGTCCCTCACTGACGAAGGCGCGCATCTGCGCCCCCGTATAGGGTCCGTACACACGGCCATCGACTTTCACAAACCAGGACATCGCAATTCCATCATCCCGCGGCATTGGCGTCACACTCCATCCAAGCCCTCAAAAAGAGACTATGCAGGGCTTACGGCAAGATTCAGGCCGGTTGGCGCAAGTATGGGCCACAAACATGACTTTTTATGCCGCGTGCGCAGACAAAAGGCAGCCCCGGCGGAAATCTCACCTTATCCCCGGGGCGGATCGAACGACACCGCGAAGCCGTTGTCCAGCCAGCGAGTCACCCGGCCTGTCAGGTCGCCCACGCTGACGCTTTCGCCCACACGGGGACGCTCCAGACAGGCAAAGGCGGCCCCGGAAATCGACACATCCACAAGGTCTGCCTGGATCAGCACGCCGTCTTTCAGGCGGATTTTTACCCGCCCCGTTCCGGGCTTTCTGGGCGCGGCGCGGTCTTCTTCAAGGCCCAGGCGCTCCATATTGAAACGCCAGGTGATGGCATCGCCCAGCCGGTCGCGCTTGCGCTGTGTCGTGTTGAACCGCACGGCAAAGCCGCGTGCGCCCGCGCGCACCACATCGCCCTCGACCCGGCCGAGCCCGTCAAACAGCATGACAATGCGCTCGCCCAGTGCGGGCGGGGCCTCGGCGGCGATTTTCGCGCCGCCGGGAGATACATCAATGAGGGTGCAGGCAAATTCCCCGCGTACGGGATCGAGATAGCGTCCGGGCAGGCGCAAGGGCACACGGCGGTGACGGCGCTGCTCCTGCGCGCCGGCGGCCGCTATGCGTATCTTGCGCTTGTCCAGGCGCGTGCTCAGATCGGTGACAGGTCCCATGCCAGCCTCATTGTCCAGGGCGGCAATCTAGGCTGGTGCTGGTTAAAATTTGGAGAAACTAGCCGTCATTGGCCGCGCGGGCAGGCACGCGTACATCGCGAAGCCCTCTGAACACCTGCACCGAGCTTTCCGGCTCCACCGCCGGGCGCAACTCCTTGAGGATGTGACGCACGGCGGGGCGGCCATCCAGGCTACGTCCCTGCAAGGGCTGGTAGAGGCCCAGACACCGGTCCACCCACCCCTCAGGCCCGCGAAGGGGAAGAAGCGCTATCTCCACCTCTACAGAGCGGCCATCGAGCGAGGCCGCATCGGCGAGCGCGCAGGCAGGGGCCGGCACGCTTAACGCTCCCTCGATCAGGGCCGTCATATGCTGGCGGTCATGGCCGCGCCACAGGCCCAGAAAGTTCTGGTCCTTGAACTCGCGCGCATGCATCTGGCACAGCGAGGTGCCCGCCAGACGGAAGATATGATGGTCACGGTCCATCCGGCGCAGGATGAACAGATGGCTAAGGAGCCCGGCCAGATCGCGCGGCGCAATATCGCCGCGCGCCGGCGCGGAACGGCCCAGCCTTCTCGCATCCCAGTACGCAAACAGCGTCTTTGTGTTCTCGTGGCGCATAGGCAGCCCGTCCTCTTTAGTCCCTTTACGGGGAGCGCGTTGCCAGTCCTGCTTTCGGACAGGCGTGCTCCGGTCGGGGCGGGGGACTGCAAGCGCCTTGCCAAGTGTTTTTTGCGCCTCCTCCTGAAACCGGCATCCTTCTTGCGGGAAGCCGTGCAAACAGACGGGAGTGACCCAATGGGCGTTTCAACTCGATACGCAAAAGCGCTTGGCGTAGTGATCGCAGCGACCTTTGCCAGCGCAGCGGCCGCTGCCGCGCAGCATCACGGGCCGACGCCGGTATCTCCGCCGCCGCCCAGCCATCATTGCTGCCAGCACGGGCACGGGCCGCAGGTGCGCACGCCCTCGATCCGCATTGGCGGGCCATCGGTTCATATCGGCGGGCCGCGCATCAATATTGGCGGCGTCTATCTGAACAATCAGATCAATGTGAACGTGAACGCCTCTGCCAGCGCCAGCGCGATGGCGGTAGCGGGCGCGCAGGCGGGCAGCAACACGATCGTTTACGCAGGCGGGGGCTATATCTCGCGCGGTACCGCCCCGGCAGCGACTGCCATTGCGGGCCTTGCACTCGCCGACGAGTACGAGATGGAAGAAGAGCGCCATTCACGCTGGATAGAGGGCTGGCGCGTGGTGCGCGCGGTCTGCATCGATGACCGGGGCACGCCGCACCCCGCCTCGCGCCCCGAACGCGATGAGCGCGTGCGCGAAGGCTTTGAGGGCGAGATTTTCCGCTGCATGGCTGGTACCACGCTGCAGGCGACGCTGGGTAACCGCCTGGAAAGCGACGACGACATTTTTGAGGGCGGTCAGGTCATCCAGTGCCAGCGCGGCGATGCGCTGCGCTATGGACGCGGCGGGGAGGTGTTCTGCGCCCCCGCAGAGGCCATGCGCGATTGTAATGAGCGCTCGCTTCTACGCCTTTACGGGCCGGGCGTACGCCTTGTCTATGTGCGCTTTGAAGAGCGCTACACGGCGATGCGCGAGCGCCGCAGTGCGCGCCGCACGGCCACCGGCCTCAACCTGATGCTCGATGGCGGCGTGGGCGGGTATCACTAGCCCTGAACTCCCGGCCGACCGCAGGGAGAGCCGGGACCGGGTTCAGGAGTAATTCTGATAGAGGCCCCGGGTCTCGCGACGCGCTCGCCCGGGGTTTCAGGGAAGTATGAAGTTCTGAACTCCCGGAGGCCCGTGAGGGCCATCCGGGACCTGCCGCCAGAGGCCTTCTTGCCTCGCCCTTCGAGACGCTCACGGGCGTTTGCCCTCAGGGTGAGGAAAGAAGGCATAACCCCTCATGCTGAGGAGCAGGCAAAGCCTGCGTCTCGAAGCACGAGGGGTTCACACACCAACACACCCCACCTGACCGGCCCCGGAGCTTCCCGGGGCCATTTTTTTTGCGCGGCAACCACCGTCCCGCCCGCGTAATCCCCGGCCAGAACCCGCGACACGCTTGACGTGCGCCCGAAACCGGGGCGCAGTCGGGATATGGATGGGTGGGTTTTCGATTTGGGCTTCTGGCTGGCTTCTGTGTTGCCGCAACTGATAGTGCTGGCAGCGGTTCTTTGGGGCTTATGGCTCTTGGTGGCGCGGCTTCGCAAGAGGCCGGTGGTGTGGTCTTGGCAATGGGCCATTGATCACGCCATCAAGATATTCGTTCCTGCATGGCTGATACTGTCCGGCGTCGCCGTCTGGGTGGTAATGCAGCTTGCCGATCCGTGTGCGGGTACGACGCGGGTGTGTCCGCCCGTGCAGTGGATCAGGCCCGGCTATCTCGCCGAAGATTTCCGCAATCTCCTTTGGGCGGCCAGCCTTGTGTTTGGCGGAGCGGGCGCTGGCGCGGCCTTGATCAATGCCTTGCGCCGAACGCGGCTGATGCAGGCTGAGCATGCGCTCGCCCAACGCGGGCAGGATGCAGAGACGTTCTCCCGCGCTGTGGAGCAGCTTGGCAGTGAGCAGACTGCTATCCGCCTTGGGGCCATCTATGCGTTGGAAGGGTTGATGCGCAGCGCATTCGCGGAAGGCGGCGACAAAATATTCGGCCGCCAAATTGGTGAAACACTCGCCGCGTTTGTTCGCGAGCAGTCCGTGCCAATGGCTCAAATCGTTTCAGAGTGGGATGCCGAAGCTCAAAAGGCCGAGCAAAGCGCGCTTGCCTCTCGTGGAGCTAGTGTAAGATCAGAATCAAGTGAAGGTAGAATTTTTAAAAACTATAGATTGAACGTCGATTTGGAAGCGGCTGTTGTTGTTATATCAAGATCATGGCCACACGAGCATCGCCCTGAGCTGGACGGCGATGGGGGTGTCGATCTATCTTGGTCCTGTCTGTTTCGTCTTAGGATGCCCGCGAAGGCTGATATGAGAGGTTTTAACTTAGTTCGTGCAGATCTTCGAGGTTGCAAATTTGACTCGGTCGATTTGCGGGGAGCTTGGCTTTTCGAAGCTGATTTTCGATTGGCTCAAATAAGAGGCGCCGATATTTCTTCCACCGTGTTTTATGTACCATCCGCCGCAGTATCAGAACCAAGTGTTACGTCGAAGCAAATAAATCTGGCCCGTTGGAGGCTTGGCGAGCCTCCGATATTACCTCCCGAGGTCGACCTCCCCCACCGCGGCGATGAACAACCAATAGGCGACCCTTCTCCCTTCGACGAGTCGTGGATGAAGAACGTAGGGTCGGAGAGCGAATAGCGGAGAGGTCGCCAAACGCACCCCACACTTTTTTACACGGAACGGATGACTTGCCTCGCGCATTTCGCTAATGGACGTAAAATCCTTTTACTTATTCCATAGCGGAAATTTCCATGGACCGTATCGATGCCCTGCGCCTGTTTCAGGCCGTTGCCGAGCTGGAGAGCTTTACCCGCGCTGCCGAGCGTCACTCGCTGACCCCCGGCGCGGCGTCCAAACAGATCTCCGCGCTGGAGGAGCGCATGCAGGCGCGCCTCTTGGAGCGCACCACGCGCTCTGTGAGGCTCACCGATGCCGGCCGGGCGCTGCTGGAGCGGGTGCGGCCCTGGCTGACCGAATATGAGGCGATCGAGCACGGGCTGGCGGCTGACAATGCGGCGGCGGCGGGTTTCCTGCGCGTGGCCGCGCCGGTGGATTTCGGCTCTGCGCGCCTGATCGAGCCGGTGACGGCTTTCATGGAGCAATGGCCCTCGGTGGAGGTGCGCCTCGATCTTTCAGACCGCATGGTCGATCTGGTGGACGAGGGCTATGACCTTGCCGTGCGCTTGGGCCATTTGCCGGATTCCAGCCTGATCGCCAAGCGGCTCGCCGATGCGCCGATGACCACGATTGCCAGCCCCGCCTGGCTGGAGGCGGAAGGGCGGCCCGTCCACCCGTCAGACCTTGCCCGCCACCCTTGCATCATTGATCGCAACCGGCCCGCGCCCAATCTGTGGCGGTTTGAAAAGGACGGGGTGAAGACCGATGTGAAGGTGGACGGGCGGCTATCCTTGAACGGTGCCAGCGCGGCGGTGGCCGCGGCTTGCGCCGGGGCGGGCATTGCCTGCATACCCAGCTGGGCTGCGCGCGCCGCCATCGCCGACGGGCGGGTAGTGTCCCTGATGGATGACTGGACGCCCGAAGCGCGCGAATTGTGGGCCGTGTTCCCGTCCAACCGCTATCTGGCCCACCGGGTGCGCTTGTTCGTGGATTTCCTGGCTGGCTGGTTCAAGGGAAGCGTCTGACGCCATGAGTTTACGCATAGCCTTCATGGGAACGCCGGAATTTGCCGCGCGCTCGCTGGCCACAATCGCCGGTGCGGGCCACGAGATTGTGCGCGTCTACACCCAGCCGCCACGCCCCGCGGGGCGCGGTCAGGAAATGCGTAAAAGCCCGGTGCATGAGCTGGCCGAAGCCTTTGGCATTGAGGTGAAAACGCCTGAACGCTTCCGCGAGGCGGACGTGCTGGAGGACTTTGCCAGCCTCGATCTCGACGTCGCCTGCGTGGTCGCCTATGGCCAGATATTACCCAAAGAGGCGCTGGAAGCACCGCGCCTTGGCTGCCTGAATCTCCATGCCTCCCTCCTGCCGCGCTGGCGCGGGGCGGCCCCCATCCAGCGTGCCATTCAGGCCGGTGATGAGGTGACGGGCGTGCAGATCATGCAGATGGAGGAGGGGCTGGATACCGGCCCTGTCCTGATGAGCGAGATCGTGCCAATAGCGCCTGATGACACCGCAGGCACGCTGCATGACAAGCTGATGGAAACCGGCGCGGAGCTGTGGCCGCGCACCCTCGCAGCGCTCGAGCGTGGCTCGCTGCAGGCCGTGCCTCAGACGGAAGAGGGCATTACCTACGCGAAGAAAATCTCATCGGCAGAGGCGCGTATCGACTGGTCGCGCCCGGCTGGCGAGGTGTGCGACCATATTCGCGGCCTCTCACCCTTTCCGGGTGCCTGGTTCAGCCTTGATACGCCAAAAGGCGCGGTGCGGGTGAAGGTGCATTTCGCTGAGCCCGAAAAGGGCGAGGGCGAGCCGGGCGAGGTGCTGGACGATAATTTGCTCATCGCCTGCGGGCGCGGCGCAGTGCGCCTGAAACGCCTGCAGCGCGAGGGCAGGGGCGTGATGGGCGCAGACGAGCTCCTGCGCGGCACGGCGGTGCCTGCGGGGACGCGACTCTAGCCATGCCCCGCTACCTCCTGACAATCGAATATGATGGCGGGCCGTTTGTCGGCTGGCAGAAGCAGGATAACGGCCTGTCGGTGCAGACCGTGATGGAGCGCGCCGCCGATGCGCTCGAAGAGGGCCGCCACGAGGTCTATGGGGCAGGGCGTACCGATTCAGGTGTTCACGCCCTCGCCATGACGGCTCATGTGGATTTTGCCAAGGACTGGCCAGCTGACGTGGTGCGCGATGCGCTGAACCATCATTTGCGCCCCCACCCGGTCTCGGTCCTGTCGGCGCGGGCGGTGAAGGACGACACCCATGCGCGCTTCTCGGCCGTCAAGCGCGGCTATGTCTACCGCATTATCGACCGGCGCGCGCCGCTGGCGCTGGATGCCGGCAAGGCGTGGCAGGTGCGTGTCCGTCTTGATGCTGATGCCATGAACATTGCCGCGCAAAGCCTTGTCGGGACTCACGATTTCACCACCTTCCGCGATGCGCAGTGCCAGGCGGAAAGCCCGGTAAAGTCCATCGACGCAATTCAAGTGGAGCGGCGCGGCCAAGCGATCGAGCTGAAAGTGGAAGCGATCAGCTTCCTGCACCGGCAGATACGCTCCATCACCGGCTCTCTGGTGGAGGTGGGGCGTGGCCGTTGGAGCGTGGAGGACTTCCGTGACGCGCTGGAGGCGGCAGACCGCACGCGCTGCGGGCCGGTCGCGCCGCCTGACGGCCTCTATCTGGCCTTTGTGGACTACCCGCCAGAGGCGCTGGCAAGCCCGTAGACGATCAGCGCATCGATGACGAGCGGGATGCAGGCCGCGCCCGCCGCCAGACCCCAGTGCAGGCCCAGAGTGCCCGCAGCAACCCGCCAGTGGACCATAAGGCGGAGGATCTGGTAGAGCGCCAGCATCAGGCCCAGCGCCTGGGCATTGGCGATGCCAGCTGCGGCCAGCAGCCAGAACAGGGCCTGTACGTGCAAGAGCACGAAGACTGCCCAGTTATGCACCACCACCCAGGCCGAAAATCCGCCCTTCAGGCCCAGCACATTGACCACCATAAAGGCGATGACGGGGAAGAGTAGCCAGATGCGCGCATATTGGCCGAGCGCGCCGGCTAGGCTGACCTGAGCGCCGGGATTGCCGGAGAATTCCGGCAGGACGTGATTGGCCGATATTATCAGCAGGATGAAGGCCGGCAGGGCGTATAGGACGGCCATGAAAGAGCGGACAAACCCGTCCACCGACACGTCAAAATGCTGACGCCAATCCTCCTTGAAGGCCAGCATGGCCCAGATGCCGCGCGTGCCGGACTGGATGTCCGCAACCATACCACCCATCAGGCGAACACCTCGAAGTACCGCATCAGAATATCATGGTAAACTTCTGTTAACACTTTTATATCGGCAACAGGCGTCTGCTCGTCAATCTGGTGCATGCTGGCACCGACCAGCCCGAACTCGGCCACGGGCGCGTAATCCTTGATGAAACGGGCGTCCGAGGTGCCGCCGCTCGTGCTCAGCTCCGGCGCGATGCCGGTGCGGGCATGGATCGCGTCAGCCAGCAGCGCGGTGAACGGGCCTTCCGCGGTCTGAAAGGCATCGCCGGTGACGGTGAGATTAGCTGAAATTGCGCCCGCAAAGCCTTGCTGTAGCTTGGCAATTTCATCATTGATCCAGCTTTTGAGCGCCTCGCCATCCTGCTCGGTATTAAAGCGTATGTTGAACTTGGCCCGCGCCTCGCCGGGAATGACATTATGGGCGGAATTGCCCACATCCACGCTGGTAACCTCCAGATTGGAGGGCTGGAAATGCGCATTGCCTTCATCCAGCCTGCGGGCGGTCAAGGCCGCAAGCACGGCCATCAGGGCCGGGATGGGATTGATGGCCCGGTCCGGGTAGGCGACATGGCCCTGGCGGCCCGTCACGGTGATAACGCCGTTGAGCGAGCCGCGCCGGCCAATCTTCACCATATCACCCAGAACTGTCCGGTTGGTCGGCTCGCCGACAAGGCAGTGACTGAAGCGTTCGCCTTGCGCATCAAGCGCTTGCAGCATTTTCTTCGTGCCGTTTATCGCCGGGCCTTCCTCATCGCCCGTGATCAGGAAGGCGATAGAGCCTGCGGGCTTGCCCTGGGCTTCCAGATAGCGCGCGGTGGCGGCCACGAAGGCGGCAATCGCACCCTTCATGTCCACCGCGCCGCGTCCGATCAGCGCCTCGCCATGCACTTCTCCGGCGAAGGGCCCGGCGCTCCAGGCCGTTTCCTGCCCCGCCGGCACCACATCGGTATGGCCGGCAAAGCAGAAGACCGGCTCAGCCGTGCCAAGGCGGGCATAGAGATTGTCCACCTCGCCAAACGGCATGCGCTGGCAGGTAAAGCCCAGCGCGGTCAGAGCAGCCTGCAGCGTGTCCAGCGCACCTTCATCGCGCGGCGTCACGGAAGGTGCGCGGATCAGCGCCTGTGCGAGCGGCAAGGGATCAGTGAGGTTGGCATCACGCTGGGTCATGGCGCTGACATAATGCCAATTGCTGAACCGCGCCAGACGGGCCTTAGCTCTCCGGCAAACCTTCATCCTCCAGCAGCGGGAAGATGATGGCGACGCTGTGCCCGCCGTCCGGCTGCACGCCGGTTTCAGATGTTCCGCCGAGCTGGCGGGCGAAGGCCGAAAACAGCGCGCCGCCTACGCCTTTACGGCCGGGTTCGGGCGCGCTCGCGGCGCCCACACCGTTGTCGGCAATGCGGGCGGTCAGGCGGCGCGCATCATCAATGCTGACCGACACGGTCAGCGTCCCACAATCGCGCCCCTCAAAGGCGTGCTTGTAGGCGTTGGTCATGGCTTCGGTGACAAACAGCGCCAGAGGAATGCACCGCTCGGCGCCCAGATGCACCGGCTCGATCTGTGTCACCAGATCCAGCGTGCGCTCCTCGCCGCCGACAGCGGCATGGGTGAGGGTGCATAGCTCCTCAAAGAAGGGTTTGAGATTGATCTTCGCAAAATCACCGGCCTCGTAGAGGCTGCGATGAACGAGCGCCAGCGCGTTGATGCGCGATTGCGCATCGCCGAGCACCTTGGCCGCTCTTGGATCATCGACGCTTCTCATCTGCAAATTGATAAGGCTGGTAATGATTTGCAGGTTGTTCTTTACCCGGTGGTGAACCTCTTTGAGCAGCATTTCCTGATAGGCAAGGCTGCGGGTGAGAGCTTCGTCGCGTTCGGCAACCGAGCGGGCCATGGTGTCAAATCCGGCCGCCAGTTCGCGCAGCTCGCCCGGCGCACGCCGGGCCCGGTGTGGCCGCACGGAGTAGCGCCCCTTGCCGTAGGCCATCGCGACGCGCCGCAGATAACGCAGCCAGCGCAGTATCATCACATCGGTCGCGATCCAGATGACACTGCCCGCCAGCACAAGCATCAGAACGGGCAGCAATAGGGTGCCGGTGATGTCAACCAGGGTGAATTCGAGAAACTCCGGTGCGGTCTCTGCCAGCAGGGCGTAGAGCTCGGCCGACACCAGCGGCACCAGTACAAACTGGCGCGGCGCACCGTCCGGCCCGGTGCCGGTAAAGCGTGCGCTGCCGGCCTGTGCCGCCTCGGCCATTAATTCAGCGTCAATGCGCGCCAGCCCCATATCGCGGCTCTGCGTCAGCACCCGGCCTTCGCGGTCAACAAGGGCGGAGCGCGCACTGCCCGCCTGTTCGCGGCCCATATCTTCCAGCGCTCTCAGGCGGATGCCGGTAGCCAGTGCGCCGGTGAAGCTGCCGTCAGGTTCAAACACCGGGCTGACAGCGCGAATGACGGCCTGATTGGTAATGGGGTCGATTTCGAGGGCGCCCACGATAAAGCGGCCACTATCGCGCGCTTCGGCAAACCAGCCTGCTTCGTCAAAGCGGACGGTGTCGCTTAAAGGCTCTGCCGAACAGGCAACGACGCCGCGCGCATTGACCCGCACCAGCGTGGCGTAGGCTGGCTGATCAGCCAGCGCCTGCGCCAGCGACCGCGCGCACAGGGCACCGCCAAGCCGGACGGGCGCCTGCTGGGCGAGCGCGCTCATCATGCTGCCTGCCCCCATGATCAGCTGGCGCTGGCTCTGCGCGGTCAGCTGCGCGCGGGCAGCCAGCAGTTCACGCTGATTGTCCCGTGCCGTCTCGAAGCGCGACTGCGCGTACAGCCCGCTCAAGGTAAGAATCGGAATGAGGGCCAGAATGATGACGGCCAGCATCCGCACGCGCAGACCGGCGCGCCACCGTCCGCCGGATGCCGCGGGGGCCGTGTCTGTGTCAGCCGGTGAGGCGTTCGGCGCTCGCGTTGCGGATGTGGTCAACAATATCCTCCGCCGCCTTGGCTGCCCCGCCCGGAGAGGCCTGCAGGCACACGCCCGTGCTCATACGTTTTTCCAGCGCGGCGCGTCCGCGGCTCACCCGGCTCTTGACCGTGCCGACGGCACAGCCGCAAACCTCGGCGGCTTCCTCATAGCTCAAACCGCCCGCGCCGACGAGTACAAGTGCCTCGCGCTGCTCGTCAGGGATGTCCAGCAGGGCCCTGCGCACATCATCCAGCTGCAGAGCCCAGCTTTGCTGCTCACCCGCGACGGCGGCGTTTTCGGGGATTTCACCGCCCTGTTCCTGCTTGCGCCACGCCCGGCGGCGTTCGGAATAGAAATGGTTGCGCAATATGCGGAACGTCCAGGCGCGCATCGAAGAGCCATCCTCGAAGCGCTCGCGATGGGTCCATGCCTTGATCAGCGTCTCCTGCACCAGATCATCGGCTTCGGACGGATTTCCGCATAGCGAGCGCGCGAAGGCACGCAAATGCGGAATGGCGTCGGTAAGGTCTTGCTGGAAAACGGCCATGGCGGCCGCGTCATCATGCGCCGTCATCACTGTCCCGCCCGCTATCGCCGCCCTCGGCAGGGGTGTTTGATGATTTGCGTGCCAGCTCCGCCATCAGATCGGTCAGGGCATCTGGCACCGGCTCGCTGGTCACCGCGTCGTAATAGGCGCGCAGCTGGTCACCCAGTACGCGGCGCCGCGCGCTCTGACCTGCCTCGGCCCGACTACTCGTGCCGAGGGCTGGATCTGGCATGTCGTCCTTCGCATTCTGGGACATGGAATCAACACCGTCCGCTTTCACTGAAAATCTGCCAATCCGGCGATAGCTCAGATGTCCAACGCATCATGAAATCATGCGGTTCCCCTGCATCGGCACATGACCGCTGCAACGCTCCGGAACTCTCACTGATCCGTGCGCGTTTCCCGTTCCACACAGGTCTTGCGCGAGCGGGGCCGTCTGTGTGCGCGAAAAGGACGGGACACATGAGAATTGACGATATCTCCGCCCATCTGCCGTATCTGCGCCGGTATGCGCGTGCGCTTGCCGGCGAGCAGCAGCGCGGTGATGCCCTGGTGCAGGGCGCGTTGCAAAAGGCCGTGTCAGGCGAGATTGACTTCAACGGGCAGCTGCCGCCGCGCATCGCGCTGTTTCGTGCCTTCCATGACGCCATGGTGGAAACGGGCATGATCGCGGCAGAGCCGCAGCGTGGTCCCGACTCCCGCCTGCAGCGTCTGGAAGCCAAGTCGCGCCAGGCTCTGCTCCTGACGGCGATGGAAGGCTTCAGCGCGCAAGAGGCCGGCCAGGTGCTGGCCCTGCCAGAATCGCAGGTCGAGGATCTGGTTGCCCGCGCGCACGGCGATATCGAACTGGCCCTGAAGACCCGCGTGCTCATCATCGAGGACGAGCCGGTCATTGCCGCCGATATAGAGGCCATTGTCGGTGATCTGGGCCATGAAGTGTGCGCGATCGCCACCACGCGCTCCGAAGCCATTGCCGAGGCATCGCGCCATCAGCCAGGGCTCGTGCTGGCCGATATCCAGCTGGCTGACAATTCGTCAGGCATTGATGCGGCCAACGACATTCTTGCCGATCTGGCTGTGCCCATCATCTTCATCACGGCCTATCCCGAACGTCTGCTGACCGGGGAGCGGCCCGAACCCGCCTTCCTGATCACCAAGCCTTTCCTGCCCAATGCGGTGAAGGCAGCGATCTCGCAAGCCCTGTTTTTCGAGGAAGATGCGCTGCCCGCGCCGCGCCGGGCACAGGCCTGACCGGGCGCCGCTGCGGCAAGTGCGAAAAGCCTCTGCCATTTTCACTGGCAGGCGCTTGCCAAGCCCGCACCTCGCGGCTAGTTTCGCGCGCCTTGACGAGAGGGGTTTTACCCGCCGGTCAGGACAGCGCGCCCGTAGCTCAGCTGGATAGAGCACCAGACTACGAATCTGGGGGTCAGGAGTTCGAATCTCTTCGGGCGCGCCATTACTTAGCTCAGATCAGACGATCCAGTTTTCTGGGGGCAGAGCAATCAAGGAGGGGCCATGCGCAAGAGCCGGCCCCCCCAGAGCCGTTATTCCGGAAAGCTGACGCACGGCTATGAGCCCGGTTAAATGCCGTCGCCGCTGAAGGCTTTTTCCACCACGAAGCTGCCGGGGCGGGCATTGGAGCCTTCGGTGAAGCCCAGCTCGCCGAAGATGGCTTTCAGCTCTTCGAGCATGGCCAGCGATCCGCAGATCATCACCCGGTCATGTTCGGGATCAAAGCGGGCCTGCTGGATGGATTGGAAGAACAGGCCGGACTGGATGAGATCGGTAATCCGCCCGGTCTGCGGGCCATCCTCGCGGGTCACGGACGAGAAATAGACCAGCTTTTCCGGCGCGCTTTCGCCCACCAGCGGATCATCCTTCAGACCCGCCACCAGCTCTTGCGAATAGGCAAGCTCGGCCGCAGTCCGGCAAGTGTGGGTGAGGATCACCGAATCGTAGCGCGCATAGACATCCGGCTCGCGCACGATGCTGGCAAAGGGCGCCACGCCCGTCCCGGTGGAGAGCAGAAAGAGGCGCTTGCCGGGCAGCAGCGCGTCTAGCACCAGCGTGCCGGTCGGCTTTTTGCCTACGAGCACCCGGTCACCGGGCCGGATATGCTTCAGGCGCGAAGTCAGCGCCCCGTCCTCCACCTTGATGGAGTAGAACTCCAGCGCATCGTCCCAGCTGGGACCGGCGAGCGAATAGGCGCGCAAGGTCGGCTTGCCTTCGCCTGCCAGCCCTATCATCACGAACTCGCCAGTGCGGAAGCGGAAGCTCTGCGGGCGCGCGGTGCGGAATGAGAACAGCGTATCGGTGTAGTGGCGCACCTCCCGCACCTCGCAATCGAAGAAGGCACCGGCCTCGATAACAGGCGCAAGGGTCTCAGCCGCAGCGGGAAGGGCGGTCATGGCAAAATCCTCAACTCGTGTCAGATGGCGTTGCGCGCGGTATTGCCGCTGTCCGTCCAGGGCGGGACGGGCAGGCTGCGCGCGGCGAGATAGTCCGGATTGAACAGCCGGCCCGCATAGCGCGCACCGGAATCGCAAAGCAGGGTGACAATCGTCCTGCCGGGCCCCAGCGCGCGCGCCAGCCGGATCGCTCCGGCAATGTTCACGCCCGCCGATCCGCCCAGCGACAGCCCTTCATTTTCGACCAGATCGAACAGGATGGGCAGAAACTCGGTATCCTCGATGCGATAGGCATGGTCGGGCTTGAAGCCCTGCAGCTGGCCGGTAATGCGGCCCACGCCAATGCCTTCCGTGATCGACGATCCCTCACCTTTAAGCTCGCCCCGGGTGAAATGATTGTAGAGCGCGCTGCCCGACGGATCGGCAAGTCCGATGGCGATGTCCGGCTTTTTCGCGCGCAGCGTGCGGGCAATGCCGGCGAGCGAACCGCCCGTGCCGACCGCGCAGATAAAGCCGTCAATCGCGCCGCCGGTCTGGCTCCAGATTTCCTCGCCCGTGGTGGCTGCGTGGAAGGCAGCGTTGGCGGGATTATCAAACTGGTTGGCCCAGAATGCGCCCTGCGGTGTCGCGGAAAGTTCTTCGGCCAGCCGGCGGGACACATGGACGAAATGGTGCTCGCTGGAAAACGGTGCCGGATCAACCTCGATAATGCGCGCGCCCGCCGCGATGAGCGCGTCTTTCTTGGCTTGGCTCTGCGTGCGCGGCATGACGATCAGCGTTTTATAGCCGAGCGCGCGGCCCACAATGGCAAGCCCTATGCCGGTATTGCCCGCCGTGCCTTCCACGATCGTGCCACCGGGTTTCAGCGCACCGGACTTTTCAGCCGCGCGCACCAGCCCCAGCGCGGTGCGGTCCTTCACCGAGCCGCCCGGATTGAGAAACTCGGCCTTGCCAAAAATCTCGCAGCCCGTGGCGCGTGAAGCCGCCTCAAGCCGGATCAGCGGCGTATTGCCGATAAGGTCGATAATCTGGCCTGTCATGCGCGTCCCGCCTATCCGATAAGGCGCACGGCCCGCTTGCGCGCCGCATCTGCCCGCGCCGTGCGGACCGGATCGAAGATACCACACTCGCTGCGATCCGAACCGGGCCAGCGCCCGTCGCGTGCATGTGCGCCTGATGAGGGCGCGGTGCAAGGCCAGCAGCCCACAGAGGTGTAACCTTGCGTGCTGAGCGGATGGGCGGGCAGCTTCATCTCGCGGTAGAGCGCGGCAATATCGGCAGGGGCCAGCCCGGCGACCGGATTGATTTTCACCCGCTCGCCATCGAACTCGAAGGGCTGCAGGGCTTGCCGCCCGCCGCCATGGGCACGCTTGCGCCCGGTAATGACCGCATCAAACCCTTCCAGCCCGGCATTGAGGGGGCGCACCTTGCGCAGGTCACAGCAGGCTTCGCCATCGCGCTCAAACAGCTTGCCATCATTGTCTGCGGCGCGCGCTTCGGCCGGATCAGGCGTGAGGATGCGCACATCCTCAAGGCGCAGATGCGCCACCAGCTCGTCGCGATAGCTGAGCGTCTGGGAAAAATGGCGCTGGGTGTCGAGGAAGACCACCGGCACCGAGCGGTCAACCTGCGCCAGCAAAGCAAGTCCCAGTGCCGCCTCGATACCGAAGGAGGAGAGCATGGCGATCCGCCCCTCAAACACCTCCACCGCGACGGCAATGATGGTCTCCGGCGCGGCATCGCCATATTGCTGGTTCAGCGCCTCCACTTGCGCCTTGCGGATGGCCAGCGCGCGCGCACGATAGGCAGGCACCCGGTCATTGGCACCTTTGGCGAGCCCTGGCTGGTAGGCATGGGTAAAGCTGGTCCTGGCCCAGCGCGGAGAGCCGTCATCCGGCGCGATCACGTCAAACCCGGTGCGGGTGAGGTAATCCTTCTGATCGGGCAGGATGTCGCCCGTCGCGCGCAATTCACCGGCAAACCCGCTCTCACGGATCAGCGCTGCCAGCGAATAGCCGCGTCCGTCCTTGAACGCCGGGAAGCGAATATCAATGGCCTGTGCGCTGCGCGCTGCCTCCAGCGCCGCGTCCGGCGTGGTGGCGGTATCGATCTCCACGCGGGCCAGCCGGGGCGCTGTTGCGGTATCATTGCCCATAGACGGCCTCCTTGAAGGGTTCGAACCCGATACGGGCCAGTGTGTGCGTAAAGGTTTCACCGTCCCCGCGTTCGCGGCGGAAGACACCGACGCAGGCGGCCACAGCCTCCACGGCCTCGTCCGGCGTCAGGCCGGGGCCGAGTATCTTGCCGATCGCCGCGCCATTATCGGCCACGCCGCCCAGCGTCAGCTGGTAGACCTCATCGCCCTTCTTATCGACGCCCAGCAGGCCGATATTGGCGATATGGTGATGGCCGCACGCATTGATGCAGCCGGAAATCTTAATGGTGAGGTCTTGCGTATCCTCATCCAGCCCCCGGTCGATCAGGGCTGCTGACAGGGCCTGCGCCACCGGAATCGAGCGCGCATTGGCCAGGCTGCAATAGTCCAGCCCCGGGCAGGTCACGATATCGCTGGCCAGCCCGGCATTGGCGGTGGAAAGCCCGGCCTCGCGCAGACCCTCATAAATCGCGGGCAGGTGCGCCGCGACGGCATGGGGGATGACGAGATTCTGCTCCTTGGTGACGCGGATTTCGCCATCCGCATAGCGCTCGGCGAGGAAGGCGACGGCATCCATCTGTTCAGCAGTGGCATCGCCCGGCGAGCCGGCGCGGGGTTTCAAGGAGATCACTACGATGGCCCGGCCCGGTACTTTGTGCGGCTTCACATTGATGGCCCGCCAGCGGGCAAAGCCCGGCGCATCGCTCACCCCTTCAGGCCGGTCCACAGGGGAAGGCTCGGGGAAGAAGCTGGTAATGCGCGCAGCCTCCTCGGCCGGCACGGCCAGGTCACGCCCGCGCAGCTGGCGGTACATCGCTTCCACTTCCGCCGTGAACGCCTGCGCGCCCATGGTTTCCACGAGGATCTTGATGCGGGCCTTGTAGATATTGTCGCGCTGCCCGGCGAGATTGTAGACGCGCATGATTGCGGTCAGATAGGCCAGCAGCTCGCCCTTCGGCAGGAAGTCACGCAGCTTTACCGCCACGCGCGGCGTGCGGCCCTGACCGCCGCCTGCATGCACCTCGAACCCGGTCTCACCCGCCTCGTTCTTCACCAGTTTCAGCCCGATATCGTGGACGCCAATGGCGGCGCGGTCGGCGTCCGAGCCAGTTACCGCGATCTTGAACTTGCGCGGCAGGAAGGTGAATTCGGGGTGGAAGGTGGACCATTGCCGGATCAGCTCACACCAGGGGCGCGGGTCTTCCACCTCGTCCTGCGCCGCACCGGCAAACGGATCGGTCGTGGTGTTGCGGATGCAATTGCCTGATGTCTGGATGGCGTGCATCTCCACATCGGCAAGCTGCTCCAGAATTTCAGGAATATCGACCAGCGCCGGCCAGTTATACTGGATGTTCTGGCGCGTGGTGAAATGGCCATACCCCTTGTCATAGTGGCGCGCGATATGGGCCAGAACCCGCATCTGGCGCGCATCCAGCGTGCCATAGGGGATGGCCACACGCAGCATATAGGCGTGCAGTTGCAGATAGACCCCGTTCATCAGGCGCAAGGGCTTGAACTGGTCTTCGGTGAGCGCGCCGGAGAGACGCGCGCTTACCTGCTCGCGGAACTCCTCCACGCGCTCTGTGACTATCGACCGGTCAATCTCGTCATAACGATACATCGGCCTAGCGCTCCCCGGCGTAGAGCAGGCTGGTGCCGGTGGTGGGGCCTTTCAGCCGGATCGCCTCGCGCACATGCTTGCGCCCGCCCGGTTGCTCACCGTCGAGCTCGATGAGGTACGGCGCGACCACGGTCAGGATATCGCGCAGCGCCGCGTTCAGCGCCGGTTCGGCGGCCTTCTCATCGCCAAAGCGTTCCGCCTCGATCAGGCACGGTGTCCAGATGCCGTCGGCGCGGCGGTAGACGACATGGCCATCGGTCAGCCGGTTTGCGGTGATCGCTCTCATGCCGCCGCCTCCAGCTCTGCCTGACGGGCGAGGCCGGAGATCATCTCCGGCGCGCGCGCCACGACCTCGCCAATGACGATCACGGCCGGGCCCTTGATCTCATGTGCTTCGATCAGGGCGGGAAGGTCTGACAGCCTGCCGGACACGCTGCGCTCTTCCGGCAGGGAGCCATTCTCGATAATGGCCACCGGCGTATCGCCGCTGCGCCCCGCCGCGATCAGCTTCGCGCTAAGAACGGCGGCAGTGGCCACGCCCATATAGACAACGAGGGTATGGCGGGCGCTGGCGAGGCTGCGATAGTCCAGCTCCGGCCCGTCAGCCTTGGGCTGGCCGGTGACGAAGGTGACGGCCTGAGCCGCTTCGCGGTGGGTGAGCGGTATCTGGGCGGAGGCTGCGCAGGCGAGCGCGGCTGAAATACCCGGCACCACCTCTACCTCGATACCCGCAGCGCGCACGGCCTCGGCCTCCTCGCCGCCGCGGCCAAAGATGAAGCTGTCCCCGCCCTTCAGGCGCACGACGCGCAGGCCCTTGCGGGCTTCCTCAATGAGGATGTCGCCAATGCGCTCCTGCGGCACGGAATGATGGCCCCGGCGCTTGCCTACATCGATGCGGCGCGCATCGCGGCGCGCGCGCTGCAATATCGCTTCGGGCACCAGCCGGTCATGCACGATCACATCGGCGTCGCGCAGCACGCGTACCGCTTTCAACGTCAGGAGTTCAGGATCACCCGGCCCGGCGCCCACGAGAAAGACCCTGCCCGGCTCGGCCTTGCCGTCGCGGAAGCGGTCCAGCGTGCGGATCAGGGCGCGCGAGGTGCCGGGGCCATCGCCCGCATCGGCGCGTGCTGCCGCTTCGCCGCGCAGGGCCGTCTCCCAGAAGCGGCGGCGCTCATCGACCGTTGGCAACGCGTCACGCACCGTATCGCGCAAGGCGTTGGCGCTGCGGGCCAGCAGGCCCACGCCCGGCGCGACGAGCCCTTCCAGAGCCGAACGGATATCACGCACCAGAACGGGTGCAGCCCCGCCGGTGGAGAGCGCAATAGTCACCGGCCCCCGGTCCACGATGGCGGGCGTGTAGAAATCGCACAGCGGCAGATTATCGACCACATTGACCAGAGCGCCTGCCCGGCGTGCCCGCGCGGCAAGGCGGACGGCACGGGCTTCATCCTCCAGCGCGATGAACACGAATTTCGCGCCGGAAAAGGCGCCCGGCGGCACGAACCTGCCCGGGAGGATACGGGCTCCGGTTTCTCCATCAATAGCCGGGGGAGGATTGATGGTCTTGACCGCCGGGCGCCAGACCAGCTCGCTAGGCGCGCTGGCAAACAGGCGCAGTTTGGCACGGGCGGCCTCGCCATCACCGATAACGATGACGCGGGCGCCCTTCAAGGAAATGGCAGGCAGGAACTGGTCCATAAGGCGTGGTCCTTCAGATCTGGATGACCAGCCTAAAGCGCTATGGATTGTTTTCTCCAATCAGTTATTCTGCCTATATCGGATAGATTTTCTTTTGTTGGTTTGCCATGGCCGCTCTGCCTCCGCTCAATGCCCTGCGTGCCTTCGAGGCCGCTGCCCGCCGCGGCAGTTTTGCTGCCGCAGCTGGAGAGCTGAACGTGACGCCCGCGGCCATCGGCCAGCAGGTCCGCCAGCTTGAAGCGCTGATCGGTTCTGCCCTGTTCGAGCGTGAGGGGCGGTCCTTGCGCCTGACGGAACGGGGCGGTGCGGCGCTGGACCGGCTGAGTCGGGCGTTCGAGCTGATGGGGGAGGCGAGTGCGGCCATGCGCGAGCATGCGGGTGCGGCGCGCATCGTGCTGGCTCTGCCGTTCGACATGGCAAGCCTCTGGCTCGCTCCGCGTCTTGCAGCCCGCAGCTCTGCCCCCGGCCTGGAGATCATCACCCGCGATCCGCTCACCGCGCTGGACGAAGGGGCAGACCTTGCGGTTCTGCGCAGCGCCGATGCCCCCACGGGGCAGGACAGCCAGCTCCTGCTGCGCGAGACGCTGAGCCCGCTGGCGGCACCGGCGCTCGCCCGCCAGATCCGCACGCCGGCCGATCTCGAAACCCTGCCTCTCATTGCCGATACCAGTATACCGCTTGGCTGGACGGAATGGCTGGCGCGGCGCGGCGCCTACGGCATCGCCGTCGAGCCGGCCTTCATCACGGACGGGGCAGGCCCGGCCATGGCTCTGGCAGAGGCGGGCGCAGGACTGGTGCTAGGCCGCAAGCTGCTGGCCGCCAATGCGGTAAGTGATGGCCGTCTGGTCAGCGCCTTTGCAGATGGCGACATGGCCGGCGGAGAAAGCTACTGGCTCGCCTTCGCGCGCGGGCGCCGGCAGTCAGAGGCGGCCGGCGCGCTCGCTGCGTGGATTCGCGCCGAGATGGCCGGAGCCGTAGATGCGGCCGACGAATTGTAGCGGCGTGCCGGTAAAGGAGGCGCTCCAGCCAGTTTTCCTCTGATACGGCTGACGGCAGGGAAGATTGGAGCCGTAGTCCAGTGTCAGCCCTCGGCATCTTGACATGTCTGGAGGCAGCTCCTAGCAGTCGATGATCCGATAGAAGGAGCTTTATGCGCAGTAACAGATTAGCTCGCCTCAACTGAGGCCACACCCCGCCCCGGAGTTCTGGAGGCGGCGCTATGCGCATAACTTATCTACGGACAATCCATGACACGCGATACTATCGTTATCCGTCCCTATGAGGGCGCGGATGCAAGTCAGCTATCTGATATCTGGCTATTGGCTTCCAGGCAGGCCCATCCCTTCCTGGGAGAAAAAATGCTCAGGTCACAGAGACAGCTGATCGAATCCGACTACCTGCCAAACTCTGAAACCTGGGTCGCATGCGGCCAGGGAGAGCCCGTGGGCTTCATTAGCCTGATCGGGAGGTTCATAGGCGGCCTGTTTGTCGACCCTCGTGTTCAGGGCCTGGGCGTTGGCCGTCTCCTGGTCGCTCACGCATTGACCTTGAAGGGGGCCCTGGAGCTGGAAGTCTATGCGGCGAATGAAAACGCCGTCTGCTTCTACTCCCGCTTTGGCTTCTCGGAGATCTCGAGGCGCGACCGGGATGATCAAGGGATGCCATTCGAAAACCTTCGAATGAGGCTTCCGGGCTAGCGCTCGCGAGGGGCGCGGCCACGCGCCCCTCCGCCGTCGATCATGAGGACATTCGGTTCGGGTGTCCCAACGGGTGTGCACGACCATGAATGTAAGCAAGCAAGAAAGAAAAGCTCTCGAACTGCTATCGCTCGGAGGAAAAATCTCGGTCGAAAAAGACGATAGAAGCCGGGTAGTCGGCGCAAGTTTCATAACGCGGGAAGGGTGGTTTCTCGACGGCGTAGGATTGAGCGAGTTTCAGTCCCTGCGCGCAAAGCGTCTTGTCAGCTCCAGAAAGGGTGAAGACTATTCGATCTCCCGCGAAGGCATCAAGATACTGCAAAAGTTCAGACAGGCACAAAAAGATGCCCAGAGACATAGCCGCCTGACAAGAAAGGGCCGGGTTTAGCGGGCCGGCGATCTCGAAACCCTGCCTTCCATTGCCGATACCAGCATCCCGCTTGGCTGGACGGAATGGCTGGCGCGGCGCGGCGCTTACGGCATCGCCGTGGAGCCGGCCTTTATCACGAACGGGGCAGGCCCGGCACTGGTGCTGGCCGCCAATGCGGTAAGTGATGGCCGTCTGGTCAGCGTCTTTGCCGATGGCGACATGCCCGGCGGGGAAAACTACTGGCTCGCCTTCGCGCGCGGCCGCCGGCAGTCAGAGGCGGCCGGCGCGCTCGCTGCGTGGATTCGCGCCGAGATGGCCGGAGCCGTAGATGCGGCCGACGACGTATAGCCACCAGAATTCGGCCGGGGCGTGTGTTCAGCTAAAGGTGTTGTGACCGGAGCACTGCCCGGAGCCGAATAAAAGTGGCGCACTTCCATAGCGTTAGAGGGATGATTGGTTTAGCTTGACCGCGAGAAGGAAGTTCTCACCATGCCCTTCCTCTACGCGCCATTTTCTACTCGTAGAGATCGAAAGCAGCCGAGCCAGGTGCCTGACGCGGGCTTTCCTGTTCCACTGGCCTATTCATCAATCCTGCGCTGGCGCAGGCCCGTGCCGTCGGCAATGTTCTGGCCGGGATGGACGACCACCCGGTCGCCAGCCTCCAGCCCTGCGGTGATGGCGGCGTGTTGACCGTCATTGGCCCCCACCTCGACCATGCGCAGGTGGGCGCGGCCATTATCCACCCTGAAGACGGCCCATTGCCCCTGACGGCGGAACAAGGCACCGACGGGGACCAGTATGGCGCCTTCCACCCTCTGCACCGTAGCTGCGGCCTCTACCCGATATCCATGGCCGAGCGTCGCCCAGTTTTCGGGCGGATCAAGGAGATCGACGATCACGTTGACGCGCTGCTCTTCAACGCCCAGCGCAGAGATTTTCAGAAAGCCGAACGGCTCCACCAGCCGGACGCGCCCCCTTAACGCCGCCCCGCCCCAGGCACGGATTTCGGCTTCAGCACCTGCCTCGATACGCACCGCGTCGCTGGACAGGAATTCGGCCACAATCTCGAGGTCGTGCGGATCGCCGATCTCCATCACCGGCGTACCGGCGGCGACAATGCCCTCGCTCTGCTGCAGGACGCGCAATATCCGGCCCGAGGCAGGCGCGCGCACCTGTACGGCAGGCAACGGCCCATTGCCCCCATCCGGCTCGATGAGACGGATGCGCGCCGCGGCCAGCTCCGCCTCGCGCATGGATACGCTGGCGCGGGCGGTCACGACGGCGGCATTCGCGGTGCGCAGGGCGAGTTCGGCCCGGTCCAGCCCCGCCTGAGCGATCACCTGACGCTCGAACAGATTGCGGGCGCGTTCGGTTTCGGCCCGGGCATTTGACTGTTCGGCCAGGGCGCGCTGCAGGTCGGCGCGCGCGAAGTCGATGGCGGCTTCAGCGGCAGCGACGGCGGCTTCGGCCTCGCGCCGGGTGCGCTCGTCCAGCAGCACCGGATCGCCGGGCAGGATGGTAGCGACCACATCGCCCGCCGATACGGTTTCGCCTGCCCGGTTGCCGATGCGCACCAGCCGCCCGGCCAGCGGCGCGGAGACCTGATAGACCTCGCGCACGCGGGTGCGGCCCTCATCGCGTACGGTGACAGTGAGATCGCCGCTTTGCGCCTCCACCATGTCCACCAGCTCGGCGCTCGGCCAGAAGGCGACAACCAGCAGGGCCAGCACGGCCAGACCGGCAGCGGTCCAGAAAACGGTGCGGAAATCGGCCTTGGGAAGGGTCATGGGACTATTCTCCCGTTTTCAGGGCTTCGGCCATGTCCAGCCGGTCGATCTGGCGGCGGACGAGAAGGCTGGAGGCGGCTGTAATCACCAGAACGACAATGGCGGCAAAGCCGTAGGTTGCCGGTGCAATAACGAACGGCAGGCGGAACATGTCCGAGCTCATCGCGCTGGCCATGTACCAGGCAAGGCCAGTGCCCGCAGCCGCGCCCACGGGCAGGGCTATCAGCGTCAGGAAGGCGACTTCGCCGAGCAGGATGTAGGAGACGTCACCGCGCGAAAATCCCAGTACACGCAGCGAGGCCAGCTCGCGCTGGCGCTCGGCATAGGAGATACGCACCGCGTTATAGACGACGCCCAGCGCGATCAGTCCGGCAAAGATGACAAAGACGAAGATCGACGTGCCAAGGCTCTCATCCATCAGCTCATCAAGGCGCTGCATGGCCATGGTCTGCAGGCTGACACCGGCGATCGCAGGGGCTTCCTTCAGCCGGGTGTAGAGCGTGTCCACACTGTCAGCATCGACGGTCAGGAAGGCGCCCGAGACGACAGGGCCTTCGCCCATCAGGCGGTTGAGATCCGCTATCTCCATACGTGCGCCGGAGCCCACATAGCTTGTCGCAATCGCGGCTATGGGCATTTCCAGATCCGGGCGGCGGCCTTCGGTGATCTCCACCCCGATCACATCGCCCGCACGCGCGCCCAGCTTGGCAGCGAGGTCTGCGGTGAGTACCAGCCCGCCCGGCGGCGGGGTGATGGTGCGGCCCTGCTCGTCGATCAGGCGGGAGAGATGCGCATCCAGCGGGGCGCCGATGATGGAGATACGCTCCTGCGCCGGGCCGTGCCGCAGGCGCGCCGGGACGGCGCGGAAGGGCTCAGCCGCCATCACGCCGGGCTGGCGGGCAATCGAGAAAAAGGCCGCTTGCGAGCGCGGCTCGGCGAAGACGACCGTCACCTCCTGCCGGTTGGCCACCGCAAAGCTGGTATGGATCATCTCGTCGAGCGCGTCGGTGAAGAACATCGTGCCGATCAGCAGCGCGCCGGAGGCAGCGACGCCGGCCACGGTCAGGCCCGCCCGCCACGGCCAGCGCACGATCTGGCGCAATATCATGCGGGTCTGCTGGTCGAATATTTTCGCCTGGGTGAGGCGGGTGCCCACGGCTCTGGAATAGTCCGGCGGCGGGGGCGGTGTCATTGCCGCGGCGGGGTTCAGGGCCGCCGCCCGGCGCACGGCGAACGCTGCACCGCCCAGAATGGCCGCCAGCGCGACCCCCGATACCAGCGCGAAATCGGCAAGGCGCACATCGAACACCAGGAAGGGAAAGCGGAAATACTCCATGTATAGCGTTGCCATCCCGCGCCCCAGCCAGATGCCGGCCGCAGCGCCCAGCGCCAGGCCCACAAAGGCTATCGCGCCGACCATTTTCAGATAGTGCAGCGTGACCTCGGTGTTTGAATAGCCAAATGCCTTCATCAGACCGATCCCGGCGCGCTGTACCGCGATGATCCTCCCGATCACCACATTGACGAGGAAGGCCGCCACGAGAAGAAAGACCGGGGGGATTACGCTGCCCATCGTTCCCAGCTGTTCCATCTCGCTGGAGACGAAGGCGTCGGATACTTGATCGCGCCGCCCATAGGCGCCCGGCGCGCCATAGGGGCCCAGTATCCGGTCCAGCTCGGCGATCACGGCCGCTTCGGAGGCGCCTCGGGCGAAACGTATCACCGCCTCGTTGAACGCGCCGTCCTGATTTACCGAACGGGCAAGCGCCCTGCGTCCCATCCACGCGACGCCGAACAGGCGGTCGTCGGGCACCATTTCACCCGGCGCGATCGCATAGACATATTCCGGTGACAGGGCGATGCCGACAATGCGCAGTTCGCGGCGTCCCCCGTAGACGGTAGCGGGCAGCACATCGCCCGGATTGAGCCCGTGCGCGTCGGCGAAGGCCTGCAGCAGCACGATTTCGTCGCGATGCTCTGACGACGGGAAACGCCCCCTGACAAGGTGCAGCCGGTTGACGGCAGGCTCGCTCGCATCGGGCAGGGAGATGATGGTGCCGGAGGCCGGCTCGTTCATGGTTGCAAGGTCAAAGAGCGCCGGCATGCGGATGCGGGTCTCGGCGGCCTGCACGCCATCAACGGCGCGGATATCGTGAACAAGCGCGTCGGGCGCGCGCACGGCCGGGGCCCAGATATCAGCGAACAGATAGCGCTCGTAATAGGCCTTGCGGGTCTCCTCCAGCGAGCTGAGCATGCCCGCCGCCAGAAGATGCACCGACACCCCGCCCGCGATGACCAGCGCAATTGCGAGACCTTGCGCCTTCATGCGCCACAGATCGCGTACGAGCTTCCGGTCCAGTGCCGAGAGCCAGTTGAGCAGCCCGCCTACCATGAGATGTCCTGCGGCTGCTTGCGGGTGGTGTTCTCACGCACCTCGCGCACCTTGCCGTCGGCAAACACGACCACACGATTGGCAATCGACGCGATGGAGGCATTGTGCGTGATGAGCAGGGTCGTCGCGCCCAGATCATCATTGACGGTCTTGAGCGCTTCGAGCACGCGGATACCGGTCTTGGAGTCCAGCGCGCCGGTCGGCTCGTCGCACAGAAGCACGGAAGGCTGTTTGGCGACGGCGCGGGCGATGGCGACGCGCTGCTGCTCCCCGCCGGAGAGCTGGGCCGGGAAATGATCCATGCGCTGTTCCAGACCTACCAGCGCCAGCGCATCCTCCGGGCTCAACGGATTGTCGGCGATCTCGGTGACGAGGGCGACATTCTCTCGCGCGGTAAGGCTCGGCATCAGGTTGTAGAACTGGAAGACGAAGCCGACATGCTGGCGCCGGTAGCGGGTCAGTTCGCGCTCGTTCGCTTTCGAGATGTCCTGTCCCCGGAAGACGACCTCGCCTTCGGTGGCGGTATCAAGCCCGCCGATAATGTTCAGGAAGGTGGATTTGCCCGAACCTGAGGCGCCCAGCACCACCACCATCTCGCCCTCAGGCAGGTCGATATCCACCCCGCGCAGGGCATGGACGGCCGCCGGGCCGGAGCCATAGACCTTGGTTACACCACGCGTACTGAAGCAGGTGCCATTGCCCGGGCGGGGAGGGGAGGATTGCCTGGCCATCACTTGTTCATCAGCGCCTGCGCCGTCTCACGCGCTATCATGAGCTGTTCAGCCGTTTCCGTCACGATCACGGCAGCGCGCGATCCATCCTTCTCGATGCGGGGCGCGGCATAATCGTCCAGCATCACAGTGTGATTGCGGTCCGCGTCGAGGGCGAGGCCCAGAAATTCCAGCCCTTCGCAGATCCGCACGCGCATGCCGGGGGAGTTTTCGCCAATCCCGCCGGTGAAGACCAGCGCATCAATCCCGCCCATGATGGCGGCATAGGCCCCGATATATTTGCGTGCCCGCCAGGCATAGACGTCGATGGCGAGCTGAGCCTGCATGTCGCCTTTGCCCGCGCGCGCCTCGATATCGCGCATGTCGGCCGCCCCGCCAAGCGCCAGAAGGCCGCTTCTGCGGTAGAGCGCGTCTTCGATCTCCTCGATCGAGAGGCCCAGCTGGCGCTCGAGGAAGCCGAACGCCCCGGGGTCCACATCACCGGACCGGGTGCCCATGACGAGCCCTTCCAGCGGGGTGATGCCCATGGAACTGTCCAGCGAAACCCCGCCATCAATGGCGCAGGCGCTCGCCCCGTTGCCCAGATGGCAACTCACGATCTTCAGCGCGGCCAGAGGCTGGCCGAGCGCGTCTGCTGCGCGTTGGGCCACGTATTTGTGCGAGGTGCCATGAAAGCCATAACGCCTCAGACCTGCCTGACGCCAGGCGAGCGGCACGGCGTAGGTTGTGGCCGCCGCCGGATTGGTCTGGTGGAAGGCGGTGTCGAACACCCCTATTTGCGACAGGGCGGGCCAGAGCGCACGGGCGAGCCGCACCGCTTCGAGATTGGCCGGATTATGCAGTGGGGCGAGCGGCGTGATCGCCTCGATGGCGGTGATGGCCGCATCGTCCAGTAATGTGGGTTCGGTAAAGTCCGGCCCGCCATGGGCGATGCGGTGGCCTACCGCAGCTAGCTCTGACAGGCCGAACTCGCTCAGCAAACCGGGCACGATGCTGGCCGCTGCGCCGATATCGCCGCACGCTACATGGCGCTCGATGGCCTCGCCTTTGAAGACGAGCTTCAGCGTGCAATGGCCGTCCTCGAAGCGGTCGAATCCGCCCTTGAGCAGGTGCGCTTCGCCACTCCCGATTTCGAACACGCCGAACTTCAGGCTGGAGCTGCCGGCGTTGAAGACCAGGATCCTCACTGTGCTGTGTATCCGCCATCGACGAGATGGTAGCTGCCCGTGATGAAACCCGCCCGCTCAGACAGGAGGAAACAGGTCAGCGCAGAGACTTCCTCAGAAGTGCCCATGCGTCCGACAGGGTGCAGGCTGGACACTTGGGAGAGAAGCTCGGCATCGAGATTATTCGTCAGCAAGGGCGTGTCTATAAAGGCCGGGCCGATGGAATTGATGCGGATGCCTTGCGGGGCATATTCCATCGCGGCGGCCTTGGTCATGCCGACCACGGCGTGCTTGGAGGCGGTGTAGGCACTGGCATTGAGGAAGCCGACACTGCCCAGGATCGAGCTCATGTTTACGATGGAACCGCCGCCCGATTTCAGCATGGCCGGGATCTGGTGGCGCATGCCGTAAAACACGCCGTGCAGATTGACGTCGATCACGTGGCGCCAGCCATCGACCGGATAATCGGCCAGATGCGCCATCGGTCCGGCGATACCGGCATTGTTGACGGCCATGTGCAGCCCGCCGCCCTTCTTGACCGCGAAGTCCACAAGAGCAGCCATCTCGCCATCGTCGGATACATCGGCCTCAAACGCATGGGCCTTCCCGCCTGCGGCCGTGATGGCATCGGCAATTTTCTGCGCACCGGCATCGTCGAGGTCTGACACGATGACCCGTGCACCAGACCGGCCAAGTTCCAGCGCGATAGCGGCGCCTATGCCGGAGGCTGCGCCGGTGACGATGGCTGTCTTGCCGGCAAAATCGAATTTCATCGTAACGGACATGGGGGAGGTCTCCTGGACGGCGTGGGCAATTGGCAGAAATGAGGAGGCCGCAGGCACGGCCCCCTTTAAGCAGGCTCGCAATGGCGGGACGGTCAGGCGTCCTGTTTGACAGCCTTCTGCGCCGTCTCTCTGACTTTCTCGTTGGCTTCGCTGATGGACTTCAGCGCTTCCTCGGCGGCTTTCTCGACGGGTTGTGCAAAGTTGAGGGTAGCAGAACTGGCGATGTCGATCATCCGTGTAGCCTCCTTCGAGTAGTCCTTTACGGCATCTTCAAAGAAGGTGAATTGGGCGCGCCAGAACTCGTCGGGCGTCCGGCAATCAGCAAACGTGCGCGCAGCCTCGACATCCTTTTTCAGGCGGGTGCCGAGAAATTCCTGCATGGCCTTGCTGGCTTCTCGCATCCCTGAGGTCATTTCGTGACCGGCTTCGGCGAGCATTTCCATATTGCGGCTGCCCATCTCCATGATGGCGTTCATCTGGGGCAGCATGTGATCGGCGCTGTTGGCTTTCTGCTTGGCGGGCATTTGGCGGTTCCTTCCAATTACGAGGGGGCGTAACAGCTCCAAGAATGGGCATTCAACACGGTGCGCGCATTGATTCAGGTCAATGCGCCTTGCGCTCTTACGCGAAAGGTTGGGCAATATCGTTTCCAGTCCGTCCGCCCCTATCCCGCAAGATCTCATGGCCAACACCAGACCCCGACCCGATACTGCTCCCGCTGCGGCTTCCGACCATGCTTTTCGCGCGGCGCTTTCCAGCTTCACCGGCGGTCTGTCGCCTGCTGCGATGCTGGATGCGTGGTCGGACTGGGCGATCCATCTGGCGGCATCGCCCGGCAAGCAGGCAGAACTTGGCAAATCAGCCATGGAGCGCTGGTGGAACCTGACTCGCTACGCGGCCTCGGGCGGCGATTGTGAGCCGTGCGTCGAAACCCTGCCGCAGGACCGGCGCTTTGATGGCGAGGCCTGGCAGACCTATCCCTATAACGTGATGGCCCAGTCGTTCCTGAGCGTGCAGGACTGGTGGCAGCAGGCGACCACCAACGTGCACGGCGTGTCCCGGCGGCACGAGGAAATGGCAGAATTTGGCGCG
This sequence comes from Glycocaulis sp., assembly GCF_051859565.1. Taxonomy (GTDB): domain Bacteria; phylum Pseudomonadota; class Alphaproteobacteria; order Caulobacterales; family Maricaulaceae; genus Glycocaulis. The sequence goes on from NZ_JBHYFK010000003.1 coordinate 139,336, forward strand.
CGCCAGTGGCTCGACACCGTGTCGCCATCCAACTTTCTTCTCACCAACCCGGAGGCGCTCACCGCAACTATGGAGGAGGGCGGGGCCAACCTGGTGCGCGGCACTCTGTATGCGCTTGACGATGCCGGGCGGGCCTTGCGCCACGAACCACCTGAAGGCGCAGAGGCCTTCCGCCCTGGTGAAACCGTGGCGGTGACGCCGGGCAAAATTGTCTACCGCAACCATCTGATCGAGCTGATCCAGTACGCGCCTCAGACCCCGGATGTGCATGCCACGCCGGTACTGATCGTGCCGGCCTGGATCATGAAATACTACATTCTCGATCTATCGCCGGAGAACTCGCTGGTCCGCCACCTCGTGGAGAGGGGGCACACCGTCTTCATGATCTCATGGCGCAATCCCGGCCCGGATGACCGCGATCTCGGCATGGAAGATTACCGCAAGCTCGGCCCGGCCGCGGCAATAGAGGCGGTGAGCCGGCTAACGGGTGCCAGGCGCGTTCACGCCGCCGGATACTGCCTCGGCGGCACGCTGCTGACGATACAGGCCGCATTGATGGCACGTGAGGGCGATGACCGGCTGGCCTCCATGACGCTGCTGGCCGCACAGATGGATTTCGTGGAGGCTGGCGAACTCACGCTTTTCACGACAGAAAGCCAAGTGGCCTTCCTTGAAAGCCTGATGTGGGCGCAGGGCTATCTGGACAGCCACCAGATGGCGGGCGCCTTCACCATGCTGCGTTCGTCAGATCTGCTCTGGTCACGCATTGAGCACCACTATCTGATGGGCCAGCGCCGCCCGCCCAATGACCTGATTGCCTGGAATGCTGACGGCACCCGGCTACCGTACCGCATGCACTCTGAGTATCTGCGCCAACTCTTTCTCGAGAATCGTCTTGCACGCGGACAGTTTGAGGCCGGCGGGCAGATGATCGCCCTGCCTGATATACAGGTGCCGATCTTTGCGGTGGGCACGGAGCGCGATCATGTGGCGCCCTGGCGGTCGGTCTACAAGACCCACCTTCTGCTGCCGCACTGCGATGTCACCTTCCTGCTCGCCAGCGGCGGGCACAATGCCGGGATAATCAGCGAGCCTGGCCGTAAGGACCGCCATTACCGGGTTTGCCTCACGCTCGGCAACCGGCACTATATTGATCCGGATAGTTGGCTTGAGAAGGCGCAGGCAGAAACGGGTTCGTGGTGGCCGCAATGGTCTGACTGGCTGGAACGCTTTTCCAGGGAACGTGCCGCGCCACCTGCCATGACCTTCCTCGACGCAGAGTTCAGGCCGGACAAGAAAACCCGGCTGGAGGACGCACCGGGCCAGTATGTGCTGATGCGCTGACAGGAGCATAAATGGCCGACGCAGAAATTCTGCCCGAAGATGGCCCGCTGCAGAGCCTTACCTTTGACGAGATACAGCCGGGTATGAGCGCGGAGCTGCGCCGGGTGTTCCGGGAAGAAGATGCGCTTCTGTTTGCGGCTGTGTCCGGCGAGATGGACCCGCTACATCTCAACCGCTCGGTGGCCGAAAGCGTGCCCTTCAAGGATGTGATTGCGCCGGGCATGTGGGCGGCGGCCCTGATCTCCTCGGTGATCGGTACCCGTCTGCCGGGCCCCGGCACGGCCTATCTGCGCCAGGACTTGCGCTTTGTCCGCCCGGTAGCCATCGGAGAAGCCAGCCATGTGCGCATCATTGTCAAAGAGAAGCGCGCCGATGACCGCTCTATCGTGCTGGATTGCGTCTGCGCGGACGAGGCGGGTGACGTCGCGGCGGAAGGCCGGGTGGAAGTGCGTCCGCCGTCTGAAAAGCTGCACATTGCGCGCGGACAGCGCCCGGAAGCCTTCATCCATGAGCAGGGCGACAGGCTGAAGAGGCTGATCGCGCGCGCCGCGAGCCTGTCACCCCTGAAAGCGGCAGTGACCCATCCGGTGGACACGCTGTCGCTTTCCGGCGCGCTGGGTGCAGCCGAGGCGGGCCTGATCGTGCCGGTACTGGTTGGCCCGAAACACCGGATCGACAAGGCGGCCGCAGAGCTCGGCGCAGACCTTTCCGGCATCGAGATCGTCGACACGCCGCATAGCCACGCCTCCGCCGCGCGTGCGGTCGCCCTCATCAATGAGGGCGGGGCGCACATGCTGATCAAGGGGGCGATCCACACCCACGAGTTTCTTGAGCCTGTTGTTGCCCGGCAGGGCGGACTGCGGCGGGAGGAACGCATGAGCCATGTTTATGTGATGGACGTGCCAGCCTATCCCAAGCTGCTCCTGGTAACCGATGCCGCGCTGAACATCACGCCCGATCTCTCCTGCAAGGCCGATATGGCGCAGAACGCGATCAATCTTGCCCGCGCCATGGGTATAGAGACGCCAAAGCTGGCCATACTCGCTGCGGTCGAAGAGGTGAGCCCGCGCATGCAGGCGACGCTGGATGCGGCCGCACTGTGCAAGATGGCAGAGCGGGGTCAGATCAAGGGCGGGCTGCTGGACGGGCCGCTGGCGTTCGACAATGCGATTTCACCCCGCGCGGCGAAAGCGAAGGGGATTGTGTCGCAGGTGGCCGGCGATCCCGACATTCTGCTCGCGCCCGATCTTGGCGCAGCCAACATGCTCGCCAAGCAGCTTGATTATCTCGCAGGCGCGGTGGCGGCGGGCGTGGTGATGGGCGCGAAAGTGCCGATCGTCCTGCCGAGCCGCTCAGAGGAAGCGATGTCGCGCATCGCGGCCTGCGCGCTGGCCCGGCTGGTGGCCGATCATCAGGCGTGAGCCCTGCTTTCGCTGCGGCGTGCGAGCGCTGAGGCTATGGCTTTCTCCGCTTCCACAACCACCAGAAGCCCGACGCCAGCCGCGATGACCAGCCCTCCACCTGCCAGACCGACAGGAGCGGTGCCGAATATCGCGTTCATGAAGGGCAGATACGTAAAGGCCAGCTGGGCCAGTACGACAACGCTCACCCCGATAAGGACCGGCCGGGTGCCCAGCGCGCCGCGCCATGTCATGGACGTGCCGTGGGCGAAGCGCACCGAGAACAGGTAGAATATCTCCATCACCACGATGGCATTTACCGCCAGGGTGCGCGCCGCCTCCAGCGGCAGGCCGTTGTCCACCGCCCAGAAATAGACCCCGAACGTGCCGATAACCATGAGGATCGATACAAAGGCTACGCGCCATAGCAGGCGCCCGGAAAGGATGCTCCCGCCGGCTCGGCGGGGCGGGCGGCGCATGGCGTCGGGCTCTGTAGGCTCAAAGGCGAGCGTCAGGCCGAGCGCGACCGCTGTCACCATGTTGATCCAGAGTATCTGAACGGGCGAGATTGGCAGGGTCAGGCCAAATGCGATGGCAAGAATAATGGTAAGCGCTTCGCCGCCATTGGTCGGCAGTGTCCAGGCGATCACCTTGGTGAGATTGTCATAGACAGTACGGCCTTCGCGCACGGCCGCGACGATGGAGGCGAAATTGTCATCAGCCAGCACCATCTCGCTGGCTTCCTTGGCCGCTTCGGTGCCCTTCTTGCCCATGGCAATCCCGACATCGGCGCGTTTCAGCGCCGGCGCATCGTTCACCCCGTCACCGGTCATGGCGATCACGGAGCCGTCCGCCTGCAGCGCCTCGACAAGGCGTAACTTGTGTTCGGGGCTGGTGCGGGCGAACACCTCCGTCTCGCGGGCTGCCTTTACCAGCCCCTCCGCATCCAGCTTGTCCAGATCCTGCCCGGTCATCACGTCCGGGGCATCGGCAAGACCAAGCTGGATGGCGATGGCGCGGGCCGTTCCGGCATGATCGCCTGTGATCATCTTCACCGCGACGCCGGCGCGGCGGCATTCGGCGACCGCCTCAATCGCTTCCGCGCGGGGAGGATCGATGAGACCTGTGACCCCAAGCAGAACAAGCCCGCTCTCCACATCTGCTTCCTTGAGTTCGGTGGTGCCAGCGGGCAGCGCCTTGCGGGCGAAAGCCAGGACACGCTGGCCCTGAAGGGCAAGCTGCTCGGCCTTCTCGTGCCAGACGGCGGGGTCGAGGCCCGTTTCGCCATCGGCGGCGGCCTGCGCGGCGCACATATCCAGAATGCGCTCCGGCGCACCTTTCACATAGGCGACAGGCTCGCCTTCATCCCCGGTGTGAAGCGTCGCCATGTATCGGTGTCGCGGATCAAACGGGATGGCATCGATACGGGCAAGGCGCTCGCGTTCCGTTTCCTCCAGGCCCGCCTTCAGGGCCATGGCCATCAGCGCGCCTTCCATCGGGTCGCCATCGACGGCGTGCGCTCCGTCGACCACGCGCAGGCCGGCATCGTTGCACAGGAGGGCGGCCCGGCAGAGCTCGGCCAGTACCGGGTCATCCAGTGCGCTCACCGCATTGCCATCGCGGCTGAAAGTGCCGTCCGGCGCGTAACCCGAACCGCCAATCTGCCACAGCGCGTCTGCAGTGGCGGCTGCGGCGACCATCATCTCGTTGCGGGTGAGCGTGCCTGTCTTGTCCGAACAGATCACCGAGACCGCGCCCAGGGTTTCCACCGCCGGCAGGCGTCGGATGATGGCGTTTCGGCTCGCCATGCGCTGCACCCCGATGGCCAGCGTGATCGTCATCACCGCAGGCAGGCCTTCGGGGATCGCAGCCACAATAAGACCGATCATGGCCATGAATGCATCGTCGAACGCGTAGTGCTGGGTGAAAGCCGCGTAGGCGAAGACCAGCCCGGCCATGGCCAGGATGATGATGGTGAGCTGGCGCGCAAACAGGTTCATCTGCCGCAATAGGGGCGTGGTGAGTTGCTCCACCTCGCCCAGCATCGCGCTGATGCGTCCCAGTTCGCTGGCCGTGCCGGTAGCCACCGCGACGCCCTTCGCGTGCCCGGCAGTGATCAGCGTGCCGGAGAAGACCATGGTATGCCGGTCACCGAGCGGGGCGTCAGCGGCCACCGATCTGGTGCAGGACTTGTCCACGGGTACGGATTCCCCGGTAAGTATAGCCTCATCCGCGCGCAGGCCCCGCGCGGTGACAAGGCGCATATCTGCGGGCACACGGTCACCGGCTTCCAGCAGAACGACATCGCCCGGAACAATCTCACAGGCGGGTATCGTGACCCGTTTGCCATCGCGCAGAACGGCGGCGTTGGGGTCGATCATGCCGCGAATGGCGTCGAGCGCGCGCTCTGCCCGGCCCTCCTGGATATAGCCGATGGCCGCATTGACGATCACCACGGCCGCAATCACCACCGCGTCGGTAATGTGCCCGATGGCGGCGGCGAGAAACGCTGCGGCGATCAGCGCATAGATCAGGAGGTTATGCAGCTGGGCGACAAGCCGTGCGAGCCGGCTGCGCCTGCGCGCGGCCTCCAGCCGGTTAGGTCCGTAGCGCTCCAGCCGCGCCGCCGCCTCGTCGCTGGCAAGGCCCTTGTGTCCAGCGTCCAGCTTCTCCAGAGCGGCATCGGGCGTCAGGGCGTGCCATTCAATATTGGCTGGTGCGGAATCGGGGAGGTGTGACGTCTCGGGCATGGGCAGGTCCGCTGGCAGCGCTTTGCGTTTCAGCGCCCCCAAGGCCTGAGCAAGCCTTGGGGGCGCGTATCAGTCTTGAGGCGCCTTGCATCTACTGCAAGCGCAAACGGGGCTGGTCAGTGGCTGAACAGGCAGGGTGTCTTGCTTTTGAACAGCAAATCCCGCGTCACTCCGCCGAGGATGAATTCGCGCAGGCGGCTGCGGCCATAGGCGCCGGCGATGATCAGGCCAGCTCCTTGCAGTTCTGCGGCTCTGATAATCGCCCGTCCGGCGTTCCGGTCGCTCACATGAACGGCTTCGGCTTTCACCCCATGACTGTCTAGCCAGGCGGCCACGTCGTTAAGCGCGGCCTCGGCACTATCATCCCCAACTCCCATGATCACGACGCGCTTGGCGAGGGCCAGTACCGGGAGAGCCGCTGCTACGGCGCGGCGGGCCTGCGGCGTATCCTTCCACGCAACCAGAACAGTAGAAAAATCCAGCTCGCCCTTTCCACGGGGCACGGTGAGGATGGGACGTCCTGCTGCCATGATTACATCGGACGGGTCGATGCCAATCACCGGGAAGTCCTTGTCTGCGCGTGAGCTGACGATCACCATGTCAGCGGCGCGAGCATTTTCTGCAAGGAAGGGCGCCGGGGCCGTGAGGGCGCTTCGCCAGCTGATCTTGTCCTTGCCCAGAACTGCCGCCTTTTTCGAAAAGCGCGATGAAAGGGCTTTCAGATCCCTTTCCAGTATCGAGACATTGTCAGGATCGGGGTACATCACGCCCTCCGGCGTGACAATCGCTTCAGGGCGGGCCATCGCGCCCACGCCTATCAGCCTGGCATCGAACGTCTTCGCCAGTTCGAGGGCTCTCTCAATCCGGCCATTTTTGAAGCCGTCAGACGAGACATGAACCATGAGTGTGCGGTAGGCCATTTTGAGCTCTCCTTGCTACTTTTGGGGGTGCGGGCCCGCACCGGACAGGCAGGCACCGGATGCGCCGGCGCGCAGGCTGGCTAGTGCGTCGGGTTCCATGCGGCTCGCCAATGCGGCCAGAACGCCCGTCGCGCAGGTCTCCGCCGGAACGGGAAATCCAAGCGGCAAGCCGTCGCCAACACGGTCTGTGAAGGTACCAGTTGGGGCAGCGTCTACGCGTGTGTGCCAGCCTTGTATGGCCAGACCGGCCGTGACCAGGGGCATGCCGGCCGCCATGCGCAGGGCTGAAGCAGCGGGCATGCCCTGGCGCGCTGCTCGGAGAACAGCATAAAGGACCGCATACGCGTGCATCTGGTCGCGCAACCTCAACTCTGAGCGGATCGCCTCCAGCAGCTCGCACGTCTCCAACAGCGCGTCGCGCAGGACAAATGGAGGCTCACGCATCACTCACACTCCGATCTTCAAAACCGAGTGTGAAGGTCCCGCTCTCGCCGGGCATTGATCCGGATCAATGGTCCTCGCTGCCTGCTGCAATGGCCAGACGGCTTTCATCCAGTATGTGCACGCATTCAGACTTCCCGCCCTCCAGCGTGATGATGCCGGCCTTCCTCAGCCGGGTCATGTTCCGGCTGACGGTCTCAATGGTCAGTCCGAGCAGATCGGCGATCTCGGCGCGTCCGAGGGGCAGGGTCAGTGGGCCTGCCTGCCGGTCGCCGCAGGTGCGGGCAAGTTCATGCTCGTCAAGGAGGAAGCCGGCCACCCGTTCCATGGCTGTCTTGCGCCCAAGCGCCAGAATGCGTGACTGCGCGTCGGCGAGCTCATTCTCCAGCTGGCGCATGACGGCATGCTCGATTTCATTATGGCGGCCGAATAGTGTTTTAAGAGCCTTGCGTGGCAACACACACAGCTCACAATCCGTGATGGCGGAGACGGTGTAGCCTGTCGTTATGCGGAAGGGCGCGCCAATGAAATCGCCCGGACGCAGGACCCGCAAAAGCTGCGTGCGGCCATCGGGCAGGGATTTGTAGACCTTAAGCCGCCCACTGGTGACGTTGGCAACGTGATCGCTGCGGTCGCCCTCCAGCATCAATATCTGGCCTTCGCTCAGCCGCTTGACCGAGACCGCGGCCTCCATGTCGGAAATCTGACCAGTATCCAGCCGCGCGCAAATGCCGTGCGTACGCACTTCGCAGCCCACGCAACGGCTATCCTCCGCGATCAGGAGTATTGACTGGTTCATCACCGGTTCCGGCCGCCTTCCTGCAAGCGTCCTGCCCGGCCAGCATGACGCCTGCAGCCTGTAAGGTCGAGTCACCTAATTACAGGAACTTTCGGAGCGAAGTTGTCACCTTCCACTTTAATCATGCGCCCGGCGACAAAATGCAGCGAGAGTACAGCCGCAATTCGTCGTTACACCACGCGGCGGTGACGCTGCCGGATATAGGCGAGCCAGGCACCCAGAAGCGCCGCTGGAAGCGCCACAATCGCCATGGCGATGAGGTGCCATGCCGGACCTTCCGGCCGGATGGAGATCACGGCTAGCACATTAGCCAGGAGCACGATTACGCCTATGGCCAGAGCAGTCCGGTAAACGCCAGGCGGACCAATGCGGGCTGCCAGAAATGCGCCGAAGATCAATGCCAGCAATCGGTATGAGAAGGCGAGGATATGGTCGCCTGGCTCGATGATGAGCGCGCGCGTGGGTGGAAACACATTCATGGCGTGAAAAAACTGGTCGATGACCATCGGCAGGCCGAGCGCCGCAACAACGCCGATACCGGCAGCTTCAACCCGCCACCACGGTAGGGGAGGCGGAGGCCTGTCGCCGAATACTCTCTTGATCATGGGCGCCCTCCTGCTTGTTTCTGCACCATAGGCTGACTAGGGAACCAACCGCTCGCTTCTTTGTTCCATCCGCCCGCCTGCCTGAGGTGGACGAAACGAGGAGCACGGCCATGGATATGATCTGGATCGCGTTGATTACGGCGGCGATTGTTGCGGTGATCGTCATTTTTGCACTCGGGCGTGGAGGAGCGCTGCGCCGGCAGCGGCGCATGCCGCGCCCCTCCAATCCACCCTCGCCGGAAAAGCGCCAGTGGTAGGAACAATTCGCGCCGGGGCTGGTTGGCGTGGCCTGTAAGCAATCAGCCGGAGGCCGATATGAAGACGTTCCACAGGGGCATATGGGCTGCAGCAATAATCGTACTGACCCCTGCAGCCCGCATGGAGCCTTCAACGGCGGAGCCGGTGCTTGTGGAGGAAGAAGGGCTGCGGTCCAACCAGTTCGCTACCGAGGCAGCACTCTGGGTGATCTTCAAGATCGAAGCCGGGCAGATGGCGGCAGAGCTTGCCGAGGCAGAGGAAATCCGGGAGTTCGCCGAACGGATGGTGGCAGATCAGCGCCAGGAAGCACTGGCCCTGACACGCGCTGCCAATGCGTCCGCGATCGAAGCAGATGCGCTGGAACGTCTGCAGACCCACCATCCCCACGCGAGTACGGAAGGTCCCGGCACGGTGAGCGACCGCAATTTCCTGCGCGCCCGGGAAGCAACAGAAGACGAGCCGGGAAGCCAGTCGCGCACGGGCAGTCCCGAGGCGCCAGGCAGCGCCGCGTGGAGCGCAACCCAGGCGGGGCAGATGATTGAGGGGCGGCTTGAGCGGCTTCGCGACGTACAGGGCGATCATTTCGATGCGTCCTTCGTTCAGCAGATGCGCGAGGCCCATGAGGCGGAGCTTGCCCTGTACGAGGAGTACGCCGGCGCCCCGGGACGTCAGCCCATACGCGATTACGCCGAGACGCGTCTGGACGAGCTTCGCAGCTGGACGGAGAGAGCAAACGCTCTCGGCGCAGACTAGCATTTTGAGACAGCAAGGAGAGTGCACAATGACCCAGGCCAGAGAGCGGCTGGTGCAATGGCTGCGCGATGCGCACGCCATGGAAGAACAAGCCGAAACCATGCTCAAGGGGCACCTTGATCGCGTGAAACACTATCCGCAGTTTGAGGCGCGGGTGCGTGAGCATCTTGAGGAAACGAAAGACCAGGCAGAGATCGTGCGCGGATGTCTGGAGGCCCTGGGCGAAGATACTTCGTCATTCAAGGATGCCGGTTCAAAGCTGCTGGCCAAGGGCCAGGCTATCAGCGGCATGTTCGCTGACGACGAAATCATGAACTGGGCTCTGGCGTTGCACGCTTTTGAGAACCTTGAGGTGGCCTCCTACACTGTGCTCATTGCTGCGGCAGAGACCGCTGGCGAAACCGAGATCGCCGAGGCCTGCGGCAAGATCCTCGCGCAGGAGGAGGCTATGGCCGCATGGGTGAAGGACAATCTGCAAATCTTGACGCTGGCTTATCTCGGACGTGACGCGAGCGATCTGCCTGCGAGCCGGTGAAGCATGGCGCAGAGAGGACCCTCCCGCGCAACCGCAGGCGACACGCTGGCCTTTGCTCTGGACGTTGCCCTGCCGACCCTCGGCAAGGGCGTGCTGATCCGGCGCAGAAGTGTGCTAGCACTCGCCGACCGTATGGAAACTGATGCGCGCGCCATTCGCACGCTGACCCGGTTGCGCTCGACCTACGGGAACCGGCCTTTGCAGCTCAAACTGCCCGGCCGGCCCCGCGTGGTCATCCTGTCGCCTGAGGATGCGATGGAGGTGCTGGACAACACCTCGGCACCCTTCATGGCGGCAAGCGACGAGAAGCAGTCGGCGCTGGCCCATTTCGAGCCCGGGGTTTCGCTGGCTTCGCGCGGCGCCGAGCGCTGTAATCGCCGCAGCTTCAATGAGCAGGTACTGGCCTCTGAGGAAGTGTCCCACCCGTGCGCCGCCGCGTTCGAAGCCATCATTGATGACGAGCTGGGCCCCTTGTTGCTGCCTCCGGACGGCCGACTCGACTGGGACACGTTCTCCGAGGCCTGGTTTCGTGTTGTCCGCCGGGTTGTTCTGGGGGAGGGCGCGCGTGATGATAAGAAACTGAGCCGCCAGCTGGCCGAATTGAGAAAAGCGGCTAACTGGGCCTTTCTTCGTCCGCGCAGAAAGCGCCTCTTAAAAGCCTTTTACAGGCGACTGGACACGCATCTGGAGCGCGCGGAACCCGGATCGCTCGCCAGCCGCGTTGCCGCATCGGCTTCACCCGGCGATGCGCCCGCTCATCAGGTTGCGCACTGGCTGTTCGCCTACGACCCTGCAGGAATGGCAGTTTTCCGGGCGCTGGCATTACTTCGTGCCGATCCGGAGGCTTATGAGCGCGCCCGGAAGGAGCGCGCCACCGAGGATCTGGGTTATTTGCGCGCCTGTGTGATGGAATCGCTGCGGCTCTGGCCGACCACGCCAGCCATATTGCGGCAGACAGGCGAAGAGGCCGACCTCAACGGGTGCGCCCTTGTCAAAGACTCCGGCGTTATCATTTTCGCCCCGTTTTTCCATCGCGGTCCGTCCGCTGGCGATATCGCGCATCGCTTCGCGCCGGAGATATGGCAGGACGGGCAGACCGTAGACCAGAGGGGCGTATTTCCATTCAGCGCCGGGCCGGCCCGCTGCCCGGCCCGCCATCTCGTGCTGATGACCAGTGCAATGGCGCTGCGCCGTCTGATAGAGCAGCAGTGGCGGGAAGAATCCGGCGCGGTCCGGGCCGGCGGCGATATGCCGGCCACGCTCAGCCCTTACCGGCTGACCTTCCGGCCAGCCTGACCGTTTCGTTTCAATGGATAAAAATGCCGCCGGATGCAGTGGCTGTTTGGGCGGGGTAGCTGGCCACTGCCTCCGGCGGCGGCCCGGAACAAGGCGGGCTGTCCGGGCTGTGTCCCGGCCATTGCGGGGGAGCCGGGTGAAGCGGCCGGCGCGGGGAGGGGAAACCGGCTCGCTGAACGGGAAATCATTGGCCAGCCTTATTGTTCCGTGCGTTCCGGCATTTTTTCAGTGCGCTGTCACGCGTATCTGATTTTGCCGGATCGTGTGTTGGAACCAATGCCTGCCACCGTTGTTCACCGGCCTCCATCAACCCCGCAGGGAGAGCCGCAAATGAGCATCAAGACAAAAGAAGACCTTTTCATCCATGGGCTTCGCGACATTTATTACGCCGAAAAGCGCATCGTGAACGCGCTGCCGAAGATGGCCGACAAGGTCGACAATACTGACCTGAAGGCCGCGTTCCAGACGCACAAGACGGAAACCGAAGAGCAGGTCCGCCGCCTCGAGAAGGTTTTCGAGCAGCTCGGCAAGAAAGCCGAAGGTGAGGAGTGTCCGGCCATCGAGGGCATTATCGACGAGGCGGAGGAGCTGATGGACGAGATCAAGGACAAGGATGTGCTGACAGCCGCCTTGCTCGCCGGTGCCCAGGCCGTCGAGCACTATGAGATCGCCCGCTACGGTACGCTGTGCGAATGGGCAAGCGAGCTTGGCCATGAAGACAGCCGCAAGCTTCTCGAGGAAACGCTCGAGGAAGAGAAAAATACCGACAAGAAGCTGACCAAGCTGGCTGAAAGTCAGGTGAACAAGCAGGCCGCCTAGGGCCTGGGCTTCAACGGTCCAGCGTGATCAGGGACGTCCGCCGGAAACCCGCGCGGGCGTCCTTGCCGCTCGCCGATGGAATGGCCGGTCATGTCGCCAAGGCGAGGAGCGCTAAAGTACCGGCGATGCCAGCACCCAGCACGATGAACAGGTTGGCCTTGCGCGGATTGCGTTCCTCCAGACCGGGCGCTCCGGCCTTGCTTGCTGGCCGGCTGGTTTCGTCGTGCCGTGCCTGGCTGGCCTCGAACGGCGTCACTTGCGTGCCGGCAGCCTCCTCATCGGACCCCAGAGGTGCGGCGGCAGGGTCAGGAAAGTCGACCTTGTCATGCGTGCGGCCCCGGTCGATGTCGTGCCTCAACTGGTCCACAGTAGTGGGAGATTTTGCCATGGGGAAAAGGCCTTTTGCTATCGGCGTTGTTAATCAACCGATTGCCGTCTGATTTGTTTCAGACGAAAAACTTTCTGATTGTTTGAGCTAGCCGTGCAGCTTCCAATGCATTAGATTGCTCAATCAGAGGGATTGCGGGCGATAAAAATAAATAAAGGCCCAAAGTCATGGATGGTGAAATTACAGTTCAACTTGGTTCGGTCCGCCGGTACGCCAGATTTCTTTGTCTTGATACTGATGAATCCGATGAATTGCTGGTGGATGCGCTGCAGCAGTTAAAGCCACAGGATAAAAGCAATCCTGCTTCGGCCCGTATTGAGGTGTTCAAGGCTCTTCACAGCCGCTGGATACCCGTCGACCGGCCGGGTTTTACCCCCACCAACAGGCTCGATTATCTCCTGGCCAGGCTCAGCCCCATGGACCGGGCCGCGCTGCTGCTGTGTGCCTTTGAGGGGTTCTCCCCCTTGGAAGCTGCCGAAATCACGGGGATGTCTGAACGCGAGCTTGAAGCCGCTATCGGCCGCGCACATGTTCTGACCGGGTTTGGCTGGTCGCGCAGGGTTCTGATTTTCGCGCCAGACGTTGTCATGGCGCAGCAGCTCCATGACCTTGTGGAGGAACTGGGTTTTGATCCGGTCGGCCCGTTCAGTTCGCCGCGCGAGGTGATCGCCTGTGCCTCATCCGCTGCGCCGGATCTGGTGATTACGGATGCGGAGCTTGATGGCGAGGAATCCGGCGCGAACGCGGTAAACCATATCCGCCAGGCGTTGAATGTGCCAGTGGTGCTTGTGACCTCCCGCCCAGGTCAACACAGCGAGTTTTGCGCCGAGACGCGGACCTTCCTGGTCAGGAAGCCGCTCAGTCCCGTTGCTCTGGCCGGTTGTCTCCGCCAGGCGTTCGCAGAGCCAATCGACTAACATTGTCAGTAGTTCAAAAATCTGATTTGTGTGATCCATACGGAACTAGCTTGCGTAAAAATACTTATTACCCTGAAAAGTGCTACGAGTATGGATACAGAAAAATCAAATGGTCCCCCTGCCGCTCGCGGTGCAGGTCCGGACAAGCAGGACGACATCGCGAAGGCAGAGCAGCTGGACCGGCAGCTGCGCGAGCTTTATGCCGCTTACGGCAAAGGTGATATGCCCGAGGAGGTACGTAAGCTTGCGCAGGCGCTGGACCGCCAGCGTGCCGCGCTCCGGGCCAAACCCGATCCGGAAGACGGTAAGGTCTAGCTCGCCTTCTCTTCGAGAAACTCAAGCTCGGTTTCGCAATCCAGCAGGGCAAGCAGCTGCATCCGGCCGCGATTGACGCGGCTCTTGATCGTTCCCACTGCGCATCCCAGTACTTCGGCAGCTTCGATATAGCTGAACCCTGCGCCGCCCACGAGTATCAGTGCCTCGCGCTGCTGGATGGGCAGTTTGGCGATCGCCTCGTGGACATCTTTCAGCTTAAGGCACCATTCCTGTTCCGGCTTGCACCGGGAAGCGGGCATGTCCTCGACCGGCATGGCCGGTTCACGGACGCGGCGGTGATGCGCATTGTAGAAGGTGTTCCGCAATATGGTGAAAAGCCAGGCGCGCAAATTGGTGCCTGGCTCGAAGCGGTCGATATTCGTCAGCGCCTTTGCCAGAGTCTCCTGCACCAGATCGTCGGCATCACTGCTGTCACGCGCCAGCGAGAAGGCGAACGCCCTCAGGGATGGCAGGAGATCGAGTATTTCTGATTGCAATCCGGATGCGTGTTCCATGAGGGGACGGCCACCCTTCCTTCGGTGAAATGCCTCGTTCAAATTCGGTTCATCCCGCCGCCCTCTAATTACGGCTGAGACGCGTCTGCGTTCCGATAATCTAGGTTATATTGTCTGCTGGTGGCGGCCCGGCCCAGCTCAGACAGGCTGCCGGACGCGCACCCCCGACAAAAATCGCGCCTGCCGTTAAGGCCGAGGCCAAAACATCAGATTGCCCGTCTTGTTCCGCGCGGAACCGAACCCGGTCTGTCAGGTTTCAAGGGCGTCGTTCAGAGGCAATCCGGCGGAGGCGTAAGGGAGGTATGGAGCTATTGCAGGAGATCGTTCCTGACATGGAGCGGCTGGGCATCGACCTCTTGAAGGTATTGCTGGCCTTTCTCCTCACCTTGCCGATCGCCTGGGAGCGGGGCCACGGCCCTCACAATACCGGATTTCGCACCCTGCCGGTGGTGGCGATGGCCGCCTGCGGCTTTGCGCTGGTGATCGCCCCTGCAGAGGCCAGTGAAGTGGAGGCGCGGGCGCGGGTCCTGCAGGGCGTCATCACGGGGATCGGGTTTATCGGCGGCGGCGCGATCCTGAAGCATAATGGTTCAGTGCACGGCCTGGTGACCGCGGCGACCATCTGGAACGCAGGCGCTATCGGCGTAGCGGTAGGGTTTGGCCGGATCAGCATCGCGCTGGTGCTATCGCTGATCAATTTTGCCAGCCTCCTGCTCCTCACCAGCATCGACAGGAATGGCGAGGAGCAGGAGGCTGACGAGGAGAAATCCTAGGGCGCTAGGCCTTCACCAGCTTGCCGACTTCCTTGCGCTTGATGATGAGGGCTGCTGCCAGTGCCGCAATGCCCGCACCGATCGCAAACGTGGCTTTGGGGTGGAGCTGCGCGGTCGTGTAGGGGCTGACCTCGAGGATCGGGTCGTCCTGATCACCAAGCTCCTTGCCGTCAGAGCCGGGATTGTGCAGGCCTCGCGAATTCCGCTTGGGCAGGTCCTTGTCGAGTGCGGTCTTGTAAAAAGCCCATGAGAAAAGCCGGTCCGAGAGTCCCGGGGCCACTTTCGCCATCATGGTCTGGGCAAAGCCGGAAGCGCCTACCAGCACGTCACGTGTCGGGTGCTCGGCGCAATGCAGGATGGCCTTGGCAACGAGTTTGGGGTGATAGACGGGCGGCGGAACCTGAGAGCGGGCGGTCATATAGTTTTTCGCATGCTCTCCGAACGGCGTGTGGATACCGCTCGGCTTGATCAGCGTGACGGCTACCGGAGCCTTCTCGTGCATGAGTTCTAGCCGGAGGGAGTCGGTAAATCCCTTCACGGCAAACTTGGAGGCGGTGTAGGCGCTGAGTATGGGCGCCGGCATCTCCGATGAGATGGACCCGGTATTGATCAGAGCGCCGCCGCGCTCCTTGAGATGGCGCAGGGCTTCCAGCGACCCATAGACCACGCCCCAGTAATTCGTCTGGAATATCCGGTGGTGATCCTCGTCGCTGGTCTCTTCCAGCGTCGCATAGATCCCGACGCCGGCATTGTTGACCCAGGTGTCAAAGCCGCCATGGCGCTCAATCACCGTATCGACGGCATCACGCATGGCATCGCGGTCACCGACATCGGCGACGATGTAGTCTGCCTCGCCGCCGCTGGCTTTGATCTGCTCCACCACACTGGCCAGAGCCTCTTCATTGCGTGAGATGATGACGACGCGCGCGCCTTCTTCTGCGGCCATGCGGGCCGTACACAGCCCGATGCCGGAACTGCCGCCGGTAATGACGATGGTTTGCTGTGAGAGGGGTTTCAGCCGGATTTTCATCGGGGTCTCCTTGGCGTTATTAGCGAATGGAAGCCTTCCAACAACGGGCGCGCGTTGTTGTTCCGGCGCATGGCTCCGGGCTTCCTAGCCTCCCGACACCCGGCGCCCGGCCACCGCCAGCGCACCGGCCGCAACCTGCGGCGCCGTCAGTGGCTCGTCGTGTGGGTGGGCGGCCCCGGCCTGAACTGCGGAGCTCTTTGACGTGGCCACTGCCAGCTCTTGCAGGAATGCGCCACACCACCAGGACGCATCATAGCGGTTCAGCGTGTCCATCATGGCCGCGTGGCGCTCCTGGCGCTCAGGCAGGGGCATGGCCAGCGCGTGCTCGATGGCACGCGCCTGTTGGGCCGGATCGTGGGGATTGATGATCAGGGCTTCCGGCAGCTGTTCTGCCACCCCGGCGAACTCGGAAAGCACCAGAACGCCGGGATTGCGGGGATCTTGCGCGGCCACAAATTCCTTGGCCACAAGGTTCATGCCATCGCGCAATGGGGTGACAAGGCCTACCGCCGCGTCGCGGTAGAGACCCGCAAGTTCGTTTCGTGGGAGCCCCTGTGCCAGGTAGCGTACAGGCGCCCAGTCCAGCGTGGAGAAGCGGCCGTTTACATGACCGACACAGGTCTCCAGCTCGATGCGCAGCTGGGCGTAGGCGTCTACCTCTCCGCGGCTGGGCGGCGTGACCTGAATATAGCTTACCCGCTCACACAAATCGGGCCGGCTGTCGAGCAGCGTCTCTATAGCCGTCACCCGTTCGACGAGGCCCTTGGAATAGTCCATACGGTCCACGCCCAGGATCAGGCACTTGCCAGCCCCCACCAGTGCGGGAGGCGCGCACCCGGCGCTGGTTTCTGCCTCTGCGGCGAAAGCGGCGGCGTCAATCCCTATCGGGAAGGCCTTGGCTGAAGTCCGGCGGCCGGCCATTTGCGGGGCGTTCGCGGGCAGGGCCGACATGGCGGCCTGTTCTGCCGCATAGCGCTCAAAGTTGCTGCGGTCCCGGTCCGACTGAAAGCCTACCAGGTCGCATGCCATCAACCCGCTCGCCAGCGCAGCATGCTGGGGTATGGCGCGGAAGATTTCTGGTGAGGGAAACGGAATGTGAGAGAAGAACCCGATCGGATTGGTCACGCCAAACTTGCGCAGCTCGGCTGCCAGCGGGATGAGGTGATAGTCATGTATCCATATCTGGTCGCTGGGCGAGATCCGCTCGTACAATTCGCGGGCGAAGCGGGCGTTCACCGCCATGTAGGTGGCGAACTCGTCAGGTTGATATTCGGCCAGGTCGAGCCGGTAGTGGAAGCTGGGCCACAGGGCTTTGTTCGCGTACCCGGCGTAATACCCGTCAAATTCGTCCGTAGTGAGATCGGTGACGGCATATTCGACATTGCCGCGCCGGATGCCGGTCAGACCAGCGCCCGTCTTGTCTGTCAGTCCGCCGCTCCAGCCGAACCAGAGGACCTGACGTGTTGACAGGGCGTCTTTCAACGCGACGGCCAGACCGCCGGGCGTCGTCTCTCCTACGGGTACACGGTTGGAGACGAGCACCAGCCGGGACGATTGCGTGCTCATTGCGCACCCTCCGGCGCGGTCCCAGGGTCAGGGAGAAGTGAGGAAAACCTAAACATGTCAATATCCTGAATAAGCCGTCTGAAAATCTGGCATCGGTGCGGCCAACAAGTCAGGAGACGCTTTGTTCCATGTCCGTTGCTGCTAACGGTTGTCGTTGTTGGCGTCGGTTTCATGGAGAGGGCGGGTAATGCGTTCGGGCACCTTGCCCTCCATCTTGCACAGCCAGCGATCAAGCTTCGGGTTGTTGACGCGCCGTTGGCGGAGCCATTTCTTGGCGTGGCTGGAGGTGGCCACGATCATTGCGGCACCCAGCGGAATGAGCAGGATCCCCACAGGAATGGGCGACCAGGACAACGCCAGCCCTGCAAGCAGGAATATCGCGCCGAGCACTTTGATAAATATGGACATTACTAACCTGCGGACTGGCTGCTCATGTCGGGCCGGGTCAACATACGTCGCTCCGTCATGAGGAGTTTTTCTTTGTCGGCTTGCCCTTGCGTGGGGTGGAAGCCATGTCCTCAAGCTCGTCCTTGCTCATGGACTCGTACATCTCCTCGGACGCACCCTTGAGGTCGCTTTTCTTGGTGTCGCCGCGTTTGGCGCTGAGCGCCGCTCCGGCGGCTTGCTGCTGGTTTTTCGATTTGGCGGGCATCGGATACTCCTTCCTTTTCACCATAGCCTGACAAAGGCTTCGGTCGGGGGCAGACCAACCGGCACCCGCCGCGATGGTTCCGCCATGGTGCTGCAAGGGAACAAGGACAAGGCTGGCCGGTTGGCCACCGGGGTTGGGTGAACCAAGGAGGATGAGATGAGAGTCAGCGATGTAATGACGCGCGATGTCCGCATGACCAACCCCGACCACACCATTCAGGAGGCCGCTCGCCTGATGAGCGAAATCGACACCGGGTGCCTGCCGGTTGCCGAAGGTGACGGTCTAGTCGGTATGATCACGGACCGGGACATAGCGGTGCGGGCCGTGGCGAGCGGCATGGGGCCGGACACCCCGGTCTCTCAGGTCATGAGCGACAGTGTCAAATACTGCTACGAGGATGATGACACAGGCGATGTCTGCCAGAATCTGGGCGAGCTGCAGGTGCGCCGCCTGCCGGTGCTGAACCGGGACAAGCGGCTGGTGGGTATTCTGTCACTGGGTGATGTCGCGCTCGCGGACGGTGACGGATCAGCGGGGGCTGCCCTCTCGAGAATTTCCAGCCAGACCGGCGTAGCATCCCGCGCATGAAAGAACGATGCCCGGCACGCGGAGACAGATGCATTCCGCGTGCCGGGCATATGATTGCGTTTCAGTTTGCCCGCTGCTTTTCCCACTCCGGTTTCAGGACCACCTTGGTGGTGCTGTTCTGCTCCTCCAGGAAAAGGCGGTATCCTTCCGGCGCGTCTTCAAGGCTCATATGATGGCTGATGAGGAAGGTCGTATCGATCTTCTTCTCACCGATCATCTCGAGCAATTTGGGCAGGTATTTCTGCACATGGGTCTGTCCGGTTTTCACCGTCAGTCCTTTCTGCATCAGGGCGCCAATCGGGAATTTGTCGACGATACCGCCATACACACCCGGGATGGATACCCGTCCTCCTTTGCGGCAGGCCCGCAGAGCGTCGCGCAGGGCGTGGGGACGGTCGGTGGCAAGCATGAGGGCCTGCTTGACGCCGTCATAAACACTGTCGAGTGCGAAGCCGTGGCTTTCCATACCGACGGCATCGATAACGGCGTCCGGCCCGATACCGCCCGTCATTTCCAGCAGCGCTTCGTGAACGTGAACATCCTTGAAATTGATCACTTTCGCGCCGAGGCGTTTGGCGAGTTCCAGCCGGTGGGGATAGTGGTCAATCGCGATGACCTGTCCGGCCCCCATGATAAGGGCGCTCTGTATCGCGAACAGCCCGACCGGCCCGCAACCCCATACGGCAACGGTGTCGCCCTCCTCAATGTCGCAGTTCTCGGCTGCCATCCAGCCGGTAGGCAGAATGTCGGAGAGGAACAGGACGTCGTCGTCGTCCAGCCCATCGGGGATCACGATGGGGCCGACATCGGAGAAGGGCACACGCACGTATTCCGCCTGACCGCCGGCATAGCCGCCGGTCATGTGGGAATAGCCGAACAGCCCGCTCATCTGATAGCCATATAGCGTCTCGGAAATGTCCGCCTTGTCGGCTGGGTTGGAGTTGTCACAGGCTGAGAATTGCTGCTTGCCGCAATGGAAGCACGACCCGCAGGCAATCACGAAAGGCACAACGACGCGCTCGCCCTTCTTCAGCGTGCTGTCCGGCCCGGTCTCCACGACTTCTCCCATGAACTCGTGCCCCAGCACGTCGCCGGGTTTGAGTGTAGGGATCAGCCCGTTGTACAGGTGCAGGTCGGACCCGCAGATGGCCGTAGAGGTAATGCGGATGACCGCATCGCGCGGGTTGATGATGCCGGGATCCTCCACGGTATCGACACGGACATCCTTTTTGCCGTGCCAGGCAAGGGCTCGCATGGCGGCCTCCTAGTTTTTCTGCTTCGGGGTGGATTTCGCTTTTGATGGTGCTTTGGGTCTGGCGGTGGTTTTCGCAGCCGCCTGCCGGGCAGCTTCCGCCTTCTTCCGCTTGACCATATCTACCGGCTCGCCGCGTGTGTCAGCGTTGGCGATCTCGCCGGTTTCCATAAGCTGTTTGAAGCGCTTGAGCTCCCGGCGGGCCTGGATCTTGGGTTCTTTCTGGAAGAGCTTGGCTATCAGCCGCCCGGCATCTCCGCCCGGCGCATCATAGGCGATTGTGGCGTCGACCTGGGTGCCGCGGCCGCCGGGCGCATCACGGAATTCTATGCGGCCGCTATTTCTTACCGGTGCATCAGCATCGGACTCCCAGGCAATAAGCTCGCCTTCGCGCTCTTCGGTGATGCGGGTTTCAAACTCGAGGGATCCCATCGGGGATTTCACCACCCAGCGAATCTTGCCGTCATCGAGCTGTTCTGCCGAGTGAACATGCTCCATGAATTTCGGCAGGTTGGAAAAGTCACGCCAGAAGGCATAAAGCTCGGCGCGGGGCCGGTTTATGGTGACGGTACGGCCAACAACCGTGTCTTCGCGCCAGCCTCGGGCCGGGTGGCCTTTGAGGGTCTTGTCCGGCGCATCCTCCGGAATGGAATAGGTGTGGCGCCGCCGCGCCATCATGCGCGTGGCGACATACCCGCCAACAAGCGCGGCCAGTGCCGCCGCACCCGCTGCAACGGCCCCGGCAGCGGGGCGGTGATCATCGTGTTTGTGAAAATGGTGCATGGAAAGCCTCCAGAACTTGCGTCGGGAGACGAACAGGCGATGTGCGTTATTGTTCCTTGTCCGGCGATGGCGCTGCGGGGTCGTGAGAACGGCCGGAATTTCAGGCGTCTTGTTTGCCCTCCTGACCGGGGATGGGCGTATCCTCCCGCAGCGTGTCGCGGATGTAGAGCTGTTTGACCAGAACGTAGACGAGCACCGCCATCGGCACGGCAAGGATCACGCCGGGGATACCAAATAGCGCCCCTGCCGACAGAATGGAAAACAGCATCAGGGCCGGCGGCAGCTTGACGGCGCGCTTCTGAACCAGCGGCACCACGATATTGCCGTCGATCTGCTGAACGCCGAGAAAGAGCAGGATAACCCAGACGACGGTGTTACCGCCCTGCGCCAGTGCAAGCAGGATGGCTGGCACCGAAGCGGCGATGGGGCCGACCAGCGGTACGAACTCTGCAAGGCCGGCAAGCAGGCCCAGCGCCAGGGCGGACGGCATGCCGATAAGATAAAGTCCAAGGGTAGTAACCACGCCCACGAATGTCATTGAGATCAGCTGACCGAGCAGCCAGCGCTTCAGGGCGCCGCCGCTGACATTTATCGCTCTCTCCACCCGCTCCCGGGCGATGGAGGGGAAGAGTTGTACGGCGCCCTTGATATAGGTTGATGGGCTCATTGCGAGATATACGCCGCTGACAACGACCACGAGCAAGGTCGTCGCCATGTCAAAGGCACCAAACGTGTATCCAGCCAGTGATCCCGCGAGCCCGTTCGTGTCGATCGCCTCGATCTGCTCGGTTACGCGATCGCGCAAGTCGTCAATGCCGACCCTGGCACCGAGGTCGTCCAGCGTTTCCGGGAGATTGGCGGCGAGATCAGCTAGCTGTGCATATATCTGCGTACCAAGGACCGTCAGAAACGTACCCGCTCCGGCCAGTATCAGCACGCCCGCCACCGCCAGGGTCCAAGGCGCGCGCAAGGGTGTGAATCTCTCAAAGAGCCCGGCGAAGCTGCGCAAGATGATCGCCAGCAGAACGGAGGCAAATACCAGCAGCAACACGCCCGATAACTGCCAGACCAGCAGCCCGGCTGTTACCAATCCGGCGATCAGGAGCGCGGCGCGAACAGGCAGGGACATAACGGCGCTACTGCGCCATTTCGCGGCAGCTTTCGGCGCATTCGCGGCAGATCGCAGCGCAATCCTCCATGCCGTCAAGCTGCTCGCACTCACGGGCACAGGCCTGGCAGATTTCTGCGCAGACGCGGCAAACGCTGGCGTGATGGCCCGCGCCGGTCAGCATGATGGCGGCGGCAGCGCGGCACATTTCGGCGCATGCAATCATGTGTCTGAAGTGGGATGGCGCCACATGATCGCCGCCTTCTTCCAGGCAGTGGGTCATGGCTTCACCCAGGCAGGTCTGCGCACAGCGTGTGCAGATGGCGATGCAGTCCTTCACGTTATCGGGGAGGGTAATCATCGGGGCCTCAATCGATTTGCGTTCACAGCCCGTATGCGACAGGCCGTGGCCAACCGTCCCGTGCCTTTTCGGTTCCATGCCTCGCCGCGCCAGTCAGATACCGTTTATGCCCGCTTGAGAATTTTCAGCGCAGCCGGGGACAAGGTTTCGGCGCTGTCAAAATAGCCCTCCCAGGGGTCAGCATTCAGGGCGGACAGCCGCCGGGAGATGGTCTTGAGGCGATAGGCCGACGCCGAGCCGGCGCGCGCCAGCTCATCCCAGCGCAGCGGGGTGGCCACCGGCGCACCGGGCCTCGCCCGCAGGCTGTAGGGGCAGACGGAAGTCTGGCCGCGCTGGTTTCGCAGCCAGTCGATAAAGATGCGGCCCTCGCGCTTTTTCTTCGCGGCTTCGGCGACGAACCGGTCCGGCTCTCGCGCTGCCAGCACCCGCGCGAGTGTCCGGGCGAAGTCCTTGACCATCTTCCAGTCAGCTTCGGGAATTAGAGGTGCGATCACGTGCAGCCCCTTGCCGCCGGTCAGCATGACGAACGGCGTCAGCCCGGCTGCTTCGAGCAGCGCGCTCACGGTCAGGGCTGCGGCCTTGACGTCTGAAAAATCCAGCCCGGCATCGGGATCGAGGTCGAATATGATGCGCTCAGGCTGCTCCAGTTCGCGAACCGTGGAGCCCCAGGGATGGATTTCCAGGGCGCCGATCTGGGCCAGCGCTTCAAGCCCGTCGGCATCCTCGATCATGAGGTATTCTGCCTTGTCTCCACTCTTCTCGTGGAGCGTTACGGGCTTGATCCCGTCAGGCAGGCTTTCGCTGTAATGGCGCTGGAAAAAGCAGCCCTCCGCAATGCCGCCGGGGCAGCGCACCAGCGAGAGCGGCCGGCCGGCCGCGTGCGGCAGCAAACGGTCCGCCACCGATCGGTAATAGTCTCGTACGTCCCGCTTCGAGATGCCCTCACCGGGGTAGTAAATCCTGTCGGGATGGGTGAGGGCGCTCCTAGCCATTTTTCAGGTCCGGTTCGGCGGAAACGTCTTTCGCTTTCTTGTCTTCGCGCAACCCCAGAAAGGCCGGATGGCGGAATAGGCCGTCGCGCGTGCGTTCGGAATAGCGTAACTCCGCGACGAGCTTCGGTGTCAGCCACACCGCATCGCGGGCGATTGTGCGGGGCACCGGGGCGGGTGCGGACTTGCGCTCCAGCGGCTTCATCTTCGCGGAGATGGCGGCACGCGAGCTGGCATTGAAGCCCGTGCCGACGCGGCCCCGATAGACCCACTCACCGTCGTCAAAGGTCGCCAGCAGGAGGGAGGCAAACTCGCGGTCCGGTTTGTCAGAAGGCGACCAGCCGATGATGACAGCTTCCTCGCGATGTTCGCACTTTATCTTGAGCCAGCCGCTGGACCGGCCCGCGCGGTAAGCGCTGTCGGCCTTCTTGGCGATCGTGCCTTCCGCGCCGAGCCTGCACGCCTTTTCAAAGACGGCTGCACCATCGCCGCGCACATGATCAGCGAAACGCACTGCGCCGTTGGCAGGCTTCAACAAGCGCTTCAGCCGGTCCTTGCGTTCGACAAGCGGGAGCGATTTGAGGTTCTCGCCATCCAGCTCCAGAAGATCGAAGGCGAAGAAGGCGATATCGCCTTCACCGTCAGACAGAGCAGCCTGCAGCGCAGAGAAGTCTGACAGGCCCTCTGTGCCGAGCACTGCCGCTTCGCCATCGATCAGGGCCGAGTGGCAGTTAATGGCCGCAAGGCTTTCGCACAGGGCACCGAACCGGTGAGACCAGTCCTTGCCCGACCGGGTAAAAAGCCGCGCCTTGCCACCGCCAATGGCGGCCAGCAGGCGGTATCCGTCGTATTTGAGCTCGTGGAGCCATTCCTTCCCCTCTGGCGGGGCTTCTGCCAGCTTGCAAAGGGCAGGGGGCTGGAAGGCGGGCGGCTTGTCGCCTGCATGCGGCTTCGCCTTGGCAATGGCGGCCAGCGTGCGGCCTGTCGTGACGCTGGTAGCGCCCAGCTTGTCCGCATCGCGCGTGCCCGCGTGCGCGTCGGCCTTCTTGATCAGCAGCCAGTTCTCGCGCTTGCCCTCGCGGTTCATGCGCACTAGCACCCACTTACCCTTGAGCCGCTCTCCCTCGAGGGAAAATTTCAGCTCGCCCTTGTCCAGCGCCGCGTCCACATCATCAGTGGCGGGGGACCAGCTGCCGCGATCCCAAAGCATCACCGTTCCGCTGCCGTACTGGCCGGGGGGAATGACACCTTCAAAATCGCGGTAGCTGACGGGGTGGTCTTCAGTGCGTACGGCCAGGCGCTTGTCCGCTGGGTCCAGGCTGGGCCCGCGCGTCACCGCCCAGCTCAGCAGCACGCCATCTTGTTCCAGCCGCAGGTCGTAATGCAGCCGGGTTGCATCGTGCTTTTGAATGACATAGCTGCGTCCGGCCTTTGCGCTGCCTCGCTTGGGCGCAGGCTCGGGCGATTTCGAGAAGTCGCGCTTCGCGCGATATGTCTCGAGCGCGCGCGCCATCTAGCCCGCCTTGCGCTTGCTGGCGGACGACTTGCTCTTCGTGGCGGTTTTGCCAGAGGTCTTCTTGCGGGCAGGTGACTTGCCGGAGCGGCCAGCGCGTTCTTCCTTCACAGACTTCTTCAGCGCCTCCATCAGGTCGATCACCTGAGCGGATTTTGCCTTCTTCCCGCCCTCTGCCGAGACAATGGCCTTGCCCCTGGCCTTCTCCTCGATCAGCTCACGCAAGGCTGCTTCATAGGAATCCCTGAAGGCGCCGGGATCGAAGGGCGCGGTCTTTTTCGCGATGAGGTCCTCGGCGAGTTCGAGCATTTCGTCATCGATTTCCACCTCGCCTATATCGGCAAAGACGCTGTCAGAACTCTTCACCTCATCGGCATAGCGTAGCGTCTCCAGCAGCAGGCCATCGCCGCATGGACGGATGGCAACGAGGTGCTCGCGGCCACGCGTGGTCATCTGGCCGAGCGCGGTTTTCTTCGCCGAGCGCAGCGCCTCGCGGATAACCACAAAGCCCTCGCCCGCTGCCTTGCCGCGCGGGGCTACATAATAGGGCTTGTCGTAAAAGCGCGGGTCGATCTCGTGATGGTCAACGAACTGGACGATGCGGATCGCATCCTGGCTCTCCAGCCTGATTTCCTCGATTTCCTCCGGCTCGAGAACGACGAAGCTGCCCTTCTGCGCCTCAAACCCTTTCACGATTTCATCGGCATCAACCGGCCCGATGCCTTCAGCGGTCTTCTGGTAGCGGATGGGTTGCCCGCTCTTCTTGTGGATCTGACGCAGCGAGGTGCGCCCGGACCGGCTGGTCGCCGAGTAGAGCGCGATATCAATGGATACGAGCGACAGACGCAGATGGCCCGTCCAGTATGTGCGTGGAGCTGCCATGTCAGCGCAACGCCCGGCCACAGACGCGGTTCCCGCGCATCATGACCCGACGATCTTTCCGCCATTGGGGTGGAGCACCTGCCCGCTCATGTAGGACGCATCCTCGCTTGCCAGAAACACATAGGCGGGCGCGACTTCGTTTGGCTGACCGGGTCTTTCCATGGGCGTGCTGGCGCCGTGTTCGGCCACGCCTTCCGCATCGAAGGAGGCGGGGATGAGCGGTGTCCAGATTGGGCCGGGGGCCACGGCGTTGACGCGAATGCCGTCTGATACGTACCGGGTGGAAAGCGCGCGCGTGAAAGCCACGATTGCGCCGCGCGTGGCCGCATAATCGAGAAGGGTGTCATGGCCCTGATAGGCGGTGACCGATGTGGTGTTGATGATGGCGGCGCCCTTTTTCAGGTGAGGCAGGGCTGCCTTCGTCAGGAAAAAATAGCCAAACACATTCGTGCGGAATGTCCGCTCCAGCTGCTCGGCGGACAGATCGGCAAGGTCATCCACCTCGTGTTGTTCGGCGGCGTTATTGACCAGAATGTCGAGCCGGCCGAAGCGGTCCACGACCTTGGCCACAGCGTCCTGGCAGAACTGCTCATCCCCGATATCCCCGGCAAGGGCGAGCGCGGGATGGCCCTCATCCTCGATGAGGCTCACCGTTACGCGGGCGTCCTCCTCTTCTTCAAGATAGATGAATGCGATATCCGCCCCTTCGCGTGCCATGGCCACGGCGACGGCGCGGCCAATGCCGCTATCCCCGCCGGATATCAGCGCAACCTTGTCCTTCAGACGCCCCGCGCCGGGAAACCGGGGCGCGAACTCCGGCTGCGGGTCCATTTCGGTCTCACGCCCCGGTTGGCGATCTTGAGTCTGTTCAGGCTGAAGCTTGTCATTCATGGGTGCTCTCCTGCTGGTGCGTGCAGCCCTTGGCTGTGTGAGAGCTTCAACCAGCTCGCGGCACGTCTGTTCCCTTCGCGCCGGTGGCCCTGCCGACCGTATCGGCCACGGTGGCCCCGCGCTGTCCGAGCGGACGGTCAGGCGGCACGGTGGTATCGCGCGCCGTCTGGTGCTCCTGCTCTGCGTTCAACTGCGCGCCGAGGAGCACGATGATGGATGACACCCATAGCCACATCATGAAGCCGATCCCGGCGCCGAACGATCCGTAAGTGTCGTCATACTGGCCGAAATTCTCCACGTACCAGGACACTGCAAAGGCCGCGATCATCCATAAGCTGGTCGCAAACACGCCCCCGGGCGTAACCCAGCGCCAGCGCGGTTTGCGTCTGCTGGGTCCCCAGCGATAGGCGATTGAAAGACCGAGCGTGACAATCACGAAAAGGGCAGGCCACCGCGCCAGCAGAATCCAGCTTTCCCATGCGCCGAGACCAAAAAGCTCCAAAGCCACCGGAAGCACAATGATAAGGGCGATGACGATACCTGCGAAAACCAGCACGCAGGCAGTAAAAGCGAGAGAAATCAACGTCATGCGGATCATGCCGCGTGTCTCTTCCTCCTCATAAACAATATTGAGCGCATTGAAGAGGTTGCGCATGCCTGCATTCGCTGTCCAAAGGGCAACGGCCAGACCGGCAATCAGGCCAAATGTCAGCGCGCCATCACTGCGCGAGGCAATGTCGGTCATTTGCGTAGCGAGCAGTTCCAGCGCGCCGCCGGGTACAAAACCCTCGAGAAGAGATAGTTGCTCCGCGATATTTGCCGGATCGGTAAACAGCCCATAGACCGAGACAATCGCCGTCAGCGCGGGGAATATTCCCAGTAGGGCGAAGAAGGTCAGGCCGGCTGCAATAAGCAGTAGCCTGTGAGCCAGGAACTTGCCCCAGCTTCTTACGAGAATGTCGCGCCATCCGGCGAGGGGTATGTCTCGCGGAGTTGCCGCGCGGCGGCCCCTTCCGGCCTGCCGGGCACGGGCCCGCTCCCGGCGCGGCAGTCTGATATCGCGGCGGCTTTTCGCATTGTATAAAGACAGGCCGCGCAGGCGGCTAGTTGTGCGGGGCGTGGGACGGCGTTGGCGCAAGGCGGGTTTTCCTCGAATGCAGTTGCCCTGAAACGCCTGCCCAGTAACGCGAGTTCCTTTTCTTCAGCGGAGTGTTTCGTTGGCCGACGGGGAACATTCATTGAGCATCCGTGTTGTTTCAGTCCCAAGCAGCAACAGGAGTGCTCGAAATGAAAACGATGCTTATTGCCTCCAGTGCGCTCGCCCTCGTGGCTGCGCCTAGTCTGGCACAGGACCCCGTTCAGGATCCTGCCACGCAACAGCAAACCACTGGCGACCGTCAGAACGACTGGTTCAACCCGGCTGACTGGTTTGATGACGGCCATTCGCTTGAAGGCGTTGCGGTTTACAGCCGGGATGGTGAACGCGTTGGCACGGTCGATCGTGTCGCTGGCGGCATCCAGACTGGCCAGTACGCCGATATGGCCGACGGTAGCACCGAGGACCTTGATGTAGATGGCCTCGTAGTCTCGACCGGTGGCTTCCTCGGCATCGGCACACGTGAAGTGCGCGTCGAGGCTGGTAACGCCACGCGTACTTCGGTTGACGGCGAGCAGCGCATCCTTCTGGATATGTCCAATGCTGAGTTTGAACGTCTCCGCGAACATGCTCGCGATGACGACGGCATGTTGGATGCGGATCGCCGCGGCGACACCTGGCGCGACAACCAGCAGCAGGATAGCGGCCAGTGGACCGACGACGACCAGGGCGGGTTGATCCCTGCGTCCCATACCCAGACCGGCGTTCAAGGTCAGGTCGGCCATGACCGGGGCACGTTTGCTACCGATGATGCCTTCCGCGATGACCATCCGCTGCGTGACGTCGCTGTCTATACCAATGATGGCGAGCGCGTTGGCTCGGTGGAGCGTGTGCGTGGCGGTGCTGATGCCGGCACCTACACTGACATGACCGACGGAGACGCCGCGGACCTTGATGTCAACGGCCTTGTCGTTGAAACGGGCGGCTTCCTGGGTATCGGAACCCGTGAGGTCGAGATTGAAGCCGGCAACGCCCAGCGCACGTCGGTTGATGGCGAGCAGCGCATCATTCTGGACATGTCCAATGCCGAGTTTGAGCGCCTGCGCGAGCACGCTCGCGACGATGATGACGGCATGTGGAACACGGACGACCGCACTGACCGGACTTGGCAGGACCGCCAGGACGGCGCAGCAACGCAGACTGATGCCGGCCTCCAGGGTCAGACCCAGACCCAAGCTCAAACGCAGACGCAATCCGGTGCTGCCGGACAAACTCAGGCAGATGCGGCCACGCAACGCGCTCAGGCTTCCGGTGAAGTCCACGGCGACGTTTATACCGATGGCCATCACTGGGTAGACACCCCCGTCTTCTCGTCTGACGGCGAGCGGCTCGGTTCGGTGTATCAGGTGCGTTCTTACAGCGACACGGCCTATGCACGCGGTGGCGACACCGTCGCGATGACCGAGCCGGACCCCGATGTTGCGGCAGTTATCGTCCGCACCAATGGCTTCCTCGGTCTCGGCCGGCGTCAGGTCGAAGTAGATATCGACCAAGTCGAACTGGAGATGCAGGACGGCGAGCCGCGCCTTGTGCTCGACATGACCCAGAGCCGGTTTGAAGACCTGCCGGATCATGAGCGCAACCGCAACCGCGCTGGAGGCTAACGCCTTCGTAGTGTTGGTATCAGAAAGGCCCGGGCGCGCGCGTCCGGGCCTTTTCATGAAACCACAGCCGCGCCGAACGCGTAGGCCGGTCTTTATCCCTGACAGCCAATAGCGGATAGAATCCTTGCGTCAGATAATTGCTTCCGCCGCCGCCCTGCTCCTCGGCTTTGCTCTTCTCCAGATGGGTAACGCCCTTCAGGGCACCTTGCTGGCACTGCGAGGCCAGGCCGAAGGTTTCTCGGCGCTCGGTATCGGTGCGGTGATGAGCGGCTTTTTCCTCGGCATGGGCGTGGGCAGTTTCCTTGCGCCCGCCATCATCCGGCAAGCTGGGCATCTCAGGGCGTTTTCTGCCCTCGCATCGCTCGCCTCGGCCGCTGCGCTGGCCCACCTGCTCTTCATCGACCTGCCCGCCTGGCTGGTGATCCGGGCTTTCAGCGGATTGTGCTTTGCCGGCATGTTCATGGTCGTGGAGAGCTGGCTGAATGCCTCTGTCACCTCCAACCAGCGTGGCGGTTTGCTGGCGGTCTATGCCGCAACGGGCCTTGGCGCTGGGGCGCTTGGACAGCTTCAGATTTCACTGGCGGCGCCCGAAGGCTTCGTACTTTTTGCCGTCGTTTCCATCATTCTCTCGCTGGCGCTGGTGCCGGCCTCGCTGAGCAAGGCCCAAAGTCCGATGGAGGAGATCTCGGCGGGCCGCCTCCGGCCGGGCCTCATTTTCCGCGCATCGCCCTTCGGCGCACTGGCGACCCTGTTTACGGGCATGTCGGTGGGGTGTTTTTTTGCCCTCGCGCCTGTGTTTGCGGAGAACCGGGGGCTGACCACCGCGCAGCTTGGCATGTTCATGGCGCTGGCGACGGGCGGGGCGATGCTGGCGCAATGGCCCCTTGGGCGCCTGTCAGACCGGGTCAGCAGGCGGGGTGTTGCGGCTGGCGCTGCATCGGCGGCCGTACTGGTACTCTTCGCGTTTGCCCTTCTGCCCGCAGGCCAGCCGGCTATAACGCTTGGGTTGGGCGCAGCGCTTGGTGCGGCCGTATTCCCGGTCCAGGCCATCGCCGCCGCACAGGTCAATGACCGTGTAGAGCGGCGCGACATGGTAACAGCCGCCGGTACCCTGGTCATGGTGCTCGCCACCGGAGCGGCTCTGGGCCCGATGGTTGGCGGTCTTGCCATGGACATGGCAGGCGCTGCCGGATTTATCGGCGTTCTGATGGCCTTTCAGCTGGCTATTGTGGTGACGGGAACGGCGCGGCTGCTCGTGCGCCCAGCGCGCGCCGGAGAGGTGGACAGGGCGACAATGCCTGTGCCGCTTCATCCGGTGGCCGGGCCGCTGGAGCTGCCTGATGACGGGCGTGCTGGCTAGCGCAGTGCGGGGGCCAAAGCGTCCCCCAGCCAATGATGTACGTCCTCGGGGCTATGCAAGCGGAAACCGGCGCAGCTGTGGCCGGCGCCGACCTTGATGGCCAACCCGCCAAGTGTCTGCGCGAAGTGCATGGCGGACTCGTCGGTCAGATCGTCGCCGATCATTACCGGCCGGCGGCCACGGAAAGCAGGCATGCCCATGAGCCGGGCGAGGGCCTCTCCCTTGTTCACGCCAGCTGGCCGCGCTTCGACCACCATCTTGCCGTGCTGAATCTCAAATCCGCCGACCTTGCCTGCCGCGGCTCGCATGGCCTCGCTGCAGGCAGGCCCGGCTTCGGGGCGTGTGCGAAAGTGCAATGCCGCTCCAGTGGGCTTTTCTTCCACTTGGACGCCGTCCAGTGAGGCTGCCACCCCACGCAGGACTTCAGTCAGGGCAAGGGCCTTCGCAGTCGTGGTGCTATTGGTTGCCGCCAGCTCGCCGGGAGCGGCGGTCTCCGCCCCGTGCCCGCCGACACGCCACAGAACCCGGGGCAGGCGCACATCAAGGTCAGATACTGGCCGGCCGCTGAGAATGGCCAGCGCGCCCTGCATGCGTGCCGCCAGCTCCGAGAGCCTGTTGGCCCGCTCAGGTGACAGGCGCGCATCGTCCGGTCTCGTCACGATCTCTGTCAGGGTACCGTCAAAATCAAGGAACAGTGCGTCCGCTTCTAGGTTCAATTGGGGAGGGTGGGTCATGCCGCCCCCCAGCGCCAGAATGCGGAGATTTCAAGTATGAAAAAAACTGATGTGAATCGCCTTTTTTCCGTTCTCAAAACGCCTGTAGTCCTTTTTGTCTCCGCAGTGGTGCTGGCGCTCGTAACGCGTTTCGCAGCGGTTGATGCGCGGCTGGTGGAAATCGTCGAGCTGGCCGCCCGCATACTGCTTGTACTGGCCGTCGGTATCGTCATTTTGAAATTGGGGCTTCTATCGCTCAACCGGAAGCTTACCCGGCTTGATCTGAAAGCCTCAGACAATCTGAACGCACGCCGCCGCGCCACCCGTCTGACCATGCTACGCCGGGTGTGGGTCATTACAGTGTCGATACTGGTTTTCGCCACCGCCCTGACGATGATCCCCGGCGCGCGGCAGATCGGCTTCTCGCTGTTCGCGTCGGCGGGCATTGTCGGCATTGCGGTCGGTATCGCCGCCCAGCCCGTCCTGTCCAACCTGATTGCCGGACTGCAGATCGCCTTCACCCAGCCCATTCGCATTGATGACGCGGTGGTGGTTGAAGGCGAGTGGGGCTGGATTGAAGAGATCGGCCTGTTCCATGTCGTGATCCGCATCTGGGACCTGCGCCGTCTCGTCGTGCCGCTGCGCGTATTCATCGATCAGCCTTTCCAGAACTGGACGCGCGAGACCGCCTCCATCATCGGACCTGTATTCTGGCATCTGGACTACCGCGCCCCGCTGGAAGCCATGCGCGGGAAGCTGAAAGAAATGGTCGAGGCGGCCCCGCAATGGGACGGCAAGGTAGTGGCGCTGCAGGTGGTTGAAACCGATGTCACCACGATCCAGGTACGGGCGCTGGCCAGTGCAGCCAACTCAGGTGCGGCCTGGGAGCTACGCTGTGCCATACGCGAGCAGATGATTGTCTGGCTGCGTGAAAACCATCCCGAAGCGCTGCCCCGTCTGCGTGCCGACACCACAATGTCCGGTAATGGGCAAGCCGGGTCGCCCTAGCGAGGGTCGTCATCGCCGCGCTCAGGGCCGCTTCGGCGCGGTGGCAATTCTTCCGGCGCCCCGCGCTTGCCGGCATGGCCGGATCCTGACTGCGCCAGCACTTCCAGCTCGTCCTCCGCCATGGTTTTCGCCAGAGCGTGCGCTTCGGGACTGGCGGCCTTGGGGTCGGGATGGGATTCGCGCAATATGTGCAGGGCTTCGGCAGCCGCCTCGCGGGGCGGGGGTTTAACCGACATGGCTTAAAACTCCTGATCAGCGTCGGGGGCATCGTGTCCGGCGAAAATTTCTTCCTGGGCACTGGTGAGTTCCTTGTAGGCGAGGGCGGTGACGCCTCCCCAGACCAGGTGGACGGCAATCATCGCCAGATTGCGTGATGGCGGATGGCAGGCCGCGTTCTTCAGAAGGCCAGAGGCGGGAATCCAGCCCAGATAGCTGAGCATCCAGACCAGCCCGCCATAGAGCGCGCCGTTAAGAACCGATGTGCGGGGTATCAAAAGCGGCATGATCGCGCCGGTTGCTGCGCCATATCCGGCGTGGCCCAGAAGTGTGACTTCCTCGGCCAGCGGTTCGGGCAGGTCCGGTCCGCCTGCTTCCACCAGTTCGCGCGGCGGAAGAGGATATCGCGCACTGGCGGGAAGCTGCCGGTTGAGCCGCCGCATGGCGGCCGTCATTGCGACCGTGCCTGCCACGCCGGCCAATGCTGCGGCTATCGGTCTGAAACTCATATTCGTCTCCTCGTGCGGGATGCGGGCAGCAAAAACTGGCAGTCTCAACTGCAACCGGCTCATTCCCGCTCAGGTTCCATCGGAAGGGCTGGCGGCCAAAAAAGAAGCGGCGTTGCCGCCGCTTCAGGGAGGTAGACAAGTGTGATGTAGCTAGCGCTGGGGCTCCTGCTCTTCAGGACGGCGCTCGTCGGCTCGCGCTTGCGCCCGGCCCTGATCCTGGCCTTGCTGACGCTGGTCCTGCTGCTTTTGACCACCGCCTTCCTGCTGGTGTTCGGGACGGTTCTGGTCTGCGTTGTTCTGGGGTGTCTTGTTCATGACTCTCTCCATTGATCCTCCACCGCGCCCGACAACCCGGGCGCGATGCGCTTGTTCCCTCAGCGAATGAAGAATTTTGCAGTGGAAGCGGGTACATAGCGGAACACTTGGCGGACCGGCTTGTTGGCGTTTCTGCTGACAGCAATGGAGCAGACTCATGCCCGACAAGCCCGATGATCAACGCGCCGCAAAGGTGCAGGCACGTGCGCGCCGGCTCTGGGAGGAGGCCGGGAGCCCTCCTGGCGGACCGCAAGCGTATGAGAGCCTCGCAGATGATCTGATATCAATCGAGGAGACGGGGGATAATCCCACCCGGCCGGTCCGGCCACGCGGCGGAGATCCCGACGTCGAGCCCCTTTTATCGCTGGAAAACCAGGGTGAATTTCCCACGCTGACCGATCAGGGGGAGGACAACACCACGCCGCTGCGTCTGGGTGACCGCAAGAAGGCGCTGGAATAGGCCCGCCCTCTCCGCTCCGGTGAAGCTTGGAGGTGTATCTTCACTGCCTAAGTTGGAGAGCCATTGCGACGCGGACAGGGCGACCCTGTCCGCCCGCCGGCGCTGCGATCCATGCCTCGAGTTTCTGCCCGCAGGCGAGTAGCGGTTCCACTTCCGCCACGTCCTCAGGATGGAGCTGGCCGATCCTCTGCCCACCGCACCATGCCTCCAGGGCTTTCCCCTCGCCGGTGGGCCGGCGAAGCCGTATCCGCTGGTCCGGCTTCAGGACCGGACGGCGCCCCTTCAGGCAGTAATGGCGTGAGCGGGGCAACTCGGCGACCATGAGCGGCACCGGGCGGACACGGATGGTCCGGCTGCGTAGACCCAGCAGACGGGCAAGGCTGACAGGTAGCATGGGCGTCTCCATGTTGTGGTGGCAGACGCTAACCGGCAAGCCGGGCCTTGGTTCCCGGTATGCTTCACATGCTGTCGCGCACGGCGTGAGCCGCCCGGTCAATCTCTGCGGAGGAGTTGATAATGCTGGGCGTCAGGCGCACCAGAGCGCTCGGATAGGGGGCGACGGATGCCACCACCCCGCGGTCGCGCAGGCGCGAGACCATTTCAGCTGAGCTCATTCCCTCCACATCAAAGGCGACGATGCCGGAGGAGAGGGCGCTATCGCGCGGCGTTCTGACATCGATCCTGTCAATGCCCGCCAGCGCCTCCTTCAGCGCGCCCGCAAGTTCATGCGTTCTGGAGGCTACCCGGCTGCGGCCCAGCATGTCGTGAAAATCAAAGGCCTCTGGCAGCGCCCAGCGATGCTCAAATGCCTTGAAGCCTCCCGGTGTCATGCGGCGGCCATTATTGCCGCCGCGTGGTTCGCGTCGCATGTACCAGGCCGAGAAGACTTCGCTTTCGTCAAAGCTCGGTATTGTCGGCCGGGTGGCGGCAAGGCCGCGTTCGCTGATCGCCGCCACACCTGTGCCGCGTGGGCCGAACAGCCATTTGTGGCAGCCGGCCATGAGGAAGTCCGCTCCGGTGTCGGCAAAGCTCTCGGTCTCCACGCCAAACCCGTGCACCGCGTCCAGGCCAAAGAGAACCTGATCGGCTTCATCCCGGCCTGCATTGATGTCGCTCAGTGCCGAGGCGATCTCGCGCACAGGTATCTTCACGCCGGTACTGGAATGGACCCATGTGAGCGCCAGCAAGCGGGTTTCGGGCCGGATGCTGGATGTTATGCGCTCGACGATCCGATCAGCACTCACGGCATCGGGGCGGTCAAAGAGCGCGATTCTTCGTATGGCCGCGCCAGTTCGCTCGGCGGTCTGCTCCAGCGACACGTGAGTGACATAATAATCTTCGTCGGTTGTCAGGACTTCCTGATCCGCTCGGAGCTGCAGGCTGGTGTAAACAAGCCCCACGCCCATCGTGGTGCTCTCGGTCAGCGCTACGCGGGAGGGATGGACTTCCAGATAATTCGCCGCAGCTTCACGGCTGGCTTCCGTAAGCCTGGGCCCATGTTCCTCAAGATATTCCACCGGATCGGCGTCAAGGGCTCTTCGATGCCGGGCGATGGCAGCGCGGACCGGAGCCGGGTGAGACGCCAGAAGCATCGCGCTCATGTGAACGGTGCCGGGCTCCAGATTGAACAGCGATCGCACATGACTCCAGTTTGAGAGCGGGCCGGTTTCGGCAACCGGCTGAGCCCGGGCCGGAAGCATGCCCGCGAGCGGTGCCCCGGCGCAAAGGCCCAGCACGCTGCGTCTCGATGGGGTCATCGGGCGATAACGATTACTGGATTTGCGATCACGCGTTGCCCCCAAGACAGCCGGTAAATTGAAGTTTCTCCCCCCTTGGAACCACGCCTGATCGATTATGGTTCCCGGTTGCGCGCGCCTTGGAGCGATGCCGTCCACCACTCCAGATGCACTGAGGGGGCGGATTTTGAAGCCATATAAATCTGGTATCGGGTTGAGAGGCAGAACAATGTTCGCCGTCCCCGGATTTATTCAAGCCGCGAGGCAGGTCAGGTAATCCGTGGCGGCCCGACCCGCCCGGCAGAACGTATCAAAGTGCGAGCAGTGCAAGCACGAGCACCATGACCAGCAGGAGAGCGGGCAGGGCATTTGCCAGCGTTGCCTCTGCCCGGTCCAGCAAAAGCCCGGAGAGGGCCTTCCTGCCGGGCAGGCGGGGTGCTGAGGGCAGGCGGAGTTCGAGCCCCTGCAGGGCGGTTACGAGCTTGGTCAGGGCCGGTTCGGCTAGCGCCAGCAGATCGCCTTGCGGGGCGGCGGGCAGGGCAAGGCGTGTGCGCCGTGCCGCCCATACGGCCAGAGTGGCGAGCGCCAGCGGCAGAGCGCCGTTCAGAAGATTGCTCCACTGCCAGACATAGCTCATCGGCAGACCGCTCATATCCCACACCGTCCAGGGCAGGATCAGCGCGCCTGCGCCCAGCACGGCCACCGGGATGGACCGCACCAATGGCGCACGCGCCTCGTCAGCGCTATCGGGCCTTACGCTCGCCAGAAAGCGGGTCAGCAGCAGGGCGGTGGTGAAGGCGGATGCGGTGATGAGAAGCTCGCTCAATGGCCCCAGAGGCGCTTTCAGGGCGAGCTTTGCAAGCGCCCCGCCGGTCAGCGGCAATCCGGCGACCGACAGGGCGATGACCGCGAGCACGGCGCGCTGGCGGTAGGCGGCCTTGCCTGCGCTGGCGCTCATTGCGCCGACACCGAGGAAGAGCGCGCCCTTGGCGAGGCCGTGATGGAGGGCGTAGATCGCGATGGCCGCTATAAGGGCGGCGGTTTCCAGTCCCGTTGCCAGACCTGCGCCGATAGCGGCCAGTATCAGCCCCATCTGGCTGACGGTGGAGTAGGCGAGGATCGCCTTGGGATCGTCCTGCGTCAGCCCGTAAAGCGCTGCGCCGAACGCGCCGGCAAAGCCCAGCATGGCGAGGATCGCGCCAGTATGGAGAAGCGTCTCGCCCAGCGGCAGGAAGACCAGCAGGCCGAAAATGCCCGCTTTCACGATCGCCCCGGACAGGACGGCAGAGGCTGGCACCGGGGCCGCAGGATGAGCCACCGGCAGCCAGACATGGAGCGGTATGAGACCGGCCTTGATGCCAAACCCGGTGATCAGGAGGGCGAGGATGAGCGGGCGGTCAGGCGACAGCCAGACCGCATCGACCAGCGCCTCGATGCCGGCCACCCCGCCTGCAGCCCCCGAAGCGAGGACCAGCCCGGCCAGCAGGGCGGCCTCCCCGATCACGGCCAGTACGATATAGGCGACCCCTGCCTTGAGGGCTTTCTGGCTGCGGTCATGGATGACCAGCGGGAAACCCATCAGCGAGACGAGCGCGAAGGCGACATAGAAGCTGATCGCGTCAGCGGCGATGAAGACGCCCAGATTGCCCGCAAGGCAGAGATTCCAGAACAGGGCGAAATTGCCGCCCCGGTCCTTCCCGGCCATGTAGAAGCGCGAATAGAGCCCGGCGGTCAGCCAGAGAAGGCTGGCCCCGCCCAGGAAGGTCGCGCCGGTCTCGCTCAAGCTGAGCGTCATGCCCAGCACTAGGTCTGGAAGCACCAGCACCTCGCCGCGCGGCGCGAACAGGGCTGCGGCAAGCCCGGGAAGGGGCGCGAAGATGGCGAGCGTCAGGCTGCGGTCGCGAATGAGCGGCAGCGCGCTGCCCGCCGCCAGCAAAAGGGGCAGGGCAAGAGCGAGAGGAAGGAGCCAGAGCGCGCTCATGGCAGATAGATCCGTTCAACGATCAGCGTGGCCCAGCCCAGCGGGCTCAGCTCGAACCCGGCAAACAGCCCCGCACCCAGAGCGGCCAGAGCCGTGAAGGCACCGGGCAGGATCAGCAGCCATGTTCTTGTGCTGGCCAGCGTCTCGCGGCTGGGCAATGTGTCTGCCGAGGGTTTCAGCCAGGCGCGGTAGAGCATGGGCAGGAAATAGGCTGCATTGAGCAGGCTGGAGGCGATAAGTACGCCCACCACCCAGCTGGCGCCGGACTGGTAGCCGCCAAGGGCGAGATACCATTTGGAGACGAAGCCCGCGACGGGGGGCACCCCGATCATGCCGAGCGCGGCAACGCTGAATGCGGCCATGGTGATGGGCATGCGCCGCCCGATCCCGTCCATCTGGGCGATGCCGGTAATCCCGGCCCGCTCGGCCAGCACGCCCGCTCCGAAGAAGAGCGTGATCTTCATCAGGCCCTGATGGACGAGATGAACCAGCCCGCCAATGACGGCGAACGGCCCGGCAAGGCTGGCTCCCAGCACGATATAGCTGACCTGGCTGACGGTGGAGTAGGCAAGGCGCTTCTTGATATCGCTCTGGCGCAGGGCCTGCAGCGAGCCGTATATGATGGTGGCAGAGGCCAGGGCCGCAAGCGGTATGCCGAGGCCCAGTGCCGCGACCGTCTCGATGCCATAGACATCATAGATCACTCGCACCACGCCGAACGCGCCGGCCTTCACCACGGCGACGGCATGAAGCAGGGCGCTTACCGGGGCTGGCGCGGCCATGGCGGCTGGTAGCCAGGGATGAAGCGGTATCAGGGCGGTCTTCGCGCCCAGCCCGCCGATCAGCAGGGCGAAGATCACGCTGGCGCTCAGCGTGGAGAAGCCGGAAAGGTCCGCCCCGTCGGCGAACTCCACAGGGCCCGATCCGCTTTCCAGCCAGACGATTCCGGCCAGCAAAGCCGCGCTGCCCGCCAGCGTGTAGGCAAGATAGGTGCGCCCTGCCGCCATCGCCTTGGCACTCCCGGTGTGGACGACCAGCGGCCAGGTGGCGAGGGTAAGTATCTCGTAGAACACGAAGAAGGTGATGAGCGAGCCGGACATGGCGATCCCGCTCGCGGCGACGACGCACAGATTGAAGAAGGCAAAGAAGCGCGCCTGATGGGGCGTGCCCCTCAGATAGGCAATGGCGTAGAGCGTGGTTGCCACCCACAAAACGGCAGAGAGCGTCACGAACAGGAGCGCGAGCGCATCAAGGCGCAGTACCAGATCAAGGCCGGGTACGAAGGCGATCCGCCATTCATACTCCGCCCCTGCCGCCACACCTGCCAGCGCATAGGTGACAAGCGCCAGCTTCAGCGCGGCAAAGCCGATATTCACGCCATTGCGCCAGCCCGCATGACCGGACAGAAGTGCGCTTGCCACAGCCGGGATGAGCGGTGCCAGCACCAGCAGGACCGGGATGAGGATGGCCGTGTTCATGGCTCCACCTCCTCCAGCCCGGCTTCACCGGCCTCTGGCAGGCCGGAAACCATGAGCTCATAGGGAGCTGCTGAAAGCAGGCCCAGCGCCATCGCCGCTATCGCCAGCACGAGCGGTGCCAGTGGCAGCCAGCCATGTGCCAGCGGCGTAATTGCCGGTGTTTCAGTGCCGGCAAACACGCGCGCCAGCGGACGGAAGAGATAGGCCGCCGCCATCAGCCCGCCTGCGATGATGACCAGCGCATAGGGCCATTGTCCGGACGCCAGCGAGGCGATCAGCATGAGGTATTTCGCCATGAAGCCGCCGCTGGGCGGCAGGCCCATCAGCGACACGGCGCACAGGGCAAAGGCGAACGTGGTGACAGGCATGGCTCTGGCTAGGCCGGTCAGTCCGTCCATCCGTCCATTGCCGCTGGCGTGGATCATCAGCCCAGCAGCGAGGAAGAGCCCCGCCTTGGCAAGCATGTGGGCGCTGGCGTGAAAGCCCATCGCGCCCCAGGCACCCGCCGCCCAGGGGGTGATGGCTTCTCCGCCGCCGGCCAGCGGAAAGACAAGAAAGAGATAGCCAAGCTGAGCGACGGTGGAATAGGCGATCAGGGCTTTAAGCCCCTCCTGCCTCAGGGCGAGGGCCGAGCCATAAAGTATTGCGGCGGCACCCAGCACCCCGAACCCGGTGATGATGGCAGGTTGCGTCAGCCCCGGCAGGGCCTCGAACCAGACCCGCAGCAGAATGACGAAGGAGGCTTTCACCACCAGTGCGGAAAGGAGCGCGCTGACCGCTGGCGGTGCTGCGCCATGGGCGGGCGGCAACCAGCCATGCAAGGGGAAGAGCGCGGTCTTGGCGATCAGCCCTGCCGAGATGAGGGCTGCACCGATGAGGATGCTTGTACGGGCCTCCGGCGCGCGTTCAGCGATGAGGGAAAGGTCCAGCGTGCCGACGGCGGCAAAGATCAATACCACGCCGAGGAGATAGGCCAGAGAGCCCGCCAGCGCGATCATCAGATAGTCCATAGCCGCCTTGCGCGAGCCGAAGGCGGCCAGTGCCACCGCACAGATCGATAACAGCTCGATGGCGACGTAGAGATTGAAGAGGTCGCGGCTGACCAGCACCGCGTTGACCGCAGCCCACAAGCCATAGAAGAGCGGCCAGAAGGTGTAGCTGCGCGTGGTCTCGGCCCGGGTAGTGCCATAGCTGCCAAGCGCGAAGAGCCCTGTAATGGCGGCGGTAATGGCGCTTGCCAGCATGAGTGCCGCCGCCAGCCCGTCTGCTTCCAGCATGATACCGAGCGGAACAGGCCAGCCGCCCAGCGCGCCGCCTTCCGGCGCGGTATGGACCGCAATCGCCAGCCATACCGCGAGACCTGTCATCAGTGGCGCTGCCAGCCAGATCAGGCGGGGGCCATGGCGCCCGGCCACAAGGCTGGCCAGCATGAAGAGGAGGGGCAGGGCGACGAGCGCAAACAGCAGGTTCACCGGCCTGCCTCCGCATTCTCGTCCTCGTCATCACCGCTCCGGGCGAGCCTGACGGCGAGCGCAGCGGCGAAGGCGGTCAGGGCAAGGGCGACCACGACGCCGGTAATGATCAGGGCTTGCGGGACCGGATCGACCCCGCCGCCGAAATAACCCGTGCCGCCGAAAAGCAGGAATATCCCGCTGCCGATCACATTGAAGGCGATCAGGCGGCGGATCAGCGCGCGGCGCATGATGAAGCCGTAAAACCCCAGCGCAATCAACGCCGCGCCGGTCAGTGCGAACAGGCTGCCACGCTCTGCCAGAAGCTCCATCATGGCGCCCGCCTTGCCGGACCGGCGATCAGCAGGGCGAGTGTCGCCGCGATGGAAAGGGTGAGTGCATATTCGATGATGAGGATCAGCGTTCGGGCATGGCCTTCGGGATAGCCGAGGGCGAGGCCTGCCAGTGCGCCTGCCAGCCCCGCGCCCAGAAAGACCAGCGGCCCGGCAAGGACGATGAGGCGCAAAGTAAGGCTGGAAAGGTGCGGCTCATCGCGCAGGCCCGCCAGCACGATCAGTATCCACACCGCCGCCAGCACGGTGCCTGCCTGAAACGCGCCGCCCGGCTGGTCCGCGCCGGCCCAGACCAGATAGATCGCGACCAGCAGACCCAGAGGGGGCAGGAGGCGGCCAAAGCTCGCCATCACGCCGTCAGGCAAGGTGGTGTGCCTTGGCCCCGGTATCCCGCCCCAGAAGCGGGCGGGGGTCAGCGACCAGACGGCGGCCAGAGCTGCGGTCAGCACCAGCGTTTCCAGCAGCGTGTCATAAGCCCTGAAGCTGAGCAGCACGGCGGTCACCGGATTGCCGAGATCCAGTGCAGGCTGGTTTTCCGCGACCGGGCCGGTCAGCCCGTCATGGCCGGGGAGGGAGAGGATCGCAAACCCGACCAGAGCGCCGAGCGCGGCGGCGCCCAGCCCTGCCAGGACGCGCACAGGCAGGCTTTTGGTGATCTCGGCCTCCAGCCCGCCCGCATCCTTCATGCCCTGCCACGCCCCGATCAGCAGGACGCCGGTCACGCCTGCGCCGATGGCCGCTTCGGCAAGCGCGACATCTGCCGCGCCAAGACTGACCCAGGCGAGCGCGATCAGCACGCCATAGACGATGTAGAAGACGACAGAGCCAAAGAGATTGCGCCCCGCCACAGCCAGACCGGCCGTGCCAAGGATCAGCGCACACAGGGCAAGATCGAAGGCCAGGCTCACTCGCCGCCCTCCGCCTTGAGGGCTGCACGCGCGACGAGCTGGGCCGCCATGCCGGCTGCAAACAGGGTGAGCAGCCAGACAAGGGCGAGCTTGCCCGCGATCCAGCCATCGCCCCAGTAAAGGCCCGCCGCGATGACGATGAAGCCAAGGCCCAGATTGTCCGCCTTGGTCAGCGCATGCAGGCGCGAATGGGTATCGGGAAAGCGCAACAGCCCCACCGTTCCGGCGACATAGAAGAACACGCCGAGCGCCAGCAGGCCCGCAATGAAGCACTCCATCGCGCTCATGGGTTTTCAGCCTCGTCAGCTTCCGGATCGCCTGCGCCTTCGGGCGTGACGGTCTTGACGAAGGCAAGCGCCGCAAAGGCAGCCAGCAGCGCCAGCACCAGCGCCACGTCCAGAATGGCAGGTTCGCTTCGGGCTGCCGCGATAAGCACGGCAATGCCCACTCCCCCTGAGCCGATGAGCTGTGCGCTCATCATCCGGTCGGCCCGGCCCGGCCCCCGCCAGGCGCGGATCAGCGCTCCGGCAACCGAGATAAGTACGCACAGGGCGGCGAGCATGAAGAGGTCAGCCATCATCGCGGCCCTGCGCCTCATCCTGTGAAAAGGCGCGCGCAAGGCGCTCTTGCTCGATTTCAAGCCGCTCACGCGTGCGGTCCGTCACCTCAAGACAGTGGATTTTCATGCCTTGCGCATCGCACCCGGCAGACAGCGTGCCCGGCAGAAGGCTCGTCTCGGCGCCGTAGAGCGCGCGGGCGGGTCCGTCCTGCATCCGGGTCTCAAGCTCTATCCAGCCCGGCTTCACGGGCAGGCGCGGATGGAAGGCCCGCCAGGCGACATCTACCCCGCCCATGACCGAGCGCACCAGAAAGCCGGGAAACAGCGCGGCGAGGCGCAGAAGCCTTAAAGGGCGCGGTCCCGGCGGCAGAAGGATAAGGCTCAGCGCCGTAGCAGCCGGAACGGTGATGAGAAGATACGGAAGCGCGCCAAGCTGTCCGCCGGCCAGGACCAGCCAGGCAAGGCCCAGCAGCGCAGCGCGTTTGAGTGCGGAAAGCAGGAGCGAAATGGACACGGCGGGCAGCGTCATCCCTGACTGGTGGCGGTTGGAAGAAGTAAATATTGCGCCGCACGCGAAGGCAAATGACCTGCTGCCGGGGTCAACGCATTCATAAACCCGTATTCGGAGTGGACCTTGTCAGCTCCCCCACGCCAGCCGCCGTCCTGCGGGCCTGGTGCCACGCTCTGTGGGGTGGGGGAGGCGGGCAGGCATGCGGGCAGGCTGGCGCGGCGAGCGCGTGCCTGAAACAGTCCCGATACGACGTTAGCCCCTCCTCCGAGGACTAGCTTCTATTAGGCGGCGGCGGGAGCAGCGCCGGGCTGCGAACGCCGGTGCAGGGAGCGCGCAACGAGGACCAGTGTCACGACCGCAACCGGGTAGAAGGGCACGAGCGACAACATGGCGTATTCGAGCCCTTGTGCCGGACCGTACTGACCGGCCAGCCAGTCACTGGCAGCACCGATATAGAGCGGGCCCAGGCCCATCCCGACCAGATTGATGACAAACAGCAGGATAGCCGCCGAGGTGCTGCGCTGGCCCGGAGGGGCGAGATTTTGCACGATCGCCATGCCGGGGGCGACAAACATCATGTTCATCGCCATCGGGATGGTCAGGAAGATCAGCGCGACATACCAGCTGTCCGCCATCACGCCGATAACGAAGAACGGGATGCCGATGCCCAGCGCCCAGGCCGGGATCACGGCGTAGGCACTGGGCGTGGTGCGCGCAAAGCGGTCGGCAAGATGGCCGCTGAGAAACATGCCGAGCGCCATCGAGAAGCCGATGACCAGGCTGTACCAGGTCGCTATGTCGGCCATTTCAGCGCCCTTCGCGCGCATCAGCAATGCAGGTGCCCAGGCGGCAAAGGCGTTGAACACGAAGCTGTAGGCCGCTGCAGCGAGCAACAGCATACGCAAGGTCGGGTCGCCGAGAAAATCACGCACGCACTGCATGATTGAGGGGCCTTTGGCCCCGCCGGGCGCCGCCTCAACCGGCGCGTCAAACCGGCCCCTCTTGGGCTCTCGCACGCACAGCCAGAGCAACAAGGCCAGCACAACACCTGGAGCGGCGACCACGAAAAATGCGGTGCGCCAGCCAAACTGTGCGGCGGCCCAGCCACCCAGCGCCACGCCCACCGTCGCGCCGAGCGGCACGCCCAGTGACCACAAGGCGATAGCGCCGCCACGCCGGTGAGGGGGGAAGTAGTCGGAGATGATCGACATGGACGGGGCCGCGCCGCCCGCCTCACCGATGCCCACGCCGATACGGGCAAACAGCAGGTGGAGGAAATTGTTGGACAGGCCGCACAGACCGGTGAACAGGCTCCATACTGCGCAGGCCACAGCCACAACGCGCACGCGGTTCACCCGGTCCGCCATCCACGCCACGGGGATGCCAAAGCTGGTGTAGAACACGGCGAACGCAAAGCCCGACACCAGACCGATCTGGGTATCCGAGAGGTTCAGGTCTGCCTTGATCGGCTCGGCGAGGATCGCCACGATCTGACGGTCAAGATAATTGAACGCGTAGATAAGCCCCAGAATGAGCACGACAAAATAGGGGTACACGCCAACGCGCTGCTCACTCTGGGTAGATTGCATGGATTGGCCTCACATTGCGCCGGAGAGTCATCAACGCCTGCTGGCGGACCGCTCCGGTAGCCCCTGATGATGAAGCCGCCCCCGGATCAGGAGGGCGGCTTTGAACGACAGCAATACCAATTAGTTACGGCCGTGGTGGTCGAACTCTTCAACCCCCATCTCCCGCAGGAGGTGGGCCCGGTCATAATACTCGCGCCACTCGGTGATGAGATTGTCATCGCCGAACGAGATCACGCCGACGACGGGCACTTCGCCCTTCTTCCCCTTGAAGGTGAAGCGGTCCCAGCGCTCGACATAAACCCGGCCGTCAATAACGCCGATATGGTCGATATCGAGCACGATCTCGTCAATGCCGGCGCCCAGCCCGGAAATGCGCTCGTAAATGGCTTCCCGTCCGACCACTGGATCGACCATCATGGAGTGAAGCACTCCATTGGAGGCGAACAGATCGCCTACCTTGCGCCAGTCCTTCTTCTCCCAGGCTTTCGCCATCTCGCGGACGGCTGCGATCTTCTTTTCCTCGCTGGATGACATTATTTTTCTCCCTGTCAATCTCGTTATGCAAGCGATATTGGGGGCATCTTCGGAGCC
Source organism: Glycocaulis sp. (assembly GCF_051859565.1). Taxonomy (GTDB): domain Bacteria; phylum Pseudomonadota; class Alphaproteobacteria; order Caulobacterales; family Maricaulaceae; genus Glycocaulis. The sequence continues at coordinate 184,277 of NZ_JBHYFK010000003.1, forward strand.
TGTCAATCAACACTGGCTTGACAAGACTGTCAGGCGAGTCATGGTGTCACTTGCTTAAAAAGACGAATGGCCCGCAACACCCGTCACAAAGGCGGGAGGGCGGCCCGAGGGAGGAGTTGAGCATGTCTGTCCGTTTCCGGAGAGGTCGGCTTCTGCTGACCACTGCCAGCCTGGTGCTGGGCGTCGTAATGCCCGCCACGTCACTGGCCAATGAGTTACAGGAACAGCCCGTAGCATCCACCAATCAGGGTGTTGAGGTGCTGGTCATTACCGCGCGCAGGCGGGCTGAAAGCCTGCAGCGCGTGCCGATAGCCGTCACCGCGCTGGGGTCAGAACAGCTGCGTAACGAACAGATCACCGATCTGTCGGAAATCGCGGCCTATGTACCCAGCTTTACCTACCAGTCCCAGAACTCGATGGAATCCGAGATGTTCATCCGCGGTGTGGGCACCACCCGGCTGAACGGTGCGACGGCAGACCCGTCGGTCGGCACGTTCCTCAACGAGATCTATATCGGCCGGCGTGGTTCCGCGACCCCGCCGCTCTTCGATCTTGAACGCATCGAGGTTCTGCGCGGCCCGCAAGGCACGCTTTATGGCAAGAACGTCGTCGGCGGCGCTATCAACCTGATCACGGCGGCACCGCAGGACGAATTCGGTGCGGGCGGATCGGTGTCGATCGGCAATTACTCCAGCCTTTTCGCCGAAGGATTTGTCACCGGCGCGCTGAGCGAAAACCTGTCGGCGCGTCTGTCGCTTTACCGCGAACGTCATGACGGCTTCGCGCGCAATGTGATTCGCGATGAAGAGCTGGAGGACCGCGATTCCTACGCCGGGCGTCTGTCACTGCTCTGGAACGCCAGCGATAATGTGCGCATCTCGCTGATTGCAGACTACAGCGATGATCAGGGCGGCGGACCTTCGCGCAACGCCGTGGACGATCCCACCCAGCCCGGATTTGGCTTCATCACGCCAAACATTCCGGCTAATCCGCGCCTGAACCACTCACCCTATGAGCAGTATGCCAACCGCACCACGGGCGGTCTGACCGGCCGGATGGATTGGGACCTCGGCAACTCCACGCTGACTTACCTCGCCGGCTACCGTTATGGCGAGGCGTCAGGCCGGTGGACGCAGGCCGGGGCCGGCTCGCCGCCTTCGATCACGGACAGCACGCTGACCCAGTACGAGCAGTACCGCGGTTATACCCAGGAGCTGCGCCTTGCATCCGATGCCGGAAACCGGCTGCGCTGGATTGGTGGCCTCTACTATCTCTTTGAGGATATCGAACGGAGCTCGCGCAACACGGCAACGTCCTTCCTTCCGGGCGGTCCGGGCAGCACGCGGGACTCGCTGGACGGCGATAACATCTTTATCGGGTTCAGCGAGACGCGCAGCTATGCGGTCTTCACCGAGGTGGAGTTCGATATCACCCCGGCAATAACGCTGGTGGTGGGCGGGCGTTACACCCGCGATGAGAAGGACCTCCAGTCCGACGCAATCATTCTCGATTTCGGGCAGCCGGGAGACCTGCTCTCGCCAGCCCCGCTACAGGAAGCGTATTCGGTAACGGTTGATCAGACGTGGTCGCGCTTCACCCCGCGTGTGTCGCTTGAGTGGGATGTGTCTGACAATCTGCTTGTCTACGCGTCCTATTCAGAAGGCTTCAAGGGTGGTGGCTGGCAGGGGGCAACGGCTAATGCGGTGGCGGCCGCAACAGCCTATGATCCCGAATATGCCACTACCTACGAGATCGGCCTGAAAGCTGACTGGTTCAGCAACCGCCTGCGTACCAATCTGGCGGCCTTCTACACCGACTTCTCTGACCTGCAGGTGGAGTTGCTTGACGATGTGAACCTCACCCTCGTCGTCGCCAACGCCGCCGACGCCGTGATCAGCGGGTTCGAGTTCGAGGTGCAGGCAAGCCCGACCGACTGGCTGAACCTGTTTGCATCAGGCTCGATCATCAACGCGGAATACAAGGACTATATCGATCCGCTTCGGGGCATCGACTATAGCGGCAACCAGATGCAGCGTACGCCGCAGTACCAGTACGCGGTCGGCGCGGATATCCGCCAGCCGGTAGGCAACAATCTCGAGCTGATCGGCAATATCAATTACGCCTATCAGGATCAGATGTACTGGGGCCCTAACGAGCTCAACTTCGAGCCGGGCTACGGCCTTCTCAATGCCCGTGTGGGGATCGGCGCCGAAGACGGCCGGTGGACGCTCTCGCTGTGGGGCCGCAACCTCACTGACGAGCTTTACCGTGTCAGCATCATCCCGTTCGTGGGGGATGAGGTGTCGGTATTTGGTGCACCACGCACCTATGGTGTGCGCCTGACGGGCCGGTTCTAGGCCACAGGCAAGCCGGGGGACCGCCGTGCCCCCGGCAACTCTTGACAAGGGTGTTGCCTGACCGGAGGGTCAGGCAACACCCCACTGTCCTCAACGGCCTCATGATTTCATCGAAAAAACAGAGCAGATCGCTCCCGGCAGACCGGGAGGCGCCACGTGCTGCCCCTGGCCAGCTGATCGAGGCGGATTCAGCCGCGCGCGCGTTGAACATTCTGGGCGATCGCTGGACGCTCATGATCATTTCCTACGCCTTTGTGGACGTAAGGCGCTTTGAAGACTTCCAGAACCGGATCGGGATTGCACGCAGCCTGCTGACTGACCGGCTGCGCCGTCTGGTGGAGGTGGGAGTGTTCCGGCGTGAACAGTATTGCGAACGCCCGCCGCGCTTTGAATACCGCTTCACCGAGATGGGCCGGGACCTGTATGGCGCATCCCTGATGATCATCCGCTGGGAGAAGCGCTGGTTCTATGACCGCAACATCCCGGCACACACGATCAGGCATGATTGTGGGAAAGTCTTCACGCCGGAATACCGCTGCAAGGCCTGTGGCGGCGTGATCTACGCACGCGATACCTATTCTGAACCCGGTCCCGGCGCGGGCTTTGACCCTGCACCCAAATCGCGCGCGCAACGCCGGTCAATCGTCGACAGGGCGCTGCCCGAAGACTCCATGATGCAGCGTGCGACAGACGTGCTGGGGGATCGCTGGACCTCGCACATCATCGCGGCTGCTTTCCTGGGCCATTCGCGTTTTGGCGAATTTGAACAGGCGCTTGGCGTGGCGTCGAACATTCTGGCCGACCGGCTCTCCCGGCTCGTGGAGCTCGGCGTGTTCAAGCAACGGCTCTATCAGGACAAGCCGGAACGCTGGGAATACAAGCTGACGCAGGAGGGGCTGGACCTGTTCCCGCTGGTGCTGGAGTTGGTGCGCTGGGGTGATCGCTGGCTGTCCACCAAGGAAGGGGTTCCGCGCATCATCTATCACCGCCCCTGCGGCCATGTGCTGGAAGGCGTGATTACGTGCGATCAGTGCGAGGGCGAGGTGACCCGGCACTCCACGGCAATCTGACGCAGGCCCACATGCTTGCTTAAGGAGACTAACGTCGGTAGCCTGCAGGCAAAGTTCTTTCGAACCAAGGACAAGCCTGATGAAGCTCGAACGTCTCCCGCCGGTCAAAACCTCCCTGCGCCCCAGCAATCACCCTTATCTCAACGGTGCGTGGACGCCGTTGCACGAAGAGGTGAATGCGTGGGATCTGGAAGTGATTGAGGGGACGGTCCCGTCCGACATTGACGGTGTTTACCTGCGCAATACCGAGAACCAGGTACATCAGCCGCTTGGGCGTCATCACCCGTTTGATGCCGATTCAATGATCCACCAGATCGACTTTTCAAACGGCAAGGCGTCCTACCGCAACAGGTTCGTGCGCACGCGCTGCTTTCAGGCCGAACAGATTGCCGGGGAATCGCTCTGGGGCGGACTTGCAGACCCAGCTGGCACATCCCGCCGGCCCGGTTTCGGCGCCCATGGCAGCCTGAAGGATAATGCCAGCACGGACGTCGTTGTTCATGGCGGCAAGGCGCTGGCCACCTTCTATCAGTGCGGCGAAGCCTACATGCTCGACCCGGAAACCCTCGAGCAGATGGGCGTTGCGCCCTGGGCGCCGCTCGATGGTGTGTCGGCCCACTGCAAGGTCGATGAGCGCACGGGCGATCTGCTCTTCTTCAACTACTCCAAGCACGCGCCCTACATGCATTACGGCGTGGTGGACCCGTCTGGCCGGTTGAAGCACTACACGCCCATTCCGCTGCCCGGACCGCGCTTGCCGCACGACATGGCATTCTCGGAAAACTACTCGATCCTGAATGACTTGCCGGTCTTCTGGGATACCAGCCTGCTGGAGCGCGGCATTCATGCTGTGCGCATGCACGACCTGCCTTCGCGCTTCGCCATCCTGCCCCGCTACGGCACCGAAAAGGATATCCGCTGGTTCGAGGCCGACCCGACCTATGTGCTGCACTTCCTGAACGCCTACGAGCAGGGCGACGAGATCATCATGGACGGCTATTTCCAGGAAGATCCGATTCCGAAACCGCTCACTGACGGGCCCAAGGGCTATGAGCACCTGATGGCCTATATCGATGAGCACAGCTTCAAACCAAAACTCCACCGCTGGCGGTTCAATCTGGCGACCGGCAAGACGGTAGAGGAACGTCTCGACGACCGCATCGTCGAGTTTGGCATGATCAATCAGCGCGTGGCGGGCCAGCGGCACCGCTACATCTACTCCACCACCACCAAGCCGGGCTGGTTCCTGTTCAACGGCTTCATCAAGCACGATCTCGATACCGGGACGTCAGAAGAAGTACGTCTTGAAGAGGGCCGCTATGCGAGTGAAGCGCCGTTCGTCCCCCGCACTGATGCGAAGGACGAGGATGATGGCTATCTGGTCTCGTTCGTGGTCGACGAAAATGCCGGAAAGTCGGAATGCATCCTGATTGACTGCAAGCGCTTTTCCGACGGGCCGGTCGTACGCATTGCCCTGCCGCACAAGATTTCCAGCGGCACCCATTCATGCTGGGCCGACCGCAGCTTCATCCGTAACGGCAAGGCAGGGTAGGGGGCGTCAGCCCCCCAGCTTTTCAAGCACCTGCTCGCGCAGTTGCGAGCGGACAACCTTGTTCATGGCATTGCGTGGAAGCGCGTCCACCCGTACGGCCTGTTCCGGCAGCTTGAACACGGCGAGACCCTTCTCACGCAGCCAGCCGGTAAGCTGTTCCAGTGCCGGAACGGTATCGCCGCGCGGGACAATGGCTGCGCAGACGCGTTCACCCAGCACCTCGTCAGGAATGCCGACGACAGCCGCCTCGGCAAGATCAGGATGACCGCTCAGCAGATCGTCCAGCTCGGCCGGCGAGATGTTCACGCCGCCACGCACGATGATGTCCTTGCACCGCCCCACGAAGCGATAGAATTGCGGAACAGGGCCGTCACCGGCCAGCTCGAACAGATCACCTGTGCGGTAATAGCCCTGCTCGTCGAACACCGCTGCCGTCAGCTCGGGGTTGCCGAAATAGCCTGAGAAGGTCGCAGCGCCCTGAAAGCGCAACTCGCCGGGTATGCCCGGTTCGGTAATGTCTTCGCTGGTCTCCAGATCGACCAGCCGGGTCTGGATCATGGACGCGATATCACCCGACCATTCAATCCCCTCCACGCCCATACGGGGGAAGTAGCGCGCCCTGTCGGCATGGTCAGGCACGTGCAGGTGCGAGCTGAAAAGCGATGCTCCTTCGTTGGAGCCGTAAATATTGCACACCTCAATGCCGTACTCGCGCGAGAAGCCCTCAATCATCCACGGCGCAAGCGGCGCAGAACCGGCGCCGATAGCGCGTAATGATCCAAGATCGATGCCAGCAACCAGTTCCGGTGTTTTCAGGATCGCGTTGAGGATGGCCGGTGCGGCGATGGTGTAGTTCACCCGCTCGGCCTCTATCTGCTGCAGGAAGACTTTCAGATCGAACGGATGGTGCAGGACCAGTACGCCCGCTCGCCAGAGCCATGAGGTCACAAGGCCGAACGAGCCGATATTCACCAGCGGGAAAGGGTTCAGCACCGTCTCGCCGGGCTGCAGGTCGGCCGCTTCGGTTACCATGCGCGCATTGACGATCCACAGATTATGGTCGCGCGGCACGCCCTTGGGCCGCGCTTCGGTCCCGGACGTCCAGAAGATGGTGAAGGTCTCATCCGGCCGTGACGGGTTGGCCTTGGCATAGGCGCTTGCGCGCTCGCCGCTGGCGTTGGCCATGGCGGCATCAAGGTCAACCGTGCCCTCGGGCGCGTCTCCGCCAAGGATGAGCACCTTATAGCCACGCGATGGCTGGAGCTTCAGCGCCAGCGCCGCGTGATCAAATCCGGCAAAGCGGGCGAGCGTCACGACCGCCTTGGGCTTCACCGTGTCGAGCACATACGCCAGCTCATGCTCGCGGTAGGCGGTCACGACGGGGCTGATGACCAGCCCGATACGCGCGGCTGCCAGCGCCAGTATCACGGTCTCGGCGAAGTTCGGCGTCTGGTAGGTCAGCACATCGCCCTTGCGCAGGCCCTGCTCCAGAAGAGCCGTGGCCATCGCATCAACCTCGTCACCCAGCTCCGCCCAGCTCAGGCTGCGTGGCTGCTTGCCATCGAGGTCGGCACGGTTCAGCGGATCCCGGAGCGCGCGTTTTCCGGCCGCTTCGACCCGGTTGCGCTGGACGAGGTGGTCGAGCGTGAGCGAGCCCCACCATCCCTTGGCAGTGTACTCCTCGAGGCGTGATGCGGGCGTTGCGGCCATGCGGATTTGCTCCCTGAATTTCATCCGTCAATTTGCTTGCATAATAAGACTAACTGTGCCCATTCATCAGGGCAAGCCATGAGAGGAAGACGCATTCATGTATCGGGTTATCCAGTGGGCGACAGGGTCAATGGGCCGGACGGCCCTGCGCCGCATCATCGACCATCCCGATCTCGAACTGGCCGGTGTTTACGTCTACAGCCCGGACAAGGCCGGGCGCGATGCGGGTGAGCTGGTCCGGCGCGAACCGACGGGAATCATTGCGACATCGCGCATAGAAGACATTCTCACGCTGAATGCCGATCTCGTCATTCACACACCGCGTATCACCTTGCCTTACGAGGCATTGAGCGGCGATGTCGAACGCCTCCTGGCCTCCGGGAAGAATGTCATATCATCGGCCGGATTCCACTTCCCCGACGCGCATGACGAGGATTATGCCGGCCCTCTGCGCGCCGCATGTGAGGCCGGGGGCAGCACGCTGGCCGGGCTCGGCGTCAACCCTGGCGGCTTTGTTGAGCGCGTGGTGATGGCCGCTACCGGATTTTCGTCACGCCTTGACCATATCGATGTGCGCGAGATGGTGGACGCATCGCAGATGACCTCACCGGAATTCGTGTTCGGCATGATGGGCTTCGGGCGCGATCCGCAAAAGGATGACATCCGCAAAGGCCCGCTGGCCACGCTGTACACGCGGCTCTTCAGCGAGGTTCTGGCGCAGGCCGGTCACGCCATGCACACCCGGATCCGGGCCATCGAACCCGATCATGAGCTGACGATTGCGCCGCGCGACATTCCCACCGGCGCAGGCCCCGTTCCCGCGGGCACCGTGGCGGCGACGCGCTGGCGCTGGACGGCCCATTACGAGAACGGCTCCAGCTTCACCCTGTCGATCCTGTGGACCGCTGACCCGGCACTTCACGATGGTGAGACGGGCGGGCACTGGGTCGTGGACATCACCGGGCGCCCCAATATCCGCCTTACGCTGGACATCCATGAAGGCGACCCGGACATACCCTCCTCGCGTGCCCTGACGGACGCGACCATGGCTGCCGCGCTGCGCGGTATTCCCGATGTGTGTGCCGCCCCGCCCGGCTTTTTCAGCTACCCGGCACCCGGAGCCTACCGGACAAGGCTGGCCTGAGCCGTATTGCTTAAAGCTGGAAAGAAAAGAGCGCATCACCAGAGGTGATGCGCTCATCCAGTTTGGAGGTACGCGGAAAAATCAGGCCTTGCGCGGCGGCCACGGAATGAAGCCGGACGTACGCTCGATATAGGCGACGTAATCAGGCTTGGTCTTGCGCATGCGGTATTCCATCGTTGGTGCGCCCGACCATTTGATCAGTGTCCAGGTGAGGAATGCCGGGCCGGCGAAGGACCACAGGCCCGTGCTCGTCTCGGCGGCGATCAGGAACAGCCCCCACCACACCAGCGCCTCGCCGAAGTAATTGGGATGGCGCGAGTATTTCCAAAGCCCGCTCTGCATGACCTTGCCGGCATTGGCCGGGTTCTTGCGGAAGCGGGTCAGCTGCCAGTCGGCAATGCTCTCGAAGACAAGGCCGAAAAGGGCGATGGCCGCGCCCGTCCACGCCAGAATGCCAAGGGCGGCAGGCACTGCATCGATCGGGCCGAGCTGGACCGGCAGGGTCACGAGGAACTGCAAGGGCGCCTGCGTGAGAATGACGGCGATCAGGCTGGCTTTGGCAAAGCCCCAGCCCTTTTCCTCCTTCAGGCGTTCAAACATGCGCTTGTAGCGGCGGTCCGGCCCGTGATCACGCCAGCGCCAGTACATGTAGGCCGTCAGGCGTGCGCCCCATAAGCCGGTGATGACCAGAAGCAGCACGGCCCGGTCGCCCTGACCGGACTGCAGGAAGGTGGATACGGCCAGCACCACCGCGCCAAGCGCCCAGTAGGCATCCACGATGGTGCAGTCCTTCAGGGCAATGCATACCAGCCAGAGAATGAAAAACCCGGCGGCAAGCACCGCCAGATTGGTCGCCAGAACTGTAATTACGTCCACTGTTATCCCCTTTTTATCTCTAGTGGCCTGTGGCGATGCTGCTCGCACCGAGCATGCGGGCGACGGCGCGTTCCACGCCCTTGGGATCGCGCGCCAGATCGGCCCGCAGCTCCACCGCCATGCGGTCTGTATCGATCTCGTCAATGCCCCGGCGAATGGCCTTCAGGCCCACTTTCGCGATGTCTTCGGGGCGTTCCTTGTTGCCGCCGACATGGGCGGCCATCCGGGTATCCACCGAGCCCACAATCAGGGCGCTGACTTGTGTCTTCTGCTCGGCAAGCTCGGCCCGGATACAGCCCGAGGCCGCGCGGGCGGCAAACTTGGACGGGCTGTAACCACCCATGACGGGCATGGCGACGAGGGCGCCGCCCGACAGCACATTGACGATAGCGCCGCCTCCATTGGCCTTGAGGATGGGCGCAAACGCCCGGCTCATCGCCAGAAGGCCGAAAAAGTTGACCTCCATTTCCTCGCGCGCGGCATCCATGTCCGGCGCCGCCATCAGGCGCTGGTTCAGGAAAGCTCCGGCATTATTGACGAGGATCGAGACGTCCGTGCATTCGCGCGCGGCGGCTTCGACCTGTTCGGGGCGCGTGACATCCAGCTCCAGCGCTACGGCGCGGCCGCCGGATTCCTCCACCAGATGCGCGGCGCTGCTGGCCGATCTCGCCCCGACATAGACGCGGGCTGCCCCGGCCTGCAGGAATGCGCGCACAAAGGCTTCGCCAATGCCGCGATTGCCGCCCGTGACGAGGGCTACGGCTCCTTCGAGTTCCATGGGTTTTAGCCTTTTGCGTAGATGGGATCGTGCGGTTTCTTGGCGCTGCGCACGAGTTTGGAAATGTCCGGCACCATGGTACCGCGGCCCCATGTCTCGGCATGGTCCATCTCGTGGTTCCACTCCCAGACGAGCTGGCGGCGGGCGATTTTCCATGCACCGTCCCGCTTCTCGAAGCGGTCAATGGCGCGCGCCAGGGTGAGCGTGTCGAACGTCTCGCCATCCTTCTTCATCCGTGCGAAAGCGAGGATGTAGTGCTCGGCCAGAGCCTTCTCGCCATCCAGCTCGACATGGATGTTTGTGGAGAGATGGTTCATCAGCCCGCCGCGCGGCAGGATTTTCGCCATCAGCGCGATGTATTCGGAGGCCGGTCCGTCAAACACCCCGCCATGATCCTCCCACGCATCATCGTGATAGCAGCTGGTCAGAAGCTCGATATCGGCCCTGTCGGCGGCGCGCAGATAGAGATTGATGACATCGGTAATGGCCTGCTTGTCGAGCAGGGCCTGCACCTCGGGGGAATGGTTCGTGCTCATGCATCACCTTCAATAATGAGAATGCCGGAATCGGGCGTCGCGGCGTAAAGCCGTTCAACATCGCTTCGGCGGCGGTCGATGACAGCGCGGCGGTTCACCGTGCCCTTGTCAGACAGCTCGTGAGCGTTTGGGTCTGGCGGTGTATCCAGCAAAAGGGCGCGCCGGATCTTGGAGCCGCCGTGCTGGCCTTCATTCACCTCCCTGATCGCCTGCGCGATGTCCTCCGGCGCGGCTGCCGGTTTGGCCCAGCCCATCAAGGTGAGGTAGGGCCGGTCATCATCACACAGGACCAGATCGGTCATCAGGGTGCCAAGCTGGCGCATCAGCGTGTCGCGAAGCGCGCCCCCATAGACCCAGGCGCCGCTGGACAGCTTGAACTCCTCCGCAGCCCGGCCGGCAAAGGCAAGGCCCAGCTCAGGGCGGTCAGGATCGTGGAATACGGCAAGGTCTCCGGTGCGGTAGAAGCCTTCCTCATCGAATGAGGCAGCCGTTTTCTCCGGCTCATCCAGATAGCCAGCCGTCACATTGGGCCCGCGCGCACGTAGCTCGTAGCGGTCGCCTGAGGGGACGAGCTTAACCTCGGCCCCCGGCGTCGGCAGGCCGATGCCCACCTTGTCGCTTTCAAAGTGGATGACCATGAAGGCCGACACGGTTTCGGTGGAGCCATAGCCGCTGGTCAGCATGATCCGGTGGCCGGTCTCGGCCACAGCCAGAGCCTGCAGCCGGTCATAGACGGACTGCGACAGGCCCGCCCCGCCATAGAGCATCAGGTTCAGCCGGGCAAAGAAGGTCTTGCGCAGCGCTGCATCCGCTTCCAGCGCGTCCACCAGCATGGAATAGCCCAGCGGCACATTGTTGTAATAGCCAACGCTGATCTCGCGCAGATTGCGGATTGACTGGTCGAAAAGGCCAGGCGCGGGCTTGCCGTCATCGACATACATCGTGCCGCCCTCAAGCAGGGTGGTACGCATCGCGAAGGCACCGGCGGCGTGGTGCCAGGGCAGCCAGTCCAGCATGACATCGTGCCAGCCCGCGCTTTTGCCGATGGTCTGCTGGCACTGGGCGCTGTTGGCGGCGAGATTGTCGAAGCTGATCTCGACCAGCTTGGGCAGGCCGGTGGAGCCTGAGGTCAGCATGTAGGCGGCCACGTCATCGGCGCGGCGCGCAGCGATGGCCTCGCTCACGGCCTGCGTTACCGGCGTCGCGGTGACGGTATCGAAGGCATGAGCGCCGGGCGCATCCGCAGCGCAGGTGACAAGACACGCATCGCCGGTATCAAGGCTGGCTATCGCTTTGAACGCGCCTTCACTCTGGGCGAAGATCGCGCCGGGCTTTGCCTTGGCGATAACGTGCTTGAGGCGTCCATAATCGCCGCCCAGAGCCGCATAGGTCGTGCTGACCGGGCAGACAGGCAAGCCTGCCGCCCAGCCTGCAAATGTCATCACGGCAAAGGCAGGGCCGTTCTCGGCAATAATGAGCAGGGCGCGATCACGCGGCGCGTGGTCCAGCAGCCATTGCGTCGCCCCGTCAATCTGGCGCTTCAGATCGGCGTATGAGGTAAACACCCACTCGCCATCAGGGCTGGCACGCTTGGCCATGGCAGGCTTCTCGCCCTGGGCCTGCGCCATGCGCGCGAACCGGGCGGGAAGATTGGTCTCATAGGGCTGCAGCGCGATGCGCGAGCGCATGACAACCGTCCCGTCGGCGCGGCGCTCAATGTCCAGATCGACCGGCAGCAGCGATGCATCACGCAGCGGCGCGAACGCGGTCTTCGCTTCGGGAAGAGCCATCAGCTCGCCCTCGTGACAACCGGCCTGTCGAGCATGGCGCGTACTTCAGGAGATATCTCCTTTTTCTCGCGCTGGCTGGTTTGCACATAGGCGTTGAAATACTCGCGCCAGCGGTGAATCCGCCCGTCCTTGAACTCCAGAACGCCCGCATAGGGCACGGCCAGATGCGAGCCGTCAGTGCCGGTAAACTCGTCCACGCCTTCCATCCAGAGCGTGTCGCCATTTTCCGCGTAATCGAAAAGGCGCCAGTCATTGGATTGCGTCTTGCCAGCCATCTTGGTGAGAGCGGCGCGCATGGCGTCCTTGCCCTCAAAGACCGGCAGCATGCCGCCGGAATTATTCCATATGAAATCGTCGTGGATGTGCTCCATGACAGCGTCCACGTCGAGCCTGTGCCAGGCTTCGATAACGTCAAGAAGAGTATCGATATGGCGAGCCAAAGCTTTTTCCTCCCTGAAGCCTCTCTTTGCTGGAGGCTATTTCCTTGTCAGTCCGGTTATACAAGCGACATTCGGGAAGCGCAACCAGCGGATTCCTCGACCGGGCTAAAGCCCGGTTCTGGCAAGGAATTCATGAAAGGGAGAGGGCAGTCGCGTGCTCATTAGGCACGCGTTTAAGAGGCAGGTTAATGTGCCTGCCCGAGAGCGCGTAAATCAGGAGTATAATTGTCCGTGCGCGCCGAGGCCGCCCGAATCCTGCGCGCGAATATCGTCATGGCGAAGAATGCGGCTGCCGGCAAAGGGAAGCTGGCTATCAGGCTACGGCGGTTGAGCCAGGAGACTTTCCTGTTTCCGCCACGCCGCGTCAGCCTTCCTTGCCGGAAGAGGGTGCCCGCTCTTCTGCGCGCTGTGCGCAGATTTCCCGGAAGCCCGCCGCCATGAAGCGCGCCATGCGGTCCCGGATGGAGCCGAAATCATCGGAGCTGCAAACACCGCCCGACAGCCGGTCGATCCGGCCGGTGCGGGACAGGGTGAGCATCAGCGCGCCGGTGACGAAGTGATAGCCCCAGAACAGGTCTTCATCCGTGCTGCCGGGGATGGCTTTACGCAACAAGGCGATGAGGCGCAGGACGACGGGATCGAAATTCTGATCCATCAGCTCGCCGCCAAACACGGTGTTGGAGAGCTGACCGCCGATCATGCCGTAATATTTCCAGCTCTCTCCGCCCTGGCTGTAGAGATCAAGATCGGTATCCAGGAAGGCGTGCAACGCCCCTTCCACAGTAGGCTTGCCATCGGTTTCGGCATCATGGGCGTCCATGGCCTGCATCCGCCGCCCGATGGTCTCGCTGGCCCGGCGTGAGAGCACAGCCCCAAACAGCTTGTCCTTGTCGGAGAAGTAGTAATTGAGAAGCGTATGATGCACGCCGATATCGGTGGCGATGTCTTTCAGCGTGACGTTATAGAGCCCGCGCAGCGCGAACAGGCGCTCTGCCGCGTCGAGGATCTGCTCCATCTTCTCGGCGCGCTGCTGTTCCTTCACCGAAGGCTTACTTGCCTTCTTTGCGGTGGTGCTTGCCGGTTTTCCCGCACTGGCTGATCTAGCTGTTGCCATAGTCCAATCTCAAACGCTGCTTGTCGATTTTGCCGGTGGGCGCCAGAGGCATCTGGTCAATACGGATAACCACGTCGGGAATCCACCACGGAGCCACCCGGCCACGAAGCGGTTCCAGAAGCGACTCTTCACTTACATCGTTTCCGGCGCTTGTCTGTACCAGCAATATGGGCCGCTCGCCCCATTTGGGATCGGCCCGTCCGATGACGGCGGCCAGCGATATACCCGGATGCTGGTTCACCACCGCTTCTATCTCTGCCGGGTTGATCCATTCTCCGCCTGACTTGATCAAATCCTTGGCGCGGCCCGTGATGATGAGGTTTCCGCCCGTGTCGATGCGGGCAAGATCACCGGTGGAGAACCAGCCATCCGCATTAAGGGCCGAGCTCTCCTGCCCGAAATAGCGCGCCACCACGGATGCGCCGCGCACATGCAGATGGCCTTCGCTACCGCGCTGCTGTGGCAGGGCATTGCCGTCTGCATCGGTGATTAGAAGATCAACACCGATGGAGGGTCTGCCGGACTTCTCGGCTGACCTGTCAGGGTCATCGGGAGAAGCAAAAGTGCCGGCAGGTGACAGCTCGGTCATGCCCCAGCTGGTCTGGACGGTAACGCCCAGCACCCGTTCAAAGCGGGCCATTAGCGCGGGGGGCAGGGGTGCGCCCCCGACCACCACCCGCTTCAGGCTGGGTGTCTGTCCGCCGGTCGCTTCCAGATGCTCCACAACGCCAAGCCAGACAGTCGCGATACCGACCGCGACCGTCACCTTTTCGGCATTGATCAGGGCGGCCAGCCGGGCCCCGTCGAGATGCCTGCCGGGCAGCACCATTTTCGCACCCACCGCAGGCAGGGCAAAGGTGAGCCCCCACGCATTGGCGTGGAACATGGGCACGGCCATCAGCACACTGTCGGCCTTCGAGATGGCCATCGCATCGGCCTGCAGCTGGCGCAGCGTGTGCAGGAAGCTGGCGCGGTGGGTGTAGGTGACGCCCTTGGGCGCGCCCGTCGTGCCTGAGGTGAAGCACAGCCCGCACGGCGCGGTTTCCTCAAATCCGCCCCAGATTTCGTTGTCAGAGGCCGAGGCCAGCATGGGTTCGAGCGGTTCAGGCTTCAGGCCGGGCCCGCTCGCTATGTCGCCGGCATCGATGACTAGCAGGTGCCTGATGCCCGGAGCCTTTGCCGCCAGCTCGCGGGCCAGCGGCAGAAGGTCGACACTGGCGATCAGCACACGCGCCTGTGACTGACCGGCCATGTCGGCAAGCTGGCTGGCGGTCAGGCGCGGATTGAGGGTATGGCAGACCGCCCCCATACCCATGATGGCGTACCAGGCCTCCACATGGGCCTGCGTATTCCAGGCGAGCGTGGCGACGCACTCTCCTTTTTGTACGCCCAGCCCTGCAAGCACATGGGAGGTCTTCACGCTGCGCTCGCGCAGCCGGGCATAGCCGGTGCGGGCATGCGCGCCGGAATCGCTGGCCGTTACCAGCTCGGCGTCAGGATGCCAGCTGGCTGCATGATCGAGGAATTTGTCGAGCGTGAGAGGAAAGTCCTGCATCGCTCCATGCATTAACGGCATGCGGGCACTCCCGCAGGCAGAGGCGGGGAGACAACCCCGACATTCCAGTTCCACGCAATGCCCGCCGCACGCCTGCGGCAGACCACTTCTTCGCGCAGATCGAACATGCCCGGCATCAGATCGGTGCCGGGGCGCGGCTCACCGGCAAACTCCATATAGGCTCTCGTATCGCCATAGGCGGGCCAGGCCGGGAAGCCGTCCGCCACCGGCACACCGTCACGGGCAAAGGACGCCCAGTATCCCACCATGGCATCCGACAGCGCAGTTTCTACTGGCGTTTCCGGAACGGCAGGCCAATCAGGCGCCGTGCGGCGCAGAGTACCGAAAGCGTAGGGGATTTCAGCCGCATGGAAGGCATGCAGATCGGCTTCATCCGCCGCCGGATAGCTATGGTTGAAATAGTAGAGATAGCTGTCCTGACCGGCCGCGCTCTGGCTTTCAACAAGCCTTACCGCCGTCCAGCCGTAAAGCGCGTCCCGCGTGATCGCCAGCAGGCTCTCGGCCACATCATCAGCCGGGTAAAGCGCCAGAAAGGCAGGCGCCAGCTCGCCATAGCGGGCCTCGATCTTGGCTATATACGCCTCCGAACTCTCCGGTACTTCGGGCAGCAGGAAGCGCAGTGAGCGGATCTCGCCCTCATTGAACCCGGCAAGGATCGGCACCTGTGCCTGCTCGCCCCGGTCGAACTGATCGACAAGCTGGCCGGGCAGGACATGGCCATCAATCGCCGGGAAGGGGAAATAGCCGGTCATGGCCGACGCCATGGTCAGGTCCTGCGCATCAGCGGCGCGCAAGGCGGCGACATCCTGATGGCCGGTCTGACCGGCAAGCCACACGCCCAGCTCCTCAGCGGAAGGGACACCATGCGGATTGCCCCGCAGTGCAGGAGCCGAAATCATGTAGGCGCTCTGGGCGATGGCGCGGGCAAACAGGCCGTGCGCTGAAGGCGCGCCCATCAGATACATGACCGAGAGCGCACCGGCGGACTCGCCCGCTATCGTAACGTTCTCCGGATCACCGCCAAAGGCGGCGATATTGCGGTTCACCCAGCGCAAAGCCTCGATCTGGTCGAGTACGCCGTAATTGCCTGAGATATTGTCCGGCGATTCCGCGCTGAGCTCGGGGTGGGCCAGATAGCCCAGAATGCCGACCCGGTAGTTGATGGTGACCACGACAAGGCCTTCAGCGGCCAGCCGGGCACCGTCATACATGCTGTCGCTGCCCGCCCCGCCGATGAGCGACCCGCCATGTATCCAGACGAACACGGGCGCATTTTCGGCATTCTCCGGCGCCCAGATATTGAGCGAGAGACAATCCTCGCTCATCTCGCCGCGTTCCTCGGCATAGATGCTGCCCGGCCGGGAAGGCGGCTGGTGGCACACCGGGCCAAACTGCGTGGCGTCGCGTACGCCGTCCCACCGCGGGGCGGGCACAGGCGCACGCCAGCGGTTATGGCCGGTGGGCGCCTCGGCGTAGGGAATGCCCCGGAACGCCGTGATGCCCGCCTCGCGGGTGCCCTGAACGGTTCCGGCAGGCGTTTCCACCTGCGCTGGCGTTCTGGCGCAGGCCGTGGCTGGCAGGCACAGCAAGACTGCCCCTGCCAGCGCGAGAAGGCTTCTGCCCGTCATGCTGCGGCCTCCTCGCCGGAACGCTTCAGAGCCGCTGCCAGCCAGAAGAACATGCCAATGGCGACGAAATAGACCGGGATCAGCGTGTAGAAGGCGAGCTGGAGCGAGTTTTCCGGATTGGTCCGGGCGAAGAAGTCGCTCATGAAGCCGAGATAGGTCGGGCCGAAGCCCAGGCCGACAAGGTTCATCACCAGCAGCAGGAGCGCGCCTGCCACCACGCGCTGATCAGGCCGGACCTCTTCCTGAACCAGCGCCACAGACGGCGACAGGTAGAAATAGTTCAGGCCGGTCGGGACCAGCAGGAAGACCAGCGCGAGCTGCCAGCTCGGTGCCCATACGAAAGCGGCAAAGAGCGGCACAGCGAGCGCCAGCCCGATTGCGGGCAGCCAGGCGTAGGCCGTTCTGTTGCGCGGGCCCCATTTGTCGATCAGGCGGCCGGAGACGAACATGCCGCCACCGACGCCCAGAAGGATCACGATGGCATACCAGACCGCCACATCGCCGAGCTCCATGCCCTTTTCGCGCATCAGGAACAGCACGGTGAAATTCAGCACCGCATAGGTCATGAACTGGGTCGCGGCACAGGCCAGCGACACCCGCACGAGCACCGGGTCGGTGAAGAACAGGCGTACTGTTGCCCAGAAGGGGGATTTTGCCGGCACTGCCGCCGTATCCGCGGCAGGCGGTGTATCGGTTGCGTTGACCAGCGTGGCGACCGGCTCGCTCGCAGCCGCCGGTTTGACATCCAGCCCGCCGCGCTTGGGCTCGCGCATCCAGAACCAGACGAACAGGGCCGTGAGGACGCCGATCACGCCGATCCAGATGAAGGCAAGCCGCCAGGAATAGGCAGCCGCAATCGACGCGCCGAAGGCGATGCCCAGCGCCATGCCGATGGGCGGACCGAGATTGAACAGGCTGAGCGCGGTGCCACGCATGCCGGGCGGGAAATAGTCGGAAATGATGGCATAGGATGGGGGTACGCCGCCCGCCTCACCAACCCCTACCGCCATCCGTGCGACGGCGAGCTGGGGGTAGTTGGCAGCGAGGCCGCAAGCGGCGGTCGCCGCACTCCAGAGGCCGCAGGAAAAGGCGAGTACCTTCACCCGGTTGGTCCTGTCTGCCAGCAGCCCCACCGGAATGGCGAGGATGCAGTAGAACATCGCGAAATAGAGCCCGCTGATCAGGCCTATCTGACCGTCAGAAATGCCCAGCTCGTCCTGGATGGGCTTGGCAAGGATGGAGAGAAGCTGACGGTCCAGAAAGTTCAGGACGTAGACGAAACACAAGACCGCCAGCACGGCCCAGGCATAGGCGCCCGGGCGCGCAGCATGCGCGCCCGGAACTGCCGTCGGGTTAGAGATGGCCATCAGAAGCTATACCCCACGCGGACACCGATCGTGCGCGGGCGCTGCAGCGCGTAGCGGCCGTCGAGGAAGGCTTCGGGGTGCACATAGGTGACCGAGCGGTCATTGAAGAGGTTTTCGACATAGACGCCCGCGGTCAGCCGGTCGAACGAGGCAGCCAGGGTCGCGTTGACTACCGTGTAGGCATCCGTGACGTCATAGGTCGGGCTGGTTACGCCCGGCTGTCCGGGCACGTTGGGGAACGAGCTGGGGAAGCCGCCCACGTGATAGACCGCCAGCGACGCATTACCCTCGGCATTCTGCATCAGACCGAAATTGTAGTTGACGAGAAGCGAGCCCTGGAAACGTGGCCCCGAAAGGCGGATTCCTTCCACCGCGCCAGAAATGGCCGCCTCTTCCGGTGTGAGTGACGTCACCTTGGATTCGTTGATGGAGCCGTTCAGCCCGATGGTCCAGCCATCGGCCAGGCGTGCCAGCAATTCGAGCTCAACCCCCCGTGAACGCGCGCCGCCGATATTGGTCGCAAACTGGACGGAGTCCGACACCCGGTTTGCCTGGATCTGGATGCCGTCCCAGTCGATCTGGTAGAGCGCGATGCTGGCATTCAGCAGACCATTCATCCAGCTGCCCTTGAGGCCGGCTTCATAGCTGATCAGATCGTCTGAATCCGCACCGAAGGGAATGATCAGATCGTTCGGGTCAACAAGGCTCGGCCGCCCTGCAAAGGCGTTGACGACCGGCGCGCGGAAGCCGGTTGCCACAGCCGCATAGGCGGTCAGGCTCGGCACAGGACGCCAGGAGGCGCTAAAGCGGTAGGACGGGCCGGTCTCCTCGGCCTTGATCCCCGTCTCTTCCGGGATCGGCGTGATGGTCAGCGGGCCGGGAATCCCGAACAAGGCATTGACCAGGTAGTTGGAGTTGTATCCACCGGGCTCCGTGAACGCCTGAGCATCAATGCTGCCGTATCGCAGACCGGCCGTGATCCAGAAGTCTTCGGTAAAGCGGTAGGTCAGCTCACCAAACGCCGCTGCCTCGTGCTGGAGGCTGTGTGAATAGAGGCGCTGATAGTACTCGTCCGGCAGACCCGTGATCCCACGCGCGGTCAGGAAGGCTTCATTGGAGCGGTAACCGAAGTCGACGTCGCGTTTACGGCTGAAATAGAAGCCGCCGACAACCCAATCGAAGTTCCCGCCAGTTTGGGAGACAAGCCGCACCTCCTGCACGAAGTTCTGGTCATAGGCGTCAGCGTCCAGCGCGAAGGCAATCGCTTGTCCGAATGTGCCTGCCAGATCGACATAGAAGCGCTGGTTGAAGCGCGAATACGTGGTGGAACTCGTCAGCTCAGCCCCGCTGAACTGGTAGTTCAGCGTGACATTGTAGTTGGTAAGCTCGCCGGTGAAACGGTCAGGCCGGTCAGAGATACGGACGTCGCGGCCGAGCAGCGGATTGGTCAGCGAGGAGTCCTGCGGATTGCTCTCTTCGCGCGACACCAGGAAACGCAGGGACAGCCGGTCAGTTGGCTGCCACAGCAGGGTTGCCCTGCCACCCCACGCCTCCAGCGTGTCGGCGTTGCTGATGCCGGTGCCGATATTGTCGACATAGCCTTCTTCGTGACGCAGGAAACCAACGACACGAAGGCCAAGCTGATCCTCGACCAGCGGCATGTTCACCATGGCGTTGTAGCGTTGGCGTATGGAACTGGACCCGGTTACGCCTACATCGCCCAGAACGGATGCCTCGAATGTATTGAGGTCCGGACTGCGGGTTATGATGCGCAAGGCCCCGGCAAGCGAGCCCGAGCCGAACAGCGTGCCCTGCGGACCACGCAGGAACTCGATGCGTTCGACGTCATAAAGGCTCGGATCGAGAATGGTCGAGTTGCCGTTCGCGGAGATGGGCAGTTCGTCGATATATATCGCGACGGTGCTTTGCAGGTTTGCATTATAGCCATTGGTCGCGATGCCGCGCGCGGTGAAGTTGTTAAAGTTCGCGGTGGGGCGGTTCAGCACGACGCCTGGCGTTTCAAACGCCAGGCCCTCATAGCCCACGAGGCCGCGTGCATCGAGTTCGGCCTGCGAGAAAGTGGTGACGCTCAGCGGCACGTCCTGAAGCCGCTCCTCGCGGCGCGTCGCCGTGACGGTGATGATGTCGCGGCTCGCCTGGGCGGCACGTTGCTCGTCTGGCTGATCGGTGTCGGTCTGCGCGAAAGCTGGAGCAGCGATCGCCAGCACCCCGGCGCTTGCCGAGGCAAAAAGAAATGCCCTCATTGGTTCTCCTCCCACTGCGCCGATCATGAGTGCCGACGCTCACCCGAAGGGAACCACGCGTTTCGAGTTGAGTCAACATTCACTCACTCGTGTGTGAATGTCTGCAGTTTTCGAAAGGAACACCTGGATCTGCGGGCAGGTGGGTAGACGATCCCTTGTGCGCGAAGGCGAAGCCCGCGCTGGCAGCGGGAACGATGTCCGGCGGGGAGATTGCCGGGCGGTCCGGAACACAGCAGACCGGCCAAGACGAAACTGCCCCCAGCACTCGTTTTCTCCGAAGGCGCAATGCAACAGGCAACCTCTCCAGGCCGGTCTCCTGACAATTGGCCGTCAGGCGCGAATCCGGCTTGCCGCAATCTCTGGCCACTGCTCAACTTGCCCCGTTTCATGGGGGGAGATGTCAATGCCGGATGCCGGGACCTTGAAGCGGCCAAATGGCCGGGCTTTTGCGGCTTTTGTGGCCGTCCTTGCCACGTTCAGCCTGGCGGCGTGCGCCACAGTTCAGCAAGATGACGCGTCGGCCATGCCACGCTTTGAATCCGATGACGCGCTTCGCGCGTTTCTCGCGCCTGACGGCGACGTGCAAGTCAGCATGATGGCGGGGTTCCCGGCGCCACCTGCGCCGCCGCCACCGCCCCCACCGCCGGGGGGCGTCGCAGCGTCGCCACCGGCTGAGTCTTCCGCCCCGGCGGGGCCGGTCGTCATGGCGTCTGATGCAAGCGCTGCGGGGAGCGAATCCATCACCAACGTGCAGGTTGCTGGCGTTGATGAGGGCGGCATCGTCAAGGTGATCGGCGACTATCTGGTTATTCTCAGGCGTGGCCGCCTGTTCACCGTGTCCACGGCGGATGGCGGGCTGCAGGCGATCGACTCGATTGATGCCTACCCGCCGGGCGCCAGTGCCCGATATGACTGGTATGACGAGATGCTGGTCGCTGACGATCTGGTCGTGGTGATTGGCTACAGCTACCGGCGCGGCGGAACCGAGATCAACCGCTTCCGCTTGGCGCCGGATGGAACGCTCGCCTTCATCGACTCTCATCATCTGAGGTCTGACGATTATTATTCGGATCGCAATTATGCCTCCCGCCTGATCGGCAGCCGGCTGGTTCTCTATGCGCCGCTCTCCTTCCGCTGGAACTCGCGCGATGTGCTCGACGATCTGCCGGGCCTGAGCCGCTGGTCGCCTGATCGTGAAGGGCCGGAGTTCAAACGCATCGCCAGCGCCAGCAATATCTTCATTCCGGCCCCTTTGCGGGCGGGCGGCGCGGAAGCCGTTGAGGCGATGCACACCGTGACGCAGTGCGATCTGGCTGCGCCGGAGCTGAGCTGCGACGCCACCGTCGTGCTGGGGCCTGAGGGCCGCACCTTCTTTGTGTCTCACGACTACGTCTATGTCTGGCTGGAAGCGAACCGGAATGTGGAGGCAGACAGCCCCAACTTCCTCATCCGCATAGCGCTCGATGACCGGCTGCCAGGCGCCGTGCGGGTGGCCGGCAGCCCGCTCGACCAGTTCTCGCTTGGCACCAACGCGGCCGGCGGCCGGATTGATGTCCTTGTCTCGGACGAGGGCTATGACGATCCGATGTGGGACACGGAAGAGACGCGCGGCCGTCCGGCGCTTTTGCGCTTGCCGCTTGCGCGCTTCGGCGATGGCAGCGCTGCGGCCCCCGCGTCCGACTACCAGTTCCTGCCCGGTGACGAGTACGCCCACCTCAACCGCAACCGCTTTATCGGGGACAGGGCGCTCTACAGCCTTCATCGTTACTCGGACAGCCGGCACCGCTATTCGATTGTGGTTGTGCCGGTCGAAGGGGGAGAGCCGGTCGAACTTGCCGTGCCTGAATGGGTCGAGCGGATCGAACAGCTGGGCCGCGATGCCGTCGTGATTGGCGGCTCGCAGGCAACCATGTTTGTCACCGTCGATATTACCGGGCAGGAGCCTGCCATCATCGACCGCTATAACGAGCGCGGTGCCCGCGAGGCGGAATCGCGCAGCCACGCCTTCTTCTACCGGCCCGATGCGGGTAGTGCCGATGGAGCCGACGGCCTGCTGGGCCTGCCGGTGATCAATCGCGGACGCGGCTCTGGTAATGCGGACATGCTGTTCCTGCGCCGCAATGAGCGCCGGCTGTCGGCACACGGGCGTCTTGAGTCCGCTGCGCCCGGCCATCTGGACGATGGCTGCCAGGCGTCCTGCATCGACTGGTATGGCGATGCGCGTCCCATCTTCCTGCGCGGCCGGGTGTTCGCCCTGCTGGGCTATGAGCTGGTAGAGGGCGATGCCTCCGGAGCGCGAATCCGGGAGGTGCAGCGCCTCAATTACGGCCCGCGCATCGAACCCGGAAAAGACAACTAGCGCTGTCTGAACGCCGGCAGCTTGGCCATGCAGGCCTTGGCTCGTGCATTCCCAAAAGCGTCCCAATCAGGATAACTTGTCCTGATTGGGATCGTGTGCCTATGATCGTTCTCAAACCGGATGACCGCGAAGCGGGAGGGGAGAACGATGCCGATCTTGAAACCATGGCTGCGCCGTGCGCCGCTTGAAACACTGATCTGTCTTTGCGCGGCGGTGGCATTTCTGGCGGCCACGCCGCTGAACGCTTTCGCCAATACGCCCGGCACCACGGGGGGCGGCGTCGGCTACACCGCGCCTGACGGCTGGGACGTGCGCCCCGGCGAAGGCCTTACTGTGCTGGCCGCGCCCGCAGATGAGCTGCTGGTGGCGCTCGTCGATGTGGGTAGTGCCGATAGTGCGTCTGATGCGGTGCTGGCTGCCTGGGCACTCTTCGACCCGGATGCGGACTATCCCGTACGGCTTGTCACTGCGGCCAGCCCACGCGAAGGCTGGGAAGAGCGTGCCAGCGTCTCCTACGACATTCCCCCCAATGAACGCCTTGCCGTGCAAGCTCTGGCGCTAAGGCGCGAAGCCAGCTGGACAGTGATGATCGTGCGCGGTTCACAGGCCGCGCAGGAGCGGCGCTCGGCTGCGACATCCCTGATTCAGCAGAGCCTTCGCCCGGCTGGTTATGAACGTGAGAGTTTTGCGGGGCGCACACCCAACCCCCTCACGCCGGAGCGTATCGATCTGCTGCGCGAGTTTGTGGCCGAGGCCATGGACACGCTGGATGTCCCCGGCGTTGGCCTGGCGCTGATCGATCAGGGCGAGGTCGTCTGGCAGGGCGGGCTTGGCGTGCGCCAGCTTGGCGCCGATGAGCCGGTTACGGCTGACACACGCTTCATGATCGCGTCGAACACCAAGGGTATGGTGACGCTTCTGCTGGCAACGCTCGCTGATGAAGGCGCGCTGGAATGGGACCAGCCCGTCACGCAGGTCTATCCGGAATTCCGGCTGGGCAGCGACGAGACCACTCGCTCCACGCTGATGCGCCATCTGGTCTGTGCCTGCACAGGCCTGCCGCGCAAGGATATGGGCTTCCTTCTGGTGGAGCCGGGCGCTCCGGCAACCGACACATTCCGCCAGCTTGCGGACACCCAGCCGACCAGCGCCTTTGGCGAGCTTTTCCAGTACAATAACCTGCTGGTTTCGGCTGCTGGCTATGTCGGCGGCGCGCTGGCCTATCCGGGCATGGAACTGGGCGCTGCGTTCGACCTGGCCATGGAGACGCGCGTGTTTGCGCCTGCAGGCATGCACAATTCCGGCTTCGACTTCGCCGAAGCGATGCAAGGCGACTGGGCCCGCCCGCACGGGCGCAATATCGATGGCGAAGTCGTCGAGATCAGCAACACGTTCAACCAGTCGATCGAGACCCACAGGCCCGCTGGCGGCGCCTGGTCGACGGCGGCCGACATGGCACGCTTTGTTCAGCTGGAGCTGTCGGGCGGACTGACGCCGGAAGGCGAGCGGGTGGTGTCCGAGGCCAATCTGATGGAGCGCCGGGTACACAACGTGCCCACGGGTGAGGACAGCTGGTACGGCATGGGGCTGTTTGACGAGATCGCCTGGGGCGTTCCGGTCGTCAGCCATGGCGGCACGCTTCTGGGGTATCGCAGCAATTTCTACCTTCTCCCCGAAGCCGGTATCGGCGCGGTTGTGCTGACCAATTCCGATGAAGGCTCGGTCATGCTCCGGCCCTTCCTGCGCCGCCTCATGGAAGTGGTGTATGACGGCCAACCCGAAGCGATGAACGACATCAATGCGGCGGTGGAGCGGATGGCGCGTCAGTCGGGCGCGCGGCGCGCCACGCTGACCGTCCCGGGTGACACGGCTATACTGGAGGTCCTCGCGGCGCAGTATCACAACCCGGAAACCGGCTATATCACCATCCGCGACGTGGACGGGGAGACCTGGCTGCGGGCCGGTGCGATCGAGGGGCCGGTTGCCACCCGGCGCAATGCCGATGGGACCGTGTCTCTGGTCACCGTCGGGGCGGGCGCTATCGGGCTGGAAGCCGTGATCGGCGATGAGGCTGGCGTGGCGACCCTGACCATCCGCGACAGCCAGCACGAATACGTCTACCGCGCCGAGGACTGATCGCGGGCAGGTTCCATAGTGCTCGCGACCGGCAGGGCCTCGTGGTTCTGCCGGTCTGCCGCGTTCTAATTCCGGACGGACAACCTATATTGACCCTCAAGGGCGTGCGCGCTCCGGCGGCGCGCCTTTTGAGGAAACCATGTCTGACACCATCCTTGCTGCCGAGCCTTTACTGCGCCTTGCCGCGTTTGCCGGCGTGTTGGCCGCGATGATGGTATGGGAGCTGGCGGCGCCGCGCAGGCGGCGTGAAATTCCACGCCTTGTGCGGTGGAGCAATAATCTCGCGGTGGTCGTGCTGGACACGGCCATTTTGCGCCTCGCTTTTCCTTTGCTGGCGGTCGCATTTGCCCTGTGGGCTGAAGGGGCAGGCTGGGGCCTGTTCAATGTGTTGGGCGCGCCGCTATGGCTGGCTCTGCCGCTTTCGGTCCTGCTGCTGGATCTGGTGATCTATGGCCAGCACGTCATGCTCCATAAGGTGCCCGTCCTGTGGCGTTTTCATCGCATGCATCACGCCGATCTGGAGTTTGATGTCACGACGGGCCTGCGCTTTCACCCCGGCGAGATCGTCCTTTCCATGATCATCAAGCTGGCAGTCGTTGGCCTGTTGGGCGCGCCCGCACTGGCCGTGCTGGTATTCGAGGTGCTGCTCAACGCCACCTCCATGTTCAACCACTCCAATATCCGCCTGCCGTGCGGCCTCGACCGGGTGTTGCGGCTCTTCGTGGTGACGCCGGACATGCACCGGGTACATCATTCGGTCCTGCGTCATGAGACCGACAGCAATTACGGTTTCAACCTGCCCTGGTGGGACCGGCTGTTCGGCACCTACCGCGCGCAGCCCGAGGCCGGACACGATGCCATGACCATTGGCATAGGCCAGTTCCGAGAGCCCCGTGATCTGTGGCTCGACCGCATGCTGTTGCAGCCTTTCCGTGGCGGGACCAGAGATCCGGCGCCCGCTGGCAACAAGAGAGGCGCGGCAACGGACGGGTGACCAGACCGCCTGATCCTGCATGGCCCCGCAGCCCCGGACTCTCGCAGATCTCCCCAACATCGCACCACGCCACTCCCCGCTACGCCCACTTGACTCCACAAACTTTGTAAATCAAAGTAATTTGATATAACTTGACCTGCAAACATTACGAAAATGTATCGTAAAGGGTGCTTTACATGCAATGGCGCAAGGTCTACCGCTTGTGCGATAATCGCGCATCGGGCGCAGGGACGGGCAGGGGACAAGCCAGATGAATGATGATCGCCGGGACAAATTGCGGTCGCTGAGCATCAACCGGGATGATGACGAACGACGCGGCGGCGGGGTGTCACCCGCCACGCTGATTGGCGGAATGATTGTGTCGGCAGCCATTGCCGCTGGTGCGGTCTGGTTTCTGACGCAAGGTGATGACGGCAATGCGCCGCCGCAACAGCACACAGCTGCCAGCGCGCCGGCCGCCAGCACCAGCCAGACCGCAGACACGCAGGCAACACCGCCGCCTGCTGCGGCCGCGCCGCGCGTACCACGTGCGTCGGGCCTTGTTGCGTCTGGCTATGTCACCGCGCGCCGTCAGGCTACCGTTTCGGCCGAAATCACCGGGCGTATCGCCGAAGTGCTTGTTGAAGAAGGCACCGAGGTCGAGGCTGGTGAGATACTCGCCCGGCTGGACGATACGCGCGCCAATCTCGATCTTGAATTGATCGACTCCCAGATCGCCGCTGCTGAGGCGCGGGTGCGCTCGCTGGAGTTTCAGGCGCGCGAGGCCGGCACTGTCAGCCGGCGTGCGTCCAGCCTGTTTGAACGCGACATCGCCTCTGAGGCAGCGCTGACGGCGGCGCAGGCCCAGCAATCGAGCCTGGAGGCTCAGCTGCGTGCGGCCCGTGCCGAGTTGGACAGCGCCCGCGTACGGCGCACGAGCCAAATCGATCTCATCGCGCGCCATATCGTGCGCGCACCGTTTGCGGGCGTCGTGATCGCGAAGAATGCGCAGGTTGGTGAAATTCTGTTCCCGGGTTCCGCCGGTGGCGGGTTTACCCGTACCGGCGTCGCAACGCTGGTCGACATGGCCTCGCTGGAAATCGAGGTCGATGTAAACGAAGGCCAGATCCAGCGGGTGACGCCAGGCCAGCGCGTCGAAGCGGTGCTGGATGCCTATCCGGACTGGCGGATTCCCGCCCGCGTGGAGGCCATCATCCCCACTGCAGACCGTAGCCGCGCCACCATCAAGGTACGCGTGGCCCTCAATGAGCGCGATGCGCGTGTCCTCCCGGACATGGCTGCCCGCGTGACCTTTATCGAGTGATGCCGGCCCAGGGCCGGGGCTGAATTTTCAAGGGACAGGATATCATGGCAGACGCATCAGGACTTTACGAACTCAAAGGGCTTTCCAAGCGTTATACGCGCGGCAAGGAGACGGTCGCGATCTTCGACGGGCTCGACATGACGATCTCCCAGGGCGATTTCATCGCCATCATGGGGCCGTCAGGGTCGGGCAAGACCACCTTGCTGAACCTGCTGGGCGGCATCGACAAGCCCAGCTCCGGCGAGGTTCTGTTTGAAGGCCAGCGCATCGATAATCTGAGCCAGGGCCGTCTCGCCAAATGGCGCGCCAAGAATGCCGGCTTCATCTTCCAGTTCTACAATCTGATGCCGACGCTCACCGCAGCCCAGAACGTCGAACTGCCTTTGCTGTTGACCAACCTGTCGGGCAAGGCGCGTAAACAGCGGGTGAAAACTGCGCTCGATATCGTCGGCATGGTGGATCGCGCCGGTCACCGTCCTGGCCAGCTTTCGGGTGGTCAGCAGCAACGCGTAGCCATTGCCCGCGCCATCGTTGCCGACCCGAAAGTCCTGCTCGCGGACGAACCGACGGGCGATCTGGACCGCACGACGGCCGATGAAATTCTGCAGACGCTCCAGCTTCTCAACAAGGAACTGGGAAAGACCATCATCATGGTCACGCACGACCCGGAAGCGGCGAGCTACGCCGCGCGCGAACTGCACCTGAACAAGGGCCGGTTCGAGGAGAAGGGGAAAGCCTGATGAATGACGCAACCCTGATCCGCAAAAACCTCTTTCGCAAGCGTTTGCGGGCCATCCTCCTGATGGTCTCCATCCTTGTCGCCTTCCTGATTTTCGGCGTACTCGGCGCCCTGCAGAACGCCTTCTCCATGGGCAGTGGCACGGCGGCGCAGGAGCGCCTCGTCACCGTCAATCGTATCAATTTCACCGTGGCGCTACCCTATGCCTACTGGGGCCGCATTCAGCAGGTGGAGGGTGTGCGCAATGCCGCCCCGGCCAGCTGGTTTGGCGGTTACTATCAGGAACCCCAGAACTTCGTGCAGAGCTTCGCGGTCGATCCTGAAACCTATCTGGCCGCTTATCCCACCGAAATCGTCCTGCCGCCCGAAGAGCGAGCTGCATTCCTGGAGGGGCGCACCTGCGCGGTCGTTGGCCGGGCGCTGGCCAACCAGTATGACTGGTCCACGGGTGACCGCATCCCGCTCATGTCCAATATCTGGCAGAACACCGACGGCTCGCAGGCATGGGAGCTGGATATCTGCGGCGTGTTTGATGACACCGAAGGCACATATCCGACCAACTACCTCATGCTCCATTACGAGTATTTCAACGAGAGCCTTCTGTTCGGACGCGATAGCTTCCACTGGATCACGATCAATACCACCGATCCGGCCCTGAACGATCAGGTTAGCCAGGATATCGACGCCCTGTTTGCCAACTCCTCGGCGGAAACCTCCACCACCACTGAGGCCGCGTTCAACGAGGCCTTCATGGAACAGTTCGGCAATATCGGCCTGATCCTGACCTGGGTGATCGGGGCTGCGTTTGCGACGATCCTGATGATTGTCGGCACGACCATGGTGATGGCGGTCAATGAGCGCACCCGCGAGATTGCCGTGCTCAAGACACTCGGCTTCACCGCGCCTCGCATCTTCCGCATGGTGCTGTGGGAGTCGCTCCTCTTGAGCTTTATCGGCGGACTGATCGGGCTCGGCCTTGCGTCTTTGGCTGCGGCTGCCGCCAGCGGGGCGCTTGCCGGTTTCCTTCCCGCCTTCGGTCTGTCGCTGACCAATATCGTGACCGCGCTGATCCTGATGGCGGCGCTCGGTATCGTGACGGGCATCCTGCCAGCCTACAATGCCATGCAGGTGCGCATCTCCGAAGCGCTCGGCAAGATCTGAGGAGAGACGACATGTTAAAACAGACAATAGCCGTAACGCTTCTCAATCTGCGTTCCATCCCGCAGCGCTGGGGTATGTCGCTGGCAACCGTGCTCTCCATTGCTCTGGTCGTCGGGGTTCTGCTCGGCTTCATGGCCATGGCCAGCGGTTTCCGGGCCACCGTGGACGGTGCGGGTTCCGATGATGTGGCAATCATGCTGCGCGGCGGCGCGATGGCGGAGATGAACTCCACCGTTAGCCGCGACGATGTACGCCTTGTCGAAATCGCGCCCGGTATCGCTGCCGGTGAGAATGGCGAGGCGCTCATCTCTGCCGAGCTCTATGTCGTCGCCGACGGCATCAAGCGCACCACGCAGACGCGGGCCAATCTGGCGCTTCGCGGGGTCGGCCAGTACGGACCGCAACTGCGTCCGCAATTCTCGCTGGTGGAGGGCCGCATGTTCTCGCCCGGCACGGCCGAACTGGTGGTCGGTGAAAGCGTTCTGCGCGAGTTCGACGGGTTCGAGCTGGGCCAGAGCATCAGGCTTGGCAATAATGAATGGACCGTTGTCGGCGTGTTCTCCACCGGCGGGTCGGTGTTTGATTCTGAAATCTGGGCCGATCTGGGCGTGATCCAGAATCTTTACGACCGGGGCTCCAGCGTGCAGACCATCCGCGCACGGCTGACTTCGCCAGCGGCTATCGAGGAGCTTCGCGAGTACGTGGAGAACGAGCCCCGGCTCAATCTCGAAGTGCTCTCCGAGCGGGCCTATTTCGCCCGCTCTGCCGGCGGCACGACCAATCTCATCATGTTCCTGGGCTGGCCGCTGGCCTTTGCCATGGCCATTGGCGCACTCGCCGGTGCCTGGAACGCGATGTATGCCTCGGTCGATGCGCGTACCCGTGAACTGGCAACCTTGCGGGCCATCGGCTTTGGTGGATTCCCTGCCTTCTTTGCCGCGATGGCAGAGGCACTGGTACTGGCCTTTGCGGGCGGGCTGATCGGTGCGGTAGCCACGTATCTGCTCTTTGACGGGGTCAGTGCCTCCACGCTTGGCTCCGGCTTTACGCAAGTGGTCTTCGCCTTTGCCGTTACGCCTGACGCCGTTGTGCAAGGCGTGATCCTGGCGCTGATTGTCGGCTTCCTGGGCGGGTTCATCCCGGCCATCCGTGCCGCGCGCATTCCCTTGCTCGCCGTGCATAACGACTGATAGTGGCCCGGCCTGGTGGTGCCTGATCTGCCACCGGGCCGGGCTCGCCGTCCCCGGCGCCGAATCCAGCTGTGCGCTTGACCTTCGCGGCCGGCCCATCACCAATGGCACCCGGACGAAGGCAATGAGAGGGGATAACCGATGACCGGACAGGAAGGCGCGGCTAAGCGCTCGTGGCTGCGCATACCGCACACGCTGGTGCTGATGGTCATCATGATGGCCATTGCTCTGGTGCTGACCTGGATACTGCCTGCCGGTAGCTTCGAGATGCAGCCCAACGAGGCCGGCCGGATGATGGTGGTTCCGGGCACCTATGAGGTGGTCGAGGACGCGCAGACACTGGCGCCCTGGCATTTGCTCAGCGTGGTGCCGCGTGCCATGGCATCGGCTTCCGACGTCATCTTCTTTGTCTTCCTGATTGGCGGCGTGCTGGGTGTGGTCCGTTTGACAGGCGCTATCGACGCGGCGATCGGCGGCATGCTGCAGCACTTCCGTGACCGGCTGGCGCTGCTGATCTTTGCTGCCATGTTCGTCTTCGGCACGTTCTCGGCCACGTTTGGCATGGCCGCAGAATACATCGCCTTTGTGGGCATACTGGTGGCGCTGTGCGCGGCCTTGCGGCTCGATTCCATGACGGCTGTCGGGATGATGGTCGTGGGCTACGGCGTCGGTTACGGGATCTCGTTCATGAACCCGTTCACCGTGATGGTCGCGCAGGACATTGCCGAGCTTCAGCCGCTTTCGGGCTGGTGGTACCGTCTGGCCATCGCCTTGCCGATCTTCGCCATCGGATTCCATCATGTCTACAGCTACGCCAGAAAGGTACAGTCCGACCCGTCCAAAAGCCTGATGGCTGGGCTGCCGGCCACCGTGGCGCCGCCTCCGCAGGAATATCCGAAGATGAACTGGCAGCGCCGTCTGGTCCTGCTTTCTCTTGGCGCGACGATTGTCGGGCTTGTGCTGGGCGTGATGCTGCAGGGCTGGTGGCTGACCGAGCTGGCTGCCATCTTCCTGGCGCTGGCTGTTGCGGCCATCATTTTTGGGCGTCTGCGCCTCGATGATGCCGCGGAAAGTTTCATCACCGGGGCGGCGCAGCTGACCGCCACGGCGCTGCTGGTCGGCTTTGCCCGCTCGATCTCGCTCATTCTCGAAGACGGGCTGGTGCTGCACACCATCGTCAATGCGCTGGCAACGCCGCTGGAACAGGTCCGCGCGGAGTTTTCCGCCGTCGGCATGTTCCTGCTGCAGAGCCTTCTGAACCTGTTCGTACCGTCGGGCAGCGGCCAGGCCTTTGCCACCATGCCGATCATGGCGCCGATTGGCGATCTGGTCGGGGTGAGCCGTCAGGTGACCGTGCTGGCCTTCCAGTTCGGCGATGGCTTCTCCAACATGATCGTGCCGACCAACGCTGTACTGATGGGCATACTCGGCCTTGCCGGTATTCCCTATGACCGCTGGCTGCGCTTTGTATTTCCCCTGATGATCAAGCTGACCATCGCCGGTGCGCTGGCGCTGATGCTGGCGGTCTGGATCGGGTATACCTGACGCGTACGCGGCCTTTTTGCGGGGGCTTCCTGTCAATGATCGAGGATTGTTTCTGATGAAAACCCTGATTGCCGCCTGTGCGGCCGCACTGATGAGTGTCTCTTCCTTCGCTGCTGCGCAGGAAATGCGACTGCCGTTGTCTGATTTCGCGATGACGGTGCGCATTCATGACCATTCCAGTGGCCATGAACAGGAAATGCAGATGCGTCATCGTAGCGGCGATTTCCGCATGGAAGGCGAGTTTCAAGGGCAGAGCGCTATCGTGCTCGTCAACCCGGTTGAACGCATGAGCACCATATTGGTGAACATGCAGGGTACCCGGATGGCGATCGAGATGCCGATGGGCGATGAAGTGTCGCTGCCGCTGGCCGATGAGCGCTTCGGAGATGCAGTCGGCAACGATACCGTCGCCGGAGAGCCATGCACGATCTACCGCGTCGAGGACGAGGACATTCCCGGCGGCGAGGCGCTGGGGTGCATGACCGATGACAATATCGTGCTCCGCGTGGACATTCCTGATCGCGGCACGGCGTTCGAAGCCACGCATTTCTCCCGCGCTTCGCAGGATGCCAGCCTGTTCACCGTCCCCGCCGGATATCAGCGCATGCGCATGCCGGGGCGGTAAACGGCTTACTCCGCCGGCTCGATCCGAAGCTCGCAGGAAGAACCGGATCACGCCTGCGTGAGGCGAACACTGGGTGGAGTTTTTCGGAACCAAGGCGGGCGAGGGCTGTTGAACAGGGACCCCTTCCAACCATTGGAGAGTTCCATGACCCGGTCTTTGCCTGCCTTGCTCGTTTCGTCCTGCCTTGCCATGGGCGGCAGTCTGGCTCTGGCTCAGGAGCGGATTATTGCAGGTGACGAGGCGCTGGAGTTGCACACGGTCATCACCGGGCTGGAGCATCCTTGGGCCATCGCCTTCATTTCCGATGACGCCTTTCTGGTGACCGAACGCAATAGCGGCACGCTGCGGGCAGGGCAGGTCGATGGCTCGCTGTCAGATCCCATCTGGGAGGCCGAGGACCTGTTTCGCTTCGAGGGAGAGACCAATAGAAGCCAGGCAGGCCTGTTTGATGTCCAGTTGCATCCCCGTTTCGAGGACAACGGCTGGGTATACATCAGCTATTCGCGCGAGACTGATCGTGGAGCGGCTCTTGTAGTGGTGCGCGGCACGGTCGCACAGGAGGATGGTGACGTCACCTTCAGCGATGTCGAGGACATCTTCGTGATGAACGAGGAGGATCAGGATTCCAGCGGCCTGCACTTCGGTGGCCGCATGGCGTTCGATCCGTCCGATGCCTCGCTATTCCTGTCTGTGGGTGAGCGGCGCAATATCTCCCGGTCGCAGGACGCCAGCGATCAGGCAGGCGCTGTCCTGCGCATGACCGACAGCGGCGAGGCACACCCGGGCAATCCGTCTTTTGAGACCGAAGAAGACGAAGGTTCATCTGATCCGTATGTCTACTCAATCGGTGTACGGAATATTCAGGCGCTGGCCGTACGCGAGCAGAATGGGCAGCTCTGGGCCGCTGATCATGGCCCCGAAGGGGGCGACGCGATCCGCCACATCGCCTCGGGCACCAATCATGGCTGGCCCTTCATCACGGGTGGCGAAGACTATTCCGGCGCGCCGCTCGGCGTCGGTGAACAGATGGAGGGCATGACCTCTCCCGTTCACACCTTCGAGGAGACGATCGCGCCGTCCGGTCTGGCCTTTGTGCCGCAGGACAGCGCCTTTACCGGCTGGGCAAACGACATGGTTGTCGGTGGCCTCTATGCCCAGGGTGTTGTGCGTGTACAGCTGCAGGGTGATGGAGTGGCAAGTCAGGAACTGATCGAGCTTGGCCACCGGGTGCGTGATGTCCGCATTGGTCCCGACGGCGCAATCTGGATGGTGACAGACCATGCAGAGGGTGCCGTGCTGCGCCTTGTCCCTGAGGGCTAGTAACCGCCTAGTGAAAATCCCGGCTTTTGGGGATGACGCGCACATCGCGCGGGTGGCGGGCGTGTGAGCTGCCCTTTGGCGGCGGCCCGCGCCGCGCCATGACGGGGCGCCGCACCTCATCGACAGGGGCCATCGCGCCATCGAGCATGTCGCGCTGGGCATCCTCGCTCAGATAGAGAAGATCGCCGGAGCGGTCCTCCAGCCTTTCCGCGATGATGTGGGTGACATTGTCGGCTGTCTGCACACGGCCCGTCACGGCGAGGATGCGCGCGCCCATCACGACAGGGCGGAAAAGCTCTGCCACTTTCTTCCAGACGATCAGGTTTGCGATGCCGGTCTCGTCCTCGATGGTGATGAAGAGCACGCCCTTGGCGGTGCCGGGCTTCTGGCGCACCAGCACCAGCCCGCCTGTACGCACCCTGCGGCCTGTTCGCGTGGCGCAGGCGTCTTGGGTTGTCGCGAGGCGTTCTTCGCGCCACAGCCCCCTTAAAAGCGCCATGGGATGGCTTTTGAGCGACAGCCGGAGCGTCTGGTAGTCCTGCACGACATGTTCAGATAGCGGCATTTGCGGCAGCTCCGTGGGCGTCTTCTCCGCCCCATCGCCCGCCAGTGCCAGCAGCGGGGCAGGGGCCTCGACCGTCTCGCCGCGTATCGCCCACAGCGCCTCGCGCCGTGAAAGCCCTAGCGAGGTGAAGGCATCGGCGCTGGCCAGCTTTTCCAGCGTCGCGCGAGGCAGGCGCGTGCGGGCGCGAAGGTCCGCCGGGCTGGCATAGCCAGTGCCGCGCAGGGCCGTTAGCCGCGTCATCTCCTCTTCCTTCAGGCCATCGATCTGGCGCAGGCCGAGGCGCAGCGCGAAGGGCCATTGGTTGCCCTCTTTCGCGGGTTCCAGCGTGTTGTCCCAGGCCGAATGGTTCACATCGGCGGGGCGCACCTCCACGCCATGCTCCTTGGCATCACGCACGATCTGGGCGGGCGCGTAGAAGCCCATGGGCTGAGCGTTCAGGAGGGCGGCGGCGAACACCTCCGGATGGTGGCATTTGACCCATGAGGAGACATAAACCAGTAGCGCAAACGAGGCGGCATGGCTTTCGGGAAAGCCGTACTCGCCAAAGCCCTTGATCTGGTCAAAGCAGCGCGCGGCAAACTCAGGCGCATAGCCGCGCTGCACCATGCCCTGCACCATTTTCTCCTCGAACTTGCGGATCGTGCCCACGCGCCGGAAGGTCGCCATGGCGCGGCGCAATCCATTGGCCTCGTCGGGCGTGAATTTGGCGGCATCAATGGCGATCTGCATGGCCTGCTCCTGAAAGAGCGGCACGCCGAGCGTACGCCCCAGAATGCTTTTCAGCTCGTCGGCCGGGCCATGCTCCGGTGCGGGCGAGGGGAAGGTAACATCCTCGATGCCTTTGCGGCGGCGCAGGTATGGATGGACCATATTGCCCTGAATGGGGCCGGGGCGCACAATCGCCACCTGAATGACGAGATCGTAGAAGGTTTCGGGCCGCAGGCGCGGCAGCATGTTCATCTGCGCGCGGCTTTCCACCTGAAAGACGCCTAAACTGTCGGCCCGGCACAGCATGGCGTAGGTGGCCTTGTCATCGGGCGGGATGCTGGCCAGCGTGTGACGGATACCCTTGTGCTGTTCCAGCAGGTCAAACGCCTTGCGGATGCAGGTCAGCATGCCCAGCGCCAGCACATCCACCTTCATGATGCCCAGCGCGTCGATATCGTCCTTGTCCCACTCGATGAAGGTGCGCTCCTCCATCGCGGCATTGCCGATGGGCACGGTCTCGGTCAGCAGGCCCTTGGTCAGCACGAAGCCGCCTACATGCTGGGAGAGGTGGCGCGGAAAGCCGATAAGCTGGCGGGTGAGGATGATCGCGCGGCGGATCATCGGGTTTTGCGGATCGAGGCCTGCGTCCCTGATGTGTTTGTCCTCGATCGTGCGCCCCCATGAGCCCCAGACCGTGCCGGCGAGCGCCGCCGACACATCTTCGGTCAGGCCCAGCGCCTTGCACACCTCGCGTACGGCAGAGCGCGGGCGGTAGGAGATGACGGTGGCGGTGAGGCCCGCCCGGTGGCGGCCATAGCGGGCATAGACATATTGCATCACCTCCTCGCGCCGCTCGTGCTCGAAATCGACATCGATATCAGGCGGTTCGCGGCGCTCCTTCGACAGGAAGCGCTCAAAGAGAAGACTGCTGGTGGCGGGATCAACGCTCGTCACGCCAAGGCAGTAGCAGACAGCGGAATTGGCCGCCGAGCCGCGCCCCTGACAGAGGATTTCCTGCGCCCGCGACCACGCCACAATGTCATGCACGGTGAGGAAATAGGCCGCGTAGTCCAGCTCCGCGATGAGGGCGAGTTCCTTGATGAGCAGCGCCTTCACCTTGTCCGGCACACCGTCCGGATAGCGCCACTCCGCCCCCTTCCAGGTGAGATATTCGAGATGACCTTGCGGGGTGGAGCCCGGCGGCACCGGCTCATCCGGGTATTCATAGCGCAGCTCATCCAGGCTGAAAGTGCAGCGCGCGGCGATGGCTTGCGTCCGCGCTATAGCGGCTTCAAATCCGGCAAAAAGCCGCGCCATTTCGGCTGGGCTTTTCAGGTGCCGCTCGGCATGAGGCTCAAGGCGGAAGCCGGCCTCTTCAATCGTGCAATGCTCGCGTATGCAGCTCATCACGTCCTGCAAGGGGCGGCGCTCGGGCGCGTGATAGAGCACGTCATTGACGGCGACGATCGGCACGCCCGCATGGCGTCCAAGCGCGTCCAGCATCGCGATCCGCTCCCTGTCCCGCCCCCGGTATCGCCACGCAGCGGCCAGCCATACCCGCCCCGGCCAGCTTGCGCCCAACCGGGCCAGCACAGCCTCAAAGGCGGCATCGGGTTCCTCTGGCGGCACGATGATGAAGCACTGGCCGTCAGCGGCCTCCATCACATCCTCAAGGGTCAGATGGCATTCACCCTTGGGGGCTTTCATCTTGCCTTTGGAGATGAGGGCGGAGAGGCGGCCATAGGCGGCGCGGGTTTCGGGGTAGCAGAGAAGGCTTAAGCCGCAGGCCAGATCCAGCCGCGCGCCAACCAGCAGTTTCAGCCCGTGTTCCTTCGCCGCGATATAGGCGCGCACCACACCAGCGAGCGTGTTGCGGTCCGCCACGCCAATCGCGGATAGGCCCAGCGCTTTTGCCTGCTCCACCAGTTCGGCAGCATGGCTCGCCCCGCGCAGGAAGGAGAAGTTCGTGGTCACCTGTAGCTCGGCGTAAAGGGCGGCGTTCATGGGAACAGCCCGCACACATACCAGCGCGGGGTGCCGCCGCGCTGGTCATCATAAAGCCCTTCGCGCATCAGCCAGTAGCGGTGCCCGTCCTCGTCCTCCACGCGGTAATAATCGCGCGCACGCACGCCGTCCGCGCTGCCCCGCCACCATTCCGGGCCGATCCGCTCCGGCCCGTCCGCGCGCGCCACGCTGCGTGTTACCCGCCGCCAGGTGAAGCGCGCAGGCGGCCCGTCGGGCAGGATCGCGATTGTTTCCACCGGCTCTGGCCGGTCGAGCACGATGAGCGGGCGCGGGCCGGTGCGGTGGGCCGTGACTGGCCAGGGTTTCAGCGCGCCGGGAAAGGGTGTCAGCGCCTCGCTGCGGCCCGGCACATGGCTTTCAAACGGGGTGAAAACGGCGACCAGATCATCGCCCAGCCTTGCATTCAGCCGGTCCACCAGCGCCGCTGTCTCGGCCGGGTCCGCGCCGGGCAGGGCCGCGCCATCGGGCAGGGCAGAGGCAATGGCTTCGAGCGGGCCAGTGCCATGGGCGGAGAGCGTCATCAGATCGATGCCAAAGCCCGGATCCATCGCCTCAAGGCGCGGCGCGAAGAGCTTCGCGATAGCGCTTGCCTCCCGCCCCGGACGGGAGAGGGCAAGGCTGGCGCTGGTGCGTGTGCCATCAGAGCGATAGCCGGTCAGGATGAAGCGGCGCGCGCCCTTGCCCGCTTCCTCCAGTTGGCGCGTTAGCTCGGTAAGCAGCTTGGAGAGCGCATCTTCGATCCCGCCAAGGCTCAATAGCGGTTCCGGGCCGGAAATCCGCGCGGTGAAGCGCGCGGGCGCTTTCAAGGGTATGAGCGGCTCCGGGCGGACACCAAGCGCCTGATCGAGGCGTAACAGCACGTCCTGCGCGGCTTCGCGATTGCGGAAGCGGCGGGCAAGGGCGGTGCGCTCGATTGCATAAAGCTGGCCGATGCGGGTCAGGCCGAAGCGGCGCAAGACCTGCACCGTGCCAGCCTCCAGCCGCAGGGCAGCGATGGGCAAGGGCGTCAGGGTCTCCCGCGCCTTTCCCGGCCCACTGATCTGCACCGCGCTGTCGCCAAACCGGGAAAGCGCCCATGCCGCGCCTGCGCTATCAGCGAGGCCAAGGCGCGGGGTGAGGCCCAAGGCTTCAAGCGCGCGCTTGATGGTGGCCAGAAAGGCGTCCTCCCCGCCGAACAGGTGCGCGCAGCCCGTCACGTCGAGGTGTATCCCGTCCGGCCCGTCCATGGCGGTGAGGGGGCTGAAACGCGTCATCCAGAGCGTGAGGCGTTTCAGGGCGATATGATCCGCCTCGCGGTCGATCTCTTCTGCTGCAAGGTCCGGCACGCGGGCGCGCGCATCGGTAAAGCGAAGCCCCGGCTCCAGTCCCAGCGCGCGTGCGCCATCGTTCACCGCCGCCAGCGTGCGGCCATGCAGGCAAGTCTCCGTCAGCACGAAGGGCGCGCCGTCCTCAACCGGCCAGGGCGTGGTGCGGGCGCGTTTCAGGCGCTCCATCGGCCAGTGCGGGAACCAGACGCACACGAAGCGGCGCATCATCAATCTCCATCAGGAATGTCTCTCCGGCCTTTTGCGCAAATTCGCGCGAGCGCTCCAGCGTCACCTGCCAGCGCGCGCGTCCGGGCGCGCGTGGATCAAACGCATTGGGCGCAGAAGGCGCCGCCGCCACCCGCCAGCGATTATGCGCGGCGGTCGCCCCTTCAGTGCGCCATGAACGCACCAGGATGACCGGCGTGGCGCTTGCCTCATGGGCCAGTGTCAGCCGCCGGGTGAAGGTGAAATCAGCGCTTTCCACCTCCGCGATGACGGCCCCGATGGCGCGTGAGCGCGCGGCCTCGTCAATCGCGCGCAGGGCCGCAGTGTGGTCGCGGGTCTCCACCAGCATCACCCGTCCGGGGTCGGCTCCCAGCGCTGCCAGTCCGCGCGCGCTGATCCGGCCCAGATCAAGGCGCTGGCGGCGCGTGCGCACCCACAGCCAGCCTCCATGGCCCCTTGTCTGCGCAAACCCCACCGCCAGCCCCAGCGCCGCGGCCATGTCGGCAAAGGCGGCAGGGGCGATCTCGTGTACGCCCTGCAAGGGTGCGCCGAATCTCTCTTCCAGACGCGCCGCCTCACTCTCCACACGCGCGGAAAGACGCTTAAGAGGCAGGTCATGGATGATCGCACGGGCCATATGTTCTTATTTTGTTCTTGGACCCAAGAGTCAAGAGGGTGATTCGGAGATCCTTTTTTTTGGGCAGGCCCGGCATGGGTCGAGCATCGCCAAAAGACTGGATCCCGGGTCAAGCCCGGGAACCCGGTTGATAGGTAGATGATGTAAACCACCGGGGTCCCCCGCCCCGACGGGGGACCCAGAATAAAAGCAAACCCCGGAACCCAGCCGGCGCGCAGCGCCGCAAGCGCGAACGCGCGCCCGCGCTCGTGCGCGGAACATCGCAACGCGGATGCGTTGCGGAACTCAAGGGTGCCCTACCCCCTTGCCGCCTTCACCACGCGCGCCACGTCTTCGGGCTTGGTCTGCCAGCTGGTGACGAAGCGGTAGCCGCCATGGGGCCAGGGGTAGAAGCCGGCATTGGCCGCATTGAGCGCGTTCACGGTTTCCTGCGGCAGGTCGATGAAGACCTCATTGCCCTCCACCGGGTGGAGCAGTTTGGCGCCGGAAGCGGCGGAGAGACCCTCGGCCAGTTCGCTGGCCATCGCATTGGCGTGAGACGCGAGTTCCAGCCAGCGGCCGTTCTCCAGCCATGCCTCGAACTGGGCGGCGACATAGCGCATTTTCGCTACCATGTGTCCGGCGCGTTTCTGGCGCACCTGCAGGGCGGAAAAGCGGTCCATGACGGACGGGAACAGGATCACGGCCTCTGCCGCCAGCGCCCCGCCCTTGGTCGCGCCAAGGCTGAGCACATCAACGCCAGCGCGCCATGTCAGGTCTGCGGGGTCGCATTTGAGATGCGCCAACGCATTGGCAAAGCGCGCCCCGTCCATGTGGACGTGCATGCCGCGCGTGTTGGCGATCCCGGCCAGTGCCTTCACAGCCGCCACATCATAGGCCGTGCCGGACTCGGTGAGGTTGGAAAGACTCAAGACGGAGGGCGGGGTGGTGTGCACGAAGTCTGACGGCCACTCGGCAAGGGCCGCTTCCAGCGCTTCAGGCGTCAGGCGCGCATGGTCGCCGTGCAGGGTGATCAGCTTGGCCCCGCCGGTGAAAAACTCCGGCGCGCCGCGCTCATCGCGGTGAATATGCGCCTCGTCATGGCAGAGGATGGCCGTATCGCCCGGCGCCAGCACAGACAGCGCAAGCGCGTTGGAGGCCGTGCCGGAGACGGTGAACACCAGTTCCAGATCGGTGGAGAATATCTCTTTGAGCTGCGCCTTCACCCGCGCCGAGACGGTGTCATTGCCATAGCTCGCGGCGGCCCCGTCATTGGCGCGTACAAGCGCCTCCAGAAGGGCAGGGTGGGCGGGGGCGGTAGTATCTGACAGGAAGCTCATGGGCGCGCACCTGACACGAGAAAAGGCGCGCGATCAACGCCTTGAAGCGGTGTCAGGCGACGGCCTGTTTGCGCGCATACATGGCCGCATCGGCTTCGGCCATGGCGGTTTCGGGCGTAATGCCACGTTCCAGCGCCTGTACGCCCCAGGCGGCCTTGAGGTTCAAGGTCAGTCCGCCGAAATGGATCGGCGCGGCTGCAATGGCACCGGCCAGTTCTTCGGCCTTGCGCTCGGCGGCCTCGACCGGGGTGAGTACCAGGACCACGCCAAACTCGTCGCCGCCGAGGCGTCCGACAGCATCAGTGTCGCGTAGCTGGGAGGAGAGGGTATCGGCCACGACTTTAAGCGCTTCATCGCCTGCGGCATGGCCATAGGTGTCGTTGATAGCCTTGAAGCCATTAAGGTCGAAATAGACCAGCGCTGAAGGGGCATCGTGGCGCTCTGCCAGTGACAGGGCTTTCGATACCTCGCGCAGGAAGGCGCGCCGGTTCAGCACGGGAAGCAGCACGTCGCGGTCGGCGAGACTCTCCAGATCACGCACCTTGGCGCGCAGCGCGTCGGTTTCCTTGCGCAGCTGGTCCACCTCGCCCATCAGGGTCAGGAGCGCACGCTGGACATTCGGGGTCAGTTCCGCTTCCGGCACGCCCATGATGGAGGCGGTGTCGTCGGCGCGCCGCACCGGAGAGGGGGCCGATACCGGGCTGGCAGCTTCGCTGCGCACGGGCCCGCTGACAGGCCCTGCAGACGCCACTCCGCCTGCCGCTCCGCTGGATCGCACCCGCATGTCCCCGATCCTTCCCAATCGACTCAAGGACGCAGTCTTGTTGATCGTGGTTAACAAACGCTCAAGCGGGTTTCGGCGTCTATTCACCTGCCGCTTGACGCCATGCGGCTTATGGCTAGGCTCGCGCGCTTTCCGCTGCCCGGAGGCTGCGCATGGCGACCCGTTTTCCCGACCCTTCACCGCCCGTAGCGGTCATCATGGGCTCACGCTCGGACTGGCCGACCATGCAGCACGCGGCCGGCGCGCTCGACGCGCTGGGTGTGGCGTTTGATGCGCGGGTGATCTCCGCTCACCGCACGCCGGACCGGATGGTGGATTTTACCAAGTCGGCAAAGGCGCGCGGCGTGAAAGTCATCATTGCCGGGGCAGGGGGCGCGGCCCATCTGCCGGGCATGGTCGCCTCGCTTACCGAACTGCCGGTGCTCGGCGTGCCGGTGAAGTCCAAGGCCCTCAACGGCCTCGACAGCCTGCTCTCCATCGTCCAGATGCCCGGCGGCATACCCGTTGGCACGCTGGCCATCGGCGAGGCGGGCGCGACGAATGCCGGGCTGCTGGCAGCCTCCATACTGGCGCT
Organism: Glycocaulis sp.; assembly: GCF_051859565.1. Classification (GTDB taxonomy): domain Bacteria; phylum Pseudomonadota; class Alphaproteobacteria; order Caulobacterales; family Maricaulaceae; genus Glycocaulis. The sequence continues at coordinate 225,995 of NZ_JBHYFK010000003.1, forward strand.
CACAGACACGGCGCTTGCTGACAGGTTGACCGCCTATCGTGCCAGCCTCAGCGATAGCATTCCCGACAGTGTAGAGGACTAGGCTCGCGCTCATGCTGCAACCCGGCGCGCGTATAGGCATTCTCGGCGGCGGTCAGCTGGGGCGCATGCTGGCGATGGACGCGGCGCGTCTGGGCTTTGATGTGCATATCTTCACGCCCGAGGACAACAGCCCCGCCGCGCGCGTGGCGGCGGCCTGTACGGTCGCGCCCTATGACGATCTGGACGCTGTGGCGCGCTTTGCCGCTGGTGTTGATGCCGTGACCTACGAATTTGAGAACGTACCCGTAGAGACCGCGCGCAAGGCGGCTGAACATGCCGCGTTGCGTCCCGGCGTAAAAGCGCTGGAAGTGTGTCAGGACCGGGTGACGGAAAAGCGCTTCGTCAATGAGGCGGGTATCGAGACCACGCCCTGGCGGGCTGTCTCCAGCGCTGCAGAGGCCGAGGCGGCAATAGAGGCGCTTGGCACACCTGCCATCCTGAAAACGCGGCGTATGGGCTATGACGGCAAGGGCCAGCAGGTCATCCGCAAGGCCAGTGATGCCGCTGCTGCCTTCGAGGCGCTGGGCGGTGTGGCCTGCATTCTGGAAGCCTTTGCGCCGTTCACGCGCGAAGTATCAGTCGTGGCCGCGCGCAGCCTTGACGGCCAGATTGCGGCCTATCCGCTGGCCGAAAACCACCATGAGGGCGGTATATTGCGCACCTCCATTGCCCCTGCACCCGGCGCGGATGTGCTGGCCGGGGAGGCCTTGCGCATTGCCTCTGCGATCCTCGAAGGGCTCGACTATGTGGGTGTGCTGGCGGTGGAATTGTTCGTGCTGGACGATGGCCGTCTGTGGGTGAACGAGATTGCCCCGCGCGTTCACAATACCGGCCACTGGACGATGGATGCGTGCGCGGTCAGCCAGTTTGAGCAGCATGTCCGCGCTGTGGCGGGCTGGCCACTGGGTAAGCCTGAGCCCCATTCCGCCGCCCGCATGGACAATCTGATCGGTGATGATGTGGCACGCTGGCAGGCGCTGGCCTCCGAGCCGGGCGTGTGCCTGCACCTCTATGGCAAGGGCGAAGCGCGCGAGGGCCGCAAGATGGGTCATGTAAACCGGCTCTCACCGTTCTCCTGACGGGTCGCGTGCGCGCTGCGGCGTGATGGACGGGCCGATACCCAGATGATCGGTGCGCGTTGAGCGGTCGCGGTCCATCGCGCGAAGCAGCGGTGAACGGCTGGTCTGCTCGCGCTGCGCATTGAGGAAATGCACGCGCAGCAATTCCATCGTCGAGGGGCTCACGCCCAGCTGGGCGAGTTCAAACTCCAGCCGCGACATGTTTTCGGCGAACTCCAGCGGCCCCGCGCTCATGGCCCGGATATGATAGATAGCGAGTTCTGCCTGGGCTGCGTTGGGGCCATCGCCGCAATCGCCAATCTCCCGGTTGGCATCGCCCGATGACAGGCAGAACACCTCGGCTATCACGGCGCCAACGCTGCCCTCGATGCGGCTGACCTGAAAATCTTCCACCCGCAGGCCGGTCTCCGCGCGGGCGGCGATTCCGGCAAAAGTGGGCACGCGGCGTATTGTGATCGCCGCATCTTCCTCGGCTGGCTGGATGGTGTCGACCGGGGATTCCGGAGACGTTACGGAAAAGGAAGGTACAGGCGCCCTGTCTTGTGCGGGGGCTGGAGGGGCTGACGCTGCTGGCGTGTCGGGTTCAGGGGGAAGGGTGCCAGTCTCCGATACAGGGGGAACAGGCTCAACCGTTTCGTCCGGACTTGTCTCGTCAGCGGGTTCAGGCTCCGGTTCCGCCGCCGGTTCAGGCTCTGCCTCCTCCATGCCGGAGGCGTCATCGCCTGGACTTCGGTCCGCGCCGGCACTGTCGCTGCCCGTTTCGCCACGATCAGCCAGCAATGGCACATTGAGCGGCAGATTGCTCTCTGCGTCGCTGGCGCTGATGGTGAAAAAGCGTATCTCGATGCCGGTGCCGGTATCGATAAACTGTTCCAGGGCTTCCGGCGGCAGCACGGCAATCGCACCGATAGCACCAAGATGCAGCAGGCCCGCACACACATAGGCGCCCAGCCGCAAGCGGCTGAACGCGGGTGCCGATGCACGGGTCAGGGCCGGTCCACGAACGCTCACAATGATGAGAGATGGCCGCTGGTGGCAGCTGGTTCAAATTAAATCGGCAGCAATGCCACAGGTATCGGCGTGTTAGCCTTCGCCGCCTTGGGCGATGAACAGGCCTGAGGAGGTGTCGCCGAGGACGCCCGAAGCGTGCGCGATCACGGCGCAAGCGCCGAACATGACGATGGCGATGAGCAGGGCGCCCAGATTGATATCGCGGCCCGGACGGCCATTGCCGGCAGAAAAGTCAGCCATGATCCCCTCCCTCAATAAGCCAGCCATCTATTGCTGGCTCTGTACTGATCCGGTGAACGCCAGATGAACAGGTTCAATCCGCTTAGCGGCGCGCAGAGGTTCAAAATCAGGCGAACTCAAGATCAATTACGGCCAGAAGAAGGCATCATGACAGTGCCACAGCGCAACGCGTATTGCGGTTTACGGTAAACGGACGGTAGTTTCTGCGCGCCTTTCACCTCCCGCATCAGGAGAGCCCATGTCCGCCCCGTTCGAGGTTTCCAAAGCCCTTTCCCGCGTCCAGCCGTCTGCCACCATTGCGGCGACCCAGAAGGCACGTGAGCTGAAAGCCAAGGGCATTGATGTGATCTCGCTCGGCGCTGGCGAGCCGGACTTCGACACGCCGGACCACATCAAGGACGCGGCCATAGACGCCATACGGCGCGGCGAAACGAAATACACCGCCGTGGACGGCATAACCGAGCTGAAAGAGGCGATCTGCGCCAAGTTCAAGCGCGATAACGGCCTCGCATACAAGCCCTCGCAGGTGAATGTCTCACCGGGCGGCAAGCCGGTGATCTACAACGCCTTTGCGGCCACGCTGAACCCCGGCGACGAGGTGATCGTGCCTGCGCCGTACTGGGTGAGCTATCCCGACATGGCATTACTGTGCGGCGGCAAACCTGTGTTCGCTGAGGCCACCGCAAAGGACGGCTACAAGCTGCGCCCTGAAGCCCTTGAAGCGGCCATCACGCCGCGCACGAAATGGCTGGTGCTGAATTCTCCATCAAACCCCACGGGCGCAGCCTATTCGGCCGATGATCTCAAGGCGCTGGCAGAGGTGCTGGAGCGCCATCCGCATGTCTGGATCCTGACCGACGACATGTATGAGCACCTTGTCTATGACGGGTTCAAGTTCGCCACCATCGCCGAGGTCGCGCCCTCGCTCTATGAGCGCACGCTGACCATGAATGGCGTGTCCAAATCCTACGCCATGACGGGCTGGCGCATCGGCTATGCTGCTGGACCGGAGCCTCTCATCAAGGCGATGGCCAAGGTGATGACGCAGACCACCTCCAACCCGTGCTCGATCAGCCAGTGGGCGTCCGTAGCCGCGTTGAATGGCGAGCATGACTTCCTGAAACCGCGCAATGACGCCTTCGTGCGCCGCCGCGATCTCGTCCTGCGTCACATCGCGGCTAGCGAAGGTCTTGATGCGCCAAAGCCGGAAGGCGCGTTCTACGTGTTTCCATCCTGCGCCGGACTCATCGGAAAAACCTCTGGCAAGGGCAAAGCACTGAAAACCGATGGCGATGTGTGTGATGCGCTGCTCGAAGAGGCGCATGTGGCCGTCGTTCCCGGCACAGCCTTTGGCTCCGGGCCGGCCTTCCGCATCTCCTATGCCACGTCTGACGAGGCGCTGGAGAAGGCGGGCACCCGCATTGCGGAATTCTGTGCCGCCGCGCGTTGATATAGGCGTTCTCTATCGCTGACAGTTTGTGTTCCAGTTGGATTGGAACAGGGCGTTCCCATATACGTAAGGCAATGGACACTGTCCGGGCGGTTCCCTCTCCGCCCGTTCCGCAAACTGGAGAACGTCATGCAGATCAATATGGGACTGAGCCAGGCGCAGCGTGAAGAGATGGCCGAGGCCGTCACCCGCCTGCTGTCTGACACCTACGCGCTCTATTTCAAGACGCACGCCTATCACTGGAACGTCACGGGGCCGCGTTTCCACGATCTCCACGCCATGTTCGAGACGCAGTATACCGAGATGTGGACGGCGACCGACGACATTGCCGAACGCATCCGCGCGCTCGGCGTGATGGCCCCGATCTCCTATGACGAGATCACGAAATCGGCCTCAATCCGCCCGGATGACAAGACTCCGAAGGCCGACGACATGGTCGCCAATCTCCTGGCGGGCCATGAGACGGTGGTACGCACGGCGCGCGCCGCGCTGGAACTGGCCAACACCCATGGCGACGAGGCCACAGCCGATGTCGTTGCACCGCGTGTGACCGCGCACGAGAAGATGGCGTGGATGCTGCGCGCGACGCTGGGGTAGGGGATGTTTTCAAGTCTCTACAACTTGAAATCCCGGCCAAGCGTAGCGCAGAGCCGGGATCTGGTGCAGGACTAGCGGAACAAGGCCCCGGATAGCGCTTTGCGCTTCCGGGGTTTCAGTTCCGGGTCTTTCAAGCCTTCTCCGCTATCGTCCAGGCATATTCAGCCATCGGCTCGACGAGGGCGCCAAGCTCCTTCGCGCGCTCATTGGAGGCATTACCCTGCAGGGCGCGCGCATAGACTCCCTGCGCGATGCCGGCCAGGCGGAAGATATTGTAGGCGATATAGAAATCGAGATTGGGAATGCCGCTGCGTCCGGTCCGCTCGCAATAGGCCGCGACATATTCTTCTTCGGTCGGGATGCCGAGCGATTTCAGGTCCACACCGAGGAAGCCGGAGCGGATTTCCTTCGGCGTGCGCCATTGCATGAGCTGGTAGGTGAAGTCTGCCAGCGGATCACCGAGTGTTGAGAGCTCCCAGTCCAGCACCGCGATGACGCGCGGTTCGGTGGGGTGAAAGATCATGTTGTCGAGGCGGTAGTCGCCATGGACGACGCTGGTTCGCTCCTGCTGCGGCGCATTGGCGGGCAGCCACTCGATCAGACGGTCCATCGCCGGGATGGGCCGTGTTTCAGCGGCCTTGTACTGCTTGGTCCAGCGTCCGATCTGGCGTTCGAAATAATTGCCCGGCTTGCCGTACTCGGACAGGCCCGCCTTTTCGACATCGATGGAGTGGAGATGCGCCAGCGAGGCGTTCGACGCATCATAGAGCGCGCGGCGTTCTGACGGGTCCATACCCGGCAGATAGGCGTCCCAGAAGATACGCCCCTCCACGAATTCCATTACGTAGAAGGCGGTGCCGATAATTTCCGGATCTTCGCACAGGCCAAACATGCGCGGTGCCGGAAAGCCGGCCTCGCCGAGCGCCTTCATCACCGTGAACTCGCGCTCCACGGCGTGAGCAGAGGGCAGCAGCACGCCCGGCGGCTTGCGGCGCAGCACGTACTGGCGTGACGGCGTTACCAGCTTGTAGGTCGGGTTGGACTGCCCGCCCCGGAACTGGCTCACCTCCAGCGGACCGGCATAACCGTCCACATGTGCCTTCATCCAGTTTTCCAGCGCCTTTTCGTCAAAGCGCAGCGCGTCCGCGACGGACTTGGTGCCGGAAAACTGGGCGTCGAGTTCGGATTGTGACTTGCTCATGGGGCTTTGTGTACCATTCCGGCTGCCATGACAAAGTCCACATCACGCAGTTCAGAGATATTTTCCAGCGGATTGCCGCTGACGGCGATGATGTCGGCATGAAAGCCCGGCGCAATACGGCCGATCTCGCTTTCCATCTGCAGATGGCGCGCGCCGTTGATGGTGGCGGCGATGATGGCCTGCTCAGGCGTCATCCCGGCTTCAACCATCAGCTCGAATTCACGCGCATTGTCACCATGACGGCTGACGCCTGAATCGGTGCCGAAGGCAATCTGTACCCCGCCCCGGTGGGCGCGGCGCAGCATGTCCACCATTTGCGGGCCGACCTGCAGCGCCTTGGCGCGCTGGAAGGGCGTCATCCAGGGCGCGTTGGCTTCGGCTTCCAGCGTGACGAACTCACCGGCCATGACGGTCGGCACCAGGAAGGCGCCTGAGCTGCGGAACAGCCGGATGGATTCATTGTCCAGAAAAGTGCCGTGCTCGATCGAATGCCCGCCTGCGGCGAGGAAAGCGTTCACGCCTGTCACACCATGGGCGTGCGCCGTGACGCGGCGTCCCATCATCTCGGCGGCCTGCACGATGGCGCGCAGCTCATCATCCATGAACTGGACCTCGATGCCCGCCGCCGTATTGGACAAGACCCCGCCCGTAGCCGTGATCTTGATCGTGTCCACGCCTGCCTGAATGAGCGAGCGCACGGCGCGGGCGCAGTCAGAGGGGCCATTGCATGCGCCGGGGCTGGAAAAGTTCTCGATAACGCGTTGATTATAGCCGTTCACATCACCATGCCCGCCTGTCGGCGTGATGGACGGACCGGCTACCCGCATGCGCGGGCCTACCGCATCGCCATTACGGATGGCGTTGCGCAGGGCCAGGATGGCTTCCAGATCACCGCCGACATCCTGCACCGTGGTAAAGCCTGCTTCCAGCGTGCGCCGGGCATGGCGCGCGCCAACAAAGGCACGGTCGGCGCTGGAGAGGGTGAAAGGATCCAGCCGGCTATTGGCTCCACGCTCGCTGAGCAGGTGGACATGGGCATCGATGAGACCCGGCAGTACCCAGTGCGAGGTGAGGTCGACGATCTCGGCCCCGTCGGGGGTGACATAGCCGTCCTCGATGGACTCGATGCGTCCATCGCGCACGATAATGGAGGCGCCATTGCGCACCCGCTCGCCGGGTACCGCGATCAGATGGCCTGCATGGATTACCTGCAAACGCTCCTCGACTGGCTGCGCGAAAGCCAGCCCGGCAGAGGTCAGTGCTCCCAGCGCTGCAACGCAAAGGCTTGAAATAAGGCGTTTCATCGGCCCGCTCCCCGTTAGTTTGTATTCGCTTTTGTCCGACGCGCCGTGCCGGAAAGTCAAATCCTGATCACGGGCTTGTGAGAGGTTACAACAGTTTAAGTGGACGCGCCGGTCCGTGTGCCGAACATCTGCCGATCAGTTTAACAAGGGGGAGCTGGCCATGCGCCGCAATATTATCACTCTTCTGGCCTGCACGGCCGCCATCGCGCTGGCGCCTGCCAGCTACGCACAGGGCACGGCTGCGCCTGATGCGCGCTGGACCTGGGATACAACAGCTCTCTATCCGGACCGCGCCGCCTGGGATGCTGACAGGCGAGCTGCCATGAGCACGGCAGACGAACTTGCCGGGCTGGAAGGCACGCTGGGCGACGGCGCGGGCGCTTTCCTGCGTGTTCTGCGCACCTATTCGGATGCCTGGCGTACAGGGGTCCGCGCCGGCACCTATGCCGGTCTGATTGCGGATGAGAATCTCGCCGATCCTGATGGTCAGGCCCTGCGCCAGCAGGCCATGGCGATGTATGCCCATATCGGACAGGCCGGTGCGTGGATCGACCCTGCCATCGTCGCGCTGGGAGAGGAGACGGTCTGGTCATACTTCGAGGCAGAGCCGGCTCTGGAGCCTTTCCGCCAGATGATCCGCACCACCCTGCGCAATGGCGATCATACCCTGTCTGACCAGACCGAGCGCGCACTCGCCGCCCTCGGCCCGGCCACGAGCGCCAGCTATACGATTTACGGCCAGCTTGCGAATTCCGAAATCCCCCGGCCCACCATTACCCTGTCGGACGGGACCGAGCTTACGGTGAACTCAGCCGGCTACGCGCGCGGCCGCTCTTCGGATAACCGTGAGGACCGTATCGCGGTGTTTGATGCCTATTGGGGCTCCTGGCAGCCGTTTACCGGGTCGGTGGGCGCAGCTTTGAACGGCCATGTCCAGAACTCGGTCGCGCGGGCCCGCCTGCGCGGTTACGACAACGCTCTGTCGGCTGCCCTGTCGGGCGATAATGTGCCGGAGGCCGTCTATCGAACGCTGGTGGCTGAGACCAACGTGGCGCTGCCCGTTCTCCACCGCTATTTCGCTCTGCGCGCGCGGCTGTTGGGGGTCGAGGATCCAGCCTATTACGACATCTATCCGGATATGGTCAGCATTGATCGTGAGTTCGGGATCGAGGACTCCATCGAGCTGACGCGCGCCTCCCTTGCCCCGCTGGGCGAGGACTACGTGGCGATGTATTCCGACGCGGTCTCTCAGCGCTGGATGCATGTCTATCCGCAGCCGGGCAAGACCTCCGGCGCCTATGTCAGCGGCGGGGCCTATGACGTGCATCCTTATGTGCTGCTGAACCATCTCGATGACTATAACTCAGCGACCACTTTCACCCATGAATGGGGCCATGCCCTGCATACCGTGCTGGCCAACGAGGCCCAGCCTTTCGAGACGGCGCGCTACTCGATCTTCACCGCTGAAGTGGCCTCAACGGTGCATGAATTCCTGCTTCAGGAGCACATGCTGGAGACGGCACAGACGCCGCAGGAGCGGCTATTCTATCTAGGCAACGCGCTGGAGCTGCTGCGCGCCACCTTCTTCCGCCAGACCATGTTCAGCGAGTTCGAGCTGGCCATCCATGAAACGGTGGAACGCGGTGAACCCCTTACCGGCTCGACGATCACCGCGCTCTACGCCGATGTGGTGCGCCGCTATCACGGCCATGCAGAAGGGGTGATGCGGGTCGATGATCTCTATACCCACGAATGGATGTTCGTGCCGCACTTCTACATGAATTTCTACGTGTACCAGTACGCCACCTCGCTGGCTGCGGCGGCCTATTTCACCGATCTCATTCTGGAAGGCGATGAAGAGGCGCTGGAGCGGTATCTGGGCGCGCTGCGTGCCGGCGGATCGGACGATCCCTACCAGATCCTGCTCGACGCGGGCGTGGACCTTGCCACCCCGGAGCCTTATCGCGTGCTGGTAGAGCGAATGGAGCGCACCATGGACGAAATGGAAGCCATCCTCGCAGAGATGGAGAACTGATCAGTCCTTCACCCTGTGATCCCCGGGCCGCCTGGCGGCTCCGGGGACAAAGGGCTGGACCCCGACTTGCGTCGGGGAAACGCGGAACAGGTGGAGCCGCCCCACCAAATTAGTTGCAAATGATACTAATTTCCGGCACAAAGACCGGGAGTTTGCCGGACGGGCTGGGCGGTTACGCGCCTCTCCCGGTTCCGGCTCATCCCCTTTTCTGTGAAGGAGCCCTGCCATGGCTGACCTGTTTGAAAACCCGCTGGGAACCGATGGTTTCGAGTTCGTCGAGTATACGAGCCCGGAGCCTGAGAAGCTCGACAAGCTGTTCACCCTGCTCGGCTTCACGGCTGTGGCCAAACACAAGACGCGCGACATTGTCCGCTACAAGCAGGGCGACATCACCTTCCTGGTAAATCGCGAAAAGACCGGCCAGGCGGCTGATTTCCGCGCCGAGCACGGCCCGTCGGCCAACGCCATGGCGTTCCGGGTGCGCGATGCGAAACAGGCCTATAAGGACGCGCTCGCGCGCGGGGCGGAACCCTATGGCACGCCGCTCTGGGGCGATGACCAGAACCTGCCGGCCATCAAGGGTATTGGCGGTTCGGTGCTCTATCTGGTCGACCAGTATGGCGACAGCAATATCTATGAGGAGAGCTTCGAGCCGATCCCCGGCGCCGAGGACAAGGGGGGGGCGGGCCTGGAAGTGCTCGACCATCTGACCCACAACGTCTTCATGGGCCGCATGAACCATTGGGCCAGTTTCTACGAGAATGTCTTCAATTTCCGCGAAATCCGCTATTTCGACATCAAGGGCGCCCATACCGGCCTGCTCTCGCGCGCCATGACCGGCCCGTGTGGCAAGCTGCGCATTCCGCTCAATGAAAGCTCCGACGACAAGTCCCAGATCGCGGAATATCTGCGCGATTACAATGGCGAGGGCATCCAGCACATCGCCCTGACCACAAGCGACATCTACACCACGATCGAGAAGCTGCGCGCCAATGGCGTGGAGTTCCAGTCCACCCCGCCGACCTATTACGAGCTCGTTGACGAGCGCGTGCCGGGCCACGGAGAAGACCTTGAGCGTCTGAAAAAGAACTCCATACTGGTCGATGGTGATCCGGAGAACGGTCAGGGCTTGCTTCTGCAGATCTTCACCACGACCAATATCGGACCGATCTTCTTCGAGATCATCCAGCGCAAGGGCAATGAGGGCTTTGGCGAAGGCAATTTCAAAGCGCTGTTTGAATCGATCGAGCTCGATCAGATCCGCCGCGGCGTGCTCAAGCCCGACGCTGCCGAGTAAGCTGTCATGACGGGGCGGGCGAACCGGGCGGACGGGGCGCCCGCCCTCATTCTTTCCGAGTATCTGCCCTACCGGCTCTCGGTCGTCTCCAACAAGGCGTCCGGGCTGATCGCGCGCGCCTATCAGGCCCGCTTCGGGCTTACGATCTGGGAATGGCGGGTGATCGCAGTGCTGGGTGGCGGCGAGGCGATCACCGCGCAGGCCATCTGCGAAGCGACCGCCATGGACAAGGTGACGGTCAGCCGCGCCCTGCGCACCCTGACCGAACGGGCGCTGGTGCGCCGCCGTACAAGCCCCACGGACAAGCGTGCCGCTCTGGTGTCCCTGACACCGGAAGGTCAGTCCATCTTCGACGAGATCGCACCGCTGGCATTGGAGTGGGAGCGTTCCCTGCTGGAGGGCTTCAGCCCTGACGAGGCGGATCAGCTATCGCGTTTGCTGGACAGGCTGGAGAAGCGTGCCGATGTGCTGGGTAAGGGCGAGCTTTAGGCGGATACAGCCTAGACCCCCTTCGTTTCTTCGATCAGCCTTTGATCGTCACTGTCTTCGGGCGTCTCGATGCGTTCAGGCTCCGGCGCTTCGCCGGTGAGAAGCTCCACGGCCTGATCGGCGGCATCCTGGAAGGGGAAGAGGATCAGGTCTGCTCCGGCCTCCTGCAGCCGCTCCAGCGCGGCGCCGCGCTGGCTGGTCACGGCAATCTTGCCAGCAAAACCGAATTTGCGCAGCGTGGAGATCATCGCGATACGGGTATCCTCATGGGTGACGCCGGTTTCCAGGTCCGAGGTGGTCGAGATGATCCAGCGCACCCGGTTAAGCGGCAAATGGGTGAGAAACTCCTGATCGGTCAGGTCGCCATAGACGGCGTCCAGCCCCCGTTCGCGCCATAGCTTCACCGCTGACGGGTTGAAGTCGACCCCTAGCGTTGAGACGCCGCGATTGAGAAGGCGCTGCGCAATCGCGCCGCCATAACGGCCCAGCCCGAACAGGACGATGTCATGATGCTTCTGCGCGGTTTCGCCATCGTCCGTCTCGGCATGATTGATATTGCGGCGCTCGAAGGGCGAGAGCATGGGTTCGACCAGCGGATAGAGCCGGTGCGAATAGGTGATCATGTAGGTCGAGGCCGCAATCGTGATCAGGCCCACCAGCGTGACCAGCCCGAGCGCCTCATCATTGAGGTGGCCGAGCGTCAGCCCCATCGCCATGAAGATGAGGGAAAACTCGCTGATCTGCGCGACGGTGAGGCCGGCCAGAAAGCCGGTGCGGCGGCGATAGCCCATAACGCCCATGATGATGACCACGATCAGCGGATTACCGATCAGCACGAAGGCGGAGAAGACCGCCGCTGCGGGGATGTTCTCGCCCAGCAAGGTCAGGTCGAGGCGTGAGCCGAGGCCGATAAAGAAGAACAGGAGCAGGAAGTCGCGCAAAGGCGCCAGCCGCGCTGACACCGCTTCGCGGTAGGGGGTCGACGCAAGCGCTACGCCTGCCAGCAGTCCGCCCAGCTCCTTGCCCAGGCCAAACATGTCGCCAAGGGCAGCAAACATCGCTGCCAGAGCAATGGCAAACGACAGCAGCAATTCCGGCGAGCGGGCGAGTATGGCCGTCAGCGGATTGGCGACGAAGCGGATGAACACCACCACCGCCGCGACCATGAGTATGCCAGCGATGAGAACGCCCAGCAGCGCGCCCGCACCGCCGTTTTCCGCCCCGCCTATACCGATGGCCGACAGGACGATCATGGCCAGCACGACGACCAGATCCTGTACGATCAGGAAACCAAGCGCGATGCGGCCATGCAGAGAGTCGATCTCGCGCTTGTCGGAGAGCAGCTTCACGATGATGATTGTGGACGAGAACGTCAGCGCCACCGCGATATAGATGCTGGTGAGCGGGTCAAACCCGAGCCCCAGCGCTATCGCGAAGCCGATGATCGAGGTGAAGGCGACCTGCCCCAGCCCTGTTGCGAGCGAGACCATACCCAGCGACTGGATCAGCTTCACGTCCAGCTTGATGCCGACCAGAAACAGCAAAAGCGCGATGCCAAGCTGGGAGAGCAACTCCACATGATCGCTGGAGCGCACCAGATCCAGCCCGGCCGGGCCCACCAGAATGCCAACCAGAATGAAGCTGACGATAAGGGGCTGGCGCAGCATGTGGCCGACAAGGCCGACGCCCGCGGCGATTACCAGCAGGACCGCGACTTCATAAAAGACCGATACGGAAACCAGATCGGCCAGCATGCGCATGTCCCCTTCGCCACGAAGTCTGAATCACCAAGTCACCACAATGACATGGCACAGACGAGCGACCAAGCCGGATCACACGAATGGGCGATCCGGCGTGGTCAGCCTGTGGCCGCTATGAGCGAGCGCGCGTCATAGGCATTGGGGGCGTCCGGTGTTGCGCCGTGCCGGGCGATGATTTCAAGACTGACCAGAGTGCGCCCTTCCTGGCCGGGACTGAAGCTGACGCCAAGCCCAACCCCGGAGGCCCGGTAGCCGCGCGACCCGACACTGGTGCCGGCCGAGCCACCAACGCGCACCGGATTGCGTCCGGTTGTGGACTCGACGCGCCGGTCGACGATCTCGAACCAGTCATAGCCATTTTCCAGTGTCAGCTCGGCAGCCCGGCGCAGGGCGAGGCGCTCCGCGCCGGCGGTGGAAACGTCCGCTCCGGCGGTAAAGCTGACGCGCCAGCGATTATCGGTGATCCTGAGCGAGTCGAACCCGATTGCCTGTCCGGCTGCGCCGGTGGCAGGGCCGTATGTCGTCTGTGTCGGCGCGCAGGCAACGAGCGCAGCAGAGCCAATGGCGGCCAGAAAGGCGAGTTTGATGGTCATGCACAGCACTCCTGATGGCGTGGCCGGTCGGGCGGCCACTATATCAGGGTTTACGCGTTTGCGCCCCGAACGGTTTCGCCTGGTGCGGTATCAGCATAGCCAAGCTGGCCGATAAACCATCCCGCCACGTAGCCTGCCGCGAGCCCGGCAGGCAGTGTCACGAGCAGGGCAGTGTCCGAGCCTGCCTGGAAATCCTCGAGAAATATCCGGCCGTTGAAGAAAAAGCCGATTGCGAAGATCAACCCGGCCACAGCCATCACGAGCCCCATCTGATGGGGTTTGCGCAATCTGGCAAAGTGAGCTGCAGCCCAGCCCGCCAGCATGATCGGTACGCCGAAAGTGTAGCAGACGAACACCGCGATGATGACCGCAAAGAAGGACATCACGAGGCCGGTGCGCAGGGTCTCCAGAACGGTAAAGTCTGGAAGCAGCTGAAAGCTGAGCCCGAACGATACAAGCGTGCCTCCCAGAAACCCCGCGATCAGTGGCGACAGTGCCATGGCGAGTACGAGCTGCAGCGGAACCGGCTTGCGCATCGGTCTATCGCCCTGCGCGCTCAAGGCTGGTGAAGATCAGCCCTCCCACGGCGCCTGACACCACGCCAATAAGCGGCAGGGCGAGGCTGAAAAGGCTGTCTGCGAGCGGCAGTTCACCAAGCGGCACCCCGCCGGTCAGCTGGGTTTCGAGATCGCCGCCATAAATGCGATAGAGATAAGCCAGCATGGCCACGAGGCCTGCCGCGCCGCCTGCCACAAGGGCTGTAAACCCTCCCCAGAGGCGCAGGCCCCGAAGGATGAGCCATAACGGCGCAAACAGTGCGATGGCTGCCGGGTAGGCAAACATCAGCGCTGAAATCCACACGCTGACCGCCATGGACGCGTAGTCGGCCAAGGGCACATCAGCGGCTGCCGGGTCGGTGATGTAGAGATGCCCGATCAGGCCCAGCACGGCGAGAGCGGCGGCAGAGGCCGGCGCAATGACGAAGGCGGCGAGCATGCCGCCCGGATAAGCGGACTGTCTCATGCGTGCATGATCCAGCCGGATTCGTATCTCATGATTTCCCCCCAATTCCCCGCAGACAGATTACTCAAGCGCGAGACCGGGCATGGCGCAAGGCCCATACTCGGCACGCGCTTGCCAGACCGCCCTCATCGCCGCTCGCAACCCGTTCCTCGTCAATCTCGCCGACCAGGCTTGCCAGTGAGCGGCTCTGCGCCGCACTGGCTTCGTCCAGCACCGCCCAGAACTCTGCTTCCAGCGCGAGGCTGGTGCGGTGTCCGGCAAGGGAGAGGGAGCGTTTGATCTGGCTCATCGCTTGAAGAAGATCACCGCTGCGCCCGCCGCGATCAAGGCAAACCCGATCAGATGGCGGATTGTGACAGGTTCTTTCAGGTAGATCGCTGCGAACGCGACGAAAACCGTCAGCGTGATCACCTCCTGCATGGTTTTCAGCTCGGCGGCCGAATAGACATTGTGTCCGATCCGGTTGGCAGGCACGGCCATCGTGTACTCCACGAAAGCGATCAGCCAGCTGAAGAAAATGACCATCAGGATGGGCGCGCTCTTGAAGCGTAAATGCCCGTACCAGGCGAGCGTCATGAAAATATTGGAGCCGATCAGCAGGATGACCGGAAGGATGTGCGGCCAGGAGATGGTTGGCATGGAGGAACCGTGGCGAGAGCGGCGGAAAGTGCTATTGCGCAGCACCGGGCGGGCCTGTCCATAGACAAAAAAAGAGCCGGAAGGCGCAAGGCGCTCTTTCCGGCTCAGTCTTGCATATCCGTTCGGGGAGGAGACGGTATGCGAACAAGAAACGGGGAAACCGTTCGCGGCTGATATGACGCTAACGCCTGCCCGCTTCAAGGCGTTCCAACGAATACCAGCTATGCAAAAATGCTGCGTTACGGCTTTGCGAAGAATATGTGACGCAATGCTGGAGGCGGAAAGCTGAAATTATTCAGCGGCCTCGGCTTTCCACGCTTTGGCGGCGTCCACGAGAAAATCCCGGAATGCGGCAACTCGCCGCGATCCTTTGAGCTCTTCGGGAAACACCACATAGACATCGAAGGTCGGCCCGTCGGTGTCAGGCAGGACGCGCACCAGGCCGGGGTTTTCAACAGCCACATAATCGGGCAGCCCGCAAATGCCGAACCCGGCTTCGGTGGCGCGCATCATTGCCTTGATCGTGTTGGCCTCGATTGTAGCCGCGCGCGGCTGAGTGCCGGGCTCGTGGCCAATGGTCAGCTGCCAGTTGAGGTTGGGGATCGGGGCGAGCTTTTTGGGCCCGTAAGCGATGAAGCGGTGACCTTTGTCCAGATCAGCCAGCGTTTCCGGCGTGCCATGTTTGGCGAGATATTCCGGCGCGGCGTAAAGATGCTGCTCCACCTGCATCAGGCGGCGCTGTACCAGATCGTTCTGGGTGGAGGGCCATGGACGGATGGCTATATCGGCCTCCAGCCCGGCGAGATCCAGCTCATGATCGGCCAGCAGCAGTTTGAGCTGTATTTTCGGGTACAGCGCCTGAAACTGTTTCAGGCGCGGGATCAGCCAGATTGAGCCGAGCGCGGTTGGTGCGGTAATGCGCAGCGCGCCGGTGGGCTTGTCGCGGCTGTCCTGTACCCGTGCCTCGGCCACCGCGACGCGGTTGGCAATCTCTCCTGCGGCTTCAAACAGGAGCCTCCCCGGCTCCGTGAGCAGAAGCCCGCGTGCATGGCGGTGAAAAAGCTTGATCTCCAGCTCGGCTTCGAGCGCAGAGATTTGACGGCTGACCGCCGACTGCGACAGGCCGAGTGTTTCGGCAGCGCCGGTGAGCGAACCCGCATCGGCGGCCGCGTGAAAGGTTTTCAGCTTGTCCCAATCCATCAGGGAACGTTAGAGCGCTTCGCCGCCCCCGTCAGGTGCGAATTGTCATGCCGTCTGCCAATGAATTGCGGAACGCCGTCCAGGCAGGAATGAAGCCCAGTATTGCCGATGCGCCAGTGACGACGCCGATGAGTGCGAGGTCGTAAAGGCCGGGCAGGGTGCCGCTCAAATGCACGCCATAGCGCTGTTCCAGCACCGGCGCGCCGAGGGACAGCGCCCCATAGGTAAGACCGGTGCCGATGATCGCGCCAGCAAGAGCCAGAAGAGCGCTTTCGCTCACTAGCAGCACGAAGACATGCCGGGGACGGGCGCCCAGCGCCCGCAATATCGCCATTTCCCGGCGGCGCTCATTGAGGCTCGTCAGCACGGCTGTCAGAATGCAGATCAGTCCCATCAGGACCACGAAGGCGGCCACCGCCGCCAGCGTGCGCTCGGCAACACCCACCACGCTCCAGAGCTGGGACAGCGCAACGCCGGGGATAATCGCCTGCAGCGGTTCCACCCGGTAGGTATTGATCTGGCGTTGCAGGCGCAGCGCCGCGACCGGCGTTTCAAGTCCAACCAGAAACGCGGTGATCTGGTCAGGGGTGAGGTCCATGGCCCGCAGCTCGTCCATGGAGAGGCTCGTGCCTGCACCAGTAGGGCCTTCCAGATGAATGGCCTCGATGGCTTCGAGGCTGACAAAGACCGAGCGGTCTACTGGCGTGCCGGTGGGTTCGAGGATGCCGACAATGGTGAACGGATTGTTGTCATGCTCGACAAAGCTGACCCGCCCCGTGCCGTGGGCGACGATGATTTCCTCGCCCAGTGAATAGCCCAGCTCGCGCGCGACGCTGGCGCCCACAACCGTGTCGAACAAGTCATCGAGCGGCCCGCCAGCAGCGAACTGCAGATGCCGCCGCCCCGCATAGCGGTAATGCTCGAAATAGCGGTTATCCGTCCCCACCACGCGGAAACCGGCATGGGAATCGCCTAGCGAGATCGGCACCGTCCAGGCGACGCCGGGCGCATTGGCCACCTGCTGGTAGGTCTCCCAGGTGATGTTGTTGGTCGCATCGCCGATATGGAAGATCGCGTAGAGCAGCAAATTGACCGGGCTGGAGCGTGCGCCGACGATCAGGTCTGTACCCGAAATCGTGTTCTCGAAGCTTGCCCGCGCGCCGTGACGCACCTTCTCGACACCCAGAAACAGCGTCATTGCGATGGCAACGGTCAGGATGGTCAAAAGCGCCGTACCGCGCCGGTTGGCAATGGAGCGCCAGGCGAGGGAGATAATGGGAAAGCGGGTCATACGCTTCTCCCCGCGGTGTTGAGCTCTGACAGATCGACCGCGCGGTCAAACTTCGAGGCGAGAGAGCCATCATGGCTGACAAAGAGAAGCGCCGCACCGCTGGCCGCGCATTCCTCGATCAGGAGGGACAGGAACGCATCGCGCGCATCGGCATCAAGCGCCGAGGTCGGTTCGTCGGCCAGTACCAGCCCTGGACGGCCAATGAGTGCGCGCGCTGCGGCCACGCGCTGCTGCTGGCCCACGGATAGCTCGGTAGGGGGGCTGGACCAGTATTGCTTGGGATCAAGCTGCAGGCGGGTCATCAGGCGTCGGGCCTCGGCCTCGGCTCCGCCTGCTGCTTCACACGCCTTGTCCCGCCGCGCGGAAAAGCGCGCAGGCAGCATCACATTGGCGCCGGCAGGCAGATAAGGCAGCAGGTTGAACATCTGGAAGATGACGCCCAGCCGTTCGGCGCGCAGCGCATCACGCTTGCCGCCGGAGAGCTTTGACATCGGCTCGCCCAGCACCTCGATACGGCCCGCCGTAGGCGCCATGATGCCCGCAATCAGGCCCAGCAGGGTGGATTTGCCCGATCCGCTCGCGCCCTTGAGGAATACTTTCTCTCCGGCCGCAACCTCGAAACGCTCCATGTCGAGCACGACAGGGGCTTTGCGCGCATAGGAGAAGCGCACGCCGGTTAACGATATGGCAGGTGCGGTGTTCACGCTGCGTCAGACTTGGCGGCTTTGCCTTCGCTGGCGGCGTGATGTTCCATTTCCGCCAGCCAGCGCTCGGCTTCCAGCGCGGCCATACAGCCCATGCCGGCTGCCGTGATCGCCTGACGGTAGATGTCGTCAGTCACGTCGCCTGCCGCAAACACGCCGGGAACAGAGGTGATGGTGGAGCCGGGCTTCGTCACCAGATAGCCGCCATCCTTCATCTCAAGCTGGCCTTCAAAGAGCGAGGTTGCAGGCGCGTGACCGATGGCGACAAACACGCCGTCAGTGGCGAGCTTCGTTTCCTCGCCGGTTTTCAGGTTCTTCACCCGCACGCCGGTGACGCCGGGGACATCGCCCTCGGCGAGGATTTCCTCCACCGCACTGTCCCAGATCACCTCGATCTTCTCGTTATCAAACAGGCGCGCCTGCGCGATCTTTTCAGCGCGCAAGCTGTCGCGGCGATGGATGAGGGTGACCTTGCTGGCAAAGCGGGTCAGGAACAGCGCCTCTTCAACGGCGGTATTGCCGCCGCCAACCACCACGACTTCCTTGCCGCGATAGAAGAAGCCATCACACGTCGCACAGGCCGACACGCCAAAGCCCTGCAGGCTCTGCTCGCTTTCAAGGCCCAGCCATTTGGCGCTGGCACCGGTTGCGATAATCACGCTGTCAGCGGTGTAGATCGTGCCGCCATCGCCCTTCATCGTGAAGGGACGCTTGGAGAAGTCGGCCTCCACGATGATGTCGGCGATGATTTCCGCGCCGACATTCTCGGCTTGCGCTTTCATCTGCTCCATCAGCCACGGGCCTTCGATGACGCTGGCAAAGCCCGGATAGTTCTCCACCTCGTGTGTGATGGTCAGCTGGCCGCCTGGCTGCAACCCGGCGATGACGATGGGCTCCAGCATGGCCCGCGCGGCATAGATCGCGGCAGTGTAGCCGGCCGAACCCGAACCGATGATGACAACTTTGGAGTGGCGGGTCTCGGTCATGGCGGGCGTGGTCCTCTGGCAGTCGTGTTTTGGGCGGGTGATGAAAGCTTATTGCGTGGATTCGGGGCCTGGCGTCTCTCCCAGCAGGCGTGACAGGAGAGCCTGATTCCATTCGCGTCCCGGATCGATGGTGTGAAGCTGGTCACGGGTGACATGGCCTGCACGGATCTGGGCGGCTGCGTACACGTGGCTTGCCCGTACCGATGATCCGCAGTTGATCACAACAGGGCCATCAGTATCGGCCATGATGCGCGCTACCGCATCGGCAGCTTCCGTGCCCGTCATGCCGCCGACCGGGACGTTCGCGTAGACCATCCCGTTTTGCATGACGTTTTCTGCATAATCGAAGCCCAGCGCCTCGATCTCCGGCTCGGTCAGCAGGTTGATGACGGTGGTACGGCCTTCGCGCGCCCAGCTGCGTGCATCGCCGGCATCGGGCCGCGCTTCAAACCGCACATCGCCGCGAATTTCGGGCATCGGGGTCTGTTGCCCGAGTGCGGGCGCCCCAGGCATGGCGAGCAGGGCGGTCACGGCAAGAACGGGGCGGAGCATTTCAGGCCTCTTTCGGACGCGTGGACATTATCGGGCGTTCAGATGTCGCCTTTGCGGGTCATGATTTCAAGGACACGGCGCGCTGCCCTCTCGGTTTCGTGAAGAGGCATATAGCTCCAGCGGTCCAGACGCCCAAGGAAGGGCCGCACCGCGCCGTGAGCCTCCAGCGCGCTGTAGAGCCGGGCAAACTTGCCGGGCTTTCCCTCCAGCATCAGCCGGTAGACAGGCGTGCCGGTAGCGGCGGCCTCGGTGAGCATGTTGGTGGAATCCTCGGTGGCGAATATCCAGTCGGCACCGGCCAGAAAGCCAAAATACGGGTTCGGCTCGCCGCCCGTATGCAGCCACACGCCGTCGTCTGCGCCGAATTGCGCTTCCAGTGCGCTCACGAAGCTCTCTGGCGTGCGCCGCGAGGTGGTGATCATCAGGCCGATGTCTTGCGCACGCAGCCAGACGAGGCGCTCCAACAGCGCACCGGCGATCTCCGGCGTGAACTGGTGATGCCGGGAGTCGCCGCCAATCAGCACAGCTGCGCGGGGGGCGGGCAGGGCGGCGATCTGTCCCGCAAAGGCGCGTTCTGCCTCGGCCAGCCGCTCTGGCGTGATGCGGTTGGGCGAGCCGGTGATTTCAAACACTTGGCGGCCGCGCATGCGGTCATGCTCAGGCGGTATGATGAGATCGAAGCGGTGATGGGCCATTTTCGGGTCCTGCACATAGACAAAGACCGCGTCTGGAAAAGCCTTGCGATGTTCGCCCGCCGCCCGAACGGCCGCCATGCCGCATCCGATCCACAAATCGGGCGCAATGGGGCCGGGATCAGGCAGGTCGCCGGTACGCGGCACCTGCACGGGCAGGATGCGCATGGGCGTCAGCCGGGCCACGGCCTCGGCGAGGCCCAGAGCCTGATTCTCCATGCCTCGCCTGCCGTCGGTAACGACAAAGCAGGCGCGTTCGCGTTGGAAGGATTGTTCCGCCATCCCGCCAGTTAGCCCTTCATCTGGCCGGAAGCCAAGGGCGCTTGTCGGCGCGACAAAACGCAAGAAGCCGGCGGATCGCTCCGCCGGCTTCGGTCATTTCTGAAGAGTGGCAGGCAGTAAGCCTATTTCCACTCGACCTTGATGATCTCGTACGTCTTCAGCCCGCCGGGCGCATTGACCTCGACGACATCGCCCTCTTCCTTGTTGATGAGCGCGCGCGCGATGGGCGAGGAAATCGAGATCTTGCCCGATTTCACATCGGCCTCATCATCGCCTACAATCTTGTAGGTGGCTTCCGCCTCGGTATCCTCGTCGATGAGGGTTACCGTTGCGCCGAACTTCACCTGCTCGCCGGACATGCGCGACACGTCAATGATTTGAGCACGCGCGAGCTTGTCCTCAAGCTCGACGACACGGCCTTCAATCCAGCTCTGGCGTTCCTTGGCCGCGTGATATTCCGCGTTCTCTGACAGATCGCCATGGTCGCGCGCCTCGGAGATCGCCTGGATCACCGCCGGGCGCTCAACCGATTTGAGATGCTTCAATTCTTCGTCGAGGGCCCGGTGACCCTCGGCGGTCATAGGGATTTTTTGCATAGGGAAGGACTCGTTTCTTTTTACGCCTGCGAGCGTAAGACCCAAATGATCCCGCTATCAAGCGCTCTTTGCGTTCTTCTCGAACGCCCTAGTAACGATAGGATTGCAAAGCGCGGGGTTCAAGCTCTCCTGCATCAATCGTCGCAATCGCCTTGACGGCAGCCCGGCTGGCCGATGCCGTAGTATAGCAAGGCACTTTCAGCTCCAGTGCTGTGCGGCGGATGGAGTAGCTGTCGATCTGGCTCTGGCGGCCTTCTGTTGTGTTGAAGATCAGCTGGACCTCGCCATTCTTGATCGCGTCGACAATGTGTGGGCGGCCTTCGAACACCTTGTTGATGCGCGTAACTGTCACACCGGCCTCTTCCAGCGTCTTTGCCGTGCCACCGGTCGCCAGCAGTGAGAAGCCAAGCTGCGTCAGCTGGCGGCAGGGTTCGATCATCTGCGCCTTGTCGGACTCTTTGAGTGAGACGAATACAGCCCCTGAGCGCGGCAGGCGCACCCCGGCACCCAGCTGAGCTTTGGCGAAGGCGGCTTCAAAACGCATGTCGATGCCCATTACCTCGCCGGTGGAGCGCATTTCCGGGCCCAGCACCGGATCGACGCCGGGGAAGCGGGCGAACGGCATCACCGCCTCTTTCACGGCAATGTGCTCGGGCGTGTCATTCCATGCCTTAAAACCAGACAGCTTCTCGCCTGCCATCACCTTGGCCGCGATACCCGCAACCGGCGCACCAATGGCCTTGGCGACGAAGGGCACGGTACGGCTGGCGCGGGGATTGACCTCCAGCACGAAAATCTCGCCATCCTTAACCGCGTACTGCACGTTCATCAGGCCTTTCACGCCAATGGCTTTCGCCAGCGCAACAGTTTCCGCTCTCAACTCCGCTATGGTCTCGGCCGGCAGCGAATGAGGCGGGATGGAGCAGGCGCTGTCGCCGGAGTGAACACCGGCTTCCTCGATATGTTCCATGACGCCAGCAATGCGCACTTCCTCGCCATCGCACACCGCATCGACATCCACTTCGGAGGCGTCGGTCAGGTAGCGGTCGAGCAGAAGCGGGCTGTCGCCGGAGACGTGAACGGCGGCGCGGATATAGCGCTCCAGGCTTTCCTGATCGCGCACGATCTCCATGCCGCGCCCGCCGAGGACGAAAGAGGGGCGCAAGACCAGCGGGAAGCCGAGCGTCTTGGCGCATTCCAGCGCTTCTTCTTCAGAGCGCACGATGGCGTTCGGAGGCTGACGCAGTCCCAGCGTATCCAGCAGCGCCTTGAACCGTTCACGGTCCTCGGACAGATCGATCGCGTCGGGGCTGGTGCCGAGAATCGGGATGCCGGCTTTTTCGAGCGCGCTGGCGAGCTTCAGCGGGGTCTGCCCGCCATATTGCACGACGACACCCAACAATGTGCCATTGGCCTGTTCTGTCTCGATCAGCTCCAGCACGTCTTCATCGGTCAGCGGCTCGAAATAAAGCCGGTCGGCCGTGTCATAGTCAGTGGAGACCGTCTCGGGGTTGCAGTTCACCATGATGGACTCGATGCCCATATCGGCGAACGCAAAGGCGGCGTGGCAGCAGCAATAATCGAACTCGATACCCTGACCGATCCGGTTCGGGCCGCCGCCCAGGATGATGGCTTTCTTCGCGCTTGAAGGCTGGCTCTCGCACCCGCCGGTTTCGTAGGTGGAATACATATAGGCGGTGGGCGTTGCGAACTCGGCAGCACACGTGTCCACGCGCTTGTAGACTGGACGCACGTTCAGGGCCCGGCGCGCTTCGCGCACCTTGGCTTCGGTGGATTTCGTCAATTGCGCAAGGCGCTGGTCTGAGAATCCCATCGCCTTCAGCCGGCGGAAGGCCTTGGCATCACCGGGCAGGCCCAGCGTGGAGATGTCTTCCTCGGCGTGGACGATCTCTTCGATCTGCCGCAGGAACCAGGGCTCATAGGCGCAGGCTGTGTTGATGTCTTCGACACTCAGCCCTTCGCGGAAGGCTTGCGCGATCACGCGCAGCCGGTCCGGCGTGGGGCGGGCCAGCGCAGCAAACACGGCCTGACGGCGCCCTTCCGGCCCATCGGCGGACTCAAAGCCCTCGATCTCGATCTCGTCAAAGCCGCAAAGCCCGGTCTCCAGGCTGCGCAGCGCTTTCTGCATGCTTTCCTGAAAGGTGCGGCCCATGGCCATGGCCTCGCCCACCGACTTCATCGAGGTGGAAAGCAGGTTCTGGGCGCCCGGATATTTCTCGAAAGCAAAGCGCGGGATTTTCGTGACGACATAGTCAATCGACGGCTCGAAGCTCGCGGGCGTTGCGCCGCCCGTGATGTCGTTATCGATCTCGTCGAGCGTGTAGCCTACCGCAAGCTTGGCAGCGACCTTGGCAATCGGGAAGCCCGTGGCTTTTGAAGCCAGCGCAGATGAGCGCGACACGCGCGGGTTCATCTCGATGACCACCATGCGGCCGGTCTTCGGATCGACGGCGAACTGCACGTTTGAGCCGCCGGTTTCCACTCCGATCTCGCGCAAGACTGCAATCGAGGCGGAGCGCATGCGCTGATACTCCTTGTCGGTCAGCGTCAATGCGGGGGCGACGGTGATGGAATCGCCGGTATGTACGCCCATCGGGTCAATATTTTCGATCGAGCAGATAATGATGCAGTTGTCCGCGCGGTCGCGGACCACCTCCATCTCGAACTCTTTCCAGCCGAGCACGCTTTCTTCCACCAGCACCTCGGTGACAGGGGAGGCGGCAAGGCCGGTGCCGACGATCTCGCGGTACTCCTCGACATTATAGGCTATGCCGCCGCCTGTGCCGCCCATCGTGAAGGAGGGACGGATGACGGCAGGCAGGCCCAGTTCGTCCAGCACGGCTTCGGCCTCGGCCAGCGAATGCACGGCGCGCGATTTCGGGCTTTCCAGACCAATCTTGTCCATCGCGTCGCGGAAGCGTTGGCGGTTTTCCGCCTTGTCGATGACATCGGCCTTGGCGCCGATCATCTCCACACCGAACAGCTCCAGCACGCCGCGCTTTTCCAGCTCCAGCGCACAGTTGAGCGCGGTCTGCCCGCCCATCGTGGGGAGCAACGCGTCCGGGCGCTCCTTCTCGATGATCTTGGCGACCATTTCAGGGGTGATCGGCTCGATATAGGTGGCGTCTGCGAGGACCGGATCGGTCATGATCGTGGCCGGGTTGGAGTTCACCAGAATGACCCGGTAGCCCTCTTCTTTCAGCGCCTTGACTGCCTGCACGCCCGAATAGTCGAACTCGCAGGCCTGACCGATGACGATAGGGCCGGCACCGATGATGAGGATGGAGCTGATATCGGTGCGTCTGGGCATGGGCGGTGCTCCGTTTGTGTTCGCGCGCGTATCCGCGCTGCCGGTCTTGTGGGGCAAGTCCGGGCGCGGTTCGACTCTGATTACATGCTAGAAGCGGGTGTTAGCGCCAATTTGCTCCCATGGCGAGGGGGTAGATGTTCACAACGCGGAACGAATATCGGTCACGCTGAAATCATTGCCGATATAGAGCAGCGGGGCGGCGTGCTGTTTGGCGGGGACGGCAGAGCTATCCGCCATTACCACTTGGGAAAGCCCAGCTGCTCTGGCGTGTCGCCGCAGGCTTCATCCCATTCCGGCTTGGTAATCGGACGGCGATCAAACAGATGGGCGTGCTTGTTCACAAATGCCTGCATCCGCTCCGTATAATCGCCCTTGGCCGCCTGTTCCGCCCGTAGGCGCACCAGCCGGTCGGCTTCTTCGGTCTTGATGCTGAGGCCCATGACGGCACCCCTTCTAGAATTGCTTTCTAGATAACATGCGCGCCGCCAGCTTCTAAGTGAAAGGCGCCTCACCCCAGACTTAAATCCCGCCAGAGCTGGGGCTGGAGGTTGGCGTCGCGCCGCCGCACGCGGTCTGAAATCATCCAGAAGGCGCGTTCGTGCAGCAGCGGCACATTGCATTGCTCTTCCAGGAAAACCGCCTCGGCCTCGCGGTGAACGGCGATGCGTTCAGAGCGCGAGACGCGTCCGCGTGCATCTTCCATCAACTGGGCAAAGCGCGTCCGGCCCGGCCCGGACCAGCCTGTGTCGTCGGCAAATCCGCCCGGTGCGAATGGTTCCAGCATGAAGTCCGGCTCTGATTTCAGGCCCCGGTTGAAATAGCCCAGCGTCATGTCGAACTCGCCGCCCGCCACGGCCTGATTGATGTCGTGCGGGTAGGAGGAGAGGATGTCTATATCCAGCCCCGCACTGCGCAGGTCATCCGCGATGGCAATCGCAATGCGCTCCCGGCTGCCCGATGACACCCGCAAGACCAGCCGCAGCGGGCTGTCCGGCCCGTAACCAGCCTCGGTCAGCAGCGTGCGGGCGGCCTGCCTGTCCGGTCCCGGCGCGGTTTGCCCGTTCTCTTCCAGCGCCTGTGCGGTGATGACATGAATCGTGGGCGTGGCTTCGCCGCTGAAGAAGTTCTCCGCCAGAAACTGCCGGTCCACGGCGAGCGAAATGGCACGGCGCACGCGTACATCGTTCAGGCCGGGCCGCCTGTGATTGAGTTTGAGATAGGTCAGTATGGGTGCGTCAAATCCGTGCAGCCGGTCGCCGATCTCCCGGCGCAGAAAGCCGATCTGCTCAGGCGGCGGACGGTCGGCAAGATCCAGATCGCCGGAGCGGAAGAGGCGCGCCCGCGTCGCCTCGTCCTCAACCACATCGACGCGCACAGTCTCTATGGAGACACTACCTGCGGCGTGGAAGCGCGGATTTCTGGCGAGAAGATAGGTCAGCGCGCTGGCCTGGCGCAGAATGTACGGCCCGGCGCTGACCCAGTTTTCGGGGCGCACCCAGCGATCCCCGCGCGCCTCGATCACATGGCGGGGCAGGGGGTAAAACTCGCGCATCAATACCGGGAAGGCACCAACGGGCGTATCCAGCTCGAAAATGATCGTGCGGGCATCGGGGGCTGTGACGCCTATCTCGCTGGCAGGGGCTCTGCCTGCGAGCGCAGCGCGGGCGCCGCGAACAGCAAAGAAATCGCCCAGATTGGCAAAGCCGGTGCGCGGGTCCACGGCGCGCTGGGCGGTCCATACGACGTCATCAGCCGTCAGCGGCATGCCGTCGGACCATTGCAGGCCTTCGGCGAGCCTGAAGCGCCATCTGCGCCCATCCTCCGAACGCCAGCTTTGCGCCAGACCCGGTGCCAGCCCGCCTGACGGGCTGTATTCGGTCAAGGGCGCGTGCAGCTGCTTGTAGAGCAGGGCGGAGGCCGCAAACTGGCCTTTGAGCGGATCAAGGCTGTCGGGTTCAGTGTCGATGGCGGCGCGCAGCAGGCTGCTGTCCGCACCGCCGCGCGGCGCACAGGCGGCAAGCGCCAGCACCCCGGCGCTGGCTGCACCGCCCAGAAGTGTCCGCCGTGAGACGGGCAAAAGGATTCGCTTGCTCATGACCGCAGTTTTGCGGGCAGCGGCGGACTCTGGCAATGCCTACCAGCGCGCGCGGATCGAGGCCCAGCCCAAGGCCTGGGGCTCGGCGTCCGCAATATGGCCGGGCTCACGGGTCACACGCGCGGCAAAGGCGGCGTCGACCTGTGTGGTCAGCTGCCTGCGCCAGGCGGCTTCCAGCGAAATCTCGCGGCCCGAAGGCGTCAGCGAAGCATGGCGCCGCTCATAGCTGACCCTGTCTTCCCGGTCGACATTGACCGGAACCCGGGCAGAGATCCGTCCGTGCTCCATGCGCAGTGGCTGAGACAGGGTGAAACCAAACCTGCCCCCGGCCAGCGGCCTGTCGATACCGGCGCTCCACGCGCTGGCACCGAGCTCCTGCTCGACGGTCAGCGAGGCGGGCGTGTTGAACTGGCCGGTGACGTATTCCGCCCGCGCCGACCCGCGCCAGCCGAGCGGCAGCTGGCCAGACCAGAGCGCTGCGGTGAACTGGGTGTCGGCGGCGTCTTCTGCCCCGAATCGGGCGGCCAGCCTGCCACCCATCACCGAACCGGTTTCCTGGCCGGTGCCGGTCTCCAGCCCGAAGGTCTGCCCGGTAAGCCGGCCGGACCGCAGGGTGTATGTGAAGCCCACGGCGTTGAATGCGCTGTTGTCTCCAGAGGAGGAGCGCATATGGAAGGCAGCGGGGCCGAACTCATAGCTGGCTGCCACCCATTCGCGCGAGCCGGCAAAGCGGGCCACCGCACCAGAGAACAGGGTTTCCGACAGCACCGATACCCCTGCCCCGCCAACGGGTGCGGGCGAGGAGAAGCCGCGCCCGGCTTCCACGCTCAAGCCCCCCTGACGGAAGGCGAAGGACATGTCCGGAGCCGACTGGTACCAGTCCTGCGGCAGGTTGCGCAGCAGGTGCGGCGGCTGCCAGTTCATGCGCAGATTGATGCTGGCCGGGCCGACCTGGGTGCGTGACGCGCGTGCCAGGCCCGCCGCTGCTGCGCTTTCCATGGCGTTCAGAGCGCTGTCCGGTGCAAAGGATGGGCGGTCGGCGCTGAAATGGAAGGGGCGGCGATAGCTGTCGCGCAGCACGGCATCATCAACCAGTCCGCTTTCCCAGAGCCAGTCCCCCGCCGGACCGTCCGGCGCAGACAGGAGCAGGTCGAGCGGGATGGCTTCGCCTGTGCCAAGCCGCATGCTGGTCGCGCCGACGGGCTGGAAAGCGGCCGCCAGGTCGATCAGCCCGCGACCGAACAGAAAATCGATCCCTTGTGGCCCGAGGTCCAGGGCCGTTTCAAACAGGATCTGCAGCGCCTCATTGCCCTGCAGGTTTGGAAAAGCATCTAGTAGCAGGGCGAGAGCACCGGCTACGTGCGGCGCGGCAAAGCTGGTGCCCGAAAAGCGAACAAGCAGGGGGTCGCCGTTCTCGTCGTCGATATAGGGTGTAAGAATCCTTGTGCCCGGGGCCACTAGGAAGGTCGCCCCCGCATCGCCAGCCCGGTTTGAGTAGGGTGCCAGATCAACAAGTTCCACGTCGCAACCCACGATGTCCCCTCCAGGGCAATCGATCGCTCCTACTGCCACAACAAACCCTTGCGCGTCCGGCATGTTGGCAAAGTTGGCCGGGAAATTGGGCTGGTCACCCGTGCCGTCCGTTTCCTCGCCGCTATTTCCCGCCGAAACGACGATGAAAATACCGGCATTTACTGCGCGCCGCATCGCAGCGAATGTCTGAGTCAGGGAGTCATTGCTGCCGATATCGCGCCCCAGCGAAAGATTGATCACGCGCGCGTTGTGGCTGATCGCATAGTCGATGGAAGCTGCGATATTGGCGTCCGAGAAGCGGCAGCCGCCATCATCGGGATCGTCATCTTCGCACGTTCCCGGTGTGTCAGCCCGGATGGCCAGAACGGTACTTTGAAACGCTACGCCGTGCCCGCCCAGATTGTTCTTGTTTGCAACTATAACGCCAGCCACGCCCGTGCCGTGTCCGTCTATGTCTTCCAGCTCGCCGCGTGAGGAAACGATGTCGACGCTGGCAGATGATATACGGCCGATCAACTCAGGATGAGACTGATTGATGCCACTGTCCACGACCGCGACGGTGATGCCCTGTCCGGTCGCGCCGGCCGCGTAGGCGCTCGACGCATTGATCAGGCCCAGCCCGTACTGGCGATTATACTCAGCCGTTTCAAAATCTGCCGGATTCCCGGGCGGGGGGGGCGGCGGTGGCGGAGGAGGTGGTGGCGGTGGCGGGGGGGGAGGTGGAGGTGCAGGCGTTACGGTAGGGCTGCCACCGCCACCGCCGCCACCACAGCCAGCCATGCCGATGCAGGCTGCCGCAAATACCGTTACCAGAAGCGCGCTGCGCAGTTTCATGGCCATTCCTGATCTCCGCGTCCCCTGTCCTTCGACAGATAAGCTAGAGCCGATCAGGCAAAATGGAAAAGGTTTTCCGAGAGGTGGGGTTTATCAGGGGTCAACCGCCCGACAGGCGACCGACAAATTCGTCAAACACGCCAAAGGAATCCTGCGGGCCGGGGCTGGCTTCCGGATGGTGCTGCACCGACATGACCGGCTTGTCCTTAAGGCGGAAGCCGCAATTTGTACCGTCGAACAGCGAGATATGGGTCTCTTCGGCATTATCGGGCAGGCTGTCACGATCCACCGCGAAGCCGTGATTCATGGAGACGATCTCCACCTGGCCTGACAGTATGTTTTTCACCGGATGGTTCGCGCCATGATGGCCGTGGGCCATTTTCTCTGTCCGGGCGCCAATGGCCAGCGCGAGCATCTGGTGGCCAAGGCAGATGCCAAGGGTTGGCACACCCGCCTCGATGACGCCGCGAATGGTGGCCAGCGCATACTCACCCGTGGCCGCGGGATCGCCGGGACCGTTCGATACGACCACGCCCGCCGGCGACAGCGAGAGTACGTCTTCGGCACTCGCCGTGCCGCGCACCACTTTTACGCGCGCTCCAGCCCCTGCCAGACGGCGCAGTATGTTGGCCTTCACGCCATAATCCAGCACCACAACGAGCGGACCATCGGACGGGCCGATGCCCGGCCCGTCGGGCCACACCCAGTCTGATTGCGTCCAGTCGCTGTCTGCTTCGCTCAGAACATGCTGCGCCAGCTCTGCGCCTTCCATGCTGGGCGCATCGA
Organism: Glycocaulis sp.; assembly: GCF_051859565.1. Classification (GTDB taxonomy): domain Bacteria; phylum Pseudomonadota; class Alphaproteobacteria; order Caulobacterales; family Maricaulaceae; genus Glycocaulis. Next base: position 255,676 of record NZ_JBHYFK010000003.1, read on the forward strand.
GCGCAGCCTTGCGCAAGGCATCCGCGTCCAGCTTCCCGTACGGGGAGTGCGCAATCGCGGCGATAGGCATGCCCAGCTCGCGGATCCGGGCCGTGAGCGCGCGGGTGTCGACGCCGGTAACGGCCACAATGCCCCGCGCGGTCAGCCATTCGGTAAAGCTGTGTTCGGCGCGCCAGCTCGATGGCGGCGTGATCGGGGCCCGGCTGACCATGCCTACGGCTGCCTTGCGCGCCCTGTCACTGGCGGCCTCTTCATCGTGCGCATTGGCACCGACATTGCCGATATGAGGGAAGGTGAAGCAGACGATCTGTCCGGCATAGGACGGATCGGCGAGAATCTCCTGATGCCCGGTCATCGCCGTGTTGAAGCAGAGCTCGCCAGTGGCGATTCCCGATGCCCCGGCGCCTTCGCCGGGGATGATCGTGCCGTCAGCCAGCACGATGGCTCCAGTCGCCCCGTCAAGATCGCTGTCGCGCCAGGGGTTTGCGGTCAGTACTTGATTCCCGGCCCGTTCCGTCATATCTCACCGCCTGATTTCGCGTGCGCCGCACAATAAGGGCGGCCCTTTGAACAAACGCGCGGACGGTATGTGAGCCTTGCCCGGACGTCAAGCAAGCTAGAAGCCGAAAAAGAAACTCAAAAACAACGGGTTAGGCGGCGTCGCTGTAACTCGTGCGAATGGATGAAAAATGTCGCTGCGCGACCAGATTGCCGAAGACCTCAAAAACGCGATGCGGGCCAAGGATGGGCTGAAGCTCAGCACGCTGCGCCTCGTTCAGGCTGCCATCAAGGACCGTGACATCGCTGCGCGGGCTGAAGACCGCTGCCAGGGGTGCGGTGAGGGCGAGATCATGGCCCTGCTGCAGAAGCTGGTGAAGCAGCGCGAGGAGAGCGCCGAAACCTACGAGAACGCTGGCCGGCTGGATCTGGCCGAGCGTGAGCGGGCGGAAGCCGACATCGTGCGCGCCTACCTGCCCAAGCCGATGTGCGAGCAGGAAATCGAGCAGGCCGCAGAGACGGTCGTCGACGAGCTCGGCGCCACGGGCCTGAAGGACATGGGCAAGTGCATGGGCGCGCTCAAACAGCGCTATACCGGCCGCATGGACTTTTCCAAGGCGGGCGAAACGGTGAAGACCCTGCTGCAGAGCCGGGCGTAAAGCGCACAACTAGGCCGTGGCAAGTCTGCCGCGTGTGCTATGGTGAGCCATGGCCCTTCCCGACGGATTCCTGGACGAGATCAAAGCGCGCATCCGCCTCTCCGATCTAGTGGGGCGCACGGTAGCCCTGCGCCGTCAGGGACGCGAGTTTGCGGGTCTGTCACCGTTCAAGAAAGAGCGCACGCCATCCTTTTTCGTCAATGACGAGAAGGGGTTCTACCATTGCTTCTCCAGCCAGAAGAACGGCGATGCCGTCAACTGGCTGCAGGAAACGCAAGGTCTCAGTTTCATGGAGGCGGTCGAGACGCTCGCCGCCGAGGCAGGGCTGACCATGCCTGCGCCGGACCCGGAAGCCGCCCGCAAGGATGAGCGCCGCAAGGAGCTGGCCGAGTGGAACGAGCTGGCGCAGCAGTATTTTGCGCGTGAGCTGAACGGCCAGCGCGGGGGCGAGGCGCGCGCCTATCTGGAGCGGCGCGGGCTTTCTCCGCGCGACTGGGAGAATTTCGGCCTTGGCTATGCGCCCGAGATGCGTACCGGGCTGAAGGACTTTCTGGTCAACAAGGGTGCCAAGCCTGATGAGCTGGTAACGGCTGGGCTGCTGATCGCGCCGGAAGATGGCGGAGCGGCGTTTGACCGCTTCCGTGGCCGGGTGATGTTTCCGATCCAGGATCCGCGCGGGCGGCTGGTGGCGTTTGGCGGGCGCGCTTTGTCAAAGGATGCGCGCGCGAAATATCTCAACTCGCCGGAGACGCCGCTCTTTCACAAAAGCCATGTCCTCTATCGTTATCCGCAAGCGCGCAGCGCCGCTTCCGATCCGAAATCCGGCATTCGCGGACTGATAGTCGCCGAAGGCTATATGGACGTGATCGCGCTGAACCGGGCAGGCCTCGTTCATGCCGTGGCGCCTCTGGGCACCGCTCTGACCGAGGACCAGATACGTTTATTGTGGCGTGCGGGGCCGGAGCCGGTGATCTGCCTTGACGGTGACAGTGCCGGTCAGCGCGCGGCAGGGCTGGCCGCTGAGCGCGCCCTTCCCATGCTGGAGCCGGGCAAGACCTTGCGCTTTGTCTTTCTCCCGGACGGGCAGGACCCTGACGATGTATTGAAGGCCAAGGGCGCCGAGACGCTGCGCGCGCTGGTCAACGATACGCGCTCGCTGGCCGATCTGGTCTGGGACAGGGAGTTTGCCGCAGAGCCGCTGACCGACCCGGACCGGCGGGCAGGTTTCCGCCGGCGCCTGCGCGCGCTGACTTCAAAGATCGCCGATCCGGATGTGCGCGAGGAATACAAGGCCGAGTTTGACAGGCGCCTTGCCTCGGCGTTTGGCCGCAAGCCGGCGCGCGCGCCCTGGCGCGGGCGTCAGGATGCGAGTGGCATATCCGATGGTCCGCCGGTGGCCGAAACGCGCAAGCTCGCGCAAGCACGCCGGGCGCCGCCTGCAGTCCGCCATCTTCTGCTGGCTGCCATTGAGTGGCCCGAACTGGCCGTCAGCGAAGCCGAAACGCTTGCCGAGCTGGACTGCGGTCCGCTTGACAGCCTGCGTGACGCTATTCTAGACGCATGCTCCACTGGTCAGATTGCGGATCATGAGATGCTCAGACACTCTCTGGTCCGGCAGGGGCATCATCCGGTCCTTCGCAAGCTGGAAGCTGAACGGGCACCGATGCGGGCATCCATGGGGGGAGAGGACGCTGACCCTTCCAGCAGGTTGAACGCTTGGCGAAAAGCGGCGGCTTCCTATATGGAGAGGGTTGAAGAGGAACGCATCCGGGGTGAAGCGCGTCTTCTTGAAAGCGAGGCGCTGGCGCGCGGCGATGCCGCTGAAGTGCACCAGCTTATCGCAGGGTATAAGGCCAGCCGCCGTCGCAGATAGCGCGCGGGCGGTCGATTTTGTTTGTGGCAGCTGGTATTCCGGCCGCCAAGGGAGTTCAAGTCAGGCATGACCAAAGCAGCGACCGAGACGGCTGAAGCAGCCCCGGAAAATCAGGACGGCCCGCTTCTCGATCTCAATGACCTGTCGGTCAAGGCGATGGTGAAAACCGCCAAGAAGCGCGGCTATGTCACCCATGACGAGCTCAACAAGGTTCTCCCGTCAGAAGAATTTTCATCCGAGCAGATTGAAGACGTGCTCTCCCAGCTGTCGGAGATGGGTATTACCGTCGTCGATTCCGAGGACGAGGTGGAAGAGAACGACGCGGCTGCAGGCGATGACGAGGAAGAAGATGATGGCCGCTCCCGCGCGGTAGCCGCCAAGTCGAAAACCGCTGTCGCCGGGCAGAACACCACGTCCGCGCAGGATCGCACCGACGATCCGGTGCGCATGTATCTGCGCGAGATGGGCTCTGTGGAGCTGCTTTCGCGCGAAGGCGAAATCGCCATCGCCAAGCGGATCGAGGCCGGACGCAACGCCATGATCCGCGGGCTTTGCGAAAGCCCGCTGACGTTTGAAGCCATCATGGTCTGGCGTGAAGAGCTGCAGTCCGGCCAGGTGCTGCTGCGCGATATCATCGATCTGGACGCCACTTATGGCGGCGTGCGCGAGGATCACTCCGAAACCGGCGCGCCCGACGCCGGACGCGGCCCCGCCGCCAATATCCGCGCCCAGGTGCGTTCGCGCGCCGAGGAGAGCGAGGAAAAGACCGGCGAAGAGGGCGAGGAAGGCGAAAACGCAGCCTCAACCGATGATGAGGAAGATGACGAGGATGGTGCAAACCTGTCCCTCGCGGCCATGGAAGCCGAGCTGCGCGAAGGCGTCATGGAGACGCTGGACGCGGTAGCGGGTGATTTCAACACCTTCCGCAAGCTTCAGGACAAGCTGGTCGGCCTGCGCATGGAGGGCAAGGACCTCTCCAAAAAGGATCGCGAGACCTATGAGGGCGTGCGCGAATCCATCGTTGCCAATCTCAACTCGCTGAACCTCAACAATGCGCGTATCGAGGCGCTGGTCGAGCAGCTGGACGCCATCAACAAGCGTCTGGTGGTGCTGGAAGGCAAGCTCTTGCGTTCCGCCGAGGCACACGGCGTGCCGCGTCATGAGTTCATGCAGGCCTATCAGGGCCATGAGCTGGACCCGAACTGGCTGGACGACTGGAAAGCCAAATCGGCCCCGTGGAAGAAATTCGCCGAGCGCGAGGAAAAGGAAGCCGCCCAGATTCGCGAGCACATCGCCGAGCTGGCGCAGGAATCCGGCGTGCCGATCGACGATTTCCGCCGTATCGTCGCGACCGTCCAGAAGGGCGCGCGGGAAGCTCGCATTGCCAAGAAGGAAATGGTCGAAGCCAATCTGCGCCTCGTCATCTCCATCGCCAAGAAATACACCAATCGCGGCCTGCAATTCCTGGATCTGATCCAGGAAGGCAACATTGGTTTGATGAAGGCGGTCGATAAGTTCGAATACCGCCGCGGCTACAAATTCTCCACCTACGCGACCTGGTGGATTCGTCAGGCCATTACCCGCTCCATCGCGGATCAGGCCCGCACCATCCGTATCCCGGTCCACATGATCGAGACGATCAACAAGATCGTGCGCACCAGCCGCCAGATGCTCCACGAGATCGGCCGCGAGCCGACGCCTGAGGAGCTGGCTGAAAAGCTCTCCATGCCGCTGGAAAAAGTGCGCAAGGTGATGAAGATCGCCAAGGAGCCGATCTCCCTTGAAACGCCGATTGGCGATGAGGAAGATTCACACCTCGGCGATTTCATCGAGGACAAGAATGCGGTCCTGCCCATCGATGCGGCGATCCATTCCAACCTGCGCGAGACCACCACGCTGGTGCTGGCCAGCCTCACCCCGCGTGAGGAGCGTGTGCTGCGCATGCGCTTCGGGATCGGCATGAATACCGATCACACGCTGGAGGAAGTCGGCCAGCAATTCTCGGTGACGCGAGAGCGTATCCGCCAGATCGAGGCGAAGGCCCTGCGCAAGCTGAAACACCCCAGCCGCAGCCGCAAACTGCGCAGCTTCCTGGATAGCTAGAGACAGTTTCTTTTTGTGCTACGGTTCAGCGCCGCCGGACGAAGATCCGGCGGCGTTTTCCTTTGTGCAGGTGCGGTGGTCTGACGGCGCTCACGCACTCGCAGCACGCGACGTATCTGATTAGAAGCAATCACATGGATTGATATGCAGTCGCGAGCTGGACAGGCGCGCTGTTGCATTGCAACATCTTTTTCTCAAAAAAATGAACAATGTTCACTTTTCAAACGCTCGTCATAGCCCTATCTTCCCGGAGCGAGTTCAACGCAACGCCCGGTCAACAGGGCGCCCATCTTTCGGAGACTGACATGTCCTTCAAATTCTCCTCCCCGATCCTGATGACCGCTGCTGCTGCCATGATGGCTGCAGGCCTGTCTGTCGCCAGCGCATCTTCCGCCGAAGCGCAGGTGTGCGAGCCGGCTTTCGTCGCTCAGAGCACCGCGCACCGCTCGGTGCGTGCCTCGGTCCAGCGCTTCGAGCGTGGCCAGTGGCGTGAAGCTGCCCACTTCGCCAATGAGGCCCTGTCGCGCCGCAATGCGGCCCCGACCATGGCCGCTGCCCGCACCAATCTGTGCGGCGCGCTCGCCAATCTCGGTGATGCCGGTGCAGCCGAAGCCTGTGATGCGGCCGTAGAGGCCAATGAAGGCGGCTGGGAAGCGCTCAACAATCGCGGCGCAGCCTATGCGTTGGCGGGCAATACGGCTGCCGCCTCGGCGGACTTTGCCGCTGCTGCCGCCATTGAAGGCGCTGGCCCGGAAGCTGCTGCCAACGCTGCAGCCTGCCGCTAGAGCGATAAGGAATTCCGCTGGCCGGGCAAATCCCCCGCCCGGTCAGCGATGTTGAGCCGGACACCCCTTCAGATGGAGTCCGGCTCTTTTTTTGCCTATTCGGCTGCGCGTGCCGTCTCTGCGGTCATGAGGGACGGCAACCAGGTCTCATGAGCCTGTTTCAGGCGAATCAGGTCCAGCGCATGGCCGCCATTGATCGAGATGGCGCGTCCACCCGCGATTCCGGCCACGCTGACCGGCACATCGGCGGCGATGGCGTTCTGGCGGATGGTTTCTGCCGTCGCTGCGTCAGCGGCGATCAGATAACGGGCCTGATCCTCGCCGAACATCCACGCATAGGCGGGCAGATTGCCGTTGAAGGCGAGCTTCACGCCGATGCCTGAGGCCATGGCCATGTCGGCAACCGCGCAGGCGAGACCGCCATCGGAAACATCGTGGACCACGCGGGCGCGCCCGGCGCGGATTTCGGCGCGGACAAAATCGCCATTGCGCTTTTCGGCAGCCAGATCGACATGAGGCGGCGCGCCGTCCTCTTTCTCCTCGACATGACGCATATAGAGCGAGGCACCGAGCTCTCCGCGCGTCTCACCGATGACAAGCACCACATCGCCCTCTTTCATGCCGCCAAAGCCGGCGCGTTTTGAAAGATCGGGCAGGAGGCCCACGCCGCCGACAGCCGGGGTGGGCGGGATCGCCTTGCCATCAGTCTCGTTATAGAGCGAGACATTGCCCGACACGACGGGGAAGGAAAGCTGTTTGCAGGCTTCGGCCATGCCTTCGACGCAGCCCACAAACTGCCCCATGATTTCCGGGCGTTCGGGATTGCCGAAATTGAGGCAGTCCGTGATGGCGATGGGGTCTGCGCCCACGGCCGTCAGATTGCGCCAGGTCTCGGCCACGGCCTGCTTGCCGCCCTCGAACGGGTCGGCATAGCAATAGCGCGGTGTGCAGTCGGTCGTGATGGCGAGCGCCTTGTTCGTGCCATGCACGCGCACGATGGCGGCATCCGCCGGGTCTTCGGAGCTTGCCATCGTGTCGGCCATGACGTGGCGGTCATACTGTCCCCAGATCCAGCGTTTGGACGCCATGTCGGGGCTCGCCATGATGGTCAGCAGCGCTTCACCCAGATGCTCCGGCCCCTTCATGGTGCGCGGATCAATGCTGGCGCGCGCTTCGGGCTCGAACCAGGGGCGGGTATAGGCCGGGGCCTCCTCGCCGATGGGATCAAGCGGCAGATCGCAGACCACTTCGCCCTGGTGTTTGAGAACCATGCGGCCGGTATCGGTCGTCTTGCCGATGGTGGCGACGTCCAGATCCCATTTCCTGAAGATGCGCTCGGCGATGGGCTCCGCGCCGGGCTTCAGGATCATCAGCATGCGTTCCTGCGATTCCGACAGCATCATTTCATAGGCCGTCATGCCGGTTTCGCGCTGGGGCACGTGGTCGAGGTCCAGCTCGATACCTAGCCCGCCGCGCGACGCCATCTCCACGGAGGAAGAGGTCAGGCCGGCTGCGCCCATGTCCTGAATGGAGCTGATCGCGTCTTCTGCCATCAGCTCAAGGCACGCTTCGATCAGCTTTTTCTCGGTGAAGGGATCGCCGACCTGCACGGTCGGGCGCTTCTCTTCCGAGCCCTCGCCAAACTCGGCTGAGGCCATGGTCGCGCCGTGAATGCCGTCCCGGCCGGTCTTTGCGCCTACGTACAGAACCGGGAAGCCAGCTTCCTTGGCAGCAGCGGTGAAGATGCCTTCGCGCTTCGCAAGGCCGACCGCCATCGCATTGACGAGGATATTGCCGTTATAACCCTTGTCGAAATTGGTCTCGCCGCCAACGGTCGGCACGCCGACGCAATTGCCATAGCCGCCAATGCCCGCGACGACGCCGGAGACAAGCTGGCGCGTCTTGGGATGGTCCGGCGCACCAAAACGCAGAGCATTCATCAGCGCCACGGGCCGCGCACCCATGGTGAAGACGTCGCGCAAAATGCCGCCCACGCCCGTCGCTGCGCCCTGATAGGGCTCGATATAGGAGGGGTGGTTGTGGCTCTCCATCTTGAAGACGGCGACATCGCCATCATCAATGTCGATCACGCCTGCATTCTCGCCGGGGCCGTAAACGACGCGCTCGCCGGTGACGGGGAATTTCTTCAGATGCACCCGGCTCGACTTGTAGGAGCAGTGCTCTGACCACATGACCGAGAAAATGCCGAGCTCGACCATGTTCGGCGCGCGGCCCAGCACGCGCAGGATTGTCTCGTACTCGTCTGCCGTGACGTGCTCGAGCGCGATCTGTTCGGTAATGCCGGGGGCGTATTTGGGTTCAACACTCATTCGGCATGCGTCCGTTGCGGCTGGTGGAGCGGGGAGGGATCAGGCAGATAGGCGGTGACCAGAAGCCGGGCGGCCTCCGGCGCGCCGGGTTCAGGCCGGATCGCGGAAAGGTCAGACGGGGCGGGAACGGGCAGGCCTTCACCCATCAGGCCTTCGAGATGCAAGGCGAGGGCTTCCTGCGCGTTCAGCGCAGCTTCGCTGGCGCTGTCGCCAGCCGACACGCAGCCGTTGAGATCGGGGAAGTAGACGCTGAAACCGGTTTCAGCATCGCCTTCGAGAATGGCGGGATAGACATGCAGTGTCATCGCACTCAGTCCTTGATCAGTTGCACGCCGCTCGCGCGCTCGATGGAGCGCAGCGTACCACGCTTCAGGTCCTTTTTGGGATGGGGCACCGTCACGATTGCTGCCACCCCGTCTTTCTTCATCTGCACATGGCTGCCGCGTTGTCGGATCTTGCGCCAGCCGGCTTTTTCCAGCCTGGCTATGACCTCCCGGCTGGTGAGCATCACCCCCGCCCCAGAAGGCTTTCAAACACGCCAAGTCCGTCCGTACCGCCATGCACCGGATCAACCGCGCGTTCGGGGTGGGGCATCATGCCGAGCACATTGCCCGCCGCATTGGTGATCCCGGCAATATCGCGGATCGAGCCATTGGGATTATTGAGATAGCGGAAGGCCACCTGGCCTTCACCCTCCAGCCGGTCCAGCGTTTCGGTGTCGGCAAAGTAATTGCCGTCATGGTGCGCGATTGGGATCGTCAGCTCGCGCGTTTCGCCATAGGCGCGGGTAAAGCGCGAATTGGTGTTCTCGATCTGCAGCGGGGTGCGCTCGCAGACAAAGAGCAGACCGGCATTACGCATCAGCGCGCCGGGCAGGAGCCCGGTCTCGATAAGGATCTGGAAGCCGTTGCACACGCCCAGTACCGGCAGGCCGTTCTCAGCGCGTTTTACCAGGTCTTGCGTGATCGGCGAGCGGGCCGCTATCGCGCCGGAGCGCAAATAGTCGCCATAGGAGAACCCGCCCGGCACCATGACGAGATCAAGCCCGTCCGGCAGGCTGGTTTCCTGATGCCAGATCATCGCGGGGGCAGCCCCCGTGACAAGGCGCAAAGCCTCGGCCGCATCGCGGTCGCAATTGGAGCCGGGGAATACAATGACAGCGGTCTTCATGGCGCAGCGTTTAGCAGGGGATTCACGCCAAGGCGAGAGGCCGGTGCGGCTGCGACAATCGCGTTGCATCTTTGCCGCATCCGATAGCGGTGCATACTGCATCTGACTGCAAGAGGGCGCTGCCTGCTACAAGGAGGAAGAGATGATGCTGAACACCGCCGTGATCGCGCTGGCCCTGTTCGCAGGAGCAGTTTCGGGGGGCGCCAATGACGCGCAAGGAACGCGCGGTTCGTTCGATCCCCGCGGTGAAGCTGCCCATGTGCACGGCCAGGTGACGGAGGCCTATGTGCTGGGCACTGCGCATCTCGCTCAGGTGGAGGGATTTGAGCCGGCGGCTCTTTCCGGCCTGTTGGACCGTCTGGAATCGCTGGCGCCGGATGTCATCACCATCGAGGCGCTGGGTCCGGAAACGATTTTTCTGATGCAGGCATATGATGCCCGCTATGACGGGGCAGTGGGCTACTTTGCCAGCGCCGCGCTGGAGGGCGTGCGTCTGGCCGGAGAAGAAACCGGCCTCGACATGCCCCAAGCCCTGGTAGCCGTAGATGAGGCGCTGGCAGGCTGGCCGGACACAGCTGCAGCGCCGCAGCGCCGTCATCTCGCCGCGCTGTTTGCCGCGTCCGGTGATATCTTTTCTTCGCTCGTGCAATGGCTGCACCTTGAGCCAGCAGAGCGCGCTGCAGGTGATGGTGTCACCGCTGAACTCGCGGCTCTGCTGGAGCGGGTCTCAGCCTCCCGTAACGAGAATGTCCAGATTGCCGTGGCCTTGGCGGTGCGGCTCGGCCATGAGCGGGTCTACCCTGCTGATGATCACACGGCCTCCCACCTGATGGGCCGGGTAGCCGGACCGATGACGGCCGCGCTGGAAACGGCCGAATTTGCCAGCATTTTCGACCATCCGATTTTCACGGCAACGGACATGAATGCGGATGACTGGCAGAGCCCGGAGGCGATGCTCGCCTATTTCCGGCGGCTGAACGCGCCAGAGCACGGCCACATGGACGTGGAGGGCCAGTGGCGGGTGATGATCGACAGGGCGTGGCCGGAGCATGCAGGCCGGGTGCGCATGGCCGAATGGGATACCCGCAATCTGCGCATGACGGCCCATATCCGCGAGGCGTCGGCCGATGCGGTGGGCGGGCGCGTACTCGTGCTGGTCGGCGCGGCGCACAAGCCGTGGCTCGATGCCTATCTGGACATGATGACCGACATGCGCAGCGGCGACATGCTGGCCGTGCTGGAATAGGGGCAGGGTCGCCTTTCTAAAGCACCGCTGCTAACCTCTCCCCAGGTCAGCCGGGGAGGCAGGCATGAGTGTTCTGGGCGTAGGCGGCGTGTTCGTAAAATCAGCGGACCCGGAGGCCAGCAAGGTCTGGTATCGCGACGTGCTGGGCATGGAGCTCAGCGAATATGGGGAATTCGAATTCCGCCACGGTGAGGCGGCCGCGCGCTATGGCGATGGCGCACGCACCATTTTCGCCCGCTTCAAGGCCGATACGGAGTATTTCCAGCTCTCTGCCCAGCCCTTCATGATCAATCTGCTGGTTGATGATCTCGACGCCCTGCTGGAGCGCATCAAGGCGAAGGGCGTGGAGCTTGTCGGCGCGCCGGAGTCTCACGATTATGGCCGCTTCGCCTGGATCATGGACCCGGACGGGGTGAAGATCGAACTGTGGGAGTCGGTGGAGCTTTAGGCCTGCTACTCCAGGGTGCATTGACCGGCGAAAAAAGTCGATTTCTCTCCGGCGTCGTTCCCGCGCAGGCGGGAACCCAGAGCAGCTTGGGACTGTCTTTGCCCCACGATCTCTGGATGCCCGCCTGCGCGGGCATGACGAGACGAAAGAGCTTTAATTGTCAGAGGCATGGATCACCCACATACGCGGGTGATGACAGTGCAAGGAGGCTTACGCGCTCAGCTCGATGTCGTAGTTCTCGATCACCGGATTGGTCAGCAGCTTGTCGCACATGGCCTTCACGCGCTCGCTGGCTTCTTCGGCGTCAACGCTGGAGAGATCGAGCTCGATCAGCTTGCCCTGGCGCGCGCCGGTCACTTCCTCAAAGCCGAGCGTACGAAGCGAATTGGCAACGGCGGTTCCTTGCGGGTCCAGCACGCCGGGTTTCAGATAGACGTGGATTTTCGCTTTCATCGTCTCTTTGATCCTATTCGCTTTCTTCAGACTCAGGGGCCGCGCCATTGGCGCTGTCCATCTCGCGCATGATGCCGAGGCGCCGCGCGACTTCGGCATAGGCTTCGGTGACATTGCCCAGATCGCGGCGGAAGCGGTCCTTGTCCATCTTCTCGTTCGTGGTCATATCCCACAGGCGGCAGCAATCAGGGCTGATCTCGTCGGCCAGCACCACGCGCGGCATGTCGTTCTGGTCGTACAGACGGCCAAATTCCAGCTTGAAGTCGACCAGACGGATACCCGCACCCGCAAACAGGCCGGAGACGAAATCGTTCACGCGCAGTGCCAGAGCGATGATTTCGTCCAGCTCCTGCGGGCTTGCCCAGTTGAACGCCGTCACATGCTCTTCGGAGACGAGCGGATCGCCCAGCGCATCGTCCTTGAAGTAGAACTCCACAATGGCGCGCGGCAGTGGCTCGCCTTCCGGGATGTTGAAGCGCGTGGAGATGGAACCGGCGGCGACATTGCGCACCACGACTTCCAGCGGAATAATCTCCACCTCGCGCACCAGCTGCTCGCGCATGTTCAGGCGGCGGATGAAATGCGTCGGCACGCCAATCCGGTTCAGGTGTTCCATAATGAACTCGCTGATCCGGTTATTGAGCACGCCCTTGCCCTCCAGCGTCGCGCGCTTCTGGGCGTTGAAGGCGGTCGCATCATCCTTGAAATGCTGGATGATCGTACCCGGCTCCGGGCCCTCATAGAGGATCTTGGCTTTACCTTCGTAGAGTTTCTTGCGGCGTGACATGGGGGTCATCGCTCTCCGCTGGGCGTTGGAAAATCGTATCGCTGCGCTATGAGGCCCTTCATGCGCGCGAGTCTTGGGTGCGGGTCAATCGGTGTCGTGTCAAACGCGAAGCGGCCCGTCAATACGGGCCGCCTTTGATGATCAGGATACGCGCTTGGCCGGGCGCCCGCAATACTGGCCTGCAATGCGCTGCAAACGATTGATAAAGCGGCTTGGGCGCGATACCCATGGATCAAACACTCCCCGTTCCATCTATTATAGGAAACACCTCATGTCCGGCTTTGATGATCGCGAAAAGGCTCACGAAAACCGCTACGCGCGCGAGCAGGAGCTGGAGTTCAAGGCCGGTGCGCGCCGCAACAAGCTGCTGGGCCTGTGGGCGGCAGAGAAGCTCGGCCTGTCCGGTGAGGAGGCCGATGCCTATGCCAAAGAGGTGATCGCGGCCGACTTTGAGGAAGTGGGCGACGAAGATGTGTTCCGCAAAGTCCGCAAGGATTTCGACGCCAAGGGCGTGGCGGTCTCCGACATCGAACTGCGCCATGAGATGACGCGTCTCCTCGATATTGCCCGCGCGCAGGTGCAGGCGGGGGACTGACCGCTACGGGTCAACGTCCCGGGGCGCGGAATTGTCTTGCGGCGGTAACTTGCTTCTCAGTACATGGCGTTCGATCGATACCAGTATGGTAAGCACGATCAGGGCGAGCGCCACTGCCGCCGCACCGATGCCGAACGCGCCAGCACCAAACGCCACGCCGACGGCGCCGGACAGCCATAGCGCTGCTGCCGTGGTTACGCCGTGAATATCCTTGCCGGCACGGATGATGGCACCTGCCGCAATGAAGGCGACGCCAGCGGTGACAGCCTCGATGACACGTACCGGATCGGCCTGAATACCGGCCTCGTCATCACCCATGGAAATCGCGATCTGGAACGCCAGGAGGGTGAAGAGGCAGGCGGCAAGGGCCACCAGCATGTTGGTACGCAGGCCAACATGGCGCCTGGGGCGCTCGCGCTCGATCCCGATAAAGGCGCCGGCGAGGGCCGCCAGGCCTAGCCGCATCAGGCTTTCCAGCATGTCGCCGGGCGGACCGGCATCGTTCAGCCATTCGGGCATGTGCTCCTCCACCCCTTTAACGGGAAGAGGAGGGGGAGTGTTCCAGATTGGCTACCCGAAAACTCGCGCGAAGATCGTGTCGACATGCTTGAGGTGGTAGGCCTCGTCAAAGCAGTTATCGATTTGCGCCGGTGAGAGCAGGGCGGTCACTTCCGCGTCGGCTTTGAGGTGATCGGCGAGCCTGCCGCCCTCATCCCAGGTTTTCATGCCATTGCGCTGGACGAGGCGGTAGGAGTCCTCGCGGCTTGCCCCGGCCTGGGTCAGCGCCAGCAGCACGCGCTGGGAATTATGGATGCCGCCATGGGCCTCCAGATTCTCGCGGCAGCGGTCGCCATGCACGATCAGTCCTTCAATCATCGACGCCGTGCGGTGCAGGGCGAAGTCCAGATGCGCGGTGGCGTCCGGCCCGATGCCACGCTCGACTGAGGAGTGTGAGATGTCGCGCTCGTGCCAGAGGGCGACGTTTTCCATCGCAGGGGTGACGGCAGAGCGCACGAGACGCGCAAGGCCGGTCAGGTTCTCGGTCAGGATCGGATTGCGCTTGTGCGGCATGGCCGAGGAGCCCTTCTGCCCCGGCGAGAAATACTCCTGCGCCTCACGCACTTCAGAGCGCTGCAAATGGCGCACCTCTACCGCGATATTCTCGATAGCCGACGCGATCAGGCCCAGCACGGCAAAGTAGTTGGCGTGCCGGTCGCGCGGGATGACCTGCGTCGAGATGGGCTCCACGGTCAGGCCCAGCTTTTCGGCGACATGGGCCTCCACCGCCGGGTCGACATTGGCAAACGTGCCGATAGCGCCTGAGATGGCGCAGGTGGCGACTTCCTCGCGGGCGCGCACCAGACGTTCCCGGTTGCGGGCGAACTCGGCATAAAAGCGCGCAAACTTCAGGCCCATCGTAGTGGGCTCGGCATGGATGCCGTGGCTGCGCCCGATGCACACCGTCATCTTGTGCTCCAGCGCCCGCTTTTTCAGCGCCGCCAGCACCCGGTCCATCCCCTCCAGCAGGAGATCGCTGGCGCGGGTAAGTTGCACGGCAAGGCAGGTGTCGAGCACGTCAGAGCTGGTCAGCCCCTGGTGGACGAAGCGGGCCTCTTCGCCTACGAGTTCGGAGAGATGGGTCAGGAAGGCGATGACATCGTGCTTCACCTCGCGCTCGATCTCGTCGATGCGCGCGACATCAAACTCCATGTCCTTGGCTTTCCATACGGCCTTGGCGGCGGAAGCAGGGACCACGCCTAGCTCGGCCAGCTTGTCGGTGGCGTGGGCCTCGATCTCGAACCAGATGCGGTAGCGGCTCTGCGGGCTCCAGATCGCTTCCATTTCTGGCCGGGTATAGCGGGGGATCATGGGCGCGCCTCTTTATCCGTGACGGGAGTAGCGCGCTCTCTCGCCCCTGAGGGCGTGAAGGTCAAGAGGCGGGGGTGTCTGCCTCGCCTTTCAACGCCGCAATGCCGGCCCGCGCCAGCGCGTCGGCGCGCTCATTGCCCGGATCGCCATTATGGCCCTTCACCCACACCCATTCGATCGTGTGGCGCTTGGTGGCCTCATCGAGAGCCTGCCACAGCTCGGCGTTCTTCACCGGCTTCTTGCCGGCTGTTTTCCAGCCATTGCGCTTCCAGCCGTGAATCCATTTGGTCACGCCGTCGCGCACATAGACACTGTCGGTGACAAGGCGGACCTTTGAAGGGCGTTTGAGCGCGTTCAGCGCCTCGATGGCGGCCTTGAGTTCCATGCGGTTATTGGTGCTGTGGGCCTCCCCGCCAAAGAGCTCCTTCTCGTGGCCCTTCCACTCCAGAAGCGCGCCCCAGCCACCAGGACCGGGATTGCCCGAACACGCACCGTCGGTGTGGATGGTGATGAGGGCGCTCACGCCGGATGCACCGTCCATTGCGCATCAAGGTCTTTTAGGCCAGCTGCGATCAGCTCGCCCAGCACGTCCATATCGATGTCGGCGAGGCGCTTCACATTCAGGCAGGCCTGCCCCTTCTTGTGCTTGCCGAGGCGGTCCAGGATATCGCCGAATTCGGCATAGCCGGGCATGATGTAGATTGAGTGCTGCGCCTTTCGCGGTGCGAATCCGGTGGCAAGGGAGTCGCCCTCGCGCCCGCTTTCATAGCGGTAGTGGTAGCGGCCATAGCCGACCATGGAGCCCCACATTACCGGCTCGAAGCCGGTCACCTTGCGGAACAGCGCGTCCAGCTGGCGGGCTTCCTCGCGCTTTGCTTCCGGTTCGATGGCAGCAAGGAACGCCTCCCCAGGGGTATTCCCGGCCTTGGTCTGGTTTTCACTCATCACGCTACCTCGCGCGGCAATTTGAACACCACATCTTCGCTGGCGACACGTACCTCTTCGATGCTCAGCTTGCGGAAACCGGCGATCTGGGTGAGCACATCCTCCACCAGCTCTTCAGGGGCGGACGCACCGGCGCTGACGCCCAGCGTGTTGACATTGTCAAACCAGCTACGGTCAAGGTCTGCGGCGCTCTGTACCAGACGCGCATCGGGCGCGCCGGCCCGCTTGGCAACCTCCACCAGCCGCACCGAATTGGACGAGTTCGGGGCGCCCACTACCAGCACCAGATCGCAGCGCGGGGCGAGGGCCTTTACCGCTTCCTGCCGGTTGGTGGTGGCGTAGCAGATATCTTCCTTGTGGGGTGCCGCCATCGCCGGAAAGCGCGTCTGCAGCACGTCCACAATGGCCGCCGTGTCATCAACCGATAGCGTCGTCTGCGTGACATAGGCGAGCTTTTGCGGGTCGCGCGGTTCAAATGATTCTGCGTGCTCTACCGTCTCGATGAGGTGGATGGTGCCCTCGGGAAGCTGGCCCATCGTGCCGATAACTTCGGGATGCCCGGCATGGCCGATCAGCACAATCTCAAGGCCATTCCTGTGATGGCGGCTTGCCTCGACATGCACCTTGGAGACGAGCGGGCAGGTGGCGTCCACAAACAGCATGTTGCGCGCCTTGGCCGTCTCCGGCACCCGCTTGGGCACGCCATGGGCGGAGAACACCACGGGGCGGTCATCCGGGCACTCGTCCAGCTCCTTGACGAACACCGCGCCCATGGCCTTCAGCCGGTTCACCACATGTTTGTTGTGCACGATCTCGTGGCGCACATAGACCGGCGCTCCATAGCGCTCCAGCGCCTTCTCCACGATCTGGATGGCGCGGTCCACGCCGGCGCAGAAGCCGCGCGGCGCGGCAAGCAGAATGTGGAGAGGGGGCAACGCGCTCACGGTTTTCCTCAGTGGCAGGGGCGCGACAACGTTGCTCTCGCGCAGTGCAGGGCTTAGACACAGTGGGTGTAGCAGAGTCCGGCGCGCCCGTAACCCGTACTGCCTGTGTCTGCAACATAGTGACGAACTGGTTCTTCGGGAGACCCCATGCGCTCAATCGCCGCTGTATTTGCCGCCGCCCTTGTCCTGTCCGGGTGCCAGAGTGTGCGCGACCGCTTCGACGGACCGCAGCCCAATCCGGGCCCGTGTCCCAATGCGCTGTCGCTGTATGACGCGCACCGTCTGGTGGAGTTCAGGGGCGAAGAACGCGTTCTGCGCAATGTCGGCTTTACCGGCGAAATCCTGAACGTGAGGGGTGCCTGCACCTACACCGATGCGCGGGTCTCGCCGATCGACATGCAGATGGCCGTGCGCTTTGCCTTTGGCCGCGGCGCAGCGGCCGAAGGCAGCGAGAAAACATATTACTACTTCGTGGCCGTAACCCGCACGGACAGTGCCGTCATTGCTCGCGAGGTATTCCCGATCACCGTGCGCTTCCCGCCGGGTGAAAACCGGGTTGAGCTGACCGAGGAGATCGGTTCAATCGTGATCCCGCGTGCCGAAGCGACAACCTCGGGCGCCAATTTCGAGGTGATTGTCGGCTTTGAGCTGACGCCGGAACAGGTTGAGTTCAACCGCTCCGGCCTGCGTTTCCGCGTCCCTGTCGAGTAAATCTGGACCGTCATGACCCGTCTTGCCGATCAGCTCAGCGCCCTGCTGGGCGATGCCTTTGCCGCTATGGAACTCGACCCGGCGCTTGGGCGTGTTTCCGAAAGCGACCGCCCCGATCTGGCGCCCTACCAGTGCAATGGCGCCTTGGCAGCCGCCAAGCAGGCCGGCAAACCGCCGCGCGCGATTGCGGAGGGGGTAAAGGCGCATCTGGCAGGGTCGGCGCCTGATCTCGATATCGAGATTGCCGGGCCGGGCTTTTTGAACATCACACCGTCGCAACAGCTTTATTCAGCGCGGGCGCGAGCCATCAGCGCTGATGAGCGCACAGGCGCTGGCCAGGTGGATTCCCCGCTCAAGGTGATGATCGATTTTGGCGGCCCGAATGTCGCAAAGCCCATGCATGTCGGGCATTTGCGCTCCTCGGTCATTGGCGACAGCCTGCAGCGCCTGATGCGCTTTCTGGGCCATGACGTGACCAGCGACATCCATCTGGGTGACTGGGGGCTGCAGATGGGCCAGCTCATCACCGAGCTGGAGGATGAACAGCCAGACCTGCCCTATTTTGTCGAAGACTTTACCGGCCCGTACCCGGCTGATGCGCCCGTCACCATCGAAGACCTGGCCCGGCTCTACCCGCAGGCGAGCGCCAAGGGCAAGGAAGACCCCGCCCGTCAGGAGCGCTCGCGCAAGGCGACGGCTGAGCTCCAGGCCGGGCGTGCAGGCTATCGCGCTCTGCTGAAGCACTTCATCAATGTGTCGATTGCCGCGCTGAAGGAGGATTTCTCGGCACTGGGGGTGCATTTCGACCTCTGGAAGGGCGAAAGCGACGTCAACGATCTGATCCCCGGCCTCGTCGAGGATTTCAAGGCGCGCGGCGTAGCCGAACTGTCTGATGGGGCGTGGATCGTGCGCGTGGCGCGCGAGGACGACAAGAAGGAGCTCGCCCCGCTCATCCTCGTCAGCTCGCAAGGCTCGGCGCTCTACGCGACGACGGATCTCGCCACCATTCTTGACCGGCGCGAGAGCATTGATCCCGATCTTATCCTCTACGTCGTCGATCTCGGCCAGTCAGACCATTTCGAGCAGGTCTTCCGCGCGGCCGTGAAGGCCGGCCTCGCAAGTGAAGGCGGGCTGGAGCATGTGAAGTTCGGCACGGTCAACGGCCCGGATGGCAAGCGCCTGCGCACCCGCGCCGGTGGCACGTTCCGGCTTGCGGACCTGATTGAAGAGGCCCGCGAGCGCGCCCGCGCGCGCCTTGCCGAAGCCGGTCTTGGCGAAACGCTTGATACAGACTCGCTCGAAGATGTGGCGCGCAAAGTCGCCAATGCCGCGATAAAGTTTGCCGACCTGCAGAACTACCGCACCACGAATTACATTTTCGAGATGGACCGGTTTGTGTCCTTCGAGGGAAAGACCGGGCCTTACCTGCTCTATCAGGCCGTGCGTATCAAATCGCTGCTGCGCAAAGCCGCTGGCGAGGGGCTGGAGCCGGGCGAGATCATTATCGCCGCGCCGGAAGAAGCCGCTCTTGTGCGCAGGCTCGACGGCTTCCACGGGGCGCTGGTGCGTGCCCATGATGACCGGGCGCCGAACCATATCTGCGAGCATGTCTATGGTCTCTCGCAGGCCTTTTCCAGCTTCTACGCGGCCTGTCCGATTCTGCCGGAGAAGGACGAGGCGGTGCGCCGCTCGCGCCTGGCTCTGGCTGCCCTGACGCTGAAACAGCTCGAACTGGGCCTCTCCCTGATCGGGATTGAAGCGCCAGAGCAGATGTAAAAAAAAGCCCGCCGGTGATGGCGGGCATTTTTACATTCATGCGCGACGGTCACCGGCGGTGGTGGACATCCCTCGCGTGTCCGGTGCGGGCGTCAATTTCGATTTCCATCCAGCGCCGGCGCTGATCGTAACCTTCCACCTCCCAGTAGCGGCCATCCAGTTCCACCTGGGTGATGCGGACCATGCCGTGTTCGCGGGCGATATCTATAGCCTGCTCGGCCGACGTAATCTCATGGCCACGCTGTTCGCCCCGGTGGTAGCGGTTGTCGCGATCACGGTCGCGGTCGCGGCCACGGCGCTCGTCTCGCGTGTCGTTGTTGAAGAACTCCTGGATGATCTGGAAGAAATCATCTGCCGGCTCATCAGCAAGCGCGGGAGCTGAAACCGGAAGAGCCAATGCGCCTGCGAGAGCGGCAGATGTCATAAGCTTGCGCAATTTCACCGTGGCCTCCTGTAGTTTGTAATCTGAGAGGCTTACGCATGGGTTATTATTTCGGTTCCGGTGAGAATTCTTTTGGTTGTGCCTGGAATGGTTCCAGATGGAATGAGATGGCCGATCCCGTTCGAATGATGAAAGTGTTTGCCGGGGCCGATTGACTCACGCGCGTGCCGGACTAGTTTGCGCGTCGAACGGGGAGACCTGTTCGACATAAGGCACCCAAGCGGGAGAGACCGGCCGAAGATGCCGGCGCCGAAGGCGCAACCGCCCCGGAAACGCTCAGGCCGCAGGACCGCTGGGATCGCCGACGCTGGAAAGAGGATTTTGCCTTAGGGCAGTATCCCACCGAAGGAGCAAGCGGCACGTGGGGTCAGCCCCGTTGCCGCGGGAATCTCTCAGGTCACGGGACAGCGGGGGCAGGGCTGCCACGCGAGGCAACTCGCGCACGGCAGTGATTGCAAACCCGCGTTCAGGATTTCGTGACCCATGGCCGACACAGCAGACCTTCTCAAAACCCCGCTTTACGATTTGCATGTCGAGCTTGGCGCGCGCATGGTCGAGTTCGCTGGCTACGCCATGCCGGTTCAGTATCCGGCAGGCATCATGGCCGAGCATCTGCACACGCGCGAATTGGCTGGCCTGTTTGACGTCTCCCACATGGGTCAGGCGCACATCACCGGCGATGAAGCCGCGCTGGAAGCGCTGATTACGGCAGACCTCTCGGTGCTGGGCGCTGGCGAGCAGAAATACACCCTCCTCCTGAACGCCGAGGGCGGGATCATGGACGATCTCATGGTCTCGCGGCCCTTCGGCGCGGATGGCGGCATTTTCGCCGTCGTGAACGCGGGCACCAAGGGCAAGGATTTCGCCCATATGCGCGCTGGCTTCGCCGGGCGGGGCACCACTCTCACCGAACTGTCGGATCGTGCTCTGCTGGCCCTTCAGGGCCCCGCAGCGGCGGCTGTGTTCACCGGCCTGGTGCCAGAGGCCGCAAAGCTCGTCTTCATGCAATGCGGCGTGTTTACGCTGGACGGGGTGGAGATCTACGCCTCGCGCTCTGGCTATACCGGTGAGGACGGGTTTGAAATTTCCATTCCGGCAGACAGGGCCGTGCATATTGCGCGCCTGCTGCTCTCTGATGAGCGGGTGAAGCCCATTGGCCTTGGCGCGCGTGACAGCCTGCGCCTTGAAGCCGGACTCTGCCTTTATGGCCACGACATGGACGAGGACCGCACACCGGCCGAAGCGGCGCTGACCTGGGCGATTGCCAAGGTGCGCCGCGAGCGCGCGGACTTTCCGGGCGCGGCCAAAATCCTCAAGCAGATCACGGATGGACCGGCGCAAAAGCGCGTCGGTATCAAGCCGCATGACAAATCGCCCGCGCGCGAAGGCGCCGAGATCGTCCATGATGGCGAAGTCGTCGGCATGGTCACCTCTGGCGGGTTTGGACCGAGCTATGGCGCGCCGGTTGCCATGGGCTATGTCCGCGCAGACCTTGCCAAGCCCGGCACCCCGCTGGAGCTGATGGTGCGCGGCAAGGCGCGCGCCGCCGAAGTCGCCAGCCTGCCCTTCACGCCGCACCGCTTCTACCGGGGCTGATTTTTTCTTTCTTTCTGACGGGGAGTTACCGCCATGACCACACGCTTCACCAAAGACCATGAATGGGTCCGCCTCGAGGGCGATATCGCCATTATCGGCATCACCCAGTACGCAACCGAACAGCTGGGCGATGTGATCAGCGTGGAGCTGCCTGATGTGGGCAAGAGCTTCAAGAAGGGTGACGAGATCGCCGTGGTGGACTCGGTGAAAACCGCTGCCGAGGTGTATGCGCCGGTCTCTGGCGAGGTTGTCGAGGTCAATGACGGCATTGAGGACGCGCCCCAGATCGTCAATGACGAGCCGCTGGCCGGTGGCTGGTTTGCCAAGCTGAAGATCGCTGACAAGGGCGAGCTGGACGGGCTGATGGACGAAGCCGCCTACGCCAAGCATATCGGCTAGGGGTGCGCGCAAGCTGATGGTCTACCCGCCTCGCCACTTTGCCGTAACGGACCGGGCCGAGGCCGAAGCGGTGATGGCGGCCTATCCGTTTGCCACTCTGGTGGCGAGCGGAGCAGGCGGGCTGGTGACGGCGCGCACGCCGGTCGTGCTGGAGCGGGATCGCGAGGGGCGTGTAACCGCGCTGCTCGGCCATGTGTCCCGCGCCAATCCGGTCTGGCAGGCGTTGGGCGAGGGGGCTGAGGCTGTCGCGCTCTTTTCAGGGCCGCACGCCTATGTCAGCGCGTCGGCCTATCCGTCCAAGTCCGAGCATGGCCGGGCGGTGCCGACCTGGAACTATGTGGCCGCCGAAGCCCATGGACGCCTGACGGCCTTTGACGGTGCGGACGATCTTCGGGCGCTGCTGGAAGCGCTGACGGGCCGGTTCGAGGACGGACGGGCCGAGCCCTGGGCCGTGTCGGACGCGCCGCAGGACTATGTCGATGCGCTGCTGCGCGGGATTGCCGGCCTGCGGCTGGCGGTCAGCAGCGTGACGGCGGTGAAGAAGCTCAGCCAGAACAAGGCTGGGAAAGATTTTGACGGGGTTCTGGCGTTTCTGGACGCCGAACCTGAACCCGATGCCCGCCAGACGGCGGGCCTGATGAGAGAGTTGGAGCGAGGTTGATGCGCTATCTGCCGCTTACCCCTGAAGACCGCACCGAAATGCTTGGCGTGATCGGCGTCAGCTCGGTCGATGCGCTGTTTGCCGACGTACCTGAGGCTGCGCGCCTGGATGGCCCGGTCAATCTGCCCCGCCGGGCGACCGAGCTGGAGGTGGAGCGCGCCTTCGCGGCCATGGCGAAGAAGAATGTCGCCGCCAGCGACACGGCTTTCTTCGTGGGGGCAGGGGCCTACAAGCACCACATCCCGGCCAGCGTGGATCATCTGATCCAGCGTTCGGAATTTCTCACCGCCTACACACCCTATCAACCGGAAATCAGCCAGGGCACGCTGCAGACCCTGTTCGAGTTCCAGACGCAGGTGGCGCGCCTGACTGGCATGGATATCGCCAATGCCTCCATGTATGACGGCTCGACCGCGTGCGCGGAGGCCGTGCTGATGGCGGCGCGGGTGACCAAGCGTTCGCGTGCGGTGCTCTCTGGCAATCTGCATCCGCACTATGCCGAGGCGACGCGCACGCTCGCGCGCTACATGAATATCGACGTCGCGGCAGACGCGCCGGTGCCGGGCGGTCTCGATGATGTCATCAGCCAGATCGACGATGAAACCGCCTGCGTCGTGGTGCAGAACCCGGACGTGTTTGGCGGCATCCACGATCTGCGCCCGATTGCCGAGGCGGCCCACGCCAAGGGCGCGCTGCTGATCGCTGTATTTACCGAGATCGTCTCGCTCGGCCTGATTGAAAGCCCCGGCGCGATGGGCGCGGACATTGTGGTCGGCGAAGGCCAGTCCATCGGTGTCGGCCTGCAGTTTGGCGGACCTTATGTGGGGCTTTTCGCCTGCCGCAATGACAAGAACTTCATCCGCAACATGCCGGGCCGTCTGGCGGGTGAAACCATCGATGCCGACGGACGGCGCGGCTTCGTGCTCACCCTCTCCACGCGCGAGCAGCATATCCGCCGCGACCGGGCCACCTCCAACATCTGTACCAATTCCGGGCTGATGGCGCTCGCCTTTACCATCCACATGACGCTGCTGGGGGAGAAGGGCCTGAAACACCTTGCCGCCCTCAATCACGAGCGGGCGGTGGAGCTGGCCGATGCGCTATCCGCCGTACCGGGCGTCACGGTCGAGACCGGCGCCTTCTTCAACGAGTTTACGGTGAGACTGCCGAAAAATGCTGCTGCCGTAACAGAGGCGCTGATCGCCAAGGGCGTGCTGGCAGGCGTTCCGGCCAGCCGCCTCTGGCCCGATGGCGGGCTGGATGACCGGCTGATCATCGCTGCGACCGAAACCAATACCGATGCCGATATCGCGCTCTTCGCGTCCGCCCTCAAAGAGGTGCTCTAACCATGGCCATGAACCAGCAGGGACGTCCCACCCGTCCAAACACCAATGCCGCTACGGGCGGCTATGCCGACACCATCTCCGGCAGCAGAGGCCTCGATCAAGCCGAACCGCTGATCTTTGAACGCGGGCGCACCGATCTGACCGGCGTTGATCTTCCCGAGCTGAAAGGCGGCAAAACGCGCCTTGGCGGACTGGAGCGCAAAAGCGAGATTGGCCTTCCCGGCCTCGCCGAGCCGGAGGCGATGCGCCATTATGTGCGCCTCAGCCGCAAGAATTACGCGATCGATCTGGGCATTTATCCGCTCGGCTCGTGCACGATGAAGCACAATCCGCGCCTGAATGAGAAGATGGCGCGCCTGCCGGGCTTTGGCGATGTCCACCCGCTGCAGCCGCAATCGACTGTGCAGGGCGCGCTGGAGCTGATCGGCGAGCTGGCCCACTGGCTGATGACGCTGACCAATACGCCCTGCGTCGCGATGAGCCCCAAGGCCGGTGCCCATGGAGAGCTGTGCGGCATGATGGCTATCCGCGCGGCGCTGGATGCGCGCGGCGAAACCGGCCGCCGCCGCGTGCTGGTGCCTGAAAGCGCGCACGGCACCAACCCGGCAACGGCGGTGCAGTGTGGTTTCTATTGCGATGAAATCCCGGCCAATGCCGATGGCCGCGTCGACATGGAAGCGTTCAAGGCGAAGCTCGGCGATGATGTTGCCGGCATCATGCTGACCAACCCCAATACGTGCGGCCTGTTCGAGCGTGACATCAAGGAAATCGCCGACCTGATCCACGAGGCGGGCGGGTATTTCTACTGCGATGGCGCGAATTTCAACGCCATTGTTGGCCGCGTGCGCCCCGGCGATCTCGGCATCGACGCCATGCACATCAATCTGCACAAGACCTTCTCCACCCCCCATGGCGGCGGCGGTCCGGGCTCCGGCCCGACCGTCTTCTCCGAAGCGCTCGCCCCGTTTGCGCCGGTGCCGTACGTGGTGAAGAAGGGTGAGACCTGGCACATGGTCGAGCATGAGGCAGAGGCCCGCGCCGACGGCGCCGAGCCCTTCGGCCGTATGGTCGCCTTCCACGGCCAGATGGGCATGTTCACCCGCGCGCTCTCCTACATGATGAGCCATGGCTCTGACGGGCTGCGCCAGGTGGCAGAAGACTCTGTCCTCAACGCCAACTATGTGCTGGCGCGCCTGAAGCATGTCATGACGCCCGCCTTTGAGGGCACGTGCATGCACGAAGCGCTGTTTGATGACCGCTTCCTGAAAGACACCGGCGTCACCACGCTCGATTTCGCGAAAGCGATGATCGATGAGGGCTATCACCCGATGACCATGTACTTCCCGCTGGTGGTGCATGGCGCGATGCTGATCGAGCCGACCGAGACGGAGAGCAAGTCCGGCCTCGACCGGTTCTGCGACGTGCTGGAAGGCCTCGCAGAGGCGGCCAAATCCGGCGATACGGCGCGGTTCACGTCTGCCCCGGTGCATGCTCCGGTCAAACGCCTCGACGAGACGCGCGCGGCCCGCAATCCGGTGCTGGTCTGGCAGGAGAGCGAAGACCAGCCGCAAGCGGCCGAATAGGCTCAGCTATCCCTGGATCCGGTCTGTCCTGCCTGGACAGCCGGATCCTCGTGGGCCGCGGGCGCACGCCTTGGCCTGTGCGGCCCCTCAAACAGGCGGTCGCCCAGCCAGCGTGTGGCTTTCAGCGCGGGGAATTCCAGCAGACGGAAGGCCGCGCCCGCCACGCCAATCGATAGCGCCATTGCCACGATCAGGAAGGCAAGGCTCGCCATCGGCCCGAAATCGGGCAGAGCACTCACCCAGACCCGCACCAGCCCGGACAGGACCAGCAGGTGGCAGAGATAGAGCGCGTAGGACCAGTCCCCGACGATCACCAGCCAGCCCGGTGGTTTCAGCCTGCCCTGCATCTCCAGACTTATCGCGCCATAGACAATCAGCATTGAGGGCACACCGAAAGCGGCAACGCGCGCCCAGCCGGCCGGGAAGGCCTCGGCATTTTCCGGCCATATCAGCAACGTAGCGCCGGCCAGCCAAACTGCAGCGAGTACGAGGGCAGCGCGGGCCAGCCGCCGCTCACCCGAACAGATCAGCATGCCAGCCATGGCACCCAGAATGAACTCGATGGTCAGCGGGTTGACGATGAGTGCGCCTATGGCAGGCAGGTCCTGCAGCCATACCGACCCGGCAATCACCAGCCCGCCCCAGAGGGCGAGCAGGGCGGGCAGCCAGCGCTCCGGCAAGGCAAGAAACAGGGTGAAGGCCAGGTAGAAATATATCTCGTGCGTCAGCGTCCAGCCGACGTGCAGGACGGGCAGGTCGCCCTCTATCGGCCATAGCGTGAAGGACTGCCATATCTGCAGGTCAGCCAGATCGCGGTTGAGCGCGCCGGGTATCGCGATATAGGCAGCGAGCGCGAGCGCCGTGAAAAACCAGTAGACGGGGTAGATCCGGGTGAACCGCGCATAGGCAAACCGGCCGATAAAGTGTGCATCTCCGCGCGGCTTGTTGTGGGTGATGTAGACCATCACGAAGCCGGAAATCACGAAGAACAGGTCCACGCCGGCAAAACCCAGTATCCACTGCCCGCTACTGACAGGTGCGCTGAAAAACCGCGCGTCGATCTGCGATGCATGAGCGGCCAGGACCAGCAGCGCTGCCACAGCCCGCAGGGACTGCAGGGAATGAAGTGGCATGATGGCAGAGTGCATTCCGGCCCCGTTTCTGGCCCCGTGTCTGGCGTTGTGTGGACGCTATAGAAGCCGCCATGGGCAGGCAATCGGCGAGCCCGGTCAACGGCCGCGCCGGGGGACTGTTCCACACCCGTTTGGGAACCGGCATTCATGCGGGCGGGTTATTTCGGGGTATGCGTTGAACCAGCTGGCCCGTCCGCAATTGCGCCATAATTGGCATGCGGATGATCGCCATAATACAACACCTGCCGGGAATCGGCTGCGCGCGCCCTTGCAGCTTCAATCCGGCGGCTCACATAAGCCGCGTTATCCGTTTCGCGCCCCCGGGGAGACAGCCTTGGTCATGAATGATGCAGTCAACGAGTTCAGCAAATCCCGCATTGGCGGGGTAATCGTACTCGTGCTGCGTGCGATCGGGGTAGCGCTCGGCCTGTTCCTGATGGCGGTGGCTATTCCGCTTTTCTTCCTGCCGATCCCGCTGGGTATCCCGCTATTCATTCTCGCGGCCCTGTTGCTGGCAGCCTCGTCGCGGACGGCTCATGGCGTGGTCACGGGCATTCTGAGACGCTTTCCGTGGGTGTGGAACCGGGTAAAGCGCATGTTCGGCGAGAAGGACTAGAAGCCCTCAGGCACAAAAAAAACGGGGCCGTCAGGCCCCGTTTTCATATCCTGTATGGCGCATCAAAATCAGTTGATGCGCTCGGCCAGTTCGCCGGCAGCGTCCTTCACAAGCGCATTGCGCTGGGTCTTGGTGAGCTTCTCGGACAGAAGCTTCGCGGCCGCTTCCACAGCGATGTCAGCGGCGAGCGCTTTCACGTCCTTGGCGGCTTGGGCCTCGGCCTGCGCGATGCGCTGCTCGGCCAGGGCGGTGCGGCGTTCAATGCGCTGCGCCAGTTCCTTGCGAGCCGTTTCGCGGATGAACTCGGCATCCAGCTTGGCTTTTTTCACGATCTCTTCGGCTTCGCTGGCTGCATCGCGTTGCTGGCGCTCGTACTTTGCCAGCATTTCCTGGGCTTCCTCGCGCAGGCGGCGCGCCTCGTCCAGCTCGTTGCGAATGGCATCGGCACGGGCATCAAGGCTCTTGGCCAATACCTTATGCACGCCAAAGCGCCACAGTATGGCAAAGAAACCCAGAAGGCCGATGAATGCCCAGAAAGACGTGTCCTGAAGGAGATAGTTCATCGGGCCGCCTCCTGGCTGCGCACGGCATCGACAGCCGTTTCCGCTTCGTCACGCTTGACGGTGAGACCAGCCAGATGCTCCGTCACCGCGCCGGCCACGTCAGCAGCCACATTGCGGACTTCGGAGAGCGCTGCATTGCGGGCCGACGCAATGCGCGCTTCGGCTTCGGCCTGACGGCCTTCCAGTTCGGCTTCCATGCGCGCGATCTCGTCGGCGCTCTGGCGTTCCGCCTCGGCCCGGGCTTCTGCCCCGACCGCTTGTGCCTTGGCGCGCGCATCGGCCAGAGACTTCTCGTAAGCCTTCACGGCCTCGTCGGCTTGAAGCTTCAGCCCGGCGGCTGCATCCAGATCGTCCGCGATGCGGTCTTTACGTTCCTCAATCGCCGATCCGATGCGCGGCAGCAGCCAGCGCGACAGAAGGAAATAGAGAACAGCAAAGCTGATCGCGAGCCAGAAGAGCTGCGAGGCAAAATAGGTCGGATCGAAAGGCGGGAAGGCCGCTTCCGCGGCGTATCCGGCGCCTTCTGTCATGTCCGTCTGGGACTCTTGCAAGCGCAAGGCGTCCTCCCTTCAATCAAGTCGTCGAAACCGAAGGCTTCAGGCGCCCCGCGCCGGACCGATGCGCAAGGGCAGGTCCGGGCGGAACGCGGTACTCAGTCCGGCGTCTGTTTTAGACGACGAACAGCAGCAGCAGGGCGATGAGCAGCGAGAAGATGCCCAGCGCTTCGGTCACGGCGAAGCCGAAGATCAGGTTGCCGAACTGGGCCGGCGCAGCCGACGGATTGCGCAGGGCGCCCGTCAGGAAGCTGGAGAAGATGTTGCCCACGCCGAGCGCAGCGCCCAGCATGCCGAAGGTGGCCAGTCCAGCGCCGATGTATTTTGCGGCTTCCGCTTCCATGTCGATACTCCTCGAGGATGAACGGTTTCAGTTGATGCGGGTTGAAGTCGGGTCCGTCGCGCCTAGTGGTGACCCGGATGCAGCGCGTCGGACAGATAGATGCAGGTCAGCACGGCGAACACGTAGGCCTGGAGGAAGGCCACCAGGAATTCCAGCGCGGTCAGTGCGACGACCATGATGAGCGGGGCAACGGCGCCGACAGCGCCAAGGGCGCCAACCGAGCCGAGCATGATGATGAAGCCGGCGAACACCTTCAGCAGGATGTGGCCGGCCAGCATGTTGGCGAACAGACGAACGCCAAGCGTGACCGGGCGCGAAATGAAGGAGATGATCTCGATCACGATCACGAAGGGCAATATGGCGATGGGTACGCCCGACGGCACGAAAATCTTGAAGAATTTCAGGCCGTTCTTGAAAATTCCGAAGCCTACCAGAACGGACATCACGGCGAGCGCGAGCGCAAACGTCACGATGATGTGGCTGGTGAAGGTGAAGCCGTGGAAATCCGGCGCCGGGAAGTAGGGCATCATCCCGAGCATGTTGCCCATCAGGATGAAGATGAAGAGCGTGAACACGAAGGGGAAGAAGCGCAGGCCGTCATTGCCGGCCGTGGAGCGGATCATGCCTGCCACGAATTCGTAGAGCAGCTCGGCAACCGATTGCGCCCGGCCCGGCACCAGGGTGGCGCGCGAAGTTGCCAGCGCCAGAAGGCCCACGGTCAGCGCCACAGCGGCGACCATGAAATAGCTGGAGTTCGTGAAAGACAGGTCCAGCCCGCCCACGCTGAGCTCAGCGATGGGATGGATTTCGAACTGCTTGATCGGGTTGGTGTCAGCCACGCCCGGCCCCTCGATTGTGTTGCGGCGCTCCGGTTGCCCGGCGTGCCTGGAAAACGTGACGTGCGCCTATCGCGCCGGAGCGCGAAGCGCAAGAGCTAGTTCTGCATCGACTTCACGGCACGCACGATATTGAGCGAGCCAGCAGCGAAGCCGAGCACTACTCCGATCAGTAGCCCGATGGGCGACCAGCCGAAGAAATGATCTGCCATCAGACCCACAAATACTCCGGCAATGACGCCGCCGAAGAATTCCGATCCGTAGCGCAGTCCGAGTGCCCAACCCGATGGAGCCGCATTTTCCTTGGCTCTCTGAGCTTCCCTTGCCTCAAGCTTGCGGGCAAGACGGTGCTCGAAATCATCCGGGTCTGGAGGGCTCGTATGGTCGCTTGGATAGGACATGAGGGCCTGTTTGCTCCCGCAGGACACCCCCCGGAAAGCGGGCGCACACTATAAGCGCGGTATAGGCAAGTCAAGTGACCGGGCTTGCGCTCCAAGCATCAGAAAAATTTGATGTTTTTGGCTATTCGGCGGCAAGGAGCGCTTCTGCCGCACGCAGGTTCACCGAGACAAGCTGCGAGACGCCCTGTTCGCCCATTGTCACGCCGAACAGGCGGTCCATCCGGCTCATCGTCACCGGATTGTGGGTGATGATGAGGAAGCGCGTGTCGGTCAGCTCGCGCATCTCTTCCAGCATCCGGCAGAAGCGGTCGACATTGGCGTCGTCCAGCGGCGCGTCCACCTCATCGAGCACGCAAACCGGGGCCGGGTTCGACAGAAACACCGCAAAAATCAGTGCAGTAGCGGTCAGCGCCTGCTCGCCGCCAGACATTAGCGACATCGTTTCCATCTTCTTGCCGGGCGGGCAGGCCATGATTTCCAGCCCGGCTTCGAGCGGATCGTCATGCTCGGTCAGGCGCAGCTCGGCTTCGCCCCCGCCAAAGAGCGTGGAGAAGAGTTGGCGGAAATGCCCGTCCACCACCTCGAATGCAGCAAGAAGCCGCGCCCGGCCTTCGCGCGAGAGTGTATCGACCGCCTTGCGCAGGCGCGCCACCGCCTCAACCAGATCATCCCGCTCGGAGGTGAGCCGGTCACGCTCGGACGTAAGTTCTTCGGCTTCCTCGTCTGCGCGCAGGTTGACCGCGCCAAGGCGCTCGCGCGACAGGCGGGCCTCGTCCAGACGGCGCTCCAGTTCAGCAGAGGACAGGTTCACATATTCGCTCTGGCTGGACCGGGTCTGCAATGCTTCTGGCGTTTCCCCGGTAGCATCGGCAAGGCGCTGGGCGGTCTCGGCGATGCGCGTCTGCGCCCCCTCCAGTGTGGCGGCGGCAGCGGCCCTTGCCTCGCGCGCGCTGCTGGCTTCGCGTTCGGCAGCGCGCAGGGTTGAATCGGCCTCGCGCAGCGCCGTTTCGGCCGCTTCGACCTCGGAACGCGTCAGGCGCGCACGCGATTCGGCTTCGCCCAGCTGGTCGAAAATGACGCTGCGGCGCTCTTCCAGCTGAGCTGGCGCGGATTCGGCCTCGGCAAGGGCGCCGCGCGCATCAGTTTGCGCTGTATTGATCTCTGTCAGGCGTTCGGCGGCGCTTTGTGCGCGGCGGGACCATTCGGCTTCCTCGCGCTCCAGCCCGGCAATCCGGTGGCGGCGGCTCTGCGCGTCCCGGCGGACCGATTCCACGGCAGCGCGGGCATCTGCCGCGTCGGCCCTGGCGCGCTCCGCCCCGGTGCGGGCGGTCTCCAGCGCGACACTGCCATCATCGGCGTCCATGGCCGCTTTAAGCGCGGTTTCGGCGCGTTCCAGCGCGTCTCTCGCCGTGCCGGCTTCGCTGTCGAGCCGGCGTGCCGTATCCACCAGATTGGCGCGGCGTGCCTCCGCGCGTACTGCCGCTTCCCGGCCATCGCTCAACGCCCGCTCAGCCTCACGCACGCTACGTTGTGATCCGTCCCGCGCCTCGCGGGCCGCACGTACGGCATTTGCCGATTCGGCGCTGCGCTGCGCGGCTTTCTCATGTACGCCGCGTGCAAGCGATTCCCGCTCGCGGGCGGCGTCCAGCTCCGCAAGGATGGTCTCCAGCCGATTGCGCGTCTCCAGACGTATGGCCGCGCTAGACGGCGCACCGGCATTGGCAGCGAACCCGTCCCAGCGGCGCAGCGCGCCTTCCAGAGTGACCAGCCGCTGGCCGGGTTTCAGGAAACCGGCAAGCCGGTCAAGATCCGCCTCGTCAACAAGGCCAATGGATTCCAGCCGGGCTTTCAGCTCGGAGGGCGCCTCGATGACATCGCTCAGCGCGGTCACACCGGACGGCAGGGCCGGGGGCAGGGCGCTGGTTCCCGTCCAGCGGCGCGCCGCCTCTGCTGACAGGCCGGCCTCCAGATCATCGCCCAGCGCGGCGGCCAATGCCTTTTCGGTGCCGGGCTTTGCGCGCACCTGTTCAACCAGCCCGTCATCATCGCCGCCCGAGGCGACGATGCGGCGCAGGCTGTCGGCCTCGCGTGAGAGAGATTGCGTTTCGGCCTCCGCAGCGCGCAGCGCATCGCGGGCCGTGTTAGCGGTCTCGGCAAGCGCTTGCGCGGCCTCTTCAGCTTTAGCCAGCGCCTCGGCGGCTTTGTCAGCGTCCATGCCAGCCTGGGTGACGGCGCTTTCCAGATCTTCGACGCTGGGGCCGTGATGGTCTGGCAGTTCGGCGGCGCGGGCCGCGGCTTCGTCTGCCTCCCGGCGCAGGGTTTCGTGGCGGCGGCGGGCATTGTCAGCATCGCGCCGGGCGGTGTCGCGCGCGGCCTTCACCTCGGCGAGGCGCGCACTGGCAGCGTCAAGTTTCTGCTCTGCTTCGCTGCGCCTTGCTTCAGCCTCCGCCATCGCGGCTTCGGCCTTGGCTTGCGCTTCAGCGTCACCTGCCAGCTCGTCGTGCAGCGTTTTGAGCGAGCTGCGAACCCGCTCCAGCGACTGGGCAGCTTCCTGGGACAGCTCGGTCTCGCGCGCCTTGCTGACGGCAAGCTCCTCAAGGCGCATGGTCAGGCGCGCAATACTGGCTTTCGCCTGATCTATATCGCGTTCCAGCGTGTCGCGCTCGCGCTCCAGCAGGCGCAGCGCGGCGGAGGCTTCCGCCTCCCGCTCGCGCAGTGGCGCAACCGCATTGGCGGCAGCTTCAGCGGCGCTGGTGGCGGAGGCAGCAATCCGCGCGGCGTCCGCGACGAGGGCTTCGCAAGCGGCCAGGTGATCGCGCGCGCCGGACTCGGCCTCGCTCGCCTCCTGCCAGCGGCGCAGCCAGAGCACGGCTTCCAGCTCGCGTATATCGGCCGACAGCTTGCGGTAGCGCCCTGCCTGCCTTGCCTGCTTCTGCAGGCCTTCATAGCGGCTCTGCAGCGTGTCGACGACTTCCTGCAGCCGATCCAGATTGGCCTCTGCCGCGTTCAGGCGTAATTGCGCTTCGTGGCGGCGGGCCCGCAGACCCGCAACGCCGGCGGCCTCTTCGAGCACGCGGCGGCGGTTTTCCGGCTTGGCGTTGATCAGCTCGCTGATCTGGCCCTGACGCACGAGGGCGGGCGAGTTCGCGCCGGTGCCTGCATCGGCAAAGAGCAGCTGCACGTCCTTTGCGCGCACTTCCTCGCCATTGATCTTGTAGTCAGAGCCCTTGCCGCGCGTGATACGCCGCGTGACTTCCAGAATGTCGGCGTCGTTGAAGCGGGCGGGCGCGCGCCGGTCGGAATTGTCGATAGTCAGGATGGCTTCGGCGCGGTCGCGGGCCGGGCGCGTGGCAGTGCCGGAGAAGATGACATCTTCCATGCCGCCGCCGCGCAGCGATTTGGCAGAGGTCGCGCCCATCACCCAGCGCAGGGCTTCCAGCACGTTGGACTTGCCGCAGCCATTCGGGCCGATAACGCCGGTCAGCCCAGCATCAATGCGCAGCTCCGCCGGGTCGACGAAGGACTTGAAGCCCGTAACGCGCAGACGGGTGAACTTCACCAGACGCCTCCTGAAGCCCGCGCCGCTGCTTTGCAGTCATCCGCTGTGGGCTTCACCATGCCACCAAAACGCGCCTTGGCTACTCCTCTGCGCGTGACCGGAAATACTCGATGATTCGCGCGAAGGTGTCGCCGGTGAATTGTGCAGGTACGAAGCCCTGCTCGTCCTCAATGGCGGTGTTGCCGGCAAAATAGACCACACCGGACCCGTCCGGGGCACGGTTCGGCTCTACCCGTTCGCCATTGATGAAGAAGCTGGGCGTGGCGTTGATGCCATCACGCGCGGCGCGCTGATTGGACTCGTTGATGGCGTCCACCGCGCTCTCATCGGACATGCAGGCGCGAAATTCCTGGTCTGAGAGGCCGGCAGAGCGGGCGATGGTCTGGAATTGCTGACGGGCCTGACCGCGCTGTGCCGCCATGAAGATGGCCTGCTGCTGCTCGAAGAGGACGTCTAGCACGTCGAAATAGCGCTCTTCGCCCGCGCAGCGCGCCAGCATGAAGCCGGCGAGCGCCAGCTCGGCCGAGCCGGTCAGCATTTCGCGGAACACCAGGCGCACCGTGCCGTCTTCGACATAGCGGTTCAGCGTGGGGTAGACGCCCTGATGGAAGGCGGCGCAGCCGCCACAGGCCGTCGAGCCGTACTCGATGAACACCACCGGCGCATCGACCGAGCCACGGGCAAAGTCGCCTTCGCGTTCGAACTCGGTGCGGCCATCGGCGGCCCCTGAATTGCCGCCGCAGGCAGCGAGCGCCAGCGCTGTAGCGGCTGCAAAGGCGGGAATGAAGGAACGGGCGAAGTTGAAAGCCATGGCGAATGCTCCATCCGGTGCGCGCGGTGTTCAGGTTGGCGGCACTCTACTCATAGGGCGCGCCCCAGCGCCAGACTTGAGGGCAGGGCGCTTGCGCGCGGGCATGCGCATTGTTACTCAGGCCGCTCGTTTTCCTGACCCATGTGGAGTACGCGTCTCATGTCCGTTACCGAGGACGATGTCCGCCGGATCGCCCGGCTCGCCCGTATCGCCGAACCTACAGACCGTGTGGCCAAGCTCACTGGCGAGCTGAATGGTATTCTCGACTGGGTCGAGATGCTGAACGAGGTGGATGTCCAGGGCGTAGAGCCGATGACCACGCCGGTCTCCACTCCGCTGCCCATGCGCGAGGACAAGGTGACCGACGGGGAAATCCCGGAAAAAGTCCTGAAGAATGCGCCGAAGGCCGAAGAAGGCTTTTTCGTCGTCCCGAAGAGCGTGGAGTAGGCGGGTATGTCTGACGTGTTTTCTATGAGCCTGCTTCAAGCCCGCGACGCGCTTAGCCGTGGTGATGTTTCCAGCGCCGAGCTGACCGAGGCCCATGTGAAGGCCGCTGAAGCCGCGCAAGGCGCGCTCAACTGCTTCACCGTGATCGATCCCGAGCATGCGCTGGGTATGGCCAAAGCCTCCGATGCGCGCCGGGCCAGGGGCGAGGCGGGCGTGCTGGAAGGCGTGCCGCTGGTCATCAAGGATCTGTTCGCCACGAAGGGCGTGGACACCACCGCCTCCTCCAACATCCTCAAAGGCTTCAAGCCGGAATACGAATCCAGCGTTACGCAGAATCTGTGGGACGCGGGCGCGGTGATGGTCGCCAAATCCTCCATGGACGAGTTCGCCATGGGCTCATCCAACGAGACCGCCGCCACCGGCCCCGTGGTCAATCCGTGGCGCGCCAGGGGTTCCGATGAAAAGCTGGTGCCGGGCGGCTCGTCCGGCGGGTCTGTGTCCGCGCTGGCCGCCGATATAGGCTATGGCGCGACGGGCACAGACACGGGCGGCTCCATCCGCCAGCCTGCGGCCTTTACCGGCCTTGTCGGCGTGAAGCCGACCTATGGCCGCTGCTCGCGCTGGGGCGTGGTGGCGTTCGCCTCCTCGCTGGATCACCCCGGCGCGTTCGGCAAAACGGTGCGCGACAGCGCGCTGCTGACGCAAGTCATGGCGGGTCATGATCCGAAGGATTCCACCAGCTATCCCGGCGCTGTGCCGGACATGCTCGGCGCGTGTGACAAGCCGGTCAAAGGCCTGCGCATTGGCGTGCCGAAGGAATACCGGGTTGATGGCATGCCGGGCGAGATCGACGCGCTCTGGGAAAAGGGCGTGGAGTGGTTGAAGGCGCAAGGCTGCGAGATCGTCGATATCTCCCTGCCGATGACCAAATACGCGCTGCCCGCCTATTACATCATCGCGCCAGCGGAGGCCTCCTCCAACCTCGCGCGCTATGATGGCATGCGCTATGGCCTGCGCGTCGAGGGTGAAGACCTGATCGACACCTATGAGAAGACGCGCGCGGCCGGTTTCGGCAAGGAAGTCCAGCGCCGCATCCTGATTGGCACCTATGTGCTCTCTGCGGGCTATTACGACGCGTATTACGTGAAGGCGCTGAAAGTCCGCCGCCGCATCTATGAGGATTTCCAGGCCGCGTTTGAGAAGGTGGACGCCATCCTCACCCCCACCACGCCCAGCGCCGCGTTCGGCATTGGTTCGAAGTCCAAGGCCGACCCTATCGAGATGTACCTGAACGACATCTTCACGGTGACGGCCAATATAGCCGGTATCCCGGCGATGAGCGTGCCTGCGGGCCTCGATGCGCAAGGCCTGCCGCTGGGCCTGCAGGTCATCACCCGCGCGCTGGACGAGGAAACCATGTTTTCCGTTGCTGCCGCGATTGAAGATGCGGCAGGGTTCACGGCCAAGCCGGAGAGATGGTGGTAGTTTGCGCAGCAACCCAAAGCTGATAGTTTTGATCCCATGGCATATCGCGTAATCGGGTTGGCGATACTATCGGGCGGAACCGGTGTTCTGCTGTTAGCGGCTGCGCTATTTCTACCTGAGTCCCTCAGAACCATGGGCTTGCCCGAAGGGCTTGTGTTGTCCGGCGTACTGGGTGTGGTGTTTGCTGTAATGATCCCGCGCCTTATGGCACCATGCGAAGAGGAATGGAGCGCGAGCTTCGCCGCTCGCCAGAGGAAAGTCCGCTTGCCGCGTGCGGAGCGGCGAACCCGGTAATGGGCCCTCACGCCCAGCTTTTCCGCGATGCGCTGCACGCTTTGTCGCTTGGCGCTGCCGCTTTCGCATTGTTTGGTGATGGTGCATTGGGCACCAATATCGCTTATATTATCGGTGCGGCGGTGCTGCATTTTCTCGCGCACGTCGTGATCGAAGTGGACCGCACGATACAGCAGGAGCGAGCCGGACATGGATGACCTGACCGCCTGGATCGTACTGGGCTGCATGCTGGCCTTCGGTATTGGCGTGGCCGTCTTCTATGGCGAGCAGGCCCGTCAGCTGAAGAATGAGCTGCGCCGCCAGCGCGAAGAGCGTGAGGGCAAGGCGGGTTAGTCCCCGCCGCTTGTTGCAGTCCTGATTTTCATGAACCCCACAGTCATCCTCATACCGCTTTGCGGCCTTGTCATTCTTGGCGCGGCGATCCTGTCGGGCCGGTTTGGCGATGAGACAGGCTTGCGTGCCATCGGGCTCGCTCTGCTGCTATTTGGCGCAGCCGGGATAGGCACGCTCCTGTTTGCCCGGCGGCTCAAACTGTGGGTTGATGGTCTGGCAGAGAACGCACGCAAAGCCGATCAGGACAAGTCCGAGTGAAAGCCATCTGGTATGAAACGCAGGGCGCAGCCAGCGATGTGCTGACGCTGGGCGAGCGGACCGAAGCGGTGCCCGGCCCCGGCGAAGTCGCCGTCACCGTGCAGGCCTCCGGCGTGAACCCGTCTGACGTGAAAATGCGTGGCGGCGCGCGCGGGCCGATGGCCGTGCCGCTGCAGATTCCCCATTCCGATGGCGCAGGGATCATCAAGGCGGTGGGCGAGGGGGTCGACCCCGCCCGCCTTGGCGAGCGTGTATGGCTGTTCAGCGCAGCCTACAAGCGTTCGGGCGGCACATGCGCCGAAGTCTGCGTGCTGCCAGCCGGGCATGCGGTGCCCTTGCCTGACCAGGTATCGGTGAAGGCGGGTGCGGCGCTGGGCATTCCCGCCATGACGGCCCATCGCGCCCTGTTCTGCGATGGCGGTGTTGCGGGCAAGACGGTGCTGGTCACCGGCGGAGCGGGCGCGGTCGGTCACAGCGCCATCCAGATCGCGAAATGGGCAGGCGCGGAGAAAATCATCACGACGGTCTCCAGCGCCGCCAAGGCCGCCATCGCCATGGCCGCCGGCGCGGACCATGTGATCAATTACCGCCAGCAGGATGTGGTGGAAGCGGTTCTGGCCGATACGCAAGGCGCGGGCGCGGATCACATTGTCGAGGTGGAGCTGGGCGGCAATCTGGCGCAGTCAGCGCAAATGATCGCCGAGCATGGCACTATTGCCTGGTATGGCTCGGAAAGCGCGCGCGAGCCGGTGTTCGCCGCCTATCCGCTCATGTTCAGAAATGTCACCTTGCAGGGCATCTTCCTCTACGCGATCACGCCCGAACAGCGCGCCAGCGCCATTGCCGACATTACCAGTGCGCTGGAAGCGGGGCTTTTGCGTCCGCTCATCGATTCTGTCTGGCCTCTGGAAGACACCGTGAAGGCCCATGAGCGCGTGGAGAGCGGCGAGCGCTCCGGCGCCGTCATCGTCCAGCCGGGCGGGGGGTAGCTTGATCACTTGTCATGGCCCGGTTTATCCGGGCCACCCATGCCTGAGAGGCAGCTTTTCCCTCGTCCTTCGAGACGTTCGCTACGCTCACCCTCAGGATGAGGGGAAAAGCGCACTCCAAAGCCCTCATCCTGAGGGGCTTCGTCAGAAGCCGTCTCGAAGGACGAGGGCTGCTCAGGCCTGGGTCCC
This sequence comes from Glycocaulis sp., assembly GCF_051859565.1. Lineage (GTDB taxonomy): Bacteria > Pseudomonadota > Alphaproteobacteria > Caulobacterales > Maricaulaceae > Glycocaulis. Next base: position 293,706 of record NZ_JBHYFK010000003.1, read on the forward strand.
CCGGATCGCCTCACGCCCCGAGGATGGCAGTCCGTGAGCTTCTGAGCAAAAACCCTAGCCAAACGCGCGCCGTCGCGACATTACATGCGTTGAAAACCATTCCTTCACCCGATGAGACTTGCCATGCCGCTTGATGATGCCACCCACCGCTACACCCTGCCCGGCGCGACCGGGGAGTGGGAGATCGTGATCGGTCTGGAAGTCCACGCGCAGGTGCTCTCCAGCGCCAAGCTGTTTTCTGGTGCGTCCACCGAGTTCGGGGCGGCGCCGAACACCCATGTGAGCCTCGTTGATGCGGCCATGCCCGGCATGCTGCCAGTGATCAACAAGCACTGCGTGGAGCAGGCGGTGAAGACCGGGCTGGGCCTCAACGCGCAGATCAACCGTTTCTCGCGCTTTGACCGGAAGAATTACTTCTACCCCGACCTGCCGCAGGGCTATCAGATCAGCCAGTTCCAGTTCCCGATTGTGGGCGAAGGCGAGATCGTGTGCGAGCGCGATGATGGCTCGCGCTTCACGGTGGGTATTGAGCGGCTGCATCTGGAGCAGGATGCCGGCAAGTCGATCCACGATCTGGATCCGAACGCAACCTATGTGGACCTCAACCGCTCCGGCGTGGCGCTGATGGAGATCGTCTCCAAGCCGCATGTGCGCTCGCCCATCGAGGCAGCCGCCTATGTGCGCACGCTGCGCACCATTGTGCGCTATCTCGATACGTGCGGCGGGGACATGGAAAAGGGCCAGATGCGCGCGGACGTGAACGTGTCGGTCTGCAAGCCCGGCCAGTACGAGAAATTCCGCGAAACCGGCGATTTCAAGCATCTGGGCACGCGCTGCGAGATCAAGAACGTGAACTCGCTGCGCTTCATCATGCAGGCGATCGAGTATGAGGCCCGCCGCCAGATCGACATTATCGAGGAGGGCGGCAAGATCGAGCAACAAACCCGTCTGTTTGACGCCAATACCGGCGTCACGCGGGCCATGCGCTCCAAGGAAGAAGCCCACGATTACCGCTACTTCCCCGATCCCGACCTCTTGCCGCTGGAGCTGGAAGAAAGCTTCATCGAAAACATCCGCGTGAACCTGCCGGAACTCCCCGAAGCCAAGCGCAAGCGCTTTGTCGAGGTGCTGGGCCTGTCCGAATACGACGCCTCGGTGCTGACGGCAGACAAGGACCGGGCGGATTATTTCGAAGCCGTGATCGCGGGCGCGGACGCGAAGCTGTCGGCCAACTGGGTCAACAATGAGCTCTTCGGCCGCCTGAACAAGGAAGGCCTTGGCATCACCGAAAGCCCGGTCAGCCCGGCGCAGCTGGCAAAGCTCGTCAGCCTGATCACCTCCAACGTCATCTCCGGCAAGATCGCCAAGGACGTGTTCGAGATCGTCTGGGCCGAGGGCGGAGACCCCGAACAGATCGTCGAATCCCGGGGTATGAAACAGGTCACCGATACCGGCGCCATCGAGAAGGTGGTGGACGAGCTGATCGCCGCCAATCCTGAGCAGGCCGAGAAGGTGAAGGTCAAACCGCAGACGCTCGGCTGGTTTGTCGGTCAGGTGATGAAGGCGACGGGCGGCAAGGCCAACCCGCAGGCGGTCAACGAGATACTGAGGAATAAGCTGGGGATATAGCGGCGTATGGGCACAGTGCGAACAGGTGGATGTCAGTGCGGTGCGGTCCGGTTCCGGGCCGCTTCGATCCGCGATAATGCCCATGTCTGCCATTGCCGCATGTGCCAGAAAGCCTACGGCAACTTCTTCTCGGCGCTGGTCGGTGTGCCTCTGACGGATTTCGAGTGGACGCGCGGCAAGCCGTCCGTGTTTTCGAGTTCTGAAGACATTGAACGCGGCTTCTGCGCGGCGTGCGGCACGCCCATGAGCTTTTTCCGCGAGGGCAATGCCCATATTTCGCTTTCCATCGGCGCGTTTGACGATCCGGCCTCCGTGCCGCTGGATTTCGAGCTGGGGATTGAAGGCCGCTTGCCGCAAGTGGACCAGCTTGCCTCCCTGCCGAACTTTGGAAGCACCGAGGAGGACGATCCCGAGGGCGCGGAGCTAGCCCGCCGGTCGTCGCACCAGCATCCCGATCACGACACGGATATCTGGCCGCCGGCTGAGCAGTAATGGTCCGGTCAGGCCTGCCGGCGCGCGGGCGCAGGGCATTACTGCAGCCTCTCCCTATTTTTGCCACGCATGGTGTGCATGAATGTCCGGGCAGGGGATGCATTAAGCGGCCCACACCTTGCAAGGGTGTGGGCGACGATACTCACCGAAGTCCCCGCCACTCCGCAGGGACGCGCGTTTGTGGAGACATGCATGGCTGCCACGCGGTCTTTCATCATAGCGGCTGTCCTGCTGGTCGCGGCAATTGCGGCAGCGGGCGTCTATATCGCCACGCGGCCTTCCGCAGACCCGGCCCCGGCGGCGCCTGAGGCTTCCGAGCAGGCCGAACGTGAGGCGCCGCGCCAGCCCGCGACCAGCCTTACCCCGCCCAGCTTTGATGTCGTACGCGTGGATGCACGCGGCAATGCGGTGATTGCCGGGCGCGGCGCGCCGGGTGCCGAGGTGGCTCTGCTGGCCAATCAGAGCGAGCTGACCCGCACCGCCATCACGTCAGCGGGCGAATGGGTCATCATCCTGCAGAACCCGCTGCCCACCGGCACGGTCGAGCTGAGCCTTCTCATGCGCACACCGGATGGTCAGGAAGTGCGCTCCGACCAGGTTGTGGTCGTGTCCGTGCCTGCGTCCCGCGATGAGACGCCTCTGGTGGTGCTCGGCCGGCCGGGCGAGGCCAGCCGCGTGCTGCAAGGTCCTCAGGACGGCGTAGGCGTGGGGCCGCTGGTTCTGGAGACCGTGGATTACGACGAGAATGGCGCCGTTATTTTTTCAGGACGCGCCGAGCCCAATGCCGGAGTGAGAATCCTGGCCAATGGCGAGCTGATTGCCGAAACGCAGGCCGACAGTGCCGGCCGCTGGAGCGTTGCGGCGAGTTCGGGGCTGGAGCCGGGCGTGTACGACCTTCAGCTCGACCAGCTTGATGACGAAGGCCGGGTGACGGCTGTCATCGCCCTGCCGTTCGAAAGGGCTACCCGCGAAGCGCTTTCCATGGGCGGCGAGCGCGTGATTGTACAGCCAGGCAATTCGCTTTGGCGCATCGCTCGCCGGCTTTACGGTGACGGCTTCCAGTACACGGTCATCTACCAGGCAAATCGCGACCAGATTCGTGACCCTGACCTGATTTATCCCGGTCAGGTGCTGGCTGCTCCTGGTGAAAACTGAATTACGCCGCGATTGGTCAAAAGACATTGTTGCGATTGGCTAATCAGCCTATGCATTAAGCATGGCAACACCTAGTGACGTCGTCAAAACGCCCGACAGCCAGCAGCCCGAAGGGCGGCTTGACGAGGCCATTGTCCGTGTAGCGGGGATACTCGCCTCCAGGGACATGGCGCGCTGGCGCTTTCGTATGGTGCTGGCGTTTTTCCTCACGCTCATCGCGAAACTTTTCGCCGTGGCGGCACCTGTCCTGTTCGGACAGGGAATCAATGCGCTCACTGACAGTATCAATACCGGAGTGACGCTCGCCTTCTGGGCTTTTGGCGGCGCCTTTGTAGCGAATGCCCTGGCCCGTTTTGCGTCGACGTCCGCGCCGCAATTGCGCGATTCGCTTTTTGCGCCGGTGTCACAGGACGCCCAGCGGATCATGGCGCTTAAGGGCTTCCTTCACGTCCAGTCGCTCTCTCTGCGCTATCACCAGACGCGCCGGGCCGGGGCGGTGAACCGTATCATTGATCGCGGCGCGAACGCCGTAGACTTCCTGCTGCGTTTCCTGGTTTTCAACATCGTACCGGCTGTGGTGGAGCTGATCCTGGCTGCCACCGTCGCGGCGCTGCTCTATGGCTGGATATTCGCTGTCATTATCGTCGTAGCGGTGGTCGCCTATGCGCTTGTGACGTGGTTCCTCACCGAATGGCGGGTGAAACTGCGCCGCCAGATGAACGAGGCCGACAGCGAGGTAAACGCCCGCGCGGTCGATATTCTCGCCAATTTCGAGACCGTGAAGGCGTTTGCTGCCGAGCGCCGCGAGGCCGAGCGCTACAACGATGCCAAGGGCCGTTACGCCAAGGCGGCGGCCAAGTCCGACCAGAGCCTGAACACGCTCAATATAGTGCAAAGCGCGATCATGAATGGCGGCCTGCTGGCCGTCATGCTGATGGGCGCGCTGCTGGCGCTCGAGGGCCGGTTACAGGTGGGCGATGTGGCCGCGCTGACACTGATGCTGATGAGCGTCTATCAGCCGCTTAACATTCTGGGCTTTGCATATCGCCAGATACGCCAGGCGGCCGTTGATCTGGAAAAGCTGTTCCAGACGCTGACACTGGTGCCAGATGTACAGGACCGGCCTGGCGCAGCTGAACTTGTTGTCACCGATGGCGGCATGGTGTTCGAGAATGTGTCGTTTGCCCATGAGGGACGCTCCCGCTCGGTCGCCAATCTGAGTTTCGAGGTGAAGGGCGGCACGTTCGTCGGCATTGCCGGCCCATCGGGTTCGGGCAAGTCCACCACGCTGCGCCTGCTCTTGCGCTTTTTTGATCCCGATAAGGGCCGTGTGCTGATCGACGGGCAAGACATCGCGCATGTCACGCAGGAAAGCTTGCGAAACGCGATGGGGCTCGTCCCTCAGGATGTCGTGCTGTTCAATGACACGCTGCGCCAGAACCTGCTCTACGGCCGCCCCGATGCGACTGAAGAGCAGTTATGGGACGCGATTGACCGGGCGCGGCTGCGTCAGTTCGTCGAAGACCTCGAAGAAGGCCTGGAGACGCGTGTCGGCGAACGTGGCCTAAAGCTGTCAGGCGGCGAAAAGCAGCGTGTCGGCGTGGCGCGGGCAATTCTGAAAGACCCGCCCATTCTGATCCTTGACGAGGCTACATCTGCGCTGGATTCTGAGACCGAGGGAGACGTGCAGGAAGCCCTCAATGAAGTGATGAAGGGGCGCACGGTCATCTCTGTTGCGCATCGGCTCTCTACAATAGCCCGGGCAGACAAGATCTATGTCCTGCACGAAGGCGGCATTGCCGAGCAGGGAACGCACGACGAGCTGGTGGCTCTGGGCGGCAAGTATGCGACGATGTGGGACCGCCAGATCAAGGCCGTCGATGCGGCCCGCAAAGTGCGTGACGCCACCGCAGCTCGCGAGCGCGCACTGTAGTTGCCAGACCGCCATTCCCGGCCGGTTCAGTTCCTGTAAACGCCTTTTTCCTATGGTCGCCGCGATTTAGTGACTGAGGGATCGCGCGTGGGACGCTCTGTGGAGACTCGGAATTGGCGTATTACCTCCGAGCGGGTGGGCAGCGTCGACTGGCAGGATGCCATGGAATCGTTCGCGCTCTACGCGGCTCTGGTCGAGGACGAGGGCGCACGCGAAGTTCTGATGAACATGAGCGGGGCCGAGATACTCATCTCGCATTCGGAAGCCCCTGAGCTTGCCCGTATGTTTGCCCGCGAGACGCCGCCAACCCTTGCCATAGCCATTGTCCGCCCCAGCCATAGCAATGACGCGCGCTTCATCGAGGTGTTCACTGAAGAACTGCGGCGCGCGGGACGTATAGTCGGTCTGTTTGAAACGCTCGCCGAAGCCGATGCCTTTCTGCTGGCTCAACGCCAGGAGGGGGCAGCCGGTGAGCCGGCCGCGCCCGGTCCGCTGGCCTGGCTGAAAAAGCTGATAGCCGGTTAAGCTTCAACCCGTTGCGGTGATCCTGCCATCAGGCCCGGTTTTAAACTGGCCAAGTGTTTCAGCGCGAAACCGCTTGCCGTCAAAGCGGTGTGCGATAACGTCGATCTCATCGCCGGACAGGATGATTTCGCTGAATGAGGGCTGGCCCTCACGCAGCCGCGTGGACAGCGTTCCGGCTGTCAGCGACAGGTACGAGCCTTGTGAATAGCTGTGCAGATCCGCCGATGCGCCGTGCACGTGACCTGACAGGACTAGCCGAACCGGGCTGGGTGCCACCATGGCGCTTGCCTTGATTCCACGGGCAGTTCGGGTGTGCAGGGGGGCGGTGACAGGCGGTTTGAAGGGATGGTGGCATACCAGTATGCCCGGCTGCTCGCCGATTTCATTCAGCGCGATTCTCAGCTGGGTGGAACTGATCGAGCCTTCAGCCCAATTGGAGCGCGCCTGCCACCCCCGCGCCGAGTTCAGCCCCGCCGCCCGCCATGGGCCAATGTCGAGAGAAGCGCTGCGGTCAGAGAAATAGCGGGCAAACCGCGAAAACGGCCGAGACACGCGTGAGACCGCATTCAAGAGAGGCGTGTCATGATTGCCGGGCACGACAAGCTGAGGCACCTCGAACTGGTCCAGCCAGTTGCGTGCGGCCTCAAACTCGGAGCGCTTCCCGCGCTGGGTGAGGTCGCCGCAGATCATCAGGGCAGCGGGCGCACTGTCCGCGATAATCCCCGCTGCAGCATTCATGGCGCCGGGGTCCTCGGTGCCGAAGTGAAGGTCGGCCAATTGGAATAGACGTATCATGCCTTGCGAGCTGTCAGCACCCTTGCTGCTTTCCGGACCAGCACAAAACGGGCGTTTCGCGGCAGGGTCACGGGTTCACCGTCCAGTGTGGCCTCAATTCCTGTGGATTCAAGGGCCTCGACATCCACCCGGGATGCAAAGTCGCGTTCAACACCCCATGCGTGGCGCCAGTCGGCCAGCAGGCCGGTAAGGCCGGTATAGGCAAGATCAAGCAACCCCTCGGGCGCCGTCGCAAGCACATCAAAGCCTGGCCGGCCCGGATCCTCTGACAGGAATATTCCCAGGGCCTGCGCGTCATGCTGGTTGCCCGTGTCGGCGATGCAGCGCATGGGCGTATCCAGCCCAAAGGCATTGGCCTCGCCCAACTCGGTGACGGCCTGAAAAATGTCAGCCTTGCGAAGCGCCTCGCGGGGGGCAGCAAGGCGCGTCAGCCCGCCTAGCAGTGCACCGACATAAAAGCGGTGCTCCAGCACTTCGCCAGCGGCGATATCCATCTCGACCGGGTTTTCCAGCACCGACCTGAGACACGTGCCGGCGTCCATATCGCCACCGTGCACGAGTTTGTGCAGCATGTTCATCGTGCCGCCGGGCAGTGGCAGTATGGGCGGATCATCCGGGCCAAGCGTGTTGAGTGCACACGCTGCTGTGCCGTCTCCGCCCCAGACGATTATCGTGTCTGCTTCCTGTTCGAGAGCGCGCTGGCACGCCGCCTCGCAATCATGGTCGATGACCTCAAAGCTGGCCGACACGCCAAGGTCTACCAGCAGCGCCTCCAGCATATGATGTCCGTCGGCAGGCACGCTTCCGCCATTGGGGTTGAGCACCACGCATGCGCGCGTGATCTGTCTGACGTTCGCCGGCCGGATGGCAGTCTCTGTGTTCGGGGTCATGCTGCTCCATAACGCTGCGCGCCGGGTGAGGTTCCTCTCGTGATGTAAACCATTTCTCATTCAACGCCCCTTAATTCATTTGCGCGAAGGGAACAGGCCATGACAGCGGCAACGGCAATCAGAGCGGTCACGCAAGAGGACCTTCCCGACATTGTCCGGCTGGTGAATTCATGTGGTTTTCCCGCCCGCTCGGCAGAAGGATGGCGCTGGGTGCTGTTTGGCAATCCGCAGCAGGGCGATATCCCGTCCGGCTGGGTTTATGAAAAGGCGGGCAGCGTCACCGGATTCCTCGGCAATTTCGTCAATCGCTATCGCTGCGGTTCTGCGCGCTACGCCATTGCGACAGGTCATACTGTGATTACCGATCCGGTCAGAGGACGCCAGTCCGGTCTCAAGCTCATTCGTCACGGCATGGCTCAGCCGGACGTTGATGCCTTTGTCACGCTGAACAATAACGCTCTTTCTGCTCCGCTGCTTCCTCGGGTCGGAGCGTTGCCCTGGCTGGGGCCCTCGGGGCGCGAATGGGCCGAGTGGATATTGCGCCCCTCGCGTGCCGTGCGCGCCCTCCTGCCGTCTGCCGGACAGGCAGAGCGTTTTGATTGTCATCCCGGCTTTGCTTTCCCCGTCGAGGGAAGGCGCGGCGGCATCATGTTTGTCTCGCTGGACGATGTGGGCGATGACGAACTCGCGGCGATCACGGCGGACGATGTTCTGGTCCGGCAGATTGATTCTGTATCGCTGCGCTATCGCCTGTCTGACCCTGACCGGCGCGGCGGCATGAGCTATGTCATCGCCAGGTCGGGCGGACGGGTGTTGGCGCTGGCGGCCCTGCTGATCACCAAACCATCGCCGGAGCGGCTGGACCATGCGGAGATCGTCGACTGGGCGGGTTCTGCGTGCCAGGCCGGCGTCAGGGCGCAACAAGCCCTGCTGCGCCATCTGGCGAGAACGGCCCGGCAGGCGGGTGCCTCAAAGTTACGCCTTCACTTTCCGTCAAGCGTCCCCGCAGCTGTTCTGCAGGCGGCAGGGCCTTATTTGCGGCGCTCGCACGGGCATGACCCCTGTCATGGACATATGAAAAATGGCGCGCTTGCCGGATGGCAGCCTGGCCCCGGCGATGCGGACTATTTCTTCGCGTACAGGATACCGCCCGCGCTGTTCGCAGCGGGGGAACAGCCAGATGACATCATGCGCTGATCTGTAGGGAAACTCGCTGCGATGGCTCCCCGGGCCGGGCTCGAACCAGCGACAGGCGGATTAACAGTCCGCTGCTCTACCAACTGAGCTACCGGGGAACACTCTCGCAAGCGAGGTGGGGTCTTTAGCAATACGGGTTGGGTCCCGCAAGGCGCTTTTGCCGTTAATTCCGGCAGAAGTTTCAGTCCCTGAAACCGGAACAAAAAAATCGGGAGCCGCAAGGCTCCCGAAAAGGCATGGGTGGATGGTGGGGTGTCTTCAAGAAGAAGACGAGATCACATTAACGATTCGATGGTTAATATCTCGCTAACGCTATCGGCCGGGCGATATAAATGACTCATCGCTCTGACCGGGAGCTTAACGGATGGCTCGCGGTTCGTCCTGATCTGGGCTAGGCTTGTCAGTCAATGCGACGTCACACGGGAGACAGCGCCATGAGCGACACGCACGACAACCCGGAAATGGTCAATGGCCGATATACGAGCTTTTCGGCCTTCTTTCCCTTTTACCTGCGCGAACACGCCATTCCGGCGACGCGCTACTGGCACTTTGTCGGCACGGTGCTGGCGCCGTTGGTGCTGATCTGGGCGCTGGCCACGCAGACCTGGTGGGCGCTGCTGCTGGTGCCGGTCACAGGATATTTCTTCGCCTGGGTCAGCCACGCCTTTATCGAGCGCAACAAGCCGGCGACATTCACCTATCCGCTCTGGTCGCTGATAGGCGACTACAAGATGTTCTGGCTGTGGGTCACGGGCCGTCTGGACGCCGAGCTGGAAAAGGCCGGTGTGACAGACCACCCGCATGCGCGTCAGGGCGCATAGCCCCGTTCAGAGAGCAGGGGGGCAGTTGGAGGCGCCACCCGGAATCGAACCGGGGTACAAGGATTTGCAGTCCTCTGCGTCACCACTCCGCCATGGCGCCTCTTGTGGTGGGCGTAGAGCTATAGCGAGGCGGCTCGCCGGCTGCAACGCGCTTTGCAGAAAGATGCGCACCAGTGCCGCATATGAGGCTCAGCGGCAGCGTTGCACATTGTTGGCGGGCCACGATATAAGCGCGCGTCTTTGATTTATAGCGGACGGTCATCCCATGAGTGAGCTCGCCGAAGCCAGACGGCAAATGGTTGCCTCCCAGATTCGCCCTGCCGATGTCACCGACCGGCGCCTGCAGGATGCGATGCTCGCCATTCCGCGTGAACGATTCCTGCCCCGTTCAATGGCCGGATCGGCGTATGCCGATATGGAGATTGATCTGGGTGAGGGGCGCCGTTTCATGCGGCCGCGTGATTTTGCCAAGCTGGTGCAGGCACTTGGTGTCAAGCCGGGCGAGTTGGTGCTCGACCTGGCGTGCGCCCGTGGCTACTCCACGGCGATCCTGTCCCGGCTTTGCGAAACCGTTATCGGTATAGAGTCCAACGAGTCCTTCGCCTCCAAGGCTGAGGGCGCGCTCAGCGATATCGGTGCGGACAATGCCGTGATTGTGACTGGCGACATCAAAAAAGGTGCGCCGGAACAGGGCCCGTTTGACGTTATACTGGTGAACGGTGCTGTTGAGCTGGTACCGGACGCTTGGTTGTCGCAGCTCGCAGATGATGGCCGTCTGGGCGTGATTGTGAGGGAAAACGGTGTCGGCCGGGCAAGAGTTTATACGCGCAAGAGTGGCGTAGTGGGCAGCCGTGTGGTCTTCGATTCGATGACCTCGCTTCTTCCCGGCTTCGAGCGCGAACCCGAGTTTTCGCTTTAAAAAGTGAACGGTGTTCACTTTTTTCTTGGCAATTTACGTGCGGGGATGGAATTTCAGGGCGTAGCGCCCATGTAGACGGGGCCGGGGTGGTCGTGAACCGTGAGAGGGACGCATGAAATTTCCGATAGGCTTTATGCTGGCCGCCGGGCTGGGGCTGAGCGGTCTGGCAGCCGGCGCGAGCGCCCAGACACTCAATGAAACACTTGAAGCGGCTTACCGCACCAGCCCCGTGCTGGCTGCAGAGCGCGCCCGTCTGCGTCAGGCAAGTGAAGGCGTGGTGCAGGCGCGCGCAGCGCGGCTGCCTACACTGTCTGCCAGCGCCGGCATCTCTGACGGGGAGAGCTGGGGGCCGGGAAGCGGCGCGGGCGGAAGTGGCGGTGATGTCAGCTATTCGCTCAGCGCCAGCCAGAGCCTCTATTCCGGCGGTAGCATTGATGCCTCTGTCGATCAGGCCCTGAACCGTATCGAGGCCAGCCGCTGGAATGTGGTCAGTACTGAACAGGACGTCATCCTGTCGGCGATTGCCGTTCACCTGGATGTCGTACGCGATACCGCCATTGTGGATATCCGCCGCAACAATGTGGACGTACTCGCCGAGCAGCTGCGCGCCGCGCGTGACCGTTTCGAGGTGGGTGAAATCACCCGCACGGACGTTGCACAGGCCGAGGCGCGCGTATCAGGTGCCCAGGCACAGCTCTCTGCGGCGCAGGCCACGCTTGCCGCCTCAAGGGCAGGTTATGAGCGGGTAACGGGCGTTACGCCTCTGGATGTCGAGCAGCCTGAAAGCCAGCCCGATGTGCCTGAAACGCTGGCCATCGCCGCTGACGTGGCGCTGGAAAGCAATCCGCTTTTGCTCTCGGCCCTGTTTAATGAGCAGGCAAGCCAGGCGGGTATCCGCCTTGCCCGTTCGGCCCTGCGTCCGGATGTGGCTCTGTCTGCTTCAGCGTCAGAATCGCGCGAGTCCGATTTCACGGGCCGTGGACGCGGATCGGTCACGGTTGGCGCGCGCGTCTCCATGCCCATCTTCACCGGCGGGCTCAACGAATCGCGGATCCGTCAGGCCGTCGCTGCGGCGGATGAATCCCGCCTTCAGGTACTCAATGTGCGCCGCGCAGTGGCTGAAGGCATCTCCAACGCCTGGAACAGCTATCTGGCGGCAGAAGCGGTGATCATCTCCAGCCGTGAAGCGGTGCGCGCCAACGAGATTGCGTTCGAGGGCGTGCGTCAGGAGGCTTTTGTCGGCCTGCGCACCACGCTGGATGTGCTCAATGCCGAGCAGGAATTGCTCAATTCCCGCCTTGAGCTGGTACGGGCAGAGCGGGACTATCAGGTTGCCGCCTACGCGCTGTTGCAGGCTATGGGGCGGCTGACCGCCGAGCAGGTGGGGCTTGAGCCCTATGAAGAGGCCAATGCAGGTGAAAATCGCCGGTTCTGGCCTAACTTCCCTTTAACGGGCGGTAATTAGGGTCTGTTCCAGCACACGCAGTGCTGGACATCCTGGCAAGGGCATTCCAAGCTTGGCCCAGCGTCAAGCTAACCCCCTCGTGACCATCCGAAGGACCTGTTTCATGGCCCAGAGCAACGCAGAACAAGAACCGACCATGGAGGAAATCCTGGCCTCCATCCGGCGTATCATCAACGAGGATGATGAGCCGCAAGCCGAGGCTGCGCCTGCCGCTCCCCAGCCTGCAGCAGAACCGGAACCCCAAGCTGAGCCCGCGTTCGAGGCCGCGCCCGAACCCGAACCTGAGCCTGAGCCGCAGGCTGAGGAATCGGTTTTTGATGATGATGTTCTGGAACTCACTGACCGGGTCGAGGAAGAAACCGAAGGCACCTCGCCCATGGCGATTGCCGACGATCTGATGATTGTGGACCGCGAGGAAGAACTTGCGTCAGCGCCCGAACCTGAACCCGAGCCGGAGCCCGAACCCGTAATGGCCGAAGCCCCTAAACCCTCCCCTGCCGAGGACGATGAAAGCCTGCTTGCCGAGCCGGCCGCCAGCGCGGCTGCCGGGGCGTTTGCGGCCCTGACCGAGAATCTGCGTGTCAGCAGTGACAATGGCCAGACGCTGGAAGGTATTGTGCGTGAGCTGATGCGCCCGATGCTCAAGCAATGGCTTGATGAAAACCTGCCCTCCATCGTTGAGGCGAAGGTGCAAGAAGAGATCGAGCGCGTGGCGCGCCGCCGCCGCTAGTCTGCATTGGTTGATCCGCCCCCGATTGGGGCTGGCACCTGTCACAGACGCCCCCTAAAAAGGGCGTCTGTTTCGTTACGGGGTAGGTGTTTTGCGTGATTTTGACACTGTCTGGGCTGAGCTGGAGCCTTGGCTTGCGGGGCTGGAAAGCCGGCGCGAGGCGGTGGTGCGCCGGCTGATTACCGGGCTGTCGATAGCCATTCCCGGTGGCATTGTGGTGGCACTGATCCTGCTGGCTGCCGGTGCGCCGGGCGGCTTGGCGATGTTAGGGGGCGTTGTTCCCGCAGGGGCCTTTGCGGCTTTCATGTCGTCGCCGTTCAACGCCCTTCGCACCGAGGTCAAGCACGGGCTCAATAATCGCCTCGCTGAAACGTTTTCGCTGCGCTATGCGCCCAAGCCGAACAATCCCGCGCACTTTGACAGTTTCCGCAGCCACGGCCTGATCCCCCGCTCTGACCAGCGCGAGTTTGAGGACCATTTCTCGGGCGAGGCGCATGGTGCCGGGTTCGAGCTCTACGAAGCCGAGCTGAAGCAGCGCCGGCGCAGCCGCAAGCGCACCTATTACGTTACCGTGTTCCGCGGCGTGCTGATCCGCATCGCCTTCCCGCGCACGATTGAGGGCGTCACCCTGATCACTCGCGATCAGGGCATATTCAATGCGCTGGACGGGCTTATGCGGTCAGCCAATGGCCGCAGGCTGGAGCGCATCGGCCTGGTCGACCCCAAGTTTGAGCGCATCTTCCAAGTCTACGGCACCGATCAGGTCATGGCGCGCTATCTGATGACGCCAACCTTCATGGAACGGGTGCTGGCGCTGGAGACGGCGTTGAAGGGCAAGAATGTACGCGGCGTCTTTGACGAGGCGCTGGCTGACGGGTTCGGCAGAGGCGAGCTTCTGCTGGCCGCCGAGACGGGCAATCTTTTCGAGCCGGGCTCGCTGTTCAAGCCCCTCAATGTCCGCAGCCGGGTCGAGACGCTCTATCGCGATTTCGAGCTGATCGAGGAGATTATCGCTCTGGTGCTGGCGCCGGACGAAAAGCCCGAATGGATGGCCTGAGCCCGGCCGCGCCTGTCCGTCAGCCCGCCTGCAAATCCCCATAAAAATCAGCTACACACGACATTATGTCAGGTGTGGTTGACATGTTTGCGCGTTGATGTCAGCTTTGCCTTACAAATAGGGTGCTGAACCTGACACAAAGGATGTGGGATTATGAAGAAAGCAATGTTGAAATCGCTGGCCGCCGCGCTGGCTGTTGCCGTCACGGCTGTTGCAGCCAGTGCGCAGGACCGTTTCGTCGTGGAGCGCCATGGCGATGCCGGCGCGCAGACCGTGCTGTTCGTGCCGGGCCTGGCATCCTCCGGTCAGACGTGGGACGGCGCTGTGGGCGATCTGGGCGAAAGCGCGGATATTCACGTTTTCACGCTGGCGGGTTTCGCGGGCGTGCCGGCGGTTGAAACGGGCAGTGACGGTTTTATCGCCAGCGCTGCCGGGGCCATCTCGGACTATATTGCCCAGGGCGGATACTCCGATGTCGTCCTGGTCGGGCACTCGCTTGGCGGGCAGGTGGCGCTGCAGGTCGCGGCGCGCTCCTCGGATGCCGTGAGCGCCGTGATGGTGGTCGATTCGGTGCCCTTCTATGCGCGCCTGTTCAACCCGGCCGCCACGCCGGAGCAGGCAGCGGCGAGCGGCGAGATGTTTGCTGCACAGATGAGCAATCTGCCTCGTGAGCAGTTTCTTGCGATGATGGGGCAGGGGCTTCCCGTGCAGAGTCTCGATACCGGCTTTCACGCTACGCTGACCGAATGGTTCGCCGCTTCCGATCAAGCCGTTATCGCTGCAGCGTTCGCTGAAGTGTCTGGCTCGGACTTCTCGCCCGTACTGGAAGGGGTCGATGTGCCGGTTCTGGTGCTCGCGCCGTGGGCACCCGGCGCGCCTGTGGATGCTGAAACCCTGCAGACGATGTATGCAGCCCAGTATGCGCCACTGGAGAACGGCAGTGTCGAGATCGTCGAGGGCGCACGCCATTTCCTGATGATCGACCAGCCTGCCGCGTTCAATGCGCGCCTTGCGCGCTTCCTTGCTGACAACCGCTAGAGACAGGGAGAAAGCTCCGATGACTGGTACACCCAATCCCCACGCCCGCCGCTACATGCTGCATATGTTGCTCGCCATGATGGGCTATACGGCGGTGCTGTTCGCTTCCATCACGGTCTTGCGCGGAGACATGATCGGCGCCGACTGGCTGCGTATCCTTGTCGCCATATCGCCCGTGTTTCCCGCGCTCTACGGCCTGCATGCCATGATCGTCTTCATCCGCTCCATGGATGAATTCAACCGGGCGGTGATCGCCGAGGCCACGATGATCTCCGCCGGGGCGGTGGCGTTCATCAGCTTCGCCTACGCCTTCGCCCAGCAGGCAACGGACCTGCTCCCCGAGATCGGCCTGATCTGGGTTCTTCCCGCCATTATCGGCGGGCAGGGGATAGCAGCCTGCTTCGTGCGCGGACGCTACCGCTAGGAGGGCGAGATGAAGAACCGCCTCAAGGTCCTGCGCGCAGAGCGCAACTGGAGCCAGGCTGATCTCGCGGATCGGGCAGGTGTGTCGCGCCAGGCGATCAATGCGGTGGAGACGGGCAAGTTCGACCCGTCCCTGCCGCTCGCCTTCACGCTCGCCGAGGTGTTTGGCCTCAGGATCGAGGAAATTTTCGATCCCAAGGGGTGAGGCGGATCAGACCCACTTCGCCCCTTTGGCCAGACCGCCTGCCTTTGCGTATTCCTGCGTGCCCCTGGTGTAGACCTTCTCACCATCAATGATGTCACTGGCCTTGAAGTCCGGCTGGCCTTTCAGGCGGGCATAGATCGGATCGAAGTCCTGCCCGGCGGTCGCCTCCATCAATTCCTCGTAGGAATCGATGACGAAATAGGTCTGCTGGAAGTCGTCATAGCGGTAGTCGGTGCGCATCACGCGCTCGAGATCGAAATGGACCCGGTTGGGCGAGCGCCCTTCCAGCGAAAACACCGACTCAGACTGGCTCGAAACGATGCCCGCGCCGTAAATACGCTGGCCTTCGGGCGTGTTGATGAGGCCGAACTCCACCGTGTACCAGTACAGCCGGGTCAGGTTCTCGATCATGTCGTGCTTGGCAGCCTTCGCGCCGCCCTTGCCATAGGCCTGCATATAGTCGGCAAAGACTGGCTGGGTCAGCAGCGGCACATGGCCGAACACGTCATGGAAAATGTCAGGCTCGGGCAGGTAGTCCAGCTTGTCGGCGTCGCGGATGAAGCGCCCCGCGACAAACCGCCGGTTGGCCAGATGGTCGAAGAAGACATCGTTGGGGATCAGCCCGTGAACGGCGATGACCGTCCAGCCGGTGAGCTTTTCCAGCTTTTCATTCATGCGGCGGAAGTCGGGAATGCCGCCCTCATTGAGGTTGAGCAGTTCCAGACCCTTGAAGTGCTCCGGCGCGGCGCGGCCCTGCAGCACCTTCATCTGGCGCTTGTAGAGCGTGTCCCACACGCCGTGTTCCTCAGGCGTATAGCGGTCCCAGCACTGGTCAATCGAATGATCTGCGGCGGGGGTCTGTTCGGCGACGACGGGATCCTGGACAGGCATGGCTCGCTCCGGATTCGATAAACTTCTCCGGCAAGATAAAGCACGGCCCCCCGCTTGCGCGAGAGGCCGCACTGCATGGCGCATGCTTTTTATCCGCTAGCGGACGCAGAGCACGTCGGCGAGGGCGCCATTGGACGGCGCGGTGCGCCCCTGACCGATGAAGTAGTGATTGCCACGGCCCTGATCGGTGATGGCGTAATAGGCAGCGCCGCGGAAGCCCTCGCCCCGGCACAGCGCATCCGCTGTCACCTGGTCACAGGCGCGCTGGTCAAGGCTGCTCATGCAGCGGGCGACCGGAGCGCCGCTAATGCGCGGATTGGCAAAATAGGTGCTCTGCGCGCCGCGCGTGCCGCCAAACACCGATCCCGGACGCAGGTTGGAGCCAGGCCCCGGATTGAAGCCGGGGTTGGGCCCCGGATTGGCTGTTCCCGGCGGGGTATACTGGGAGGTAGGCGATGCCGAGCTGATTTCCCGGTCAAGGCCCATCCGGCGCAGATCGGATGCATCGTTACGAAGCGTTTCGCAGCGACCGCCAAAGCTGGCGTGCTGGCAGACGATCCATTCACCGCCGAGCACGCGCAGCGAGCGGGGGCGGTCGTTGAACTGGATCGAATTGAAGTTCGCTACATTGTCCATGATCAGGCGCGCTTCGCCGCCAAAGTTCGGCTCGGAGAACATCATCAGCGCTTCGCGTCCGCCCCGGCGGAAATCAACCGGACGGGCCGAGCTGATCTGGCGGTGCCAGCCGCCGGTCAGCTGGGGGGTATCTTCCCAAAATATTTGGCAGCGGCCTCGATAATTGATGTCGAAGCAGAGCTCCCAATAGCCGCTCTGGATACGGAACGAGCCGGGAATGTCGTTGAAGTTCATGCGGCGGAAGTCTGGTGCATCACCATCCACCCGTATCGAACGGCCCGTGTAATTCGGTCCTTCAAAGAACTCGATGACCGGCGTGCCGCTGCCCGGACGTCCGCGCTGTGCCTCCGCGTCCAGCGGAATGAAAATGAACGCGATTGCGGCCGCTCCCAGAGCGGCAATGCCTTTGGCCAGGTTCATGATGGTACTCCCTTTCCAGCCTGTTCACTGCGGGAAAAGTGACCTTTTCGCCGTGAACCCCCGATGAAAGCCCTGAAGGGCTTTCGTTCATCATCAATACCCTTGTGCGGCGCCGTCCGTGCGCATTTCCGAAGCCGCTGACAGAACGCCGGTCACGGGATCGCGCCTTATTGCCTGATAACCGCCAAATCCGCCATCGCTGTTGCCGAGCACATGGCCACGCTGCTCCAGCGCATCGCGTACCGCCTGCGGGACACCGCTTTCCAGATGGACAACGCCCATGCCCGCCGGCGCGCCCAGTCCGTCAGTCGGCTCGGTCGAACCTTCATGACGCCAGCGCGCTGCATCGCCCGCCTGCTGAATGTTCAGGCCGAAATCGATCATGTTGCTGAGCACCTGCACATGCCCTTGCGGCTGCATGGCCCCGCCCATCACGCCAAAGCTCAAGTAGCCCTGACCTTCATAGGTCACCATGCCGGGGATAATGGTGTGGAAGGGGCGCTTGCCCGGCTCGTAGACATTGGGATGCCCTTCATCAAGCGAGAAGGCCTCGCCACGGTTCTGGAACATGAAGCCCAGCCCGTCGGCCACGATGCCCGCGCCCATGCCGCGATAGTTCGACTGGATCAGCGACACCATCATGCCGCTGGAATCGGCGGTGGTCAGATAGGTCGTGTCATTGTGCTCGATCTGCGGCGGATCGCCCGGACCCACCTGGTCCATCGCCCGCTCCATGGAGATCAGGGCGCGCCGCTCGGCGGCGTATTCGTCAGAAAGCAGCCACTCCACAGGTGCGGGCTGGTAGGCCGGGTCAGCATAGAAGCGCGCCCGGTCCTCGAAGGCGAGGCGCTTGGCCTCGATCATGACGTGCAGCGTGTCCGCGCTCATAAAGCCCATCGAGGCAAGGTCATAACCTTCCAGGATCTGCAGCATTTGCAGGACGCTCATGCCCTGGCCCTGCGGGGGTATCTGCCAGACATCATAGCCGCGGTAATTGACCGTGACCGGCTCCACCCATTCGGACGTGTGGGCGGCGAAATCCTCATAGCGCAGCCAGCCGCCAATCCGGCGCATATAGGCGTCTATCGTGCGGGCGATCTCGCCCTCGTAATAGGCATCACGCCCCTGTTCGGCGAGCAGGCGGTAGGTGCGGGCCAGGTCCGGATTGCGGAACACCTCGCCCTCTGCAGGCGCGCGCCCTTGTGCGTTCAGATAGGTCGCGCGGGCATTGTCAAACTCGTTGAAGGCACCGGCATCATAGCGCGCCTGCAGGATGCGCATATTGCGCTCCCAGTAATAGGCAATCGTCTGGCTGACAGGAAAGCCCTCCTCCGCGTAGCGGATGGCAGGGGCCAGAACCTGCTCCATCGGAAGGCGGCCAAAGCGCTCATGCAGGGCAAACCAGCCATCAACCGCGCCGGGCACCGAAACGGGCAGGGGACCGACGGGCGGGATTGTCCCCTCCGGCGTCAGATTGGCGCGAACGGTCTCGATATCGAGGCCCATGGGCGAGCGGCCCGCCCCGTTCAGCCCGTAAACCTGCTGCGTCTCCGGGTCATATACGAGAACGAAAATATCGCCGCCAATACCGTTGCCGACCGGTTCCATCAGGCCCAGAACGGCGTTCATTGCGATGGCGGCATCGACCGCATTGCCGCCAGCTTTGAGTATGTCGATGCCGACCATGCTGGCCAGCGGCTGGGCGGATGCTGTCGCGCCATTGACCGCCTGAATGGGCGAACGTCCGGCGTAGTGGTCGCCCGTGATCCGGTCTCCGGGATAAAAGGTCTGGGCGGCGCTCGCCGGTATCATATGGGTAAAGGCCATGACGGCTCCTGCGGCCAGAATTGCGTTCAGCGTTTTCATGATGCTCCCCTTCGCCCCGCAAGCTAGGACCGGGGCTTCTTCTTGAGCGGCATCATGGCGTTGGCTCGCGCTGACGCAAGCAAAACCGCGGGCGTTCACACGCGTGTGACGTCAATCATTGCCATCATTCCCGCTGCGGCGCTGGCGGTCGAGCAGGCCGCGCAGGAGGTCGGCCGGCGTGGGTTGTGATTGCTCCTGTTCCTCTTCGCTTTCGCCTTGCCGCTGGCCCGGAAGGATGCGGTCCAGCAGGCCGCGCGCCTGTCCGGTGGCCAGTTCCCGCGCAACCGCCTCGAAGTCGACGCTGAATGAAGGATTGCCGAAATTGCCCCGGATACGCACAGGCACGGCAATGCCGTTCAGCTCCGGCGTGCCGCCCTGGCCTGCAAGCGACGCGACGGCGCGCGGCGAAATGCGATAATCCACCGACTGCTCCACGAGATTGAATTCACCCGCACCAGTAACCCGCAGAAGCGGGCTGAGCATGGACAGGTCGCTGTTGGACAGCACACCATTGCGGATGGTGAAGCTGCCACCCAGCTCGCTGAAATCGGTTTCTTCCTCCGGTCCGAAGCCCTGCGGCAGCTGGCGGGTCGTGATCGCGGTCTGCACGCCGCGCAGTATCCGCGCCAGATTGAAGCCTTCAATCGCGCCATCGGCCAGCCGCAGATTGCCGTTGCCCGACAGCGAACGCATGATCGCCGCCGTGCTGGCGCCCGAACTGGTCAGGTCAATCGTGAAATTGCCCAAGCCGCGCAGTGCCGAGAAATCCGCTGCTGCACTCAGGAAGGGCTGGGTCTGCAGCCCTTGCAGCCGGGCGTTCAGCGTATAGCTGGGCGTCGCGCCCCGGGCGTTGACGACGAGCTGGCCCGATCCGCTGCCGCCATAGAGGGTAAAGCGGGACAGATCCGCCACCAGCCGCCCATTGGTGAGCTGGGCCCTGACATCGGCCTCGGTAACTTCGACATCGCCGAAAATCAGCCGGCCGGCGCTCAGCCGCAAATCGGCATCGACCAGCCGCAGCGCCGCCAGATCAATCTCCTCGGTGCTCCATTCGCTCTGCCCGCCTGACGGCGCCGTGCCTGCTTCCTCCTCCGGCATGTAGGGATTGAGATCGAGGCGCGGGATGACCAGTTGGCCGGTCAGAAATGGCCGTTCACCCCCGGTGCGGACGGTAAGGCCACCCGTTGCCGTGACCTCGTCGAGGCGCAGCCGGGCACTCTCGAAGCGCATCTCGCCCGGTATGCTGGTAAAGCGGCCCGAGGCCGCCGCGCTGCGCAGAGCCGATCCCGGGGGCAGGGGCTCGCCGGCAAGCCGGGCCAGGCCGGGAATGTCGGCTTCAACGCTGGCATCGCCCGCCAGATCGAACGTTCCGCTTTCCAGCGCATTGCCGTCAAAGCTCATGTTCAGCGGGGCTGACCGGACCTCCAGCGTCAACGGTGTCTGGCGTCCTTCCATGAAGGGGCGCAACCCCCCAAGCCCGGCGTTGAGCGAGATGGTCTCGCCGCGCAGCACGAAACTCCCGTTCAGGCGTGCATCCCGGTCCAGATCCGTGGCCTGCAGGCTGATATTGAGCTGCGAAACCTCCCAGGTCTCCGTCCCGTCGGAAAAGCTCACCGCGCCGTTCTCGATGCGGATATTGGAGAAAGTGCCGTCAATCGGCAGCGCGCCCGGCTGGCGGAAACCGCCATTATCGTCAGACGGCGGCGGCGCAGGAGCGTCAGCGGACGCAAACGTCCAGTTATTGCCGCGGGCATTCTGGCGCAGGCGGATGACCGGATCGACCAGAACGAACTCGCTCACCTCCACCCGGTTGGAAAACAGTGGCCACAGGGCGAGGCCGAGGCGCAGCTCGGACAATTCGGCAAATGCCTCCTCGCCAAAGCCGTCCGCATTGCCGATGGAGACATCACCTGCGCTGATCTGGATGGCCGGCAGGATGGACAGGCCAATATCGCCGCCAATGCTGACCTCTCGGCCCAGCTGCTCGCTTGCGCGCCGCTCGATCTCGCCGCGCCAGTTCTCCGGTGTCAGCAGCATGGGAATGAGAAGGGCGGCGGCGATGGCGATCCCGCCAAGGACCAGGAGAATCACAAGCAGGCGGCGCATGGCATCAGCTCCGGTGTGTCAGGGCGTAAGACGACGGAAACAGTTCCGCCGCCGGTCCGGTTATGTTTAACTTCTCAAGGCAACAGTTTCCATCACCCGTGCGCCAGTATAGCGCCGCCGGGGAGGGGAGTGGATATCTTGAAGGGAGATACCGGAATGTCTGACATGGTTGATACGTCTGCAGGGCGCCTGCCGGTGGTGAAGATGGACCGGCGCGAATTGCTGATGGGACTGGCCGCGGGCACGGTCGTGCCGCTGGTCGCCGGATGTACGGCACACAACGAGGCGCTCGGCCGCAGCCAGCTGATGATTGTGTCTGATGCGCAGATCGCCCAGCTCTCCCAGCAGACCTGGCAGCAATCGCTGCAGCAGGAGCGTGTGAGCCGCGATGCCAACAAGCGCCGTCAGGTAGAGCGCGTGGGCACCCGGATCGCGCAAGGCTCCGGCCTCACCCAGTATGACTGGGAATTCGTCGTGTTCGAGAATGACCAGATCAATGCCTGGGTGCTGCCCAACGGCAAGGTCGCGATCTATTCGGGGCTTCTCGATGTGGTGGACAATGACGACCAGCTGGCCACGGTCATCGGCCACGAGGCCGGGCACGTGGCCGGGCGCCACGCCCAGGAACGCGCCTCCCAGCAAATGGCCGCAGGCGTTGGCACGGGTCTGGCGGCCATCGCACTCGATCAGGGCGGGGCAAGCAATTCGGATATGTGGGCCGGCGTGCTCGGCGCGGGGCTGACCTTCGGCGTGCTGCTGCCCTATTCGCGCCGCCATGAATACGAGGCAGACCGGCTGGGCGCCGACTTCATGGCACGCTCGAATTACCGGGCGAGCGAGGCGCTGACCTTCTGGAATGGCATGATGGCGCGCAGCTCTGGCGGCTCACAGCCTGCCTTCCTGTCCACCCACCCGTCCGATGCCCAGCGCATGCAGGCCCTGCAGGCGCATATCCGCTCGTCCGGCTACGCCTGATACGCACGATACGTCACATGGCCGCCGGTCTTGCATCGCAACTCCGGCGGCGCTATGTCAGCGCTCCCGCCGCCTTGAGGCTTCGCCCTCGCGCCGGGTGAAAGCGTGCCGCCTTAGCTCAGTTGGTTAGAGCGCTAGATTGTGGATCTAGAGGTCCCCCGTTCGAGCCGGGGAGGCGGTACCATTTTTCTCCTCCCGCTATTCCTCCACCCCCATTTTCCACAGGAAAGTGCTGGCCGCCTGCGCGCTGCAGGGCGCGGCTTGCTTAACAATGGGTTAATCTGTCACAGAGGGCAGCCCTAAAGTCACAATGCCGGTTGAGGGGCCGGGGCAGGGAACACGCATGGCAAGACTGACCAGCACAACCGGCACCAGCTTCATCATCCTTGATGATGGCGAGCTGTATGACGAGGCCGATATCGACCGTATCTGCGAGCGGCATGCTATCGCGGATGCTGACCAGAAAATGGCGCTCTGGCGCCTGCTGGAGGAGTGCGGCCGCGCCCTGATCGATCAGAAACGGCTGCAGACCCGGCGCACCCAGATCGC
Organism: Glycocaulis sp.; assembly: GCF_051859565.1. Lineage (GTDB taxonomy): Bacteria > Pseudomonadota > Alphaproteobacteria > Caulobacterales > Maricaulaceae > Glycocaulis. Next base: position 316,423 of record NZ_JBHYFK010000003.1, read on the forward strand.
CCGTCTGCGCCAGGATCTGCAGATGGGCCTGCGCCTGACCGGCCAGCTGGCAGGCCTTGTGCCGGACGCAGCCCAGCTGCGCGACGACACCCCCACCATGACGCTGACCCGCCGCCATCTGGCCGCGCTGCGCGAGGCCGAACGCCGTCTGGACTCCGGGCGTGAGGGCAGTGCCCGCACCCGTCTGGAGGATGCGGCTCCGGCGCTGGAATGCCTGCAGCGCGTGTTCGAAATGGCGCTGGAAGCGTGCGGCGAGCGTGAAGATGAGGAGGGGCCGGACGATGCCTGGCGCGCCGCGGTGACGGCGTTTTACTCGCGCACGCTTTCACGTCCCTGGTCACGCCAGGGCGATAATGCCGGGGAGCGTTTTCTGGCCGATTGCCGGATCGCGCTGGATCGCGCCGATGAGGACGTTGAGGGCGCCGAACGCGTCAGCCCCGTGCGCCTGGCGAGCCAGACACAGGGCTGATTGGCGTATCAGTTTGCGCTCTGACGGCGTTCCTCGACGAGGGCGCGCGCGGCGTCCTCGTTTTCAACCGCCTCGATGGACGCTATGCGGCAGCGCCAGCCATCATCGGGGATGACGAACTCGCTCATGGGCTGGCAGATGCGCTGATTGCCCGTGATCGAGGTGGCAATCTCCACCCCGAAATTCAGGCCCGAGCACCGCGTCGCCGTGGTGACGAGGAAAAAGCTGCTGGCGCCTGAACGCAGGATCAGGTGCCGGTCATCAATGACCGAATAGCCGCTAATGCTGCCGATCTGCACGCAGCGCTCTGACTGTATGGTCCCGCCGGCCAAAGCTGCGCCGGACAGGGTGATTGCAGCGCCTGCAGCCGCTATAGCTGCGGCGATCCGAGATTTGGCTCCGAATTTCACCACCATGGTAATGCGAACCTTTCCTGTCTTCCTGCGTCTCGCCCTGAACCTGAGGTTCTTCGAGCGAGGCTGGTATGCGTAACAGTGCTTCACGCGTGTGCATTATCGGTGCCGGGGCAGCCGGGCTGGCACTCGCGCATGCGTTGACCTTACGCGGAATTAATACCGTTATTTGTGACGCTGGTAAGGCAGGTCAGGGCGCTTTGGCGGCATCTGCAGGCATGATCGCCCCCGGCGCTGAAATCTGGGAAACCAGAAGCAGTGCTCACCCGCTTGCCGGCGCCTTCGGTGCGCTCGCCCGTCACAGCGCTGCACTATGGCCAGCCTGGGCGGGCAGGCTGCAGGCGCAGACGGGTATCGACATCGGTTATCGCGCCAGCGGCGCGCTGCTGCCAGCTTCGCCCGGCATGGCAGAATGGCTGGCGCGGCATGGCGTCGACGTGCTGGCGCTGGACGCTCATCAGGCACGTTCACGCATCCCTGGCCTTGCTTTGCAGGAAGGGGCGCTCTTCCTGCCCGGCGACGCTCATCTGTCCGCGCCGATGCTGGCCTCGGCCCTGATCGAGGCCATCACGGCCCGCGGTGTCACCCTGAATGAGAATGCCCGCGTAACGCGGCTTGAACGGAAGGAAGATGGCGGCTGGCGCGTCAGGCTTGCGGCCGGCGGCGTGATCGAGGCCGACATCGTGGTGCTGGCTGCCGGCTGGGCCGCCGCAGAGCTGCACCCGGCCGCGGCGGACATCTACCCGGTAAAGGGGCAGGCCTTGATGCTGGATGCGCGCGCTCCGCTCGACTGGCCGCTCCTGCGTGGCGGCGATGTGTATATGGCCACCAAGCCGGGAGGACGGTTGCTGGTCGGCGCCAGCACGGAACCGGGCCGCAGCGATGACCGCGCCGAACCGGACATGGCAGGAGCGCTGCTGGCGCGCGCGGCGCGCCATGTGCCGGACGTCGCTGATATGGCGCAGCTGGCGCACTGGGCGGGTGTGCGCCCGGCGCTGCCGGGGCTGATGCCACGCGCGGGACTGGCAGAGCCGGGCCTTGTCGTGTCGCTTGGCGCCTACCGGCACGGTGTCATGCTCGCTCCGGCGCTGGCCGAAGGGCTCGCAGAACTGATTGCCGGGGGCAGGGTGGATGACGCCCTTGCGCCTTTCGCACCCGGTACGGTTAACGAAGGCTTATCCTCCGCTGAGTGAGATAGGACGCAAGCGATTCTTTTTTCGGAGCGTCCCGTTCTCATGCCCGACCGCATCGGTAATGCCCTCGCGGGCCAGTTGCAGAATACCTTCTCGCCGTCGCGGCTGATCTCCGATGCGGCCAGTGCCACCGGCGCGAACTTTGACTTTCTGATGCGCACGGCGGCCCGGGAAAGCAATTTTGATGCGGGCGCGCGCGCCAGCACGTCCAGCGCATCGGGCATGTTCCAGTTTATCGAGCAGACCTGGCTGGCCATGGTTGCCCGCCACGGCGAGCGGCATGGCTATGGCGACATGGCTGCATCGGTGCGCCAGGACGGCAGCCGTTTTGTCGTGGATGATCCTGCCCGTCGCCGGGAAATTCTCGACATGCGCTTTGATCCGCGCGCGGCCAGCCTGATGGCCGGCGAGCTGACGGCGGAGAATGCGGCAATCCTGCGTTCGGCCACTGGCCGCGAGCCGACAACCGGCGAGCTTTATGCCGCGCACTTTCTGGGCGCGTCACGCGCAGCACGCCTGATCGAGACCGCTCATACCAATCCGGACATGCGCGCCGATGCGCTGTTTCCCGATGCCGCGTCGGCCAACCGGCGCGTGTTTTTTGATGGTGCCCGGCCGCGCAGCGCTTCCGAGCTTTTGTCTTTCCTGACACGGGAGCGTCCGTTGGCCAATGTGCCTGATACGGTTACGGCGCCGCGTACGGTGGCAGATGCGCAGGCCGGTGCCAGCCTGCAGCGTGTTCGCGAAAACCTCCGTGCCGGAGTGTCGGGCTATGCCACGGGCGGCGCTCCGGGCGCCGTGCTGTCGCCGGCTGTGGTGGAAATCCTCAACACACTCGACATGCCGTTGCGCAGCCGCGGGCGGCGTCCCTGATCCTTGCGCGATGCCGCAGCAATAACCCGTTAAGATTTCGGGCGCACGCTTGTGTGTGCCGGGTATCCTTGTTGTCTGGGAGTTTGAGGCCATGAGCGTAAAGGCTTTAAGAGCGCGTCTCACCCGTGAGGATGTAGCCCGCCTTGCCAGTGCGCAGGATGACGAGGGCAGGGCCCTTGCGGCACGGAAGATTTGCGCCCGTATCTCCATGCCCGGCCTGACACAGAGCGAGCGGACCGCCGCCAATGCCATTCTGGAAGTGCTGGCGAGTGATGCGGCGGACATTGTCCGGCGCGCGCTGTCGGTGACGCTGGCCCGCTCGCCGAACCTGCCGCGCGACGTCGCGCGCAAGCTGGCGGCCGATATCGACTCTATTGCAGTGCCCGTGATTGCTGGTTCGCCCTCGCTGACCGAGGAAGATCTTACTGAAATCATCCGCTCCGGGACGGTCATCCGCCAGCTGGCGATTGCCGGGCGCGCCGAAGTGCCGGGCAGTGTGGTGCGCGAGCTGGTCTTGCGTGGTGCAGACCCGGCTGTGCAGCGCGTGATCGCGAATGATGGCGCGTATTTCGATGCCGGATCCTACGCGCTGACGTTTGAGCGCTATCATGATCAACCCGCCATGCTCGAGCAGTTCGTGGAACGCGCGAGCTTGCCAATGGAAGTCACTGAAAAGCTGATAAATGTGATTTCCGAGACGGCTGTGGAGCGTCTTGTTTCACGCCACGCTTTGCCACCGCAGCTGGCGGTAGAACTAGCCGAAACCACCCGCGAGCGTGCGACGGTCGACCTTGTTGAACAGGCTGGCCTCAGCCCGGACCCGCGCCGTTTTGTCCAGCAGCTGCAGATGAACGGGCGCCTGACGCCTTCCCTGATCCTGCGCGCCCTGTTCCGTGGTCACATGAGCTTCTTTGAGCACTGTATGGCCGAACTGGCGGGCATTCCCCATGCCAAGGCCTGGCTGCTGATCCATGATGCCGGCCCGCTTGGGCTGGATGCCGTGTTTGAGCGCTCTGGTCTGCCGCGCCGGATATTGCCGGCGGTGCGGGCGTCGGTCAGTGCCTACCATTCGCTGGAACTTGGCGGGCAGGGCCCCGGCGATGTGTTGAAGTTCCGTGCGGCGCTCACCCAGCGCATATTCACGCAGTTTCAGGGTGCGCCGGAGGCCGACCTCGAATACTGCATGTCCCGGCTGGAAGCGGATATGCGCGCCGCAAATGAAGCCTCGCCTGCCGGAGCCGCCCGTCAGGCGGGCTGATCCGTTTTCAGGTAAAACTGTGCCGGCTCAGGCCGGCGCGCCAACCAGCGCGATAACGCGTGTTTCCAGCTCTTCTGCCAACGTGCGGCCGACAGCATGCTCGTCTGTACGGATGTTCTGGCGCAGGGCTGCGCGGATTGCCCCGACATGGGCCTCCACCAGCTGCACAGGGACCAGTTCGCGCTTCTCGCCGGTCTCCACCAGGCGGGAAAGGGAAGCCGCCATGCGCGTTACCAGTGGAAACTCGTAGGTGGCGCCAAGCCCGCGCAGATCATGGGCGACGGTGAAAAGCTCATCTCCCGCTTCGCTGGTCAGCCCGTTGGCCTGCACCTTGGCGAGGGCGGCTTCCAGCTTGTCGACCTCTTCGGCCAGCCAGTCGGCAAACTCATGCTTCATTTCGGCAAGCGCGGCCTCGGCGCGCGCAATCGCCGCCGGATCAGCGGGGGCTATCCGGCCGCCCACCTTTACCTTGAGCATGTTGGGCGGGTTGATGATTTCGATGGGTCGTTCGCGTTGCGTCATGGCCTTGTCCCTTCCCCTGTCACACTAGAGTGCCGCGTCTTCGCGGCGTTCCGGCCCTTCGTATTCATTGTTCAGACGCCGCCGGTCCGGTCCGAAAAACGCCTTGGTGCGGACAAACGGGCGTGGGCGGTTCACGATGACCTGCAGCCGCTTGTAAAGTTGTTCAGCCGAAAACGGCTTGACGAGAAACTCGGTGACGCCGGCATCGCGCGCTTCGCGCACGCGAGACGGCTCGGCATAGGCGGTCAGCATCACGATAGGGATGAACGGATTGCTGCTTTTTTCGGGGTTGCGCAAATGGCGCACCATCGCCAGCCCGTCCACAGGCGACATCTTCCAGTCAGTGATGATGACATCGATCTGCTCTACCGACAGTATGCCCAGTGCGCGCTTGACATCTGCGGCTTCAAAAACGTTGTCGCAGCCAAACGCGCCCAGCACGGCACGCACGAGCCCGCGCATGGCTGCGTTGTCGTCGACAAGCAATACGCGCAGCTTGGTGAAAGCCATGTTGGCAGGAAGTTCGCCAGCCAAAGCGCTACCTCTTTCGCAGTGTCCCCCATCTGGAGACAAACCCTACGCGGCACTTGCTTAATATACGGCTAAGCGAACTTTCAGGACGTGAATTGCTCGAGAATAATGCGCTCATCCAATGCCCGGCCGACATCGAACAGCATGGTGAGCGTCACGTCATCGGCTTCCGCAATGGTGACCGAGCTGACATCACGGAACTCGCGATTATCCGCCACCGCTGCCACCGGGCGCCGTACCGGCTCTATCACCTCGAACTTCACGGTGCTGGCATGGCTCAGCAGCGCCCCTCGCCAGCGTCTTGGCCGGAAGGCGCTGATGGGGGTAAGGGCCAGCAGGCTGGCATCAATCGGCAGGATGGGCCCGTGCGCGGAAAAATTATAGGCGGTCGAGCCGGCAGGGGTGGAGACAAGTACGCCGTCCGCTGCCAGTTCCTCCATACGCTCGATCTCGTCGATGAATATGCGGATCTTGGCCGTCTGGCGGGTCTGGCGCAGCAGTGAAACCTCGTTGATGGCAAGGGATTCGAAGGCCTCGCCCGAAACGCTGGTCCCTTTGGCGCGCAAGGGATGGATGATTGCCTGCTCAGCCGCCTGCAGATGCGCGGGCAGATCATCGTGTACCGGATCGTTCATCAGGAAACCGACTGAACCGAAATTCATCCCGTAAACGGGTATGTTGTGGCCCATCACGGCGTGCAACGCGTCCAGCATGCAGCCATCTCCCCCCAGCGCCACCACGCAGTCCGCTTCCAGAAGCGGGCTGTCGCCATAGCGCTTTACCAGCGCATTGCGCGCGCTCAGGGCATCGGGCCGGTCGGCGGCATGGAAGGCCAGGCGCATGGGAAAATCCGTAATCGGGACAAGCGGGGAATCCCATTGAAGCGGTGCCGGTGGCGCCGTGCAAGGGGCGAAAACGTCAGTGGAACCCCTTGCGTGTCTTTCCGTAACCCTGCGGGGTGTGCCAGAGTTGAATGCAAGCAGACGGAGCCGGGTTTGAAATGGCTATTGAAACCGCAGTAATGGCGCCTGACAATGTCTCTGTTCTCACCCGCGCTGGCCTGCTGGACCGCTTTAATCGCCTGCGGATGCGCTCCACGGCGCTGACATCACGCCTGTCTGACGAGGACATGGGCGCCCAGACCATGGAGGATGTCTCTCCGTCCAAATGGCACCTGGCCCATACCAGCTGGTTCTGGGAGACCTTCCTGCTGGAGCCATACCTGCCCGGCTATGAGGTCTTTGATCCGCGCTTCGGATTTCTTTTCAATTCCTATTACGAGGCTCTGGGGGAGCGGCAGCCGCGCGCCGCACGTGGCCATATCACCCGGCCGGGCGTCGCCCATGTCATGGCCTATCGTGCGCATGTGGACGGCGCGATGGAGCGCCTCATCGAGACCTGCGATGACGCCGGGCTGGAACAGATCGCCGCGCTGATCGAAACTGGCATCGCCCATGAAGAGCAGCATCAGGAACTGATCCTCACCGACATCAAGCACGTGCTCAGCGTCAATCCGTTTGGCGAGATCTATAGCGAGGCCTTGCCACCGCCTGCCCAGCCCGGCCCGGCCGCAGGCTGGATCGAACATGCTGGCGGGCTTGAGGATTTTGGTGCGGAGGCAAACGGCTTCGTGTTCGATAGTGAAGGCCCGCGCCACAAGGCATGGCTTGCGCCCTTCGCGCTGTCCACCCATTGCGTGACGAATGGCGAGTACGCCCGGTTCATCGCAGAAGGTGGATATGAGACCGCCTCGCTCTGGCTTTCCGATGGCTGGGCGCGGGTGCAGGCAGAGGGACGCAAGGCCCCGCATTACTGGCGTGGCGCGCCCGGCGAATGGCGCGAGTTCACCCTGCATGGCGAGCAGGAGATGGACCCGACAGCGCCGGTAAGCCATCTCGACTATTTCGAGGCCAGCGCCTTTGCCGAATGGACCGGCTACCGCCTGCCCGAGGAACGCGAATGGGAGCTGGCCGCGCGCCAGTTCAATGCTGGAAGCGCGCGCCCCATGACGCCTGATGGCTGGCTGCATCCAGCTTCAGCTGATCAGGCAAACCTGTTTGGCGGGGTGTGGCAGTGGACCCGCTCGGCTTATGCGCCCTATCCGGGCTATCGCGCGCAAAGCGGCGCACTGGGCGAATACAATGGCAAATTCATGTGCGGGCAGTTCGTCCTGAAGGGTGGCTCTGCCCTGACGCCGCCGGGCCATGTCCGGGCCAGCTACCGCAATTTCTTCCCGCCGCAGGCCCAATGGCAGATGACGGGCCTGCGTCTGGCGAAGGATTTGCCGAGTTGATTTGACCTGCGTGCATGGTCGCGCAATTCTTGACGGAGCAAATAATGAGAGGCCCGCCGGACGGGGCCGCACGGGAGAAATGCCATGGATGACCGCGCCCAGCTTTCAGTAAAAGATCAGGTCTCGGCCGAGGAATGGAAGGCGCGTTGTGATCTGGCCGCGCTTTACCGGCTCATCTTCATGCATGGCTGGGACGATCTGTTCTTCACCCACATCTCCATGCGCGTGCCGGGCCCGGAGGAGCATTTTCTGCTCAACCCGTTCGGCCTTTTGTTTGAAGATGTTACGGCCTCCAATCTCGTGAAGGTTGACCTTGAGGGTAATGTCCTGCCGCCCAGCCAGTACGGCATCAACCCGGCCGGCTTTACCATCCACTCGGCGATCCATCATGCGCGCCCGGACGTGAAAGTGGCGATGCACCTGCACACCGATCAGGGTGTCGCGGTGTCGGCGCAGAAGCGCGGCCTTCTGCCCATTTCGCAAAGCGCCATGACGGTGATGAAGGATGTCGCCTATCACGGCTATGAGGGCATTGCCCTGGAAGAGGACGAGAAAGAGCGTCTGGTGGCCGATCTTGGCGACAAGAACCTGATGATCCTCAACAATCACGGCACGCTGACCACGGGCGACCATCCCTTCTCGTGCTATGTGCGCATGTACATGCTGGAGCGCGCCTGCAAGATGCAGACTCTGGCGCAGGGCGCCGAGCTGGTCGAATGGGGCAAGGACATGCAGGACCGTGTCTACGCCCAGGGCGAGCAGGCCTTCACCAACGAGTTTTTCAAGGAAATCGCCTGGGCGGCCTTGCGTGGCCGGGTGGACAGGCAATCTCCGGGCTACGACGTTTAGGCGTCTTTGCTTTGCGCGGCCCATGGGTGATAGCCGCCTGTGTGCCGCTGCTGGCAGGTGTTCTGGCCGGAGAGGCGCAGGCCGGCGCATGGACCCAGAAACGCGGCGAGGGCGTGCTGCTGACCGGCTACTCCACGCACTGGCTTACCGCGCCGGGCGGGACACAGTTGCGCAAGTCGGAAATCAGCTTTTATGCTGAGTATGGGCTTGTGGATCGGGTGACACTGGTCGGGCGTTTTGCGCTGCAATCGCTCAGCGAAACCCGCGCCGCGCCGGATGAAGTGGCAGACACCGCGTTCAGCAATGCACTGGTCGCTGTTGGCGGCACCGAGGCTGGCGTGAGGCTGAGGCTTCTCGAAACCGGCCCCTGGGCTCTCTCCGCGCAGCTTTCACGCACCTTTGAATCGGGCGGCGAGAACCGCAACAATCAGCGCTTCGGGACCGGCGGAGCTGATGTGGAGACCCGGCTGCTTGCCGGGCGCGCATTTGGCCGGGATGGCTTTGCCGACATTCAGCTGGCCCGGCGGTCGCTGGCCGAACGCGGCGGCGAGGAATGGCGCTTTGACAGTGCGGTGGGTGTGCCTGTCTCGCCGCGCTGGCGTATCATCACCGAGACTTTTTCGGTGCGGGCCAGCAGGCGGCCCGGAGCGCCGGCCTATTAAGGCCATCGGGCCCAGCTCAGCGCCGTCTATGATGCGCCTGCCGGGTTTTCGGTCTCCGCGGGCGTGCTGGGCACGCTACAGACTGACAACTCCGCCCGTGAGAGAGCGGCGTTCATACGCCTCTGGCGGCGCTTTTAGACCGTGTAAGCACGCCGTTGAAAGGCTGCGGTGATGTGCTCATCACGGCTAATTCATTTTGCTTTTTGTCACTCGCAACGCATATCGCTACGCAAAAGAAAAAGAGAGACCGCCATGCGCCGCGCCATGTTCCTCATCATTGTTGCCATCATCTTCGCCGGGATGGCGGCTGCGGTTGTTGTGCGGGCGGTGTCTCAGAACTCCGGTGGCACCGGGCAGATGCGCGGCATGGCGACTCCGGTGGCCCTTTACGAGGTCGAACCGCGCAGCTTTGCCGATATCGTCGAGGCACTTGGCACTGCCAATGCCAATGAGTCGGTGCTGGTAACGGCCAAGATTTCCGACACGATTTCACGGATCCATTTTGATTCCGGTCAGCGCGTCGCGGCTGGCGATCTTCTCGTTGAGCTACGCGACGCCGAGGAGGTGGCTGGCTTGTCGGAAGCGCGCGCCTCCCTGCGTGAGGCACAACAGGAGCTGGAGCGCATCCGTGATCTGTCTGAGCGCGGGGTTGCGCCGCGTTCGCGCCTTGATGAGATACAGGCCAACGCTGAACGGGCCCGCGCGCGCGTCGCCGCGCTGGAGGCCCGCGTGGATGACCGGCTTATCCGCGCGCCGTTTAACGGCGTGGTGGGGCTGCGCGCGGTCAGCCTTGGCCAGCTGGTGCGCCCAGGCGACACGATTGCCCAGCTCGATGATACCAGCATCATCAAGCTTGATTTCACATTGCCGGAGCGCTTCCTTGCCACTGTGTCTGCCGGGATGGAGATTGCCGCCCTTACGTCGGCATTCCCCGGCGAGGAATTCACCGGCCAGATCACCCAGGTCGACAGCCGCATTGATCCGGCCACCCGCGCCGTGACGGTCAGGGCCGAGATTGATAATGCAGACGGCAGGCTGCGCCCCGGCCTCCTTATGACAGTGCAGGTCCGGCGTGATCCGCGCACCCGGCCATCAGTGCCGGAAACGGCTATCACCCGCCTGCGCGATCAGGTCTTTGTCTACACGGTGGCGCAGGATGAAGCTGGCCATTATGCGGTACAGCGCGAGATCCGTGTCGGCGCGCGCTCGGAGGGATTCCTCGAAGTGCTCGAAGGCATAGAGACCGGTACGGTCATCGTGCGTCAGGGCGTGCATCGCATTCGTGACGGCGCGCGCATTGCACCACGCGGGGACGGCAATGACCGGCGCACCGCCAGCAATGCGGTTGCCGCAGCGCCTGCAGGCACTGTGGCAGGGAGCGCCAACCCATGACGCTTTCCGATATTGCCGTCCGCCGCCCGGTCATCGCGTTTGTTGCCAGCGCCCTGATCGTGGTGTTCGGCATTCTGGGCGTTCGCGACCTGCCTTTGCGCGAGCTGCCTGATGTCGATCAACCTGTCGTATCGGTGCGCGCCGACTTCCCGGGCGCAAACGCCGAGGTGATGGAAAACCAGGTGACGCAGCCCATTGAGGGCGCGCTCGGCGGCATTGAGGGCGTCGATATTATCCGTTCAAGTTCGCAGGACGGCGAAGCGCGTATTTCCATCACCTTCCGGCTGGGGCGTGATCTCGAAGCGGCGGCGAACGATGTCCGCGAGGCCGTATCGCGCGCAAGGCGCCAGTTGCCGCCGGATGTAGAAGAAGTTGTCGTCACCAAGCAGGACTCCGACGCGCGGCCCTTCCTCTGGTACAATCTCATGTCGGAGTCGATGACAGCCGAAGAGCTGACAGACTACGCCGACCGTTTCCTCGTCGACCGCTTTTCGGTGATTGACGGCATCTCCCAGGTGCAGATCGGCGGCCAGCGCCGCTACGCCATGCGCATCTGGCTCGATCCGCAGGCCATGGCCGCCCGCCGGCTCACGGTCGCTGACATCGAGAATGCGCTGCGCGCCGAGAATGTCGAGCTGCCCGGCGGCTCTCTGGAGACCGCGTCCAGCCAGCTTGTTGTGCGTGTCGAGCGTCTGTTTGCCACCGAGGACAGCTTCCGACGCTTGCCGATCACCCGCGGTGACGGCCACATCATCCGGCTTGGCGAGATTGCCGATGTGGAGCTGGCTGCAGAGCAGGAGCGCGCCCTGTTCAGGGGTAATGGCCAGAACATGATCGGCATCGGCTTTATCCGCCAGAGCCGGTCGAACGCGGTGGCCGTGGCCGACTCGATCCGCGCGGAGGCAGCACGAATCGCGCCGCAATTGCCTGAAGGCATGCAGCTGCTCAACGCCTCGGACGACACGGTTTTCATTCGCGAGTCGATCAACGAGGTGTGGCGCACGCTTGCTGTCGCCGCCACGCTGGTCGTGCTGGTCATCTATCTGTTTCTGGGCAGTTTCCGCGCGGCGGTCATTCCTGCGGCTGTGGTGCCGGTCTGTCTGATCGGCGTGTTTGCCGTGCTCGCGGCCTTCGGCTTCTCGATCAACATCCTCACCCTGCTGGCGCTTGTTCTGGCAATCGGACTGGTGGTCGATGACTCGATCGTGGTCATGGAGAATATCCAGCGCCGCGTCGATCTGGGCGAGCCGCCGACACTGGCCTCGCTTCAGGGGGCGCGGCAGGTCTTCTTTGCGGTTATCGCCACGACTGCCACGCTGGTGGCGGTTTTCGTGCCGCTGGTCGTGTTGCCGGGCTTGATCGGCCGCATCTTTACAGAGCTGGCCGTCGCGATCACCGGGGCGGTGGTGCTGTCCAGCTTTGTTGCGCTCACCCTGTCGCCGATGATGAGTTCCAAGCTTGTCCGTCCGAGCGAGGGCGTGCGCGGCCCGGCACGATGGGTGGACAAGGGCGTAACGAAGCTCCGCAATGCCTATAAGGAATCGCTGGATGTCGTCCTGTCGCTTCCCTGGCTGATTATCCCGTTTGTGGTCGCCGCTGTTGGCGGGTCGATCTTCCTTTTCAGCCAGTTGCCCAGCGAGCTGACGCCGCCGGAGGATCGCGGCAATTTCTTTAGCCGGTTCAGCGCCGCAGACGGCGCAAGCTTCGAATATACTGCCGAGCAGGCCGCGATCATCGAAGACATTCTCATGGAGTATGTTGAAGCAGGCGAACTACGCCGCGTGCTGGTGGTCGTTCCGGGCTTTGGCGGCGGCGCCGGTTTTTCCAGCGGCATTGTGGTCGGCACCATGACACCGTGGGGCGAACGCCGTCCCGGCATGGAGATTGTAAATGAGGTCAACCAGCGTCTGGGGCAGCTGACGGGCGTGCGCGCCTTTGCCTCCATGCGTTCCTCCCTTGGCGGCGGGGGCGGTGGCGGAGATGACATCCAGATCGTCCTGCAGGGACCAGACTACGATCTTATCGACCGTGAGGCAGACCGGCTGATTGCCACACTTGAGGAGACCAATCCCGGCCTTCTGCGTGCCCGCAAGGATTTCGAGCCCAGCTCGCCGCGGGTGGTCGTTGACATCGACCGCGAGCGCGCAGCCGCGCTGGGCGTATCGGTGTCCGATATCGGGCGCACGCTGCAAACCCATCTGGGCTCCCGCCGCATGGGCCAGTTCATCGACCGGGGCGAGGCCTATAACGTCATTGCGGAAAACCGCCGCGAACAGCGCTCCAGCCAGTCGGACATGGAAATGCTCTATGTGCGCGGCGGGGCTGGCGAGCTCATTCCGCTGTCGAACCTCGTATCCTTGCGGGAAACTGGCGAAGCGCAGCAACGCAACCGCGTGAACCGTCAGCGCTCGATCACCGTGTCGGCCACCCTGGCCGACGGCTACACGCTGGGTGATGCCATTGACTGGCTGGACAGCTATGCGCGCGCCGAACTACCCGCCGACATGGCGACCGAATATGTCGGCAGCGCACGCGAGTTTCTGGAATCCAACAACGCCATGCTCTTTGCCTTCGGCATGGCACTGCTGATCGTGTTCCTGGTGCTGGCGGCCCAGTTTGAAAGCTTCATCCAGCCACTCATCATCATGCTGACCGTGCCGCTGGCAGTCGCCGGCGGCCTGTTCGGCCTGTACATGGCCGGCTCCTCGCTGAACATCTATTCCCAGATCGGTTTGATCATTCTTGTGGGGCTGGCGGCAAAGAACGGCATTCTCATCGTGGAATTTGCCAACCAGCTCCGCGAGGAGGGGATGAGCGTTGCCGAAGCGACGCTGGAAGCGGCGGCCACACGCTTCCGCCCGATCCTGATGACTGGCATCTCCACGGCAATCGGCGCGTTTCCGCTGGTCATGGCCTACGGTCCGGGCTCCGAAAGCCGCATCACCATCGGCGTCGTGATCTTTACCGGCGTCATGGTCGCAACCCTGTTCACGCTCTTCGTGGTACCGACGGCCTATGCGGTATTCGGCCGGTTCACCAAGACACCGAACTGGGTATCGCGTCAGCTGGAGAAGGAAGCGCGTCAGGCCGGTCAGAGCCTTGGCGGCTCAGACACCATACAGCAGCCAGCTGAGTAGGGGATCTAGCGGCCGGTTTCCACCGCGAGGAACGCGATCAGGTCGTTGCGATCGGCTTCATCGCGCAGGCCGGCAAAGCTCATGCGGTTGCCGGGCAGATAGGTGCGCGGATTGGCCAGCCATTGATCCAGCTCTGCCTTGGTCCAGACGAAATCGGCCTGTTCCAGCGCGCGTGAGAAGCGGAATCCCTCTGCCTCGCCAACCCGCCGCCCGAACATGCCGTGAAGGTTAGGGCCGACCAGATGCCGGTCACCGGCGCCCAGCGTGTGGCAGGAGGCGCAGCGGCGGAAAAGCCGCCGGCCATTATCCAGATTGGCAGACGCGTAAGGCTCGCCAAGCCCGGCAAGGATGGCCTGGCTCTCCTGCGCGCTGGCTGTGAGTTCGGGCGCGCCGCCATGGGTCTGGGGTTGCGGTGCCGCACCGGGCGTGTCGCTGCCGGGGTCTCCGCAGGCCGCCAGCATCACGGCCATCGCCAGAGAGGTCAAAGCTATCGGACGGGTCATGATGGGCGTCTCCTGCATGGGCTTCGGCTCCAAGACCTAGCGCTGAGCTGTAGAGCTATCAATCCTCTGCTGGAGAAGCAGGGTGCGTCGTGTTTACGCGCCGCGCCGTGAGGATGAACAGAAATTCCCCTTCCAGAGCTATGTCGCCATGCCTGTTGGCGATGCGTGCATGGGTGGTTGCCTTGCGGCCCGTCCTGGCGGTGACTTCCGCGCTGGCAAGGGCAGGGCCGTCATCGGGCGCAAACGGGCGGCGGTATTGCAGACTGGCCGTTGCGGTCACGAAGACCTCTCCGGGGCCGCACAGCGTGTTGGTGGCAAGGCCCGCCACCTGATCCAGCCAGCCGGCACTCGCACCGCCATGGACAGCGTTATTGAGGTTCAGCCAGTGTTTCGCGACCGGAATTTCCAGCCGTGTACGCCCGTCCCCCAGTTCCAGCACGCGCGCGTCCAGTAGCCCCCAGAAGCGCTGGTGTGCTTCATTGCTGCCAAAATGGTCCATGAGGCGGTCAGGCAGGGTCATCGGCCGGTACTGCGTTCATCCTGCTGCGGCGGGTAGATCACACTGCGTACGCTGGAGCGCGTCACCTTGCCAACCGGATTGCGCGGCAGGCGCGGCAGAATGTGGATCGCCTTGGGCGTTTTCACCGGACCCAATAGCTCGCGCGCCAGCACGAGAAGCTGCGCGCCATCGAGGTCCTGGCCACGCATCGGTGTGATAGCGGCCTCCAGCCGTTCGCCCCATTGCCGGTCAGGCACGGCAAACGCGCAGGCTTCGTCGATGCCGGGCAGCGTCAGAAGCGCCGCCTCCACCTCTGCAGGGTGGATGTTGTAACCGCCGGAAATCAGCATGTCGCTGGCACGCCCGGTGATGAACAGATAGCCCTCGCGGTCGAGATGTCCCAGATCGCCGGTATGCAGCCAGCCACGGCGCAGCGTGTCGCAGGTGCGC
Source organism: Glycocaulis sp. (assembly GCF_051859565.1). Classification (GTDB taxonomy): domain Bacteria; phylum Pseudomonadota; class Alphaproteobacteria; order Caulobacterales; family Maricaulaceae; genus Glycocaulis. The sequence goes on from NZ_JBHYFK010000003.1 coordinate 331,467, forward strand.
GTGGCATCACCGAGATACCCGTCCATCAAGAGCGGGCCTTTGACAGCGATCTCGCCTGTCTGGCCGGGCGGCAGCGCTTCGCCCTCGCTGCCCAGAATGGCGATCTCGCATAAGCGCCCGGCCTTGCCCACACTGTTGGCAAGCCTTGGCTCCGCCAGTTCTGATTCCGTGATCGCGGCGATGGTCATGGGCGCTTCAGTCTGGCCGTAGAGCCCTGCAAGGCGCGGCCCGAACACGCGCTGTGCCCTGAGCAGCTGATCGGCCGGCATGGGAGCGGCCCCGTAAATGATGCGTTTGAGTGCTGGGGCGGCGACCGGCCTGTCGACGAGAGCGCACAGGCGCAGGATCAGCGTCGGCGCCATGAAGCTCTCGGTCACGGCCTCGTCGCGCAACAGCCGCAGGATCAGGTTGGGGTCCGGCTTGTGAAGCAGGACCAGCCGCCCCCCGCGCGCCAGCGTCGGCAGGACGAAGTGGGAGGCGCCGTGGGTGAGGGGAGAGCACGCCAGAAACACCGGCGTGTCATCGCTGCCAAAGCGCTCCGCCATATTGATGATATTGGCCATCACCGAGCGGTTGGACTGGACCACGCCCTTCGGCTCGCCCGTGGATCCGCCCGTAAACTTGATGGCCATCGTGTCTTCAGGCTTGCGCAACACTGGCTCAAAGCCGGGAGCGGGCGGTCCGTCCGCTGCAATCAGCTCCACATCCGGACACAGGGGTGCCAGCGCCTGAGCCTCGGCAGGCCCTGCGAGCACCAGATCAGCCTCCACCCTTTTCAGCGCGGCTGCGTTAAGTTGCGGGCCGTTGCTGGGGTTCAGCGGCACCCACACCATCCCCGCCGACTGGATGGCCAGATAGGCCGTCACATGATCGATCGTGTTGGCTGCGGACAGGGCAATGCGCGCGCCGGGGGCAAACCGTCCGGCGAGGCTCGCAGCAAGGCTGCGCACCCGCTGGGATAGCGCATAAAAGCCGATCCGCCCGATGAGCCGGCCCTCTGAATCATATTCACAGGCGGCACCATGATCCGGGAAGCGCCGTGCCGCCTCCCAGAACAGGCTGACCGGGTGCGTGGACAGTTCGGACTGCGTCATCGTGTCAGCACCGTCACCAGCGTGACGGCCTCCTCAATTCCCAGGAACCCGCCACCATTTTCGCAAACGCCAGCGCGCGCGCCTTCAACCTGCATACTGCCTGCCTCCCCCCTTAATTGCCGGCATGTTTCCACGATCTGGATAATGCCGGTCGCCCCCACCGGATGGCCCTTGGCGATCAGCCCGCCCCCGGCATTGACCGGAATGCGCCCGCCGCGCGCCGTCGCGCCGGATGCCGTGAACGGCCCGCCTTCCCCGCGCGGACACAGTCCCAGATTTTCGATCTGCAGGATTTCGGCAAAGCTTGTCGCATCGTGAACCTCGGCAACATGCATATCTGCGGGCCCGAGACCTGCGGCCTCGTACGCCAGGTCGGCTGCCCGCTTGCCCAGATGCCCGTCCCAGTCATCGACGGCGCGCGCGCGGGCCGTCGTCCAGCCAGTGCCGGCCAGCTTCACCGCGCGCTTATTGGCTTTTGCGGCGCTGGCCGATTGCAGAACGAGGGCCGCAGCGCCATCGCTGACCGGCGCGCACATGGCACGCGTCAGCGGCCAGATTACCGGCTTGTCGGCCAGCACGTTCTCAGGTGTGAACGGCGTGCGGTACTGCGCGTTCGGGTTTTCGGCGGCATGGGTATGGTTCTTGGCGGCTGCCATGGCTAGCTGTTCGCGTGTGGTGCCGAACGCTTCCATGTGGGTGCGGGCGATGCCGGCATAAATATCCATGAAGAAGCTGCGGGGCGCGTCTGGGGCATCTGCCGGGATCAGGCTGGCGCCCAGAGCCGCCATGGCGCTGGCGGTTTCCTCGATGCGTTCAATATCCGTGCCGCCCCGGAAAGCGGCCATGACCTGTTCGGTGCGGTCGGGGAAGACCATCTTTTCCGCCCCAACAACCAGCACAGTCTCTGCCTCGCCCGCGCGGATCATGGCAGCGCCTAGCGCGACGGCAGATGAGCCGGAGGCGCAGGCATTCTCAACATTGACGATTTTGATGCCTTCAATGCCAAGGGGGCTGAGCGCAATCTCGCCGCGCACGGCATTTTGCCCCTCCAGCATGGGCTGGCGCGTATTGGAGAACAGGGCAGCCTCTATCTGGTGCGCCTGCAGCCCGGCATCGGCAAGCGCGCCCGTCACCGCTTCGCGAGTCAGGTCTTTCACCGTGCGCGACAGGTGTTTGCCCAGCGGGGTCATCCCCACGCCTGTGATGTAAACGCTATCCATGAAACCTCTGCCCAGAAGCGGACGGTTGCCGGGTTGCCCTGTAACTTCGATAAAGATACTTTATATCCCGACGATACCGGCGCGCGCCGGTTATGCAATCATCTTGGCACAAGAAATTTCGGCCCCGGAGGTAACTGATGAGCGTAGCAGCCCGGCTTTTCGATCAGCACCGTGAAACGCTCGACACCGCACTGAAGGCGGTCCGGACACGCGATCACTGGAGCCCGTTCAAGGAATCGCCGAGCGCAAAACTGCATGGCGAGGATGCGCCGCGCCTTGGCAAGGCGCGCTTTGACGCCCAGCTCGGCAAGTTTTTCGATCTCGATCAGCCCGGCACGATCGGCACGCTGGGCGCGGAGGTCTCCCCCTATACGCGTCAGCCCCTTGGCATCACCTATCCCAAATCTGATCCGGCGGCGCTGTTTGCCGCCTCGCGCAAGGCGATGTCCGGCTGGATGAAGGCCAGCATCGAGGAGCGCGCCGGTATCATCACCGAAATGCTGTTCGCGATGGAGAAGAATGCCTTCGAGAACGCGCATGCCACCATGCACACCGCCGGGCAGGGCTATGTGATGGCGTTTTCCGGTTCCGGCGCCAACGCGCTCGACCGGGGACTGGAAGCGCTCGTCTACGCCATGAAGGCGATGCAGGACGTGCCGGAGACCGCCAGCTGGACCAAGCGCTTTCTGGAGCCGGAGCCGGTCAGCCTGAAAAAGCGCTATGTGCGCGTGCCGCTGGGCCCTGCGGTGGTCATCTGCTGTGCCACCTTCCCCTTGTGGAATGCCTACCCCGCGATGACCGCCAATCTGATGACCGGCAACCCGGTCATCGTGAAGCCCCACCCGACGGGCGTGCTGCCCGTGGCGATGGCTGTGCGCACCTGCCGCGAGGTGCTGGAGAAGGCGGGCTATGACCCGAACCTCGTTCTCCTGGCTGCAGATGAGCCCCTCGATCAGATCACGATAAAGCTGCTGGAGCAGCCGGACTGCCGGATTGTCGATTACACCGGCTCGCAGCGCTTCGGCACCTGGATCGAAAACAACTGCCCCGGCAGGCTCGTCTTCACCGAGACGGCGGGCTGCAACTCGGTTGTCATCCATTCCGCTAATGATTTTGGGCGCGTGGCGCACACTGTTGCGCGCGCGATGGTGACGTTCGCCGCCCAAATGTGCACCGCGCCGCAGAATGTGTTCATCTCGCGTTCTGGCGTGCAGACGCCGGACGGCATGATTGCCTATGACGACGCGGTGGAGACGCTGGTCTCTGCCATCGACAAGATCGCGGGCGACAACACGCTGGGGCCGGCCATCGCCGCCGCCGTGCAGGCCGATGCGACCATCGAGAATGTGGAAGCCATGACGCGCAAGGGCGAAGCGGAGGGCAATATATTGCGCCGCTCCGGCCCGGTCTCGAACCCGGACTACCCGGATGCGCGCACCGCCAGCCCGGTCCTGATCGAGTGCGATGCGAAGAATGAGGATTTCTACGGCGAGGAGCGCTTTGGCCCGGTCAGCTTCGTCATCCCGGTGGACAGCGCGGCAGAGGGCGTGCGCCTTGCCACCTCGCAGGCCCGCACGCGCGGTGCCATCGCTTCCTATCTGTACTCCACCGATGAAAGCTTCATCGACTCCGCCGAGCCGGACTATCTCGCCGCCGGAGCCTCGCTCAGCATCAATATCGACCGTGGCATGCCGATGAACTTTATGGGCGCGTATTCCGACTATCACGTCACCGGGCTCAATCCCGCGGGCAATGCCAGCCTGACGGATCTGGCTTTCGTCGCACCCCGCTTTCGCGTCGTGCAGATGCGCCGGCCCGGCTGAGGCCTGACGCGGTTTTTGCGCCACACTCGCTGCGAACACGACGGTTTCTTTAACAAAGTGACCTTGAGTTAGTTCGTTTATTGAAGTTATGGTGTGTCCGATACGGTGATGCAGGCGATTCCGTCGGCCTTGCCGGAATCCAAAAGACATACAGGGGAGGTTCAAATGAACAGATCAAAAGCGTGGCTACGCTTGTCTGTCGGTGCCATGGCACTGACCGGCGCGCTGGCCTCGGCGGGCACCGCGATTGCGCAGTCCGCCGAAATCATCACTGTGACGGCCCAGCGCCGCGAGCAGTCAGTACAGGACGTGCCGGTCGCCGTAACTGCGTTCAGCGCGGCTGACTTGCGCGATTCGTCCATTGCGGGCGTTGAGGGCATTGCCGAGCGTACGCCTGGCTTCACCATGACCAGGTTCAATATCGGTGAGCCGCAGCTTTACATTCGCGGCATCGGCTCCACGTCCGATTCCGCTGCGGGCGATCCGTCTGTCGCCGTGTCCATCGACGAGGTCTATATCGGCCGGGCCGGTGGCGGCGCCCTCAGCTTCTTTGATATCGAGCGCGTGGAAGTGCTGCGCGGGCCGCAAGGCACGCTCTATGGCCGCAACGCGGCTGGCGGCGCGGTGAACATCATCTCGGCCCGCCCGGACGCCACCCAGTCCTTTGGCGAGTTCACCTTCGGCTATGGCGATTATAATGACCGCCTTGTCAGCGCTGTTCTGAACGGCCCGCTGGGTGAGGGCGCTGCCGGGCGTCTGGCCTTCCTCTATCAGGCCAATGACGGCTACTCCGAAAGCGTGCCCTCGGGCGCAGACCTTGGCGGTTCAAGCACTTGGGGTGTTCGTGGTGCCATCAGCTGGGATGCAGGCAACTGGAGCTTCCTGGCGCAGGCCGATTATGCGCGTGACGAGACTGACGGTCAGGCCCGTGTTCCGGTCGTTGGCCCGAACACTAACCCGGCGTTTATCGGCCTGATAGGTGCCATCCGTGCCGGCCTCAATGAACGCCAGAGCTTCTCTGATCCCTCCACGTTCCAGGAGCGCGACAGCTGGGGCTTTCTTTTCCGTGCCGACACAACATTCGGCGACATGGATTTCACCTCGCTGACCTCCTATCGCGGTCTTGAATTCTCGTGGTTTGATGATCTGGGCGGTCTGCCCGTGCCGCCCTATGTGCTGCGCGTCGAAGACATCAACGAAGACAAAGCCTGGCAGTTCACGCAGGAATTCCGCCTGTCGCGCACGCTCGGCAATGGCGCCTTCTGGGTGGCCGGCCTCTACCTCTTCCATGAGGAAGTAGACCGCAATGAGCGCTTCATCGTCGATGCCCGCGCTCCGCTGCCCGTGATTGCATCCGGTGATGTGACTTTCTTCCAGGAAGCCACGAACCAGTCTGCTGCGGTGTTTGCCCAGCTGACCATGCCGCTGGCCGACACGCTGAACCTGACCGTCGGTGGCCGACTGACCTATGACTCCAAGGAAATCTTCGCACGCGGCGTAGACAATGCGACGCCGGGCGGACCTTTCCCGGGTATCCCGCTTGGCCCGCCCCCTGGCGTCGCCTATCCGGCAGGCGCATCGGGCAGCGAAAGCTGGACCGAGCCGACCTGGCGTCTCGCACTGGACTGGCAGGCATCGGACAATGTGATGCTCTACGCATCCTATGACCGGGGCTACAAGTCCGGCCTCTATCCCAGCCAGGCGCAAAGCGCGGTGCAGGCGACGACTGCGCTCGACCCTGAAATTCTCGACAATTTCGAGATCGGGATGAAGTCGACCTTCGCGGAAGGCCGGGGCATCTTCAACCTGGCGGCGTTCTACACCGACTATCAGAGCCTGCAGGTCTATGAGCTGCTGGGGCTGGCACTATCGACCTCGAACGCGGATGCGGAGATCAGGGGCGTGGAGGCCGAGTTTGCCTTCCAGGCCAATGACTACTTCCAGTTCGGTGGTTCCTACGCGTATCTCGATGCGCAGTACACCACCGATGCGGTCTCCAATCTCGGTGTGCTGCCCTATAACGGCAACCAGCTGACCCGCTCGCCGGAGCACCAGTACAATGTCTATGCGGCGCTGACGGTGCCGGTTGGAACAGGTACGGCGCGTGCGCGCGTCGACTATAACTGGACGGGGGATTATTTCTTCGATCCGTCCAATGCGCCTGAAACGCTGGTGGAATCTTACGGTACGGTGGATGCCCGGCTGAGCTGGGGACCGGACAACGCCAACTGGGACATCTCGCTGTGGGGCCGCAACCTCACCGACGAGCTCTATCCGAGCCACATCATCAAGAACCTCGATATCGGGTTCACGGTGTTCGCGCCGCCGCGCACATTCGGCGCGCAGTTCCGGATGCGTCTGGGCGGCTAGTTCTCTAGTGGGATGACGCAAGACGGGAAGGGCGGTGCCGCAAGGCGCCGCCCTTTCCTGTTTCAGACCATCCGTTCCAGCCTGCCCTTGCGCTTGTTCACTGCGCCGCGCTGATTGCAGCGCGTTCGCTGGCCGACAGGGCAGGGACGGGGCGCACGCTGCGCGCATCGATCTCCTCGCCGGTCACCGCATTGCGCAGGACCGGCAGGACCGGCTTTCCTGTGGTCTGGGAAATCAGTTCGACGGGCAGCTTGCCCGGTTCGCACATCCAGCGTGCGCCCCAGGCAAAGAACGCCAATACGGTGGGGTAGAGCGCCCGGCCGCGTTCGGTAAGCACATACTCAAAGCGCTCCGGGCGCATCTGGTAGCGCTTGCGGGCGAGGATCCCGTGAGACACGAGGCCGTCCAGCCGGTCCGCGAGCACGCTGGTCGATACATCGAGCGTCTTCAGAAAGTCGTCATAGCGCCGCACCCGGTAAAAGCAGGCCGCCAGCACCAGATTGGTCCAGTAATCGCCGAACAGCTCGATGCCCAGCTCGATGGGTTTGCCGCTGGCGCGCATGGCAGGCTGGACCTTCCTCCGGCGCATCTCTTTCAGGGCCGGGGCCTGACCGGGCACCGGGCCAGGACGGGGCATGACATCGCCGGGCAGGATGGGGGCTTTGGGGTCTTCGCCGGCCATGACCGGCTCCACCGCGACGGAGCCGTCCCGCAGGACCAGACGTATCGCGCGGGAAGGATCGGAGCGCGGCGACCAGTCCTGCTCCCAGAAAATCAGCATGATGGCGACGCCGTATAGGTCGCGCCCCATGGCCGTGAGCACGTATTCAAAGCGGTCCGGGCGGGACTGGTACTGCCTGCGTGACAGCAGCCCTGCATCGGTCAGGGTTTTCAGCCGCCGGGCGAGAACAGACCGCGCAATCGCCAGCCGGTCCAGCCAGTCATCGAAGCGGCGCGCACCACGGAACGCCTCGCGCAGAATCAGCATGGTCCACGCCTCGCCTACCACATCCATGGCGTGGGAAACGGGGTTGTTCTGAATCATCTGCTTGAGCCGGGAGTCCATGGTGCCACTAGAACCGATGGTTTTGCATTACGCAAACATCGTTGCGGGGGTTGAGGCAGCCGTCGAAAACAGTTAGCGTCAGTTTCGCTAACAAAGTGACCATGCTCCCATGCGTGGCAATGCAAACGAAAAAGGCCGACACTTGAACCGCTTGCCCGATACAATCACTCGCCGCCTGCGTCTGCCTCTGGTAGCCGCGCCGATGTTTCTTGTGTCCGGGCCGGACATGGTGCTGGCCGCGTGCCGGTCGGGTGTCATCGGCTCGTTTCCGGGTCCGAACTGCCGCACGATCGAAGATGTTGAAGCGTGGATGAAGACCATCGCTGAGGCGCTGACCGAAGAGGATGCGCCCTGGGCTTTCAACATGGTTTGCCATTCTTCCTATCCGCGGTTCGATGCGGAACTGGAGCTGGTGAAGAAATACCAGCCACCCATCGTCATCACGGCGCTTGGCGGCCCGCAACGCGTTGTGGAAGCGGTTCACAGCTATGGCGGGCTGGTGTTTGCCGATGTGAACTCGGTGGAGTTCGCGGCGAAGGCTGCAGCGACCGGCGTGGACGGTCTGGTGCTGGTGTGCGCCGGAGCGGGCGGCCATACGGGCATGGTGGCCAATGTCGCCTTCATTGAAGCGGTGCGCCAGTTTTTTGACGGTATCATTGCCGTCGCGGGGGGCATCTCGACAGGACGCGGCATCCGCGCTGCCGAGGCGATGGGCGCGGATCTGGCCTATATGGGCACCGCCTTCATCCCGGCCGAGGAGAGCCTGGCTCATCCTGATTACAAGGACATGGTGGTGCGCTCCGGCGCGTCCGACATTGTTGTGTCGGCCTCCGTCACCGGCGTGCCGGCAAGCTGGCTTAAGGAAAGTCTGAGACGCTCGGGGCTCGACCCGGAAAACCTGCCTGAAAAGGGCAAGGTGCAGTTCGATGACCCCTCCCAGATACTCAAGGGCTGGAAAGATGTCTGGTCGGCCGGGCAGGGGGTTGGCGCGGTAAACGCGGTGGAGCCGCTGGGCAGCATCGTCGCCCGTCTCGCCCGTGAATACACAACACACGAACTGGGGGCCGTCTCGCCCCCTCATGGTCTGGAAAGGAGTGCTCGTGATGAACGCCCCGGTGCCTGAGTCCAATAACGGTATGGAGCGCGACGCCCCGTCATGGCTCGCCAATATCGACAATGCTTATCTGCGCGGCCTTTACGCGCCGGTCGCCCATGAGACGACAGCCAATGAGCTGAAGGTCATTGGTGAAATTCCGGCTGATCTGTGCGGTGCCTATATGCGCAACGGGCCGAACCAGGTCTATGCGCCCAAATCCAAGCATCACTGGTTTGACGGTGACGGCATGGTCCACACCATCGCCTTCAAGGACGGCAAGGCGAGCTATCGCTCCCGTTTTGTCCAGACTGCACACTTCAAGGCGAATGCCGCACGGGGTGAGGAGCAATGGCCGGGCTATATGGGCCATCCTGATCCCAACGCCCCTCCGGGTGCGGGTTCTGATGGCTGGCTGAAGGATTCGGGCAATACCGACCTCATCCTGCATAATGGCGAGGTGCTGGCGCTGTGGTATCAGGCGGGCGTGCCCATCCGCCTTGATCCGGCGACGGGCGACACGCTGGGTGAGCAGACCTGGGGCGGCGCACTGACCCGTCAGGTTTCCGCCCACGCCAAGACCGATCCGGTGACGGGCGAGCTTTTCTTCTTCGATTACAACACCAAGCCGCCCTACATGACCTATCACGTCGTCTCGCGGGAGGGTCAGATGATCCGCAATGTGCCCATCGACGTGCCGGGCCCGCGCCTGCCGCACGACATGGCGATGACGGAAAACTATGCGATCCTGCACGATCTGCCGCTGTTCTGGGATCCCGAGCTTTTGCCGCGCGGCATCCACAAGGTGACTTTCTATCCCGACATGCCGTCACGCTTCGGCGTGATCCCGAAATACGGCAATGAAGGTGATGTGCGCTGGTTCGAGGCCGAGCCCTGCTACATCTACCATGTCACCAATGCGTGGGAGGAGGGCGACTGGATCGTCATGGAGGGCTGCCGGGTGACCGAGCCATGCCCGCCCTCAAAGCCCGGTCAGGGCATGTATTCGCGCATGATGGCCTTCCTGCTCCTGAAGGCGCGCTTTCACCGCTGGAAGTTCAACCTGAAAACGGGCGAAACCCGCGAGGAATGGCTGGACGACCGCAACGCCGAGTTCCCGACCGTCAACATGGACGTGGCCGGGCGCAAGTCGCGCTATTCCTACCACGTCTCCATCCCGACCAATCGCGAGACGATGGTGTTTGACGGGCTGATCAAGTTCGACACCAGGACCGGCTCGTCGCAGAGCCTGAAGTTCAAGGATGGCTGGTACGGGTCTGAAAGCCCGTTCGCGCCGCGCCTCAACTCCAATGGCGATGAAGATGACGGGTATCTCATCACCTTCATCACGAACGAGGTGGACGGGCAGTCGGAGTGCCATATCATCGACGCCAAGGATATTCAGGCGGGTCCTGTCGCCCGTGTCATCCTGCCTGCGCGCGTGCCACCCGGTTTCCACTCCACATGGGTGCCGGGAACCGAGATGGGCTGGGCCTGACCGGCCACAGCCAGACATAAGACCAGTGCCCTGCCTGAACGCGCCCTGTGGCATGAGGCGCGGGGCAGGGCATAATGACTTTTCTGACAGGCTTGGGGAGGCAGACTGCATGAAACTCGCACCGCCGAAAAAGATCGCCAGCTATCGCAAGCAAGGCTGGTGGGGCGATGACACCTTCTATGATGTGTTTCTTCAGGCTGCCGCAAAGCGTCCCCAGGCTCTGGCCGCGATCGATCCGCCCGACCGTGAAGCGCTGACGGGACGCAAGCCGCGCCGTCTGGTGTGGGCTGATCTGGCGGACGAGGTTGAGCGCACAGCAGCGGCACTCAGCGGTCAGGGGCTGGTCAAGGGCGACCGCGTGGTCATGCAGATGCCCAACGTGGTCGACACGCTCTCGATCTATCTGGCCTGCGCCAAGCTAGGGATCATCCTCAGCCCCGTGCCGGTCCAGTATGCCGGCCATGAATTGCGCCATGCGATGGATGCAGTGCGTCCGCGCGCCTTCATTGCCTCCAGAATGTTCAAGGACCGCGAGCTGGCGCGCGGCTGCAAGGCGGTGGCTGGCGACCGTGCCAAGGTGCTGTCGATGGATGGCGGCGGGGACGGGCTGGTCGATTTCTCTGCCGAGATCAGCCGCGCTAACACCCGCAAGGGCCCGTTCGGCCTGGGCGGCGCTGTCGCCAAGCAGAAGGGCGAGGCCGACGATTGCTTCACCATTTGCTGGACCTCCGGCACGACAGGGGTGCCCAAGGGCGTGCCCCGCTCCCACAATCACTGGCTGGCCATCGGCCCGGCCACGTATCACGGCATGGCCATCCAGCCCCACGACGTGCTTTTGAACCCGTTCCCGATGACGAATATGGCGGCCATTGGCGGCATGTTCGTCTCCTGGCTCCTGAGCGAAGGCACGCTGGTTCTCCACCACCCGTTCGACCTGCCGGTTTTCCTCAAGCAGCTGGTCACCGAGAAGGTAACGGCGACGATTGCGCCGCCGGCGGTGCTCACCATGCTCCTCAAGCAGGAGGGCATGCTGGACCAGTTTGACCTGTCCAGGCTGCGCGTGATCGGTTCGGGATCTGCGCCGCTATCGGAGTTCATGGTCGCGGGCTGGCAGAAGCGCGGCGTGGAGATCGTCAACCTGTTCGGGTCCAATGAGGGCATTTCGCTGTGCTCAGGGCCCGGTGATGTGCCCGATCCCGCCTTGCGGGCGACGGCCTTCCCGCGTTTCGGATACAAGGGCGCACATTTCGCCAACCCCATGCATGCGCGCATCGAGACCAAGCTGGTGTCGATCGAGACCGGACAGGAAGTGACCCAGCCCGGCGAGGATGGCGAGCTGCTGGTGCGCGGCCCGTCAGTGTTCGAGGGATATTGGGGCTCTACCGCCGCCGAGCAGAAAGAAGTGTTCGACGCTGACGGCTATTTCCGCACCGGCGATCTGTTTCAGATATCTGCTGAGGATCAGGCCTTCTTCAGCTTCCGGGGCAGGGCCAAGGACATCATCATCCGCGGCGGCGTGAATATTTCGGCGGCCGAGCTGGACACCCTGCTCGAGGGACATCCCAAGCTGACCGAGGCGGCCGTGTTTGGCATGCCCGACGAGGTGATGGGCGAGCGCATCTGGGTTGCCGCCGTCCCCAAAGAGGACGGAACGGTGACGCTCGAAGAGATCGTCGAATTCCTCAAGGCCAAGGAAATCGCCAACTTCAAACTGCCTGAACAGCTCATCATCGTCGACGCTCTGCCACGAAACCCGCTGAACAAGGTCCTGCGCTGGCGTCTGGTCGAAATCGCGAAGGAAAAGCACGCATGACCGCTCCTGTCTTCATCCTTGGTGGCGCGCAAAGCGATTTCGCCGCCAACTGGACGCGCAAGGACAAAACCCTCTTCGACATGGTCGCCGATACCACGCGCGCGGCGCTGGACGATGTGCAGATGGATGCCGCCGAGATCGACGCGGTGCATGTCGGCAATTTCGCCGGAGAGCTGTTCTGCGGTCAGGGCCTGCTGGGCGGCTTCATGGGCCATGTCGATCCCGGCTTTGAAGGCAAGCCCACAAGCCGCCACGAGGCGGCCTGCGCTTCCGGATCGATGGCGATACTCGCCGCCATGAGCGACATCCTCGCCGGCCATTACGACACTATCGCGGTCGTGGGCGTGGAGATGATGCGCAACGTGCCCGGTGAAACCGCGGCGCAGCATCTGGGCAGTGCGGCCTGGGCCGGGCGCGAGGCGCTGGGCGCAAGGTATCTCTGGCCAGCCATGTTCTCCGATCTGGCCGAGGAGTATGATCGCCGCTACGGGCTGAAATACGAGCATCTGGCCGCGATCTCGCGCATCAATTTCGACAACGCCAAGCGTAACCCGCACGCACAGACACGGGCCTGGCAGTTCGGCGAAGGCAGTTTTGCGCGCGATGACGAGGCCAATCCCGTCATCGAAGGCTGGATGCGCCGCTCCGATTGTGGGCAGGTGACGGATGGCTCTGCCGTGATCGTGCTGGCGGGCGAGAAGTCCGCGCGGGCGTACGCGGCGAAGCGCGGGCTGGAGCTGGCTGCCATTCCCCGCCTCAAGGGCTGGGGGCACACCACCGCGCCGCTATTGATGGAAACCAAGCTGGAAAAATCGCGCAAGGAGGGCGGTTACGCCCTGCCTTGGACGCGCAAGGCCATCACCGATGCCTACGCGCGAGCCGGCATTTCCGGCCCGGAAGATGTCGACGGGATCGAAACCCATGACTGCTTTTCGGTCACCGAATACATGGCGATCGAGCATTTCGGCCTCACCGCTCCGGGTGAAGCCTGGAAGGCGGTCGAGGACGGGACAATCGCGTTTGACGGCAAGCTGCCGGTGAACCCGTCCGGCGGGCTGATCGGGCTTGGCCATCCTGTTGGCGCGACCGGCGTGCGCATGGCGCTCGATGCTGCGCGCCAGACATCGGGCAAGGCCGGCGACATGCAGGTGGAGGGCGCAAAAACCTTCGCCACCTTCAATGTCGGCGGCTCCGGCACGGCGAATGTCTCGTTCGTGATCGGGGTTTAGGTCCAATCATTGTCATGGCCCGGCTTGTCCGGGGAACCCATGGTGTCTCCCCCCGCCTGCGGGGGGAGTGGCCCGAAGGGCCGAGGGGGGGTATCCCAGAAAGCGGGGGCCCCCCCCCCGGGCGCAACCCACACACCCCCCCCAACCGGGGGGGGCGCCCCCCCGGGGC